>CAVXBS010000001.1:0-5067 GCA_963759975.1 uncultured Actinomycetota bacterium
CCGGTCGGACCATTCACACCTGGGACATACACAGCTGGGGATGGCACTGTGGGAAAACCCATGAGTCACGTGGACATCATCGGTCGCTGTGTGAACACCGTGTGAACGCAGAACCGACATCCACAGAAACGTGTAGTTTCATCGTCCGCCCGACCACAGGTTGTCCACTGGCCCCAGCGCTGTCTCACCAGCGCAAATCGGGGTTGTCCACCGAATCCACAGACGCTACTACGACTACTACTCTTCTTTACTCCGGCAACCCCCGCAGAAGTCACGTCACGAGCTGTGTGTGGATGACATCTTCTGCACTTCCCCTGAGTACCCCCGGTCACGGATACCGTGGCAGGATTCATCCCGACGGCTCCCGTCCTCGGAAAGGCCCCATCACGTGAAATTCCGCATCGACCGCGACACGCTCGCCGACGCCGTCGCCTGGACAGCCCGCAGCCTGCCCAATCGCCCGAGCGTTCCTGTGCTCGCCGGCCTGCTCATCGAGACCGCCGCGGACGGGCTCACCCTCTCGGGGTTCGACTACGAGACCTCGACCCGCGCCACCCTCCCGGCGGAGGTCAGCGCCGACGGCCGGGCGCTCGTGTCGGGCCGCCTGCTCGCCGAGATCGTCAAGGCGCTTCCGGCCAAGCCCGTCGACATCGCGCTCGACGGCACCAAGGTCCAGGTCAACTGCGGCAACGCCCGGTTCAGCCTCCAGACCATGCCGGTCGAGGAATATCCGCAGCTGCCCGAGATGCCGACCGCTTCGGGCACGATCAAGGCCGACGACTTCGCGACCGCCGTGTCGCAGGCGAGCGCGGCGGCCGGTCGCGACGAGATGCTCCCGCTGCTGACGGGCGTCCGCCTCGAGCTCGAGGGCTCGACGATCTCGCTCATGGCGACCGACCGCTTCCGGGCCAGCCTGCGTGACCTCGAGTGGTACCCCGAGGCCAGCGATCTCTCGGCGCAGGCACTCGTGCCGGCCCGGGTCCTCAACGAGACCGCCCGCTCGCTCACCAATGGCGGCGACGTCACGATCGCGGTGTCGTCCGGGGAGTCCGGTGACGGGCTGATCGGCTTCGAGGGCGTCGTCGGCAACGGCACCCGCCGCACCACGACCCGTCTGCTCGAGGGCGACTTCCCGCGCGTACGCCAGCTCTTCCAGGCGCAGGCCGAGACCGTCGCCTACGTCGAGACCCAGGCGTTCGTCGACTCGGTCAAGCGCGTGGCACTCGTCGCCGAGCGCAACACGCCCGTGCGCCTGTCGTTCTCCGAGGGCCAGCTCCTGCTCGAGGCCGGCAGCGGCGACGAGGCCCAGGCTTCTGAGTCGATCGAGGCCACGGTCAACGGAGCGGACATCTCGATCGGGTTCAACCCGACCTACCTGCTCGAGGGGCTTGCGGTCATGTCCGACCCCGTTGTGCATCTCTCGTTCACGCAGCACACCAAGCCCGCGGCAATCTCGGGTGTCCAGGAGATCGGGGCTGACCCAGACGTCGCGTTCCGCTACCTGATCATGCCCGTACGCCTGCAGAACTGACTCTCGGAGGGATCTCACACATGGACATCGGACTCGTCGGACTCGGCAAGATGGGTGGCAACATGCGCACCCGTATGCGCAACGGCGGCGTCACCGTCGTCGGCTACGACCGCAATCCCGATGTCTCGGACGTCTCCGGTCTCGAGGAGCTCGTCGACAAGCTGCCGTCGCCCAAGGTCGTGTGGGTCATGGTGCCGGCCGGCGACATCACCCGGTCGACCGTCGAGGAGCTCATCGGACTGCTCGGCGAGGGCGATGTCATCGTCGACGGCGGCAACTCGCGGTGGACCGACGACGAGAAGCACGCAGCCCTGGCGGCCGAGAAGGGCATCGGCTACGTCGACTGCGGAGTCAGCGGCGGCGTCTGGGGTCTCGACAACGGCTATGCGCTCATGGCCGGTGGCACCGCTGAGGACATCGCCAAGGTCCAGCCCGCGTTCGACGCGCTGAAGCCCGAAGGTGAGTCCGGGTTCGTCCACGCGGGCCGGGTCGGTGCCGGGCACTTCTCCAAGATGGTCCACAACGGCATCGAGTACGCCATGATGCAGGCCTACGCCGAGGGCTTCGAGCTGCTCGAGAAGGTCGACATGGTCGACAACGTCACTGCGGTCTTCGACTCGTGGCGCGAGGGCACGGTCGTACGTTCGTGGCTCCTCGACCTCCTGGTCAAGGCTCTCGAGGAGGACCCCGGACTGTCCAAGGTCCGCGGCTACGCCGAGGACTCCGGCGAGGGCCGGTGGACCGTCGAGGCCGCGATCGACAACGCCGTCCCGATGCACACGATCGCGGCGTCGCTCTTCGCGCGGTTCACCTCGCGGCAGGACGAGTCACCGGCGATGCAGGCCGTCGCGGCGATGCGCCAGCAGTTCGGCGGACACGCGGTCAAGGCCGCAGAGGAGAAGGGTCTGAACCCAGCGGCACCGGATCACGCAGATCCCGTCTAGCCCGTGCACGTCAGTCGCCTGACCCTGCACGACTTCCGGTCGTACGACACCGTCGAGATCGATCTCGAGCCGGGCGCCACGGCGTTCATCGGGTCCAACGGGCAGGGCAAGACCAACCTGGTCGAGGCGATCGACTACCTGTCCCGGCTCGACTCCCACCGGGTGTCCGGCGACGCACCTCTGGTGCGCTCGGGTTCGGAGCGCGCCGTCGTACGCGCTGACGTCGTCCGAGGTGATCGCACCGCACTGCTGGAGCTCGAGATCACGCCGGGCAAGGCCAACCGAGCCCGGATCAATCGTGGAGCCCTGCCCCGGACCCGCGATCTCATCGGCGTGCTGCGCACCGTGATGTTCTCGCCGGAGGACCTCGCACTGGTCAAGGGCGACCCATCCGATCGCCGCAGGTTCCTCGACTCGCTCCTGGTGCTGCGCACCCCGCGACTGGCCGGCGTGCGTGCCGACTACGACCGGGTGCTCAAGCAGCGCAACACGCTTCTCAAGTCTGCGCGCGGGCGGCGTAACGTCGAGATCGCGACCCTCGACATCTGGGACGAGAACCTCGCGCGCACGGGTGCCGAGCTGGTGTCGACCCGACTCCTCCTCCTCGACGCGCTCGCACCGCACCTCGCCGAGGCGTACGTCCGGGTCGCCGCCGCGGCCGCGCCCGACCGGCGGGTCGTCAACGCGACCTACAAGCCGTCGCTGGATCTCGACGCCGACCAACGCGACCAGGAGGCCATCCGGCAGGCCCTGCTCGACGAGATCGCGCGGCGCCGGAACGACGAGATGGATCGTGGCATCAGTCTGGTCGGTCCGCACCGCGACGACGTGACCCTGACCATCGGCGACCTGCCCGCCAAGGGATATGCCAGCCACGGCGAGGCCTGGTCGCTGGCGCTCGCGCTGAGGCTGGCCTCGTTCGAGCTGCTGCGCGAGGATGAAGACGATCCCGTGCTGATCCTCGACGACGTGTTCGCCGAGCTCGACCAGGGCCGCCGCCAGCAGCTCGCCGAGCTCGTCGGCGACGCCGAGCAGGTGCTGGTCACCGCCGCGGTGGCCGATGACGTGCCCGAGGCGCTCAAGGGTCACCGCTTCAACGTCGCCGGAGGTGAGGTCGTCCGTGACTGAACCCGGTGAGCCCACACCCGACGACGGCCTCGGCCTGGCCCGCGACATCGCCAAGTCCTATCGCGGCAAGGGCTCGCCCCTCCCGCCGTCGGCGAAGCGCCGTGTGCGCCCGGCCAAGCCGGCCCGCGCCACCCGCGACGAGCCGAGCCTGCTCGCCGACCTCCTGGGCGAAGTCGTCAACGACCAGGGGTGGGACGAGAGGCTCGCCGCGCAGCGGGTGTTCACCGACTGGGCCGGAATCGTCGGGCCCGAGGTCGCGCAGCACTCCGAGGTCATCGCATTCGACGACGGCGAGGTCGAGGTGCGTACGGACTCGACGGCTTGGGCCACACAGCTGCGCCTGCTGGCACCGCGCATCGTCGCCAAGCTCAACGAGCTGATGGGCGACGGCTCGGTGCTCCGCATCGTCGTACGTGGCCCGCAGGCGCCGTCATGGAAGAAGGGCCCTCGCTCGATCCGCGGCGCCAGAGGCCCGAGGGACACCTACGGCTAACACTCCCGGAGAGGACTTACTCAGCCGGGGACACTGCCGCGGCGGCCACCACGAAAGCGGCGGTCATGGCGGTGACGGCTCCGAGCACGAGAGACGCCTGGGTGAACCCGACCCAGCCGTACGCCGGGCGCACCCCGATCGCGACCAGGAAGGCCAGTGCGGCGCCGCACCCCAGCAGGGCGCTGATGAACGTACCGGTCACCGGAGTGCGGGGACCGTGCAGGAACCACGCGACGACTCCGGTCCAGAGCAGGCTGACCGCGAGCGCCGCGACCACGTCGGCGGGACGGTGCCAGCCCGCGACGACCGTCGAGGCCCCGGTGAGCGTCGTCGCGAATCCACCGGCAGCCGCGACCAGCGGGCGTATGCCTCCGGGTGCGACGAGAAGCGCTGCACCGACTGCGCTCGCAACCACGGTGGTGTGACCGCTGGGGAGGCTGTTGAGCACGCCCAGCCCGAAGTCGGGACGGTCGAACAGGCGCTTGAGCACCTGAGTCGTGATGTCGGCGCCACCGATGATGACGGCTGCCCCGATCGCGAGCCTGGCCTTGCCGCGCAGCAGGGCGACGCCGCCGCAGGCGATCGCGACCAGGACGATCGCACCGATCGAGACGTACCCGAGTCCGCTCAGCAACGTGAGCTGGGTGTCGCGACCCGCGACGACCGTGCCCATCGCGTCGTCGTCCCACTGCTGTCCTTGCGACGATTGCACGGCGATCCGCACCATCACGAACAGCGTCACCGCCGCCACGACAGCCACCGACAACGCCGGCAGGGCGGTGTCACGGCGGGTCGCTGTCGTGGGCATCCCTCTACGATGCCCGATGGGGCCCAAGCCCTCCATGGCGCGTTCGCCAGGCACGGCCCCTTGGGCGACTCGGTGGCCCTGCAGACATACCGGAGATCGGTGGAGGGTCTCCGCCGTCGTCACAGCCGCCGTTCTGTCGCTCTCAGGGGCAAATGGCGGTCGC
>CAVXBS010000002.1:0-3174 GCA_963759975.1 uncultured Actinomycetota bacterium
AGGCAGGTCCTGCGCCAGGAGCTGCTGCACGCGGACCAGCACGGTGGTGTAGTCCTCGTCGAGGCCCTTCTCGAGGAGCAGCGGTTCCTCGATCGACCTCGAGTCCGAGCCGGGCGCCGATGATGTCGGCGGTCTGCCGCGCGCGCACGGCCGGGGAGCTGAGGATGCGTACGACGCCGCGGTCCGCGAGGAGCTCGGCCGTGCCGGGCGGCCTGCTCGCGGCCCGAGGTCGGTCAGCGGCGGGCTGAGCTCGTGGCCCTGCATGCGGTCGATGACGTTCCACGTCGACTGCCCGTGGCGCACCCAGAGGATCACGCGAGGCCCTCGATGTCGGCGACATCGCCGATGACCGCGACCGCCGGGGCGCTGAGGTCGGAGGCTGCATCGTCGATCGTCGCGAGCGTCGCGCGTACGACCCGCTGGCTCGGCATCGTCCCGTCGGCGATCACGGCTGCCGGGGTGTCGGGGTCGAGGCCGCCGTCGACGAGCGCCGCGCAGATCGCGCTGAGCGTGCGGACGCCCATCAGCACCACGATCGTCGTGCCGGAGGTGGCGAGGGCCTGGTAGTCGAGCGTCGACTCGGGGTGGCCCGGCGGCACGTGGCCGGAGATCACGGTGAAGCCCTGGGTCAGTCCCCGGTGCGTGACGGGTATGCCCGCGAGTGCCGGCGCCGCGATCGCCGAGCTGACGCCGGGCACGACCCGCGCCTCGATGCCGGCGTGCAGGCAGGCGAGGAGCTCCTCGCTGCCGCGGCCGAAGACGAAGTTGTCGCCGCCCTTGAACCGGACGACATTCTTGCCGGACTTGGCGTGCTCGACGAGGAGCTGGTTGATCTCGTCCTGGCTCGTCGACCGGCCGCCGGGGATCTTGGCGACGTCGATGATCTCGGCGTCGGGCCGCGGCCAGGTCAGGGCGGCCAAGGGCGCGAGCCGGTCGGTGACGATGACGTCGGCATTCTCGATCGCCTCGCGGCCGGCGACGGTGACGAGGCCGGGATCGCCGGGGCCGCCGCCGACCAACGTCACGGTGCCGCGGTCGAGGATGCGGTCGGGCGTCGTGCGGTCGGCGTGCTCGGTGAGGACGATGCCGGCCCGCTGGATGTCGGCTCATGCTCGGCCTCGCGCGCATGCCAGGTGATGAGTCCGCGGTCGGCGAGGTCCTCGATCGAGGCGGTCGACGGTCGGGGCGACGACGGTGACGACGGCGCCGGCGCTCGAGCAGGGTCGCGACCTGGGCGGCGGCGCGGGCGTCGCCGCCGATCACGAGGGCGGGGGTTCCGGGGGTCAGGTCCATGGCCCCTCAATCCCCAGCGTGGCGAGGAGCTTGCGCGTCGTGTCGGGTTTGCGCACGGCGATGCGTACCCACGTGTCGTCGAGGCCGGGGAACGTGTCGGCGCGGCGCACGGCGTACCCGCGGCCCGAAGCCGCTCGTGGGCGCCGGTGCCGACCTTGGCGAGGACGTAGGGCGCGGCGGCGGGCACGTGGTGGATGCCGAGCTCCGTCAGGCCGTCGGTCAGCACGCGTCGGTGCTGGCCGATCCGGGTCGTACGCTTCGCGGCCTCGGCGAGGGCCTCGGGTGTCGCAGTCGCGATCATCGCGGCGATAGCGGCGGTCGACACCGACCACGGCGCTTGGTGGCCCTTGAGCTCGGCGAGCAGCTGCGGCGACCCCAGGACGTATCCGGCACGGACGCCGGGGATCGACCACAGCTTGGTCAGGCTGCGCACGACCAGGAGGCCGGGATCGGTGATCGCGGCGAGGGAGTGGCGTTCGTCGGGCACCGAGTCCATGAACGCCTCGTCGACCACGACGACCCGACCTGGCCGCACGAGCCTGCGCAGGGACTGGTCGGGGTGCAGGACACTCGTGGGGTTCGTCGGGTTGCCGATCATCACGAGGTCGGCGTCGTCGGGCACCTGCGAGGGGTCGAGGACGAAGCCGCTCGCCGGGTCGGTGAGGACGTGCTCGGGGTGATGGCCGGCGGCGGCGAGGGCGACGTCCGGCTCGGTGAACTGCGGATGCACGACCACAGGGCGGCGCGCGGCGCGGGCTCGCGCGATGAGTCCGAACGCCTCGGCGGCGCCGGCCGTCGGGAGCACCTCGTCGAGGCGGCTGGCGCTGGGCAATGGCGTGCTGCGCCGCCGTTGCGTCGGGGTAGGCACCGATGTCGTCGAGGCTCGCCCGGAGCGCGGTCTCGAGCCACTCCGGTCGTACGTCGTCGTGGATGTTGACCGCGAAGTCGATGAGACTCTCTGAGAGCTCCTGGTCGCCGTGCCACATCCAGGCCTCCGGCCTGGTGCCGGACTCCGTCCGGGCCGCGCTCCGCGCGGACGTGTTGCCGAGCTCCGCTCGGCTCTTCATCTCGCTTCGCGACGTGGTCGCGTCTGGCACGTACGCATGCACGGCGTCCGCGAATCGTTGCGCCATCTTCGGGTGGCCGGCCCAGTGGGTGTGGAGGTACGAGGCGTGCAGCGTCGCAGACGCGAAGCCGTGCGGCTGCCCGTCGATGAGCCACGCAGCATCCGCAGACGCCGGGGTCACGGTCGTTCGGTGGAACTCGTGGCCGGTGGCCCGCGTGCCGGCGACGCCGGTCAGCTGGTCGGTCGGGACGATCGCGGTGCGATACGACAGCGTCAGCCGCGGTGTCATGACCGCCTCGGCGTCGAGGGCACCCACCATCGGCATGCCGTCGACCGATCGGCAGAGGTAGAGCAGGCCGGCGCACTCGGCGTACGTCGGCATGCCGGAGTCGACGGCCGCGCGGAGCGCCTCACGGAGCGGGGCGTTGGCGGAAGGCCCGCAGCGTGCACCTCGGGGAATCCGCCGCCGAGGTAGAGCCCGGCAGTGCCTTCGGGCAGTGCCTCGTCGGTGAGCGGGTCGAACGTCACGACCTGGCAGCCGGCCGCGCGGAGCAGCTCTTCGGTCTCGGCGTACCGGAACGTGAATGCCCGTCCGCCGGCCATCGCGACGATTGGACGTTGGGTTCCTCCCGGCCGGCCGCTGGCGGCCTGCCCAGGGCCGGCCGGAGGACTGACCGCCTGCATCGCGTCCCACGGCTCGGCCTCCAGGTCCGGCGCGGAGTGCGCCAGCGCCAGGAGCTGGTCGAGGTCGACCTTCTCGGCGATCTGGGCAGCGAGGCGGTCGAGGGCATGAGCCGCGTCGTCGCGTTCGGCTG
>CAVXBS010000003.1:0-7154 GCA_963759975.1 uncultured Actinomycetota bacterium
TTGGCCGAAGTTGCCAGGCAGATATCGTCACGGGCATGAGCACACAGGTCACGGTCGTCGGGATCGGCGCGGACGGCTGGACCGGATTGACGGCCCGGGCCAAGGAACTCGTCGAGGCTGCGGACGTCGTGCTGGGCGGCGAGTGGCACCTGGCGATGCTGCCTGACGGCGAGCAGACGCGCGAGCCATGGCCGTCGCCGCTGCGCGAGGGGTTGCCTGCCCTGCTCGCGACGCACGGCGGCAGGACGTCGTGGCCCTCGCCTCCGGCGATCCGCTCGTCTCAGGCGTCGCGACGACGCTGGTCGACCTGTTGGGCAAGGACGCCGTCGAGGTCGTGCCTGCGCTGTCCTCCGTCGCCCTCGCCCGGGCCCGTATGCGCTGGTCGGCCGAGTCGACCGAGGTCGTGACGCTCGTGGGCCGCGACCCGCACCTGGTGGCCCGGTCCCTCGCCCCAGGCCTCCGACTGCTGGTCCTGTCGTCCGACGGGTCCACCCCCGCCGAAGTGGCCGGGCTGCTCACGACGGCTGGGTACGGCGCCAGCCCCATGACGGTGCTGGCCGATCTCGGCTCGGAGGCCGAGTCGCGCACAGATGGCGTCGCCGCCTCGTGGGGCGACCGTTCCGCACCGGACCTCAACGTCGTCGCGGTCGAGCTCGTGAGCTCCGGTGCGACCGCGCTCGGCTTCACCGCCGGGCTACCGGAGGGTGCGTTCGACCACGACGGCCAGATCACCAAGCGCGACGTACGCGCGTCCGCCCTCGCGCGCCTAGCCCCGCTGCCGGGTCAGCTCCTCTGGGACGTCGGAGCGGGCGCGGGCTCCGTGGCGATCGAGTGGATGCGCGCCCACCCCACCTGCCGGGCGATCGCGATCGAGGCCCGCGAGGACCGTGCCGCGCGCATCTCCCGCAATGCCGACACGCTCGGCGTACCTGCGCTCGACGTCCACACCGGCCACGCCCCCGAGGCGTTGACGGACCTGGAGGCGCCGCACGCGATCTTCATCGGTGGTGGCGCGACGGAGCAGGGTGTGCTCGACGCGTGCTGGACCGCGCTGCGCCCCGGCGGCCGCCTCGTGGTGCACGGCGTGACGCTCGAGACCGAGGCGGTGCTGGCCGTCCGCTATGCGCAGCTCGGTGGCGAGCTGACCCGCCTCCACGTAGAGCACGCAGCGCCGATCGGCACGTTCACCGGCTGGACTCCGGCCCGCGCCATCACCCAGTGGACCGTGACCAAGTCGGAGCTCGCGGAGGAGCAGGCATGACGGTTCACTTCGTCGGCGCCGGGCCCGGTGCGGCCGACCTGTTGACCCTGCGGGCCGTTGCGCTGCTCAATGCCGCCGACGTGTGCGTCTATGCCGGCACCTACATCGACCACGCGGTCCTCGATCACTGCCCCGACCGTGCCCAGCTCGTCGACACGCAGGACCTCGACCTCGACCAGATCACCGCGCGCATCGTCGATGCCCACGCCGCCGGGCTCGAAATCGTACGCCTGTGCTCCGGCGATCCGTCGATCTACTCCGCCCTGCACGAGCAGGCCAAGCGGCTCGACGCGCACGGCGTGCCCTGGGACGTGACACCGGGCGTGCCCGCGTATGCCGCAGCGGCCGCACTGCTCGGCGCCGAGCTCACGGTGCCCGAAGTCGTGCAGTCAGTCGTGCTCACCCGTACGCAGGCGCGATCGACCGCGATGCCGTCGGGCGAGGCGCTGGCTGCCTTTGCGGCGACCGGCTCGACCCTCGTGCTGCACCTCGCGATCACCCGCACGCGCACGCTCGCCGCCGAGCTCGCCGAGTCGTACGGCGCCAGCTGCCCGGTCGCCGTCGTGGCCAACGCGAGCCAGCCGACCGAGGTGATCCTGCGGGGCACCCTCGGCGACATCGCGGACCAGGTCGAGGCCGCGGGGCTGCGTCAGGCGGCCGTCATCCTCGTCGGCAAGGCGCTGGCCGCGGACGTACGCGGGGGAGAGTCGTATCTCTACGACCCGGCGCGCGACCGTTCGGCCAAACGCCGCTGAGTCACAGCGCGGTCTTCGGCGGGTCGGCCCAGGCCTGCAGGAATCTCGCATCGAGCTCGGCGGCAGCGCCGTCCTCGAGAGCGTGGAGCCGCCGGTACGTCAGATCGCTCTCGCCTCGTCGACGCGCCTCGGCGGCCAGCCTGAGCAGCAGGTCCCGGGCGACGGTGCTGTCATGGTGCGCGCCGAGGACGCGCTGCAGGTCGTGCGCTGTCTCGGACAGCCGGACCGCCCGCTTCGGGTGGATCGGCATGGCCACCTCGGCCGCGTACCGCAGCCGTTTGGCGCACTTGCGCACCTCGTGGAGGGCGGTGTCGCGTTCGGGGCCTTCGGTGCCGGTCGCTGCCTCGACCGCACGGTGCAGTCGTCTCCCGGTCTTGTCGAGGAGCCGGGGGATGACCTGGTGCGCCGGCTTCCCCGCCCGAGGCGTGAGGGGTGGACTGGCCAGCACGTCATCGAGGGCGTCGACCAGCCGGACGTACCGGTCGCCGCCGAGCGCGATCGTCACTGCCTCCCGCCCAACTCGGAGATCGGCTTCGAGCTCTTCGTCGATGCGCTGGCGGACCGGCCCGACGACCAGCTCCGCCGGCTGATCATCGAGCAGGTGGGTGAGCCGTTCGTGCAGGACCTGTGCGTCGCGGGCCTGCCCTGAGGTGCTGGCCAGCCACTTCAGCTCACCGCGCAGGTGGGCGGCCACGTCGGGTTCGAGCAGCGGCCGGTACGTCGCCAGGACCGCGCGCAACCGACGGGTGGCGATGCGCATCTTGTGCACCGAGTCGGGATGGTCCCGACGTACGCGACGGCTCTGCTTCGTGAGCGCTTGGAGCTGGTCGTCGAGGTAGGAGAGCAGCAGAGCCGACGCAGGGTTCTCGCGTGAAAGACCGTTCACCAGCGACCACGCCTCCGCTCCCGATCACAGGAGCCACATGCGCCAGGATCCACCAGAACTGCCCTCGATCGTATCGGGAACGATCGACCGGCAGTGCAATCTCACGACACCGCGTAGACCCGGTCGGCGGCGTCGACGACGACAACGAGTGTCGTGCCGACCTCGAGATCGTCGCTGCCATCTCGGGTGTGGAGCGCCTCGAACGGTTCGACGCCCGGCGCGCTGATCGACAGGTTGAGCTCGACGCGGGTGCGGTCGTCGTACGACGTATGGGTGACCGAGAGGACCTCGGCGGTTCCCGCGACCCCCGCGACCTCGAGGCGGCGCATGCCCCGTGCGGTCCTGTGGACGTCGAACCACATCGCGAGGGCGAGTGGGGTCAGGATCAGCGAGAGCACCGCGGCGATCAGGATGACGGCCCAGAGATCGCCGTCCAGCAGGATGCCGAGGGCGAGAAATCCTGGCCCGCTGAGCACCATGACGAGGCACATCGCGTACATCGTCACGCGCCACACACGCCCCACTGGTGTCACCTCGGTCACGGTGACATCCTGTCAGAACCGTGTGGTCACTCGCTGAAGCGTGGGGTCCAGACCTGGCCGGCTGTGGTCGTACGTGTGCCGGAGGCGCCGATGAGGAGCAGGCACTTCATGTCGATCGTCGCCGGATCGAGCTCGGCGAGGGTCGTGATCGTGAGCGACTCCTCGTCGCGACCGACGTCGCGGCCGACGACCACGACGGTGTCACCGGCGCGGTGCTCGAGCAGGATCTGCTGCGCGTCAGCGACCTGGGTGGTGCGGGACCGGGACGCCGGGTTGTAGATCGCCAGCGCGAGGTCCGCCTCGGCGACGGCGCGCAGCCGCTTCTCGATCAGCGCCCACGGCTTGAGTCGGTCGGACAGGCTCATGACCGCGAAGTCGCCCCCGATCGGCGCACCCGCGCGGGCCGCCACGACCTGGACGGCGGAGAGACCGGGCAGCACCTGGATCGGCACGTCGGCGTACGCCTCGTCTCCGGCGGCCTCGAACACGGCGGCAGCCATGCCGAAGATGCCGGCATCGCCGCCGGACACCACGGCGACCCGTTCGCCCTTGAGTGCGAGGTCGAGGGCCAGGCGCGCGCGGTCGACCTCGACGGTGTTGCCGGAGGCGTGCCGGGTGAGGCCTTCGCGCTGCGGGACGCGGTTGACGTACGGCGCGTAGCCGACGACGTGCTCGACCTCGGCGAGCGCTGCGGTGACCTCGGGGGTGATCCAGCGGTCGGGACCTGGGCCGAGGCCGATGACGAGGAGGCTCGGTGGTTGTGTCCTTGATCTCGATACACCGCTCGTTCCTCGCGGCACTCGATCAGCGGACAGGTCATCAACGACCGTGGGCTTGGTGTCGCTGGGGACGACGATGAGGGAGAAGTACGGGACCGTCGCCGGGTCGACGTCCGCGACCGGGAGCCAGCGCTCCTCGGGCATCGACGCGCGCTCGACGTACAGCGCACCTTCCAGGCGGCCCGCCTGGCGCAGGGCCGAGACGACCTTGGGGAACGTACGGCCGAGCTTCATGATGATCGCGCCGTCGGTGTCCGCGAGGCGGCGGGCCAGCTCGGGCTCGTCGAGGGTCCCGGGCAGGATCGTGAGCACATCGGTCTGGCGTACGAGCGGCGACGCGGTGGTCGCTGTGGCGGCGGCGAACGACGTCACACCCGGCACGACCTCGGTCTCGAACCGGTCGGCCAGGCGGTCGTGCATGTACATGTAGGACCCGTAGAACAGTGGATCGCCCTCGGCCAGGACGACGACCGTTCGACCGGCTTCGAGGTGGACCGCGAGACGTGCCGCCGACGCCTCGTAGAACTCCGCCATCGCACCGGCATAGCCCCCGGCGTGGGCCGTGGTGCCGGTCGTCACCGGATAGCGCAGCTCTTCCTCGATGACGCCGTCCGGGATCAAGCCGGCAGCGATCCGGCGGGCGTTCGACTGCTTGCCGACGCCGGCGTGGAACGCGATGACGTCCGCCTCGGCGATCAGCCGCGCAGCCTTGAGCGTGATGAGCTCGGGGTCGCCGGGACCGAGCCCGACTCCGTAGAGGCGGCCGGTCATTCGCGCTCCTGGGCGATCGCGTTGAGCGCGGATGCGGCCATCGCCGAGCCACCACGGCGACCGTGCACCGTCAGGTAGGGGATGTCCAGGTCGGGGTGCTGTCGGGAGAGGGAAGCCAGCGCTTCCTTGGACTCGGCGGCGCCGATGAACCCCACCGGCGTGCCGATGATCGCGGCCGGCCGGGGCGCGCCGTCGAGCAGCATCTCGAGCAGGTGGAACAGAGCCGTCGGGGCGTTGCCGAATGCGACGACGGCACCGTCGAGCCGGTCCGCCCACAGCGACACCGCGGCGGCGGAGCGGGTCGTCGACCATTCCTTGGCCAGCGCCGGCACCCGCTCGTCGCGCAGGAGGCACAGCACCTCGTTGTCCTTGGGCAGCCGGGCGCGGGTGACACCCGAGGCGACCATGTTGGCGTCGGTCAGGATCGGCGCGCCGGCCTCGAGGGCGCCACGAGCCGCCGACACCAGTCGGGGATGGATGTCGAGGTCACGGGTCAGGTCGACCTGACCGCAGGCGTGCACCATCCGCACGGCGACCTTCTCGGCGTCGGCCGGTAGGTGCGACAGGTCGGCCTCGGCGCGGATCGTCGCGAACGAGTCGACATAGATCGCCGGTCCGTCGGCGACGTAGTCGAAGTGGCGCGTGGGTCGTTTCATGCAGTCTCCAGGTCGGGGATGACGATGCTTCGCCACGGCGTCACGATCACCTCGGTGCCGGCGCGAGCCAGGATCGTCGCCGCGAGCTCGGGGGTGAGCAGGCCGTCGGGCACCGGGAGGTGTTCGGCACTACGGCCGTCGTCCTGCGCGATGATGCCGTACGGCGGGGGGAGCGCGCTGACCTGGGTCCGGAGATCGCGGGCATGATGCGTGCCGAGCAGCTCGGCGCCACCCTCGGGCAGCTCGTCGATGTGCCAGAGCGCGGACTCGCCCTCGCCGCGCAGCCGGAGGAACGCGTGAGCGTACGAGAGCAGGGTCTCGGGCGCCTCGTCGAGGGCCACGAGCGGGCCCCACTGATGCGAGCCCGACGCGCAGCTGGACCGTCTCGGCGTCGACGGCCATCAGGCCGAGGTCGAGTGACCGCGAGGCGATGTCGCCGCGGCCGTCGTCGAGGAGAACAGGAAGCGGCCGGCGAGACCCGCGAAGTCCGGCTCGGCACGCAGCAGGTGGTCGATCTCCCGTGCGGTCGCGCGCAGGTCGGCTCGTCCACCGACGCGACCGGTCAGCGGCGAGACCATGATGTTGCGGATCAGCTCGTGGGACGGCGAGGGCAGCAGCCCGGCCGCGGCGATCGCGTCGACCAGCACGGCGGGCACGCAGCCGTCGGCGTGCGCGATGCCGCGGAGCTGCAGATTGGTCCGCTTGGTCAGCAGGATCTTGCCGTCGCCGAAATCGGCTCGCAATGCCGACGAGGTCGCCAGGGCCGAGGTCGGCAGCACGCCGCCGATGAGTCTCAGCCGCACGATCGCGCCGTCCTCGGCGATCCACGGTCGCAGGACGCCGGGGCATCGGTCGGCGTGGGAGCGATTCGTCACCCCGTCATGGTGTCACGCGCGACCTTTCACCAGGTCTAGCGCTTGGCCCGCCGCTGACGGGCCCGTTCGACGCGAGCCTTGACCCGCTTCACCTCGAACTCCTTCGACGAGACCGCAGCGGACAGATCCGCATTCTTGATCAGCTCTGGCAGGTCGACGTCGACCGGCGGGAAACAGTCCACCGGTTCGCCGTGTGACAACACGACCCAGACCGGCTCGCCCTGATGGATCTGGCGCAGGACCTCGCCGACGGTGACCGTGGGCGGACTTGGCGAACGCCTTGCGTCGCTGCAGCTGGCTCTGAGCCTTCTTGGCGGCAGCTTCACTCGCCGGCTTGCCCACCTTCTCCCAGGTGATCTTGGCCTGGGGGCCGTATTTCACGGCGAGCTTGGCGCTCCTCTTGGCGGTCGGGCCGATCCAGGTCATCGTGGCTCCTCGGGAATGGGGTCGTTCACTCGCCATGGTGCCACCGGGCGGGGGCTCACGCAGAGGTCGGCGCCTCGTCGAGCACGCAGTCGCCGCAGATGCCGGCACTCGGCACGCGGTAGAACAGGCAGCACGATCGCCGTACGAATGACGGCCCTGCCGGGTCGAGGTCTCCCATGCTGGCGAGCGCGCCGCGCTCGAGG
>CAVXBS010000004.1:0-7113 GCA_963759975.1 uncultured Actinomycetota bacterium
GTTCGATTCCTGTCGGGGGCACCACAGCGACTGGAACTGAAGCGCAAAGATCGAACGTGGCTGGTTCGGCTCCGAACGTGGACGAGTTCGGCAACAGGAAGCTCGCCCGTATGTCCCGCACCACAATGCGCGGGTCGCATCACTGCCGTCTAATGAAGTATGCAGACGGCGAGCGCGACGTGAAGATCCTGGTGACCGGCGCGACAGGCTATGTCGGGGGTCGCCTGGTGCCCTTCCTGCTCGAGCGCGGCCACGAGGTGCGGACCACGACGAGCAACCCGGCCCGTGAGCCACCGTGGTGGGGCGGCCGGGTCGAGACCGTCGTGATGGATGCACTCGACAGCGTCCAGGTCGCGGCCGCCTGCGAGGGCGTGGATGCCGTCTACTACCTCATCCACGGCATGGGGGGCGACGACTTCGCCGAGACCGATCGCCGGGCGGCAGTCAACCTCGCGGAAGCGGTCGCTGCCCATGAGCTCCAGCGCATCGTCTACCTGTCCGGCATCGTCCCTGAGGTGGACGATGCGGAACTCTCCGAGCACATCACGTCGCGGCGGGAAGTCGAGCGCATTCTCAGCGACACGTCGGCCACCGTTGTCACGCTGCGTGCTGCTGTGATCCTGGGCAGCGGGTCCACCTCGTTCGAGATCATTCGCCAGGTCAGCAAGCGGATGCCCATCCACGCCGTGCCGACCTGGATGAACTCGATGGTCCATCCGATCGCCGTCGTCGACGTCCTCGAGGCGCTGGCAGGCGCGCTCGACTACATCGGGCCCTCACGGCATTTCGACGTCGGCGGACCGGAGCAGTTGCGCTACGGAGCGCTGCTGAAGGCCTTCACGACGCACGCAGGGCTCGGTCGACTGCAGGTCGACCTCCCGCTGTTGCCCACAGCACTGGTGGGCACGCTCGTCGGCAGCCTCACTGACGTGCCCCGACCCACGGTTGAGGCTTTGGTCGAAAGCCTCCGGCACGACATGGTCGCCGCGAATGACGACTTCCGGGAATCGCTGCTTCCGCCGCACCATCAGCTCGTGGGACTGGCCGACGCGTTCCGTCGCTCGCTCGACCCAAACACCAAGAGCCCTGAGGAGGCGGATCCGATGGGTCCCTTCCCGCAGGACCCGGTCTGGGCCGGTGGCGGCGACGATCGGCCTCCCTTGGCCAAGGCGATCGACGCCGTGAGAGACGTGTTGCCGAGCAGAAGCTGAAGCCACCCATGGTGAACGCCGCTCGCCGACACCCTCTCGACCTGGCGCCAGAACGCGCTTCCTCGATCGAGATGGCGAGCACGCGCTACGTGATCGGTTGACTCACCCGGATCACGACGGTTCCGAGGGCACGGCGGTGGCCGTGAGGATCGCGATGTCGTCCCGCGCGGCCGGACCCTGGAACTGCATCACGTCACGCAATACCCGGGAGGGGACGTCGCGACCGTCGGGGGTGTCCGTGACGATACGAACAAGCCGGTCGTCCCCGTACCAGTCATCCTCGTGGCGTGCCTCGGTGATGCCATCGGTGAACACCGTGATGGCATCGAGGGCGTGCATCACGAAGCTGTCGTCCACGAAGCGAGCCGCGGCGAAGGCACCGACCAGCGACCCGGGAGTGCCGAGCTCGCGGACGCCACCGTGGCGGTCGCGCAGGATCGGCAGCGGGTGGCCGCCGACACTCACCGTGCCAAGCCATCGATCGTCCTCGCGACGCAGGCGCAGCACCACGACGGTGCAGAACCGGTCACGCTCGGTCGAGAGCAGCGCGCGGTTCAGGACCGTCAGCATCTGTGCCGGAGCGGTGTTCTGCATCGCGATGGCGCGAAGCGAGTGGGTGACGTACGTGGTGACGGCAGCAGCCTCGACGCCCTTGCCGACCACGTCGCCCAGCACGATCACCCATTCGCCGGGACCGACCTGGAACACGTCGTAGAAATCGCCGCCCACCTCGCTCCCGTCACCAGCGGGCCGGTACTCCGCCACGACGTCGAGACCGTCGATGACGGGTGGCTCGGGCGGGATGAAGGTCTGCTGGAGGGTGTGGGCCAGCTCGCTCGATCGAGCCTCGGCAATCTCGGCCTCCCGCCGCGCAACGAGGAGCTCCCGCTCGTACGACCGGCGATCCCGCGCCTCGAACACGATGGTCCGGGTGATGGGCCCGTCGGCAGACTCGCCGGAGTTCGAGCTCACGAGCACCGGGACGGTGCTGCCGTCGGGACGAACCAGCTCGAAGGCGATCTCGTGCACCTCCCCGTGCATCTGCAGCGTCGGCCGGTAGTGGGTCTCGTGGTAGATGCGGTCACCCATCGACAGCAGTGCGGCGAATGTCGTCTTTCCCACGACCTGCTCCTCATCGCGTCCGACCATCGCGAGGAACCGGGCGTTCGCCGCGATGATCGTGCCGTGCGGATCCAGCTGGACGTAGCCGCAGGGGGCACGGTCGAAGAGGTCTGAGGCGTCTGTGGGCACGAGCTAGCGCACGAACGACGAGATGGCCGCGATGGTGTCGGCGGGAGCACTGAGGTGGGGACAGTGCCCACTCGTGTCCAGCACGACATAGGTGGCATCAGGGACCTCGTCGCGGACCAGCTCGCCGGCGGACTGCGGGGCGATGATGTCGTCGCTGCATTGCAGGACGAGGGTCGGGACCGTCACCGCGCGGAGGTCCCCGCGGTTGTCGGACCTGAAGGTCACCTCGGCGAATTGCCGTGCGATGTCCGGGTCAGACCGGCAGAAGCTCTCCGTCAGCTCCTCGCCGAGCTCTGGTCGGTCCGGATTGGCGACGATCGCGGGCGCCATGGCGCGCGACCAGCCGAGGTAGTTGCTCTCCATCGACGCGAGCAGCTGATCGATGTCGGACGAGGAGAAGCCCCCGACATAGCCGTCGTCGTCGATGTAGCGCGCAGAGGGTCCCACCATGACGAGCCGCGAGAACAGGTCGGGGCGTTTGACGCAGGCCAGGACCCCGATCATCGCTGACACCGAGTGACCGACGAAGACGGCGTCGTCGGCACCGACGGCTTCGAGGATCTCCACGACGTCGTCCGCGTATCCGTCCAGGGTCCTGTATCGCGCCGGGTCGTATGCCGAGACGTCGGACGCGCCGGCACCGACGTAGTCGAACGTGACCACACGAAAATCGCCGGCGAAGGCGGGCGCCACGTGCCTCCACATGTGCTGGTCGCAGCCGAAGCCGTGCGCGAAGATCATCGTCGTCGCATCATCGGGCCCGCTGATGTTGACGCTGTGCCGAGCGACGGGATTCATCGGGTCAGCGTATCGGAACGTCGCGGGACGCAACGAGCGCTCGGACCGGACGCGTGTGCCGCCCGCGGAGAGCCGCGGGCCTATCCCCGCAGGTCAGGTTGTGGAACCATGACGGCGGCCCGAGGAGCCGAAACACCCACGACTCCGGCAGCGGGCGAGCGCAGGAAGGGGACGCATGAACCACGAACCATCTGAGTTGTTGTCCCGCATGGCTCTGGCGCTCCACGAGGAGAAGGTCCCCCGCGCCACGGTCCAGCTCGTGGTGGGCTACGCCCGCTCCGCGATCAAGTGCGACGAGGCCGGCGTGACGGTCACGAGGCGCAACAAGATCGAGACGGCGGCAGCCACGTCCATGCTCGTACGCAAAGCTGACCAGTTCCAACAGTCGCTTCGCGAGGGACCGGGTCTCGACGTGCGGGCCGCTCCCTCCTACGTGCTCATCGAGGACACCTTGGACGATGGTCGCTGGCCGCGCTGGACCGAGCGCGTCGCGCTGCTCGGTCTTCGAGCGGTGCTGAGCGTCGAACTGCAGACCGCCGACCGCACCTTCGGCGCCCTGAACCTCTACAGCCGGGCGCCCGGTTCCTTCACGACCGGCGACCTGGCGGTGGCCACGACGTTCGCCCGTCATGCCTCGGTCGCTCTGGCGTCGAGCGAGGAGGTCTTCCACCTCAAGATCGCGGTGGACAGCCGCAACCTCCTGGGGCAGGCACAGGGGATCTTGATGGAACGCTTCGCGATCGACAGTGATCGCGCGTTCGACGTCCTACGTCGCTACTCCCAGACCTACAACGTCAAGCTCTCGGTCATCGCACAACGCGTGGTCGACGAGCGAGAGCTTCCCGAGACCGATGGCGGCCTGCAGGCCCCTGCCGCAGAGGACGTCGCCCGGCAGTCCGAGCCCGCGCCCATGACGCTCACGTCACGAGACGAAGGCCGACACCGGGTCGTGTCCGTCGAGGGCGAGGTCGACGTCGCGACCGCTCCACTGCTCATCGAAAACCTGTTGGCAGCGGTCGACGCGGGTCACCACCACCTGATCGTCGACATGCAGAAGTCCCGATTCATCGACTCCTCGGGGCTCTCGGCGTTCGTCCTGGTGCAGAAGGCCGTCGCCAAGCAGGGCGGGACCCTCGACCTGTTCGGGCTCGCCGGACGGGTCCACCGGCTGTTCGCGATGGCCGGCCTCGACAACGTGATCCACATCCACTCGACGCTCGACGATGCAAAACAGCCTCGAGGACGTGACGCCTGCCGGTGACACCATCACCTCCGCGGATGCGACCGAGATCCCCGGCGAAGCGTGTTCGCAGGGGACCTCGGTCGTCAACCGATCGAGCGGGGCTACACGACCACGAGCTCTTCAGCGTGCTCGAACGGCGTCTCGTCACCCTCGACGGCGGCCGGCGGGATCTGCTTGGTCACCAGCACCAGCGACAACACGGCGGCCAGGAGAAGTGCGCCCAGCCCCCAGTTGAAGGCGACCGTGTACCCGTGCACCACGCCGTCGGCGGTCTTGGCGACCCCGTTGGCGGCGATGTAGCTGGTCGTCGCCGTCGCCGCGATCGTGTTGAGCAACGCCGTGCCCAACGAGCCGCCGACTTGCTGCGTCGTGTTGACCAGCGCACTGGCGACACCCGCATCATGGTCCTCGACCCCGATGAGCGCCGTGCTCGACAGCGCGACGAACGCGAGTCCGACGCCGAGGCTCATGACGATCTGCGCCGGCAGGACGGTGGTGACATAGCTGCCGTCGACCGTGATCTGGGCGAAGAGGAACATGCCCACCGCAGCCGCAAGGGTGCCACCGACCATCAGAGGACGCGGCCCGATGCGAGGCAGCAGCGCACTCGCCACGCCTGCTCCGCCCACGACGCCGATGCTGAACGGCAGGAAGGCCAGTCCGGACTTCACGGCGGAGTACTGCAGCGTGCCCTGCATGTAGTAGACGAGGAACAAGAACATGCCGAACAGGGCGAGTCCGAGCAGTAGCGACACGAGGAACGCTGCAGCGCGGTTGCGCTCCAGGAAGACCCGGGTCGGCAGCAGCGGCTCAGCGGTGTTGCGCTCGATCACGACGAACGAGACGAGCAGCACGACAGCCGCGCCCAGCAGCAGGATCGTGCTGGTCGCCGACCAGCCGCTCTCGTTGGCCTTGGTGAAGCCGTAGACCAGAGCGACGAGGCCCAGCGTGCTGGTGACGACGCCGGGGATGTCGTAGCGAGGCTTGCCCTCGGCGCGGCTCTCACGGACGAGGATGGCCGCGGCCACAGCGGTCGCGATGGCGATCGGCGTGTTGACGAGCAGGGTCCAGCGCCACGAGGCGTACTCGGTGAGGACACCGCCGAGGATCAGGCCCAGTGCAGCGCCACCGCCCGAGATGCCGCCATAGACGCCGAACGCCTTGGCCCGCTCCTTGGGCTCGGTGAACGTGACGCTGATCAGCGACAGCGCGGCGGGCGCCATGAGGGCGGCGAACGCACCCTGCAGGGCGCGAGCGGAGAACAGCTCGCCCTGGTTCTGCGCGAGGCCGCCGACAGCGGAGGCCACGCCGAACCCGACGAGGCCGATGATGAAGGCGCGCTTGCGGCCGACGAAGTCAGCGATACGGCCGCCCAGGAGAAGCAGCCCGCCGAATGCCAAGGCGTACGCGGTGACGACCCACTGGCGGTTGGCGTCGGAGATGCCGAGCGCGTCCTGGGCGGACGGCAGGGCGATGTTCACGATGCTCGCGTCGAGCACGACTATCAGCTGCGCCACGGCGATGACGACCAGCGCCAGCCATCGACGCGGGTCGACGCCGGTGGGCGTCTCGGTCTGGATCGTTGTCATGGGATGTCCCTCAGGTCTGGTGCGATGGCGTTCATCGACATCCCACAACGTACGAGACACAATCATCCGAGTCCAGACGATCCGAATGTGACTTATCCGACGTTGAACATATGCCCGGACAGGGATACCCTGCGGAGCATGGGAACATCGCCGGCGGAACAGGCCGAGACGCAGTCACTGGCCACTTGCGCTGCGGGGTACCCCAACGACCTCACGATCCTGCTCCACGCTGCCGTCAACCGGGTCACGATCTACCTCGATCGCGCAGCGGCCGAGATGGGGCTCAACGACGCCCGCGACTGGCTCGTCCTCGCGGCGCTCGAGGACGGCGAGCAGCGCACCCAGCTCGAGCTGAGCCGCGTCGTGTGTGTCGACAAGACGACGTTGATCTCTGTCCTCGACCGACTCGAGCGGCTCGAGCTGATCGTGCGTACGGTCGATCCGTCGGACCGCCGCGTCCGCATCCCGCAGATCACCGAAGCGGGCCGGCGCATGTTCGCGACGTTCGCGACTGCTCGGGACGCCGCCGAGGCCCGCGCCCTCGATGGTGTGACCAAGGACGAGCGGGACCTGCTGATGCGGCTGCTCGGCCGGATCGCGATCGACACCGACACCCTCGTCTCCGCGACCTGACGAGCAGTCGTGGAAAAGGTCGTGGTGCTGCTCCGCGTCGCGGAGCCCGACGACCACTGGTGTGAGCGGATCCGCGGACCCGTCGGTGACGAGCTGCTGAACCTGGGCGTGGAGGGTCTCGCCGTCAATGTCCGCGACGACCTCCACGCGTTCTTCGGGGCGGCCGACGACGCCGATCTCCATGACCGGATGACGCGGATGGTGGCGAGTACCTCGGCATTCGGAGCGACCGACAACATCGACACCGTGCCGACGAGCCGCTTCCCGGTCAGGTCGCCGTTCGCGACCTGACCGAACCAGTCACGCGGTCGCGGCGTGCCGTACGAGCGCGGCACGCGGGGTGAGCCCAGGTCAGCCCAGAGCCCGCAGCCGGGGTGCCAGATCGGTC
>CAVXBS010000005.1:0-4345 GCA_963759975.1 uncultured Actinomycetota bacterium
CACCGACGAAGGCAAGCCCCTCCTCGACGCGGCGACGGGTGAGGAAGTCGCCCGCATCTCGGCAACCGGCCTGGACCTGTCGGCGATGGTCGAGCACGGTCGTACGGTCGGCGGACCAGCCATTCGCGCCCTGACGTTCCACCAGCGCGCCAGCATCCTCAAGGCCGTTGCCAAGCACCTCGGCACGGACAAGGACGAGCTCTACGCGCTGTCCGCGCGCACCGGAGCAACGCTCCGCGACTCCCAGGTCGACATCGACGGCGGCATCGGCACGGTCTTCAGCTACGCCAGCAAGGGCACCCGCGAGCTGCCCAACGACACCGTGATCCTCGACGGCGCGACCGAGCAGCTCGGCAAGACCGGCGTGTTCCTCGGCCAGCACCTCTGGACGTCGCGTCCGGGCGTCGCAGTGCAGATCAACGCCTTCAACTTCCCGGTCTGGGGCATGCTCGAGAAGCTCGCCCCGGCCTTCCTCGCCGGCCTCCCCACGATCGTCAAGCCGGCCAGCCAGACGGCATACCTGACCGAGCTCGTCGTGCGGCGCATCATCGAGTCCGGTCTGATGCCGGAGGGCTCGCTGCAGCTGCTCTGCGGCAGCCCCGACGGGCTGCTCGACCAGCTCGGCGCGCAGGACTCCATCGCGTTCACCGGCTCGGCGAGCACCGGCGCGACGCTGCGCCAGCACCCCTCGGTGCTGCACGGCGGCGCGCAGCTCGGCGTCGAGGCCGACTCGCTCAACTGCTCGATCCTCGGTCCCGACGTCACACTCGACGACCCCGAGTTCGACCTGTACGTCAAGGGTGTCGTCGCGGAGATGACGGTCAAGGCGGGACAGAAGTGCACCGCGATCCGCCGCGCGATCGTCCCCACCGCGATGGCAGACGACGTCATCGCGGCGATCAGCGCGCGGCTCGCGAAGATCACCGTCGGCAACCCGGCGAACCCCGACGTACGCATGGGAGCCCTCGCCAGCCTCGGCCAGCGCGACGAGGTCCGCAAAGCCGTCCAGATCCTGCGTGGCTCGGCCGAGATCGTGTACGGCGACCCCGACCACACCGACGTTGTCGACGCAGATGCCGAGGCCGGTGCGTTCATGTCACCGATCCTGCTGCGGGCGACCGCCGGCGCCAGCGAACCTCACGACGTCGAGGCGTTCGGCCCGGTCAGCACCCTCATCACGTACGACTCGGTGGATGAGGCCATCACGCTGGCCGCCCGGGGGCAGGGCAGCCTCGCGGGCTCCCTCGTCACGCATGACCCCGCCGTCGCACGAGCCGTGACCCTCGGCCTGGCGCCCTGGCACGGTCGCATCCTGGTGCTCGATCGCGACGCCGCCCCGGAGTCGACGGGCCACGGCTCGCCGCTGCCGATGCTGGTGCACGGCGGACCCGGCAGGGCTGGCGGCGGCGAGGAGCTCGGCGGCATCCGCGGCGTCCTGCACCACATGCAGCGCACCGCGATCCAGGCGTCGCCCGACATGCTGACCGCCATCACCGGACAGTGGATCAAGGGCTCCGGGCAGCACGTCGACGACGTGCACCCGTTCCGCAAGAGCCTCGCCGAGCTGCGCATCGGCGACACGATCCGCTCGGCGTCGCGCACCGTGACACTCGACGACATCGGCCACTTCGCCGAGTTCACCGGCGACACGTTCTATGCCCACACCGACCCCGAGGCGGCAGCCGCCAACCCACTGTTCGGTGGCATCGTCGCGCACGGCTACCTCGTCGTGTCGCTCGCGGCCGGCCTGTTCGTCGACCCCGACCCCGGTCCGGTGCTCGCCAACTTCGGCGTCGACAACCTGCGGTTCCTCACGCCGGTCAAGGCCGGCGACACGATAGACGTCACGCTGACGGTCAAGCAGATCACTCCCCGCAACAGCGCCGACTACGGTGAGGTGCGCTGGGACGCCGTCGTCGCCAACTCCGAGGGCCAGCCCGTCGCCACGTACGACGTCCTGACCCTCGTCGCCAAGACCCTTTGAGGACTCACATGCACCGCATCACGATCCAGTACGGCGCGCCCACCGACCCCGAGGCGTTCGAACAGCACTACACCGAGGTGCACATCCCCCTCGCGTCGAAGCTGCCAGGCCTGCGCCGCTTCAGCCGCTCGCACCCTCGAGGTCTGGGTGGCGAGGCGCCCTACCTCGTCGCCGAGCTGTGGTTCGACGACGCCGAGGCGCTCAAGGCCGCCCTCAAGTCACCCGAGATGGCCGAGACCGCCGCCGACGCAAAGACGTTCGACGTCGCCTCGACGACGATGTTCACCGGCGAGGTCACCGAGACAGCACTCTGAGCCATCGCCCGCCCGAGCATCTCGGCGCACGCCCCTTCGCTTCGCTCACGCCCTCGTCCCTCGGGCTAGGGGCCGAGTGCTCGCTCGCCTGCCGCCCGCGGCCGAGAACTCGCTCGCCAAGGAGGCCGCCCGCGGCCGACTGTGAGGGCGAAGCCCGAGGCGAGACCCACGCGCGCTCGTCACTCACCCGAACATCTCGGCGTAAGTATGCCCCTTCGCTTCGCTCACGCCCTCGTCCCTCGGGCTAGGGGCCGACTTCTCGCTCGCCAAGGAGGCCGCCCGCGGCCGACTGTGAGGGCGAAGCCCGAGGCGAGACCCACGCGCGCTCGTCACTCACCCGAACATCTCGGCGTAAGTATGCCCCTTCGCTTCGCTCACGCCCTCGTCCCTCGGGCTAGGGGCCGAGTTCTCGCTCGCCAAGGAGGCCGCCCGCGGCCGAGTGCTCGCTCGCCAAGGAGGCCGCCCGCGGCCGACTGTGAGGGCGAAGCCCGAGGCGAGACCCACGCGCGCTCGTCACTCACCCGAACATCTCGGCGTACGTATGCCCCTTCGCTTCGCTCACGCCCTCGTCCCTCGGGCTAGGGGCCGACTTCTCGCTCGCCAAGGGGCCGAAGGGGAGCTCAGAGGTTGGCAATCGCCGATGCGGGTGACTCGATCGCGTCGGCGACGACCCGCATGAAGGCAGCGGCAGTGCCGCCGTCGCACACGCGGTGATCGAACACGAACGACATCTGGGCGATCTTGCGGACCGCCAGCTCACCCTCGACCACCCAGGCGCGGTCAATGACCCGGCCGAAGCCGAGGATCGCGACCTGCGGGTGGTTGATGATCGCCGCACTCCCGTCGACGTTGAACGCGCCGTAGTTGTTGAGCGTGAACGTGCCTGCGGTGAGCTCTGCCTGCGTGGCCCGCCCTTCGCGCGCAGCCTCGGTGACCCTGCGGATCTGGGCATCGAGCTCTGCGGTCGTGAGCAGGTGCGCGTCGAGCACCGCAGGCGCGAGCAGGCCGCGATCGGTCTGCACGGCGAGCCCGAGGTTGATGCCGGCGTAGTGGATCAGCTCGTCGTTGGCCGCGTCGACCTCGCCGTTGAGCTCCGGGTGGGCCCTCAGCGCGGCGACCGTGAAGCGAGCCAGGTAGGCCAGGAGCCCCGGGACGGGCTTGCCCGCCGCCTTGGCTGCGGAGCGCACGGCGAACAGCTCCGTGAAGTCGACGTCGACCCACACCGTCGCCTCCGGGATCTCGCTGCGGCTCCGCGACAGTGCCGCCGAGACAGCCTTGCGGAAGCCGCTCATCGGCGTGCGTTGCGCCACCTCGAGACCCGTACGGCTCGCCATCTGCCGCTCCGCTTGCGGGGCGCTCGCATCGATCGCGGCCTGCACGTCGCGGCGGGTGATCAGCCCGTCGACCCCGGTGCCGGTGATCCCGAGGATCGGTACGCCGGCCTCCCTGGCCAGCCGGCGTACCAATGGCGATGTCACCCGCGGGACCCGTCCCTGGGCCGGCACGTTCGGCTCCCCTGTTGCCGAATGCGGGGCACGGGGACGCCTGCGGCGACCGCTGCCGGATCCCTCGGGCGTTCCGTAGCCGATCAGGACGTTGCCCGAACCGGCCTTCTCCTCCTCGCGATACGCCTCTCCGGTCGCCGCAGCGGGCACCAGCACAGGCTCGACCGAGATCAGCGGGCTGCCGACTGCAGCCGTGCCGCCTTCCGCGCCGTGCAGCTCGCTGACCCGGCCGGCGTACGGCGAAGGGACCTCGACGATCGACTTGGCGGTCTCGACTTCGACGACGGGTTGGTCGACGACGACCTCGTCACCGACCGCGACGAGCCAGCGCACGACTTCCGCCTCGGTCAGCCCTTCACCGAGGTCAGGCAGCATGAACGTCTCCCGGGTCATACGTCGTCCCACTGGAGGTCATCCACGGCGTCGAGGATGCGGTCGACGCTCGGCAGGTGGAGGTGCTCGAGCTTGGGCGGCGGGTAGGGGATGTCGAATCCGGTGACCCGGCGCACCGGTGCGGCGAGGTGGTGGAAGCAGCGTTCGGA
>CAVXBS010000006.1:0-4798 GCA_963759975.1 uncultured Actinomycetota bacterium
ATAGGCGATCAGGCCCGACAACGACGCGAAGCGGTCTGCTTCGCCGTATGCGGCCACCGCGTCGAAGAACAACGCCAGGTTGTCGGCCCCACCAGTCACCCGTCCAGCATCGAGCTCGATGTCGAGGTCGAGTGCCCGAACCGCGCGTCGAGCGAGTTCGATCAGCGGCTCGCTGCTGTGGCGACGGATACCGGTGATCAGGCCTGACAGCTCCGTGAACCGGCGACGGGCTTCATCCGAGTAGGGCAGGTCGCCGAGATCCTCCAGAGCATCGGCCAGCGCGACGATCTCGGTGGGATCGGTTCCCTCCACGGCATGGGCAAGCTCTTCGGCCAGCGAGGCACGATCGCCGGCCGCACGACTGCCGGTGAGCTGTCGCGCACGTCGCCCCAGCAGTGCCAGGTCGCGCGGTCCCACGTTGTAGCGGGCGCCGGTCAGCAGCCTGAGCATCGCCGGGTTGGCCGTGACGTCGTCGACGACCTCGAGCAGGGACAGCACGTCCACCACCTCGGGCTGGTCGAGCAGGCCCTTGAGACCGACGATCTCGAACGGGATGCCGGCCCGCCGCAGGGCCGACACGATCGCACCGTTCTCGCGCGCCACCCGCACCAGGATCGCGATGCGTCGAAGCGGCACGCCGGCGGCGTGCGTGCGAGCCACCTCCGCGACCATCGCCTCGATCTCCTCGTCGACCGTGTGGTGCAACGCGACATCGACGCGTCCACCCGGTGGCTTGGCCGAGGTCAGTGGCTGCACGACCTTCGACGTCAGGTAAAACTCCTCGGCGATGTCGTTGGCTGCGTCGATGACGGTGGGAGCACACCGGCGCGTCTCGGTGAGTGAGAACAATCGGCCGCGGGTCTGGTCACCCGCCGGGAAGTCGTCGAGGAACTCCTCGAGGTTGCCAGTGGCCGCGCCCCTCCAGCCGTAGATGCCCTGGGCCGGGTCGCCGACAGCCGTGACGGGGAGACCGGAGAACAGGGCGATCAGCAGGTCCCGTTGTGCGACGGAGGTGTCCTGATACTCGTCGAGGAGCACCACGTCGTACGTCTCGCGCAGCGCGCTCTGGACCTCAGGAACGGCTGCGAGGCGCGCGCCCCACGCCATCTGGTCCGAGAAGTCGATGACACCGTCAGCCTTCTTCAGCTCCCGGTATGCGTCGACGAGCCGACTCAGGTCCGTGCGGGTCCGAGCCGTGGCAGCCGCATCTCGTACGACGGCGACGAGCTTGGCGGCCGGGTCGTGGCGGGCGATGATCGTGCGGTCGAAGTCGCGAAGGTCGCCGGTGTCCACCAGGTGCTCGGACAACTCGGCGTCGAGGGCCATCACCTGACCGATCAGCGTCGGGACATGGGTGGTGACATGCGCCAGCGGTCCTGAGTAGGACTCGATCGCCCGCGCGGCCCGCTGGAACCGCGTGGCGTCGGTGACGACCCGCAGATCGGGCTCGATGCCGAGGCGGAGACCATGCTCGGCGATCAGCGAACCCGCGAAGGCGTGATAGGTGGATGCTGTCGGGTCGCCCCAGCCGAGCATCTCGTGATCGACTCCCAGCAGATCGATGCTGGCGCGAATGCGTTGGCCGAGCTCGGCGGCTGCCTTGTTGGTGAACGTCAGGCCCAGGATGCGCTCGGGCGCGATGCCCGCATGGCCGACCAGCCACACCACTCGCGCGGCCATGACGGTCGTCTTGCCTGAGCCGGCGCCGGCGATGATCGCACTGGGCCGGTCGAGCCCGGCGGTGATCGCCGCCATCTGCGGTGCGGTGAAGTCGATGCCGAGCAGCTCACGCAGATGAGTCTCGTCGCGCACAAGTCCGGTCATGCCTGCCCTCCGAGGATCGAGGCGCCGGAGTCCTTGGCCGGGCATACGTGGGTGAAGTCGCAGTACTTGCACTGCTCCTTGTCGTCCCTGACCGCACTGAGCTGCTCCGCGCCGATGTCCCGGGCGGCCTGGCGCAGCTGCTCGACAGCGAAGAACGGTTGGTCCGGAAATGGCCCGGGCTGCGGCTGCACCTTGGGCACACCCACGGTCCGGGGTGCGTCGTTGCGGAGCTGGACGAGCTCCGCTCCGGCCGCTCCGGCACCCGGGGCGAGCTCGCTGGTCGCCCCCGCATCCACCGCGACCTGATAGAGCCCGAGCTGGGCATTCGTCGCGACCTGCGGACCGCTTGGGGGGTTCTTGGACGTCTTGAGGTCGATCACGTGGACTCCGTCGTCGCCCAGCTCCACTCGGTCCATCGAACCCGTGAGCCGGATCTCGCGACCGTCCACATCGAGCACGACATTGAAGGCATGCTCCACCGCGATGACCTCGCGCGGATTGCTCCGATGCCACTGCACGAAGCGGCCGAGCGCCTCGATCGCCGCGTCCCGCTCGCGCGCGCTGATCCATTCCGGCAGTCCGAGCGCACCCCACACGTCGTCGAGGTGTGCGGCCATCTCGTCGACGTCGGGCTCAACACCGTCGAGGAACGTCTGGGCTGCGAGCGCGTGGACGATCGAGCCGAATCCCTGCGCGGCGGACGTGCCGCGCTCACCCTTCGCCTCGTGGTTGAGGAACCACTGCAGGGTGCACTTGGACAGCCGGTCCATCTGGCTCCCGGAGAGCTGCAGTGGCTCGTCGGGGTCGCGCAGGGGTGTGTCGTTGGTGGTGCGTTGGGCCAGACCCCACCAGCGGTCAGGATGGGCCGAGCGGGCAGCCGGGACGGTGGCGAGTTGCGCCAACCTCACTGCGACGCGCTCTCGAACCGCGGGATCGGCGGTCGACTCGCCGATGCGTCGCAGCTCGGCGATCGCACCACGCAGCGACAGCGTCCGCGTCGGTCGGGCCAGCGCCGCCGGCAAGGTGCGGACCCGCCGATCCGGCTCACCGGCGACGTGCGCGTGCAGCTCGCCGACGAACCGCGAAGGCTGGTCTCCCTCGTCTGACCCGCTGGCGACCGCGGTGACGACCAGCCGTGTTCGTGCCCGGCTGCAAGCCACGTAGAACAGGCGGCGCTCCTCGGCGGCGGCAGCCCACGGCGAGGACGGCGGCAGGACGCCGTCTCGCGACAGCCGATCACCCTGCAGGAGACTGCCGCGACCACGAACATCGGGCCACTCGCCGTCCTGCACGGCAGCGACCACCACGAGTGGCCATTCGAGCCCCTTGGACCGGTGAGCCGTCATCACCTGGACGGCCTCGCCGGAATCACCGCTCTGGGCGATCGTGTCGCCTGGAATCTGCTGCTCCTCGAGCGCTCGCGTGACCTCGGTGACGGAGCGCCGGGCATCACGCTCCTCGGCCCTGGCGGCCTCCGCGAAGAGCGCACACACGGCGTCGAGGTCGTGATTGGCCTGCGGTGCACCGTCACCGTCACCCTCGGCGTCAGCCTGCAGCCGGGTCGGCCACCTCGTGCCGTCCCAGACCGTCCACAGCACTTGCTCGGCGGACTCGCCGGTGGAGATCTGATCGGCTGCGGTGCGCAACAAGGCAGCCAGCCGGGCAGCGGCGTCCACCGCGCGACTGGTCGGCCCTGACGAGTCGAGCGTCGACAGGAAGACCGGGTCGCCGATCGCCTCGGCGATCAGCAGCCGAGAGGCACGCGGCTGCTCGCCGGTCGCGGCGGAGTGCTTGCGCAAGGCTCGTCCGAGCCGTCGCACCGCCGCCGCGTCGAGATGACCGAGTGGGCCGGTGAGCAAGGCATGCGCGACGTCAGGCGCAAGGTGCTCACCTCGGTTGAGCGCATCCGCAGCGTGCAACGCTGCGAGCAGGGTGCGCACCGCTGGTTCGGCTGCGAGCGGCAGTTCGTCGCCGGCGACCTCTACGGGTACGCCGGCCGCGGTGAGCGCCCGCTGCAAGCGGCCAAGATGCAGTCCTGCACGTACGAGCACCGCCATGTCGCGCCACGGAACACCGTCATGCAGATGGGCCTGACGCAGCAGTAGTGCGATGTGTTCAGCCTCGGCTGTGGGCGAGGAGAACGTCCCCACCTGCACCGTGCCGGGATCAGTGGCGCGACTGGTCGGGCTGCGCAACGCCTCGAAGGCCGCGCCGTCCACCGCGCCGAGCGCACCACGTCTGTCGACCACCGAGCGTACGGCCGCGGCGATCACCGTGCCGTAGCGATTGGTGTAGCCGAGGGTGAGTCGCGGCGCGGGCCCCGCCGCGGTCGCAAACTGATCGGGAAAGTCGATGATGCCGCGCACATCGGCGCCACGGAATCCATAGATGGACTGGTAGGGATCGCCCACGACGACGAGGTCGCGGCCGTCACCCGCCAAAGCCTGCAGCAGCTCGACCTGGAGCGGGTCGGTGTCTTGATACTCGTCGACGACGACCAGGCGCAGGCGAGACCGCCAACGGTCACGGACGGCGGGATCGTTGAGCGTCTTGACCGCCTCGAAGATCAGGTCGGTGTGGTCGATCGTATGAGCCAGGGCCGCCACAGCCGTGAGCTCGTCGAAGAACTCGGCCGCCGCGCGCCAGTCGGAGCGGCCAGCCGAATCAGCAACGCGAAGCAGGTCGACATCATCCATCCCGTTGGCGCGCGCCGCGGCGATGAGAGTGCGGAGCTCGCTGGCAAGGCCACGCGTCCGCAGGGCAGGGCGCATCGCTGCGGGCCACTGCTCGGGGTCCGTGCCGGCCAGGACCTCGGAGATGACGGCGTCCTGCTCAGGGGCGCTGAGCAGTCGAAGCGGCTGAGCGAAGCCGCCGGCGTCCTGCTCCGATCGCAGCAACGCGTAGCAGAACGAGTGGAAGGTCATGGCTGCCGTGGTGGCTGTGGTGCGCGCCAGTCGCCGGGCGATACGCGCTC
>CAVXBS010000007.1:0-6146 GCA_963759975.1 uncultured Actinomycetota bacterium
AGTCCCGTACGACGACGGGCGCGCCGAACTCGGTGCGGACCGTAGCGGCGTACGTCACCAGGTCGGGGCACGGCTCACGATCCGGCGGCCCCGCCGCGGCGACGAGGTCATCGTCGAGCGACTCCGCGGTAGCGGTCCACAGCGGCCACGGCACGTGATGGATAGGGATCCAGAGGATCTCGCCGAGGTAGCGGGTGTGCAGGCCGAACCTGGCGGTCACGAACTGCTCGACGTTCGACGGCTCGGCGATCGGGTCGCCGATCGTGACGGTGATCCGGGCACCGCGCACGCCTGCGGGCCGGGCCAGCGCCGCCGGGTCGTGTAGTCGATGCGGTCGCCGTCCTCGGCGATGCGCATGCGCGCCCACATGTATGGCGTCGCGAACGCCAGCCGCGCGCCGATCGCGACCAGCAGCCGGGTCGTCTCGAGGGACCGGAACACGATGCCGTGGTGACCTTCGTCGTCGACGGAGTAGAGCCGTACGTTGGTCTCGGCAAAGTCGCCGAAGAACGGCACCGCAGGACCGCGGCCGAAGCCGGCGCGGCGCATCTCGAACGGGATCAGCCCGACGTACGTCACGCCGTCGAGCACGTCGGGTCGAGTGCCTTCGGGCAGCAGGGGTGCGACGAGGGTCGGGTCGACGGCCCAGTGGATGAACGTCAGCCGGGTCCAGTCCTGACGCATCAGCCGGGGCCCGACGAGCACGGCCGGCACAGAATTGAACGCGTTCATATTCTTAGTGTGCCACCGTGGGCGATCAGATTGGGCCCGGAACCGCAACGACTACGTCACACGCGACCGAGCCACTCGGTCGTCTGCTCATTGTGGAACGTGCCGGTCGGGTCGAGGCGATCGGCCAGCGACCGGAACTCGGCGATGCGGGGGTAGGCCGCGTCCAGGCGCTCGCGGTCGCTGCGGAAGACCTTGCCCCAGTGCGGCCGGGCGGCATACGGAGACAGGGCATCGTCGAGCGCCGGCAGCAGGGCCGTCACCTCTGGCACGTGCATGCGCCAGGTGAAGTGGATCGCGAGGCAGTCGATGTCGTGGCTCGGGCTGAGCCACAGGTCGTCGGCCGCGATCGTGCGCAGCTCGCTGACGAACAGGTGCGGCCCGATGGCCGGGGCGAGCGCACGTACTGCGTCGATCGCGGCGAGTGCGTGGAACCGGGGCACGAGGTACTCGGTCTGCAGCTCCTCGCCGTTGCTCGGGGTGAAGCCCAGACGGAAGTGCGGCAGTCGGTCCCACCAGACGCCGGGTTCACCGAGCTGCTTGGTCGTGAACTCGGCCGACTCGTCGGGCAACGGGTGGAGCTCGCGGGTCGCCGGCGGAGCGCCGAAGAAGTCGGCCGGAGGCGTGACATCGGCCCGCGACTTGAGCCACGCCTGACCCGCCCCGGCGGCGCCCCAGTCGGTGAACATGCTGACGCTGTAGGCGCTCGCCGTGATCGCGCCGAGGTTGGCGGCGATCGACTCCCACGACACTCCCTCGTAGACGTCCTGGCGCACCTGGAACGTCGGCACGATGTCGAGCGTGACCTTGGTGACGATGCCGAGGCAGCCGAGCGACACGACCATGCCGGCGAAGTCCGGGTCGCCGCGGCGCACCGTCAGGACCGAGCCGTCCCCGGTCACGAGCTCGAGCGCGGCCACCGAGCTGGCGAGGCTGCCGTTGTGGTCGCCGGAGCCGTGCGTGCCCGTGGCGATCGCACCGGCAACCGAGATGTGGGGGAGCGAGGCGAGGTTGTGCAGCGCCCAGCCCGCGCGATCGAGCTCCTCGACCAGCTCGCCGTAGCGCAGGCCGGCCGACACGGTCACCTCGCGCGCCGACTCGTCGACCTCGACGAGCGCCGGGAGCCTCGCCACCGAGACCTGGACACCGGTCGTGTCGGCGATGCGGTTGAACGAGTGTCGGCTGCCGAGCCCGCGTACGACGGGCTCGGCGGCCACGACCCCGCAGAGCTCGTCGACCGAGGCCGGCTCGAGCAGCGCCGAGGCGCCGTACGTCAGATTGCCTGCCCAGTTGGTCCCAGTCATGTCACCAGTGTGCTGGTCGGCTCACACGGCGATCCTCCGGGTGAGCCCGAGGTCGTCGAGGAACCTCGCGTCGTGACTGACCACGATGAAGGCGCCACGGTACGACTCCAGCGCCTCGACCAGGTGGCGGATGCTCGGCAGGTCGAGGTTGTTGGTCGGCTCGTCGAGCAGCATGAGCTGCGGTGCGGGCTCGGCCAGCAGGAGGCAGGCCAGGGTGGCGCGCAGTCGTTCGCCGCCCGACAGGGTCGATGCCGGCTGATCGGCCGCCCGCCCGCGGATCAGGAAGCGCGCGAGCTGGGCCCGTCGCTGGTTCTCGGTCGTCGCAGGAGCAATGCGGGCGACGTTCTCGGCCACCGTGAGCGCCCCGACGAGCAGGTCCATGCGCTGCGGCAGCAGGCGGATCGGCACGTGTGTGCGCACCGTGCCGGCCGCCGGCTCCAGCTCGCCCGTGATGGTGCGCAGCAACGACGTCTTGCCCGATCCGTTCCGCCCCGTGAGCCCGACCCGCTCCGGCCCTCGGAGCTCGAGGTCGAGCTGCAGGTCGCCGTACGCCGGACGTACGCCGTCGAGCGTCAGGACGTTCCGGCCGCTGGGCACGATGGTGTTGGGCAGGTCGACGCGGATCTCGCGATCATCGTGGACGAGCTCCTCGGCCTCGGCCAGCCGTGCGGTGGCGTCCTCGATCCGGTCGTCGTGCACGCCGCGCAGCTTGCCCGCGGACACCTGTGCCCGACGCTTGTAGTTGCCCATGGCGATCTTGGGCATCCGCTTCTCGGCCCACGCCTTCTCGCCCTGCTTGCGTCGGGTGGTCAGCACGGACTCGGCCTCGATGCGGTCGCGCTTCTGGGCGCGCAGGTCGGACTCGGCGACCCGCACCATCCGCTCGGCCGCCTCCTGCTCGACCGCGACGGCCGCCTCGTAGTCGTCGAACCCACCGCCGTACCAGCGCACCGACCCGGCCCGGAGCGAGCCGATGTCGTCCATCGCGTTGAGCAGCTCGCGGTCGTGGCTGACCACCAGCAACGTGCCCTTCCAGGCGGCGACGATGTCGATCAGCCGCTCGCGGGCATCGGCGTCGAGGTTGTTGGTCGGCTCGTCGAGCAGCAGGATCGACGGTCGGGTCAGCAGCCGGGCAACCAGCGACAGCAGCACCAGCTCGCCACCCGACACCGTGGCAACCGGCCGGTCGAGCCCGAGGTGGCCGAGGCCGAGCCGGGCCAGCTCGGCTTCTGTACGTTCGGCGATGTCCCAGCCGTCGCCGATGACGTCGAAGTTGTCGATCGCGGTCGACCCGCCCTCGACGCGCTCGAGCGCCGCGAGGATCCCGGCGATGCCGAGCACCTGCGCGACGGTCTGGGTCGGGTCGGCGCCCAGGTCTTGTGGCAGGTGGGCGACCGCGCCGTCGACGCCGATCGAGCCGCGTTGGGGCGAGAGCTCGCCGGCGATCAGCCGCAGCAGCGTCGACTTGCCCGAGCCGTTGATGCCGATGAGGCCGTGCCGGCCGGGACCGATGCCGAGATCGAGGCCATCGAGGACGACGGTGCCGTCGGGCCAGGAGAAAAAGAGGTCGTTGACAGACAGTGATGCACGCATGTGCGCTCCATGAGGTCGATGGGTGCGCAGGCCGCTGGGGGCTGCTGCGCGGGATCTGACCTCAGAGCTTCAACGGACCGGCTACCTGTTCCTCGGGGGATGCGTGGCGACCATCATAGGCTCAACCCATGACTGGGATCTACTTCGACTCCGACGACGATGCGGACGAGCTGGTCAAGGCCCTGGAGGGTGAGGGCTACGCGACGTCGCTGAGGCGCGAGGCGTTCGCCGGCGAGGAGGACTGGGAGGACCGCGCGTGGGTTCTGCTGGTCGAGCCGTTCGACGAGCGGGTCGTGGAGATGGTCGACGTGTACGGCGGCTGGCTGCCCGGCGACGAGCGCGTCCCGGACGACCCGCCACCACTCCCGGACGTACCGAAGCGCCTCAAGGACTGACCCCGACCACTCACGCGCCCAGGTGGTCTCTCAGGAACTGCACCTGCAGGAGCTTGAGGTTCTCGGCCACGACCTCCTGCGGCGTCATGTGCGTGACGCCCGACAGCGGCAGCACGGTGTGCGGCCGGCCGGCGGCCAACAGCGCGGATGACAGCTGGAGCGTGTGGGCAGCGACCACGTTGTCGTCGGCGAGACCGTGCATGATCATGAGCGGCCGTTCGAGGCGAGGCGCGAGCGACAGCAGCGAGTTGCGGTCGTAGACCTCGGGCTGCGTGCGGGGATCGCCGAGATAGCGCTCGGTGTAGCAGGTGTCGTAGAGCCGCCACTCGGTCACGGGCGCACCGGCCACGGCGGCGTGGAACACGTCGGGCCGCTTGAGCACCGCGAGCGCCGAGAGGTAGCCGCCGTACGACCAGCCGGTGATCCCGACGCGGGTCGTGTCGACGTCGTCGGGGTAGGCCGTGGCGACTGCCTCGAGCGCGGCGACCTGATCGTCCAGTGTCACGGTGGCGAACTCGTGCAGCACCGAGCGCTCCCACGCGTGGCCGCGGCCGGGGGTGCCGCGGCCGTCCGCGACGATGACGCAGAAGCCCTGGTCGGCGAGCCACTGCGGCTCGAGGAACGCACGCGCCGAAGCGACCACGCGCTGGCCGTGCGGGCCGCCGTAAGGGTCCATCAGCACCGGCAGGCGGCGCGAGCCCGGCTCGTGACCCGTGGGGAACAGGATCGCCGTACGCAGCTGGTGCTCGCCCGCAGCGACCAGCGTGACGACGGGCTCGTGCGGGGCCGGTTCGGCGAGCACCCGGATCGGGGCCGGGTCGGCATCCTCCTGGTGGACGACGACAGTCGTGCCCACCGCGTCGAGCCCGGAGCGCGCGATGACCGTGGTGGGGCCGCCGACCACAGCGCCGTGCACGGCGGCACCGTCGGTGATCTCGGTGACGGTGCCGTCGAAGGCGAAGCGCACGATGTGCACCTCGGTCGGCTCCTGCGAGGCGGCAGCCACGACGCAGTCCTCGAAGACATCGATCAGGTCGCGGACCTGCCAGCCGTCGCCGGAGACGGCGAGGCCGTCGCGGAGCACGCGCCGCCAACCGTCGGCATCCTCGACGGTGATGAGCGAGCCGCCGGGCGTGAACCGCGGTGCGGACGACAGCTCGACCCATGCCGGATCACTCAGCTCACGCAGGACGCCGGTCTGTCCGGTGGCGACGTCGACCGAGAGGATCTGTGACGACTTCTGGTCGCGGCTCAGGACCTGGATCACCGGTGCGCCGTGTGGGTTCCAGGTGACGCGGCCGAGGTACTCGTACGTCGTGCTGTCCCACTCGATCTGCGTGCGGTGGCCGTCGAGGTCGACGTGCCAGAGAGTGACCTCGGCGTTGGGGGTACCGGCGGCGGGATAGCGCTGGGCAACGGGCGGGCGCTCGGGGTGCTCGGGGTCGGCGATGTGCCAGGTCTGGACGGGCTGCGTCGTCGAAGCGCTCGACCAGCAGGGACTGCCGTCGGGCGCCCACCAGAACCCGCGGTAGCGCTCCATCTCCTCGGCGGCGATGAACTCGGCCTGCCCCCACACCTCGGTCGGCGTCTCGGGCTCGACGAGCGCGCGCTCATCGCGGCCGCCGACGTCGATCACGCGGAGCGCGCCACCCGAGGCGTAGGCGATGAGCCGTCCGGTGGGGTCGAGGTGCGGGTCGATGACGGCCCCGACGCTGGGCAGGGAGTGGACGGCCTTGGCGCCGAGGTGCACGGCCCAGAGCTGCCCGGAGAGCGCGAAGCAGGCCCAACGTCCGGTCTCGTCGACGTCGTATGCGACGAGCCCCCCCGCGGATTCCGGCTGCGCTCGCGACGGGACCGCTCTTCGGCGGACAGCTGCTCGCCCTGGCGCCCGGCAGCTCGACGGGGTCGACGAGGACGGACTCGGTGGCCGTCGCGACGTCGTACTCCCAGAGCTCGCCGGTGCGCGTCACGCCGTCGGGCGTACGGATGAAGCGCACCGTGCGGCCGTCGGGCGACACCGTGATGTTGCGGGGAATGCCAAGGGTGAAGCGCAGCGTGCGGGCGGCCATACGCGGATACGAGACGGTCATGCCTCCGATCCAATCACGGCCCTTCCAACGCGTTC
>CAVXBS010000008.1:0-14158 GCA_963759975.1 uncultured Actinomycetota bacterium
GCCCTCGAAGCCGTCGACGCGTACGATGTCACGCTCTTCACGAAGGCTGACCTCGCGCAGAGCAACACCCGCTACGCCCAAGGTGGCGTCGCCGTGGTGATCGACGCGATGAGTGATCCCGGTGCACCCCGCCTCGGCGACACCGTCGAGTCCCACGTCGCCAACACGCTGGTCGCCGGTGCCGGGCTGATCCACGAGGACACCGTGCGGCATCCTGTGCGCCGAGGGTCCCGCGGCGATGGACGAGCTGATCGCGCGAGGCGTGCAGTTCGACCGCCACGACGGCGAGCTGTCGCACGGTCTCGAGGCGGCCCACGCCTATCCGCGCATCCTGCACGCCGGCGGCGACGCCACCGGCGCCGGCATCGCGTACGCGCTGATCGACCGCGTCCGCGAGAGCGACGTGACGGTCCGCGAGCAGACGACGGTGGTCGACCTGATCGTCGAGGACGGCCGCTGCGTCGGGGTCAAGCTGCTGGACGGCGAGGAGCTGCGTGCCGATCACGTCATCCTGGCGACCGGTGGCGCGGGACAGCTGTTCCCCTACACGACCAACCCGGAGGTCGCCACGGCCGACGGGCTCGGCATGGCGCTGCGGGCGGGTGTCGTCGCCGCGGACCTGGAGTTCTACCAGTTCCACCCGACGTCACTCGATGCTCCGGGCAACTTCCTGGTGTCCGAGGCCGTACGCGGTGAGGGCGCGACCTGATCGACGCCGACGGCAAGCGATTCATGTTCGACGTGCACCCCGATGGCGAGCTCGCTCCGCGTGACGTCGTCGCCCGTGGCATCGCCGCAGCAGATGGCCAACAGCCGGGCATTCCCGTACGCCTAGACGCCACGGCGCTGGGTGCGGAGTTCCTCGCCAAGCGGTTCCCCAACATCGACGCCGCCTGCCGCGCGCAGGGCTTCGACTGGGGCGCGGTGCCGATCCCGGTGACCCTGCTGCGCACTACTACATGGGTGGCATCCGCACTGACGAATGGGGACGCACCTCGATCCCCGGCCTTACGCCGTCGGTGAGGCCGCCTGCAACGGCCTGCACGGCGCCAACCGGCTCGCCTCCAACTCGCTGCTCGAGGGTGCGGTCTACGGCACGCGCGTCATCGAGGGGCTCAACGACCCGCGCCAGTCGTCGCGTTCGACGACGACTGGCCGGCGCCGATCGCGGTCGACCTCGCCGACGATCCCGACGGCGACGACGTCAACCGCAGCGACCTGCAGCAGCTCATGTGGGACGCCGCCGGCCTGTCGCGCAACGGCGAGGACCTCGAGCGGGCTCGCGAGCTAGCCGGTGGCGGCGCCGGACGTCACCGACGCCAAGTCCGCCGAGGACGCCAACCTGCTCGTCGTGGCACGCGCGGTCGTGGCCAGCGCGCTGGCTCGCCGTGAGTCACGCGGCGGGCACTACCGGACCGACTTCCCCGAGAGCGATCCCACGCAGGCGAAGCATTCGTCGATCGCGCCGCAGCATGCTTGAGCGTCGGCAGATCCAGCGCGTCGTCGACCTGGCGCTCGACGAGGACGCCCCGTTCGGTGACCTGACCTCGCAGACCCTCGTGCCGGCGACAGCCGTCGCGAGAGCCGACCTCGTGGCACGCGAGCCGGGCGTGTTCGCCGGTGCCGAGGTCTTCGAGATCGCGATGACGACGCTCGATCCAACGGTCAAGGTGACGCTCGAGGCGTCCGACGGTGACTCGTTCGATCGCGGTGCCGTGCTCGCCCATGTCGAGGGCCCTGCACGGGCGGTGCTGCAGGCCGAGCGGGTGGCGCTCAACCTCGTGCAGCGCATGACCGGCATCGCGACGCTCACCAAGGCGTACGTCGAGGCGGTCGCCGGCACCCAGGCGCGCGTCGTCGACACCCGCAAGACGACTCCGGGCCTCCGCGCGCTCGAGCGCCACGCCGTACGCTGCGGCGGCGGGCACAACCACCGCTACTCGCTGTCGGATGCCGTGATGGCCAAGGACAACCACCTCGCGGTCATCCCCGACATCACGGCAGCGCTGCGGCAGGCCAAGGCCGATCTGCCGCACACGACCCACATCGAGGTCGAGGTCGACCGGCTCGAGCAGCTCGACGCGGTGCTCGACTCCGGCGCTGCCGGCACGATCATGCTCGACAACTTCAGCCTCGACGACCTGCGAGCGGGAGTCGCCACGATCGCCGGCCGCGCACTGGTGGAGGCCAGCGGCGGCATCACGCTCGACACGATCGCCGAAGTCGCGCGTACAGGCATCGATGTCATCTCGGTCGGTGCGCTGACCCACAGCGTGCGTGCGCTCGACCTCGGGCTCGACATCACGGTCTCGTGATCTACCTCGACGAAGCAGCGACGACTCCCATCAAGCGGGAGGTGCTCGAGGCCATGTGGCCCTACTTCGGGCCCGACTTCGGCAACCCGTCGAGTCACCACGAGGTGGGCGAGTCGGCCAGCCGGGCCCTGGAGCAGGCGCGCGCAGACGTGGCGCAGGCTCTCGGCGCACGAGCTGCGGAGATCACGTTCACGTCCGGTGGCACCGAGTCCGACAATGCCGCGATCAAGGGGATCGCCCTCGCAGCTCCGCGCGGCAAGCACGTCATCGTGTCCTCGGTCGAGCACCCCGCGGTGCTGGAGTCTGCGGAGTTCCTCGGCCGTCTGGGTCACGAGGTCACGATCCTCGACGTCGACCACGACGGCATGGTTCAGCCTGCCGCGCTTGCCGCTGCTCTGCGCGACGACACGACGCTGGTCAGCATCCAGTACGCCAACAATGAGGTCGGCACGATCCAGCAGATCGAGTCGCTCTCGCGGCTGGCGGCCGACAAGGGCGTGCCCTTCCACACCGACGCCGTCCAGGCCGCCGGCTGGCTCGACCTCGATGTCGAACGGCTGGGCGTGCAGGCCATGAGCATCTCCGGGCACAAGCTCGGCGCGCCCAAGGGGATCGGCGTCCTCTATGTCCGCCGCGGCACGCGGTTCGAGCCGCTGATCCACGGCGGCGGGCAGGAGTCCGGCCGACGGTCGGGCACCGAGAACGTCGCCGCCGCGGTCGGCATGGCCACGGCGCTCCGGCTCGCCGGCGGGTCCAACGACGAGACCGTCGCCCGCCGCGATGCGTTCATCGACCGGGTCCTGGCCGACGTGCCCGGAGCCGAGCTCACGGGGCACCGCAACCACCGGCTGCCGGGCAGCGCCTCATTCGTCTTCCCCGGCACCAACGGCGAGACGATCCTGCTCGAGCTCGAGGCGCGCGGCATCGTGTGCTCCAGCGGATCGGCCTGCGCTGCGGGCAGCGACGAACCGTCGCACGTGCTCACCGCGATGGGCTACGCCGGCCCGGTCGCGCAGACCGCGGTCCGCTTCACCTTCGGGCGCACGACGACCACCGAGGACCTCGACACCGCGGCGACCGAGCTCGTACGAGCAGTCGCCGCCGTGTCGGCGTTGGGTTAGACCCTGGTCAATTGCTCGTCAGGCCTTCCCCGGCGCTGTCTTTGAGTTCTGCGCCTCGACGTGCAGCGTCATCTTCCTCAGCAGGCGGTTGATCGTGGCCTGTTCCTTGGCACTCAGGACGCTCACCATCGCGTTCTCCTGGGAGCCGCGGATCGCCATGGCCCGACGCCAGATGTCGGCACCGGCCTTGGTGATCTCGACGACGACCCGTCGCCGGTCGTCCGGCGCCACGGTCCGCTGCACCCAGCCGGCCTGCTCCAGCTTGTCGAGCCGGCCGGTCATGCCGGCGCCCGAGACGCCGAGCTCCGCGGCCAGGTCGGTGGGGGAGGCGGTGCCGGGGGTGTCGCGGATCATGAGCGAGTGCAGCGTCTCGTACTCGAAGTCCTGCAGTCCCACCTCGGTCACGGCCCGTTGCATCGTGCCCTTGAGATAGCGCTGCAGTCGCCCGATCCGGACCACGACACCTTCGACGTCGTCATCGAACGGTACGTCGACCCAGTGATCGCGCCATCGTGCCACGTGCCGGTCGGTCCAGTCGGTCTCGGCCATGCCGGAATGCTATCGCGATTTTCCGGGATCTACTTAGTTGACGAATAGTTCGCTGACGAATTACTTTGTTCGTATGGACACCATGATCCTCCGGTCGGGACCACTGGCGCATGCCGCGTACCGCAACCTGGTCGCGGGTGCCGCGGTCAGCGCCATGGGCAACGCGATCTCCCCGGTGGCACTTGCGTTCGCCGTGCTCGACCTCGGCGGTTCCGCCACCGATCTTGGGCTGGTCGTCTCGGCGTTCGCAGCCGCCGAGGTGCTGACGGTGCTGGCTGGCGGCGTGCTCGGCGACCGGCTGCCTCGCCAGCTGATGCTGCAGGGCTCGGCCGCGGCCGCCGCCGTGGCTCAGGCCTTCATGGCGATCGCGCTGATTGCCGGCTGGGCGACGATTCCGCTGCTGGCGGTCGGGGGAGTCGTGAATGGTGTGCTCGGTGCCCTCAGCGGTCCCTCGTCATCGGCGCTGACCCGGCAGACCGTGCCGCCCGAGGAGTTGCCGCGTGCGGTGGCCATCCGACGCCTGCTCCAGAACGGTGCGATGGTCATCGGGTTCTCCGGGGCCGGCACGCTCGTTGCCGCGTTCGGCTCCGGCTGGGCCATCGCGATCGATGCCGCGACCTTCGCGGTGGCCGCGTTGTGCTTCGGGCTGATCCGAGTCCCGCGGCTGGTCGCCATGGAGAACACGCCCTCACTGATCGGCGATCTGGGCGCGGGTTTCGCCGAGGTGTTCCGGCACACCTGGCTGTGGCTGCTGATCGGCCAGGCGCTGCTCTATCACCTGTTCTACGGCGGCGCCCAGGGCGTGCTCGGCCCGATCGTGGTGGGGGACAGCCTCGGCCGGTCGGCCTGGGGCTGGGCGCTGGGAGCGCTGATGCTCGGCTTCATCATCGGCGGCCTGGTGACCCTGAGGTGGCGGCCGCGGCGCGGACTCTTCGTCGGCACCGCCCTGCTTGCGCTCACCGCGGCATTCCCCTTGGCGATGGCGCTGTCGGACCACCTGCCGTTGCTCCTGCTCGGCGCGTTCCTGCACGGCTTCGGGCTCGAGATCTTCAGCGTCAACTGGGACCTGTCGATCCAGCAGAACGTCGCCGAGGACAAGCTGGCCCGCGTCTACTCGTTCGACATCATGGGCTCGTACGTCGCCCGGCCCATCGGGCTCGCCGTCACGGGCCCGATCGCCATGGTCGTGGGATTCGACCGTTGGCTCCTCGTGGTGGGCGCCGTGATGGGAGGGTCGGCGCTGCTGTCGCTGTGCTCACCTGCCGTACGCCGGCTCGAACGCCGATCCGAGGTCTCAGTCGAGGTGTGACACGTATGATGGCATCAAACGATGCCTGGTCACGTGCTTTGGAGGGCCGTATGCGTACGACTATCGTGCTGGACGACGCCTTGTTGGCAGAGGCCGCCAGGCTCACCGGAACGGCTGAGCGCACAACTCTGCTGCGCGAGGCGCTGACTGCTCTGATCGAACGCGAGAGCGCCAAACGTCTGGCGCGACTCGGTGGCACGCAGCCGGGCTTGAAGGTGACGCCACGTCGGCGACCGCCCGCAGCATGATCCTGGTCGACACCTCGGTGTGGGTGGATCATCTCCGATCGTCGGATGCTGCGCTGGTCACGCTGCTCGATCGCGCCGACGTCTTGATGCATCCTGCTGTGCTCGGTGAGGTTGCGCTCGGCAACCTGACGGACCGCGACGAGATCCTGACGCTGCTCGCAGGGCTACCGCCAGCCGCCGTCGCAGACGATGCCGAAGTCATGGAGCTCATCACGACGGCGCGGCTCCACGGTCGAGGCATTGGATACGTCGACTCCTGCCTCCTTGCGGCCACATTGCTCAGCGACGACGCAGCACTCTGGACACGGGATGGACGCCTGGCACTGGTCGCCGAAGAGCTGGGCGTCGGGTTCCGGCAACCCTGAGCGTCAGACGACGGCGTCGCCGAATGCCAGGGCGTCGTCGATGATCTCGAGCCCGCGGCGGGCCTCGTCGTCGCTGATGACGCACGGCGGCACGACGTGGATGCGGTTGAAGTTGGCGAACGGCAGCATACCGGCCTTCTTGCAGGCGCCGATGATGTCGTTCATCGCCGGGCTGCTGCCGCCGTAGGGCGCGAGGGGTTCACGGGTCTCCGGATCGGCGACCAGCTCGATGGCCCAGAACGCACCGATTCCTCGTACCTCCCCGACGCAGGCGTGCCGCTCGGCGATCTCGGCGAGCCCGGGTCCGAAGATCTCGGTGCCAAGCCTGGCCGCGTTCTCGACGATGCCCTCCTCGGCCATGGCGTTGATCGTGGCGACTGCGGCAGCGGTGGCGAGCGGGTGGCCGGAGTAGGTCAGGCCGCCGGGGTAGGCGCGATGCGCGAACGTCTCGACGATCGCGTCGCTGACGACGACACCGCCCAGAGGGACATAGCCGGAGTTGACCCCCTTGGCGAACGTGATCAGGTCCGGCGCGACGTCGAAGTGGTCGATCGCGAACCAGGCACCCGTACGTCCGAAGCCGCTCATGACCTCGTCGGCGATCAGCATGATGCCGTGCTCGTCGCACAGCCGGCGGACACCAGCGAGATAGCCCGGCGGCGGCAGCATGATGCCGGCCGTGCCGGGGATCGTCTCGAGGATGATCGCCGCGATCGTCGACGGACCCTCGTTGCGGATCACGTGATCGAGGTGCTGCAGCGCGCGCTCGCACTCCTCGGCCTCGGTCGTCGCGTGGAACTCCGAGCGGTAGAGGAACGGACCGAAGAAGTGCACCGTGCCGGTCGACGCCGAGTCGTTGGCCCAGCGCCGCGGGTCGCCCGTGACGTTGATCGCGGTCTGCGTGCCACCGTGATAGGAGCGGTACGTCGAGAGGACCTTGGGCCGCCCCGTGTGCAGCCGGGCCATGCGGATCGCGTGCTCGTTGGCGTCGGCCCCGCCGTTGGTGAAGAACACCCGCTCGAGACCTTCAGGCGTACGCTCCGCGATGAGTCTCGCCGCCTCGGAGCGGGCGTCGTTGGCGAACGGCGGGCCGATCGTGCACAGCTTGGCCGCCTGCTCCTGGATCGCCGCGACGACCTTGGGGTGCTGGTGCCCGATGTTGGTGAACACGAGCTGGCTGGAGAAGTCGAGGTAGCGCGTGCCGTCCTCGTCCCACACCTCGCTGCCGGACGCACCGGCGATGACCATGGGGGAGATCTCGGCCTGTGCGGACCAGGAGTGGAACACGTGGGCGCGGTCGAGGTCGTACGTGCGGCTCATGATTTCTCCATCAAGTCGTTTCGTGCACGATCAGTCGTGGGTGGGGAAGGCGAGCTCGAGGCCGCCGGACGGCGACACCGCGGGGTCGGCCCAGCGGCTGGTGATCACCTTGCCACGCGTGAAGAAGTGGATGCCCTCGACGCCGTGCGCGTGCGTGTCGCCGAACAGCGAGTTCTTCCAGCCGCCGAACGAGTAGTAGGCCATCGGCACGGGGATCGGCACGTTGACGCCGATCATGCCGACCTCGACCTCGATCTCGAACTTGCGGGCCGCGCCGCCGTCCTTGGTGAAGATCGCGACGCCGTTGCCGTACGGGTTGGCATTGACCAGCTCGACCGCCTCGTCGTATGTCTCGGCGCGCACGACGCTCAGGACCGGACCGAAGATCTCCTCGGTGTAGATGCTCATGTCGGGCGTGACGTGGTCGAACAGGGTCGGGCCGAGCCAGAAGCCGTTGTCCTCACCGTCGACCGGCGACTCGCGGCCGTCGATCACGAGCTTGGCGCCCGCAGCGTCGCCGGCCTCGACGAACGAGGCGACCTTGTCGCGATGGGCCAGCGTGACGAGCGGTCCCATGTCGGTGCCGCGCGTGCCGTCGCCGATGCGCAGGGTCTTGGTGCGAGACGCGATCCGGTCGACGAGGTCGTCGGCGACCGGGCCGACCGCGACGACGACGCTGATCGCCATGCAACGCTCGCCGGCGGAGCCGTACCCGGCGTTGACCGCGGCGTCGGCGGCGAGGTCGAGATCGGCGTCGGGCAGGACGAGCATGTGGTTCTTGGCGCCGCCCAGGGCCTGCACGCGCTTGCCGGCCTGGCTCGCGCGCTCGTAGACGTAGCGGGCGATCGGGGTGGAGCCGACGAAGCTGATGGACTTGACGTCGGGGGAGTCCAGGAGCGCGTCGACCGCGACCTTGTCGCCCTGCAGGACGTTGAAGACGCCGTCGGGCAGACCGGCTTCCTTCCACAGCTCCGCCGTCCACAACACGGCGGTCGGGTCCTTCTCGCTGGGCTTGACGACGACGGTGTTGCCGGCGCCGATCGCGATCGGGTAGAACCACATCGGCACCATGGCCGGGAAGTTGAACGGGCTGATGATGCCCACGACGCCGAGCGGCTGGCGCTTGGAGTGCAGGTCGATGCCCGTCGAGACGCTCTCGGAGTGTGAGCCCTTGAGCAGGTGCGGCATGCCGCACGCGAACTCGACGACCTCGAGGCCACGCGAGACCTCGCCGAGCGCGTCTGCGAGCACCTTGCCGTGCTCGGACGTGATGATGGCGGCGAGCTCTTCCTTGCGCTCGTTGAGCAGCTCGCGGAAGCGGAACAGCACCTTGGTGCGGGTCGTGATGGACGCCGACGCCCAGCCCGGTGCAGCGGCCTTGGCCGAGGCGATGACGCGCGCGGCATCGGTCTCGTCGGCGAAGGCGACCTGTGAGGTGACCTCGCCGGTCGCCGGGTTGGTCACGTCGCCGAAACGCCCGGAGTTGCCGATGTGGATGCTGTTGTCGAGCCAGTGGCCGATGACGTTCTTTTCGCTCATGGTTCCGATCCTGCGCCTCGGCACGCTGCGAGGCAATGGACGAAGTGTCGTCAAAGCCCTCGATTGTCTTACACAGTGTCAACTAGAGTCAGCGCATGATGCCTACGATCCGCTCGATCCTCGCCGGCCCTGCCGTGCAGGCCGGCCAGCCCGAGGTGCTGAGCGGGTCGGGCCGCCTGGACAGGCCGGTCAGATGGGTCCACGTCAGCGAGGTGCGCGAGGTCGCCGACCTGCTCGAGGGTGACGAGCTGCTGCTGTCGACGGGCCTCGCGATGCGCGGCTCGGGTGAGGAGGCGGCCGACTACGTGGGGGCACTCATGGCGGCGGGCGCCGCGGGCCTCATCGTCGAGCTGGGCGATCAGCTCCCGTCGGTGCCGACCGCCGCGCTCGAGCTCGCCCGGTCCGCGGACTTCCCCCTCGTGGTCCTGCACCGGCAGGCGCGGTTCGTGCTGATCACCGAGGAGGTGCACCGCGGCATTGTCGCGGACCGCTTCGACTTCGTACGCTTCGCGCAGGACGTGCACGAGACGTTCACCGCCTTGAGCCTTGAGGGAGCGGGAGTCGAGGAGCTCGTACGCGCCGGGGCCGAGATGGCCGGGTCGTCGATCGTGCTGGAGGACCTCAACCGCCGGGTCGTGGCCTTCCACGCCGTCGGCCGGCCGGCCGAAGGTTTGCTCGCCGACTGGGAGCGGCGCTCACGGCTGTGCCCGCGGCGCGAGGGCACCGGGCTCGCGGGGCTCGAGGGCTGGCTGACCACAGTCGTGGGCACGCACGGCCACGAGTGGGGCCGTCTGGTCGTCCCCAACCCGGCCGCAGACCAGCAACGCCTCGGCATGCTCGTGGAGCGCGTCGCCCAGGCCGTCGAGCTCTCCCGGATGATCGAGCGCGACCAGCAGTCCGTGCAGCTCCAGGCCCAGGGGGGCTTCCTCAGCGAGCTGCTCGACGGCCGACTGGGCGATGAGTCGACCGCGGTCACCCGCGCGCGGGCGCTCGGACTCGGACCCGGCAGCTCGTACGTCGGTGCAGCCGTCCAGGCGGACATTCCGGTCGACGAAGCCGCGGGCGCGCACCGAGCGCAGCGCCGCCTGGGCGAACGGGTGACCAAAGCCCTGACCCTCTCCCGGCAGTCGGCAATCGCCGGTGTGGTCGGCGACGACCAGATGGTCCTGCTGCTGGCAGTGCCCGGGCGGTCGACCGAGGACGCCGTCCTCGCCGCATTTGCAGGCGCCATGCGTCTTGACCCCGGCCTCGCGCGGGTCACGATCGGTGTCGGCTCCGCGGAGGCGGATCTGCTGTCGGCCAGCCGCTCGCTGCGGACCGCGCAGCACGTCGCCCGGGTCGCCCACGAAGCACTGGCACCGGGACCGGCCTACTTCCGCCAGGCCGACATCCGGCTGCACGGGCTCATCGCGCAGCTCCACGACGACCCGCGCGTGCAGTCGTTCGTCGAGGCCGAGCTCGACCCCCTGCTGGCGTACGAGGCCAGGCACGGCGGGGGACTGCTCGAGCTGCTCCGCCAGTTCCTCGCGGCCGGGGGCAACAAGTCGCGGCTCGCCCGCACCTCGCACCGCAGCCGCCCGGCGCTCTACGCCAAGCTCGCGCAGATCGAGAAGGTCCTTGGGGTCCGCCTCGACGATCCCTCGTCGCAGCTGTCGCTGGGCGTCGCGATGCTGGCTCACGACCATGCCCGCTGACTCCCTGACCACGTTCATACGAACGTTACAAATAATCACTCCTCTGAAACGTTTGTGCCATTGAATCTCTGGACGGGCCGCGTTCACCCTGCTTAGAGTGAGCGACCTACGACGGTCTGTGATCTGGACCACAAGCGAGAGGGAGCCAAGTGACGGTCATCAGAGCCGCGATCACGCAGACGACGTGGACGGGCGACAAGGAGTCGATGCTCGACAAGCACGAGCAGTTCGCGCGCGACGCCAAGGCGGACGGTGCGCAGGTCATCTGCTTCCAGGAGCTGTTCTACGGACCCTACTTCGGCATCACCGAGGACAAGAAGTACTACCGCTACGCCGAGCCCGCCGACGGTCCCATCGTGCAGCGCTTCGCGGCGCTCGCCAAGGAGCTGTCGATGGTCATGATCCTGCCGATCTACGAGGAGGACATCACCGGCGTCTACTACAACACCTCGGTGATCGTCGAGGCTGACGGCACGATCCTCGGCAAGTATCGCAAGCACCACCTCCCGCATCTCGACCGGTTCTGGGAGAAGTTCTACTTCCGTCCCGGCAACCTGGGCTACCCGGTGTTCGACACCTCGGTCGGCAAAATCGGCATGTACATCTGTTACGACCGGCACTTCCCGGAGGGCTGGCGCGAGCTGGGCCTCAACGGCGCCCACATGGTCTTCAACCCCAACGCCACCAAGCCCGGCCTGAGCAACCGTCTGTGGGAGGTCGAGGGCCCGTGTGCGGCGGTGGCCAACGGCTACTTCGTCCTCCAGCCCAACCGGGTCGGCCGCGAGGACAACGAGTACGGCGAGCTCGCCGTCGACTTCTACGGCACGAGCCAGGTCATCGACCCGCGCGGCAACTTCGTCGGCGAGCGCGGCTCGGGCACCGACGAGGAAGTCCTCGTCCGCGATCTCGAGCTCGACATGGTGCAGGAGATGCGGGACGACTGGCAGTTCTATCGCGACCGTCGCCCCGACTCCTACACGTCGATCCCCAAGCCCTGAGGAGGAACGATGGCAACCACACTCATCACCGGAGGGACTGTCGTCACGGCGACCGGCCGCTCGGCGGCCGACGTCCTGGTCGACGGCGAGGTCATCGTCGGCGTGCTCGCCCCTGGATCCACGCTGCTGGGCAGCGACCTGGCGAGCACCGTCGACTCCGTGATCGACGCGACGGGCAAGTACGTCATTCCCGGCGGGATCGACGCGCATACCCACATGGAGCTGCCGTTCGGCGGCACCGCGGCGTCCGACACGTTCGAGACCGGCACCCGCGCCGCGGCCTGGGGCGGCACGACGATGATCATCGACTTCGCTGTGCAGACGTACGGACAGCAGGTCATGGACGGGCTCGCGACGTGGCACGACAAGGCCCGCGGCAACTGCGCGATCGACTACGGCTTCCACCAGATCATCGGCGACGTCAACGCCGACTCGCTCAAGGCGATGGACGGGCTGGTCGACGAGGGCATCACGAGCTTCAAGCTGTTCATGGCCTATCCCGGGGTGTTCTACTCCGACGACGCGCAGATCCTGCGCGCGATGCAGACGTCCGCCGAGACCGGGCTCATGACGATGATGCACGCCGAGAACGGCCCGGCGATCGACGTCCTCGTCGAGCAGCTGCTGGCGCAGGGCAAGACCGACCCGTACTACCACGGCGTCGCCCGCGCGTGGCAGATGGAGGAGGAGGCGACACACCGCGCGATCATGCTCGCCAACCTCACCGGCGCGCCCCTGTACGTCGTGCACGTCAGCGCCAAGCAGGCCGTCGAGCAGCTCGCTGCCGCCCGCGACAACGGGCAGAACGTGTTCGGCGAGACATGCCCGCAGTACCTCTACCTGTCGCTCGAGGAGCAGCTCGGCGCCCAGGGTGACACGTGGGGCGGCTTCGAAGGCGCCAAGTGGGTCTGCTCGACGCCGCTGCGCTCCCGTGCGGAGGGCCACCAGGACCACATGTGGCAGAGCCTGCGGACCAACGACATCCAGATGGTCTCGACCGACCACTGCCCGTTCTGCATGAAGGACCAGAAGGACCTCGGCCTCGGCGACTTCTCCAAGATCCCCAACGGCATCGGCTCGGTCGAGCACCGCATGGACCTGATGTACCAAGGCGTCGTCAGCGGGCAGATCACGCTGGAGCGATGGGTCGAGATCACCTCGACGACGCCGGCGCGGATGTTCGGGCTCTACGGCAAGAAGGGCGTCATCGCGCCGGGCGCCGACGCCGACATCGTCATCTACGACCCCAACGGCCACACCTCGATCGGCCTGGAGAAGACCCACCACATGAACATGGACTACTCCGCGTGGGAGGGCTTCGAGATCGACGGGCACGTCGACACCGTCATGTCGCGAGGCACCGTCGTCGTGGACGACAACGCGTACGTCGGGACCAAGGGCCACGGTCAATTCGTCAAGCGCGACCTCTCCCAGTACCTCATCTAGCAGAAGGCTGACCATGGATTTCGGTGTCGTCCTCCAGACCAACCCGCCCGCGTGGCGCACGGTGCAGCTCGCCAAGCTCTCCGAGGCGCACGGCTTCGACTACGTGTGGACGTTCGACAGTCACCTGCTGTGGCAGGAGCCGTACGTCATCTACAGCGCGATCCTGGCTGAGACCAAGCGGATCATCGTCGGGCCGATGGTGACCAACCCGGCGACCCGCGACTGGACCGTGACGGCGTCGGTGTTCGCGACGCTCAACGAGATGTACGGCAACCGCACGGTGTGCGGCATCGGGCGCGGCGACTCCGCCGTGCGGGTGACCAACGGCAAGCCGTCGACGCTCAAGGAGGTCCGCGAGGCGACGCACGTGATCCGCGAGCTCGGCAACGGCCGCGCGGTCGACTACAAGGGCTCGACCCTGCGCTTCCCGTGGACGACCCACACCTCGCTCGAGGTGTGGATCGCGGCCTACGGGCCGCTGGCGCTCAAGGCGGCCGGCGAGGTCGGCGACGGCTTCATCCTGCAGCTCGCCGACATCGACATCACGAAGTGGATGATCCAGACCGTCCGCGACGCGGCCGCCAATGTCGGCCGCGATCCGGACTCGCTGGAGTTCTGCATCGCCGCGCCGATGTACGTCGGTGACGACTGGGCGCACATGCGTGAGCAGTGTCGCTGGTTCGGCGGGATGGTGGGCAACCACGTCGCCGACATCGTGGCCAAGTACGGCGACGATGCCCAGGTCCCGCAGGCGCTGACCGACTACATCAAGGGCCGCGAAGGCTACGACTACAACGAGCACGGCCGCGCCGGCAACACGCACGCCGAGTTCGTGCCCGACGAGATCGTCGACCGGTTCTGCCTGCTCGGCACGGTCGACGACCACGTCGCCAAGCTCAAGGCACTCCAGGAGGCCGGGGTGACGCAGTTCGCGGGCTACCTCCAGCACGACAACAAGGAGGAGACGCTCCGGGTGTACGGCGAGTCGATCATTCCGCAGATCCGCGAGCACGTGACGGCCAAGGCGTGAGCGCCGTCCAACGCCGTGAGGTGGACCGATCTCCCTGCGTTTGCGTCGTCCGTACGACCAGAACGCATGTAGATCGGTCGCCACGGCGTGGCCAGGTCGCCGATGTCCATGCCTTCGTGTCGCCAGGACGACGTGAACGCATGAAGATCCGTCCTTGGGCCATGGCATGACCCGACGGTCCGCGCCGCTCGGGCGGCTGGCACTCGGCTCTCTCGGCATCGCCG
>CAVXBS010000009.1:0-5479 GCA_963759975.1 uncultured Actinomycetota bacterium
GGGTCCTTCCCGCGGCCCGTAAGGTGACGCGCCACGGTCACAGCTTCTCTCCCGTCGGGACAGGAGGAGTGCGCGGTGCCGGCGTCGAGGCCTTGGCGTGTGCCCGCGCGCGGGGCCATTCGGCTGCTCCTCCTCGCCCTCGCCGGCATCGTTCTCGTGGCCACGTTCTCGATCGTCGGGCTCGACGCGCTTCACCCGCGCGGCCGACCGCCGCGCCGAGGACGCCGCCCTTGCAGCAGAACCGCCACGTCGGCCGCCGCTGCAGGCTGAGGTGCAGGCCGACCGCGCGCCCGACCTCGATCGCCTGCTCGACCACGCACGGTTCGGATCATTCGCGCGACGCACGCCGAGGGATTCCCAGCAGTCCACGACGGATCGACGGTCGACCTCACCGCACGGGCGGACGAGGGGTTGCGGAGGCGGTCGGTCCTGGTCGACGGTCACTGGCCTGCGGCACGCTCCGGCCCCGAGATCCACGCGGCCCTGCAGGACCGCGCCGCGTCGGCGTTGGGAGTCCAGGTCGGCGACCGCCTGTCCGCCGGCATTGGCCGCGATCGGGTCGAGATCGTCGTCGATGCCACGTGGCGACCCAGGGATCCGGGAGCCACGGCATGGTTCGGCGATCCGGCCTCGGCGTCGGGGCGCGGGCCAGACGGTGCCGGGCCGCTCGTGGTACCTCAAGCCGAGATCGCCCGGATACCTGCTCCCGCCACGGCGTCGTACGTCCTCACGCCACTCGCCTCGACCGACCTGTCGCAGTCGCGCCGCAACCTGAGCTCCCTGCTGTCAGCCATCGACGACAGTGACGTCTCGGCCACCGTGACAGGGGGGCTGCCCGATCGCCTCGCGGATCTCGAAGCCACCCGAGCGGCCGCCGACGGCCTGCTCGCGGTCGCCTACGCGCTGCTGGCCGTGACGGCCATCGTGGCCTGCCGGCAGGTCACTGCACTCCTGATCGAGGCCCGACGCGCCGAGACGGCGTTGCTGCGGTCACGCGGCGGGAGCGCACCTGCCATGACGGCCGCGGCAGCAGTCGAGGGCGCCGTTGCAGCGCTCGTCGGGGCGGCGTCCGGCGCGGGCGGGGCGGTCGCGGTGTTCACGGGCGTCGACCGGCAGCCTGACACCGGGCTCGCGGTGCTCGCAGCTGCGGCCTGCGTCGTGGTGACGGTCGCCCTCGTCGTCGTCGCGACGGCCACAGCGGTCAGTCAGTCCGCGACACAGCGGGGGTCGCGCGACCACCGCGGTGCCCGCAAGGCCCTTCTGATCGTGGTGCTGGCAGCCGCTGCGCTGTCGATCGGGCAGTTCATGGCCTACGGCGGTCCTGTGACCGTCGGAGCTGGCGGCGCCACACGCGTCGACGCGATCACGTCGCTCGCACCGGCCGCCGCGCTCGCCGCCGGGGCCCTCCTGGGCATGGTCGCCGCGGCCCCTCTGCTCCGACGCCTCGAGCGACGCGCTGCCGTGGGCCCGGGCATCACGCCGGTCGTGCCCGCCCGCCAGCTGGCCCGGCGGCTGTCGACGTTCGGCGTCACGATCGCGCTCACGTCCCTGGCGGTCGGGTTCGCGATCCTGGTCTCGGCGGTCGATGCCACGCAGACGTCCCTGGCCGCGACGTCTGCCGGCGTCCGCAGTGGAGCCGACTCCCGCCTCGACCTGGCTGTCGAGCCCACGGCGGACGTCGGTGTCGAGTCGACGACGGCCCCGCTCATGGGACTCGGCAACGCTGCCGCGGCGGTCGTGGCCGTGCCGGGGCGGGTCGACCAGGGCCAGGACGAGGTCGCCTTCCTCGCCTCGAGCCCCGCGATCGCGGACGTCGCACGCGGACCCTGGGTCGGCGAGGACACCGCCGACATGGTGTCGGCCCTGGACGCCGGCCGGCGCGGAGCGGCGATCAAGCCCGGCAGGATCGAGGTCACCGTCACGGTGAGCGGCGCCCCGATCACCGGTGACGTGAAGATCACGCTCTGGCTCGTGGACAGCGCCGGGCAGATCGCCGTGCGCCCGATCGGGCTGGTGCGTGGCCCCGGAGCGGAGGCGGCAGAGCGGTCCGTCACGGTTCCCCCAAATGCCCGCGGCTGGCGGCTGCTCGCGCTCCACGCGGATGCGACCGGGGTCGACGGCGACGCGACGATCAGTGTCGGTGGGCTTCCCGGCGCGAGACCGTACGACATCGAGCTCGTCGACGACAAGAGCAGCGGCAGCACGGTGGTGGGCCGCAAGCCCAAGCAGCTGCCCGTGGTCATCACCTCTGACACCGCTGCGTTGCTCCAGGCCGGGACGGGCGACACGTTCGACCTGCTCCTGCCCGAGTCGGGCTTCCAAGGCACGGTCGTGGTGGCCGGCGTCGTCGACACGATCCCGGGGGTGACCGCCGCACGCGGCATCGCGGCGGACCTGCCGACACTGGTGTCGTATGCCCTCGGCAGCGGAGCAGCCGTCCCGGCACCGGACTCGGTGTGGGTCGTGTCCGCCCACCCTGACCGGGTGGCCCGCGCAGCGACCGCGACCAGCGTCGTGCGGACCACCGCCACGAACAGCAACCCGGGCCCCGGCGCCCGCGTCGTCTCGTCCGCCCTCGACGCCTGGTGGTGGGCGGCCGGCGCCGTGATCGTCTTCGCAGCACTCGCCACCGCAGCCATGACGACCAGCCTCAGCCGGCGGCGCCGCGATGAGCTGCGGGTGCTCCGCGCACTCGGTCTCACCCCACGCCAGCAGGCCCGCATACGGTCGACAGAGCTGGCCGGGGCGGTGGCCGCAGGAGGCCTCATCGGCCTCGTCACCGGCGCGATCGCAGTCTTGTTGACGGCGGGCAATCTTGCCCGCAGCGCCACTCCGAACCGTCCCGCGGCCGTCGAACCGGCGATCTCGTTGGCACTCCCCGGCCTCACGCTGCTCGTCACCCTCTTCGGCGTCGCCGTGGTCGCCGTGGCAGTCCGCCAGGCTCGACACATCCGCCAGGACGCGACGCGCACCGCACGTGAGGGGGGCTGATGGCGACATTCCGGCTCTTCCGGGTCCACGTGGCCCACCATGGCCGCTCGCTCTCGGTCATGGCCGTGATCGTGCTGCTGCTGTCGACTCTCACCGCGCTCATGCCTCGCGCGGCCAACCACCTGCTCACGGACTCGCTGCGGCACCAGGTCGACGACCCTCGGCCGTGCAGCGAGACCTGTCCGCGCGCGAGCAAGGGACCCCGACGCCGACCGCGGCCACCGATCCCAAGGGCAACACCCTGCCGAGCGCCTCCGAGCCTGTCTGGGGCGGACTCGACGACACCATGAGCGAGATCCGCGAGGGGATGCCGCCCCGGCTGAGAACGGTGTTCAAGCCGGGAGGCTTCGCCCTGACCCTCCCGACCGCACCGGCCTCGCCCGTCGACCCGACCACTCTCACCAAGGCGAACGTGATCCTCAGCATCGGCTTCGACCCCCGTCTGGCCGATCATGTCCGGATCACCAAGGGACAGGCGCCGGCCGCAGTGACCGCCGACCTGCCGGCCAAGGGTCACCCGGTCGACATCGTGCTGTCTGAGGCCGCCGCCTCCGCCATGCACTGGCCGATCGGACAACGCCGGGCAAGTCCGCTCGGGGGCGGGCCGCCCATCGACGTACAGCTGTCGGGCACCTATGTGGCCAAGGACAGGACGGATCCGGTCTGGGCGCAGGTCTCCGCGACGTTGATCCCGTCTGTGTTCGAGCCCGACGGTGGCAAGCCGATCGTGACCGCTGTCGGCTGGGCCGAGCCAGGGTCACTCCCGCAGCTCGTCCAGCTGAGTCCAACGCGGACCTGCGTACGTGGTTCCCGCTCGACTCCTCCGCGCTCACCGCCGGCAACGCCGACGAGTTCGTCAGGGAGTTGCGCCAGTTCAGCCGCGGCACCCACCTGCTGCCCGGCGACGGCTACCTCAACGATGCGCAGGGCGAACCGACCATCGTGGGCGCCACCGAGCTGGCCTTCAGCTCTGACGCCGCCAACGCGATCGACCAGGCCACCAGGTCCGGCTCCTCAGCGCGCGCCATGATGGCGCTCTTCGCGTCCGGACCCTTGGGCGTTGGGGCGGTCGTGCTCGGGCTCACCGCGGGACTGTCCTCCGGAAGCAATGTCGTCCGCTGGCCCTGATCGCTGCCCGCGGCGCGTCGGGACCCCAGCTGCGCGCGTTGGTGGGAGCGGAGGGCCTCGCGGCGGGCCTGCCCATGGCCGTGGCCGGCGCCCTCATCGGCGCCGTCGGCTCCGCCACGACGGCAGCGCAGCGGCCTGGTGGTGGCCCGCGCTCGTCGGGGTCGCACCAGCTCTTCTGATGGCCGCGATGTCACCGGCAGACGCCCACGCGGGACGGGCTGACCTGACATCAGGAGAGATCGGCGGGCAGCGCTGGATCGTCGACGTGCTCGTCCTGCTCGGAGCCGTCGCCGCGGTAGTGGCGCTGCGCAACCGAGGTCTGGCGACACCTGACGGCGGCATCGATCCGTTGCTCGCCGCCACACCGCTCCTGCTCAGCCTCGCGGGCTGCCTCGTCGTCATGCGGGTCTATCCATGGGTGCTCGGTCGCGCGTCGGCCCGCGCTTTGCGCTGGCGGGGTCCCACGGCTGTGCCCGGCACGGCGCGCGCACTGCGTGACCCCGCCGCCGGTCTCGCGGCAGCGCTCGCGCTGGTCACCAGCGTCAGCCTGGCGGTCTTCTCCGGTGTCGCCACCACGACCCTGCAGCACGGACTCGAGGATGCGGCGGAGGCAACCGTCGGTGCCGACGTCGTGGTGGAGGGCCAGCCGTTGAACCCCAGCATCCAGGCACTGCTGTCGGATCGCGCAGACGTACGCGCGACCGCCGCGATCACCGAACAGTCCGGAGTACCGATGTTCACGGCCAACCGGCCCGTCTTCACCCGGGTGTTGTTCGTCGACGTCGCCGCACTGCGCAAGGTCCAGAAGGGAGTGCCGGGCGCGCTCCGGCTGCCGCGAGCCCTCGAACGTACGAGCGGGGACCGGGCGTCGATCCTCGTCTCGAAGGACTTCGACAAGGATCGGTCGGCGCTGCGGGTCGACAACGTGCCGGTGGACGTCGTGGGCACGGCGCACGTGCCCTCGCCACTCAGTCCCCTGACCTCATGGGTCCTGATGGACCGGGCCGTGGCGAAGCACTTCGGCTTCGACCCCGGACCAGCCCGACAGGCTCCTGGTCAGCACCACCGGCGCGAGTGAGGCCGTGCGCGACGCCGTGCGCGCGGTTCCGGGAGATGCCGAGGCCAGGACGACGGACGACGTCGCCCGCAGGATCGAGGACCTCCCACTGGTCCCCGGCATACGTCACGCGGCGCAGATCATGCTCGGTGCACTGATCGCCATGTGCCTCGCGGTCATCTCGCTGGCTCTTGTGCGCGGCGAGGCCAACAGGTCGCGGCAAGCGGCGCTGCTCGACGCGATGGGTGAGCAGCGCCGACGATCCCGTTGGCTCGTCGCGTGGGAGATCGGACCGCTCGCCAT
>CAVXBS010000010.1:0-14433 GCA_963759975.1 uncultured Actinomycetota bacterium
AGGCGGCGATCCGCGCCAAGTCGCAGGGTGCCGCACGCCTGACGTTCATCACCGAGGGGTCGAACGACAAGCTGCTGCGAACCGTCGGCAACGCGGGCTTCGTCGCCCGGGTCGAGCGGCACGACGGCAACGTCCACATCACCGTGCCGCTGGCGGCCGTACGCTCGTCCGCCGCCGGCTGAGTCCCGGTCAGGCGAGCCAGGCGGCGCCGGCCTCGCTCTGCACCAGGCGGTGGCCCGCGGCGAGGTGGGCGACATCGTCGCTCTCGACCACGGTGAACGTCGGGTTCGCGATGTCGAGCAGCATCGCCGCTGCGCCTTCGTCGAGGGTCGCGCGGGCGGCGTCACGGCCGAGGATCGGCACCGGCCTGGCGTTGGGGTCCCAGTGCGCCATCGACGCGACGCTGCTGAACGCCAGCAGAGCCTGTCGTCCGTCGGCACCGGTCATCAGCACCGCAGCCATGTCGGCGTTCTTGTCGCCGTCGGCCGGCACCTCGCCGAGCAGGGCGATGATCGGCACGAACACCCGGGCATCTGCCAGCGCGGCCAGCACCGCCAGGTCGTCGCCGAAGGCCGCGACCAGCAGCGGGTCGACGCCTCCGTCGTCCCCGGGGAACTGCGGACTGGCCAGCGTACGGTCGTGGGTCATGCCGACAACCTGCTTCGCAGGTAGGTGACGGCCTCCCGGGCGTACGCGCCGTCGGAGCCCTGGATGGCGAACAGCATGACCCGCTCGTCGTCGTGCGTGACGAGAGTCGGCCACGGTGCGCCGGTGTTCATCGCGAAGCCCTCGATGTCCGACCACGGGATGCGATGCCGGCGATAGCCGTTGAGCACCTCGACGCCCTCGTCGTCGGCACGTACGTAGCTGCGTCCGATGCCGTGCAGGAGCACCAGCACCACCACGATGATGGCCCACAGCGTCACGTCCTCGGCGGGCGTGAAGTAGATCTCGTCCGGCAGTGCCAGGCCGATCACCACCGTGAGGACGATCATGATGACGCCCACGCCGTACGCGACGATGCGGGCGCCACCGGGGCGGAACGTCCTCAGATCCGGCACGCCAGGATGTCCGTCACGAGGATGCCGCGGGCGCCGATCTCGTAGAGCGCGTCCATGACCTTCTGGGCGGCGTCACGGGGCACCATCGAGCGCACCGCGACCCACCCTTCGCGATGAAGCGGCGACACCGTCGGCGACTCGATGCCGGGCGTCAGCTCGACGGCCCGATCGACCTGGTCGACGCGGATGTCGTAGTCCATCATGATGTACGTCCGGGCGACCAGGACGCTGTCGATGCGGCGCTTGAACACCGCGAAGCCTTCCGGTTCCGGCGCGCCCTGACGGGTGATCAGCACCGCTTCGGACGACAGGATCGGCTCACCGAAGACCTCGAGGTCGGCCTGCTTGAGGGTGCTGCCGGTCTCGACGACATCCGCGATCGCGTCGGCAACGCCAAGACGTACGGACGACTCCACGGCACCGTCGAGGCGTACGACGTCGGCGCTGATGCCGCGCTCGGCGAGGTAGCTCTGCACGATGCCCGGGTAGGACGTGGCGATGCGCGTCCCGGCGAGGTCGGCGACGGCCGACATCGCACCGATCGGCGCTGCGAAACGGAAGGTCGAGGCGCCGAAGCCGAGCGAGATGTTCTCCGCGGCGTGGGCGCCGGAGTCGAGCAGCAGGTCACGACCGGTGATGCCGATGTCGAGCGTCCCCTCCCCCACGTAGATCGCGATGTCGCGGGGGCGGAGGTAGAAGAACTCGACGTCGTTGTCAGGGTCGAGCGTGACGAGATCCTTGGCGTTGCGGCGCTGGTGGTAGCCGGCCTCGGTCAGCATCTGCGCGGCGGACTCGGCGAGCGCACCCTTGTTGGGTACGGCGATCTTGAGCATGGACTTCTCTTCTCAGGAGTTCTGTGACGGGACTCGAAGGCACGGATGGGCGCCGAAGGGCCGATCCGTCACAGATGCGCGTAGACGTCGTCGAGCGTGATGCCGCTGGCGATCATCATGACCTGGGCGTGGTAGAGCAGCTGGCTGAGCTCTTCGGCTGCCCGCTCGGCACCTTCGTGCTCTGCCGCCATCCACGACTCGGCAGCCTCCTCGACGAGCTTCTTGCCGATCGCGTGCACGCCGGCGTCGAGCTCGGCGACGGTGCGCGAGCCCTCGGGGCGGCTGGCTGCCTTGTCGGACAGCTCGGCGAAGAGTTCATCGAAGGTCTTCATCGCGGAGCAGTCTATCCGCGCTCCCCAGCGCACGGTTCGCAGCACCACGGGCCGAGACGGGACGGATCCAGAAAGATCGTCATATTCCTTGACAGGCATATTCTTAATGAGGAATATTCTGGTCATGGACACCGTACTCGCGGCACTCGCGGACAGATTCGCGCCGGCAGATCATGGAGCTGCTCGCCGAGCGGCCGCGGTCGGTCGGCGTCGTGGCCGACCTCCTGGGCTTCGTCAGCCGCAGGCGACCAAGCACCTGCAGACCCTCGAACGTGCCGGGCTCGCGATCTCCCGCCGCTCGGGCCAGCGCAGGATCTACGCACTGGAGGCTGACGCGCTCAAGACCGCCATCGCCGAGCTGGTCCGCCTCGCCGACATCGCCGACGCGAACCTGGCGAACCGTGCCGCGTTCGACCAGTACTCCACGCAGCGTCGAGGTCGAGACCCTCGCGGCCGGCGAAGAGCGCTGGGCCGACGACCGTGAGTACGTCTTCCGCCGCAGCCTCGCGGCGTCCCGCCCCACCGTGTGGGACCACCTGACCAACCCCGAGCTCCTCCCCGCATGGTGGGCACCTGCGGATCTGCGCCTGGCGCACATCGAGTTCGGCACCCGCCCGGGCACCGATCGTGCAGGAGTACGCCGATGCCGACGATCACTCAGGCAGCGATGGCGTCATCGGCCGCGCCGAGGGGGTGATCGACGCCGTGACCTCGGGCGAGCTGCTCTCGTTCCGCCTCTCTCCGGTGCTGCCGGACGGCACGACCGCCTTCACGGCGCACTACACGTACTCGCTCGCCGACGCGGGCGAGGCCACAGATCTCGAGGTTCGGCTGCGCATCAGCGACAGCACCATCCCGTCCGCGGAATTCATCGCGGGCATCCAGCTCGGCTGGGACCAGAGCCTCGACAAGCTCGCGACGACCGTCGCAGCAGACACCACCATACAGTGAGGAAACGTCATGACCACCAACGGACGCCGCGTCGTCGCCAACATCGGCCTCAGCATCGACGGCTACTACCAGGGCCCGGGCGGCCCGTAGGACATGGGCTTCCTGATGCCGCACGCGATCAGCGACGTCGCGCGAGACCATCTGACCGACCTTTGGGAGCCGGCCACGACCGCACTGCTCGGCCGCAACAACGCGGAGGGCTTCATGGGCTTCTGGCCGTCCGGTCGCCGACCAGGCCGACGCCGACCCGCGTGACCGCGGCTACGCCGCCTGGCTGCGGGACGCCGAGAAGGTCGTGCTGTCCAGCACGCTCAGCGAGGCGCCCTGGAACAACACGCGGGTGTTCAACGAGCCCGCCGAGGACGTCGTCGACCGGCTGAAGGGCGAGGAGGGCGGTGACATCGTCGTCTTCGCCAGCGCCAGCGTGATCAAGGCCCTGCTCGCCGCGGATCGGGTCGACCGGCTCTGCGTTGACGATCTTCCCGGAGATCCTGGGTGGCGGAGCGCGGTTGTTCGAGGAGGGCATGCCCGGCCGGCAGCTGGGACCTCGCCAGCACCGCGAATGGCGACGGAGTCCTGTCCTTGGCCTACGACCGGGTGCGCGCCTGAAACCGCCAACGCCCGGACGTCCTGCGTGCGCTCGTCGCTCAGGCGAGCGTGCGCAGGACGTTCCAGGTGGACAGCGCGGCCTCGACGGCCTCGCGGCCCTTGTCCTCACGACTGTCGGGCAGGCCCGCGCGATCGAGCGCCTGCGCCTCGTCATCGCACGTCAGCAGCCCGAAGCCGATCGGCACACCGGTGTCGAGGGCGACCCGGTTGAGCCCGTCGGTCGCGGCCGCCGAGACGTACTCGAAGTGCGGGGTGCCGCCGCGGATGATCACGCCGAGGGCGATGACCGCGTCGTAGCCGTGCTGGGCGTACGCCTGGCAGAGGATCGGCAGCTCGAAGGATCCCGGGGCACGGACCAGCAGGACGTCCTCGACCTTGGCCTCCTCGAGCGCGCGCTGCGCGCCGCCGATCAGGCCGTCCATGATCTCGGTGTGCCAGCGCGACGCGACGATCGCGACGCGCGCACCGGTCCCGTCGACGAACAACGTGGGTACTCCTTGACCGCTCATGAAAGGTCCTCCAGTCCGGGAAGGTCGTGTCCCATGCGCTCCGCCTTGGTCTGCAGGTAGCGCAGGCTGTCCTCGTTGGGCGCGATCCGCAGCGGCAGCCGCTCGCTGATCTTGACCCCGTATGCCTCGAGGGCGATGGTCTTGTCCGGGTTGTTGGTCAGCAGCCGGGCCGAGGTGACACCGAGGTCACGCAGGATCTGCGCGCCGGCGGCGTAGTCACGCTCGTCCTCGCCGAACCCGAGCTGCAGGTTGGCGTCGATCGTGTCGGCGCCGGAGTCCTGCAAGGCGTACGCCTGCAGCTTGTGCAGCAGGCCGATGCCGCGTCCCTCGTGACCGCGGAGGTAGACGACGATGCCCGCACCAGCCGTCGTGATCTCGGTCATCGAGAGCTCGAGCTGCGGCCCGCAGTCGCAGCGCCGCGACCCGAAGACGTCACCCGTGAGGCACTCGGAGTGGATGCGGGTCAGGACGTCCTCGGTGCCGGGATCGCCGTAGACCAGGGCGATGTGCTCCGACCCCTCGATCACGTCTCGGAAGCCGTGCGCCGTGAACTCGCCGAACTCCGTCGGGAGCCGGGTCGTCGCGAGCCGCTTGACCTGCGACTCGTGGAGCCGGCGGTAGACCTGCAGGTCCTCGATCGAGACGAGCGCGATGCCGTGCTCGTCGGCGAACTCCCGCAGCTCGGGTGCCCGCATCAGCGTGCCGTCGTCGTTGAGCACCTCACCGATGACGCCGGCCGGAGTGAGCCCGGCCAGGCGGGCGAAGTCGACGGCCGCCTCGGTGTGACCGGCTCGCTCGAGCACGCCGCCGTCCTTGGCCCGCAACGGGATGATGTGACCCGGCTGGTTGAGCTCGAACGGCTCGGTGGCCGAGTCGGCGAGCACGCGGCACGTACGCGCGCGGTCAGCCGCTGAGATGCCGGTCGTGATGCCGTCACGCGCGTCGATCGAGATCGTGTACGCCGTGCGCATCTTCTCGCGGTTGTGCGGCGTCATCAGCGGGATCGCCAGGCGATCGAGGATGTCGCCGGTGATCGGCGCACAGATGAGGCCGCTGGAGTAGCGCACCAGGAACGCCATGAGCTCGGGCGTCGCCTTGCTCGCGGCGAAGATGATGTCGCCCTCGTTCTCGCGGTCCTCGTCGTCGACCACGACGATGGCCTTGCCGTCGCGGAAGTCCGCGATCGCCCGCTCGATGCTGTCGAGTCGTACGTTCTCGTGCTCTGTCATGCCACGTGCCCTTCTGCTCGGGCGCCCAGCAGGCGCTCGACGTACTTCGCGAGGATGTCGACCTCGAGGTTGACCCGGTCCCCCGGGCCCTTGGTGCCGAGCGTCGTCTCGGCCAGCGTCGTGGGGATCAGCGACACCGAGAACCACGGCTCGTCTGCGTCGACGACCTCGACGACCGTCAGCGACGTGCCGTCGACCGTGACCGAGCCCTTGGCGACGAGGTACTTCGCCAACTCTGGCGGCAGCGCGATGCGAACGACCTCCCAGTGCTCGCTCGGCGTACGGTCGAGGATCCGGCCGGTGCCGTCGACGTGCCCTTGAACGATGTGACCGCCGAGCCGCGCGCCCGCCCTGGTCGCGCGCTCGAGGTTGACCTCGTCGCCGACCTGCAGGTCACCGAGCGACGTCTTGTCGAGCGACTCCTTCATGACATCGGCCGCGAACGAGTCGGTGTCCTGCTCCATGACGGTCAGGCACACGCCGCTGACCGCGATCGAGTCGCCGTGCTGTGCGTCGGAGACCACCAGCGGGCCGCGAACCGTCAGGCGTACGGAGTCGCCAAGGTCCTTGACCGCGGTGATCATGCCCTTCTCCTCGATGAGTCCGGTGAACATCAGTCGAAGTCCTCTCGTTGCATGCGGCCGGGCGTCCCGATGATGCGGATGTCGGGGCCGACCATCGTCAGGTCGTGCAGGTCGATCGGTCGTAGGTCGGCCAACGTCGTGGCCTCGCCCTCGAGCGCAGCTCGACCGGAACCGAGCATCGCCGGTGCGATGTAGCCGATCACGCGGTCGATCACCCCGGCGTTCCAGAACGCTCCGGCGAGCCGTGGCCCGCCCTCGAGCCAGATGTGCCGGATCTCGTTGTCGATGAGCTTTTGCAGCACGACTTCCGGGTCGCGGGACTGGACCAGCAGCGTCGGCGCCACGCGGTCGAACACCCGGTAGTAGTTGGGGATCTTGGTCTCGCCCACCACGACGCGCAGCGGCTGCTGGTCGTACGGGAGCGGGATGTCCTTGTCGTCGCGCACCGACAGCCGCGGGTCGTCGGCGAGCACTGCGCCGGTGCCCGCCACGATCGCGTCGGACTCCGCGCGGAACTTCTGCACGTCGCGGCGCGCCTCGTCGCTCGTGATCCACTTGCTCGTGCCGTCGGGGGCAGCGCTGAGTCCGTCGAGCGTTGCGGCGTACTTCCAGGTGACGAACGGGCGTCCGGAGGTGACGGCGAACGTCCACTCGACGTTGAGGTCGGTGGCCTCCTCGGCCATCACACCGGGTTCGACCTCGATGCCCGCTGCGCGGAGCGTCTTGGTGCCGCCTGCAGCCGAACGATCGGGGTCGATCTGGCCGAACACGACCCGGGCGACTCCGGCGTCGATCAATGCCCGGGCACATGGCCCGGTGCGGCCGGTGTGGTTGCACGGCTCGAGCGTCACGACGGCGGTTGCGCCTCGAGCGGCGTCTCCGGCCTGGGTCAGTGCGTCGATCTCGGCGTGCGGAGTGCCGGCGCCGTGATGCACGCCGACCGCGATCTCGCTGCCGTCAGCAGCCAGCAGCACGCAGCCGACGCGTGGATTGGGCAGCGTACGCCTGACCGCGCGTGCCGCGTCGAGCGCGCGTTGCATCGCGCTGATCTCGGTGTCGGTTGCCATGCGTTCCTCCGGGTCGTGATGCGCTCACGCAACCCGGGGTCATCGGCGACGATGTGCCACCGCCACCGGTCGTGGCGCACAGCGCCACGACTCATGCTCCTCCCTTCCGGACTTTCACCGTCGGTGCCGGAATTTCACCGGCTCAACCGTGGTCTCATCACGAGGATGGGACCGCGGGTCGCGGACTGTCACCGCCGGCTCGGAATTACACCGACCCCGGAGCACGCGAGCAAAAGTGCTGCTCGTTGTGCTCAAGTCTAGCCCGCACGTTCCAGCTCAGTGCGTGTGACGTCCGGCATGCGAGCGCAGCTCCGCCACCATGGCGTCGGGGTCGTCGGCGCTGAAGACCGCCGAGCCCGCGACGAACGTGTCGGCGCCGGCGTCGGCGCAGCGCTCGATGGTCTCGAGCGAGACTCCCCCGTCGACCTGCAGCCAGATGTCGCCGCCGTGCTTGTCGATCAACGCGCGGGTGCGCTGGATCTTGGGCAGGCAGAGGTCGAGGAACTTCTGCCCGCCGAAGCCCGGCTCGACCGTCATGATGAGCACCATGTCGAGCTCCGGCAGCAGGTCCTCGTAGGGCTCGATCGGGGTGGCCGGCTTGAGCGCCATCGACGCCCGCGCACCCTTGGCGCGGATCTCACGGGCGAGCCGTACGGGCGCCTTGGCCGCCTCGACGTGGAACGTGACGCTGCCGGCGCCGGCCTCGACGTACGTCGGCGCCCAGCGGTCGGGGTCCTCGATCATCAGGTGCGCATCGATCGGCTGGGCGGCGACCTTGGCCAGCGCCTCGATGACCGGCGCGCCGAGCGTCAGGTTGGGGACGAAGTGGTTGTCCATGACGTCCATGTGCAACCAGTCGGCGCTCGAGATGCGAGCCGCCTCGGCCTCGAGGTTCGCGAAGTCCGACGCCAGCATGCTCGGGGTGATCTGGATGCCCATGCCGCCAGCGTAGTGGTGCGCCGCGGGCCGATCAGGAGGTGGCGGAGTCGCGCAGGATGCCGTCGATCACGATGCCGAGCATCGGAGCGGTCTCTTCGGCGGAGATGCCCGAGGCATCTGCGACGGTCGCGATGCCGCTGACCAGGCGCATGACCTGACGCGACTCGACGTTGTCACGGAGCGCATGTGTCTCGGTCAGGTGACTGACCACGCGCTCGTTGGCGTCCGCGAGCATCTGGCACTTGCGGTAGATCGGCGAGGACGGATCGTCGAAGGCGGCGCTGAGCTTGGCTGCGGCGCCACGATGCAGCGTCAGGTGCTTGATCAGGTCGGTGAACCAACGCTCGAGCGTCTCGCGCGCCGGGAGGTCCGCCTCGACCGCTGCCTCGCTGTCGGCGAGGACCCGTGCGGACCAGTCGCGCATCAGGGCGTCGATCAGGTCGTCACGGGTCGGGAAGTGGCGATAGAGCGTGCCCGGTCCGACTCCGGCACGCTTGGCGATCTCGTCGAGCGACCCCTCGGCGCCACGCTCGGCGAACACCTCGCGCGCGGCCGCCACGAGCTTGTCGTAGTTGCGCTGCGCGTCGGCACGGAGCGGCCTGACGCCGGCTTCCGTTTCCGTGGTCTCGGCAGGCGTGACGGGCGCCATGGCCATACCTCCCTTGCTAACCGGAGACACTCTCCGTATAGTCGTTCGAAGAACCGGAGTCCTTCTCCGTTCAAGTCTACGCCACCGCCCCTCTCCTGGAAGGGAGCCGACCATGACCGCCCTCACATCTCCCCCTGACACCCGCCGCCGCACGTCGTACGGCATCGCCATCGTGCTGGTCGCGCAGCTCATGCTGGTGCTCGACGTCACCGTGGTGAACGTCGCTCTCCCCCGCATCCAGACCGACCTCGACTTCTCGCCGGCCGGTCTCTCCTGGGTCCTGAACGCCTACACGTTGGCCTTCGGCGGCCTGCTGCTGCTCGGTGGCCGCCTCGGCGACGTCTTCGGGCGTCTGCGCGTCTTCGTGCTCGGCCTGAGCCTGTTCACGGCCGCCTCACTCGCGGGCGGGCTCGCCCCGACTCCCGAGCTGCTCGTCACGGCACGCGTCCTGCAAGGCGTCGGCGCCGCGATCGCCGCACCCAGCGTGCTGGCGCTCCTCACCACGTCGACCCCCGACGCGGCCTCGCGCAACCGCGCGCTCGCCCTGTTCACCGCAGTCTCGTCAGCCGGCGGCTCGATCGGCCTGATCCTCGGCGGGGCACTCACCGACCTCGGCTCGTGGCGCTGGACCCTCGCGATCAACGTGCCGATCGGCATCGCGGTGATCGTCCTCGTCCGCCGTTTCGTCGACGAGACGGCCCGCCGTCCCGGTCGATTCGACGTGGTGGGCGCGGCCACGGCGACGCTCGGCTCGGTCGCCGCTGTCTATGCCTTCATCAACGCGCCGGACCACGGATGGGACTCGATCGGCACGATCGGCGGCTTCGCCCTCGCGGCTGTGCTGCTGGTGATCTTCGTGCGTACCGAACGGGTGGCGCCGCACCCACTGCTGCGCCTCGGCCTGCTGCGCAACCGGCGTCGAGCGGGCGCCTTGATCGTGATGTCGCTGCTGGTCGGCTCGCAGTTCCCGATGTTCTTCCTGCTGGTGCAGTACGACCAGCGCGTGCTGGGCTTCGGTCCCCTCGCCTCGGGATTCGCGTTCCTGCCCCTGACGCTGGCGATCTTCGCCGTCTCGCGGATCTCGGCACGTCTGGTGGGTCGCTTCGGGCCTCAGCGGCTCATCGCGATCGGCACGGTCGGCATGGCCGTCAGCTTCCTGTGGCTGAGCCAGCTCAGCACGACCAGCGGTTATGTCGGCGCGGTCCTCGGCCCGATGCTGCTGAGCGGAGCGTCGGCAGGCCTGGCCTTCATGCCGACGACCGTCGCGATCCTCGCGGACGTCGAGCCCGAGCACGCAGGAGCCGCCTCAGGCCTGCTGCAGACGATGCAGCAGCTGGGCGGGGCCGTGGGTCTCGCGGTGATCGTCTCGGTCTACGCCTCCGGCGCCGTGCCGGGTGAGGTCGTGCCGGGAGCCGAAGCCGCGTTCCTGACCTCGATGGCGTTCGCCGTGACGGCATTCGTCATCTCGATGGTCGTGATGCGGTCGCCTCGCAGGTCGGCCGTGCCGGTGTCAGCGCCGGCGTAGGACCGCGCAGAACATCGCATCGGTGCCGTCGATGTGGGGCCACCACTGCTGGGTGGTCTCCACATCGACGTCGTCGCGTCCGGACGTGACAGCGTCGACGACGCCGCGCGTCTCGCGTACGTGTGGAGAGCAGGTCGCGTAGGCGACGACTCCCCCGGGTCGTGACGAGCTCGAGCGCGCGCGTCAAGAGCGCCTCCTGGAGCGGGACGAGATCCTCGAGGTCCGCCTCGGAGCGCCGCCAGCGCGACTCGGGCCTGCGCCGGAGCGCGCCGAGCCCCGTGCACGGCGCATCGACCAGGATCCGGTCGAACGTGCCCGGCTCCCACGGGCCGCTGCGCCCGTCAGCCGTCGTCACCTCCACGTTGTCGAGCAGGCGTACGCCTTGGCGGACCAGCTCGGCCCGGTGCTCGAGCACCTCGTTGGCGACGAGCCCTGCCCCGCGCTGCTTGGCCAGCGCGCCGAGCAGCGCGGCCTTGCCGCCGGGGCCTGCGCAGAGGTCGAGCCAACGCGTGTCCTCGCCCTCGAGCTCAGCCTCGGCGAGCGTGATCGCCACCATCTGCGAGCCCTCGTCCTGGACGCCGGCGCGACCGTCGCGGACCTGCGGTATCGCGCCCGGGTCTCCGCCCTCGTCGAGGATGCGGGCGTACGGCGAGAGCTTGCCCGGCGTGCCGGGCAGCGCATCCGGGATCGCAGAGCCCCGGACGGGCCACGAGCGTGACCCGGGGCGGCGCGTTGTCGGCCGCCAGCAGCTTGTCGATCTGCGCCGCGTGGCCGCCCAGCGCCTCGCGCAGGGCCGTCACGATCCACAGCGGGTGCGACGTGCGTACGGAACGAGCCGCGTCGCCCTCGAGGCCGTCGGTCACGACGGCGAGCCAGCCGTCGAGGTCCTTCTGGCCGATCTTGCGCAGCAGCGCGTTCGCGAAGTGCACCGGCTTGTGCCCGATCTCGCGCCGGACGAGGTCGACCGTCTCCGACACCGCGGCGTGCGCCGGGACGCGCATGTTGAGCAGCTGGTGCGTGCCGAGCCGCAGGGCGTCGAGCACAGGCGGGTCGATCGAGGCCAGGCCCTTGCTCGCCACCTGTCCGATGATCGCGTCATAGGTGCCCTGCCGGCGGATCGTGCCGTGCACGAGTTCGGTGGCGAACGCCGCGTCGCGGCCCTCGATCTGGTGCTCGGCGAGCATCGCTGGCAGGACCAGGTTGACGTACGCGTCGCGCTCGGCGACCGCGCGGAGTACGTGGAACGCGACAGACCTCGAAGGATCGGTCATGCAAAAGCCGGATCATGCGGGAACGAGGTACCGCGGGCCCAGTCGGCGGCCGCCATGCGCTTCTTGCCGAATGCCTGCACCTCGCCGAGCACGAGATCCGTGGTGGTCGTGCCGACCCGGACCTCCTGCTTGCCGATCGACAGCTGCCCGGGCACGAGCGTGCGGTCGTCCGCGATCGTGGCCGGACCGATCTTGACGCGCTCGCCCTCAAGGAGCGTCCACGCGCCGGGCGCCGGTGTGCAGCCCCGGATGTGCCGGTCGATGGCGAACGCGGGGCGGTTCCAGTCGACGCGCGCCTCCTCGGTCGTGAGCTTGGGCGCGTACGAGATGTTGTCCTCGGGCTGCGGCACTGCGGCGATGTCGCCGTCCTCGATGTGGTCAACGACGTCGACCAGCAGCTTGCTGCCCCAGTCGGCCAGGCGCGCGAGCAGCTCGGCGCTCGTGTCCTCCTCGCGGATGCGCTCGGTGATCGAGCCGAGGACAGGTCCGGCGTCGAGCTCCTCGACCAGGCTGAACACCGTGGCTCCGGTCACCTCGTCGCCGGCCATGATGGCGCGCTGCACGGGAGCGGCTCCACGCCATGCCGGGAGCACCGAGAAGTGCAGGTTGATCCAGCCGAACTGCGGGATGTCCAGCGCTTCGCGGCGGATCAGGGCTCCGTACGCGACGATCGGGATGCAGTCGGGGGCGATCTGGCGCAGCCGGACCATGAAGTCAGGGTCGGCGGGCTTCGCAGGCCTGAGCACCTCGATGCCGTGGGCGGCAGCGGCCTCTGCCACGGGGGACGGCCTGAGCGCACGACCGCGGCCTGCCGGGGCATCGGGGCGGGTGATCACGGCGGCGACGTCATGGCGGCTCGCAACGAGCGCCTCGAGGGATGGGAGGGCGGTCTCGGGCGTACCAGCAAAGACGACTCTCACGGCGTCGAGTCTAGGCGGCGAGGTCGTACGACACGTGGCCGCGGTCAGAGCGACAGCGGATCGACCTGGATGCGCAGGCCGGGCTGCTTGGCAGCACTGCGTTCGGCGGCCAGCGCCGCCAGGGCTGCCGCGAGGTCGGCGCCCTCACGGCGCGGGGCGCGCAGGATGAGCCGCTCCCCCGCCTCAGTCGAACGTGGATCGACCGGCACGGGGCCCAGCAGCTCGGTGTGCGGCGTCCAGGTGCGCGTGCTGAGCTCTGCCAGGACCTCGTCAGGACCTGCGACCGTCGCGAGTCGCGCGGTCGGCGGCAGATGCGTCTCGGCGCGGCTCGCCAGCTCTCGTGCGGCGAATCCAGCGGGGTCGGCGCGCACCAGTGCCTGCAGCGTGTGGGCGTCGCCGACCGCGACCGCCGAGGCGCCTGGTCCGGCCAGCGCCAGGGCGTTGAACCACCGCCGATGCGACTCCTCCTCGACGCGTACGTCCTCGCGCGCCAGCATGAGCCAGGTGTCGAGCAGGATCACGACGTCGTAGCCGCCGGCGACGTGTGGTTCGGCGCCCGGTGTCGCGAGCACGAGCCGCCGACCGGGCTCGACCTGGTCGAGGATCGTCTGACCACCCGAGGTCACGACGTCGAGGTCAGGGAACGCGCGGGCGAACTCCTCGGCAGTGCGAAGTGCTCCGACGACCGGCGAACGCAGCTCGGTGCCCTGGCAGTGGGGGCAGGTCCACGGCGAGGCCTCTCGCCCGCACCAGCGGCACGCAATCGGCGCGGAGGCGGACGGCTGCCCCAACGGGCCCTGACACTCGGTGCAGCGGGCCGGTTGGCGACAGGTCTGGCAGGACAGTGACTCGCGATAGCCGCGCCGCGGGACCTGCACCAGCACCGGACCCTTGGCCGCCCGGATCGCGCGGAAGGCCTCCTGCGGAAGGCGTACGGGTGCTGCGCCGGCGGTCGACCCGTCGGTGACCGTGAGTCGCGGCCACGCGCGGCGACGCTCACGCTGATCGGCGGTCAGCTCGACACACCAGCCGCTGTCGATCAACGACTGCCCCTCGGCGGTACGTGCGTGGCCGCCGATCAGGAGCGCGGTCTCCTGGTTGGTGGCGCGCAGCAGCAGGACCTCGCGGGCGTGCGGGTAGGGCGAGCGCGGCTCGGCGAACAGGTCGTCGCCGTCATCCCACATCGCCACGAGACCGAGATCGCTGACCGGCGCGAAGGCTGCCGCGCGGGTGCCGAGCACGACCTGCACGTCACCGCGCGAGGCGGCAAGGAACGCCCGATAGCGATCGGCCGGCTCGTCGGCCGCCGTGAGCGCGACGTGCCGGCCCTCGCCGAGCACCTCGGTGAACACCGCATCCCAGCGCGCGACGTCACGAACGTCAGGCACGCACACGACCGAGCCCCGGCCGGAGCCGAGCGTCGCGAGCACGGCCTCGGCGACCAACCTGGCCGGGTCCTGACCAGGAAGCGCGCCCCACCACGCCCTTGGCCGCTCCCCCGCACGCAGCGCCGCGACGAAGCCGAGTCCGTGGGCGTACGTCTGCCAGCCGGCCGCGCTGCCGATCGGCAGCTCCGTCTCGAGCCGCGTCGCGCGTGCTGCCTCGGCCCTCGCGTGTCGCGGCGGGATCGCCAGGCGCAGGACGTCACCGAGGGTGCCGGCATAGCGGTCAGCCACCGCGCGAGCCAGGGCCAGCACCTCGGGGTGCAGCACAGGCTCTGGCGAGACGACCTTGGCCAGGAACGCCAGGCGGCCGTCGTGCTGGGTGTCCTCGACCCGCTCGACCACGAACCCGTCGACCAGCCGACCGGCGAATCGCACCTTGACGCGGCAGCCCGCGACGGTCTTGGCGTCGAGCGTCGCCGGCACGAGATAGTCGAAGAGCCGGTCGAGGTGAGCCAGGCCGCTGTCGACCACGACTCTGGCCACCGGCCGGATCGGGGCCACCTCAGGCA
>CAVXBS010000011.1:0-3732 GCA_963759975.1 uncultured Actinomycetota bacterium
CTCGCACGGGCCAAGAAGCTCGACGGCAAGAAGAACCAGGTCGGCTACTGCCTCCTCGAGGTGGTCGAGATCTTCGGGCTGACCGGGCCGTACACCTGGGGCGGCAACGGCAAGTTCTGGGCCTACAACTTCTGGCTCTCCGCGGTCAAGAACGGCAAGGTCGTCAAGACGAACGACCCCAAGGACATCCCAGCTGGTGCGATGGTCTTCCATGCTCCCCGGCCGGGCGCGAAATCGGTCGGCGGCAAGGCCGGTCACGTCGCGGTCGGCGCCGGAGGCAGCAAGGAGTACTCGACCGACCGGCCCAAGGACGGGGTCCGCGGCAAGGTCACGATCAAGTCGATAGAGAAGTCGTGGAAGAAGGAGCTCGTCGGCTACATCCTCGTCACGGGTGACGGCGTCACGCTGACGGACCGGCCCAAGTCGGAGTCCACGGACAAGATGGATCCGGCCGCCTACTTCATCGGCGCACACGGTCCGCACGTGATGTGGCTCGGCGAGCGCCTGGTGCTGCACCTCACGAGCCTCGGCATCGTCCCGCCGTACGCCACAGGGCCCAGCCCGGACTTCACGGTCACCGACCGCAAGGCCGTCCAGCTGTTCCAGGAGGCGCAGGGCTGGATCGGCGACGCCGCCGACGGCTATCCGGGCGCCACGACCCTCAAGCGGCTCGCGAGGACTCCCGCGGAGGCTCCGATTCGCGCGATGTCGGCCAACATGACCGCGTCCCGCGCGCACTTCATGGTCAAGCAGCGCGTCGTGTCGATGAACTGCGCGGGCTACGACAAGGTCAAGGGCGCGAAGACGTCGCAGAAGAGGGCCCCCAAGATCGGCGCACAGATCCTGAAGTACGAGCCGACCGTGGTCTGCCTGCAGGAGCTCGAGATCCACAGCCTGGACGAGATGGATGCCGCGCTCGAGCCCGGTGGATTCCGGCGGGTCTCCAAGCGGGGGCAAGGGTCGTGAGATCTACCTGGGTCCGCGGTGCACCCAGGTCTCGTCCGGCCTCCGGTTCGTGCCCACCGAGCTCGACGGCGACGACAAGCCTTGGACGTGGGTGGCGTACGAGTGCGAGGGCACGCGGTGCCTGGCGGTGTCGTTCCACAACGAGAACGAGGGCAACAGCGTCCAGAAGCAACAGCTCCGCGAGGTCGTGACGAGGGCGCTCGAGCTCGCCGACGAGAACCAGGTGCCGTACGCCAACGTGTTCGTCACCGGTGACACGAATCTGCCGTCGGCTGAGGACGACGTCGAGGAGTGGAACTGGATCTCCGCGAGGCAAGCACGCCACGAAGAAGGTCAACTACAAGTACAAGACCGCCATCGAAATGGGGGCCCAAGCGCGAGGGCAAGCCGATCGACGTCGACCTGTTCCGCCTCAACACCACGATCGACAAGTACTTCCAGCTCGTCAACAACAAGCTGTCGGACCACTACCTGCACTACGTCGACTTCCGGAGCATCGGCCGCTGACGTACGTCAGTTGAGCAGGCGGAGGGCCCAGGTGCGGGCCGACGCGTCGGTCAGGCTGGCGACCTGGTCGATCACGACGCGGCGCCTCGCGGCATCGTCTGCGGCATGCGCGAAGTCGAGCGCGAACTCGGCCTCGAGCTCCTGGCCGTCGGACTTGTCGAGCACCTCGACCAGCGCCAGCAACAGCTCGCGCTGACGGCTCAGTGGTCCGGCCCGGTCGTCGGATCGCATGACGTAGTGGGCAGCGATCGACTTGAGCACGGTGATCTCGTCGCGGGTGTCATCCGGCACCTCCAGGTCGGCCGCAAAGCGGATGAGCGGCCCGCCGCCCCACGTGTCGACCGTCGCCAGCTCAGCGGCGTGCGCGAACCGGCCGATCAGCGCGCTCGTCAGGCTCTTGAGCACCGCGCGGGCTGCGCGGCTGCCGTCGAACGGCGTGGTCGGCCACTCCACCATCTCCTGGAGCCGGCCGAGCGCGGCATCGAGCCGGTCGTCGGTGGCGCCGGCGTCGTACCAGTCGCGCGCCACGCCGTGGATCGCGTCGCGGTCGAGCTCGCCTGAGCGCAGCGCGAACCAGCCGCCGACGACGCCATCCTCGACGTCGTGCACGGAGTACGCGATGTCGTCGGCGAGATCCATGACCTGCGCCTCGATGGGCCGACGCAGGGCGGGCGACCCCTCGCGGAGCCACTCGAAGACCGGCACGTCATCGGCGTACGCCCCGAACTTGCCGCTGGCGTCGGGCGCCTCGCCGCGGAGCCACGGATACTTCACGCACGCCGAGAGCGTCGCGCGAGTGAGGTTGAGGCCCACGCTCGACCCGTCGGCGGCGAAGGCCTTGGACTCGAGGCGGCTGAGGATCCGCAGCGTCTGGGCGTTGCCCTCGAACCCGCCGCAGGACTGCGCCGCCTCGTCGAGTGCTGACTCGCCGTTGTGACCGAAGGGCGGGTGGCCGAGGTCGTGCGCGAGAGCGGCCGAGTCGACGATGTCCGGATCGCACCCGAGCGCCTTGCCGAGCTCACGCGCGACCTGGGCGACCTCGAGCGTGTGGGTCAGCCGGTTGCGGACGAAGTCGTCGAAGCCCGCACCCATCACCTGTGTCTTCGCGGACAGCCGCCGAAGGGCCGCGGAGTGCACGACCCGTGCCCGGTCGCGCTCGAAGGGCGTACGCCCGGAGCGCTTCGGCGGCTCGTCGACGAAGCGCGCGCGGGCCTCGTCGCCGTACGGTGCGTCGGTCACGCAGTCAGCGTAGTCAGAACTTGCCGTTGCGCGGGCGGGGCTGGCACGTGGGGCACCAGTAGGAGGAGCGGTTCATGAACGCGTCCCGCCGGATCGGCGTGCCGCAGCGCTGACACGGCTTGCCCTCCTGCCCGTATGCCTGCAGGGACCGCTCGAAGTAGCCGCTGTTGCCGTTGACATTGACGTAGAGCGCGTCGAACGACGTGCCGCCCTGCGCCAAGGCCTCAAGCATGACCTCGCCGATGTGCACCAGCAGCCCTTCGACCTCGCGCGTGCGCAGGTGGCGGGTGTTGCGGGCGTAGTGCAGCGGCGTGCGCCAGAGCGACTCGTCGGCATAGATGTTGCCAACACCGGAGATCAGGGTCTGGTCGAGAATCGCCCGCTTGACGCCGGTCTCACGCCTGCGGAGCCGCACGCTGAACTCCGCAGGGTCGAACAGCGGATCGAGCGGGTCGCGGGCGATGTGCGCGATCTCGGGCGGCAGCTCCGCGCCGTCCTCGCTGAACGACATGCCGCCGAAGATGCGCTGGTCGGCGAAGCGCAGCTCGCGGCCGTCGTCGAGCGTCAACGCGATGCGCAGGTGCCGGGGCTCCGGCGCGCCGATGTCGGAGACGAGGAACTGCCCGCTCATCCCGAGGTGACACAGCACGGCATCGCCATGGTCCAGCTGGATCCAGAGGTACTTGCCTCGGCGGGCGGCGCCGACGACCGTGCGGCCCGCAAGGCGGCTGGTGAAGTCGGCCGCCCCGGGCAGGTGTCGGCGCACGGAGCGTACGTCGTGACGCTGCCGTGCGTGATCGTGCGACCGACGACGTGCTCGGTGATGCCGAGACGCACGACTTCGACCTCTGGCAGCTCGGGCACAGGTGAAGCCTAGGCGGGGTCGGCGACAGAACTCTCGAGGCCGGCGCTGATGGAGCGCCAAGCGATCTCGGCGACCATCTGCTCGGCCTCCTTCTTGGAGCGACCGGAGCCGCCTCCGAAGACCCGCTCGCCGACATGCACCTCTGCGGTGAAGGA
>CAVXBS010000012.1:0-3907 GCA_963759975.1 uncultured Actinomycetota bacterium
TCATGCGCTGCTGCAGCAGTCGGTCGAGCAGTCGGCGCAACGAGCCCCTGAAGTCCTTGGCCCGCGCCGGCGACATCCCCATGCCCGCAAGTACGGGCCCACGCCCCATGCTCATGCCGCCTCCTCCTCGGTGAGCTGGGACAGCACGATCTCGCGGTAGACGTCGCAGGACTGCATCAGCTCGTGGTGCGTCCCGGTGCCGACGACCCGGCCCTCCTCGAGCACGACGATGCGGTCGGCCTCGCGGATCGTGGAGACCCGCTGAGCGACAATCACGACGGTCGCCTCGGCCGTGGCCGTACGCATGGCGGCCCGCAGTGCGGCGTCCGTCGCGTAGTCGAGGGCGGAGAACGAGTCGTCGAACAGGTAGATCGGCGGCCGCTTGACGATGGCTCGGGCGATCGCGAGTCGCTGGCGCTGACCACCGGAGACGTTGGTGCCGCCCTGCGAGATCGGGGCGTTGAGCTGCTCGGGCATGCGCTCGACGAAGTCACGCGCCTGTGCGATGTCGAGTGCGTCCCACAACTCCTCGTCAGTGGCGTCGGGTCGGCCGTAGCGCAGGTTGGACGCCACGGTCCCGCTGAACAGGAACGGTCGCTGAGGCACGAGGCCGATGGAGGTCCAGACGTCCTCGGGGTGCAACGAACGTACGTCGTGGTCGTCGATCCGGACCGAGCCACCAGTCGCGTCGAACAGCCTCGGGATCAAGCCAAGAAGGGTCGACTTGCCGCTGCCGGTGGAGCCGATGATCGCGGTGGTCTCCCCCGGCCGGGCGATCAGGTCGATCTCGTGGAGCACGTCCTGCTCGGCGCCGGGGAAAGCGAACGAAGCGCCGCGAACCTCGATGTGGCCGCGGTCGAGCGTGACCGGCACGGCGTCGTCCGGTGCCATGACACTCGGCTCGGTGTCGAGCACTTCGGTGATCCGCTCGGCCGAGACCTCCGCGCGTGGCCACAGCATCAGCATGAACGTGGCCATCATGACCGACATGAGGATCTGGACGAGGTAGTTCTGGAACGCCGTCAGGGTGCCGACCTGCAGTTCTCCGTTGCCGATGCGGTAGCCGCCGAACCACGTGGCCAGGACGACCGACACGTTCATGATCAGCATGACGATCGGGAACATCATCGAGGTCAGGCGACCGACGGCGATCGCGACCTCCATGGTCTCGCGGTTGGCGTCGCCGAACCTCTCGGCCTCGTAGCGCTCCTTGACGAACGCCCGGATCACCCGGATGCCCATGATCTGCTCGCGCATGATGCCGTTGATCGCGTCGATCTTGGTCTGCATGACCCGGAACAGCGGCCGCATCTGCCGGATCACCAGGCCGATGCTGATGATGAGCGCCGGCATGACGAGGAGCAACAGCCCCGACAGCTGGACGTCCTGGCGCAGCGCCATGAAGATGCCGCCGAAGCACATGATCGGTGCCGCCACCAGCAGCGTGAGCGCCAGGAACACGATGAGCTGGACCTGCTGCACGTCGTTGGTCGTGCGGGTGATGAGCGTCGGTGCGCCCAGCTGCGCCATCTCACGCGCCGCGAACGTCTCGACCTTGCCGAACACCCCGGCGCGCAGGTCTCGGCCGAGCGCCATGGCAGTGCGTGCACCGTAGTAGACCGCGACGATCGTGCAGACGACCTGCACGACCGTGATGATGAGCATCATCGCGCCGGTGCGGACGATGTAGCCGGTGTCTCCTGTGACAACGCCCTTGTCGATGATGTCGGCGTTGAGCCCCGGCAGGTAGAGATTGGCCAGCGTCTGGATCAGCTGGAAGGCCAGGACGAGTGCAATCGGCCTCTTGTAAGGCGCAAGATACGTCCGCAGGAGCGGAATGAGCATTGCCTCAGGGTATCTCGGCGGCCTGTCACAAACTCACGACAGATGTCATGTCCTTCGCTCGCAGAGCTCGCTCCCGGTCGGCCGCGGCCGGCCTCCGCGCCTCAACCACCAACAGCCCGACCTACACCACCAGGTTGAGGCCGAGCACCACGACCAGGCCCGTCACCGACAGGATCGTCTCCATGATCGACCAGCTCTTGATCGTCTGGACGACCGACAGCCCGAAGAACTCCTTGACCAACCAGAAGCCTGCGTCGTTGACGTGTGAGAAGAACACCGATCCTGCGCCGATCGCCAGCACGAGCAACGACACCTCGGTGCTGCCGAGATCCTGGGCGATCGGCGACATGATGCCGGCGGCGGTGATCGTCGCGACGGTGGCCGAGCCGGTCGCCACGCGGATCAGCACCGCGACGAGCCACGCCAGCAGCAGGACCGAGACGCCGCTGTCCTTGACGAAGTCGGCGACGACCTCGGCGATGCCGGTGTCGATCAGGGTCTGCTTGAACCCACCGCCGGCGCCGACGATCAGCAGGATGCCGGCGATCGGTGGGAGCGACTTGTTGAGCACGTCGCTGACGTCGTCCTTGTCCATGCCCGAGGCCCGGCCGAGGGTGAACACCGCGATGATGACCGAGATCAACAGGGCCACGAACGGCTCACCGATGAAGTCGAGCGTCTTGCGTGGTCCGGTCCCCTCGTCGAGGGCGATGTCGGAGTACGCCTTGCCCATCATCAGCACGACCGGCAGCAGCACTGTGGCGAGCGTCGCGCCGAAGCTGGGCCGCTTCTCACGCTTCTCCGTGGTCGCATCGAACAGATCTCCTGCCGGGACCGGCACCCAACGCTCGGCGAACCGGGCGAACAACGGGCCGGCGACGACGATCGTGGGGATCGCGACCAGGATGCCGAGCGCCAACGTACGGCCGAGGTCGGCGTCGACAGCCTGGATGGCTGCCAGCGGCCCGGGGTGCGGCGGTACGAACCCGTGCATCGCGGAGAGGCCGGCGAGCGCCGGGATGCCGAGGGCGATGATCGACCGCTCGGCGCGCTTGGCGACCAGGAAGATGACCGGCATCAGCAGGACCAACCCGATCTCGAAGAACATCGGCAGGCCGATGATCGCGCCGATCGCAGCCATCGACCACGGAAGCATCCGTTGGCTGGACTTGCCCACGATCGTGTCAACGATCTGGTCGGCACCACCTGAGTCCGCGAGCAGCTTGCCGAACATCGCACCCAGTGCGATCAGGACACCGACGCCCTTGACCGTGTCGCCGACGCCGGTGCTGAAGCTCCCCACGACATCGAGCATGTTGCGGCCTGCGATCGCGCCGACCGTGAGCGAGCCGAGGATCAGCGCGAGGAACGGGTGCAGCTTGAAGAACGTGATCAGCACGACGAGCACCGCGACGCCGACGAGGGCGGCCGTGATGAGCTGCCCGTTCCCGGCGACGGCCTTGACCGGATCGGGCGGGGTCGGCGGCGATGAGCGTACTGGCGATCATGCGATGTCCTCCTGGGAGAGGCCGGCGCGGGCGACGAACTCGTCCACGATCTCGGCGGGTGACGGGGTGATGTCGAAGGCCCAGCCGTTCTCGTCGTCCTGCAGCGGCTCGAGCGTCTTCTCCTGCGACTCCAGCAACGAGGCGGGCATGAAGTGGTCGCGGTGCTCCATGCGCGACTTGATCAGGTCGTGGTCGCCGGTGAGGTGCAGGAAGTACGTACGGTTGCGGTCACGACGAGGACGTCGCGATAGGCGCGTTTGAGCGCGGAGCAGCTGATGACCCCACCAGCAGCGTCGTGCTCGTGAAGCCACACCCCAATGTCGGCCAGCCAGGGCCAGCGATCCTCATCGGTGAGCGGGGTGCCGGCGGACATCTTGGCGATGTTGGCCTCGGAGTGGAAGTCGTCGCCGTCGGCGTAGTCGAGCGAGAACCGGTCGGCGAGCTCGTGCCCGATGGCCGATTTCCCGACTCCGGAAATGCCCATGACCACGACCGCGGTTGTGCCCCCAAGGGACCGTATGCCCCACGGCCGGTCCGCGCATGAGGGGTGCCTG
>CAVXBS010000013.1:0-1065732 GCA_963759975.1 uncultured Actinomycetota bacterium
TGGTTTACCAGGTAAGGCCCCCAGCAGACCACTGGGTTGATAGGCCGGAGGTGGAAGTGCAGCAATGCATGGAGCCGACCGGTACTAATAGGCCGAGGGCTTGTTTCTTACAAAGATCTACCGCGTCCACTGTGAGGTTCCCGAGATATGTTTCGGGAACTGGAAAAGCTCTCTTGATGGGCTCCAAGGTTTTGATTGATATCTCAATAGAGTTTCGGCGACCATGGCGAAAGGGAAACACCCGGTTACATTCCGAACCCGGAAGTTAAGCCTTTCAGCGCCGATGGTACTGCACGGGAGACTGTGTGGGAGAGTAGGACGTCGCCGGACAATCTTTAGCGCGAGGCCGCTCCTTCGGGAGCGGCCTTGCTGCATTTGCGCAACATTTTGATGGAAGGAACGACTCATGGCAGAGTCGAGAAACCCCCGCCGTGACGGCGGGAAGCCTGCTGGCCGTGGCGCCGGCAGTGGCGGCGCCCGGGGCGGCAAACCTGCAGGTCAGGGTCGTGATCGGCGTGGCAGCGGGGATCCCGTACGCCGCGACGGGAAGCCGACTGACCGCCGCGACGGGAAGCCTACGGCGCGCCGGGACGGCAAACCCACGGCACCGCGACGTGACGGCAAGCCCTACGAGGCTCGTCGGGATCGCCGCCAGGAAGAGGGTGACCGCACCGCCGCCCAGAAGATCTATGACGGACCGCCGATCCCGGACGACGTCAGTGCAAAGGATCTCGACAAGCACGCGCGGCAGGCCCTGCAGAGCCTCCCCGAGAAGCTTGCAGACAAGGTCGCTCGTCACCTCGTGATGGCGGGACTACTGATTGCCGAGGATCCCGAGACGGCACACCTGCACGCACTTGCCGCCAAGGCCCGTGCGACTCGCACCGGCCTGGTTCGCGAGGCGTGTGGAGAGACGGCCTACGCTGCCGGCAAGTTCGCCGAGGCGTTGTCGGAGTTCCGAGCTGCTCGCCGGATGACCGGTGGCTATCTCTATGCGCCGATGATGGCCGACTGCGAGCGCGCTCTGCAAGCGTCCTGACAAGGCCATCGCCTACGACACGCCGGAGATCCGCAGCCAGCTCGACGACGCCGGCCAGATCGAGCTGTCGATCGTCGTTGCGGGTGCGCGCCGGGACCAGAAGCAGTACGACGCCGCGGTGCGGCTGCTCGAGACCGAGCCGCTGCACACCAAGGGGCGGTCCGACTGGGTGCCGCGACTGCGTTACGCGTACGCCGACGCATTGTTGGATGCCGGTCGGCGCGACGAGGCGATCGAGTGGTTCCACCGCACGGTCGCAGTCGACGGCAACAAGCAGACTGATGCCGAGGAACGGCTGGCCGAGCTGGACAAGCGTCCACAGGCCTGAGCCTCGCTGAATCGTCGTCCACAACGCACGATCTGATCGATGCCCTCTGCCCCTGGCAGAGGGCATTGTCATGTCATGACTGATGACAACAATCGAGTACATCTTGTCGGGCCGGGTGTCGGCGGCGCCCGAGACACGCGTCCTTCCCAGCGGCGACGAGGTCGTCTCGTTCCGCCTGATCGTCCGTCGCAGCGCCGCCGCGCGGCGACGCTCCAAGCAGGTCGTCGACACGATCGAGTGCTCCGCGTGGAGCGCCTCGATGCGACGCACGGTGGGTCGACTCGAGGCGGGCGCGGAGGTCGAGGTCACCGGCGAGCTGCGTCGACGATTCACCCGCGGCGCCGATCAGCTTCGTGTCCGTGGACGTCGACTCCTGCCGGAAGGCCACGGCACCGGCGGTAGCCTCGGGGGCATGACACTGAGCGCAACCGGTTTGGGCTCGACGACGCAGTCGCTCAGCACGCACTACGACCTGGCGATGCTCGATCTCGACGGCGTCGTCTACGTCGGCCCGGATGCCGTGCCCGGGGCTGCCGATGCGCTCAAGGTGGCGCAGGCCAACGGGATGCGGCTGGCGTACATCACCAACAACGCCGCCACGGACGGCGCACGAAGTCGCTGATCATCTGCGCGAGCTCGCGATGCCCGACGTGAGCGACGGCGACGTCGTGACGTCGGCGCAGGCGGTGGCCCACCTCGTCGCGGACGCCGTGCCTGCCGGCTCGCCGGTGCTGGTCGTCGGCGGTGAAGGCCTGCGTTCACCGCTCGAGGAGCGCGGGCTGCGGTGCGTGGCGAGCCTGGACGACGGGCCGGTCGCTGTCGTGCAGGGCTTCCATCCAGACGTCGGCTGGCGTCAGCTGGCCGAGGCTTCGTTCGCGATCCAGGCGGGGCTGCCGTGGTTCGCCAGCAACACCGACCTCACGATCCCGACCGCGCGCGGCATCGCGCCGGGCAACGGTTCGCTGGTGCAGGCAGTCCGCAACGCCACGGGCGCGATCGCCGATCGTGGCGGGCAAGCCCGAGCGGGCGCTGTTCGACGAGACCATGGAGCGCGTCGGCGGCGAACGAACCCACTCGATGGTGGGCGACCGTCTCGACACCGACATCGACGGTGCGATCAACGCCGGCACCGACAGCCTCGCGGTGCTGACGGGGGTCAGCACGCTGCAGGAGATCCTCGACGCGAGCGCCGGAGCACCGGCCCACCTTCGTGTCGGCTGACCTCGCTGGGCTCAACGAGATCCACGCCGAGGTCGAGTACGACGCGCGACCGGGCTCGATGCGGGTCTGCGACGGCGCTGGTGCGAGACGGCGTCGTCAGCGTGGAGGGTGGCGACCCGCGTGAGCACCGACGCCCTGCGCGCCGTCGTCGGACTCGCGTGGTCGGTGCGTGATCGCTCCGACGAGTCGGTGACGCTGGATGGGACACTGGAGGCATGAGTGACCCTTCGACCAGCTCGGGGACCGACGTCCCTGACGAGACCACGACGAGCCGGTCGACGAGATGACGGCAGAGCCGGTGCAGTCGACCGGCCACGCGTGCATCGACGAAGCACTGGCACGACTGGACCGACTCGACGACCTCGAGATCACCGCGCATCCCGAGGAGTTCGACGCGATCCACCGGGTGCTGCGCGAGTCGCTTGCCAACGCCGGCCGCGACGGGGACATCCCCGAGAGCGCGTGAGCATCGCATGAGTCGTCGGCTGCGGCTCGATGCCGAGCTCGTGCGCCGAGGTCTGGCCCGGTCGCGCGACCACGCCGGCACGCTGATCGAGCGACGGGCTGGTCAAGGTCGCGGGCTCGGTCGCCACCAAGGCCGCCACCGGGCGTCACGACCGACCAGGCGATCGTCGTCAAGACGAGCACCGAGCCGACCTACGCCTCTCGGGGCGCGCACAAGCTGCTCGGCGCGCTCGCCGTGTTCGAGCCGATGGGCCTGACGGTCGAGGGCGTCGCTGCCTCGACGCCGGCGCTTCGACCGGCGGCTTCACCGACGTCCTGCTGCGCAGGGGCGCGCGGCGAGGTGTGGCGGTCGACGTCGGATACGGCCAGCTGGTCTGGGCGCTGCAGTCCGACGAGCGGGTGCGTGGTCTTCGATCGCACCAACGTCCGGCACCTGGAGGCCGACGACATCGGCGGGCCCGGTCGAGCTGATCGTCTCGCGATCTGTCGTTCATCTCCCTTACGGTGGTCATGCCGGCCCTGACGCGGGTGTGCGAGCCGAGCAGCCCAGGAGGCGGAGGTGACATCGTGCTGATGATCAAGCCGCAGTTCGAGGTGGGCAAGAGCAACCTCGGCAAGAACGGCGTGGTGCGCGATCCCGAGCTGCACGCCGAGGCCGTGCAGCGCGTCTGCCTGAGGGCGCTCACGAGCCTCGGCTGGGGCACCCGCGCGCTGGCGCCGAGCCCGCTGCCCGGACCGGCCGGCAACGTCGAGTACTTCTGCTGGCTGCGCAGCGACGCCGACGCGCCCCCGACGTGTCCGCCGCCCACGACGTCGTCGCGGCGGGTCCACTGCTGACCACGGACCGAGGCCGCACGAGGCGCATGACGCGATGGGTCCGTGCTGATCCGGTGCACGTCGCCCGCGAGGAGGCGGCAAGGTCGCCGTCGACTTTGCCGCCGACCTGCAGGGCCGAGGGCATCGACGATCTGCGTCCTCGACGCCGACGCCGACGGTGCTGCCGGCGGCCGGGCTCGAGGAGCCTGCGTGGTCGCGGCCGGTCCCGGCGCCGCCGGAGGTGCGAGCTGGCGGTCGTGTTCGGCGGCGACGGCACGATCCTGCGCGCCGCCGAGATGTGCCGCGGCACCGAGCACCCCGGTGCTGGGCGTCAACCTGGGCCACGTCGGGTTCCTCGCCGAGGCCGACGCCGAGGACATCGCACGACGTCGTGCGCGGCGTCGTCGACCGCACCTACACGGTCGAGGAACGACTGACGGTCGACGTCTCGGTCACGGTGGGCGGCGAGGTCGTGGCCACCAACTGGGCGCTCAACGAGGCCTCGGTCGAGAAGGCGGCGCGCGAGCGCATGCTCGAGATCGTCGTCGAGATCGACGACCGCCCCGTGTCCCGGTGGGGGTGCGACGGCGTCGTGTGCGCGACGCCGACCGGCTCGACGGCCTACAACTTCAGCGCCGGCGGTCCCATCGTGTGGCCCGAGGTGTCGGCGCTGCTGATGGTGCCGATCAGCGCGCACGCCCTGTTCGCCCGTCCCCTGGTCGTGTCGCCGGACTCCACGCTGGCGATCGAGGTCGTGGGCGAGCAGTCCACCGGCGTGCTGTGGTGCGACGGCCGGCGCGCGGCCGACCTGCCGGTCGGCGCGCGGGTCGAGGTCGTCAGGGGCAAGACGCCCGTCCGGCTGGCCCGACTGCAGCAGCCTCGTTCGCCGACCGGCTCGTGCGCAAGTTCGACCTGCCCGTCGCCGGGTGGCGGGGCGCCGCCGAGCGCCGGAGAGGGGTGATGCACTGATGTGGCAGCACCTGCGAGCTTTCGTCGCTTGGGCGTCATCGACTCCGCCGAGCTCGAGCTGTCCGAGGGATTCACCGTCATCACCGGTGAGACCGGTGCCGGCAAGACGATGGTCGTCACCGCGCTGGGCCTCCTGCGGGGCGACCGCGCCGACCTCGGCCTCGTGCGCCGCGGAGCCGACCAGGCGCGCGTCGAGGCGAGCATCGGCGTCCCGGCGGGTCGCTGCCGCGACGGCTGCCGTCGAGGAGGCCGGTGGCCGGATCGACGACGACGTCGTGATCCTCGGCCGGGTGCTGTCCGCGCAGGGCCGGTCGCGGGCCGTCGCCGGGGGAGCGACGGTGCCTGCCGCGCTGCTGGCCGAGGTGACCGACGAGCTGGTCGCCGTGCACGGCCAGTCCGACCAGCACCGGCTGCTGCGCCCGGCCGAGCAGCGCGCGGCCCTCGACCGGTTCGCGGGCGAGCCGTTCGCGGCCGCGGCGCTCGCGGACTACGCGCCGGTCATCGCCCGGTGGCGCGCGGTGGAGCGACGCTTGCACGAGCTGCGCACCCACGCGCAGGAGCGCGCCCGCGAGCTCGACGTCCTGCAGTTCGGCCTCGACGAGATCAACGCGGTCGAGCCTCAGGCGGGTGAGGACGAGCACCTCAAGGTCGAGGAGGGCCGGCTCGCCCACGCCGAGTCGCTGGCCCGGGCGGCAGACCAGGCCCATCGCTCGCTCGTCGGCGAGGGCGACCTCGACGCGGCCCGCACCCAGGTGGCTGAGGCGCTCGGCGGCGCTGCGCGACGTGGCCGGCCACGACCCGGCGCTCGACGCCCTGGCCGAACGGGTCCTCGAGCTCGGCATCCTGCTCGACGACGTCGGCGCTCGAGCTGGGCGCCTACTCCGCTGGCGTCGAGCTCGATCCCGAGCGGCTGGCCGACGCTGCAGGAGCGCCGCGCGGCGCTGGCCGGCCTGCAACGCAAGTACGGTCCGACGCTCGACGACGTCCTGGCCTGGGCCGACAAGAGCGCTGCCCGGCTCGGCGAGCTGGGCAACGACGACGAGTCCGTCGCGGCGCTCGAGGCCGAGCAGGCCGAGCTCGATCCCCGAGGTGACGCGGCTGGCGCAGCGAGATGTCGGCGATCCGCGCCGAGGCGGCCGCCCGGCTGTCCGGGCTGGTCGACGACGAGATCGCCCAGCTGTCGATGCCGTCGGCGCGCCTCGAGGTGCAGGTCACCACCGCACGCGGACGCCGTGCCCGGGCCGCACGGCCTCGACGACGTCGAGCTGCTGTTCGCCGCCAACAGCGGCACCGGGCTGCGCCCGCTGCACAAGGGCGCCAGCGGAGGCGAGCTGTCCCGGTTGATGCTGGCCCTCGAGGTCGTCCTCGCCGACCGTACGACCGTCCCGACCCTGGTGTTCGACGAGGTCGACGCCGGCATCGGCGGCAAGGCGGCGGTCGAGGTCGGACGCCGGCTGGCGCGGCTGGCCGAGCACGCCCAGGTCATCGCCGTGACGCACCTGCCGCAGGTCGCGGCCTTCGCCGATCACCACTTCGTGGTCTCCAAGGACGACGACGGCACCGTCACGAGCAGCTCGGTCCTCGAGCTCGACGAGCGCAGCCGGGTCGACGAGCTGGCCCGCATGCTGGCCGGCCAGGAGGACTCGGCCACCGCCCAGGCGCACGCCCGCGAGCTGCTGGAGCTGGCCCGCGGATGACCTGAGTCGCTGAGCTCGTCGCTGCAGAGGTGTCAGCTTTTGGCCGACACGCCGGGGGAGCGCGCAAATCGATCCGCCTCAGCGGGAAACATGGGCGGCGATGGCCATCAGGAAGCACAAGAGACCCAGTTCACCCCAGGTGACGGGGGTCGTCGGCACGGTGAGGTTCGTCCGGCGCGACAGCGACGTCGCTTCGCTGCGTGAGGGCGACATCGCAGTCGTCGACCACCCCGAGCTCGACGCCCGGCAAGCCCAGGAGCTCATCGACCGCCGCGTCCGTGCCGTGCTCAACGCGGCCCGGTCGAGCAGCGGCCGCGTGCCCAACGTCGGCCCGCAGATGTTGTCGCGCGCCGGCATCCTGCTCGTCGACATCGCCAGCGACGACGGTCTGGTCCAAGCTCAAGAACGGCGAGCGGGTGCGGATCGAGGACGGCAAGGTCCTCCGCGACGAGATCGTCGTGGTGACCGGCACCGAGCTCGACGAGTCCCGCGACCGCAACGGCGCTGGCGAACGCCGAGTCGGGCCTGGCGACCCGGCTGGACTCGCTGGCCGCCAACGCCACGGACCACATCCAGCGCGAGCAGGCCATGCTGCTGGACGGCGCCCGGGTGCCGCGGATCCGCACCAAGCTGCGCGGCCGGGCGGTCGTCGTGGTCTCCAAGGCGTACGACGACGAGGCGGACCTGCGGGGCCTGCGTCGCTACATCCGCGACAACGACCCGGTGCTGATCGGCGCCGGTGCCGGCGCCGACGTGCTGCTGAAGGCCGGGTACGTCCCGGCGATCGTGGTCGGCGCCCTCGACAACCTCTCGGACGCTGCCATCCGGGCGGCCGGCGAGGTCGTGGTGACGACGTCGTCCGGCACGGTCGACACCCCTGAGCGGCTCGAGCGCCACGGCAAGGAGATCGTGACGTTCGTGTCGACGGGAGCCGACGACGACCTGGCGATCGTGCTCGCCGACACCAACGAGGCCGCCGTCATCGTGCACGTCGGTGCACCGGCGACGCTCTCGAAGTTCCTCGAGCGGCCGCCGTCGGAGGTGGCGCGGATGTTCGTCGCCCGCCTGCGGGCCGGCTCCAAGATCGTCGACGCCAAGGCGGTCAACCACTTCACCTCGCAGCGCTTCGCCATGTGGCCGGTGCTGCTGCTGCTCGCCGCAGGCGTCGCGGCCGTCGCGGTCGCGATCGCCGTGACCCCCGTCGGCAAGGACTGGTTCGACTCTCTCGGGGATCGCCTTGTCGATCTCGGCACCTGGATCAAAGGACTCTTCTCGTGATCAACTTCCGCTTCCACCTCGTCTCGCTCGCCGCGACACTGATCGCGCTGGCGGCCGGCGTCGCGCTGGGCTCGGGCCCGCTGGACGACACCGGCGACTCGCTGCGCGGCGACGACACCGCCAACCAGCAGGCCGCCGATCCCGGCGTGGCCGCCTTCGAGTCGGGCTATGCCGGCCGTACGTCCGGCGCACTGCTCAAGGACAAGCTCAAGGGGCAGACGATCGTCGTCCTCACGGTTCCCGGCACCAGTGCCGCCGAGATCAAGGGCGTCACCGCCAACCTCGAGGCGGCCGGCGCGGATGTCACGGGCGAGGTCGGCCTGACCAGCAAGCTGCTGGACGCGTCGGGGCGCCAGTTCGCCGAGGGCGTGGCCCAGCAGTCCGCGGAGGACGTACCCGGCGTCAGCGCGGCCGGCGACAGCTACGGACGCATCGGCTCGGCGCTCGGCCGCGCGCTGCTGGCCGACAAGGCAGCGGCGCCGACCAGACCGCCGGCACGATCCGCTCGGCGTTCTCCGAGGGCAAGCTCATCACGTTGACCAAGGCGCCGGCCAAGGTCGCGACCCTCGCGGTGCTGGTGACCGGGCCCGAGCGCGCCGGCGGGTCCGACCAGAGCGGCGTCATCGCTGCCCTTGCCGGGGCGCTCAACGGCAACGGCAAGGGCGTCGTCGTCGCGGGACCGTCCTCCTCGAGCACCGATGGCGGTGCGGTCAAGGCCGTACGTGACAGCGACTTCGCCACCGAGGTGTCGACGGTCGACGTGACCGACACGGCGGCCGGCCGGGTCGTGACCGCACTGGTCGCGGCCGCCCAGGCGGACGGACAGCCCGGCGCGTGGGGCACCTCGCGCAGCGGCAGCGGGGCCGTGCCGGCCAGCTAGACCTCGTGTGGGGCAGGCGACAGGTGTGTCGTTGGGCTCAACGCGGTTTGTGTTGGTAGGCTGGAATCCCGTGGAGGCCTGATGCAATTCCTGCATCATGAGCGCTCGACATCGGTTTTCGACCACGGGAGTCACCTTGGCAGGTAACGCGGTTACCAAGCACGTTTTCGTCACCGGCGGGGTCGCATCCTCGCTCGGCAAGGGTCTGACCGCATCGTCCCTCGGGCGACTGCTCAAGTCGCGCGGACTGCGCGTCACGATGCAGAAGCTCGACCCTTACCTCAACGTCGACCCCGGCACGATGAACCCGTTCCAGCACGGCGAGGTCTTCGTGACCGACGACGGTGCCGAGACCGACCTCGACGTCGGCCACTACGAACGGTTCCTCGACGTCGACCTGTCCGGCGCGGCGAACGTCACGACGGGCCAGGTCTACTCCGAGGTCATCGCCAAGGAGCGCCGCGGCGACTACCTCGGCGACACCGTGCAGGTCATCCCGCACATCACCAACGAGATCAAGTCGCGCATCCGCGCGATGGCCGGGCCTGACGTCGACGTCGTCATCACCGAGATCGGCGGCACGGTCGGCGACATCGAGTCCCTGCCGTTCCTCGAGGCAGCGCGCCAGGTGCGCCACGACGTCGGTCGCGGCAACGTGTTCTTCCTGCACGTGTCACTCGTGCCCTACATCGGGCCGTCAGCGGAGCTCAAGACCAAGCCCACGCAGCACTCCGTCGCCGCCCTGCGGTCGATCGGCATCCAGCCCGATGCGATCGTGTGCCGCGCCGACCGGGACATCCCCACCAGCATGAAGCGCAAGATCTCGCTGATGTGCGACGTCGACGAAGAAGCCGTCGTCACGGCGAGCGACGCTCCGTCGATCTACGACATCCCCAAGGTCCTGCACAGCCAGGGCCTCGACGCGTACGTCGTGCGCCGCCTCGACCTGCCGTTCCGCGACGTCGACTGGACGCAGTGGGACGACCTGCTTCGCCGCGTGCACCAGCCCGCGGAAGAGATCACGATCGCGCTGGTCGGCAAGTACGTCGACCTGCCCGACGCCTATCTCTCGGTCGGCGAGGCGCTGCGAGCCGGCGGGTTCGCGCACGACGCGCGCATCCATCTGCGGTGGGTCCCGTCGGACGAGTGCGAGTCGCCTGCCGGCGCCGCACAGAACCTGCATGACGTCGACGGCATCTGCGTGCCCGGAGGCTTCGGCATCCGTGGCATCGAAGGCAAGCTCGGCGCGCTGACGTACGCGCGTGAGCGCGGCATCCCGGTCCTCGGCCTGTGCCTCGGCCTGCAGTGCATGGTCATCGAGTACGCCCGCAACGTCGCCGGCATCGAGGGCGCCAGCTCGTCGGAGTTCGACCCCCAGACACCCAATCCGGTCATCGCGACGATGGCCGAGCAGCTCGAGATCGTCGACGGCGCCGGCGACCTCGGTGGCACGATGCGCCTGGGCCTCTACCCGGCCCAGCTGCAGGCCGGCAGCATCGTCGCCGAGCTCTACGGGGCCGACAAGATCGAGGAGCGCCACCGCCACCGCTACGAGGTCAACAACTCGTACCGGGCGAAGCTGGAGGCGGCTGGCCTGGTGTTCAGCGGAACGTCTCCGGACGCCAACCTGGTGGAGTTCGTCGAGCTGCCCCGCGACGTGCACCCCTACTACGTCGCGACCCAGGCCCACCCCGAGCTGCGCTCACGCCCCACCCGGCCGCACCCGCTGTTCGCCGGCCTCATCGGAGCAGCCCTCGCCCGACAGCTCGAGATGCGACTGCCGGTCGACGAGCAGGCGAAAGCGGACGCGTGACAGCGCATCCGCGACTGCCGGGTGAGCTGGCTGACCGGGGCTCGTTGGGCGACTCCGACCAGTCCTGGCCCGTGAGCTCGACCGACGTCAAGTACGAGAGCCCGTACGTCAGCCTGCGCATCGACACGATCGTCGACCCGGCTGGTGGCGAGCACGCGCGAGCGGTGGTTCAGCCCAACGGCGCGATCGGGGTGCTGGCGATCGACGAGCACGACCGCATCCTGCTGGTCGAGCAGTATCGCCATCCGGTGGGCCGCCGCCTGTTCGAGCTGCCGGCCGGCACGCTGGACGTACCGGGGGAGTCGTCGCTCGACGCGGCCGCACGTGAGCTCGCTGAGGAGGCCGACGTCGTGGCCGAGCAGTGGGAGTCGATCCTGCACCTGCTGGCCACCCCGGGCTACTCGACCGAGGCGTGGGAGGTGTTCCAGGCGACCGACCTGTCGGCCGTGCCGCACGCCGACCGTACGCAGCGCGAGGCCGAGGAGGCCGACATGGCCCAGTGGTGGCTGCCGTTCGAGGACGCCGTCGACGCGGTGCTCTCGGGCCGGATCACGGACTCGCTCACGGTCGCGGGGATCCTCGCCGCACAGGTGCTGCGCACCAGATGACGACCGACGTGGAGCGGGCCGTCCAGGACTACCTGAGCCATCTCAGCGTCGAACGCGGGCTTGCCGACAACACGCTCCATTCCTATCGCCGCGACCTGCGGCGCTACCTCGAGTTCCTGCATGCACGAGAGCTCACGGACCCCGCGACGATCACCGAGAACGACATCGCCGGCGTTCCTCGGCTCACTCCGCACCGGGGACCCGGGTCACGTCTCGCTGGGCACGGCGAGCGCGGCTCGCACGATCGTTGCGGTCCGCGGGCTGCACCGGTTCCTGCTGCGCGAGCAGATCGTCTCGACCGACGTCACCGCTGCGATCAAGCCGCCACGGCCCGCGTCGCGGCTGCCCAAGGCCCTCCCGCTGTCGGACATCGAGGCGATCCTCGACGCGGCCGGTGCACCAGGCACGACACTGTCGTCACGCGACCGGGCGCTGCTCGAGGTGCTCTACGGCACGGGTGCCCGAATCTCCGAGGCAGTCGGCCTGGACCTCGACGATCTCGACCTCGATGAGTCGACGGTGCTCCTGCGGGGCAAGGGCGGCAAGCAGCGCATCGTGCCCCTCGGCTCGTACGCCCGGCAGTCCCTGCTGGACTATCTGACCGCGTCGCGTCCGGCGCTCGTGTCCGCCAGGACCAGCACGCCCGCGGTCTTCCTCAACGCTCGCGGCGGCCGACTCTCGCGGCAGAGCGCCTGGACCGTGCTGACGCGTGCCGCGCAGCGGGCCGGCATCGCGGTCGACGTGTCCCCGCACACCCTGCGGCACTCGTTCGCGACCCACCTGCTCGACGGCGGAGCCGACGTCCGCGTCGTGCAGGAGCTGCTGGGCCACGCCTCGGTGACGACGACGCAGATCTACACGCTGGTGACGGTCGAGAAGCTCCGCGAGATCTATGCGACGGCCCATCCGAGGGCGTCGAGATAGGTTCTGGCTGCGATCTCGGCAGGCGCGTCGCGACTTCGTTCCCGGGCGGTCGTCAAGTCGACTTTTCGCGGTAGAGTGACGCTCGTCCGCCGGTCGAGTTCGAGTGCAGGGGTAGCTGATGAGCAAGGAACTGGGACCGACCGGAAGGCCACTGCCGAACTTCCCGAAGCCTCAGCCACGCAAGGCCGGACAGCCCGCGACGATCATCGCGATGTGCAACCAGAAGGGTGGCGTCGGCAAGACCACGACGACCATCAACCTGGGCGCCGCGCTCGTCGAGACCGGCCGCAAGGTGCTGCTCGTCGACTTCGACCCGCAGGGCTCCATGACCGTAGGACTCGGCGTCAGCGCTCACGAGCTCGACCAGAGCATCTATCACGTCCTGATGGATCGCGAGATCTCCATCAAGGACCTGATCATGCCGACCGCGGTCGACGGACTCGACCTCGTACCGTCCAACATCGACCTGTCAGCCGCCGAGATGCGGCTCGTGACCGAGGTCGGCCGCGAGCAGGTGCTGGCCCGGGTGCTCAAGCCGATCCGGCAGGACTACGACGTCATCCTGATCGACTGCCAGCCGTCGCTGGGACTGCTGACCGTCAACGCCTTGACCGCTGCCGACGGCGTCCTGGTGCCCGCTGGAGTGCGAGTACTTCGCACTGCGCGGCGTGGCGCTGCTCAAGGACACGATCGAGAAGGTGCGCGACCGCACCAACGACGACCTGCAGATCATCGGGCTGCTCGGCACGATGTACGACAGCCGCACGCTGCACGGCAAGGAGGTCCTCGCGACCCTCGTCGAGGGCTGGGGTGACCTGGTGTTCCACACCGTCATCCGTCGCACCGTCAAGTTCTCCGACTCGACCGTCGCCGGCGAGCCCATCACCGAGTACGCCACGACGTCTCCCGGGGCCGAGTCCTACCGTCAGCTCGCGAGGGAGGTTCTCGTTCGATGCCCCGACGCGTGACAGCCTCGTCGGGAGGTCCCGGCAAGCGGCCGACCATGCCGGGCGCGGATGAGCTCTTCAGGGCCACCGCACCTGCGCCGGCCGCCGATGAGGGCGACGCCGACACCTCGGTCGCGGCGAGCGGACGGGTCAAGCACGACGAGAAGATGACCGTCTACGTCACGGCTGCCGAGCTGCTCGCCGTCGAGCAGGCCAGGCTCAAGCTCCGCAGCGAGCTCGGCCGCAGCGTCGACCGCGGACGGTTCGTACGAGCGGCGCTGGCGGTGGCGCTGGCCGATCTGGAGTCCCGCGGCACCGACAGCGATGTCGCCCGGCGATTGAGCGAGTCGTGACCATCGCGGACGTCGACGAGTCCGCGCCGTCCGGCTTCTCCGTCGGCCTGACCAACTTCGAGGGCCCGTTCGACCTGCTGCTGCAGCTCATCTCCAAGCACCAGCTCGACATCACCGAGGTCGCCCTGTCCAAGGTGACCAGCGACTTCATCGCCTACATCAAGGAGCTCGGCGACGACCTCGAGCAGACGACGAGCTTCCTGCTGGTCGCCTCGACCCTGCTCGACCTCAAGACCGCACGGTTGCTGCCGCAGGCCGAGGTCGAGGACGAGGAGGACCTCGCCCTGCTGGAGGCGCGCGACCTGTTGTTCGCCCGACTCATGCAGTACCGCGCCTTCAAGCAGGTCGCCGGCGTCATCGCCGCCCGCCTCGCCGAGGAGCAGAAGCGGTTCCCGCGGATCGTGTCGCTCGAGCCGCGCTTCGCCGACCTGCTGCCCGAGGTGCTGATCTCGATCGGTCCCGAAGAGCTGGCTCAGCTCGCGGCCGCGGCGTTCGAGGCCAAGCCCGTGCCGATCCTGTCGCTTGCGCACCTGCACGCGCCGCAGGTCAGCGTGCGCGAGCAGGCGCACCTCGTGGTCGACCAGCTGCGTCGCAAGGGCGAGATGACGTTCCGCGCCCTCACCGCCGACGCGCCGGACCTGATGACCAAGGTGGCCCGCTTCCTCGCTGTCCTCGAGCTGTTCCGCGAGGGAGTCCTCGCGTTCGAGCAGGCGACCCCGCTGGGTGACCTGCACGTACGCTGGACCGGCACGGATGACGGCGACATCGACGTCGGCGACGAGTTCGACGAACCGGTGGTGGACCCCGACGACGTACCCATCGTCGAGGACACGGATGCGCAGCCGGCCGACGACGAGCTGACCGACGAACTGACCCCAGAGACACGCGAGAGCAGTGATGACTGACCAGCACGTACCCACCGGCCCCCACGAGCTCGAGCTGGAGATGCTCGACCTGAGGCCGGCCCTCGAGGCCGTGCTGATGGTCGCCGACCAGCCGCTCGACCACCTGACCCTTGCGCAGGCCGTGGGGCATCCGCCGGTCGACGTCGAGCAGGCCCTGGCCGAGCTTGCGGCCGAGTACACCGAGCAGGGGCGTGGCTTCGAGCTGCGCAACATCGCCGGCGGCTGGCGGTTCTTCACGCGTGAGGAGTTCGCGGGAGCCGTCGAGCGGTTCATCCTCGACGGTCAGCAGGCCCGGCTGACCCAGGCGGCGCTCGAGACGATGGCTGTCGTGGCATACCGGCAGCCCATCAGCCGGTCGCGCATCTCGGCCATCCGCGGCGTCAACGTCGACGGCGTCGTTCGCACCCTCGTGACGCGTGGCCTGATCGAGGAGGACGGGGTCGACGCCGAGAGCGGCGCGATCCTCTACCGCACGACCAGCTACTTCCTGGAGCGCATGGGTCTCGGCGGCCTCGACGAGCTGCCCGACATCGCCGGCCACCTGCCAGAGCTCGAGGACATGGAGGACGAGGTTCTCGCCGGCGCCGAGGACGCGCTCGGCGAGCTGGCGAGCCAGGACTCGATCGGCGCCGAGCCCGATTCCGAGCCGGAGCCGGAGCCCGAGCCCGAGTCGCCTGAAACCCCCGAGGCCGCCGCCGAGCAGGGCGACGACACGCGTGGCTGAGATCCGTCTGCAGAAGGTCCTCGCCCAGGCCGGCCTCGGCAGCCGCCGACGCTGCGACGACATGATCGCGAACGGGCGGGTCGAGGTCAACGGCGAGATCATCGACGTCATGGGCGCACGGGTCGACCCGATGACCGACGTCATCCGGGTCGACGGCAAGCGCATACCGCCGCCCAGCGACCACGCGTACGTCCTGCTCAACAAGCCCCGCGGGATCGTCACCTCGATGGCCGACGAGCGCGGACGGCCCGACCTGTCGACGATCGTGGCGGGACGTGACGACCGCCTGTTCCACGTCGGCCGCCTGGACACCGACACCTCTGGGCTGCTGATCCTGACCAATGACGGCGACCTGGCCCACAAGCTCGCGCACCCGTCGTTCGAGATCACCAAGACGTACGTCGCACTGGTCGACGGCACGGTGCCCGACGGCCTGGGCGCCAAGCTCAAGGCCGGCATCGAGCTCGACGACGGTCCCGCCCAGGTCGACCGGTTCCTCGTCAAGGACACCTCGCGGGGACGTTCACTGGTCGAGCTCGACATCCACATGGGCCGTAACCGCATCGTCCGGCGGCTCCTGGACGCGGCCGGTCATCCCGTACGCGAGCTGACCCGCACGGCATTCGGGCCGCTGCACCTCGGCGGGCTCTCGTCCGGTGCAATGCGTGACCTGACCCGCGACGAGCTCGGCGCCCTGTTCGATAGCGTTGACCAGTGAGCTCGACGTCAGACTTCCCCGCTGGACCGATCCTGGTCATCGGATCCGGGCTCATCGGGACATCGATCGGCATGGCGTTGCGCGAGCACGACGTCGATGTACTCCTCCTCGACGCGGACCCGGCGAACGTCGAGCTTGCCGTCTCGCAACAGGCCGGACGCCCCTTCCACGACGACGTGCTGCCGTTCCTGGTGGTCGTGGCGGTCCCGCCGGTCGCAGCCGCCGCCGTCGTGATGGAGTCGCTCGCGCGCTGGCCCGAGGCAATCGTGACTGACGTCACCAGCGTCAAGTCCATGCTGCAGCTGTCTGTGGAGTCCTCGACGGGCGCCGACCGCTATGCCGGTGGTCATCCCATGGCGGGCAGCGAGCGGTCCGGGCCGATGGCCGCGTCGGCGCAGCTGTTCGAGGGCCGGCCATGGGCCGTCACCCCGACTTCCTCGACGCAGCCAGCGGCTCTGGACGCGGTGGTCGACCTGGCGCTGCATGTGGGTGCCGTGCCGATCATCATGGATGCGGCGGCTCACGATCGGGCTGTGGCGCTCGTCTCTCACGTGCCGCAGGTCATGTCGACCCTGACCGCCGCGCGGCTCATCGAGGCAGAGGGCAACCACCTGGCGCTGTCCGGTCCGGGGCTGCGCGACACCACGCGGATCGCCGGCAGCGACAGCTCGCTGTGGCTGGACATCCTCGGCAACAATGCGCGGGACGTGCGGGCGGTGCTCGAGCTCGTACGCGCCGACCTCGACCGGGTGATCGACGCCCTGGGACATGACGACACCGTCGTCGGCGGGACATGCTCGAAGTCCGGCCGGCGGGGGACCGCCATGATCCCGGGCAAGCACGGTGAGAAGCCGGACCGCCTCGACGTCGTCCACGTGCAGGTCGCCGACCAGCCTGGCGAGCTGTCCCGCCTCATGGCCGACACGGGCGACGCGGGCGTCAACATCGAGGACCTGCGCCTCGACCACGACCTGGGCCGGCCGGTCGGACTGGCCGAGATCGCGGTCGCCCTCGGCGTCGGCGATACGCTCGTCGAGGCATTGACCGCACGCGGCTGGTCCGCGTACCGCTAGGCACATCAGCAATCAAGGAGTGGCACACGTGAGCAAGCCCCAGGTCGTGGCGATCGACGGACCGTCGGGTTCTGGCAAGTCGAGCACCTCGCGAGGCGTCGCCGACCGGCTGTCGCTGGCCTACCTCGACACCGGGGCGATGTATCGCGCCATGACCTGGGCACTCCTCGAGCGCGGCGTGGACCTGCAGGACCCGGAGGCAATCGCCGGGGCGGCCGAGGACGTACGCCTGACGTCGGGCACCGATCCGCTCGATCCCACGATCCACGTCGACGGCACCGACGTCGCGGACCCGATCCGCAGCGATGAGGTCACCGGTGCGGTCAGTCTCGTCGCCGCAGTGCCGCGCGTCCGCGAGATGCTGGTCGACCTGCAGCGCGAGATCATCAGCGGCAGCGACGGGATCGTCGTGGAGGGTCGTGACATCGGCTCGACGGTCGCTCCCGATGCTCCGGTCAAGATCTACCTGGTCGCCGATCCGGCGGCCCGGGCCGCCCGGCGAGCTGCCGAGACCGGCGCGAGCGACACCGCGGCGACCGAGCTGGCTCTTGCCCGCCGCGACGAGATCGACTCCAACCGCGCTGCCTCTCCGTTGGCCAAGGCCGATGGCGCCGTGGTCGTGGACGGCACGCACCTGACGCTTGAAGAGGTCATCGAGACCATCGTCGGGATCGTCGACACGGCACGATGAGCGCCGCCGACGGGTTGCCGGAGGGCGGGCTGCGGCTCGTCCGGCGGCTGGCCCGTGGGCACTTCCTGCGGCGATGGGACATCCACGAGCACGGCCGTGAGCACGTCGCCAGGACCGGCCCGGTGATCTTCGCCAGCAACCACATCGGCTGGCTCGACGGCCCGCTGCTGTTCGTCACGGCTCCCCGGCCGCCGCACGCGCTGGTCAAGGAGGAGGAGTTCCACGGTCGTACGGGGCGGCTGCTGCAGTTCGTCGGTCAGATCAAGGTCAGCAGGACCCGCAACGACACGGGCGCGGTACGCCGTGCAGTCCAGGCGCTTGCTGCCGGATCAGGCCGTCCTGGTCTATCCCGAGGCGACCCGTGGCAGCGGCGAGTTCGACAACTTCAAGAATGGTGTGGCGTACCTCGCGCTCGTCTCGGGCGCCCCGGTCGTACCGATTGCGATCTTCGGGACCCGCCTGCCGGGTGAGCCCGCAGACGCCCGACCGGCCAAGGGCGCACGCCTGGACGTCGTCTACGGGGAGCCGATCCAGCTGCCGATGCAGGTTTGGCCGCGAGATCGTGGGATGATGGCAGACGCAGGTGATCAGATCCACGATCACCTGCGTGCTCATGTCTCCCGGGCCAAGTCCGTGCTCAAGCGCGACCTCCCCGGCCCCCTTCCGACAGGATCCACCGATGGCTGACGTCGTACCCGTTCTCGCTGTGATCGGGCGCCCCAACGTCGGCAAGTCGACCCTGGTCAACCGCATCATCGGTCGCCGGGAAGCTGTCGTCGAGGACGTGCCCGGCGTGACCCGCGACCGGGTGTCGTACGACGCCCACTGGAACGGCCGCGCGTTCACGGTCGTCGACACCGGTGGCTGGGACCCCGACGCCCGCGGGCTGGCCGAGCGCATCGCCGCCCAGGCCGAGATCGCGATCCAGGTCGCCGACGCCGTGCTGTTCGTCGTGGATGCCACGGTCGGCATCACCGACGTCGACGAGAAGGTCGTCCGCATCCTGCGCGCCGCCAAGAAGCCCGTCGTGCTCGCCGCCAACAAGGTCGACGACCAGCGCACCGAGGCCGAGGCAGCTGGGCTGTGGAACCTCGGACTCGGCGAGCCGTACCCGGTCTCCGCGCTGCACGGCCGGGGGAGCGGCGACATGCTCGACGCCGTCCTCGAGGCCCTGCCCGACCCGCCGCCCGAGGACTTCGACGCCCCGCAGGGGCCCGCGCCGGGTCGCGATCGTCGGCAAGCCCAACGTCGGCAAGTCCAGCCTGCTCAACCGTCTCGCGGGCGAGGAGCGGGTCGTCGTCGACGACGCATCCGGCACCACGGTCGACCCGGTCGACGAGATCGTCACGCTCGGCGGTCGCACCTGGAACTTCATCGACACCGCGGGCATCCGCCGCCGCGTACGCGATGCGTCGGGTCACGAGTACTACGCCAGCCTGCGCACCAGCTCGGCGATCGACCGGGCCGAGGTCGCCGTCGTCATCATCGACGGCAGCCAGCCGCTGACCGAGCAGGACACCCGCATCATCAGCTCGGTGGCCGAGGCCGGCCGCGCGCTGATCGTCGCGTTCAACAAGTGGGACCTCGTCGACGAGGAGCGCCGCTACTACCTCGACCGCGAGATCGAGCGCGAGCTCGTGCAGGTCCCGTGGGCGCCGACGATCAACATCACGGCCCGCACGGGCTGGCACATCGACCGGCTCGTACGCGCGCTGGACGCAGCCCTCGAGGGCTGGGAGACCCGCGTGACGACGGGCGCGCTCAACGCGTTCCTCGGGCGCCTCGTCGCCGAGCACCCGCACCCGGTGCGCGGTGGCAAGCAGCCCAAGATCATGTTCGGCACGCAGGCGTCGACAGCTCCGCCGACGTTCGTGCTGTTCACCTCGGGCAAGCTCGAGGCGTCGTACATGCGGTTCATCGAGCGTCGGCTCCGCGAGGAGTTCGGCTTCGTCGGCTCGCCCATCCACCTGCAGCAGCGTCCGCGCAAGAAGCGCGAGCGCCGCTGATCGACCGCACGGCGCCTCTTTGCCCTGACGTTTCGGCGTTCAAGGTGACATGGAGACCGGCGGTGCAGGGAGCTCGCCGCGGCTGCGGTAAAGTTCCTCTTCGGTACAACGGGCTGTAGCGCAGCTTGGTAGCGCACCTGACTGGGGGTCAGGGGGTCGCAGGTTCAAATCCTGTCAGCCCGACGTTGTGATCTCGCAAGAGATAGGAGACACCCGAACCTGTGAAAGCAGGTTCGGGTGTTTTTTTGTTTCCCTATGTCTTCAGAGATCCCTTTCCTAGGTCCCGAACCAGCACACTGTTGGCGGTCGCCGGCCGCTGCTGCTCCGGGACTCGAGCCTCGAGGCGCCGAGACCATACGAGACCGCGAAGGCCGATCTGGCGTATCGTGCGAGAGGACCTGTCACAAATTGAGGGGAAATGTCATGAACCGTTCGATGTTCGCGGTCGCGGCAAGTTGTGCCGTCGTGGGGGCGGCGGTCGCTTCGGTGTTGGTGCCCGCCGGAGCCGAGCAGGTGGGCGGGAACGACGGCACGGTCACGATCCACACACCGATCTCCTACACCGACACGGCGACGACGAGGCTCGTGGTTCCCCGGATCGACTCCGCCGGCAACATCGAGCTCGGCACCCCCACGCTGACTCTCAAGAAGGGGTCCAAGACGATCGTCAGCGAAGGCGGCCGGATCGAGGGTGTGAAGCCCGGAACCTACACGGCCACGACGAAGGCGAAGTATCGCTACGTCACCTTCCGTCAGCAGAACGTCCCCGTCGTCCCGAACGGGGTGCGCCTCGAGAACATTCGCGGCTACACCGACGAGGCAGGCACAGACGATCACCGCGTCGAGCTCGTCCGGACCACCTGCACGATCACATCACTCAACCCGTCGGCCGGAACGTTCGTCGCCTCCTGCGCTCTCAGCTACAGCCGGACCACCGTGGACCAGCCGAGTGGCGAGTACACGATCACGCCGGTCGCCCTCGGCACGATGCCCCTGACCGGCACCTACGAGGGCACCAGCGGGGTGCAGGACGGCCACCCGGATGCGATCCTCGCGGTCGATCCCCACATTGGCGGGCGGATCTACGCTCAGGACGACGAGAATGTCGACCCGCAGGTGGACTCGTCGCTCTACGCGACGAAGTCCTTCGACCTCTCGTTCTTCAACCGCAAGGCCGGCGCATTCCACTACAAGTCGAAGACGATCACGCTCACGATCAAGTGAATCGGCGACTTGCCGGGCCGCGCGAGGTTCAGTCTCCGTGATGCCGGGTCAGGTCACCCGGTTGATCGACACCAGCTCGTGCAGCGGCACCGGGTTGTCGCGGGTGGCCTTGCAGGTGAGCTGGAGCAGATCGGATCCGGCGACGGTGCGTACCTGCAGATCCCAGCGAACGCCCGCCACGGTGAAGGCCACGTCGGTCAGCTCGTTGCTTCTTCGCCGGGACACGAGGCGTACCGCGCCCTCGCGGGTCTCACCCAGGTGACGGCGCAGCGCCAGCTCCGCGAACTGCACCGGCATCGCGTACGACGAGCGACCGCGTAGGTGGTCGAGGTCGAGCCGCCCGGCGACTTGGCCTCCGGCGACTGTCACTGACGACTCAGCATCCAGGCGGCCGTAGTAGAGCCCCTGCGGGAGCACCAGCATGTTGCCGGCGAAGCGGTCGCCGCCGATGTGCGAGACCTCCCAGGTCTGTTCCGGGTACGCGTCGGCCAGCGCGGCCGCGACCGGACGTCCGCGCTCGGCGCAGCAGGCGTCGTGGCGGCCGTGCGTGCACACGCAGAAGAGTGGTTCGACGTACGGGGTCAGGCCCATCGATCGGCCCGCACCCAACGCGGCGAGGTCGAGGTCGAGCAGCTGGTGCGGATCGGTCAGGAGCGTCGTCTCGATCCACGGCCGCGACGGGTGGGCAAAGGCTGCGAAGACCCGTGTCCTGTCGTCGTGGGTACGCCGATCCGGTCGACGTACGAGCAGCGGGCGGACCTTGGCCGCGGCTGCCGCGCGCTTCAGGGAGTCGCCAAGCCCGTCGGGCAGCCGGGCATCACGCAGCGCGTCGACACCCCACGGGCCCGAGTGCTCGATCAGCAGGAACGCCCGGACGGTCGACGCCGTGCCGGTCATCGGCTCGTCCCGCTGGTCGCTGGCGATCGCGCAGCGGAAGGCCGGGTCGCGCGAGGTCACGAAACGACCTCGAGCATCCCTTCCCGGACGAGTCGGCGGCAGAGCACGAGCCGACTCTGCGGGTCGAGGTGCTCGGCGAGATCGCGAGGCGTGAGCTCTCGGCGCCCGCGCAGGTCTTCGAGAGCGGGCCGCAACCACCCGGGCACGTCGATCGAGCGGTCGCCCAGCAGGACGTCGATGCGGTCACCGCGCGTCGAGCAGCACGCAGGGGCGCCCAGGCCGGCGTCGCAGCGCGGTGTCGTCGTCGATCGCGCCGGCCGCGAGGACGTCGTGCAGTCCGCCGGACAGGCGCGGGCTGCGGGTCGTGAGGAACCGGCGCACCTCGGCCTCCACCGCTGCGGTCGTGTCGACGCTGCGAATCTGCGCGGCCAGCGACTCCAGCCGGCGCCCGAGCTCGTCGGCGAGCCCGGCCGGGTCGTCGAGATAGCCCGCCGGCAGGTGCTCGTCGGCGACCCCGGCCACGACGTCGGCAAGGCTGCGCTCGACGAGACCACGCCAGGTCAGCTGGTTGATGCCGATCGTGACGTGCAGCGAGACCGTGTCCTGGGCGCGCGCCGCGTGCGGTGTGCCGGTCGGCAGGTACATCGAGAGCCCGGGTTCCAGGAGCACGTCCTCGACGCCGTCGGGACCGTGGACCTCCCACTGCTTCGACCCGGCGGTCTGGAACACGAACACGTCGTGGGAGTCGCTGTGCACCGCAAAACCCTGCGCTCCGGGCGGGGTGAGGTAGGCGTTGGCCTGGCACGGATGGCCGAGCTCGAGCTCGAGCTCGGCGACGAGCCGGGTCAGCGGCGGCCAGTAGCGGTGCAGGCCCTGGAACACGACAGTCGCGCCGCCCTCGAACAGAGCGAGTGCCTTGCGGGCGTCCACCAGACCGGTGAGCGGCTTGCCGGCGAGGGTGGCGCCGCGGGTGTAGGCGGACTCGGGCAGCACGGCGCCGTCCTGGGCCAGCCGGACGGACGGCGTACGGATGGCGGACGAGGTGAGCAAGGTGTCAACGTCGTCCAGCGACAGCAGGCCGGCCAGGATCGTCTGGGTTGGCGCGGTGAAGGTGCACCTGCGACGCCCAGACCTTCGAGATGAAGGTCTGGGCGTCACCGCTGAGCAGGTCGAGCGCGGATCCGGACACGGTCAGGACGCGTCGCCGTCCGTGGTGTCCGTCGCGTCGCCGTCGGTGCCGTCGGAATCCGTGCCGTCGCCGTCGGTGCCGTCGGAGTCGGTCGTGTCGCCGTCGGTGGTGTCGGTGGCGTCGCCGTCGGTGCCGTCAGCGTCGCCGCCGTCGGTCCCGTCGGCGTCGCCGCCGGAACCAGTGGGGCCGCCGGTCGGGCTGGTGATGAGATCGTCGTCGCTGAGCGGCTCTTCAGGGGTGTTGGTCATGTGTCCTCCTGTAGCGAAACGGTTCGCCGCCCGAAGAGACGGCTCGTTCACAGTCTGCTGCCACCGCGCAAGGCCGGACAACCCGAGGACACGGGAGTCCACGATTCCGGTCGCGCCAGAACGGCGGGCGCGCCAGCCGCGACGGGCCTAGGCTGGACTCATGAGTGACGAATCGTCGCCGATCGCGTACACCGCCCTCGAGCCCGGTACGCCCGTCCAGTCCAGCGACGGCCAACAGTTCGGCACGGTCGTTGCCGTGCTGGTGGTCGAGGAGGTCAGCGTGTTCGACGGCATCGTCGTCGAGACGCCCGCCGGGACCCGATTCGTCGACGCGGACCACGTCGGCACCATCACGACCGCGTACGTACGCACGTCGCTGTCGGCTGACGAAGCGGCGCAGCTGCCGGAGCCCGACGACAGCACGCCGGTGTTCCGCGCGGACGCCAGGGACGACACCGGCAGCTCGCTTGGCGGATCGCTTCGGCCGCATGTTCGGCCGCGGCACGTGGAAGCGCGAGGAATAGCGTCTGCCACGATATGGGCATGCCTCTCAGCGCGATCGCCATCTTCTGCGGATCCAGCTTCGGCAATGACCCGGCGTACGCGGAGGCGGCACGCCACACGGGACAGACGCTCGCCGAGCGCGGCATCACGGTCGTCTACGGCGGCGGCCATGTCGGGCTCATGGGCACCGTCGCCGACGCGGCGCTGGACGCCGGCGGCAAGGTCATCGGCGTCATCCCACGCCAGCTCGACGACCGGGAGCTCGCCCACCACCGGCTCACCGAGCTGCACGTCGTCGAGTCGATGCACGAGCGCAAGGCCTTGATGGCTGAGCTGTCGGAGGCGTTCATCGCGCTGCCGGGCGGCGCCGGGACGCTGGAGGAGATTGCCGAGCAGTGGACCTGGGCGCAGCTGACGATCCACTCCAAGCCATCGGGGTTCCTCGACGTGGCCGGGTTCTGGTCACCGATGCGGGACCTGCTCGACGGGATGGTCGGCTCGGGCTTCGTGCGCGAGGAGCAGTCGGGGATCGTGTCGTTCGCGGACAACCTCGACACGCTCCTCACGATGCTCGAGGCGCCGCCGTCGTGGACCGACAAGTGGGGTCGGGCCGGCGACGACGTGCCGCAGCCGTGACGCAGCAGCCCGTCATCCATGTCGCGGCGGCCCTGACGGTCGATGCCGATGGCCGCGCACTGATGGTCCGCAAGCACGACACGACAGTGTTCATGCAACCCGGCGGCAAGATCGAGCCTGGTGAGAGCCCGTTGGACTGCCTGCGGCGGGAGCTGCTCGAGGAGCTGGGTCTCGACCTGCCCGCTGATGCGTTCACGTGGCTCGGGACGTTCGAGGAGGACGCCGCCAACGAACCGGGGCATCGCGTGCTCGCTGAGGTGTTCCGGCTGACGATCGACGCGTCGACGCCGGTCGTGGCGGCCGAGATCGCCGAGAGCATCTGGGTCGATCCTGCAGCGCCGGGCGACATCGACCTGGCCCCGCTCAGCAGCCAGGCGCTCCTGCCGATCCTGGTCGGCTAGCGCCGGCGCAGGCGGTCGAGAGCCCGACGTTCCCGCTTGGTGGGCCGGCCGGCGCCTCGGTCGCGTCTGGGCATGACGGCGACCTCCTCCTTGGGCGGCGGCGGGGGAGTGTGGTCCTCGTAGCACTCGACGGCGACGGCCGCGCCGACCCGTTTGACGATGATCTTGGTGACCACGACGATCCGCATGCCGCCCTCAGTCAGCGCTTCGATGCGGTCGCCCACCTTGACCGGCTGAGCCGGCTTGGCCTTGGCGCCGTTGATGCGTACGTGCCCCGCCTTGCACTCCGCCGACGCGATCGAGCGCGTCCTGTAGAGGCGTACGGACGAGATCCACACGTCGGCGCGGGCGTTGGTGGCGCCGGTCATGCGGTGTCCAGGGTGATGACGACCTCGCCGGCGTCGACAGTGGCACGAGCTGCGGTGAAGTCCGGTATGCGAGGCAGGCCTTCGGCGCAGGGCCCGTCGTACGAGCCGACGACGACAACCTGGGCGCCAGCCGAGCGAGCGGACTCGATGCCGGCCGGCGCGTCCTCGAACACGACGGTCTGCGAGGGGTCGAGTCCGAGTAGCGAGGCCGCCCGCAGGTATCCCTCGGGATCGGGCTTGCCGCTGGTCACGTCCTCAGCGGGTACGACGACGGGGGGCATCGGCACACCCGCGTCGGCCATCCGAGTCTTGGCGAGCAGGAGCGGCGCCGACGTCACGAGGGCCGTGCGCTCGGAGGGGATCGAGGCCACGAACGTCGAGGCGCCACGGACCTCGACGATGCCGTCAGGCGTTTCGATCTCGGTGCTGGCAAGCTCGACAGCCAAGCGCGTCGTGGTCGGCGTCCGGTGGCGCGAACTGCCGGACCGTGTCGATCGTCTGCCGCCCGTGCGAGAACGCCAGGACGTCTGCGGTGGAGAGTCCGTGCTGCTCCGCGAACTGGGTCCAGATGGCTTCCACGACGGCGTTGGAGTCGACCAAGGTGCCGTCCATGTCGAAGATCACGGCTCGGGCGCGGACCGTCTGCTCCATGCCGTCGATCCTCGCACGCGTCGGACAGACCGTCGTGGCAGGCTGGGTTCATGGCCTCCGACAACATCGACGTCGTCTCGATCACCGGTGACATGATCCGGCTGGGACAGTTCCTCAAGTTCGCGAACTTCGCGGAGTCCGGTGCCGCGGCGGGCGAACTGATCCAGGGCGGCGACGTCAAGGTCGACGGCGAGGTCGAGACCAGGCGCGGCCGCCAGCTGGGCAAGGGCATGCTGGTCGAGGTCCAGCTGCCTGGCACGACGCTCGCGGCGCGCGTCGGTTGAAAGGGCGGACGGTCGCAGCCTGCTCGCGGTGCAGCAGCACAAGGGCGAGCCTTGCGGTGGATGTGTCGTCCGGCAGGACGTCGTCGAGATCGACCCGGCCAACGGGAAGATCGTCGGTACCGGATCGTGCGCCTGGCCGACCGCAACGTCCTGCGTGAGCCGTTGTTCTGGCTGCATGGCGGTCAGCGTGCGCCCCTGGCGGGAACCTGGCCGATGCGCACGGCAATGTCGGCGACGTCGCCGGTGGCCTCCTGCGCCCGGCAGCATGACGGGGAACACCAGGGTGGGGCCGGGTGTTGCACAGGCGAACCTCAACCTGGGAGACGACATGGCACAGCTCGAGCTCGGTCTCGACACGTTCGGCGACGTGACGTTCGGTGACGACGGCGCACCGCTGCCGTACGACCAGGTCATCCGCAACATCGTCGACCAGGCGGTGCTCGCCGACGAGCTGGGACTCGCCTTCTTCGGCGTGGGGGAGCATCACCGTGAGGACTTCGCGGTCACCGCCCCGGAGGTGGTGCTCGCTGCGATCGCCGCGCGGACGACCAACATCCACCTGGGCACGGCGGTGACGGTGCTGAGCTCCGACGACCCGATCCGCGTCTACGAGCGGTTCGCGACGCTCGACGCGCTCTCCAACGGTCGCGCGGAGGTCATCCTCGGTCGGGGCTCGTTCACGGAGTCGTTTCCGCTGTTCGGCTTCGACCTCGGCCAGTACGAGGAGCTGTTCAGCGAGAAGCTCGACCTGTTCGCGGCGCTGCGCGAGGAGGGGCCGATCGTCTGGTCGGGCAACCTGCGGCCGCCGCTGGAGGGGCAGGAGGTGTTCCCCAAGACCGCCGCCGGGAGCCTGAAGACCTGGATCGGAGTCGGCGGGAGCCCGGAATCGGTCATCCGTGCCGCCCGCTACGGCATCCCGCTGATGCTCGCGATCATCGGTGGTCCTCCGGCGCAGTTCAAGCCGTACGCCGACCTCTACCGGCAGGCCCTCGAGCAGCTCGGCAAGCCGCGGCTGCCGATCGGAGTCCACTCGCCCGGTCACGTCGCCGACACCGACGAGCAGGCGCTCGACGAGCTGTGGCCGCACTACGAGGTGCAGCGCACCCGCATCGGTCGCGAGCGGGGCTGGCCGCCCGCGACCCGGCAGGAGTTCGAGGCGTCGGCCGGTCCGGAGGGCGCGTTGTACGCCGGATCGCCGCAGACCGTGGCTGACAAGATCGTCCGCAACGCCACGATCCTCGGCATCGACAGGTTCGACCTCAAGTTCAGCAACGGCACGCTGCCGCACGACAAGCTGATGCGCAGCATCGAGCTGTACGGCCGGGAGGTCGTGCCGCTCGTCCACGCGGCCCTAGAGTCCTCGTCATGACCCTCGCCTCGTTGCCGACCCCGCGTACGCCGGACCCGATGGATGCGCCGACCATGCGTTGGGGCGTGATGGGCCCGGGTTGGATCGCGGCACAGTTCACCCAGTCACTGCAGGCCCACACCGGCCAGGAGGTCGTGGCGGTGGGCTCGCGTGCACTGCCACGGGCGCGGGAGTTCGCCGCGCAGCACGACGTACCGACGGCGGTCGGCAGCTACGAGGAGCTGGCCGGTCTCGACGACGTCGACATCGTCTATGTCGCGACCCCGCATCCTGCCCACCTCGAGCACGCGATCCTGAGCCTCGAGTCGGGCAAGCACGTGATCGTCGAGAAGCCGATCGGCCTCAGCGCGGGCCAGGCCCGCCAGATCGCCGCCGTCGCGCAGCGGACCGGGCTCTACTGCGCCGAGGCCCTGTGGACGATGTTCCTGCCCAAGTGGGACGTGGTCCGGCAGGTCGTCGAGCTCGGCGGGATCGGTGAGGTCACGTCGGTGCATTCGGACTACGGCGAGTCGTTCCCGGAGGGCCACCGGGTGTTCGACCCGGCTCTTGCCGGCGGCCCGTTGCTCGATCTCGGCATCTACCCCCTGGCGTTCGTCACGTCGCTGCTCGGACCGCACGAGTCGATCGCCGCGCTCGGACAGCAGGATCCGCACGGGGTCAACGGGCAGCTCGGCGCCACCATGACCCACGCCGGCGGCACGCTGTCGGTCATCGCGACGACGCTGCACGGCTTCCTGGCCAACCAGGTCACGATCGTCGGCACCGAGGGCGTGTTGACCGTCGAGGCCACGCACCACAGCCCGGGGCCACTGACCCTCCGCTACGCGGACCGCACGCTGACGTATGACGAGGCGCGCGGCGACCAGGCGTCCGGCCTCCACTTCCAGGCGGTCGAGGCGGCCCGGCGCATCACCGCAGGGGAGACCGAGACACCGCTGTGGACCCTCGACGACTCGATCGTCGCCCTCGAGGCGGCCGACGAGATCCGGCGACAGATCGGCGACGACCTGACGGCGGCCGGACTGCACGAGTGACCGAGCGCGCGATCGAGATCGTCCAGGACCGCGACCGACCGTCGGGGCACACGCTCCGGATCGACGGGACGGACCAGTCGCACGTGGACCTCGACGATCCCAGCCGGCTCGAGTTCGACTACATGCAGCGCATCGCCGATGTCGTCGACGCCCTGGGCAGTCCCGGGAAGCCGCTGCGCTTCGTGCACATCGGCGGGGCGGCGATGACGATCCCGCGGTACGTCGTCAGTGTCCCGGCCGACCTCGGCGCAGATCGTGCTCGAGCCTGACACCCGCGTCACCGAGCTCGTGCGCGAGCAGCTGCCGCTGCCACGGCACAGCGGCATCAAGGTCCGCCCGATCGACGGACGCGCCGGTGTCGCGGCTCTGCGGCCAGACTTCGCCGATGTCGTGATCCTCGACGCATACGACGGTGCGCAGGTTCCTGCGGAGCTGTCGACCGCCGAGTTCTTCGCTGATCTCGCCCGGGTCGTCGCGGATGACGGGGTCGTCCTGCTCAACCTCGCGGACCGGGCGCCATTCCCGTACGTACGTCGGGTGGTCCGTGGTGTGCGTGACAGCTTCGACCAGGTCATGATCAGCGCCGAGCCCGCGACGCTCAAGGGCCGCAGGTTCGGCAATGTCCTCGTCTCGGCGTCGCAGGTGCCGTTGCCGTGGGAGGCGTTGGCCCGCCGCGCCGCGAGCTCGCCGTTCCCGTACCGCGTCGTGCCCTACCGCGAGGTCATTGAGAAGTTCGCCGGCAAGACGCCGTTCACCGACGACGACAGCCAGCGCTCACCGGCCCCACCGGGCGGAGCGACATTCTTCAGCTGACAGCTCCGTCGAGCGGTGGATGGGCGACGTGTCAGCGTGGTTGACACGTCGCCAGCTCACCGTTCCCGACGAGTGGCCGGGCGCGATCAGGCGTGCAACGCCTCCGACAACGCGTCGACCGCGCCGTCGATCTCGTCGCGAGTGATGACCAGCGGGGGAGCGATGCGCAGCGTGCGCTCGTGCGTCTCCTTGCAGAGCACGCCTCGGTCGCGCAGCGCCATCGAGACCTCGCGTCCGGTCTTGGCCGCCGGGTCGATGTCGACACCGGCCCAGAGACCCCGGCCGCGTACGTCGGCGAGGCCCTTGCCGACGAGCCCGTTGAGCCGGCCGTGCAGGTGCTCGCCGAGCTCGCTGCGAACGCTGCTGGAACTCGCCGGTCTCGAGCAGCTCGACGACGGCCCGCCCCACGGCGCAGGCGACGGGGTAGCCGCCGAACGTCGAACCGTGCTGGCCGGGCTTGAGCACGCCGAGCACGTCGGCGCGGCCGACGACCGCCGACACCGGGATGATGCCGCCGCCGAGCGCCTTGCCCGAGCGTGTAGAGGTCGGCGCGCACGTCATCGTGGTCGAGCGCGAACAGCTTGCCGGTGCGGGCGAGACCCGACTGGATCTCGTCGGCGATCAGCAGCACGTCGTTCTCGTCGCACAGCGCGCGTACGCCGGCGAAGAAGCCGGCGGGCGGCACGATGACGCCGGCCTCGCCCTGGATCGGCTCCATCAGGATGGCCGCGGTGTTGGGGGCGATCGCGGCACGCACGGCGTCGAGGTCGCCGTAGGGGACCGTGATGAATCCGGGCGTGAACGGGCCGTAGTTGTCGTGCGCGGCCGGATCGTCGGAGAACGACACGATCGTCGTCGTGCGTCCGTGGAAGTTGCTGGTGGCCACGATGATCTCGGCGCGGTCGAACTCGACGCCCTTGACCTCGTACGCCCACTTGCGGGCGACCTTGATGGCCGACTCGACGGCCTCGGCGCCGGTGTTCATCGTCAGCACCATCTCGGTGCCGGTCAGCGCGGCGAGGTCGCGGCAGAACGGCGCCGAACTGGTCGTTGTGGAACGCCCGCGACGTCAGCGTGAGGCGGTCGAGCTGCTCGCGTGCCGCGTCGATCAGCGCCGGGTGGCGGTGGCCGAAGTTGAGCGCCGAGTAGCCCGACAGGAAGTCGAGGTAGCGGTTGCCGTCGACGTCGGTCACCCAGGCTCCCTCGGCCTCGGAGATCACGACCGGAAGGGGGTGATAGTTGTGCGCCCCCCACTGCTCGTCGAGGGTGATGAAGGACGCGGTGTCGTGTGCGGTTGCTGCCATGTGACCCACGGTACATACGTACCTGGCTCACCTCTGACACCGGGATTCCGGACATCGAACGCGCCTCCGAGTCCCTGCCGGTGGAGGGGGCCCGGCAGGCAATCGATAGCCTGATCCCGTGCCCGGGACCGCGTTCGATGTTGCGCTGCGACCGGCCGCAGGTCCCATCCGGCTCGTACGCTCGGCAGCCGCCGCGTTGGCCTGTGTCGCCGTGGCCGCGACAGGCCACGCGACAGCCGGCGGCACCCTCGGTGCAGTCGCGGTGCTGGCCACGTTCGTCGGTGCCGCAGCCGTCGCCTGGCTGCTGTCGGCGCGCCGCGTCACTCCGGGTCAGATCGTGGGGCTCCTGATCCTGTGCCAGGTCTGCGTCCATTTGGGCGGATCCACCGACGAGATGCGGATGTCAGCCGCGATGATCGCTGCCCACGTCGCCGCGACGGCGATCAGCGCGCTGGCGCTGGCGCGCGGCGAAGCGTTCGTGTGGCAGCTCGCCGAGCGACTCGGCCTGCGCGTCCACGCGCATGGGCTCGACGTCGCGGCCATCCCGACCTGGCGTCCGCTGGCGCCCGTCGTCGCGCCGCGATCACTGCATGACGTACGCCTCGCGTACTCGCGGGCCGAAAGGGGACCGCCGAGCGGGTCTTGAACCCCGCTCCGTATTCCTTTCACAGAAAGCACTCCTTCATGAATCGCACCATCGCGCGGCTTTCCGCTGCGCTCCTCGACGGCTGCCCTCGTGGCCATCGCCGGTCCCGGCGTTCGCCCACGTCAACGTCGTCCTCGACCGACGCCACCCAGGGCGGCTTCGGCAAGGCGGTCTTCCGCGTGCCGAACGAGTCCGAGACGGCCTCGACGACCAAGCTCGTCGTGACGTTGCCGCAGGACACGCCGTTCGCCTTCCTCACGGCCCAGACCAAACCGGGCTGGAAGGTCACGATCAAGGAAGCCAAGCTCGACAAGCCGACCAAGGTCGGCGACTTCGAGCTGACCAAGGCCGTACGCACGATCACCTGGACGTCGACCGGCGGCGGCATCCCGCCGTCGCAGTTCGACGAGTTCGCGATCTCCGGCGGGCCGTTCCCCGACGCCGACAAGATCGCGCTTCACCGCCGAGCAGACCTACAGCGACGGCAAGGTCGTCGCCTGGGACCAGGTGCAGAAGGGCGACACCGAGCCCGAGCACCCGGCTCCGACGCTCACTCTGGCCGCAGCCGGTCGACGGAGCATGCGGGCAACAGCAAGGCGGCCGCCAGCAGGACGCCGACGCACGAGTCGACACCGACAACACCGGTCGGTGGCTCGGCGGTGGCGCTCTCGTGGTGGCGGCGGTCGCCCTGGTTGTGGCCCTGCGGGAGAATCGACGTCGTGCGTAACGTCGTTCTTCGTGTGGCTCTCCTGAGCTTCGCCCTGCTCCTCATGGGGTCGGGCCCGGCGTCGGCGCATGCGTCGCTCGTCGGGTCCGACCCCGCGGACGGGGCGACCTTCGGCGCGGCGCCAACGGCCATCACGTTCACGTTCAACGAGAACGTCGGCAACCCCGCGTACATCGCGGTGACCGCGCCCAACGGCAGCAAGGTCGACGTCGGGGACGTGCGAGCGATCGACAACACGATCACCGCGAAGGTTCCCGATGTCGACCAGAAGGGGCGCTACACGGCGTCCTACCGTGTGGTGTCGGCCGACGGGCACCCGGTCGAGGGCACGATCCACTACACGTCGACGACCGGGCGCACCGTCAAGCAGGTGGACGCACCTGACAAGGAGACGTTCATCCACCGTCACAGTGCCCACCTGTTCTGGGGCATCCTCGCTGCTGCTGTTGCGGTCGCCCTTCTGCTGGCTCCACTGAGGAGGCGAGATGACACAGGACAACTCGTGACGTGGTCCTGGCGTTCCTCGTGGCCGCGTTCACGCTGGTCGCCTTCCTGCAGATCGGCGGCGGGGCGCCCCAGACCGCCCTGGCCGGCATTCCGAGCCCGGGCAGCTTCGTCGGCTGGGCGGTCCCGTTCACCAAGCTGTTGACCGACGCCTCGGCCTCCTGGTGATCGGCTTCCTCGCTGCGGCGGTGTTCCTGCTGCCGTCATCGGGCGATGAGGTCGAGGGTCTCGTCGGTGCGGCGGTACGCATCGCGTCCCGTTGGGCGACCGTGTGGTCGGTCGCCAGCGTCTTCTACTTCTTCATCAAGGTCGGCGATATCTTCGCCGCCCCGCTGACCGGCCTCAAGTGGGCCTACATCTCAGGCTATGCGCAGGCCTCCGAGGGCCGGGCGATCCTGCTGCAGGCTTTGCTGGCCGCGCTGCGTGGCCGTCGGCGCCCGGTGGACGCTCGGCACCCGTGCCCTGGCCGGACTGCTCGGCTTCGCGCTGGCCGGCGATGGCGCCGATCGCCCTGACCGGTCACGCCGCGTCGTCCGGGCTCGCACGACCTGGCCACGACGAGCCTGCTGCTGCACGTCGTCGGCGTCACGCTGTGGGTCGGCGGACTGGCCGCGCTCGGCTGGGTCGCGATGCGCGGCAGCAAGCGGCTCGAGCCGCGCCATCGCCCGCTTCTCGCACGCTCGCCGTGTGGGCGTTCGTCATCGTCGGCGTGTCCGGCGTCGTCAACGCCTCGGTGCGGCCTCGGCTCGGTCAGCGACGTGTTCGGCTCGCGCGTACGGCGTGCTGGTCCTGCCAAGGTCGCGGCGCTCGTCGTGCTTGGCGTGCTTCGGGTTGGCAGCAGCGCCGGCGGATCGTCGCGAGCCAGGCGGCGGGTTCCTGCGTCTCGCGACCACGGAGCTGTTCGTCATGGCCGGCGACCATCGGGCTGGCCGTGGCACTGTCCCGCACGCCCGACGCCGGTGGGCGAGGACGTGCTGACGCACTCCGGTCGAGGAGCTGCTCGGCGGTCCGATGCCGGCGGCGCCGACCGTGCTGCGCCTGCTGTGGGGCTGGTCCGGCAACGGGTCGGGCCTGGCGATCGTCGGCCTCGGCACGGCGCTCTACCTGCGCGGCGTCTGGTCATGCACCGGCGCGGCGACGCGTGGCCGGTCGGGCGCACGATCTCGTGGCTCGCTCGGCATGGTCGTCATCGCCTGGGCCACGTTCGGCGGGCTCGGCGAGTACTCGCACGTGCTGTTCAGCGCCCACATGGCGTCGCACATGCTGCTGTCGATGGTCGCGCCGATCTTCCTGGTGCTCGGCGCCCCGATGACCCTGGCGCTGCGCACGCTGCCGGGGCCGCGCCAGCCCGGCGAGGTCTCGCCCCGCGCGATGCTGCTGGCGTTCCTGCACTCGCGGTTCTCGCGCTTCATGACGCATCCCGTGGTCGGCCCGGTGCTGTTCGTCGGCAGCCTGTACGGGCTGTACTTCAGCGGCGCCTTCGAGGCGCTCATGGGCAACCACTGGGGCCACGCGATCATGGAGATCCACTTCCTGACCGTCGGCACCCTGTACTACTACGTCCTGATCGGCGTCGACCCCGCGCCGCGGGCCATCGCAGCCGCTCGTGCGGTTCGGGATGCTGCTGGTCACGGTGCCGTTCCACGCGTTCTTCGCGATCGCGGTGATGTCGTCCAACACGGTGTTCGCCGGCGACTACTGGCGCTCGCTCGACCGGCCCTATCGCACCGACCTGCTGGCCGACCAGTACCTCGGTGGCGGCATCGCCTGGGCGATGGGGGAGATCCCGCTGGTCCTGGTGATGGGCGCGATCTTCGTGCAGTGGTATCCGGTCGGACACCCGCGAGGCCAAGCGGTTCGACCGCGTCCGAGAGCCGCACGGGCGACGCAGCAGCTCGAGGCGTACAACGCCCGCCTGCGCGACCTCGCCGAGCACGGAAAACGGCGGGACCCCTGACAGGGATCCCGCCGTCTGCCGTGTCGTCGGTCAGAAGATGATCTGGCCGCCGGAGGTTGCTGCGGTGAAGCGCTCCTGGGCGTCGGCCCAGTTGGCGATGTTCCACCACGCCTTGACGTAGTCGCCCTTGACGTTGAGGTAGTCGAGGTAGAACGCGTGCTCCCACATGTCCAGCTGGATGATCGGGATCAGCGTCGCCGGGATGTTGTTCTGCTGGTCGAACAGCTGCACGATGACAGCCTCTGGCCCAGCGTGTCCCAGGCCAGGATCGCCCAGCCGGAGCCCTGCAGGCCCAGCGCCGACGCCTCGAACTGCGCGCGGAACGCGTCGAACGAGCCGAAGTTGTCGTCGATCGCGGCGCCCAGCTCACCGTCGGGCTTGTCGCCGCCCTCGGGGGAGAGGTTCTTCCAGAAGATCGAGTGGTTGATGTGACCGCCGAGGTTGAACGCGAGGTTCTTCTCCAGCAGGTTGATCGTGTCGTGGGCCTCGGTGCTGCGCGCCTCTTCGAGCTTCTCGAGCGCGGTGTTCAGGCCGTTGACGTAGTTCTGATGGTGCTTCGAGTGATGAAGCTCCATGATCTTGCCCGAAATGTGCGGATCCAGTGCGCCGTAGTCGTACGGCAGATCCGGAAGTGTGTAGTCAGCCACGATCCTCCTCGGGACGTGGGCACCTCGTGTGCCCGGTGTGTAGTTGTATGCGTTTCAACTGCCAGTCTGTCAGTCCTGTTCCCATACGCAACGGCGGTGCCCAACCCGTGGGCGGCAGGCCCGTGTCCGCGAGCGAATGACCAGGTCCGCATGTCCTAGTCTGTCTGTGGACATTCCGGGGGTTACGACGACGTACGAGGAGGATCGAGATGGAGGAACGCATCCTCACGGTCCCCAACGCACTGAGCTTCGTACGCCTGCTGCTGGTCCCGGTGTTCCTGTGGCTCGTGCTCGGGCCCGAGTACGACGAGCTCGCGCTGGCCGTCCTGATGGTCTCGGGCATCACCGACTACCTCGACGGCAAGCTGGCCCGCAGGCTCAACCAGACGTCCAAGATCGGGGCGATCCTCGACCCCGTCGCGGACCGGTTCTTCATCCTCGCCGTCGTGATCGGCCTCGGCTATCGCGACATCATCCCGTGGTGGCTCGCCGTCATCCTGCCGCTGCGCGACGTGTTCTTGTTCAGCCTCGTGCCGTTCCTGCGCACGCGCGGCTACAGCTCGCTGCCCGTGCACTTCCTCGGCAAGGCCGCGACGGCGAGCCTGCTGTACGCCTTCCCGCTGCTGCTGCTGGGTGACGGCGAACGGCACGGTCGCCGATCTGGCCAACGTGTTCGGCTGGGCGTTCACGATCTGGGGCGTGGCGCTCTACTGGTGGGGCGGAGTCCTGTACGCCTTCCAGGTGCGGCGGCTCATGACCTCGACGGCACCTGTCGTCCGGAGCTGACATGGCCGAGCAGGAGGCGCCGACGCGGGCCGAGGGCCTGCTCGAGCAGATCGCCGAGACTGCGCTGGACGACGACTACTACGTCGTACGCGCCGGCAGCTATGCCGACGTCGCGCGAGTTCAACACCGCCGCTGACGGGCCTCGTGCTGGCGGTATTCGCGCTGCTCGTGGTGATCGCGGCCGTGCAGACCCGCAACGACCGGCCGGCGACCGAGCGCGAGCGCGACACGCTCATCAGCGACGTCGCGGCGCGCAAGAAGGCTCAGGCCAGCCGGCGAGGCGACGGCCGAGCGGCTGCGCAAGGAGGTCGCCGACCTGTCGGCGTCGGTCGGCCAGTTCGACCCGGCCTACCAGAACGTTGCGCATCGAGACCGGCGACCTGGCCGTCACCGGCCCGGGCATCAGGATCGTGGCCGGCAACAGCACGCAGCGCAACACCGACGGCGTCATCACCGACAACGACCTCCAGATCCTGGTCAACGGGCTCTGGTACGCCGGCGCCGAGGCGGTCGCGATCAACGGCCAGCGCATCGGCACCCTGACCGGCATCCACTACGCCAACGGCGCGATCAACGTCAACTTCACCGACATCGCGCCGCCCTACACGGTCGTGGCGATCGGTCCGAGTCGACACACTGTTGCAACGCTTCGAGGACAACCCGGCCGGCCGCTACTGGGCATGCCCGGCAAAAGGACGCAGGCGTGCAGTTCGGCATGACACCATCGTCTGACCTCGCCGTTCCCGCCGTGCCCGACGAAGCGCAGGACGATCCGCCACGCAACAGCCATCAAGGGGGAAGAATGATCCCGGTCATCGGCCTGGCCATCGGCATCATCGCCGGACTGGTCCTCAAGCCGACCGTGCCCACCGACCTGCAGCCCTACCTGCCGATCGCGATCGTCGCGGCCCTCGACGCCGTCATCGGGGCGCTTCGCGCGCTGGGGGAGCGCCGGTTCAACGATCGAGTGTTCGTCGTCTCGTTCATCTCCAACGTCGTGATCGCGGCATTCATGGTCTACCTCGGCGACCAGCTCGGTGTCGGCTCGCAGCTCTCGACCGGCGTCGTCGTGGTGCTCGGCATCCGCATCTTCGCCAACGCCGCTGCGATCCGGCGGAGGATCTTCCATGCCTGACAGGTCGATGGCGCTCGCTGTTTCGGCCGTCGGTCCCGCTCGTCGTCGCCGCGATCCTGCTCGGCGGCCTGGCCCTGGCGATCATCGGCCCAGATCAACGCCAAGGACACCGACGACTACTCCGGCGTCCGCGGCGACGACCTCGTCGAGCTGCTCAAGTCGCTCGACGCCGCCAACGAGCGGCTCAGCACCCAGATCGACGAGCTGACCACGACCCGCAACGGGTTGCTCGACAGCACCAAGCGCACCGAGAAGGCCGAGAAGCAGGCCAAGCTGCGTGCCGAGCAGCTGGCGATCCTGGCCGGCACGGTGGGCGCCAAGGGGCCCGGCGTCGAGGTCGTGATCGACGATCCCGACAAGAACATCGACGCCGCGGCGACTGCTCGACGCGGTCGAGAAGCTGCGCGACTCCGGTGCCGAGGCGATCGCCATCAACGGCGTCGCGCGCGTCGTCGCACAGACGTACTTCCTCGACGACGACGACCAGATCCGGGTCGGCGGCCGCGAGATCAAGCGGCCGTATCGGATCGAGGCGATAGGGGACTCGTCGGTCCTTGCCGGAGCGGTACGCTTTCCCGGCGGAGTCATGGCCGGGATCTCGATCCTCGGCGGCACTGCGAGCGTGACCGAGCAGAAGAAGGTCACGATCACGGCGCTGGCCGACGTCAAGGCCCCTGAGTACGCACGACCATCTTCCTGATCTGGCTAGGAGCACGCGGTGATCCCTGAGGACCTCTACTACAGCGAAGAGCACGAGTGGGTGCGCCTCGACGACGACATCGCCACGATCGGCATCACTGACTTCGCTCAGGACCAGCTCGGCGACATCGTCTACGTCGAGCTGCCCGCAGTGGGCGACCGGGTCGAGGCCGGCGCCGTCATCGGGGAGCTCGAGTCGACCAAGTCGGTCTCCGACATCTTCTCCCCGCTCTCCGGCGAGATCGTGTCCCGCAACGATTCGCTCGACGGCGGGCCCGAGGTCATCAACTCCGATCCCTACGGCGAGGGCTGGCTCATCAAGGTCCGGACGGCCGATGAGGACCCGACGGCATCGCTGCTCGAGGCCGAGGCGTACTCGGCGCTCGTCTCCGACTGAATCAGCGCATGATCACGACGTGTCGTGAGCGTACGGAGTGCTAAGTTGGAGATGAAGTCTCAACCCGTACTCAAGCCCATTCAGGAGTGAACCCGATGTCAACGCCGGACCACGAGCCCGACGAAGCCGCCGGACCGGTGCCTCCGAGCGATGACACGACGCACATCCCGATCCTCGATGCCGACACCGAGGAGATGTCCGCGTCAGATGTCTCGGCGGTCGAGAACCTGCCGGCCGGCAGTGCGATGCTGCTGGTGCAGCGCGGCCCGGACTCCGGTGCGCGATTCCTGCTCGACAGCGATGTCGTGACGGTGGGCCGGCACCCCGACAGCGACATCTTCCTCGACGACATCAGCGTCTCCCGCCGTCACGCGACGTTCACCCGCAGCGAGACGGGCTACTCGATCGCCGACCTGGGCAGCCTCAACGGCAGCTACGTCAACCGTGACCGCATCGACAGCGAAGTGACGCTGTCGGGCGGCGACGAGGTGCAGATCGGCAAGTACCGCCTGATCTACTTCGCCGGAGCCCTGAAGGGTCAGGCGTGACCGAACCGCTGCCGGAGCTTTCGCGCCTCGGCATCGGCAAGGTGCTCGACGAGCTGCTGCCGGAGTTCCCGGATCTCACGATCACCAAGATCCGCTACCTGGAGTCCGAAGGGTCTGCTCGAGCCGGAGCGCACGTCGTCGGGCTATCGCAAGTTCTCGTTCGGCGACGTCGAGCGGCTGCGCTTCATCCTGCGCCAGCAGCGCGACAAGTTCTGGCCGCTGAGCCACATCCGTCAGGTGCTCGACGACATGGACCGCGGTGTCGTGCCTGACACCCAGCTCGGCAGCACCCTGCGGGTGCCGCAGCTGAGTCTCGCGGTCGACGGCCTGCCGACGGCCGAGACCTTCGCCGAGCCCAGGAGCACTGCACGCCTCTCGCGTGAAGAGCTGCTCGAGTCGGCCGGCATCGACTCGGACACGCTCGACGCGATCGAGGAGTTCGGCCTGATCGTGCGCCGGCCCACCCAGGCGTACTACGACGGTGAGGCACTGCAGGTCGCGGCGCTGGTGGGGGAGTTCGTCGAGCTCGGCATCGAGCCGCGCCACCTGCGCATCTTTCGCGCCGCAGCCGATCGCGAGGTCGCGCTGTTCGAGCAGGTCGTGACGCCGCGGTCCCGCCAGCTCGACAAGGACGCCAGCGAGCAGACCGTGTCGGCCCTGGCCGCCTTGTCCGTACGCCTGCAGAGCGTCCTCGTCCGAAGCCGATTGCGCGGCTAGTCCGATGCGCGAGGTCGAGGTGGTGGGCGTCCGCGTCGAGATGCCGACCAACCAGCCGCTGGTGCTCCTGCGAGAGGTGGACGGTGGGCGCTACCTGCCGATCTGGATCGGCGCGGTCGAGGCGTCCGCCATCGCGTACGCCCAGCAGGGCACGGTGACGCCGCGCCCGCTGACGCACGAGCTGATGCAGAGCATCGTCGAGGCTCTTGGCGACGAGCTCGACGCGGTCCAGATCACCGACGTCCGCGAAGGCATCTTCTACGCGTTGCTGATCTTCGCGTCCGGCGCCGAGGTCGAGGCGCGTCCGTCGGACTCGATCGCCCTCGCCCTGCGCTCGGGCGCGCGGATCCTGTGCACCGAGGACGTGCTGGACGAAGCCGGCATCCTCGCGACGACGGACGAGGACGAGGAGATCGAGAAGTTCCGCGAGTTCCTCGACGAGATCAGCCCGGAGGACTTCGACAAGCCTGACCCTGAAGCCTAAGCCTCAAGTCTTACGTGAGGGTTGAGGCTGGCGACACGCCCGGGTTTGCGCTGGGTCGTTGCTTTGGCAAAGTCTCACCCTTACCTTGAGAGAACTACTGAGGTACACGGATGTAGTTCCGTGGAGGTAGTCTTCCCCAATACACAGCATTGGAAGGCATTTCGGATGATCGAGTCACGCGACGACGACGTCACAGCCACCACGGAGGCCGTGGCGGAGGCCAACGACCAAGGTCTGCTGTTCACCGACGATGTCTCCCCACTCCCTGAGGACGCCGGATTCCGCGGCCCCACCGCGTGCAGCGCCGCCGGCATCACCTACCGGCAGCTCGACTACTGGGCCAGGACCAAGCTGGTTGAGCCGACCGTGCGTTCGGCGACCGGCTCTGGCACGCAGCGCCTCTACTCGTTCAAGGACATCCTGCTGCTCAAGATCATCAAGCGTCTGCTCGACGCGGGCGTCTCGCTGCAGCAGATCCGCATCGCGATCGACCACCTCCGCGTCCGCGGCACCGACGACCTGACGCAGGTCACCCTGATGAGTGACGGTGCCAGCGTCTACGAATGCCGTTCCGCCGACGAGGTCATCGACCTCCTGCAGGGTGGCCAGGGCGTGTTCGGCATCGCGATCGGCGGCGTGTGGAAGGAGATCGAGGGCTCGCTCCACGAGCTCCCGAGCGAGCGTGCGGTCGAGATCAGCCTTGCCGATGACGAGCTCGCCGCTCGTCGACGCGCGCGCCTCTCGTCCTGACGGTCGTACGCTCGTGGCACGCCGTAGTTCCACCATGTGGGAGTCCGGCCGGTTCGCCTTGTAGACTGAGTGTGCTGTCGATCGCGCGTGGGAGAGTTCGCCCAGGCGACGCCGAAGGGGCAATTCCTCCCCGGAACCTCTCAGGCACCAAGGACCACGCGACCGAGGCAATTCTGGAGCACTCTGCCCGCACGGGAGCGTGACAGAAGGGGAGGGGCAGTTTCGACGCCTCTACCCTTTGGAGTTCGCCCGTGTCACACGATTTCGCCGAGCGTCACATCGGCCCGAGCAAGCTGGACCAGGACGCCATGGTCCGCCGGGTCGGCTACGACTCCCTTGATGCGCTGATGGCCGCGGCTGTCCCATCGGGCATTCGCAGCGCCGCAGCGCTCAACCTGCCGCCTGCGCAGACCGAGCCGGAGGCCCTCGCGACCCTGCGTGCCCTTTCCGAGCGCAACAATCCGGGTGTCGCGATGATCGGCCTGGGCTATCACCCGACCGTGACCCCGGCCGTGATCCGCCGCAACGTGCTCGAGGACCCGTCCTGGTACACCGCCTACACGCCCTACCAGCCGGAGATCTCGCAGGGCCGGCTCGAGGCGCTGATCAACTTTCAGACCGTGATCGCCGACCTGACCGGACTGACGACGGCCAACTCGTCACTGCTTGACGAGGGCACCGCGGTCGCTGAGGCCATGACGCTGATCCGCCGGGCGACGAAGGGCAAGGACGCGCTGCCGATCATCATCGATGCGGGGCTCCTCCCGCAGACCCTTGCCGTCACGCGGACACGCGCCGAGGCGTTGGGCATCGAGCTCCTCGAGGCGGACCTTGCTGCCGGCGTCCCCGAGGTCGAGGCGGCGGGCACGATCATCGCGTACCCGCGCACGGACGGGCAGATCGTCGACCCGAAGCCCGCGATCGACGCTGCGCATGCCTCGGGCGGACTCGCCGTCGTGGTGGCCGACCCGTTGGCGCTCGTGCTGCTCGCCTCGCCGGGATCGTTGGGCGCCGACGTCGTCGTCGGCTCGAGCCAGCGGTTCGGCGTGCCGATGTTCTACGGCGGACCCCACGCCGGATTCATGGCCGTCCGCGAGGGGCTGGAGCGACACCTGCCCGGCCGACTGGTCGGCGTGTCCGTCGACAGCGCCGGCCGTCCGGCGTACCGGCTTGCCCTGCAGACGCGTGAGCAGCACATCCGCCGCGAGAAGGCGACGTCCAACATCTGCACAGCGCAGGTCCTGCTCGCGGTCGCGGCGTCGATGTACGCGGTCTACCACGGGCCTGACGGCCTGCGGAAGATCGCGACGCAGGTCAACGGATCGGCCAGGCTGCTGGCCGCCGGGCTGCGAGAGGGCGGGGTCACGGTCGCCAAGGACGGCTTCTTCGACACCGTCGTCGCCGAGGTTCCCGGATCGGCTGCGGGCATCGTCGCCAAGGCCCGCGAGGCGGGTTTGCACCTGCGGCTCGTCGATGCCGACCACGTCGGCGTGAGCACGAGCGAGACGACGACACGCGCCGACATCGACGCAGTCTGGAACGCCTTCGGGGTGCCGAGCGTCACCGAGGCCCCGGAGTCGCTGCCAGAGGCGCTGCTGCGTACGGACGAGATCTTGACCCACCCGGTGTTCCACGAGCACCACAGCGAGACGCAGATGCTGCGCTACCTGCGCAAGCTCAGCGACCGCGACTACGCCCTCGACCGCGGCATGATCCCGCTCGGTTCGTGCACCATGAAGCTCAACGCGACCGCCGAGATGGAGCCCATCAGCTGGCCGGGGTTCGCCGACCTGCACCCGTTCGTGCCGGCCGAGGATGCTGCCGGGATGATCGAGCTCGTCGAGACGCTCGAGTCGTGGCTCGCCGAGGTCACCGGATATGCCGCGGTGTCGATCCAGCCCAACGCCGGCTCGCAGGGTGAGTTCGCCGGTCTGCTGGCGATCCGCGCGTACCACCTGAGCCGCGGCGACGAGCACCGCGACGTGTGCCTGATCCCCGCCTCGGCGCACGGCACCAACGCCGCCTCGGCGGTCATGGCCGGCATGCGAGTCGTCATCGTGAAGTCGACGGATCAGGGCGAGGTCGACCTCGCCGACCTGCAAGCCCAGTGCGATGTGCACGCGGAGGACCTCGCGGCGATCATGGTGACCTACCCGTCGACGCACGGCGTCTACGAGCACGGCATCACCGAGCTCTGCGAGATCGTGCACAGCCACGGGGGCCAGGTCTACGTCGACGGTGCCAACCTCAACGCCCTGCTCGGCCACGCGGCACCCGGCCAGTTCGGTGGCGACGTCTCGCACCTCAACCTGCACAAGACGTTCTGTATCCCGCACGGTGGCGGTGGGCCCGGTGTCGGGCCGGTCGCAGTCGCGGAGCACCTCGTCCCGTTCCTGCCGACGCATCCGCTGCACCCCATCGAGAGCAAGCGTGAGGGAATCGGAGCGATCAGCGCCGCGCCCTACGGATCGGCGGGCATCCTGCCGATCCCGTACGCGTACATCGCGATGATGGGTGGCGAAGGGCTCACGGAGGCGACGTCAGTCGCGGTGCTGTCGGCCAACTACATCGCCAAGCGGCTTGAGAGCGCGTTCCCGGTGCTTTACACGGGCGACAACGACCTGGTGGCGCACGAGTGCATCCTCGATGTCCGGCCGCTCTCCAAGGCTTCGGGGCTCAGCATCGACGATGTCGCGAAGCGGCTCATCGACTACGGCTTCCACGCGCCGACCATGAGCTTCCCGGTGCCGGGCACGCTGATGGTCGAGCCGACCGAGTCCGAGGACCTCGCCGAGCTCGACCGCTTCTGCGACGCGATGCTGGCGATCCGTGCGGAGATCGACGCGGTGGCTGCGGGGGAGTACCCCGACGGAGACAACCCGCTCGTGCACGCTCCGCACACGATGCGGGACCTGCTCGCCTGGAAGCACACGTACTCGATCGAGACGGGCGCGTTCCCGGCCGGATCGGTCGACGACAAGTACTGGCCCCCGGTCGGTCGCATCGACCAGGCATACGGAGACCGCAACCTCGCGTGTTCCTGCCCCCCGATCGAAGCCTTCGCCGACCAACGCTGACCCGTCAGCCGACGGCGCCGAACCAGGTGATGATCTGGTCGACCACGGGGGCCGGCGTCTTGACCCACATCACGTGGTGGGTCGTGCCGCCCTCGGGGACGGCGTCCTTGGTGTAGACCCAGCGGGTGGAGCGAGCAGGATCCAGGAAGGTCTCGGCGAACACCTTGTTGGACCGGGAGACGGCGTACGTGTCGCCCTGCAGCTGCACCATGAGGGACGGCGTCGTGATGCGGCGCGGCACCGCGAACGGCGGCTTGCCCGAGCGCACGAACCGGGCCCACTCGCGCATCAACGTACGGGCGCCGGGCGCCCCGAAGAACGGCTTGGGCACGAATCCGCGGACCTGTGCCACGACGGGCACGCTGACACCGAGGAACAGCACCGGCAGGCCACCTTTGGGGTATGACCGGAAGTGCGGCACGGAAGCGCCAACCGTCACGAAACCGTCGCTGGGCGGATGGTGCAGCTCGTGGCCCGCGGCGATCTGCGCCCCGAGGCTGTGGCCCAGCAGGATCACGGGCCGATCGGGTTGGTCGGCGCGCGCCTTGGCGACCTCGTCGGCGATCACCGCCATCTCGTCGGCATAGCTCCAGTCGTACGACCGCGACGCGATGGGCTCACCACGTTCGAAGCCGCGGGTCGACAAGGCCTTGGCGTCCCAGCCGCGTCGCTCGAACTCGGCAACGAGTGGGCGATAGAACGCGGAGGGCACCGCCATCGCGGCAGAGATCAGGACGATGGGCGCAGGCATGCCGCACATCATGACACGAGCACTGTCACTGTTGGACCGTGAGCGCGGCGCACGAAGGCCTGTCGCTGGTGCTCCGCGAGTCGTTCGCCGATCGGCTTCCGCTCGCCCGCGGGGACGAGCCGACCCGCGAACTGGCCGATGTGTCGGGCCTTCGCTGTGCGGGACTTGTCGGCACATGCCAGCATCGATCTCATGCCAGGTCCACGCCTCGATCGCTACAGCACGCCCGACTCGCCCCGGGCGATCGTGCTGCTGCTCCACGGCGGCCAGCAACACAATGTGCAGCCGGTCGAGAACAAGCACGCGAGCTGGTGGCGAATGGCGTTGATGGCCCGATCGCTGCGGCGCTTCGGTCGCCAGCAGGACATCTCGGTGAGCCTGCTGCAGTACGCCCAACGGGGCTGGAACTCCGAGACCGATCCCGCGCCCGTACGCGACGCGCGCTGGGCGCTCGATCAGCTCACGTCCGAGCACCCCGGTGTGCCGGTCGTGCTCGTCGGCCACTCGATGGGCGGCCGCACCGCCTGCCGGGCGGCAGATCATCCGGCAGTGACCGGGGTCGTGGGGCTGGCGCCGTGGCTGCCGCCAGGAGAGCCCAACCGTACGATCGCCGGTCGGCACCTGCGCGTCCTGCACGGCACGGCGGATCGCTGGACGTCGTCCGCGGCCAGCAAGGCGTACGTCGAGCGCAGCCGGGGTCTGGCAACGAGCGTCTCGTGGCTGCCGCTCGAGGGCGCCGGACACTTCATGCTCCGCCGGTCGTCGACGTGGCGACGCTTCGTGGAAGACTCGGTCACGCAGATCCTGACCGCCACCTCGCACGAGGAGGCCCCGAACAAAGGCAATGCGTGACCGACCTCGTGGCGTACGTCGTCGCCCTGACCGCCGTGCTCGTCGGCGGATTCGCCGGCTGGCACACGTGGCGGCGGCTCCCGTTCAGCAACCCGTTGTTCTACGCGGTGGCGGCTCTCGAGGTCTTGCTGATCGCGCTGCTGGTCGGCGGCTCGATCGCCCTCGGCTCCACGAGTCGTGACGTCGACGGGGTGCTGTTCGTGTCCTACCTCATCACGATCGTCGTGATCCCGCCGGCCGCGGTGCTGTGGGGCATCGCCGAGAAGTCGCGCTGGGGCACCGGCGTCGTCGTGGTCGCCATGCTGACAGTCGCCGTGCTGTGCGTACGCCTGCTCGGCATCTGGAAGAACGCGTATGTCTGACACGTCGCACGGCTTCGGCCGAGTGCTCGTCGCGATCTACGCCGTCTTCGCCCTCGCCGCATCGGCCCGGTCGATCTTCCAGCTCGCCACGAAGGCGAGTGACGCGCCATTCGCATACACGATGTCGGCGTTCGCCGGGCTCGTCTACGTCGTCGCCACGATCGCCCTCGCGCGCAGCCTGCGTCGGTCTCGCCCTGATCACCATCACGATCGAGCTCGTCGGCGTGCTCGTGACCGGGGGGCTGTCGCTCGTCGACGACTCGCTGTTCCCGGACCAGACGGTGTGGTCCGGATTCGGCGAGGGCTACGGCTTCGTTCCACTCGTGCTGCCGCTCGTGGGACTGTGGTGGCTCCGGCGGACGGCGTCGGCAGGGCAGAGTTAAGGCCCTACGCACTCATACCGCGTAGGGCCACGACCATTCAATCCCGGGGGTCACTGCAGCCCCGGTAGCGACACGGAGAACAGTCAATGAATTCGGAGTACGTGCTGCTCTCGCGGTGGCGGGTCGACCGCAGCCGTGATGCGCTCTGGGAGGTGCTCGAAGCCTTGCTCGACACGCCGGATCCGCTGCCGTGGTGGCCATCCGTGCAGGTCACGGGCTACGACGGCGACAATCTCGCCCTGCACGCCGCGAGCGGACTCGGGTACGCCGTGGAGTTCCGGCTGGCCAACCTGGAGTCACGCCGGCCGGACCGACTCAGGTTCACCTCCGAGGGCGATCTGCGGGGCAGGGGTGAGGTCACCTTCGTCGAGCTGACGCCCGAGACGTCGGCGATGGACATCGACTGGCGTGTCGCGACCGACCGCCGCTGGATGCGTTGGACGTCGTGGATCCTCCGGCCCGTGTTCGTGGCCGGTCATCACATCGTCATGCGGCAGGGCGAGAAGCACCTCAACGAGTGGCTCCGGGCGCAGGGCCGGTGAGTCAGACCCCGCACTTGGTGTGAAAGTACGCGTAGAACGCCTCGCGCTGGTCGTGGTCGAGCGGCACGTAGAACCACGAGTCGTGCGGCAGCCCGGGCGCCATGACGCGCATGCCGAACAGCCGGCCCACCTTGTCCTCCGCCAGAGCGTGTGGGTCACACCGCGCCGGCACGACGGACATGACGAGCTGGGTCTTCTGCGTCGACGCGATGGGTTGATCGACGCCCACGGGGGAGTCGTCGGCCTGGCGGAACAGCGGCGTGGATTCGAAGCCGCCGAAACGTACGTCATCGCGCTTGCCCGTCGGGGTCAGCGTGATCGGCAGCCGAAGCACCGAGTCAGGCCCGGAGCCGTCGATCCGGGGCGTGCCGACCTTGAGCTTCGCGGCCTTGGCCAGCGTGCTCCGCGCGCAGTCGCGGTCGAGCATCAGCACGATCTGCTCGTACGGGTCGTCCGCCTTGCCGACCGAAACGCGCTCGCCGGAGTCGCCGATGCGATAGGTCAGGCGCACCGACGCCTTCACGCGCTTGCCACAACGGCCGGGCGGCATCGTGAACTCGAGGTCGGCCTGTTGACCGGCGGCCATGGACTCGTCGCCCTTCCACGTGACCTGCTTGAATCGCGGCGAGCGTCAGGACGAACCCGGTGACCGTCAGCGTCCGCTTGGTGTTGTTCTCGACCCGTATGAAGACGTGGCGGGTCTTTCGCTCGAGCCGTGTCTGGTCGACGTGCATCACGAGGCCGGACGGCAACGGCTTGCGCTCGGGCTCGCCGCCGCAGGCCGCGAGCCCGGCGACGAGCGCGGCGCCGCACAGCACGGCGATCGGACGGATCATTCCCACATTCTGGCCCTCGACCGGTCACAGCACCCGCCGACATGCTGCGCTGGGAGTGACGTTCGGGTCGTGACACGCCGTGACACCCCGACCCCAACGTCACTCCCAGCAGTGCGTGCCACACTGGCGCATGCGCAGGATGCTCGTCGCCGCGGCAGCTGCTGTCGTGCTTGCGGGGTGTGGCGGCTCGCCGATGGTCACGAAGGGTGAACCGGTACCTTCGCCGTATGACGGACCGATGAGCCTGCCGATGAACGGCACCGACGAAGCACCGGTCGCCGATCGAGCCGGAGCGGCCGCACAGGCGTTGGAGTGCGATGGGAAACCGCACGAGGGCGGTGGCGCCGACTACGACAGCGGACTCGCGTCGGTCCAGGACGACCCGACGAAAGCCCTGGAGAACCTGTTCGCCGAGGAAGGATTCGGTGCGACCTTGCCCGACGAGGGCTATCGCATCGAGCGCAAGGACGATGGCCGCGTGCTGTTCTCCTATGACGTGGGCAAGCGGACCAAGATCGCGTTCCTGGCCCACAATCGCGTCGAGGACTTCAACCACGACCGGGGCTGGGGCATCGAGGCGTGGGCGCAGTGCGATCCCTCCGAGCTTCCCGACGGCGTGACTGACGGGCTCAACATCGGCATCTGGGCCGATGCGTCAGGCAAGCGCGTGCCCGAGTCGACCGTGACGTCGTACAAGGGGGCCGACCACTGCGGGTGGCAGCGCATCACCTTCGTGGTCCACCTCGACGAGACCCAGTACGTGCGGGACGTTCGCGGGGACCTCGAGGACTCGTTGCTCACGACGTACGACGGCTCGGCGGCCCTGCCTGACGATGCGACCGACACCGGCCTGCGTCATGACGGCCGGCAGTTGTGGGTCGTACCGGCGAAGGACGCGGCCTACCTCGTCAGCATCGACGACGCCGACAACGTCGAGCGCTGGCCTGCCGCGACGCACCGCATCGGCTGCGACTGATCGGAACCCAGAGGTGCTCAGGCTTGGGGCCAGGCGGGGGACAGGGTCACGACGTCGCCGATGATCGTGATGGCGGGCGGCTGGGCGCCGATCGCCTCGGCACGTTCGGCGATCGTCGCAAGGGTTCCGACCGTCACTCGCTGCCCGTCGCGATAGCCGCTCTCGACGAGCGCGGCCGGGGTCTCGGGGTCGTGGCCCGCGGCGATGAGCTCGCCGGCGGTCTCGGCAAGGCGCTTGACCCCCATCAGCATCACCAGGGTGTGCGCCCGGTTGCGCGGCAGATCGGCCAGCGACTCGTGGCCGGTGACGACCGTGAAGCCGCGCGACACACCGCGATGCGTGACCGGTATGCCCGCAGCGGCCGCGACGGCGATCGCGCTGGTCACGCCGGGGACGACCTCGACCGGGATGCCGGCTTCCCGGCAGGCGATGAGCTCCTCGCCGCCGCGCCCGAAGACGTACGGGTCGCCGCCCTTGAGCCGGACGACGATCTTGCCCTGCTTGGCCCGGTCGACCAGGATCGCGTTGATCTCGTCCTGCGGGATCGGGTGATGATCGGGCTTCTTGCCGACGTCGATGACCTCGACGTCGGGCGGCAGCTCGGCGAGCACGCCGTGCGGCGCGAGCCGGTCGACCACGACGACGTCGGCCTCGGCCAGCAACCGTCGGCCGCGCGTCGTCAGCAGTCCGGGGTCACCCGGGTCCGCCGCCGACGAGGGCGACGAATCCGTCGGGATGGTGCGTGCGGTGCCGCATCGGCAGCTCACCGGACTGCAGCGCGGCCGCCACCCCGTCGCGAAGGGCTGCCGCACGGCCCGCGTCGCCGCCGCCGCTGATGGCGACTGTGACGTCGTCGACGCGCGCGACGGCGGGTGACCAGGCGGTGGCATGGTCGGGGTCGCCACCCTTGAGGCACCAGATCTGGCGCGCCTCGGCATCGTCCGCCACCTGGCCGTCGACGACGGGGTCGGCGGTCGCGGTCTGCACGAGCCAGGCGCCGTCGAGATCGCCGGACTGGTAGGCGCGCTGGATCCACTCGACCTCGCCACGGCCGATCGACGAGGCCAGGGAGTCCGAGACGGCCGGCGCGATCACGACGACGCGGCGCCGGCATCGAGCAGCGAGAGCGTGCGCCGGGTGGCGACGTGTCCACCGCCGACCACGACCACCTTGCGACCGGTCGACCCGGAGGGTCAGCGGGAAGCTTCCCGAGCTCATGCGGGAACTGTAGTGTCGCCGATCGCTTCCACGGCCGCCTTGGTGTCGAGCAGCGCATCGCCGACCATGCCGGCGGCGAGCGTGCCGCCGTCCTGGGCGTCGATCAGCAGGAACGCGCCCGTGCCACGGGCGTGGAGGTACTCCTCGGCCGGGATCGGCGCGGCAAGCCGGAGCGTCACGTGCCCGATGTCGTTGAGGCCGAGCGACTCGGCCGGAAGCAGCCTGGCGTCGTCGAGGTCGAGCTTGCCGCCGATCGCCTTGACCATGGCCTGCACCGTGCGGGTGCCGTGCTTGAGCAGGACCTTGGTGCCGGGCAGCAGGGCGCCTTCGGCGAGCCAGGCGATCGTGCCGTCGATGTCCTGCGTGACGGGCGGGACGCTGCGCGACGTGACGATGAGGTCGCCGCGGGAGATGTCGATGTCGTCGCTCGAGCCGCAGCGTGACCGACTGCGGAGCGTACGCCTCGGTCGAGCTGCTCGGCCGGCGAAGTCGATGCCGGTGACGGTGCTCGTGCGACCGCTGGGCTGCACCGTGACGGCGTCGCCGACGCGCACGAGGCCGGACGCGATCTGTCCGGCATAGCCGCGGTAGTCGCGGAACTCCTCGCCGGCGGCGGACTGCGGGCGGATCACGAGCTGCACGGGGAAGCGCAGCGGCTCGGACTGCGGCGATCGCCGACGGGGGAGAGCTGCTCGAGGTACGCGAGCAGGCTCGGGTCCGTCGTACCACGGCGTGCGGTCGGATCGGTCGACGACGTTGTCGCCGTCGAGGGCCGAGACCGGGATCGTGGCGACGTCGTACAGGCCCAGGCTGCGGGCCGACTCGAGCACCTCGTCCGACACCCGGTTGTAGGTCGCCTCGTCGAAGTCGACCAGGTCGATCTTGTTGACCACGACGATGACGTGCGGGACCCGCAGCAGCGACGCGACCGCGAGGTGCCGGCGGGTCTGCTCCTGGATGCCGTGGCGGACGTCGACCAGCAGGACGACGACGTCGGCCGTGCTGGCGCCGGTCACGGTGTTGCGGGTGTACTGCACGTGCCCGGGGCAGTCGGCCAGGATGAACGAGCGCTCGGCCGTGGCGAAGTAGCGGTAGGCGACGTCGATCGTGATGCCCTGCTCGCGCTCGGAGCGCAGCCCGTCGGTCAGCAGGGCGAGGTCGGCCGAGGCCAGGCCGCGGTCGCGGCTGACCCGCTCGACGGCGTCGAACTGGTCGGCGAGCACCGACTTGGAGTCGTACAGCAGCCGCCCGACGAGGGTGGACTTGCCGTCGTCGACCGATCCGGCGGTCGCGAGGCGCGAGCAGCGTCCTCATCAGAAGTAGCCTTCCTTCTTGCGGTCCTCCATGGCGGCCTCGGAGGCACGGTCGTCGGCGCGGGTGGCGCCACGCTCGGTCAGCCGGGTGGCGGCGACCTCGACGATGACGTCGTCGACGGTGACGGCGTCGCTCTCGACGGCGCCGGTGCAGGACATGTCGCCGACCGTGCGGTAGCGCACCTGGCGCTTCTCGACGGTCTCGCCCTCGCGCGGCTGCGACACGTCGCTGACGCTGATCAGCATGCCGTCGCGCTCGAACACCTCACGCTGGTGGGCGTAGTAGAGCTCGGGCAGCTGCGATGTCCTCGGCGCCGATGTACTGCCAGACGTCGAGCTCGGTCCAGTTGCTGAGCGGGAACACGCGTACGTGCTCGCCGGGGCGGTGCTTGCCGTTGTAGAGGTTCCACAGCTCGGGGCGCTGGTTGCGCGGGTCCCACTGGCCGAACTCGTCGCGCAGGGAGAACACCCGCTCCTTGGCGCGGGCCTTCTCCTCGTCGCGCCGTCCGCCGCCGAACACCGCGTCGAACTTGTGGCTCGTGATGCCGTCGAGCAGCGGCTGGGTCTGCAGCTGGTTGCGGGTGCCGTCGCTGCGCTCGCGCAGCCGTCCGTCGTCGATGTAGTCCTGCACGCTGGCGACCTCGAGCCGCAGGCCGAGCCGCTCGACGGTGGCGTCGCGGAACGCGAGGACCTCGGGGAAGTTGTGGCCGGTGTCGACGTGCATGACCGGGAACGGCACGGGGGACGGCCAGAACGCCTTGACGGCCAGGTGCAGCATCACGACCGAGTCCTTGCCGCCGGAGAACAGCAGCACGGGCCGCTCGAACTCGGCGGCGACCTCGCGGATGATGTGGATCGCCTCGGACTCCAGCCACTGCGAGCTGGGTGAGACGGCGTTCGTCGGTCAGGGTCATCGGTGCCTTTGTCGTAGTGTCGGGCAGGGATCAGGCGTGCAGGCCGCACTCGGTCTTGTCGAGGCCGGCCCAGCGGCCCGCGCGCGGGTCCTCGCCCGGAGCGACGCGGCGGGTGCACGGTGCGCAGCCGATCGACGGGTAGCCGTCGTTGACCAGCGGGTTGACGATGACGTCGTTGTCGTCGGCGTAGGCGAGGAGGTCGTCGAACGACCAGGCGGCGAGCGGGTTGACCTTGACCAGGCCGTTCTTGTCGTCCCAGGTGACGAACGGGGTGTTGGCGCGGGTCGGCGCCTCGTCGCGGCGTACGCCGGTGATCCACACCTCGTAGCCCTGCAGCGTCTCGTGCAGCGGCTCGACCTTGCGCATCTGGCAGCAGAGCGCCGGATCGCGCTCGTAGAGCTTCTCGCCGAACTCGGCGTCCTGCTCGGCGACGCTGCGGCGGGGCTTGACGTCGACGATCGACAGCTGCATCGACGCCTCGACGGCGTCGCGCGTGCCGATGGTCTCGGCGAAGTGGTAGCCGGTCTCGAGGAACAGGGTGTCGACCCACGGAAGGTGCTGAGCCACCACGTGCGGCAGGACGGCGTCGGCCATCGAGCACGCGACGGCGGTGCGGTAGCCGAACTCCTCGGCGACCCACGCGAGGATCTCGGCGGTGTCGGAGTCGGCGAAGCGTTCCTGGGCCGCGTCGGCGAGGGCCTTGAGCTCGTCGTTGCTGCGCCGGGGTGCAAGAAGTGCCTCGCGCGACGACAGGTGCGCCGTGCGCTCGTTGTCGTGGTCGATCTGCTGCTGGCGCCGTTCGGCAAGGGAGAGGACCGCGGGGGCCATGCTGCTCACCTCTTCCGGAATGTCGATCACTGCGGGCTCCAGAATAGGTCGGCCCCGAGCGGCGCCCCAGCGCGTGCAGAACTGTCCGGATGACGGAACGCATTCGCGTGACCCAGCGTCACATCCAGAGACGGTTGAGACGACGGGATTCGGGGTAGAGCTCTTTGCGGTGGCCACCGTCACCACTGAAGAGAGGGAGCACCCATGGCGTTCATCTTGTGGATCATCGCAGTCATCATTGCGATCTACGGAATCCTGCGTCTTGTCCGCGGCGACATCTTGATCGGCATCGTCCTGCTCATCGTGGCAGCACTCGTCGGTCCCGGGGGTTACAGCATCTTCAGCTGACTCAGGCGAAGGGCCGCGCACGATGGTGCGCGGCCCTTCGTCATGTCCGGGCCAAGACGAAGTAGCCTCGGGCCTATGGCCCGCTACATCGAGATCCACCCCGACAATCCCCAGCAGCGATCGGTCGACCAGGCGGCGGCGGTGATCCAGGACGGCGGGCTGATCGCCTACCCGACGGACTCGGGATACGCGCTCGGCGCCCAGCTCGGCAACAAGGACGCGCTCGACCGCATCCGCACGATCCGCCAGCTCGACGACAAGCACCACTTCACGCTGGTCTGCAAGGACTTCGCCCAGCTCGGCCAGTTCGTGCACGTCGACAACGCGATCTTCCGTGCGGTCAAGGCCGCGACTCCCGGTCCGTACACGTTCATCCTGCCGGCGACCCGTGAGGTGCCGCGCCGGCTGCTCCACGAGAAGAAGAAGACCGTCGGCGTACGCATCCCCAACAGCAAGATCGTCACCGCGCTGCTGACCGCGCTGGGCGAGCCGATGCTCTCGACGACGCTGATCCTGCCGGGCAGCTCGGAGCCGATGACGACGGCGTGGGAGATCGCCGAGGCGCTCGACGGCCAGATCGACGCCGTGGTCGAGTCCGGTGCCGATGTCATCGCCGAGCCGACGACCGTCGTCGACTTCTCGGACGGCTTCGCCCAGGTCGTCCGCGTCGGGGCCGGCGATCCGGCTCCGTTCGAGTAGTCGGCTCATGGCAACGCCGACGTATGTCCTGGTCCCCGGCGCCGGTGGGACGGCGTCCTACTGGGCACCTCGTACGCCGAGAGCTCGGTGAGCGAGGACTGACCAGCGTCGCCGTCGAGCTGCCCGGGGACGACCCGGACAAGGGACTTCCTGAATATGTCGACCTGATCGTGGCCGCGGCCGACGGACTCGACGACGTCGTGGTCGTCGCCCAGTCGATCGGCGGTTTCAGCGGGTCGTGGGCCGCCGACCGGCTTCCGACCTCGCGGATCGTCCTGCTCAACGCGATGATCCCGCTCCCTGGCGAGACCGCAGGGGAGTGGTGGGGCGCGACCGGGTCGGCGGAGGCCCGGCGGGGCCACGACATCCGGGAGGGACGCGACCCGGATGCCAACTTCGACCTCGACGCGTACTTCCTGCACGACGTCCCGGCCGGAGTGCTCGCCAGTCTCGGCGACGAGGAGCACGGCGAGTCCGATGCCGTGTTCGAGCACGCCGTGGGGTCTCGACGCGTGGCCCGACATCCCCACGACCGTGCTGGCCGGACGGGATGACCGGTTCTTCCCCTACGGCTTCCAGCAGCGGGTGGCTCGCGAACGCCTGGGCATCGAGGTCACCGAGGTGCCCGGCGGGCACCTCGCCGCGCTGAGCAGACCCCGCGAGATCACCGACGCGATCGTCTCCGCGGGCTGAGCTCCTACGAAAGGTCACATCATGGTCACGTACGCCACACCGTTCAGCGGCTTCTCGGTCGCCGACATCCCGGCCGCGAAGGCGTTCTACACCGACGTGGTCGGCCTGGCCGTCGAGGAGTCGCCAGAGGGCATGCTCCACATCGACCTGGGCGACGGGCATCGCGTGCTGGTCTATCCCAAGGGCGACGGCCCACTCGCCGGCGAGCGTTCACGGTGCTCAACCTGCCGGTCGAAGACGTCTCGGCAGGCGGTGCGCGAGCTCGCCGGCCGGGGCGTGGTCGTTCGAGCGCTACGACGGGATGCCGCAGGACGAGGACGGGGTCATGAAGGGCAACGGGCCCGACATCGCCTGGTTCACCGATCCGTCGGGCAACGTCATCTCGGTCATCGCGCGTGAAGGTCAGGCGCTGACCGGCGTCCGGCGCTGCGAGACCAGCACCAACGGGAGGGTCGACGCGCGATCATCAGGATGCCCGCCAGCATGAGCTGCTCCGGGCGAGATCGCGTTGAGGGCCAGCGTGCTGAGCAGCGGCGCGGCGAATCCGACATACGTGAGGCTGTAGAACACCGCGTTCAGGGTGCCGAGATCGTCGGGGTGGGCCAGGCTCTCGACCGTCGTGAGCCCGCCGACCAGGATCAGGCCGTACGCCGTGCCGAGCAGGATCGCTGCCGGCAGGACGAGCCACGCGGCGCCCGTCGCGGCGAGCAGCAGCCCGGTGAGCAGGCCCGCCGCGGCCGCGGCCAGCCCGGCTCCGATGATGAGGCGGGGGTCGTGGAGGCGCTTGCCCAGTGGCTGCACCGCGACGCCGGTCCACAGCGTGAGGCCGGTCAGGGCGCCGGTCACGGCGACGGGTGCGACGCCGATGTCGACGAACGTCGGAATCGTCGCGAAGCTCGTCGCTGCGGCACCGAACACCCACGGCGCCGTCAGCGTGATGCCGAGCAGGAACGGGCGAGAGCGCATCGCCTGCCACACCTCGGACCGGCGGCGGCGTTCGTCCGTGCTCCGTGGCACGAACGGCTCAGGGGCGTGCCAGGCGAGCGCGACGACGCCAAGCATCAGCACGAGGTGCGGCACGTACGGCAGGACCGTCGGATTCGGCAGCCATTGTCCGAGCACCCCGGCGACCAACGGTCCGGAGCCGAAACCGGCGGAAAGGGCGAGCGTCGCGCGCCGGGCGCCGGTGCCCGGCGGCCCGTCGGCGGACAGCTCCTTGACCCACGCGCTGCCCGGCGCGAACGCCGCGCCAGAAGCGATGCCTGCGACGAGACGGCCCAGCAGCAGGACCACCAGGTTGTCCCCACCGACCAGGAGGATCACCGTCGCGATGATCGAGAGCACCAGTACGGGGCGCATGACCCTGCGTCGTCCGATGCGGTCCGAGATCGGGGCGACGATCAGCAGGGCCGGGATGAGGCCGAGCGCGTATGCGCCGAACAGTGCGGTGACGGCCTCGCTCGAGGCGCCGTCGTCGCGGTAGACCAGCAGCATCGCCGCGAACTGGTTGGCGCCCCAGCCGACGGCGAACAGCGCCGCGGCCACCCGCAGCCACGCAGGAACACGGGTCGTCAGGTGCACCGCATCACTGTAGGGCTGCGTGCTGACCGTCAAGCCGTGCGGGCGGCGAGGTCGAGACCGTAGAGGGCCTTCTCGCCGTCGATGCCGGGCACGAGGACCTGCCAGCCGCGCCCACCGTAGAGCCGGGCGGCGGCGCCGTCGTCGGGGGTCGTGGCGAGGAGCGCCTTCTGCTGCGGCAGGCCCGTCGACGAGCTCGTCATGCAGGAGTCCTGCGATGCCCTGGCCGCGGTGAGCCGGGTCGACCACGATGTCGACGAGCTCGAAGTGGTCGCCGACCCACGCGTCGACGATGTCGGCCGGCGCCGCGCCGGAGAGCCAGTCGCTCCAGAACTGTCCGTGCTTGCCGGTGAACCCGTAGCGCATACCCGGAGGTCTCGCCGTCCGTCGTGGCCAGCACCAGGCGGAACCCGGCACGTCGTGAGTGCCGCCGGATCGTCGAGGTGACGAAGTTGTCGGCGTCGAGCTGGCTCTCGGGGAGGCTCGAGTCGCCGTACGCCGCGAGATAGATCGCGGCGAGAGCCTTGCGGGTGCCGGCGTCGATCTGCTTTCGGGTCACGGCCTGCACAGTCGTCGTCATGACACCTTGCAACCGGTTGCGGCGCGCATTCATTCCGGGAGTCAGATGTGGCGGTGGTCGACGCGCGGCATGCGGGGCCCCCGGCGCTCCGGCTTGGCGAGCGGGCTGAGCTGCACGAGGCGTACGACGCGGAACCGGTGGGGACGCCACGGCTCGAGCAGCTCGGCGAGTCCGGCGTCGTCGACCGGACGGCCCAGGAGCGCGGCGCCGGTGTCCTTGGCGACGTGGTAGTCGCCGAACGGCACCGCGTCGGCATCGCCGAGAGCGCGGCTGCCGACCTCGGCGGCGGTCCACACACCGACGCCCGGGATGCTCCGCAGGCCTCGATAGACCGCAGGCGGGTCGTCGGGATGTGTCGTCGCCAGGCGATCGACCTGGGGGCCGAGGCGCGCGCAGGCCTGCGCCGTTCGCGCGCGCTGGGGGTCGACGCCGGCGCGGTGCCACTCCCACGAGGGGATGGCCGCCCATTGCTCGGCGGTCGGGAAGACGCGCATGCCGGCCGGCGCCGGACCAGGCGCGGGCTCGCCGAACCGCATGTTGAGGCGGCGCCAGGCGGCGAAGGCGTCGAGGCCGACGACCTTCTGCTCGATCACTGCTGCGATCAGGGCTTCGAGGACGCGTCCGGTGCGGGGGACGCGGAGCCCCGGGTGCCGGCGGACCGCGTCGGCGAGGATCGGATGATCGGGCCGAAACCCCGTCGGGTCGTCCTCGGCCCCGACGAGCCCGGCAAGGCCGTCGAGCAGCTCGGCGGCGCCTGGGCCCCAGGCTTCTGCCTGCACCAACGTGGGCTCGGGCTGTCGCAAGGCGTACGTGACCGGGCCGGTCGGCATGCGGCTCGTGCGCCACAGGCGATCCGGAGCGCGCCTCGTGGTCGGGTCGCCCTGGCCGCGACGAAGGGTGCTCAGGGTCAAGGAGACGTTGATCGGAGTCTCGAGGCGCAGCTCTCGCCGGAGCGGGCGCGACGTCGTGACCATGCAGCCAGTGTGCCCGGAGCCACCGACGAACGTCAGATGAGCCGCCGGAATCGCGGGACGAGGCGTGCGAGCAGTCGCCGCCACCACGCCGGAGGAGCGGCAGCTGCCTCGTCACGTCGGATCTGGTCCATGACGGCCTTCTGCCGTGCGACTCGCGCGCTGCGACGTTGGTTCCACGCACGGATCTCGTCGTCGGCATCGCGCAACGCCGTGATGACCGGCGGGCCGCCCTGGAGCTGGCGCCGCGCCTCGACGATGCGGGCGTTGAAGTCCTCGACGACCCGGCGAACGCCGTCCGGGGTGGTCTCACGGTCCAGCGTCTCGTCCATGCGCGCGTCCTCGGTGCGCAGCGCCAGTGCCGGCGGCAGGACTCCGGTGATGTGCTCGCGCTCGATCAGCCGCTTGAGCCACCAGTCGGGGTCATGCGGTGCGTCGAGATCCGGGATCGGCTTGCCGGCACCCGGCAGGTTGTCGAACTCGCCGCGCCGCATCGCCTGCTGCACCTGCAGCTCGACCCACTGGGCCTGGTTGGCGAGCCGCTTCTCGCGCGCCTCCGCCTCGTCCTGATCGTCCTCGTCCGCAGCGGCTTCTGCCTCCAGGCGCAGCCGATATTCGTGCTGCTTGCGGTCGCGGGCACTCATCGGGGATCACTCCTTCAGGTCGTGCAACCAGCCTAACCGGCGCGTCTCATCAGCACGACGCCGTCGACGAGGTCGGTGAGCCTCGCCGTGGTGCACGGCTGTGCGTTCGCGAACGTCGGACGTCACGACCTGCCACCCGTCGCCCAGCAACATCACGATCTCGTCAGTCGTGAAGAGTCGCTCCGGGTGGTCCTTGCCGATGTGCTCCGAGGGATAGTGACCGACCACCAGCAGGTGGCCGCCGGGTGCAACGGCCGCACCGAGACCTTGGTACGCCTGGGCGCGCGGCGGATCGGGGAGGTGGAAGAACTGTGCCGACACCAGGTCGTACGCCTGGGGCGCCGGGGGAGTGGCGACGAGATCCACGTGCTCGAACGAGATCGTCAGCCCGGCCGATGCGGCATGGGCGCGCGCCCGGTCCAGCGCGACCCCGGAGATGTCGACTGCCGTGACGTCCCAGCCGCGGTGGGTGAGCCAGACCGCGTCAGCGCCTTCGCCACAGCCGACATCGATCGCCGTTCCCGGAGCCAGCGGTGTCACCTCGGCGACCAGCTGCGCGTTCGGCTCACCGCTCCACACCGAAGGGCGCTCGGCGTACATCGCGTCCCATTCGGCAGCGGGGCCCGACCCGGAAGCTGGCATGCTCCGACGCTATCTCGTTGGCGTGGAACCACGCTGGATGTGTCGACGGTGCCTGTGATTGACTCGTTGCAGACACACCGTCACTCCGACTTCACGAGGCGCGTTCACTTGTCCGATCGACAGCTCATCGAACACATGGACAGGCTCCGGGACCGGCTCGACGCCTGGCTGCAGGGGTTGCCTGCCGGTGAGCGGCTCGAGGCGTTGGCCACCGTGCACGACTCGCTGCGGTCGATGGGCCAGATGGTCAAGTCGGTGCGGCGCGACACGCTGGTGCAGCTCATCGACGAGCGTGGCATCGAGCGGGTGAGTCGCGCTCTCGGCGTCTCGGAGGAGCGCCTCCTCGACCTCATCGCCCAGCCCATTTCCTGACCGCTTCTCGCCGAGGCGGCGACCACGAACACCTGGTCGCAGGGGTATTGCAGGCTGGTGTGAGGCGGGTTACAGTACGTGGCAGCAAACCGAACCGAATTCAGGTTCACCGCCAGGGCCACGCATCGCGCGGCGTACGAGGAAGTGAGACCGCGATGACCACACCGGCCGAGGAGCGAGACAGAGATCTCCCAACGGGTGCCGTCTGGGTGCCCCGTCATCCATCTCGACGCGTCAGCTCCGTTGGAGGCCGGCGCGCACTGGGACAAGGCGAATGAGCTGAGGGAGACCAGTCCGGCCTACTTCAACACGCACGCACAGGGCTACTGGGTCTTCACCCGGTACGACGAGGTCCGCGAGATGTACCAGCACCCGGAGATCTTCTCCAGCGAGTCGATCACGCCGTGGGAGCCCGATCCGGTCTACCGATTCGTGCCCACGCAGATCGACCCACCAGATCACGCGAAGTACCGCCAGCTGATCAGTCGCTGGTTCGCGCCCAACGCGGTCAATCGGATCACGCCCCAGGCGCAGGAGATCGGCCGGCGTCTGGTTGCCGATCTCGCGCCCAAGGGGGAGTGCGACTTCGTCGGTGACTTCGCGATGCGGCTGCCGACCGAGATCTTCCTGACGATCATCGGCGTGCCCAACTCCGACGCTGACCTGTTCGTGCCGTGGGTCGAGGACTTCTTCGCCGGGTTCGGCGGAGACCTGGAGCAGCAGGCCGCCATGGGCGTTGCCCTGGGCGGCATCCGCGGCTACTGGGAGGACGTCCTGGAGGAACGACGCCACGACCCGGCACCCCGTGAGAATGATTTCGCGTCGCTCCTGCTGCACTCCACGGTCGACGACGAGCCCTTGGGCGACGCACTGATCCTCGACATCCTCACGGTGCTCGTGCTTGCCGGGCTCGACACGACACGCGGCCAGCTGGGCTATCTCTTCCGCCATCTCGCCGAGAATCCGGACGACCGGCACCGCCTCATCGCCGAGCCGGAGCTCATCCCGACCGCGGTCGAGGAGTCCCTGCGGATGTACACGATCATCTTCGGAGACGGCCGCAAGGTCGCACAGGACACCGAGTTCCACGGCTGCCCGCTGAGCAAGGGTGACATGGTCTACGGACTGGTGTCGGGCGCCAACCGCGACCCTCGCGTGTACGAGAATCCTGATGAGTTCGTCGTCGATCGCAAGGCCAACAACCACCTCGGATTCGCAGGTGGCCCGCACCGCTGCCTCGGCGCGCACCTGGCCCGTCGGGTGATGCAGGTCGCGGTCGAGGAATGGCTGAAGGTCATCCCCGACTTCGTGGTCACGAGTGACGAGCCGTTGATGGAGCGAGGCGGTGGCGCCATGATGACGCTGCTCAGCCTGCCGCTCACGTGGGAGGTCCGGTCATGAAGCTGACGGTCGACGTCAACATCTGCCGCGGGCACGGGCGTTGCTACTCGCTCGCCGAGGGGCTGCTCACGTACGACGAGGACGGCTATGTGACGCCGCGCGGGCAGGTGATCGACGTGCCTGCCGACCAGCTTGACGATGCCCGGAACGCCGCCGACTCATGTCCCGAAGGAGCGATCGACCTCCTGGACTGACCGTCACGTGGTCGATGGCGCGTCGTCTGGCTCTTCGGTGGCGGGCCGCCAGACGTCGCACGCCATGGCGAACAGCAGCATCCCCAGCTCGATCGAGCCGTCACCCCTGCTCGGGCCGGCTCGCTCCTGAGACACGGCGCTCCTTGACGACTCCATATGCTCGCCTCCTGCCCATATGACGGGACTTTGGGCGCGTCTGTGACATTGCGTGCAACCGAAGGTTGCGCAAAAGGCACTGAGCGGCTATCTTGATAGGCAACCGATGGTTGCATATCAGGAGGAACCCATGGAGTACGCCAGCATCGAGCGCGAGATCCACATCGACGCGCCGCCGAACGTCGTCTTCGACGTGGTCAGCAGCCCCGAGCACGTGCGGGAGTGGTGGAGCGTCGACACAGATTTCGACGCGACGCCCGGCTCGACAGGCGAGCTGGTATGGGCCGACGGTGACGATCCGCGGGCGCACGTCGAGCAGCTGACGGTCGTCGAAGCCGAGCCGCCACGGTTGTTCAGCTTCCGCTGGACGAACCCCGCGGGGGAGAGGGCGCAGCAGGGCAACTCGAACCTCGTGACGTTCGAGCTCGTGCCGTCCGGGGAGGGCACCCTGCTGCGGTTCAGCGAGACCGGCTTCCGCGAACGCGGCTGGGAGGCTGCCGTCCTGGAGCAGCGATACCTCGATCATGGCGTCGGCTGGGACCGGTTCGTGCCGCGCATCCAGGCGTACGCCGAAGAGCTGGCGGCAGCGTGATGACCGTCGCCATCGACGATGAGCTGTGGTCGGCGATCGGGGATCCGACCCGGCGTCGGGTGCTCGACCTCCTGCTGGCCGGAGGTTCCGGCACCGCCACGGCGCTCAGCGACGACCTGCCGGTCACCCGGCAGGCGGTGGCCAAGCATCTCGGCGTGCTCGACCGCGTCGGACTGGTGCACGCCACGCCGGCCGGGCGCGAGACGCGCTATCGCATCGACGAGGCGCAGTTCGCCCGCGCCGTCGCTCAGCTCAACGCGGTCGGCAGCACCTGGGACACCCGGCTCCGCCGGATCAAGCAGATCGCCGAAGCCATCAAGAACGCCAGCGAACCGAAGAACTGACAATCCGAACGTGCGCCCGCAACCGCGGCCGCGCCACGACAGAGGAGAGAATCATGGTGGACATCCTGCATCGCGTGGGAATCACGACATCGCGGGACGCGGTGTTCCAAGCCCTGACCACGACCGAAGGGTTGGCGGGGTGGTGGACCACGGACGTACGCGGAGACGGCGACACCGGCGGAGTGCTGCAGTTCCGTTTCGAGGGCGCACCCGAGCCGAACGGCTTCGACATGCAGGTCATGGAGGCCAAGCCGGCGGAGCGCGTCGTCTGGGAGGTCGTCGACGGCCCGGCCGAATGGATCGGCACGCAGGTCATCTGGGACCTGACGACCGAGGGCGACTACACGATCATCCTGTTCGCGCACCGGGGTTGGCGGGAGCCGGTCGAGTTCATGCATCACTGCAGCACGAAGTGGGCCACGTTCCTCATGAGCCTGAAGTCGCTCCTCGAGACGGGAACAGGAGCGCCGGCACCGGACGATGAACGGATCAGCAACTGGCACTGAGCCGGGCCGAGTCAGACCACAGGTTCGCCGAACCAGATGGTGCGGTGCGTCCACTGACCTGGGCCGAGGCGCTTGCCGGAGCACACGATGAGTGCGACCTGGGGACTGCCTTTGCGGTCGTAGTACGGGGGATAGCCGTCCTTGGCCACAACCTCGACCCGCTTGGTCACCGTGTAGCAGAGCTCGGACGTGCCGCCGCGCAGCACGATGCGGTCGCCCTCGTCGAGCTGGTCCAGCAGGACGTTGCCGACGGCCGACCCGTCGGGCCAGGTGTGGGCGTTGAGCAGGACGTTTCCACGGGGCGAGCCGGGCTTGATCCCGGGCGGACGGTCCCACGCGAAGGCGTACTTGGCCGACGTGGGTGGCACCTCGGGCACGTTGTTGCCGTCGCGGGGGAGCGCGAGCACCTGACCGTCGTCCACGACGCCGCGGATCGAGACGCTCGTCGGTGTGAAGGGGCTGGTCGCCGGCTTCGTGCACGCGCCGGTCTTGGGGATCGCCAGCAGGTCGAACGCGGGGGAGTTCATCGCGAACGGCCGGCCGGAGTCCTCAGGACGCAGCAGCCACGCGGTTGCGCCACGCCGCGACGAGCGCGCCCACCACCAGGATGGCCGCGAGCCTTCGAGGGTTCTACCCTTGTGCGCCGGCGCCGTCATCCTCCAACGGTATGCGCTTCACCCGTACGGCCGCAGGTCAACGTTGAGCGCCGTGCCCTACCTGGGGCTCAGGACGCAGAACTCGTTGCCGTCAGGGTCGGCCATGACCTCCCAGCTGACGTCCCCCTGGCCGATGTCGATGCGCTTGGCTCCGAGCTCGACGAGACGCTCGACCTCCGCCTGCAGGTCGCTGCCGGCAGGGGGAGCGATCTCCAGATGGATGCGGTTCTTGCCGGTCTTGGGTGCCACGGGTGGCCCGCCCCACGACATCTTCGAACCGCCCGACGGCGACTGGATCGCGGTCTCCTCGTCCTGGTCCCACACCAATGGCCAGTCGAGTGCCTTGCTCCAGAAGTAGCCGACCTCCTGCGAGCCGTCGCAGTTGATCGCTCCGATGAACGCGGTGTCCGCCAGGAAGTTGTTGCCCGCCTCGATGACGCAGAACTCGTTGCCTTCCGGGTCAGCGAGCACGACGTGACCGTCGTCCGGGGTCTGGCCGATGTCGATGTGCTGGCCGCCGAGCTCGAGCGCTCGCGCCACGGTCTCCTGCTGCTGCTCCGGGGTGGCGCTGGTCAAGTCGAAGTGCAGCTGGTTCTGGCCTCTCTTCGGCTCGTCGCTGGGGAAGAAGCCGAGCCGGTACGCGGTGCCGTCGGCCGGTACGACCTCGAATCCGTCCTCGTCCTCGGTGAGCTCCCAGCCCAGGAGCCCCGCCCAGAACTCCGCAAGGCGCTGCGGCTCGTGGGCATCGAAGGTGACTGAGTACAGCTTGGACGTCATTCCGGGTCCCCGTTTTCCGAATCGAGGCTCGCGACCGTCTGGCCGGTGAGGTTCGCAACGCTAGGGTCGCGCCGAACATTTCGTCAACCGCCGAGTGGCCCGCCGTGTCGTCCGGCGATAGCGTCTCCACCGGGCGGGCCGCGCACGTCTGCCGACACAGCCGACCGACAGGAGCATGGCTATGCCGATCTGGCTGCAGGCGGGGTTGTGGGGCACGTTCGCCGGTGGCGCCCTCCTCCTGGGTGCCGCCTTGGCATGGAACATCCGCATCCCACGACTGGTCGTCGCCAGCACGATGGCGTTCGGCGCGGGGGTGCTGATCTCGGCGCTGGCCTTCGACCTCGTCGATGAAGCGGAGTCGACCGGCGGCCTGACGCCGACGGTGATCGGTTTCATGGGTGGCGCCACGGTGTACGTGCTGGCCAATGTCGCCCTCGCTCGGCGAGGTGCGCGGCATCGCAAGCGTTCGGAGGACCAGCAGCCGTCGGAGAGCACACAGCAGGGGAGCGGGGCCGCGATCGCCATCGGCGCCCTGATGGACGGTATCCCTGAGTCGATCGTGCTCGGCCTGTCGCTGCTGGGTGGCAACGGAGTGGGCGTACCAGTGCTGGCAGCCATCTTCATCTCCAACCTTCCCGAAGGCCTGTCCAGCGCGGCCGGGATGAAGCGGAGTGGCCGGAGCAGCACGTATGTGTTCGGGGTCTGGGGCGCCATCGCACTCGCCAGCGGTATCGCCGGTCTGCTGGGCTGCTTGTTGCTGCAAGGCGCGAGCGCCGACCTCATCGCGGTGATCACGGCCATCGCGGCGGGAGCCATCCTCGCCATGATCGCCGACACGATGATCCCCGAAGCGTTCGAGCGGACGCACCTGTACACGGGGCTCATCGCCACCGCTGGCTTCATGGTCGCGTTCGGCATCGAGCGCTTCTGACAGCGGCCCAGGGCATCAGCGCCAGAACTCAGTGAGTCGCCCGGCCAGGGCGGCGCTTTGGTCGTACCCGGCTTGAGCAGCGGACGGACGCAGTGACAGGTCCATCGCGTTGGCGCCGAACAGGTGCGCTGAGCTGCTCTCGGGGAAGATCGTCTCGACCCTGCTGCCATGTGCGCGCAGCTCGTCGACCTGCGCTGCCAGGTGCATGCCCCACTCCAGTGGCAGGAGCGTTCGCCCGCCGAAAGGGGACAGCACCAGCACCCGGGCGTACCCGACCGCCAGGTCGGCGTTCTCGGCGTTGGATCGGTAGCCGCCGTCGATGAATCGGCGGTCACCGATCCGATAGGGGATGCCGCTGGAGCAGCTCGCGGCAATCGCGTCCACCAGGTCGACTCCGCTGAGGCGATCGAACACGACCGGATCGCCGGTCCCGGCGTCGACCGCGGTGATGCGCACCCAACGCTCCGGCCATTGCTGACTGGGCAGTCTCGAGGCGACGGTGGTACGCCATCGGGACTGCCAGGAGCCGTCGGATGCGGTCTCCATGTCGAGTGCGGCCGCACCCATACGTCGACGCATGTCAGCCATGTCCTCGGCGGAGTCGATGATCTTCTGGACCCGATCGAGATGGTTCACCACAGGCGTGGCCTGTGCGCGTCCTGCATCGGCGGATGGAGCGGTCCGTCGAGGAGGAGCCACGAGAGTGGCGGCGAACAAGTCCGGCGGAGTCGCCCCGGCCACCTGGGCCGCGGCGGTCGAGCCGGCTGACGTTCCGATGGTGAGGTCGGCGGTGGTCACGTCCAGACCGGCGTCGAACAATCCGGCGATGACGCCGATCAGCCAGGCGTTGCCGGTCGATCCGCCACCGCCGAGGACCAAGGCTCGCTCGCCCGTCCGGGTGTCAGAAGGAGTTGAGTGAGGTGTTTCGTTCATAGGAGTTGCCCTTCGCAAAGTTGCGTGGGGATGCTCCCGGGGCGACTAGCTCAGTCGCTGAATCGTGGACTGCGGGGGAGCACCCACTGTGGATACTGCGTTCATGGGGTCTCACCTCCTGCCGATGGATCACGATCGCGGGAACGCTAGCACGCCGGCGATGCGCGACGGAAGAGTTGGCGCGAGCACACCCCACCGACACTTCGGCATCCCGGGCTCCGTCGCACGACTCGTCAGGGCTGCTCAGATTGCCGCGAGCTGCTCGCCCAGACGCGTGAAGTCGGGCACGGAGACCGTCGGAGGAGCGACTGCCGGAAGTGGGCTCACGCCGGGTCGGGTGACGAGGACGGTCTGCATGCCCACGGCGGCAGCCCCGGCGATGTCCCAGTCGTGCGCCGCCACCATGACGGCGTCGGACGCGCCCACACCCCTGGCCTGCAGGACGTGGACGTACGCGCCGGCTGCCGGCTTCAGGATGCCGGCCTGCTCCGCTGAGAAGATGTCGGAGAACACGTCAGACAGTCCGGCGTTCTCGATCTGGGCCTGGGCGGCGGCGAGAGGCGAGTTCGCCAGTACGACGAGCTCGTGGCCTGCATCGCGGATCCCGAGGAGCCCGTCACGTACGTCCGGATGAGCGGGAAGCGAGCGAAGCGCTGCACCTACGGCCACTCGTTCCTCGGGGTCGGCCTGGCGGCCATGATTCTGCACGACCACATCGACACACGCTCCGGCGATCTGGGCAAAGTCCCGGTACTCACCGGTGGCGGTGATCGTCAGCGCAGTGTGGATCACGAGGGAGAACCACTCGTGTCGAGCGGCAGGGTCGCCGGTCAGATCGAGGAACTTCTCGTCCAGCGCCGCAAGGTCAAGCATGGTCTCGTTCACGTCGAACACACACAGCATGGTCTGCTCCTAGGTACGATCAAAGTCGTACCAATGGTACGATGAAAGTCGTACCACTGGCTACCCGGAGTCGAGGTGAACCATGAGCAAGGAGCTTCCCGTTCCCGATCTCGCCGGCGTCGAGCTCGGGACCGTGATGGCAGCACTTGCCGATTCTCATCGCGCGGGTGTCGTTGCTGCACTGGCCAATGCCGGTGACCTCAACGAGGCAGGGGAGCGGGCCTGTGCATCGTTCGCGCTCCCGGTGGCCAAGTCGACCCGCACGCACCACTGGCGGACCCTGAGGGAAGCCGGGCTGATCCGTCAGCGGGACGCCGGGAACGGCACGTTCGTCCGCCTGCGTCGTGACGAGTTCGAGGACCGATTCCCAGGCCTGCTCGACGTCTTCACGCGTCTTGCGACCCAACCCGGTTCCGTCCCCAGCGACTAGCCGAAGGACATTGAGGCGCACTCCAACGTGCGAAACGCGCTCAGAGCGGCAGAAGTGCATGATTTCCTGTCGTATCGACGGTGTGCCGTTCGTGGGGTGGATAGAGGTTGGCCACAGCGGCTGCCCAGACGACGAGGAGTCATGCGATGACGCAGTACCTGATCTCATTCAGCGAGGGCGAGATGGTGGACCTGTCGCACCCGGATCTTCCGGCCATCGCCAAGGCGGCCGAGGATGCGACCCGAGAGGCCATGGACGCGGGCGTATGGGTGTTCGGTGGAGGACTGTTGCCCCAAGTGGCGAGCACGGTCACACCGGACGGCGCGGTGACCGATGGGCCGTTCCCGGAGACCAAGGAGTTCATCGGCGGGTTTGTCGTCGTCAACGTCGAATCGAGGGACGAGGCTCACAAATGGGCGGCCAAGTTTGCCGCGGCCTGCCGCTGCGACCAGGAGGTTCGGGTGTTCGATGAGCCGCCCGAGTTCTGAGTCAGTGCGTGACGTACCAGCGACGGGATCGCACTGACGGCGGGTGCGTTCGGCGACGGTTAGTTCGACAGAGTACCCATGGTAGTTGACATAATGTGCATTATCGGACATACGCGTGGGATGGGAGCATCTGGCAGGGTCGTGTCCGTGAACTCGGCATATCGCGTCCGCCCAGCTCTTTCTGACGACATGTCGAGCGTTCTGCATGTCCTGGCGCAGAATCGGGTTGTCCAGCAGGAAGTTTCGCTCGAGATGCCCGTGGCAACCGAGCGACAACTGGCGATGTGGGAACGCGTCCAGGCGTCACCTGACGTCACGGTCTATGTCGCTGAGATCGCTCCTGGTGAAGCGGTCGGCACGGCCTGCCTCGCCATCCTGCCCAACATCACGTACGACTGCCGCCCCACGGCGTTCATCGAGGCTGTCGTCGTCGCGTACGCCCACCGTCGCCAAGGCGTTGCGACATCGCTCATGCAGCGTGCGATCGCCGACGCGAGGTCGGCCGGCTGCTACAAGGTGCAGCTGCTCAGCCACAAACGGCACGCTGACGACGGGGCGCACGGCCTCTACCTGGGTCTGGGATTCGCGTCTGAGGCTGAGGGCTTCCGGCTCTACTTGACATAATGTCCCGCGCTTAAGCGCGTACGTACGCCGCCAGGTGCTTGCCGGTCAGTGTCGAGCCGGCGGCCACGAGGTCACTGGGCGTGCCCTCGAAGACGATCGTGCCGCCGTCATGACCGGCACCAGGGCCGAGATCGATGATCCAGTCGGCATGCGCCATGACGGCCTGATGATGCTCGATGACGATGACCGACTTGCCCGAGTCGACCAGCCGGTCGAGCAGGCCAAGCAGCTGCTCGACGTCAGCGAGGTGCAGGCCCGTGGTGGGCTCGTCGAGGATCAGCACGTCGCCCTTCTCCCCCATGTGGGTGGCGAGCTTGAGCCGTTGGCGCTCACCGCCGGACAGCGTCGTCAGCGGCTGGCCGAGGCTGATGTAGCCGAGACCGACGTCGTTCAGGCGGGTCAGGATCTTGTGAGCCGCCGGGAGCTTGGCTTCGCCCTCGTCGAAGAACCCCACGGCCTCGCTCACCGGCATCGCCAGCACCTCGGCAATGTTGCGGCCGCCGAAGGTGTACTCCAGCACCGACGCCTGGAACCGCCGGCCTTCGCACTCCTCACAGGTCGACTCGACCGTGGCCATGACACCGAGCTCGGTGTAGATCACGCCGGCGCCATTGCAGGTTGGACATGCGCCCTCGGAGTTGGAGCTGAACAGCGCAGGCTTCACGCCATTGGCCTTGGCGAAGCCCTTGCGGATCGGCTCGAGCAGGCCCGTGTATGTCGCTGGGTTGCTCCTGCGCGAGCCCTTGATGGCTCCCTGGTCGACCAGCACGACGCCGTCGCGCCCCGCGACCGAGCCCTGGATCAGCGAGCTCTTGCCGGACCCGGCGACACCGGTGAAGACGCACAGCACCCCGAGCGGAATGTCGACGTCGACGTCCTGGAGGTTGTGGGTCGATGCGCCACGGACCTCGAGCGCGCCCGTGGACGTGCGCACCGACTCCTTGAGGGAGGCCCGGTCGTCGAGATGGCGCCCGGTGACGGTGTCACTCCCCTGCAGGCCGTCGACCGTGCCCTCGAAGCAGATCGTGCCGCCCTTGGTGCCGGCACCCGGGCCGAGGTCGACGACGTGGTCGGCGATCGCGATCGTCTCGGGCTTGTGCTCCACGACCAGCACCGTGTTGCCCTTGTCGCGCAGCTGCAGCAGCAGGTTGTTCATCCGCTCGATGTCGTGCGGGTGCAGGCCGATCGTCGGCTCGTCGAAGACGTACGTGACGTCGGTCAGTGACGAGCCGAGGTGGCGGATCATCTTGGTGCGCTGCGCCTCTCCCCCGGACAACGTGCCGGACGACCGATCGAGCGAGAGATAGCCAAGCCCGATCTCGGCGAACGAGTCGAGCAGGTGCTGCAGTCCGGCCACCAACGGCGCGACCGACGGCTCGGCGACAGTGCGCAACCACTCGGCCAGGTCGCTGATCTGCATCGTGCAGAGCTCGGCGATGTTCTTGCCGTTGATCGTCGATGACAGCACCTCCTGCGTGAGCCGGGTGCCGCCGCAGTCGGGGCAGGTCTGGAACGTGACGGCACGCTCCACGAAGGCGCGGATGTGGGGCTGCATCGCGTCGACGTCCTTGGAGAGCATCGACTTCTGGATCTTGGGGATCACGCCCTCGTACGTCAGGTTGATCCCCTCGACCTTGATCTTGGTCGGCTCTCCGTAGAGCAGCCTGTCAAAGTCCTTCTTGGTGAACTTCGCGATCGGCTTGTCCATGTCGAAGCCCGCGCCGGCGAAGATCCGGCCGTACCAGCCGTCCATGCTGTAGCCCGGAACCCTCAGGGCGCCCTCGCTGAGCGACTTGCCTTCGTCGTAGATCGCGGTCATGTCGAAGTCGCTGACCGCGCCCATGCCCTCACAGCGCGGGCACATGCCGCCGAGATAGACGGCCTTGCGGACGACGTTCTTCTCCGTGCGCCCGCCCTTGTCGGTGCTCATCACCCCGCTCGCCGTGCGGGTCGGGACGTTGAACGAGTAGGCGGTCGGCGGTCCGATGTGCGGCTCACCGAGCCGGCTGAAGAGGATGCGCAGCATCGCGTTGGCGTCGGTGACGGTGCCGACCGTCGAGCGCGGGTTGGCTCCCAGCCGTTCCTGGTCGACGATGATCGCCGTCGTGAGCCCTTCGAGCAGGTCGACCTCGGGGCGAGCCAGCGTCGCCATGAATCCCTGCAGGAACGCGCTGTAGGTCTCGTTGATCATGCGCTGCGACTCCGCAGCGATCGTGCTGAACACCAACGAGCTCTTGCCGGAGCCTGACACCCCGGTGAACACCGTCAGCCGGCGCTTGGGGATCTCGATGCTGACGTCCTGGAGATTGTTCTCCCGGGCGCCGTGGACGCGGATCAGGTCGTGGCCGTCGGCGGCGTGCAGGTCGCGGGACTGGGTGGCGCTCATGGAACGGCTAGCTCACTTCCTGGATGCGGATCATGTTGCCTGCAGGGTCACGGAACGCGCAGTCGCGTACGCCGTAGGGCTGCTCGGTCGGCTCCTGGACGACCTCGGCGTCGGTCGCCTGCACGCGGTCGAACACGTCGTTGAGGTCCTTGGTCGCCAGCAGGATCCAGCCGTATGTGCCCTTGGCCATCATCTCGGAGATGACGCGTCGCTCGTCCTCGGTGATGCCGGGGTCGGCGGCCGGAGGCGCCAGCAGGATGGACGTGCCGGGCTGGTCGGGTGGACCCACGGTGATCCAGCGCATGTGTCCCTGCCCGACGTCCTGGCGGACCTCGAACCCCAGCGCGTCGCGGAAGAACGCCACGGAGGCGTCGGGATCGCTGTGCGGGAGAACCGAGGTGTGAATCGTGATGTCCATGGCAGTCACGTTAGTCGCGGGCGCCGACGCGGCGCTTCTCGATTCCTGATCCAGCCAAGCAACCGATCTGTGTCACAGAACTGCAACCTGTCTTTTGCCTGCAGCGCCCAGAATGCGCCAGGTCGCGATGACGGCGCACTATCCTTTGCAGATGAGCGACACGCCGTATGCGACCCGTCATGTCGCGCCGCCTGTCGTGCGCAGCCTCGATCTGACGGCCAAAGCGGGCCTGCTGATCCTCCTCGCGATCGCCCTGCTGTTCCCCGATCTCGGCCACATGCGCGGCAAGGCGGCCGGGCTGCGAGCGGTCACCTATCCCATGCTGGCCTTCTCCGTTCCGGCGCTCTGGTATGTCTTCTGGCGCGATCGCGCGTCGTTCCCCTGGGTGGCCGACCTCCTGGTGACGGTCACCTGCTTCACGGACACGCTCGGCAACCGGATGAACATGTACGACACGATCGTGTGGTTCGACGACTGGATCCATTTCATGAACACCGGATTCCTGGCGGCCGCCTTCATCCTCCTGACCCTGCACCGCAGGGCGAGCCTCGTGCGCACGATCGAGCGTGCGCTCGCGTTCGGCGCGACCGTCGCGATCGGCTGGGAGATTGCGGAGTACTACGCGTTCATCAGCACGTCCTCGGAGCGCCGCGGCGCCTACACCGACACCCTCGGCGATCTCTTCCTCGGCACGAGCGGTTCGGTCGTCGCCGCACTGATGGTGCACTCATTGTGGCGCAAAGGTTGGTTGGCGTCGGCAGCGCCGCAGCTTGAACCGCTCCGAGCCTGACTCGGCGCTGCTTGCGCCTGGTGAGCAGCCAGCCGACTGTGATGATCACCGGTCGGGACGTCGACGTGAGTCGTAGACTCGCGCCATGAGCACAGACCACGGCATCCATGAGCACATCTCGGCACTCGTCGCCGAGGAGAAGTCGCTGCGTGAGCAGCTGAGCAAGCATGAGGTCACGCCGGCTGAGGAGCACGCCCGGCTGCAGAAGCTCGAGGTCGAGCTCGACCAGGCCTGGGACCTGCTGCGCCAGCGCAACGCCAAGCGGCAGTACGGCGAGTCGCCTGACGAGGCCGCCGAGCGCTCGCCCGACGTCGTCGAGAAGTACCTCGGCTAGAGGATGCAGATCACCCGATTCGGCCATGCGGCAGTCCTGGTCGAGGCCGCTGGCACGCGCGTCCTCATTGATCCCGGCGCGTTCAGCCTCGACACCACGTTCGAGCTCGAGGGACTCGATGCGATCGTCGTGACCCACCAGCACCCCGACCACGTCGACACGACCCGTGGCCCGGGTCTGCTCGAGCGCAACCCCGACGCTGTGCTGCTGTGCGATCCCGAGAGCGCCTCGGTGCTCGAGTTCGGCTCATGGAGTGAACACGTCGACGGTGCCGAGACCACGGTCGGAGGAATCACGATCCGCGGGGTCGGTGCCCAGCACGCCGTGATCCTCCCGCAGATCCCCCGCATCGCGAACGTCGGCGCGTTGCTGACGGCCGATGGTGAGCCGTCGGTGTTCCACCCCGGCGACTCATACGAGACGTCCCCGGACGGTGTGGACGTGCTGGCGCTCCCCCTGTCCGCGCCGTGGGCCAAGGCCAGCGAGACGGTGGACTTCGTCCAGCGGGTCTCCCCCACGACGCTGTTCCCGATCCACGACCGGACGATCTCAGACCTCGCGTACGGGATCTACTGGGGTCAGGTCGCCACCTTCGGTGGCGTCGAGGATGTCCGCAAGCTGGGTCAGGGCGACGCCACCACGGCGTGATCCCGGCTCCCGCCGGCCGGCCGAGTCTTGTGAATTGAATTATCTCATATCTGAGATATGGTGAATGACATGACCGTTCGCGACGATTACCTTTCCCGCATCGGGGCACTCATCCGTGACGCCCGACAGCACAGCGGCCTGACCCAGGCCGAGCTTGCGACCGAGCTCAAGACCAGTCAGAGTGCGGTGAACCGTATCGAGAAGGGGCAACAGAACTTGACGCTCGACATGCTGGCCCGCATCGGGAGTGCGCTCGATTCCGAGCTCGTCACCGTTGGCACCTCCGGTCCGAGTCACCTGCGCGTTGCCGGTGGGACGACCCTCTCGGGGGCGATCGACGTCAAGTCCAGCAAGAACGCCGGAGTCGCCCTGTTGTGCGCCTCGCTGCTCAACGCCGGCACCACGGTCCTGCGCAAGGTCGCCCGCATCGAGGAGGTCAACCGCCTGCTCGAGGTGCTCACCTCGATCGGCGTCAAGGCCACGTGGCTCAACGATCAGAACGACCTCGAGCTCATCGTGCCCGAGACGCTCAACCTGGCCGCGATGGATGCCGAGGCCGCCAGGCGTACGCGCAGCATCATCATGTTCCTCGGTCCCCTGATGCACCGCTACGACGACTTCGAGCTGCCCTACGCAGGCGGCTGTGACCTCGGCACCCGCACGGTCGAGCCCCACATGACGGCGCTGCGCCCGTTCGGCCTCAAGGTCGTGGCGACCGAAGGCAGCTATCACGCGACAGCGGCCGCCGGCGTCGGTCCGGAACGCCCGCTGGTGCTCACCGAGCGCGGCGACACCGTCACCGAGAACGCCCTGCTCGCCGCCGCCCGCTATGACGGCGTGACCGTGATCCGCAACGCCAGCCCCAACTACATGGTGCAGGACCTGTGCTTCTTCCTGGTCAAGCTCGGCGTCGGCATCGAGGGCATCGGCACGACCACGTTGCGGGTCACCGGCAAGCCGGTGATCAACTGCGACGTCGAGTACGCACCCAGCGAGGACCCGATCGAGGCCATGAGCCTCATCGCAGCTGCGATCGTCACCAAGTCGAGCATCACGGTGCGGCGCGTGCCGATCGAGTTCATGGAGATCGAGCTGGCACTGCTCGAGGAGATGGGCTTCCAGTACGACCGCGGTGAGGAGTACCCAGCTGAGAACGGTGAGACCCGCCTCGTCGACATCACGACGCACGCATCGACGCTGCACGCGCCGATCGACAAGATCCACCCGATGCCGTTCCCCGGGCTCAACATCGACAACCTCCCGTTCTTCGCGGTCATCGCGGCGACGGCGGAGGGCCAGACGATGCTCCACGACTGGGTCTACGAGAACCGGGCTATCTACCTCACCGAGCTCAACAAGCTCGGCGCGTCGGTCAAGCTGCTCGACCCGCACCGCGTGCTGATCGAGGGGCCGACGCACTGGAGCGGCGCCGAGCTGGTGTGCCCGCCCGCGCTGCGCCCGGCCGTGGTGATCCTGCTGGCCATGCTCGCCGCCAAGGGCACCTCGGTGCTCCGCAGCGTGTATGTCATCAATCGCGGCTACGAGGACCTCGCCGAGCGACTCAACGCCCTCGGCGCCCAGATCGAGACCTTCCGCGACATCTAGGCCGTTCCTCGGCCCTTAGCCCGAGGAACGAGGGCCTGAGCGAAGCGAAGGGGCTCACGCAAGTGCCCCTTCGCTTCGCTCACGTTCGGCCGCGGGCGGCCTCACTAGGGGCCGAGGTGCGGGTCACGTTCGGCCGCGGGCGGCCTCACTAGGGGCCGCGGTGCGGGTACGTTCGGCCGCGGGCGGCACTAGGGGCCGGGTGCGCCTCAGCCCCAGGCGCCGGCGACCTGGCGAGTCGAGACGTTGACCCGGTTCCACACGTTGATCGCCGCGATCGACAGGATCAGTGCGCCGAGCTGCTGCTCGTCGTAGTGCGCCGCCGCCTCGTCGTACACGTCGTCCGGCACGGCATCTGACTGGTCGCTGAGGCGGGTGACGGCCTCGGCCAGCCCGAGCGCGGCACGCTCGGCGTCGTCGAAGTACGGCGCATCGCGCCAGCCCGCCACGGTGTCGATCTTCTCGTCGCTCTCCCCCGCCTTGCGCAGGTCGCGGGCGTGCATCTGGAGACATACGCTGCACCCGTTGATCTGACTCGCTCGCAGGTTGACGAACTCGAGCGTGATCGGCGAGATGCCGGTCTGCAGCACGGCCTTGGTGAGCCCGTGGAGCGCCTCCATCGCGCCGGGGACTGCGATCGCCGGATTGTCCATACGTGCCTGCATGGTGGTTCTCCTCTGGTTGGTGTCACATCCTTGGTGTGTGATCCGTCAGGGATGTGACGAACCACCAGAGGGGAATGTGACTGATGTCCGAAGCGGAGTTCCTGGCCGAACGTTTCGAGCAGAACCGGGACCACCTGCGCGCCGTGGCCTACCGCATGCTCGGCTCGCTCCCCGAGGCGGAGGACGCGGTCCAGGAGTCCTGGCTGCGCCTGAGCCGCGTGGATGCCGACGAGATCGACAACCTCGGTGGCTGGCTGACGACCGTCGTCGGACGGGTCTGCCTCGACATGCTGCGGTCGCGCAAGACTCGACGCGAGCAACCTCTCGACGTACGCCCGGACGATCCGGCCAGCGCGACGGACGGCGGCATCGATCCGGAGTACGAGGCGGAGCTCGTCGACTCGGTGGGCCTGGCCATGCTTGTGGTGCTGGAGAAGCTGACGCCCGGCTGAACGGCTGGCCTTTGTGCTGCACGACATGTTCGCGGTGCCGTTCGACGACATCGCGAACATGATCGGCCGCACCCCTGACGCCGCACGCCAGCTGGCCAGTCGGGCCCGGCGGCGAGTGCAAGGATCGGATCCATTGCCCGGCACGCCGTTGCCCCGCCAGCGTGAGATCGTCGACGCCTTCATCTCCGCCGCCCGCGGCGGAGACTTCGAGGCCCTGGTCGAGGTCCTGGACCCCGATGTCGTGCTCCGGGCCGACACGGGTCATGGACCGCCGGTGCTCGTGCGCGGGGCACGCAACGTCGCCAGCGGTGCGGTCTCGTTCCGTACGCCGGGGCGCGAGAGCGTCCCCGTGCTCGTCGGCGATGGCGTCGGCATGGCTGGGATCGAGGGCGGACGCATCATCTCGGTGCTCCGGCTGGCCTTCGTCGACGGCCGTATCGCGACGATCGACATCACGGCAGACCCCGAGACGCGCGGCCGCGATGCAGGTGACGCGGCTCGACTGAGCCGATTGCCGGCGACGCGCTGGACCTTGGGTCGTGGTCTGCACCCGTCAGGGCCTAGTTTGAGCCCGTGACCGGATTCCTCGACGCCCCGCCACTGGCGTTCGCACATCGTGGCGGTTCGAGGACAGCTGGCAACGTCGGCGTCGAGAACTCGCTCGCGGCGTTCGCTCATGCGTACGAGCTGGGCTACCGCTACCTCGAGACCGACGTGCGGATGTCTGCTGATGGCGTGGTCTACGCGATCCACGATGCGGCCCTTGATCGCCTGACCGGCAGCCCGGACCTGGTGGCCAGGCTGAGCGCCGAGTCGCTCGACCTGCAACGCCTCGACCAGCGTGAGCCGTTCGCACGACTCGACGCGCTGTATGAAGCGTTTCCGGACGCGCGCCTCAACATCGACGTGAAGTCCGACGACGCGGTCGAGGCGACCTGCGCGGTCGTCGAGGCCCACGACGCCGTCGACCGGACCTGCCTGTCGTCATTCGACCATGCACGGCTCGTCCGCATCCGCATGATCCTGCCGGCGGTGGCGACATCGGCGTCCCGCCGTGAGGTGGCGGCCTTCAAGCTCCTCCCCCGTTTCCTGCTCAGGCCCCGGGCCGTGTGCCTGCAAGTGCCCGCCGTGTTGCGTGGTTTGCGCGTCGTCACGCCGCGATTCGTACGCAAGGCACACGCGCTCGGCCTGCAGGTGCACGTGTGGACGATCGACGACGCCGACCAGATGCACAAGCTCCTCGACCTCGGCGTGGACGGCATCATCACCGACCGCACCGACGTCCTCAAGGACGTACTGATCGCCAGAGGCACGTGGAAGGACCCGGCATGAGCTGCCAAGGTCAAGGCCAATCCCGAGCAGAGGGCGTGGTTCTTCTACGACTGGGCCAACTCGGCATACATCACCACGATCGGCACGGTCCTCTACGCGCCATACCTCACGAGCATCGCCGAGCGCTCGGCCTGCGGGTTCGTCGGCGACGACGATCGCAAGTGCGTCGAGAACCTGTCCGTGCTGGGCCTGTCGGTCTCGGCGGGGTCACTGGTGTTCTACGTCGTCACGCTGGCGACCGTCATCTCGGCGTTCGTCCTGCCGATCGTCGGCGCGATCGCCGACCGGGTCGAGTCCAAGAAGACCTTCATGGCCGGCCTGGCCTGGTCGGGTGCGGCGGTGGCTGCCTTGATGTTCTTCGTCACCGGCACCAATTGGCAGCTCGGTGCGGGGCTCCTGGTGGTTGCCAACCTGTTCTATGCGTCGTCGATCGTCGTCTACGACGCGATCCTGATCGAGATCGCCGAGCCCGACGAACGTGACCGCATCTCCTCGCGGGGGTGGGCGCTCGGCTACCTCGGCGGCGGCCTGCTGCTGGCGATCAACCTGGCCCTCGTCACGGTCAAGCCGTTCGGGCTGTCGACCGAGATGGCGGTGCGGATCAGTCTGCTGTCCGCCGCGATCTGGTGGGCGTACTTCACCCTGATCCCCTATCGAGGCATCAAGGACCGCGCCCCGCGCGGCGTCGTGCCGGTCGAGGGCTCGACGCTGATGCAGCGCAGCTTCGGGCAGCTGTTCCGTACGCTGCGCGAGCTCCGCAACTATCCGCAGACACTGCTGTTCCTCGTCGCGTACCTGTTCTACAACGACGGCATCCAGACCGTGATCTACTCTGCGTCGGTCTATGGCGACAAGCAGCTGGGGTTCGAGACCAGCACGCTGATCGCGACGATCCTGATCGTGCAGTTCGTCGGCGTCGTCGGCGCTCTGGTGTTCGGCCGGCTCGCGGCGCGCATCGGCAGCCATCGCACGATCCTCTATGGCCTCGGCGTCTGGATCCTGGTGGTGTGCTTCGGCTACTTCCTCCCCGCCGAGCAGATCGTCCCGTTCCTCGTGCTCGCCGTGGCGATCGGGCTGGTCCTGGGTGGCACGCAGGCGCTCTCGCGGGCGTTCTTCTCCCAGCTCATCCCCCGTGGCCGCGAGGCTGAGTACTTCAGCCTCTACCAGGCCTGTGAGCGTGGGACGAGCTGGCTCGGCACCCTCGTCTTCGGGGTCGTGCACCAGCTGACCGACTCCTACCGGCCGGCCATCCTGGCCCTGATCATCTTCTTCGTCGTCGGCGGCGGGCTGCTGTGGAAGCTCGACGCTCGCCAGGGCATCGTCGAGGCGGGAAATCAGGCTCCGACAATCGTGTGACGTCGCTCGCGCATACGCGTACGCGTTTAGGGGAATCTCATGTGCGTCATTTACGTTGTAAGAGGTAAGTAATACGAGAGGGGACGCACATGGCTGAACGTGCATTGCGAGGTGCTCGGCTCGGGACACAGAGCTTCGAGGACGAGCGCGGCGTGGAAATGGCTCCCCGTCAGCAGGTCGAGTACGTATGCCCCGACGGGCACACGTTCACGGTGACGATGGCGGACGAGGCGGAGATCCCGTTCGAGTGGGAAGACCCCAAGACCGGTCAGATCGGTCAGCTCGCCGACGGCGTCAAGCCTGAGGGCAAGGCTGAGAAGCCGATCCGCACCCACTGGGACATGCTGCTCGAGCGCCGCTCAGAGGCTGAGCTCGAGGAGATCCTCACCGAGCGGCTCGAGCTGCTCCGTGGTGGCGAGATCGGACCGCCGCACCTTCACCGGCCCGCCAAGAAGAGCGCGGCGAAGAAGAGCACCACCAAGAAGAGCGCCTGAGACTCACGTCTCTCGCACGACCAAGGACCCCGGCTCCGGCCGGGGTCTTTCTGGTTTCAGGCCGGTTCCTTGTGTCGTTCCGCCGCGTGAGTCGGCGCTAGTCAAACTCAATCGTAAGGTCGCTTGTGTATGCATGCCCTGGCATTTCGGGATGATGATCAACCGGCTTCGAACCGGACCGCCAAACTCGCGTGGCACGGAACCTAAACCCGTCGTGGTCGACCGTCTCGAACTCGAAATCGACGGCTTCGCCAGCCGCCGGCTCCCAGAATGGTCCAGCAGCTAGCACCGAGAAGTGCGCCCAGCATCCTCCACGCACCCCCGGAGAGTCGATGACTCCCCAGCCCTCGTCGGTCCAGATGCGGACGGCTCCTGACTCGCTCATTGAGCAACGGTAGGCGAAGTACCGTCGCCTACCTGAGTTCGGACCGTGCCTCGTCGCGGTTGCGGAGCAGTCCCGGGTCAGCCGAATATGACGAAGAGGAGGAACTCGAGGAGTATGAGGCCGCCCAGAATTGTGCCGATCAAGGCTCGTCCCGCAGGCTTCCCCGCCCATCCATGAGACCCACCACGACGGCCCCCAGCGCCAGCAGACCCATCACGATCCAGATCCAGCCGTTTGAGTCGTCGTCGCCGCTGATGAACATGCCGACGACATTGGCCACGATTGCGGCGATGCCCAGACCCAGGGCCAGCTGCGCCCTCGACGGTCCTGTGTCCGTGCGCCTTGCGTCTGTCATGGTTCGCTCCGATTCTCGAAGGTGCCCCGCCCCGACGGTACGCTCGTCGCCGTCACAGCCGCAATAGTCAGCAAGCCCAGCGACAGCACGCCCGCAATCGCCACCAGGCCCGTGCGTCATTCCCGCCGCTCTAGACCTCCCTGCGCCCTTCCCCGCAGCCGAGTGTTCGCAGGCTACTTTCGCCTGTCTCACTCACTGCTTTGCCCAAGCACGTCCAACGTCTTCTGCAGGTGCCTTGTCAACAGGTGTCTGCCGAACAGAGCCACAGAGACACAGAAGAGCCAGCCACTGCCCTTCCAGCGCCGATCAAGGACCATGTGAATGTGACTCGCGGCGCCGTTGAGCGGTTCGACGGTCAATGTCCATGTCCCACCGGGCTCCCATACGTTCGAGTCCTGGGTCGTGCCACGACACGGTTGTTCGACCATTCGTACCGCTCGCAGGCCAACACAGCTGGGCTTCCCTCGGTGGCTTCAGCCCAGTTCGGGCCACTGTCGTGCAACTGCCAGAACTCGCGAGAGATGTTCGGCCACGACTCCGGTCGTCGCTCGGTGAAGTCGGTCCCCCCATCATCCGCTCGGGTGAGATGTCGGTGTCTACATCGACGACGACGTGAGGCATGGCGTGATCGTACTCCGCTCGCTGTGGACCGTTGAGGCACAAATCGGCGCTCTCCAGTCGGACCATGCTGCGAAGGGTGCGTCTGTGAAAGTGTCGCTTTAGGGCAACGGCGGGCTCTCGTCGACCGGTGGGTAGGTCGGAGCAACCGCGACGGACGTCGCGTCTCTACGGGCAGTATCGACGTGCAGCCGGAAGACGTCGGGCCGGTTGTAGTGCCCGACCGGGTCGAAGAGCCGGCGCGCGGTCCGACCCGCCAGGTCAAGATCGACGATCAAGGTCTCTTCGCGCTCCCGACCGGCCCGGCGAGGATGTCACCGCCCGGTCCTACGATGACGGTGTTGCCGACTCGATCCACGGGCCGTTCTCCTCGACGAGCGCCGGGCGGGACCAGTCGGTCGCGGTTGGGGAAATCGGCCCGGATCGAGTCGACGTGCAGCACCGGGTTGACCCCGATCACGAACATGCGGTTCTCCCGGGCCAGGTGCTGCATCGTCGCGATCCAGCGCATCCCCGTGCGCGAGCGTCGGCGCGAGCCAGACGTCGACGCCCTGGGCGTACATGTGGAACCGCGCGAGCGGCATGTAGTTCTCCCAGCAGATCAGCCCGCCGATCCGACCGAACGGCGTGTCGACCGCGCGCAGGGTCGAGCCGTCGCCCATGCCCCAGATCGTGCGCTCGGAACCCGTCGGCACCAGCTTGCGGTGCTTGCTCGACCAGCGTCCCGTCGGGCGAGAAGTAGAGCACCGTGTTGAAGATCGTCGCGCCGTGCGGCTCGCGCTCCGACACCCCGACCACGAGCCACACGCCGTGCTCGCGCGCGATCGCGCCGAGCCGGTCGGTCGCCGGGCTCGGACGACGACGGCGTTCTCGGCGAGGAGCCCGAACCACTCCTCGTCGCCGGACCAGATCGGCTGCGTGTCGATCCAGATCGGCGTGCCCGGGACGAACACCTCCGGGAACACCACCAGCTCCGCGCCCTCCCGGCCGCTTCTGCGGTGAGCTCGGCGACCCGGTCGATCGTGCCTCGCGGTCCATCAGCACGTACGTCGCCTGGACAGCCGCTACCCTGAGCGTCCCCATGATCAACCCCTTCGTACAGCACGAGCGTGCAGGACGTTGAGGCGTTCGTCCAGACGGGAGCCAGAAAGAAGGTGCGTCATACCCCCGCGATCTCGTCACAACGAGCGCCCACCGGGCGAACAGTCGCTTGCCGTGCCTCTTCGCTATGGAGCACGCAGGATCTAGCCTGCGGCCGGGTGCCTTGCAATCAGCCGATGGCCGATGAGTCCCGCGGCGAGAAGGGATCCAAGCCACATAAGCGCGTAGCCGAACAGCGCTTGCTTCGTCACGAGCCATGCTCCGTCGAAGGCGAAGGAGACCTCGGAGGAGTACGCGTGATCAGCACTTTCAGGTCCCATTGAGTAGCCGTTGATGGTTTGCGAGTCGAACAGCACGAGCGCCAGGCCGACCACGAGCAGCAGCCCGGCAATGACGAGCAGGTGTCGTGGAGAGCGCATGCCGTCAAGTCTGGCGTACACCTGCTGATACCGATGACAATCGCGCATAGGAGTCCAGAACCGGTCTGTGTTCACTGCCCACCGCGCCGCGTTCAATCCGCCCAGCGGCGAGGGGTCACGTTCTCCCGGCAGGAGGGCCACCGGCGGCATGGCGCCTCTCGTACGTCTCGCGGGTGATCTCGTACTCGACCTCACCGTGCTCGGCGCCGGGAAACGATTCGCTGGAGTCGAACGCGCGAGCAAAGGTGAGACCCACGCTGGTCATCGTGGCCCGTGAAGGACGGTTGATGGCGAGGGTTTGAGCGAAGATCCGGGTCAATCCCATCTCTGCGAATCCATAGCGAAGGAGCTCACGTGAGCCTTCGCTGGCATAGCCTCGGCGCCAATACTTCCGCAGCAGTCGATAGCCGAGCTCTGCTTCTCCATCGACTTGTGGCTGGTCTGGCCCTTTGGGCGGCTGAAGGATCCACCAGCCGACGAACTCGCCGTCGACAAAACCGACCCAGAACCCCAACCCTGGGACCTTCTGAGCGGCACGTCGCCGGCGCTCATGTGCTTCCTCGGTCTCGGCGCGCGAGCGGGCACCCTTGTCGAGATACCGCATGACCTCAGGATCTGAGTCCAGCTCGATCTCAAGATCCAGGTGCTCATCCGCAAGGGGCACCAACACGATCCGCGACGTGGTGAGTGTCGGTTGAGTCATGAGCACATTGTCGCCGGAGCCGCAGTCTCAAACACCGGCGGACCGCCGCAGGCGCGCCGGCTTGGAGATCAGGCGCTGCAGTCCCCACACCGTGACCCGCCACAGCGCTTCGCGGACGATGCCGCCGCTCATCTTGGACTCCCCACGCTCACGCTCGACGAACGTGATGGGCACCTCGACGATCGTCATGCCGGCGCCCAGCACCCGCCGCGCCATGTCGATCTGGAAGCAGTAGCCCTGCGAGGCGACCTCGTCGAGCGGGAGCCTCTCGAGCGTCTCGCGCCGGAACGCCCTGAAACCCCCGGTCGCGTCCTTGATCGGGATGCCGAGCATCAGCCGGGCGTAGAACGTGCCGCCGCGGGAGATGAAGCGGCGGTGCCACGGCCAGTTGACGACTCCCCCGCCGTCGACCCACCGTGAGCCGAGGACGAGGTCTGCGCCGGCAGCACTCGCGTCGAGGAGCTTGCCCAGGTCTTCGGGGCGGTGCGAGCCGTCGGCGTCCATCTCGACGAGCACGTCATAGCCCCGCTCGATGCCCCAGGCGAAGCCGGCGCGGTACGCCGAGCCGAGGCCCTGCTTGGCGCTGCGGTGCAGCACGTGCACGCGGGCGTCGGCGGCGGCGAGCCCATCGGCGATGTCGCCGGTGCCGTCCGGAGAGCCGTCGTCCGCGATCAGCACGTCGACGTCAGGCTGCGGCGCGGTGCAGCTGCTCCACGATCCAGGCGACGTTGTCGGCCTCGTTGTACGTCGGGATGACGACCAGTGTCCGTGTCATTCCGTCGCCTGCCTGCCGTTCTTCTGCCGAGTGCCGAACCACCATGCTCCCAGACCGAGGATCACCAGGAGGTACTCCAGCGGTGCCCCGATGACGAGCGCCGGGGTCTTGCCGGAGGCCAGCGTGACCTTGGCGCTGAGGGTCGCCGGCTTGTGCATCGGCGCGCGCTCGACGCTGCGTCCCTCGGGATCGACGACGCCGGTGATGCCGTTGGTCGACGGCACGACGACCCAGCGCCCGGTCTCGATCGCGCGGAGCCGCGAGATGTCCCACTGCTGCTCGGGCTGCGAGGTGCCGGTGAAGGCGGCATTGCTGGTCTGCACGACGATCATCTGCGCCCCGGCGTCGACCGCGCGGCGGGTCACGCTGTCGTACGCGATGTCGTAGCAGATCGTGTCGCCGATCTGGGTGGCGCCGATCTTCAGCGAGCCGGGCTCATCGCCGGCGAGCATGTCGCGCGGGATGTCGCGGGCGAGCCGGTTGACGAAGAAGCCGGCCTGCTTGCGCCACGGCACGTACTCACCGAACGGCACGGGCTTGAGCTTGACGTAGCGCTCCCCCGGGCCGTTGGCGGTCCACACCACCCCGGCGTTGTATGCCGTGGACGTCGTGGGCCCGTCGAAGATGCCACCGACCAGGATCGGGGCGCCGATGCGCTTGGACAGAGCCTGGATGCGCTGCTTGACCGGCTCGTCGAAGTAGGGATCGGTGTCCGTCGAGTTCTCGGGCCACAGCACCATGTCGGGCCGGGGAACCGTGCCGGCATCGATCTTGTCCGCCAGCTTGTCGGTCTCGGCGGCATGGAGCTTGAAGATCTCCCCCAGCGGCCAGGTCAGGAAGACGCCTGGCACGTTGCCCTGCACCAATGCGACCTGACGCGTGCCGTCCGCACCGGCGATGCCGGTCGGCAGCACCGCACCGATTCCGCCCAGCGCCAGCACGCCGGCCACGGCGATCGCCCGCGTGCGCCAAGCGGCCGACGTGACGAGCACGACGAGCAGGCTCGCGACGAGGAACAGCACGGCGCTGGTGCCGGGCATGGCGACGAGGCGGGCGTACGCCTCGAAGGGCGTGTCGATCGACGTGTGCGCCAGCCGGCCCCACGGGAATCCGGTGAACGGGAACCGCCCGCGCGCCCACTCACCGAGCACCCATACGGCCGCGCCCCACATCGGCCACCACTGCAGCCGGCACGCGGCCCGCAGGGCCAGCATGATCGGGATGAAGAACAGCGTCTCGGCCAGCACCAGCCCGATGTAGGCGCCGTGGCTCACGGCGTTCATCCACCAGATCAGCGGCCCCATGAACGACAACCCGTAGAGCGCGCCGGTGACCATGACCGTACGTTTGCGGGCGTGCCGCAAGGCCGTGGGCGAGCCAGATCAGCCCGGCGATCGCCACGACCATGGCGAACGGCAGGTTGACGGGGTCGAAGTTGAGCGAGGACACGACCCCCAGCACGATGGCCGCGGGCCATGCGACCCGCCCGCCAACGCTGTGGGTCACAGGACGACGAGCTCGCGGGGCGTGTTGTTGAGCACCTCGAGACCGTCAGCCGTGCAGACGGCGATGTCCTCGATGCGAGCACCGAACTTGCCCTCGAAGTAGATGCCGGGCTCGATCGAGAACGCCATGCCCTCCTCGAGGACCAGGTCGTTGCCCTCGACGATGTAGGGCTCCTCGTGCGTCTCCTGGCCGATGCCGTGGCCCGTGCGGTGGATGAACAGGTCGCCGAAGCCGGCGTCGGCGATCAGGGCGCGCCCGACGGCGTCGATCGACTCTGCGGTGACGCCGGGCCGGGCGTGCGCGCGCTGGGCCTCCTGAGCGGCCTCGAGCACCGCGTACGCCTCGGCGTACGCGGACGGGACCGTCCCGCCGGCGAGGTAGTTGCGGGTCGAGTCCGAGCAGTAGCCGGCCGCGTTGGTGCCGCCGATGTCGACGACGACGGGATCGCCCACCTCGATGACCCGGTCGGAGAGCTCGTGGTGCGGCGAGGCGCCGTTCGGGCCCGGAGCCGACGATGACGAAGTCGACCGTCTCGTGACCCTCGTCGAGGATGGCCCGGGCGATGTCGGCACCGACCTCGCGCTCGGTGCGGCCCGGCCGGAGCCACTCCCCCATGCGCGAGTGCACGCGATCGATCGCGAGACCGGCCTCACGCAGGGCGTCGACCTCGTCGGCGTCCTTGCGGATGCGCAGCTGCTGGACGAGGTCACCGCCGAGGACCTGGCGCGCCTGGGGGAAGGTGTCACGGAACGCGAAGACGCGCGATGCCCACATGTGGTCGTCGACGCCGATCGTCCGGGCATCACCCACCAGCGAGGCCACCAGGGCGTACGGGTCGTCCAGCTCGCCCCACGACTCGAGGCGTACGTCGACACCGGACGCGACGGCGGCGGGCTTCTCGAGCGTCGGTACGACGAGGGTGGGCTCACCGTGGGCCGGCAGCACGAGGCACGTCAACCGCTCGAGCGGCAGGGCCACGTAGCCGGTCAGGTAGCGAAGGTCCGCCCCCGGCGTGATGAGCAGGGCGTCGATGCCCTGCGATGCGGCCAATTGCTGTGCTTTGCGCCATCTGTTCACGAGAAGACGATACCTGCGGTCGCCACGCCGTCCGTACGCCGTGCGGCCTCCAACGACGCGTGACATGCCCGGACACCCGACCTAGGGTGAGACCACCAACTCACGATCGGGGGATCACACATGCGCAGAACCCTGCCATCGATCGCTGCCGTCACCATGACGGCCAGCCTTCTCATCGCCGGACCGGCCACGGCCACAAGCCATACGCCGAAACCTGTCGACACCAGCAAGCTGACCAAGGCCGTCACCGTCAACGGCCAGCTCAAGACCTTGCGACAGCTCCAGGTCATCGCCAACCGCAACGAGGGCACGCGCGCGTCAGGCCTGCCGGGCTTCGACGCCTCGGCCGACTACGTCTCCGCCCAGCTCAAGAAGGCGGGCTACAAGGTCAAGCGGCAGTCCTTCACGTTCCCGTTCAGCCGCGACCTCGAGCCGGCGACCCTGCAGCAGCTGACCCCGGAGAACAAGACGATCGAGACCGAGGCCTTCGACTACTCCGGCAGCGGTGACGTCACCGGCCCGGTCACCAACATCAACCTCAGCATCCCGCCGGGTGACGCCGGCACGTCGCCGTCAGGCTGCGAGCCGGCCGACTTCCCGGCGCCGAGCGGCGCCGTCCGTCGGTCGCGCTGATGCAGCGCGGCACCTGCAACTTCGGCGTCAAGGCGGCCAACGCCGAAGCCGCCGGCTACGCCGCGGCGATCATCTTCAACGAGGGCCAGGAAGGCCGCCAGGAGCTCCTGACCGGCACGCTCGGCGACCCGGTCGGCATCCCGGTCGTCGGCATCTCGTACGAGGACGGCGTCGCGCTGAGCGAGGCCGCCGGTGCCACGGTCCACGTCACCACCAAGACCGAGATCGACCTCAACCGCACGACCTCCAACGTCATCGCGGACCTGCCGGGCAAGACCAAGAACCCGGACCAGGTCGTGGTCGTCGGCGCCCACCTCGACAGCGTCGCGGCCGGGCCCGGCATCAACGACAACGGCACCGGCACCGCGGGTGTCCTCGAGATCGCCAAGCAGTACAAGAAGACCGGCCTCGCCAAGAAGGCCCAGCGGCCCGTGCGATTCGCGTTCTGGGGCGCCGAGGAGAAGGGCCTGCTCGGCGCGTACCACTACGTCGAGAGCCTCAGCGACGCCCAGCGCGCCAAGATCTACGCGAACCTCAACTTCGACATGATCGGCTCGCCCAACTTCGTCCGCTTCGTCTACGACGGCGACGGCTCGGCGGACGGCAACGCCGGTCCCGCGGGCTCGGCGGAGATCGAGAAGGTCTTCCTCGACTACTTCGGCAAGAAGAAGCTGGCCTCGGCGCCGACGGCGTTCGACGGTCGCTCCGACTACGGGCCGTTCATCGAGGCCGGCATCCCGGCCGGTGGCCTGTTCAGCGGTGCCGAGGGCGTCAAGACGCCCGAGGAGGCGGCGATCTTCGGCGGCACGGCCGGTCAGCCGTACGACTCGTGCTACCACCAGGCGTGCGACGACATCACCAACCTGAGCACCAAGGCGATCGACCAGCTGGGCGACGCAGCGGCTCATGCCGTCGCGGTGCTGGCGCTGTCGAAGAAGGGGCTCTACGGCGATGCCAAGCGCTCGACGAAGTCGGCGAAGAAGCTCAGCAGCGGCAAGAGTCACGGGCACGCACTGACGCGCTGACCCGCCCGACCACGATCGGCGCCATCACCCTGCCGGTGGTGGCGCCGATCTCTGCGTTCTGCTCCGGTCCCGGGCTGTGCCCTGCGATGATGTGGCGACCGTTTGATCGTCGAGAGGAGTCGCCGTGCTGTTCATGGACGGAGCATTCGGCCTGATCGTCCTGGGCCTGTGGATCTTCTGTCTGCTCGACGTCATCTCGACCGACGAGTACGCCTGCCGCAACCTCGGCAAGACGATGTGGGTCATCCTCGTGCTGTTCTTCCCGCTCATCGGCTCGATCGCGTGGCTCGTGGCCGGCCGGCCGGAGTCCAACCCGACATCATCGATGCCCTACAAGGGCAACCACGGCCACCCGTCGTCATTCCCGGAGTACGAGCGTCCGGGCCGCTACGTCGCGGCGAACCCGGAGGATGACGAGGCATTCCTGCGCGGCCTTCGTGAGCGTGCCGAGGAGCAGCGCGAGGCATACCGGGCCAAGCAGCAGCGTGAGCTGGAGAACCAGAAACGACGCGAGCTCGAAGAGGGCGACAGCACTCCGTCGTGAGCGGCGCATCCCACTAGGCTCGGTTCATGGCACACGGTCGACTCCTGCTCCTCGACAGCGCAAGTCTCTACTTCCGGGCGTTCTTCGGCGTGCCCGACTCGTTGAAGGCTCCTGATGGCACAGTCGTCAACGCCCTGCGCGGAATCCTCGACTTCACGTCGACGCTGACCACTCAATACCGCCCCGAAGCGATCGTCGCGTGCTGGGACGACGACTGGCGGCCGCAGTGGCGGGTCGACCTGATCCCCTCCTACAAGACGCAGCGGCTCGACGCTCGAGGGCGGCGAGGCCGACACGACCGGTGGCCTGCTCGGCCCCCAGGTCCCGCTGATCGCCGAGGCGTTCGGACTGCTGGGCATACCGGTCGTGGGCGCCGCCGATGCCGAGGCCGATGACATCATCGGCACGTTCGCCTCGACGTGGGACGGCCCCGTCGACATCGTCACGGGCGACCGTGACCTGTTCCAGCTCGTCGACGACGCGCGCGACGTGCGCGTGCTCTACGTCGCCCGTGGGCGTGTCCAACCACGATCGTCGTCGACAACGCGTGGATCCGTGCGAAGTACGGCATCGACGCGTCGCAGTACGTCGACTTCGCGGTCATGCGCGGCGACGCGTCCGATGGCCTGCCGGGTGTTGCGGGCATCGGCGACAAGACCGCCGCCGTGCTGCTCAAGGAGTTCGGCGACATCGACGGCATCCTCGAGGCGGCACAGGACCGCTGGTCGTCGATCAAGCCGCGGGTGCGCCAGTCACTGCTGGACTCGGGCGACTACATCGCCGCCGCGCGTACGGTCGTGGCGGTCAAGCGCGACGCCTGCGACATCGAGGTGCTCACGGGACCGGTGCAGCACGACGCGTTCCGCACGTTCGGCGAGACCTGGGGCCTCGGTGGAGCCACCGAAAGAGCCCTGAAGGCACTCGCCCGCAGAGCTGACATCGCCCGCTGCGGGATCAGCTGGTGACGCTGGTGTAGGCGACGACGCCTCGGCGCAGCAGGTCGAGCGCCTCGCGGGCGGTGTCGCGCAGCGGGCCGGGGCCGGCCGCATCGGCGATCTGGGCGACGACGTCGATCAGCTGCTTCATGGCCCGGACGAAGTCGCCGGCCGCGAGGTCCATCTGACCGAGCACGTCGTCGAGCGACGCCCCCATGCTCCACTGCCAGACGGCGTGCGCGAAGCCGAAGTCGGGCTGGTGCAGGAACCTGACCCGGTGCTCGCGCTCGAGTCGCTGCAGGTCGGTGCAGAGGTTGGTCATCGTGTCGGCGACCACGCGCACGGGCTCGCTGGGGAACCGCGGAGCGGGTGCGTCGTCGGCGTTGCGTGACTCGAACGTCAGGCCGCTGACGACCGCGGCGAGCTCGGCCGCCTCCAGACCGTCCCAGACTCCCCCGCGCAGGCACTCGCTGACCAGCAGGTCGAGCTCGCTGTAGAGCCGCTGGAGCCGCTTGCCGTCGTCGGTGACCTGGTCGCCGTCGAGGTAGCCCAGCACGTCGAGCACCTCGCAGACCCGGTCGAACTGCCGCGCAACGGTGTTCGTACGCTACTCGATCCGGCCGCGCTGGTTGGCGGTGTCGCGCTCGAGCTTGAGGTAGCGCTCGGCCCAGCGGGCATGCTTCTCGCGGTCGGGACAGCTGTGGCACGGGTGGTCGCGCAGCTTGTCGCGGATCGCCGCGATGCGCGGGTCCTCGCGCGAGACGTTGTCGCGATAGGGCTTGTCCTGCCGCCACGCGACGCCTTCGGCCCGGTTGCGCAGCTGGGATGCCAGGTCGCGTCGTGACTGCGGGTTGCGCGCGTTGAACGACTTGGGGATGCGCATCGTCGTGATGGGCGTCACCGGGGTGTTGAAGTCGACCATCGCGAGCCGCCGCGCGTGCCGGTTGGCGGTCAGCACCATGGGTCGCGGGCCCTCGTTGTCGGTCGTACGTCCCGGATCGAGCACCACGGCGATGCCGGCCCAGCGGCCGACGGGCACGTTGATGACGTCGCCGGGCTTGAGCTTGACGAGGGACTCGACGACGTCCTGGCGATCGGCGGCCCGCCGTGCCTTGGACCCCGAAGCCTCGATGTCGCTGAGCTCGCGGCGCAACGAGGCGTACTCCATGAAGTCGCCCTTGTCGCATGCGATGTTCTCGCTGTAGCCCTCGAGCGCCTCGTCGGCCTTGCGGATCTGCCGGGCCAGTCCCACGACGGCACGATCGGCCTGGAACTGCGCGAACGACTGCTCGAGCAGCTCGCGGGCGATGGTCCGGCCGACCTGCCCCACGAGGTTGACCGCCATGTTGTAGGACGGCTGGAACGACGAGTTGAGCGGGTACGTGCGCGTGCTGGCGAGACCGGCGACCTGCTTCGGGTCGAGCCCGGGCTGCCACAGCACGACGCCGTGCCCCTCGACGTCGATGCCGCGGCGACCGGCACGGCCCGTGAGCTGGGTGTACTCCCCCGGCGTGATGTTGGCGTGCGTCTCGCCGTTCCACTTCGACAGCTTCTCGATGACGACCGAGCGGGCCGGCATGTTGATGCCGAGCGCGAGGGTCTCGGTGGCGAAGATGATCTTGACCAGGCCGTCGCTGAACAGCAGCTCGACGCACTCCTTGAACGTCGGCAGCATGCCGGCGTGGTGCGAGGCGATGCCGCGCACGAGGGCGTCGCGGAACTCGTAGAAGCCCAGGACGTGCAGGTCGTCCTCGGGCAGGTGCGAGCAGGTCGCGTCGACGACGGCGCCGATCTCGGCCTGCTCCTCGGGTGTCGTCAGGGTCAGGCGCGCGTCGAGGCACTGCTTGACCGCTGCGGCGCATCCGGCGCGGCTGAAGATGAAGCAGATCGCCGGCAGCAGCCCTTCGGCGTCGAGGCGTTCGACGACCTCGACCCGGCTCGCGGTGCGGTGCCGGCTGCGGGGACGCTTGCCGCCCTTGCCGGGCCGGCCCTTGTGCATGCGGGTGAACTGCCAGTCGTCGCGCGCGATGCGGGTCAGCGCCTGGTTGACCTCGACACCGTCGCCGTCGGCGCTCGACTCGAACAGCGGGAACATCTTGCGGCCCACCAGCACGTGCTGGTGCAGCGGGATGGGCCGACGCTCCTCGACGATCGTGACGGTGTCGCCGCGCACCGCGGTGAGCCAGTCACCGAACTCCTCGGCGTTGGACACCGTCGCCGACAGCGAGATGACCGACACCGACTCCGGCAGGTGGATGATGACTTCCTCCCAGACCGCGCCGCGCATCCGGTCGGCCAGGTAGTGCACCTCGTCCATCACGACGTAGCCGAGCGTGTCGAGCGTGCGCGATCCGGCGTAGAGCATGTTGCGCAGCACCTCGGTCGTCATCACGACGACGGGCGCCTCGCCGTTGATCGTGTTGTCGCCGGTCAGCAGCCCGACGTTCTCGGCGCCGTGGCGGGCGACGAGGTCGGCGTACTTCTGGTTGGACAGCGCCTTGATCGGCGTCGTGTAGAAGCACTTGCGGTTGGTCTCGAGGGCCAGGTGCACCGCGAACTCGCCGACGATGGTCTTGCCCGAGCCGGTGGGCGCGGCGACCAGGACGCCGTGGCCGGCCTCGACCTCCTTGCACGCCTCGACCTGGAAGTCGTCGAGCTCGAACGCGTAGTGGCCGCGGAACGCGGCCAGGTGCGGATATTCCCGGGCGGCGCGGGAATGTGCGTACTTCTCGGCCGGCGTGGTCATGCTTCCAGCGTACGCGTGAACGGGTGATCCACTGGCTACGGCGCGGGCGGTGCGAAGACCCGCAGTGCTGCGGGCTGCACGGTCGTCGTCATCGGCAGCGGGCCGAGCCGCTCCCCGTCGCCGTACGCCACGATGCCCGGCGACGAGAGCGTCACCTCGCGGACCAGATGGCGCTCGAACTCCGGCATCGTGACGTGGGTGCCCTGGTAGAGCTTGGGGAACACCCGGATCAGCTTGGACCTTGCTGACCGGGTTGATGACCACCACGTCGAGCAGGCCGTCGTCCATCGACGCGCCCTCGCAGATGCGGATGCCACCGCCGAACGACGGCCCGTTGCCCACGGCGACCAGCATCGCCTCGCGCTCGATCGTGCGGCCGTCCAGCGTCAGGGTGAACGGCAGCGGCTCGAACGTGCGCAGCTCGGCGAGGATCGCGATGTTGTAGCGCATGTTGCCGCGCGGCCAGGTCATGGCGTTGGCGCGCTCGTTGACCTTGGAGTCGAAGCCGGACGCGATGACGGTCGCGACGTACGCCTCGCCCGTACGCGCCAGGTCGACCGTGCGGACGTGACCGGCGACGACCAGGTCGACCGCCGCGTCGACGTCCTTGACCGGGATGCCGAGCGAGCGGGCCGTGTCGTTGCCCGTGCCGGCCGGGATCAGGCCGAAGGCGAGGTCGGAGTCGGCGACGTGGTCGAGCACTCCGTGCAGCGCACCGTCTCCCCCGACGACCAGGACACCGTCGAGCCCGCCGTCGATGGCCTGCTTGAGCTGGTCACGGGCCGACGGTGCGTCCTCGCCCTGGATGCGCGTCGTGACGTGTCCGGCGTGCCCGAGCCGTTCGGCTGCCTGGGCGGCGATGGCTTCGCCGCGGCGCTTGCCGGAGGTCGGGTTGACGACAAGCGCGTAGTGCATGTGAGCAGCGTAGGCGCTAGTCGTCGAGCGACGAGAGCTCATCGTCGGCAAGCTCGGGTTCGGCCGACTTGGCCCGCTTGCGGTCGGTGAGCTTGGCGATGATCTCGGAGAGGAAGTAGAGGATCGTCATGGGCGCGGCCAGGAAGATCATCGTCAGCGGATCGGTCGTCGGCGTGGCGATCGCCGCGAAGATGAAGATCGCGATGATGATCCACGGGCGGGCGCGGGCCAGCTGCCGGGAGTTGACCAGTCCGATGCGGTTGAGGATCACGACGACGAGCGGGATCTCGCACGCGACGCCGAACACCAGCATCATGCGGATGATGAAGTTGAAGTACTCCGCGCCGGTCACCAGGTTGCCGAAGCCGTCCGGCACGAACCCGATCAGCACGTTCATGGCCTTGGGCAGCAGGAGATAGGCGAAGCCCGCGCCGGCGACGAACAGCGGTGCGCCGGTCGCGGTCAGCAGCACCGCCCACTTCTTCTCGTTGCGGTGCATCGCCGGCAGCACGAACGCCCAGGCCTGCCACAGCCAGAACGGGCTGGAGATCAAGAGGCCGACGACGAGCGAGATCTTGACCTGGAAGTTGAACGCGCCGCCGATGCCCGTGATGACGATGTCCGACTTGATGCCGCGCTCCTTGAGCAGCGGCTGGATGTCGTTGTAGGGCTGGGTCAGGAAGTTGAGGATCGGCTCGTAGAAGATCCACGCCACGATCGTCCCGACGAGGATCCAGAGAATCGCCCTGACCAGCCGGCGACGAAGCTCGCGGAGATGTTCGATGAGCGGCATCGTGCCGCCCGGCGGGGATCGGCTTGCCGCGCCGAAGCGCCAAGCGTCAGCCCTGTTCGGGCTTCTTGTCCGCCTCGGCGAGCGGTGATGGCCTCGGGCTTGGTGTCCGTGTCGTCATCGTCGTCGCGCAGGGCCTTGACCTCGGACTTGAAGATGCGCAGCGCCTTGCCCGATCCGCGGGCGAGCTCGGGGAGCTTCTTGCCGCCGAACAGCAGCACGACGACGCCGAGAACGATGAGGATCTCTGTGCGGTCCGATGCCGTTGCGGAACATGGATGTCACCTTTGCTCGTGAAGTTCAGTCACTGCTCATCGTACGCGCTGAGGGCAGCGCGGGCGTCGTCAACTACCTGTGAACGCAATAAGTCTGGCTCGATGACCGCCACCGACCCGGCATTGCGGAGCACGAGGCGCCTGAGCCAGGCCCAGTCGGCGCCGTAGAGCTTGGCCCGCCAGACGCCGTCGGCATTCTGCTCGAGCAGGTCGACCTGGTAGTACTCGGTCAGCCAGTGCGCCCGCGGATGCAGGTCGACCAACGCGTACGGGGTGTCCTCGCCGACCGTGAAGATGCCGTCGGAGAGGTCTCGCTCCTGGACGTCGTGGTCCTCGGCGTCGATCTCGGTGACCTCCGCGTCGATGACCCGGTCGAGCCTGAAGAAGCGCAGGTCCTGGGCCCTCATGCACCACGCCTCGAGGTAGAGCTTGCCCTGCTCGGTGAACAGCCGGCGCGGGTCGACGGCCCGCTCGGACTGCTCGTCGCGCGCGACCGTCGCATAGGTCAGCTGGAGGCGCTTGCCGTTGGCCAGGGCGTGCACGATCGACGAGTGGATCGTCGGGTCGACCTCGTCGAGCAGCACGTCGACAGGCGGTGAGGCGGTGTCGCCGACGGCGCTCTCGAGCTTGGCGAGGGCACTGTCGATGACCGTGAGCTCAGAGCCGCTCGCCGACGCACGGAGCGTACGGAGCGCCACGATCAGCGCTACGCCTTCGCGGGCGCTGATGCGCAGCGGACGGGTCATGAACTCGGCGTCGCGGATGTGCACGACGCCGTCCTCCTCGAGGGCTGTGAGGTCGAAGTCGATGAGCTCGCCGGCGTACTCCCCCGTGCCGGTGTACATCAGCAGCCGCAGGTCGTCGCGGATGACCTCGAGGCGTGACACCGAACTCGGCGGCCACCTCGTTGACGGGGATGCCGTCATTGCCCTGCAGGTAGGGCACGAGGGCCAACATCCGCACGACCTGCTGTCGGGACCTGCTCATGCCGTTGCCTCATGGTTCGCTCGCTGGCGCTGGATCATGCGCGGACCTCGAGGCTGCCCTGGACCGCGGCCTTGAGGCGCTCGATGACGGCATCGCGTACGTCCGGGGGTGACACGACGACCACGTCGGGGCCGTAGGAGGCCACCTCGGAGGCGAGCTCCCACCGGGACGAGTAGCGGATCTCGACCTCGTCGAGATCGTCGCCGAGCGGGGTGACCTTCTCGGCGAGACGTCGCAACGACTGCCCACGGCCCGTGCGGATCCGCAGCACGGCCGCCACGTCGGAGGACGGCGGGAAGAGGTCGCGGGCGATGTCCTTCATGTCGACATCCGGGGGCACCTCGTACGACCCGGGCGCGCCCATCGTCTCGACCTCACCGATCACTCGCGACAACCGGAAGATGCGGGCTGCCTCGCGATCGAGGTCGTATCCCCCGACATACCAGCGGTCGTGCCACGAGATGATGCCCCACGGCAGGAGATGCCGCTCCATCGGCTCGCGGCCGGGACGGGCATAGACGAACGAGACGGGGATGCGCCGTGTGACGGCCTCCCACATGCTGTCGAACGACGGCTCGTCGGTCGACAGCTTGGGCTCGGCCATGCGCAGGACGCTCGTGTCGACGTCGACCCCGATGGCCTTGAGCTTGACCAGGGCCGTCGTGGACTCGCTCGCCAGGCCGGCGTGCTCCCACACCTGGGTGGCGAGCCCGATGACGGCCGCCTCCTCGCGAGTCAGCTCGAGATCGGGCAGCTCAGCCTCGTCGCGACGGATGCGGTAGCCGGGCTCGTCGTTGAAGTACTTGTCGTTCTGGCCCATCTCGACGGTGATGCCGAGCTCGCGCAGCTCCTCCTTGTCGCGCTCGAACTTGCGGTCGAACGCCTGAGGCGTGGAATCGCGATAGTCGGCGATCGACTCGCGAATCTGGTCCTTCGTGAGGTACTGGCGACTGACCAGCAACGCGAAGATGAGGTTCATCAACCTCTCGGTCTTGCGTTCGGCCATGTCAGGAGGATGTCAGGAAGCGTCGAGCAAGTCGACTGCGAAGATCAGCGTGTCGCCCTTGCCGATCTTGCTGCCCGCGGGCGGCTTGTTGCCGTACGCGGTGTCGGGCGGGCAGACGATGACAACACGGCTGCCGATGTTCTGGCCGACCAGCGTGTCATTCCAGCACTTGATGAGGCCTTCTCCGCCGATCTGGAACGACGTCGGCTGCTTGGACCACGACTCGTCGAACACCGCACCGGTCGGGTAGACCTGGCCGACGTACTGGACCGTCAGGGCCTGGCCGGACTTGACCTTGGCGCCCTTGCCCTGGATCACGACGTCGGCGCTCTCCTTGGACTTCTTCTTGTCCATCGTCTTGGTCTTGACGAACCCGGCCGGGTGCTTGTCGGCGTCGAGCTTGAGCTTGGGCAGGTCCTTGGGCAGGTTCTTGCTGGTGCCTGTGGCCTCGTTGGGGACCTTGGCGACCAGATCGAACAGGAAGACCATCGTGTCGTTCTTCTTGATGTTGTAGGTCGACTGGCCCTGATCGCCGAAGCCGTCCTTGGGCGGGATTGCGACGAGCACGCGGCTGCCGATCTTCTGGCCGACGAGTCCCTTGACGAAGCCGGGGAGCATGCCCTGGCCGAGCGTCAGTGTGACGGGCTTGCCAGTGGCGTACGTGCTGTCGAACTGCTTGCCGGTCGTGCCGTTGACGCCGGCGAGGCTGATCTTGATCGAGTCACCGTTGGCGACTTCCTCGCCGCCGCCCTTCTTGACGACTCGGGAGGTCGTCTTGGTGGCCTTGAAGCCCTTGTCGACCGTGACCTTGGGGGTCTTGGCCGAGCTCACCTTGACGTTGTCGAGGCCTCCGCCGCCTGAGTCGCTGCTGCCGCCGCATCCAGCGAGAACGAGGCTGGTGGCAGCAACAGTTGCCAGGAGAATTCGACGCACGAGAACGACCTTCACGATGGGAAAACAGATCGTCGGTCATCCTAACGACAGCGGACAAGCCGCCTGTCGTCACATCCCGTCGATCAGCCGCTGCACCCGCTCGTCGTGTGATCTGAAGGGGTCCTTGCAGAGCACGGTGCGTTGTGCCTGGTCATTGAGCTTGAGATGGACCCAGTCGACCGTGAAGTCGCGGCGGCGTTCCTGGGCCCGTTTGATGAAGTCTCCGCGCAGCCGTGCGCGGGTGGTCTGGGGAGGTATGGACTTGGCCGCGAACACGTCGAGGTCGTTGGTCACACGGGCGACGGCGCCCTTCTTCTCCAGCAGGTAGAAGATGCCCCGGTCGCGGCGGATGTCGTGATAGGCGAGGTCGAGCTGCGCGATGCGGGGATCGCCCCAGCTGAGCCCGTTGACGGTGCGATAGCGGTCGAGCAGCTTGTACTTGATGACCCAGTCGACCTCACGCTCGACGAGCGAGAGGTCCTCGGACTCGACGGCCTTGAGCGTCCGCTCCCACAGGTCGAGCGCGCGCGTGATCGTCGGGGTGTGAAGCCCGTGCTTGTCGACGAACTCGGCGGCCTTGCCGAAGTACTCGGCCTGGATCTCCAGCGCCGAGAGCTCGCGCCCGTTGGCGAGCTGCACCTTGCGGCGGCCGGTCATGTCGTGGGCGATCTCGCGAATCGCGCGGATCGGGTTGTCGAGGGTCATGTCACGCATCGACACCCCGCCCTCGATCATGCGGAGCACGAGGTCGGTGGTCGCGACCTTGAGCAGGGTCGTCGTCTCGCTCATGTTGGAGTCGCCGACGATGACGTGCAGGCGACGGAAGCGTTCGGCGTCGGCGTGCGGCTCGTCGCGGGTGTTGATGATCGGCCGCGACCGGGTCGTGGCGCTCGAGACGCCCTCCCAGATGTGCTCGGCGCGCTGGCTGACCGAGAAGATCGTGCCCCGCGGGGTCTGCTGGATCTTGCCGGCACCGCAGATGATCTGCCGGGACACCAGGAACGGGATCAGGACGTCAGCGAGTCGACTGAACTCGCCCTGACGGCTGACGAGGTAGTTCTCGTGGCATCCGTAGGAGTTGCCGGCCGAGTCCGTGTTGTTCTTGAACAGGTAGATGTCGCCCTCGACACCGTCATCGGCCAACCGCTTCTGGGCATCGATCATGAGCCCTTCGAGGATCCGCTCTCCGGCCCGGTCGTGGGTGACGAGGTCGACGAGGTCGTCGCACTCGGGCGTGGCGTACTCGGGGTGGCTGCCGACGTCGAGGTAGAGACGTGCTCCGTTGCGGAGGAACACGTTGCTGCTGCGGCCCCACGACACCACCCGGCGGAACAGGTAGCGAGCCACCTCATCGGGTGACAGCCGGCGCTGGCCCTTGAAGGAGCACGTCACGCCGTACTCGTTCTCGATACCGAAGATCCGCCGGTCCATGTGTGCAGCCTAGTCGCGCGGGCACGCCCGCGTGGTGCGGCGCGCGAACGTCACTGACTTGTAGCGAGCCGCGTCACGGTGCACAGGCCGGCTCAGGGGTCGGCTCCTCGAGTGTCGAGACGTCCGCGGGCACGGTCGGGTGGCGACGCCTGCGCACGACCCTGACCGCGAGAGCGACCACGGCGATGCCGGCCACCACCGCGACGACGAGCGGCGTGTTGTCGAGCAGCCCGCTGGCGGCAAGTCCCGCACCGGCGCCGACCCAGACAGCCGACCAGACGGCCGCGCCCAACAGCGAGGCCAGGGCAAAACGCAGATAGCGGAGGTGCGCCGCGCCCGCGACGGCTGGCATGACCGTGCGGACGAAGGGCAGCAGCCGGCTCACCAGGATGGCCCAGAAGCCATGCGCCTGCATGAGGTCGGACGCCTTGTCCCAGCGGTCGCGGCCGAGCCGGGCGATCAGGCGTGAACCCCGCAGGCGCGGACCGCTGACCCGCCCGATGACATAGCCGAGGTGGTCCCCCGCGCTCGCGCCGAGCGCGACCGCGATGCCGAGAGCAAGCAGCGGCAGGACGCCGTCGACGTTCGCGGCCAGGCTCGAGATCGCCACCTCACCGGGCAGCACCGCGCCGAGCCCGAGACCCGACTCCGCCAGGGCGAACACGAATCCCAGCAGGGACGTCACCATGACGGCGTCGACTCCACCGGCGGTGACCAGGAGTCGGCGGCCAGACGCGAAGCGGCCTTGATGCCGATCGCGACGACGACGGCGCCCATGACGGCGTCCAACAGCCAGTGGTTGCCGGTCGCGATGACGACGAGTGTCGTGCCCGCGACGTAGAGCACGGACAGCACGTGGCCCGTGCGCTTGACGTACCGCCACATGGCCCAGGCCACCCAGACCGTCCAGCCGACGTGGAGCGACGGCATGGCCGCGAGCTCGTTGGTGAGGCCACCGAGTCCTGCCGGTGCGGAGGCGTGTCCTGACCACCAGCCGTATCCTGCGGACTGCGCCAGCGCGTCGACGTATCCGGCACCCATCAGCCGCGGCGGGGCGGTCGGGATCAGCACGTACGCCATCAGGCCGATGGCCGAGCCGATCACGAGGCCGTTGCGGGCCCGCCGGTAGTCGCTGCGGTGCTTCCAGAAGATGAACGCCAGCACGGCCGGAGTCACGATGTAGTGCAGCGAGGCGTACCAGAACGACATCGGCACGGCGATCGACGGCACGGCCGTGAGGGTCGAGTTGAGCCAAGCCTCGATGTTGAGGTGCAGCAGCCGCTCGAGGTGCAGGACGTCTGCTGCGCGTCCACGGGCGCCGACCAGGTCGTGGTCCGCCAGCATGCGACTCGCGCTGTAGCCGACCCACAGGGCGGCCAGCAGAAGCACCTCACGCACGCCCGGATGAAGGAGCAGGCGCGAGAGGGACACGGCTCGCCGCACCCGACCTCGCGCGGTCAGCGACCAGCGCTTGGCGAGGTGGTCGGCAGTGCTGGACGGCGAGTGCCAGGCGGTGATCGACATCGTCAGGCCCTCAGCCGGCTACGAACAAGGTCGTATCGGTCATGACAGGCTCCAGGAGGTATGCGGATAGTCTCTCCGCTTATCCTAGGCTCAACCGGAGCACCCTTTCCACTTCGACTCGAGTGAGGTGAGTCACTCTCTCGAAGCGCCTCGAGTCAGGAGCTGAGGGCGGCAGAGACGTCTCCGTCGCTGACGCGACGGAACTTGCGCGGCTGCGTGCGCGAGCGGGTGAGGATGGCGACCTCGAGCGACGATGACTCGACCGTGCGAGGCGGGGTCGCGTCCTGACCGAGTGCCGTGACGGCGACGCGGATCGCCTCGGGCAGCGGCAGGCCGGCCCGGTAGTGCTCGCTGAGGTAGTTCTCGACCTGCTCGTTCTGCCCGCCCATCACGCCATAGCCCTGCACGTCGGCGACCGAGCCGTCGTACATCAGCCGATAGACCTGGTCCTGGGACGCGTCGTCGCCCAGCTCGCCGACGAAGATCTCGACCTCGTAGGGCTTCTCGCCGCCGGAGGAGAAGATCGTGCCGAGCGTCTGGGCGTACGCGTTGGCGAGTCCGCGAGCCGTCACGTCACGCCGGTCGTAGGAGTAGCCGCGCAGGTCGGCAAGGCGTACGCCGGCGATGCGCAGGTTCTCGAACTCGTTGTAGCGGCCGACGGCGGCGAAGCCGATGCGGTCGTAGATCTCGCTGATCTTGTGCAGGGCCTGGGACGGGTTCTCCGCGACGAACAAGATGCCGTCGTCGTAGAGCACCACGGCGACACTGCGACCACGGGAGATGCCCTTGCGGGCGAAGTCCGCCCGGTCCTTCATCAGCTGCTCGGGCGAGACGTAGAACGGTTGCGTCATCGGGTCGGTCCTCTCACGTCAGGGGGGCCGAAGGGCCGTCGGGGCGGCCCATGCGGGCGGCGATGACCTGGTCGGCGATCGCTGCCGTCTCGTCCTCGGAATAGGCGCGGTAGCCGTTGGCCGTGATGGCACCGACCATCGGGAAGATTCGACGGGCGAGGTCGGGGCCTCCGGTCGCGGTGTCGTCGTCTGCGGCGTCGTAGAGCGCCTGGATCGCGGCGGTCACGGCGTCGGTCTCGCTCATGCCCTCGCTGTAGAGCTTCTTGAGTGACCCTCGCGCGAACGTGGAGCCCGACCCGACGGAGTGGAACGCGCGCTCCTCGTTGCGGTTGCCCGTGACGTCGAAGGCGAAGATGCGACCGACTCCGGCGTCGAGGTCGTACGCGGCGAACAGCGGGACCACGGCGAGCCCTTGCATGGCCATGCCGAGGTTGTTGCGGATCAACGCAGCGAGGCGATTGGCCTTGCCGTCTGTCGACAGCACCGTGCCCTCGATCTTCTCGTAGTGCTCGAGCTCGACCTGGAACAACCGGGTCATCTCGACGGCGAGCCCAGCCGTGCCGGCGATGCCGACGCAGGAGTACTCATCGGTCGGGAAGACCTTCTGGATGTCGCGCTGGGCGATGACGTTGCCCATCGTGGCGCGCCGGTCGCCTGCCATGACCACGCCGCCATCGAATGTCGCGGCGACGATCGTCGTGCCGTGGGTGACCCCCGCGAGGCTTCCGCCATCGGTCACGCGCGCGGACGGCAGCAGCTCGGGGGCTCTGACGGAGAGATAGTCGGCGAAGGACGAGGTTTCGGACAGTCGAGTGCCGTCAGGCAGCATCACTGCCCGCCCTTCTGCACGAAGCTGCGGACGAACTCCTCGGCGTTCTCCTCGAGCACGTCGTCGATCTCGTCGAGGATCGAGTCGACGTCATCGTCGAGCTTTTCCTTGCGCTCGGCGTCGACCTCGGTGGTCTCGGCCTGCGCCTCGGGCTCGCTCGCCTTGCGGGTGCTCTTGTGCTGCTGTTCGGACATACCCCAACCCTATCCCGGCAAGGCCAGACGTGGCGTGACCTCGCCACACCGGCGACCGCCGATTAGTCGTGCCGAAGTCGGGTACGAGGAGATCGACGTCCGGTTGAGTACCCAGCCGGACGCCAGCGGGCGGGGGCCGAGCAACATTCCAGGAGACGGTCCCCGCCCGCCCCACTCGTCGGCTAGCGCGTGACGTACGAGTTGGCGCGCGCGACGACGCTGCGGACGTAGTCGTCCGAGTGGTTGTACGAGAAGATCGCCTGCGTCCAGCCCTCGCCCGTCCGCATGTCGCGACCCGAGGCGCACAGGTAACGACCGGCCGCGTAGGCCGCGTCGACCACATTGTTGGGATCGGATGTGCCGTCCGCGTTGCCGTCCGAGCCCCACGTGCGCCACGTCGACGGGATGAACTGCATGGGGCCGACCGCGTGATCCCACTGCGTGTCGCCGTGCCACCTCTCGGACTGCTTGTCGGAGGGGATGCGCGCCATGCCGGACGAGCCGTCGAGAGCGGGCCCGAGGATCGGGCGCGACGTGGTGCCGTCCGCTCGCAGCCGGCTGCCGCCGTTCGTGCCGTGTCCGGACTCGATCGCCCCGATACCGGCCAGGGTCGTCCAGCCGACGTGGCACTTCGGCTGCTCCTGGGCGAGGCGCACCGACGCGAGCGCGTAGGCCTCGAGGGCCACCGTGCCGATGCCGGTCTGCCTCGAGACCTCGGACAGCCAGCTCGCCGAGATGTGCTCACCGGAAGGCGGTGGCGCCGGCGCCACCGGCTCCGACACGGGCTTGACCGGAGCCATCGTGGTCGTGGGCGTCGGGACGGCGCGGGGTGTTGGCTCGGCCGGGGACTTGGCGAGCAGCGCGGCCCCCATCACGAGCCCGGTGACTCCGAGGAGCGCCGTGACGACTATCGCTGCGGTGATGCGTCGCTCTCTGCGTGCGGCCCGGTCCGACACGGCGCTAACGACCTGTGATGGCGGCGAACAGCTCGCTTGCGGTGTTGCTGCGGTCGAACAGCTCGCCCACGTGCTCGGCGGTGCCGCGTAGCGGCTCCATGGTGGGTATGCGCTGCAGCGAGTCCTGCCCCGGGCAGGTCGAAGATGACCGAGTCCCACGACGCGGCGGCGATGTCCTTGGAGAACTTGGCGAGGCACATGCCGCGGAAGTACGCCCGGGTGTCACGCGGTGGGTCGGTGACCGCCGCGGCAACCTGCGCATCGGTCAGCAGCCGGTCCATGCGATCGGTGCGGATGAGCTGGTGATAGAGCCCCTTGTGCAGCCTGACGTCGTGGTACTGGACGTCGACGAGGTGCAGCTTGGCGTGGTCCCAGTCGAGGCCGTCACGCTCGCGATAGCGCTCCAGGAGCGCCAGCTTGGCGACCCAGTCGAGCTCGCGCACGCACTCCATGGGGTCGCGGGTGAGGCGGTCGAGGACGCTCTCCCACCGGCGCAGGATGTCGTCGGTCTGCTCGTCGGAGCCCTCGCGCGCCACGAACTCCTTGGCCAGGCGGAGGTACTCCCCCTGCAGCTCGAGCGCCGTGACGGTGCGGCCGTCCTCGAGCTCGACCTTCTGCGTCAGCGTCGGGTCGTACGAGATGTCGTGCAGGGCGGTGACAGGTGCCGCCAGGGCGAGGCTGCGCGTCAGGAAGCCCGCCTCGATCATCGCCAGGACGAGCGACGTCGTGCCGTGCTTGAGGTAGATCGCGGTCTCGGAGCAGTTGGCGTCGCCGATGATGACGTGCAGCCTGCGGTACTTCTTGGGGTCGGCGTGCGGCTCGTCGCGGGTGTTGATGATCGGCCGCTTGAGCGTCGTCTCGAGGCCGACGCCGACCTCGAAGTAGTCGGCGCGCTGGCTGATCTGGAACGCGTGGACGCTGCCGTCCTGCTTCTGACCGACGCGTCCGGCGCCGGTGAACACCTGGCGCGAGACGAAGAACGGCGTGAGGTGCTCGACGATCTGGTCGAACGGCACGTCGCGCCGCATGAGGTAGTTCTCGTGCGCGCCGTAGGAAGCGCCCTTGTTGTCGACGTTGTTCTTGTAGAGCACGATCGGCGCGGTGCCGGGGATCTTGGCCGCGAGCTCGGCGCCGAGGCGCATGACGTTCTCGCCGGCCTTCTCCCACAGCACGACGTCGAGCGGGTTGGTGACCTCGGGGCTGGAGTACTCCGGGTGCGCGTGGTCGACGTAGAGCCGCGCGCCGTTGGTGAGGATGATGTTGGCGAGGCCCATGTCCTCGTCGGTCAGCTGTGACGGGTCGGCGACCTCGCGGCTCAGGTCGAAGCCGCGCGCGTCACGCAGCGGGTTCTCCTCCTCGAAGTCCCACCTGGCGCGGCGGGTCAGCCCGTGCGCGGCGGCGTAGGAGTTGACGACATGCGTCGAGGCGACCATCGGGTTGGCGTGCGGCTGCCCCTGCACGGCGATGCCGTACTCGACCTCACTCCCCTGCACGCGCCTGACTGTCATGCGTCCAGCCTACGGTCCCCTCGGCTGCATCACGCGCGGTGACACCCTCGGCCACGAGTCTGCGGACCAGCGCGCGCGCATCGGCCATCGCCTCCGGTTGCGCACCGGCCGTCAGCTGCACGATCGCTCCCTCGTGCACCAGGGCCACCTCGCGGCCACGCCGCTCGGCGTCCGGGACGCCCAGCTCGGTCAGCAGCCCGATGTAGTAGTCGCGGGTCCAGATCTTCTCCTCGGCGATGATCGGCAGGCCCTGGTGTCCGGTGCCCGCCAGCTCGGCGTACGCATTGACGAAGCCGCACCCTCGCGAGTTGACGGCCATCCAGCTGTCGAGTGCGTCAAGAACGGCAAGGATCCGGCCCGCACCCGGCTCGGGATGGTGCTCCTGGACGTACGCCATGGCGTAGTCGTGCCACCGGTCGCACCGTTGACGCAGGTAGGCCGTGATGAGTCCGTCCTTGGAGCCGAAGCGGTCGTAGATCGTCTTCTTGGTCGTGGCGGCCTCTTCGGCGATGCGCTCGACACCGACCGCGCGGAGGCCGTGCTCGTAGAACAGGCCGGCGGCGGTGTCGAGGATGCGATGGGCCGTGGGGGTCAGGCGCGGCTGCGTGATGGTCGTCATGCGAGCTCCTTCAAGATCTACACTGCAAGTATACCGACCGGTATGTTTATGTGAAGGCATGTCCCCCAGCGTGCGCACGAACGTCGGTCCTTCCGCTGCCCTCGTCGTCCTGTGGAGCTCAGGCTTCATCGGTGCAGAGCTTGGCACGCGGCAGGCGCCGGCCTCGACCCTGCTGGCGTGGCGATACCTCGTGGCGGCAGTGATCTTGATGGCGCTGTGCCTGTGGCGGCACGAGCGCATCAGTCGCGCCGGTCTCGGCCGACAGGTCGTGCTCGGGCTGCTGTGCCAGGTGGCCTATCTCGGCCTCATCGTGAGCGGGGTCGGTCTGGGCGTGCCATCTGGGACAACGGCACTCATCGCATCGATGCAGCCCTTGGTCGTGATCGTCCTGGCCGCCCTCGTGCTGTCCGAGCGCGCGCGACTGGCGCAGCTCCTCGGACTGGCTCTGGGGCTCGGAGGTGTGCTGCTCGTCGTCAGCGGCGACCTGGGTGCCGGCGACGCGCCATGGTGGGCGTACGTCCTCCCGTTCGTCGGGATGCTCTCGCTGGCGTCGGGCACAGTGCTGCAACAACGATGGCGCCCGCGGGAGTCGGTGCTGAGCTCCCTTGCCGTGCAGACGGTCACCGCGGCATTTGCGTTCTGGCTGCTGGCCCTGATCGAGGGCACGGCCGGCGAGCCGACTCCCCCGGCGTTCTGGTTCGCCGTCGCGTGGGTCGTGCTGCTCTCGAGCTTCGGCGGATACGGGTCCTACCTGTTCGTCTCCCGCACCCAGGGCGCGACCAAGGCCAGCACGTTGCTCTACCTGACGCCACCGACCACGATGGTGTGGGCGGCGCTCATGTTCGGCGATCGGCTGCCTCCCGCCGGGCTGATCGGGATGGGTCTTGCGGCGGTCGGGGTGATCGTCGCCCTCAGGTCAGCGAGTCGGCCTCGTCGCGCGGTGCCCGCCACGTCGCCCGCGCACGCGGTCTCATGACTGGCTGGCGGTGCCCAGCACCTTGCCGAGGTGCACGCTGAGCTCATCGTCGGCGTAGTAGCCGAACGCCGGTATGTCGTCATAACCGGCTGAGCGGTACATCGCGATCGCCTCGGGCTGCCCGAGTCCGGTCTCGAGGATCAGCCGGGTGATACCGGCCTCGGCTGCGGTCCGCTCCAGCTCGGCCAGGATCAACCGGGCCAGGCCTCGGCGCTGGAACGCCGGACGTACGTACATCCGCTTGATCTCCGCGTCGTGCCACTCCGCCAGCGGTGCGTGGCGTCGCCAGCCGCCCATCGCAGCTGGGACGTCGTCGACGTAGACCATGAAGAACCGCCCGCCCTCGCCGTCGAACTCCGACGTGTCGACCGGCGCGGTGTCACCCTCGCCGCCATAGCGCAGGACGTACTCCTCCTGCACCTCCGCGGTCAGCAGTCGGGCGTCCTCGCTGCCGTAGGACGCGGCACGGAGGTCGTACGTCAGCACGGGCCTAGAGGTACTGGCCGGTGTTGGCGACCGTGTCGATCGACCGGCCCGGCTCGTTGCCGCTCTTGCCGGAGATGAGGGTGCGGATGAACACGATGCGCTCACCCTTCTTGCCCGAGATCCGCGCCCAGTCGTCGGGGTTGGTGGTGTTGGGCAGGTCCTCGTTCTCCTTGAACTCATCGAGGCACGCCTGCAGCAGGTGCTGCACCCGCAGGCCGCGCTGACCGTGCTCGAGGAGGTCCTTGATCGCCATCTTCTTGGCCCGGTCGACGATGTTCTGGATCATGGCGCCGGAGTTGAAGTCCTTGAAGTAGAGGACCTCCTTGTCGCCGTTGGCGTAGGTGACCTCGAGGAACTGGTTGTCCTCGGACTCGGTGTACATGCGCTCGACGGTGCGCTGGATCATGCCCGTGACGCAGGCCTGACGGTCGCCGTTCCACTCGGCCAGGTCGTCCGCGTGCAGCGGCAGGCCGGCGGTGAGGTACTTGCTGAAGATGTCGGTCGCCGACTCGGCATCGGGGCGCTCGATCTTGATCTTGACGTCGAGCCGTCCGGGGCGCAGGATCGCCGGGTCGATCATGTCCTCGCGGTTGGATGCGCCGATGACCAGGACGTTCTCGAGCCCTTCGACGCCGTCGATCTCGCTCAGCAGCTGCGGCACGATCGTGTTCTCGACGTCGGAGGAGACGCCCGAGCCGCGGGTGCGGAACAGCGAGTCCATCTCGTCGAAGAACACGATGACCGGGGTGCCCTCGCTGGCCTTCTCACGAGCGCGCTGGAACACCAGGCGGATGTGCCGCTCGGTCTCGCCGACGTACTTGTTGAGCAGCTCGGGGCCCTTGATGTTGAGGAAGTAGGAACGGCCTTCCTCACCCGTGCGCTCTGACACCTTCTTGGCCAGCGACGCCGCGACCGCCTTGGCGATCATGGTCTTGCCGCAGCCCGGAGGGCCGTAGAGCAGCACGCCCTTGGGCGGCTTGAGCTCGTGCTCGATGAAGATCTCGGGGTGCAGGTAGGGCAGCTCGACGGCGTCGCGGATCGACTCGATCTGGTTGCGCAGACCGCCGATGCACTCGTAGTCGATGTCGGGAACCTCTTCGAGGACCAGGTCCTCGACCTCGCTCTTGGGGATGCGCTCGTAGACGTAGCCGGAGCGCGAGTCGAGCAGCAACGAGTCGCCGGGCCGCAGCTTGATGCCCTCGAGCGACTCCGCGAGGCGCACGATGCGCTCCTCGTCGGCGTTGCCCATCACGAGGGCGCGCTCGTTGTCGGCCAGGATCTCCTTGAGCGAGACGACCTCGCCGACGAGCTCGAACTCGAGCGCCATCACGACGTTCATCGCCTCGTTGAGGATGACCTCCTGTCCCTTCTGCAGGGCCTCCTTGTCGACCGACGGGCTGACGTTGACCCGCAGCTTGCGGCCGCCGGTGAAGACGTCGACGGACTCGTCGTCGTTGCGCTGCAGGAACGTGCCGAAGCCCGTCGGCGGCTGGGCCAGCCGGTCGACCTCTTCCTTGAGCGTCACGATCTGGTCGCGCGCCTCGCGCAGCGTCGAGGTCAGCCGCTCGTTCTGGGAGCTCGTGGCGGACAGCTTGGCCTCGAGCTCGGAGAGCCGCGAGTCGGTGGACCCTTCCGAGCCGAGTCGGCGCCTGAGGTGCTCGACCTCCGCGCGCAAGTAGGCGAGCTCCTGGTCGGATCCGCTCGTCTGGATGGGCTCGTTGTCGGTCATGGCCACCTCCTGCTCGTACGAATGACCCTACCCGTCAACTCCACCTCAGGGGTTGTCATCTCAGACACACGAGAAGTGTCTTTTGGATGACGTTGCGCAGACGTTGCTACTCCTCGACGAACCCGGCGGGCCGCGGACCCTTGTAGTCGGGCCCGTATGCGCCGGGTGCGGGCCGCCGCGACTTCTCCAGAGAGGTTTGTCCGGGTGCCATCTTGCGGGCCGTCACGAGGAATGCCGTGTGGCCGTTCATCTTGTGATCGGGACGCACCGCAAGGCCCTCGAGGTGCCAGTCGCGCTCGAGGGTCTCCCACGCGCGCGGCTCGGTGAAGCCGCCCTGCTCGCGCACCGTCTCGACGAACCGCGACAACTGGGTCGTCGTCGCGACGTAGGCGCAGATGATGCCGCCAGGCGTGAGGCGATCGGCGGCGAGCGGGATGCACGTCCACGGGTCGACCATGTCGAGGATCAGCCGGTCGATCTCGGTCTCGCTGATGACCTCACGAACATCACCGACCGTGAGCGTCCAGCCGGGCGGGTTGGGACCCGCGACCTGATGCACGTTGCGCACGACGTTCTCGGCGAAGTCCTCGCGGATCTCGTACGAGCCGAGGGTGCCAGTCGGGCCGATCGCCCGCAGCAGGTAGGAGGTCAGGCTGCCGGATCCCGCGCCCGCCTCGACGACGCGGGCACCGGGATAGATGTCGGCCTGCGCGACGATCTGGGCGGCGTCCTTGGGATAGATGATCGCTGCGCCGCGCGGCATCGACACGACGTACTCGAACAGCAGCGGCCGGAACACCTGGTAGGGCGCGCCCATCGAGGACTCGATGACGATGCCCTCGGGGTGGCCGATCATGTCGTCGTGGCTGATCTGGCCCTTCTTGGTCGAGAACTCCGTCACCGTCGGCCAGCTGGACGTTGTGCTTGCGGCCCTTGGGGTCCGTCAGACGTACCCACTCCCCTGCCTCGAGCGGGCCGCTGCGCATGAACGAGGTCATCGGCGGCTCGCCCGATAGGCCTCGTCGACGGCGCGGGCGGTCAGGACGCCGTAGACCGTGCCGTCGGACTCGACGAGCGCGTATGCCTCGGCGGGTCGTGCTGCCATTGCCTTCAAAAGATCTGCTCCGTGGAGGTCGGCCGAGAGCTGCTCGGCGTTGGGTGGTGGGGTTGCGCCTGGAAAGCCGATCATGCGGGCATCCAGGGAGTTGATCCGTGCGGACCGGCCGGCATTGCTGAGCGCGTCGCTCGCGCCCTGCCAGAGGTACCAGCCGACGAGCACCGCGATCACGATGTCGATCTGGAAGGTCGGTTCCTCGGTGCGGGTGAGGGCGTACGCGACGATGCCCGCCGCTGTGATGCGGCCGAGCCATGCCGCGATGCGGATGCCGGTCTCCTCGCGGCCGGTGACCTGCCAGATGATCGCGCGGAACACCCGGCCGCCGTCGAGCGGCAGCCCCGGCAGCATGTTGAAGATCGCGACGAGGATGTTGAGCTGGGCGACCGCGTGGACGACGTCGGCGGGCGTGCCGGTGAGCGTCGGTTCGACGGCGAAGCAGGCGAGGCCGATCGCCAGCGACGACAGCGGACCGACTGATCGAGACCGCCAGCTCTTGCCATGGCGTGCGGCTCTCGCCCTCGATGAGGGTCTCGCCGCCGAGGAGGTGCAAGCGTCACGGAGTGGACGCGCATGCCGAACCCTCGAGCCACCGCGACGTGGGCGAGCTCGTGGATCAGCACCGAGACGTACAGCGCGAGCACGAAGACCGTGGCGAGGACGTATGGGTTGGAGTCGGCGCGCTCGTCGAACCGCGGCGCGAACAGCACCACCAGCGCCACGCCCATGACCAGCAGCGACGGCTTGATCAGGACGTCGACGCCGACGAGACGACCGAGTCGCCAGGCGCCGGGTCGCGGGGTTGAGCTCACCGAGTCAACCTATCGGGTCGCGTGGCGTGATTCGATTCGTCGGTGGGCCGAACTAGTCTGCTCGCATGGACGACTCCGAGGCACCACTGACCGTACGCCGGTCGCTGTCGCCGAGCCGGGCCGGTGACTTCCAGAACTGTCCTCTGCTCTACCGCTTCCGCACGATCGACCGGCTGCCCGAGCCCGCCGACCCGGTCATGGTCCGCGGCACGCTCGTGCACGCCGTTCTCGAGGACCTGTTCGCCGAGCCCGCGCCCGGACGCACGCTCGACCGTGCCGTCGAGCTGCTGCCCGGCGAGTGGGACAAGCTGCGAGCCGACGAGCCCCGGCTCGCTGAGCTGTTCACCGCCGAGCAGGCCGCCGACGAGACCACGTGGCTGGCCTCGTGCGTCGACCTGCTGCGCACGTACTTCGAGATGGAGGACCCGCGCTGGCTCGAGCCGGCCGTCCCGCGAGGAGCGGGTGGCCTACGAGCTGGAGTCCGGCGTCGACGTTCGCCGGCATCGTCGACCGCATCGACGTCGCACCCGACGGCCGCATCAGGGTGGTCGACTACAAGACGGGCAGGAGCCCCGAATCCTCGGTTCGAGGACAAGGCGATGTTCCAGATGCGGTTCTACGCCCTGGTCATCTGGCGCACCCGCGGCGTCATCCCGACGCTGCTGCAGCTCATGTACTTCGGTGACGGGTCGTTCCTGCGCTACGAGCCGATCGAGCAGGAGCTGCTGGCGACGGAGCGCAAGCTCGTGGCGCTGTGGGCGGCGATCGAGCGGGCCATCGAGCTGCGCGACTTCCCGCCCCGCAAGAGCGGGCTGTGCGGCTGGTGCGCGCACCAGGCGCTGTGCCCCGAGTTCGGCGGCACTCCCCCGGAGATGCCGACGTTCGCGCTCGTCAATGTGACCACGCCTGCCCCGGCATGACGTTCGACGGTTCGCCCTACTCGAAGAAGGCGTCCAGGGCGTCAGGCTTGATGCCTTCCAGCGTCGGGATCTGGACCCGGCGCTCGGCCTCCGGCACGTTGACGAAGTGCGGCACCACCAGCACGTCGCAGCCAGCCGCGTTGGCCGAGGCGGCGCCCGTGCCGGAGTCCTCGATCGCGAGGCAGTCGCCGGCGTCGACGCCCAGCAGCTCGGCCGCCAGGAGGTAGGGGTCGGGGTGCGGCTTGGGCCGTGACACGATGTCGCCGGTCACGACGGCCTTGAACGGCAGCGACGCGACGACGGGCTCGGCGATCGGCGGTGTAGGACATCGTGACGAGCGCCTGCGGCACGCCCTCGGCGTCGAGCGCCTCGATCAGCTCGCGAGCGCCGGGTCGCCAGTCGATGTGCTCGGTCAGCGACGCGGCGAGCTGGTCGACGAGGTAGTCCACGACCTCCTCGGCGGTCATCTCGAGCTCGAGCTTCTCGCGGATGTAGTGACCCGAGGCGATCAGCGAGTTGCCGACGAGGGCGAGCCCGTCCTCCTCGGTCCAGATCTTGCCGTGCTCCGCGGCCAAGGCATGCTCGGCGCCCATCCAGAGCGGCTCGGTGTCGACGATGGTGCCGTCGAGATCCCACAGGACGGCGGCGTATTGAGTCACTCTCACACCGTAGAACAGGCGCTCCAGCCGGTCGTCAGTGGACAAGGTGTCCACGCGCGGCGGACGTCTCCGCGCGACCTTGTCGGTCGTGAGATACTGGATGCACAGAGTTCGGGAACTCCCGAGGCCCAGGCGAGCCCGCCGCCGGCTGGAGCTCCCCAGCATTCCTACCGATCAACACCTCGAGGATTGCTTGTGTCCTACTCCCCCAACCTCCGTCCTGACGCCACGTCTGCCCTGACCGAGCTCCTGCGGAGCCGCATCATGGTGCTCGACGGCGCAATGGGTACGGCGATCCAGCGGGATCGCCCCGACGAGGCCGGCTACCGCGGCGAGCGGTTCGCCGACTGGCCGTCCGACGTCCAGGGCAACAACGACCTGCTGACGCTGACCCAGCCCGAGATCATCGCCGGCATCCACCGCGAGTACCTCGAGGCCGGCGCCGACATGATCGAGACCAACACGTTCAACGCCAGCGAGATCTCGCTGGGCGACTACGGCATGGAGGAGCTCGCCTACGAGCTCAACTTCGAGTCGGCGCGCCTCGCCCGGCGCGAGTGCGACGCGATGACCGAGCGCACGCCCGACAAGCCGCGCTACGTCGCCGGCGCCCTCGGACCCACGACCCGTACCGCGTCGATCTCGCCGGACGTCAACGACCCCGGCGCCCGCAACGTGACCTACGACCAGCTCGTCGAGGCCTACGCAGACGGCCAACCGGGCCTGCTCGACGGCGGCTCGGACGTCATCTTCATCGAGACGATCTTCGACACGCTCAACGCCAAGGCGGCGATCTTCGCGGTCGAGACGATCTTCGAGGAGTACGACCGACGGTGGCCCGTCATCATCTCCGGCACGATCACGGACGCCTCCGGGCGTACGTTGTCGGGCCAGGTGACCGAGGCGTTCTGGCACTCCGTGCGTCACGTCAACCCGCTGCTGGTCGGCCTCAACTGCGCGCTCGGCGCCAAGGAGATGCGGCCCTACATCGCCGAGATGGCCCGCATCGCCGACACCTTCGTGTCAGCTGCTATCCCAACGCCGGCCTGCCGAATGCGTTCGGCGAGTACGACGAGGCGCCCGACGAGACCGCCGCGATCATCGCGGAGTTCGCCGACAGCGGCTTCGTCAACCTCGTCGGCGGCTGCTGCGGCACCACGCCGGCACACATCGCCGCGATCGCGCGGCGACGTCGAGGGCAAGACGCCCCGCGACGCCGTCGAGGCGATCTCCCGCGCTGCGGCTGTCGGGCCTCGAGCCGGTCACGGTCGTCGAGGACACGCTGTTCGTCAACGTCGGCGAGCGCACCAACATCACGGGTTCGGCCCGGTTCCGCAACCTCATCAAGGCCGGCGACTACACCGCGGCTCTGGCCGTCGCCCGCCAGCAGGTCGAGGCCGGCGCCCAGGTCATCGACGTCAACATGGACGAGGGCATGATCGACGGCATCGAGGCGATGGACCGCTTCACCAAGCTCGTCGCCACCGAGCCCGACATCTGCCGCGTGCCGACGATGATCGACTCCTCCAAGTGGGAGGTCATCGAGGCCGGGCTCAAGTGCGTCCAGGGCAAGTCGATCGTCAACTCGATCTCGATGAAGGAGGGCGAGGAGAAGTTCGTCCGCGAGGCGCGGCTGTGCCGCAAGTACGGCGCCGCCGTCGTCGTCATGGCCTTCGACGAGGACGGCCAGGCCGACAACCTCGAGCGCCGCAAGCAGATCTGCCAGCGCGCGTACGACATCCTCGTCGACGAGGTCGGCTTCCCGCCCGAGGACATCATCTTCGACCCCAACGTCTTCGCGGTCGCGACGGGCATCGAGGAGCACGCCAACTACGGCGTCGACTTCATCGAGGCGACTCGCTGGATCAAGCAGAACCTTCCGGGTGCGCTGGTCTCGGGCGGCGTCTCCAACGTCTCGTTCTCGTTCCGCGGCAACAACCCGGTGCGCGAGGCGATCCACGCGGTGTTCCTCTACCACGCGATCGACGCGGGCATGGACATGGGAATCGTCAACGCCGGCGCCCTCGAGGTCTACGACGAGGTGCCCGAGCTGCTGCGCGAGCGCATCGAGGACGTCATCCTCAACCGTCGCCCCGACAGCACCGAGCGACTGCTCGAGATCGCCGCCGACTTCGCCGGCGACGGCTCGGTCAAGGAGGTCGCCACCGAGGAGTGGCGCTCGCTGCCGGTCGGCGAGCGGATCACGCACGCGCTGGTCAAGGGCATCGACGAGTTCGCCGAGTCCGACACCGAGGAGCTGCGCGCCGAGATCTGCGCCCGCGGCGGCCGGCCGATCGAGGTCATCGAAGGCCCGCTGATGGACGGCATGAACGTCGTCGGCGACCTGTTCGGCGAGGGCAAGATGTTCCTCCCGCAGGTCGTGAAGTCGGCGCGCGTCATGAAGAAGGCCGTCGCCTACCTCATCCCGTTCATCGAGGCCGAGAAGCAGCCCGGCGACGTCGAGCGCAGCAACGGCAAGGTCGTCATGGCCACGGTCAAGGGCGACGTCCACGACATCGGCAAGAACATCGTCGGCGTCGTGCTGCAGTGCAACAACTACGACGTCGTCGACCTCGGGCGTCATGGTGCCCGCGCAGAAGATCCTCGACGCGGCCAAGGAGGAGGGCGCCGACGTCATCGGCCTGTCGGGCCTCATCACGCCGTCGCTCGACGAGATGGTCAACTTCGCCACCGAGATGGAGCGCCAGGGCTTCGACATCCCGCTCATGATCGGCGGTGCGACGACGTCGCGCGCCCATACGGCCGTCAAGGTCGCGCAGAAGTATCACGGGCCCGTCATCTGGGTGAAGGACGCCTCGCGCTCCGTGCCGGTCGTCGCGGCGCTGCTGTCCGACGAGCAGCGACCCAAGCTGCTGGCCGACACCGAGGCCGACTACGCAGTCGCTGCGCGAGCGCCACGCCGCCCGCCAGGACACGCGTTCGCTGCTGACGATCGCGGCCGCGCGCGCGAAGGCCACGCCGATCGACTGGAGCGACTACACAGCCGCCGCGCCCGCGCATGCTGGTGCAGCAGGCCCGCGACCTGTGCTCCGGCCCGGCTGCGACCACCGTCACGGCGAGGCCGACGCAGTTCGTCAAGACGTTCACGGACTACTCGCTCGAGGAGCTGCGCACGTACATCGACTGGCAGCCGTTCTTCAACGCGTGGGAGATGAAGGGCCGCTTCCCCGACATCCTCAACAACCCGGCGACGCGGCGAGACCGCGCGCAAGCTCTACGACGACGCGCAGGTGATGCTCGACCGGCTCATCGAGGAGAAGTGGATCCGCGCCAACGGCGTCTTCGGGCTGTTCCCGGCCAACCAGGTCGCCGGCGACGACATCGAGGTCTACACCGACGAGACGCGCACCGAGGTCCAGACGACGCTGCACCAGCTGCGCCAGCAGGGCGAGGGCCGCGAGGGGTCGGCCCGCAAGTCGCTCGCCGACTTCGTGGCGCCCAAGGAGACGGGCCTGCGCGACTACGTCGGCGCGTTCGCGGTCACGGCCGGCGATCGGCATCACCGAGCGGATCATGGCGTTCAAGAAGGAGCTCGACGACTACAGCGCGATCCTGCTGGAGTCGCTCGCCGACCGCCTGGCCGAGGCCTTCGCCGAGCGCCTGCACGAGCGCGTACGCAAGGAGTTCTGGGCGTACGTCCCCAACGAGGCGCTCAGCAACGAGGAGCTCATCAAGGAGAAGTACGCCGGCATCCGCCCGGCCCCCGGCTATCCCGGCGTGCCCCGAGCACACCGAGAAGCAGACGATCTGGGAGCTGCTCGACGTCGAGGCCAACACCGGCATCGAGCTCACCGAGAGCATGGCGATGTGGCCCGGCGCCGCGGTGAGCGGTCTGTACTTCTCGCACCCGGAGTCGCAGTACTTCGTGCTGGGTCGCATCGGCCGCGACCAGGTCGAGGACTACGCCGCACGCAAGGGCTGGAGCGTCGACGAGGCGGAGAAGTGGCTGTCGCCCAACCTCGGCTACCGCACCGAGAACGAGTAGGCCGCGGGCTAGGGTGAAGGAGTGACCTCCGAACCCACGATCCCGCAGCTGCGCGACCCGTGGATGGTGGCTGCCTTCGAGGGCTGGAACGACGCCGCCGATGCTGCTTCGGGCACAGTCGACCACCTGATCGAGGAATGGGACGCCGAGCTGCTGATCGAGCTCGACCCCGAGGACTACTACGACTTCCAGGTGCATCGCCCGCAGGTGCACAACGGCGACGACGGCGACCGGCTGATCACCTGGCCGGCACCGATGATCTACCACGCTCGTCCGCGCCGTGGCGACACGTGACGTGCTGCTCCTGCGCGCGCCTGAGCCCAACTTCCGCTGGAAGGCGTTCTGCTCGACGGTGCTGGGAGTGGCCAAGCTGGCCGGCGTGACCGAGCTGGTCACGCTGGGCGCGCTGCTGGCCGACTCGCCGCACACGCGTCCGGTGCCGGTCAGCGGCTCGACGACCGACCCGGTGCTCATGGAGCGCATGTCGCTGATGCCCTCGACGTACTCAGGTCCGGTCGGCATCACGTCCGTGCTCAACGAGATGGCATCGCGTGAGGGCATCGCGTCGGCGTCGCTGTGGGCGGCAGTCCCCCACTACCTGGCCGAGCCGCCGTGCCCCAAGGCCACCCTCGCGCTGCTGGGAGCGATTGAGGACGCGATGGGCCTGCCGCTCCCCCAGGGCGTGCTCGTCGAGATGACCGATGCGTGGCAGCGCGGTGCCGAGGAGCTCACCTCGCGTGACGAGGAGATCGCCGAGTACGTCGAGGCGCTCGAGAACGAACGTGACACGAGCGACCTTCCCGAGGCTTCCGGCGACGCGATCGCCCGGGAGTTCGAGCGCTACTTGCGCCGGCGCAGCGACGACACGGAGTAGTCAGGCGTCGTTGCAGGCGCTGCGGATCTTCGAGACCGCGCGCGTGATGATGGACGAGTCGCGACTCAGCCGGTCGGTGCGAGGGCTGGGCACTGGCGGAGCGCCTTGCCGACCCGCCCCTTGAGCTTGTCGAAGGGTTGTCCACAGCCGCGATTGCAGGCGAAAGGGCGTGTCGGTGGTGGCGTCTAGGTTGGAGGTATGTTCACCGAAGTCGCCACTGAGGACCTCCTGCGGGAGGTTCGTGCGTATGACTTCGCGGGTGAACCGGTCCATGAGTTCGGGGCCAGCCGCATCGATGCGATCACCGGTCTGGACCGGGCGATCCGGGCCGCGCAGGCCGAACAGCTGGCGCAGATTGCGGCCCTGCATGCTGAGCGGGTCGAGCTGCAGGGCATCGACCGTGGTGACCCGACGTTGTCGGTGATCGGTGAGGTCGGCATGGCCCGCACCATCGGCCCCACCGCCGCCGGCACCCAGGTCGGTGTCGCGCTGCGGCTTCAAGAACTACCCAAGGTCAAGGCACTGTTCGCGGCCGGGCAGGTCAGTGAACAGGTGGTGCGGGCGGTGGTCAACGAGTCGGTGTCACTGGGTTCAGATGACCTGGTGGTCCTGGACGGTGAGATCGCACCCCAGCTGCCGGGGCTGACCCCGAGGGAAGCCGGCCGGTTGACCGCGAGGGCGGTCATCCGGATCGACGCCGACGCTGCGCGTGAGAGGGCCCAGCAGAACCGGGCTGATCAGCGGGTGTCGATGTTCCCCGACACCGACGGCGTCGCGATCCTGCAAGTCCGGGGCCCGGCCGAGCAGATCCTCGCCGCACATACCGCGTTGGATGACCACGCCCGCGGGTTGCGGGCGGCCGGTGACGACCGGACCGTGGGGCAGATCATGACCCAGACCCTGGTCGAACGGGTCACCGGTCAGCGGTATGCCGAGCACACCAACGTTGAGGTCCAGCTCGTGATGGACGCAGCAACGTTCACCGCGCAGGATGACGGTGAACCGGTCGACCTGACCGGCTACGGACCCATCTCCCCAGCAGTTGCCGACGACATCATCGCCGGCGCACCCGATGCCTGGATCCGGCGGCTGCTGGTCGACCCCGTCGACGGCACCCTGGTCGTGCGGGAACCCCGCCGCCGCCACTTCGACCCCACCACCGCCGGCCACATCCGCGCCCGCGACCGCTGGTGCAGACAACCCGGATGCGACCTCAAGATCCGGCACAGCGACCACATCCACGCCTACGAGTTCGGTGGGATCAGCACCACGGACAACGGTCAGGGCCTCTGCGTCAGATCCCACACCCTCAAGCACCTGCCTGGCTGGTCCGTCACCACCAACGACAAAGGCAAGACCGTGGTCTGGAAGACCCCCACCGGCCACACCTACACCTCCAAACCACCACCGCTGCTCCCCAACGACCAACCCGGCACACCTCCGCCAATAGGGCGACCCGGCGATCCATCCCTCACGACACCCCGCCGTGCCACACAGGCGAGCATGAGTGACAACGCCATCAGGCCCAAGCTCCTTGTGTCCGACGCGGCCGGAGCCATTCGCCGAGCTCGAGATCTTCGGCTGTGGTGTCACGCTCAAGGATGCCGGCGACACGGATCCCGCGCCGAGCACCTCAGCGCGGCTCGTCCGGGCCCTTGCGTGAGCGCATCCGCAGCAGCAGCGGCAGGAGCAGCACGGCGATACCGGCATAGAACGCCGGCTCGAAGCTCGTGAACAGATAGGTCACGGCCAGGGCCGCAGCAACCACCCAGCGCAGGAGGTCGAGCTGTCGTGCGGAGGGTTTGTGGATCACAGCGCGACGCCGAGCAGCGCATCGACAGCCGTGCGAACGGTGCGACCGGCCTGCGGATCGGCGGCCGAGTCGTCCGCGGCCCATGCATCGATCGCGGCCAACGCAGCGGGGGCATCGAGGTCATCTGCCATGGCTGCGCGTATGGCCTGCACGACCTCGGTGCCAGACGGCGCGAGAGGGCGGCTCACTGCGTCACGCCAGGCGGCGAGCCGGGTCTCAGCCTTCGTGATCTCGTCGTCGAACCATTCCCAGTCAGAGCGGTAGTGGTGCGCCAGCAGTGCGAGGCGGATCGCCATCGGGTCGTGTCCATCGGCGCGCAGCTTGGACACCAGCACGAGGTTGCCCTTGGACTTGGACATCTTCTCGCCCTCGAACCCCACCATGCCGGCGTGGACGTACGCCTGCGCGAACGCCTCGTGCGTCACGACAGTGGCCTCAGAGGCCGACATCTCGTGGTGCGGGAACACCAGGTCCGAGCCGCCACCTTGCACGTCGAACGCGACGCCGAGGTGCTTCAGGGCGATGGCTGCGCACTCGACGTGCCAGCCGGGCCGGCCCTTGCCGAGAGAGGTTTCCCATGCCGGCTCGTTCGGTCGTTCCGCCTGCCAGAGCAAGCAGTCCAGCGGATGCTTCTTGCCGGGACGGTCCGGGTCTCCCCCGCGCTCGGGGAAGATGCGCAGCATCTCGGCCTCATCGAGACCGGACACCAGGCCGAAGCCCGGGTCGGCGTGCACGTCGAAATAGAGGTCGTCGTCGACGCGATAGACCGAGCCGGCCTCGTTGAGCCGGTCGATGAGGTCGACCACCAGGTCGATCGTCTCGACGGCACCGAGGTAGTTGGCCGGCGGAATGACCCGCAAGGCGGTCATGTCCTCGCGGAACAGGTCGATCTCGCGCGCGGCGAGGTCGGCCCAGTCGATGCCCGTGGCGATGGCGCGCTCGATCAGCGGGTCGTCGACGTCGGTCACGTTCTGGGTGTAGTCGACATCGATGCCGCGATCGAGCCAAGCGCGTTGCAGCAGGTCGAAGGCGAGATAGGTCGCAGCGTGACCCATGTGCGTCGCGTCGTACGGGGTGATGCCGCAGACGTACAGCCGCGCGGACCCCGAAGGATCGCTCGCGCGTACCTCTCCGGATGCGGTGTCGTGGACACGTACGACCGACCCCTCGCCGAGCCCGAGGTCACCAAGGGACGGGACATCGGGACGAGACCAACTGCGCATGAGGCGAGCGTATCGGCTGGCTGGCTGCGGCCAGTCGACGGCGTCGTCGTGGACAGCAGGGGCAGAATGTCGACGTGATCATTGACTGCGCGGTCTATCGCGACGGGATTCGTGAATCCACGAAGGATGACAAGCATTCGCTCGATGCTGCCCTGGCGGGCCTCGGCGAGGACGACTTCCTCTGGATCGGCATCGGCAACCCGACGACCGACGAGATGCATCGTGTCGCCGACTCGCTGCAGCTCCACCCACTGGCCGTGGAGGACGCGCTCGAGGCGCACCAGCGACCCAAGGTCGAGCGCTACGAGGATCATCTGTTCATGTCGATCCGCACAGTGGCCTACAGCGACGACGACATCAGGACGCACGAGGTCAACATCTTCCTCGGCAAGAACTTCCTGCTCACGGTGCGGCACGGCGGGCCGACGCTCAAGGAGGCGCGGCGCGCGGCCGAGAAGATGATCGAGCCGTTGTCGCACGGGCCGACGGCTGCGCTGTACGCCGTCGTCGACAACATCGTCGACCACTACGAGGACGTCGCCGCGGAGCTCGAGATCGACGTCCAGGAGGTCGAGACGTCGGTCTTCTCGGCCGAGCGGTCGAACGACTCCACCCGCATCTACCGGCTCAAGCGCGAGACCCTGGAGTTCCGCCGTGCGGTGATGCCGCTCAAGGAGCCGATCATGCGGTTCGCCCAGGGCACGATGCCGGAGGACTCGCGACCCTACTTCCGGGACATCGGCGACCACCTCGCGCGCGCAGCGGAGGCCATCGACTCGATCGACCACCTGCTCGACAACGCGTTGCAGGCGCACCTGGCGCAGCTGAGCGTCCAGCAGAACGAGGACATGCGCAAGCTCACCGCCGGCGCCACGATCTTCGCCGTGCCGACCGCCATCGCCGGCATCTACGGCATGAACTTCAAGCACATGCCGGAGCTGACCTGGACGTACGGCTATCCGATCTGCGTCGCCGTCATCGGCGCGCTGTGCGGCTACATCTACTGGCGGTTCAAGCGGTCCGGCTGGCTCTAGGCTCAGCTCACGGTCACCGTCGAGGTCATGACCCCGGTGGCGACCAGTGCGAGCACGAGCACACCGAGCGCGATGCGGTAGACCACGAACGGCGTGTACGACTTGCGGCTGACGTACTCCAGCAGCCAGTGGATCACAGCGAGACCAACGATGAACGACACAACCGTCGCGAGGATCGTGGGACCGGGACCGTACGCATTGGTCTGGTTGGGGATGTCCTTGAGGTTGTAGATGCCGGCGCCGAGCACGGCCGGGATGGCCAGCAGGAACGCATAGCGGGTCGCGGCCCGGCGCTCGTAGCCCAGCAGCAGCCCCATGCTGATCGTGCCGCCGGAACGGGACACGCCCGGGAACAGCGCACAGGCCTGGGCGAGCCCGAACAACACCGCGTCGCGGGTCGTCAGCTTCTCGATCGGCCGGTTCTTGAGGCCCCAGCGCTCCGCGAAGCCGAGGATCACGCCGAACACGATCAGAGCCACGGCGATCAACGCCACGCGCCTGAACTCGTGCTTGATGGGGTCCTGGAAGAGCAGCCCGAGGAGCACGATCGGCACGGAGCCGATGATGACGAACCAGCCCATCCGCCACTCGAGCTCCTGGCGAGCCGTGGCGCTGAAGAGGCCGCGGATCCAGCCCGATGCGATCGTGACGATGTCGCGCCAGAAGTAGATCAGGACCGCGAGCTCCGTGCCGATCTGGATCACAGCCGTGAACGCCGCGCCCGGATCGTCCCAGCCGAAGAACTTGGGGAAGATCGCCAGATGCGCGCTGCTGGAGATGGGCAGGAACTCGGTCAGGCCCTGAAGGAGACCCAGGACTACGGCACGAAGGAAATCCACCGTGCGAGCCTACCGGGCACTTCACGCCCGCCCGACTAGCCTTGCCGCATGCAGTATCGCCGCGTTGGTGGATCGGGGCTGGAGGTCTCACGGCTCGCGCTCGGCACCATGACGTGGGCCACGACCGTCGACGCGTACGAGGCCGAGGAGCAGCTGGCGACATTCCTCGATGCCGGTGGCACGTTGGTCGACACCGCGCCGATCTACGGCGACGGGGCGTGCGAGGAGCTGCTCGGCACGCTGATCAACAAGACCGATGCGCGCGGTCGCATCGTGCTCGCCGGCAAGGCGGGCCTCATCAAGCGCGGCGAGCGCATCGACCGCGACAGCTCAAGGCGTACGCTCCTCGACCAGCTGGACCTGTCGCTGCGCCAGCTCGGCACCGATCACCTCGACCTCTGGCAGATCCACGCGTGGGACGCCGAGACGCCGATCGAGGAGACCCTCAGCACGCTGGAGCACGCCGTACGTACGGGACGCACGCGCTACGTCGGCATCTCCAACTACACCGGCTGGCAGACCGCCCTCGCCCACACCTGGCTGGCGGAGCGTGCCGACGCGTTGCCGCTGATCAGCACACAGGTGGAGTACTCCCTCGTCAGACGTGAGGCCGAGGACGAGGTCCTGCCGGCTGCCCGCCACCTCGGCATGGGCGTGCTTGCCTGGTCACCACTGGGCCGGGGGGTGCTGACCGGCAAGTACCGCGGCGGGGTTCCGTCCGACTCACGGGCGGCCGACCCGGCCTGGGAGGCGTTCGTCGCGAAGTACCTCACGCCGCAGAAGTCGGCTGTCGTGGAGGCGCTGGCTCGCGCGTCCGAGGGCCTTGACGTGACGATCGCACATGTCGCGCTTGCCTGGCTGCTGGCCCGGCCGGGAGTCGCCTCTGCTGTCGTCGGCGCCCGTACGACCTCCCAGCTGCAGGAAAACCTGGCGTCGGAGGATCTCGAGCTCCCGCCCGAGATCGTCCAGGCCCTCGACGACGTGTCGGACAGCGCAAGATGAGAGGTGAATCGATGATCGAGTACGAGTTCTGGAACCTCACGATCGACCGCACCAAGTCACGTACGGCCGTGTGCCGCATGCTGACCGACGCTGCGGAGTACCAGGGGTGGGAGCTCGACCGATTGCGCAAGGACGGCACGGGTCAGCGGACCGTCGTGCTGCGCCGCAAGATCATCCGCATGCGCAGCACGCTGTAGCCGAGCCGCTCGCCAGGCGGCACGGCCGGCGAGACGTCTAGATCAGATTCAAGAACTCGTCGAAGACGCGCGAGCCGAACTCCAGGGCATCGACCGGCACCCGCTCGTCGACGCCGTGGAACAGCGCCGTGAAGTCGAGGTCGGCCGGCAGCCGCAGCGGCGTGAAGCCGTACGACGTGATGCCCAGCTTGTGCCACGCCTTGGCGTCGGTCCCGCCGGACATGAGGAACGGCGCGATGTGCGCGTCAGGGTCCTGGCTGTGCAGCGCCACGGTCATGGCGTCGACCAGGTCACCCTCGAAGGCGTACTCGAGGGCCGCGTCGGTGATGTGCGTCTCGACCGTGACGTTGGTGCCGACGATCTCCTGGACAGCTGGCATGAAGGAGTCGGCGTGACCCGGCAGGTAGCGCCCGTCGACGTACGCGATCGCCTCACCTGGCACGACGTTGTGCTTGTAGCCGGCCTCGAGCATCGTGGCGTTCGTCGTGTTGCGCATGCCGGCGCCGATCATGCGGATCGCCGGACCGAAGTGGTCGAGCAGCTCGTCGGCGGAGCCCTCCGCGCCGGTCAGCTCGCGGACCTTGCTGAGCAGGAGCTCCATCGATGGGCCAGGCTCATCAGGCCAACGATGTCCGCCGAGGGTCACGAGGGCCTGCGCGAGATGCGTGACCGCGTTGTCGTCGTTGCGCATCGAGCCGTGTCCTGCCGTCCCCCGGGCACGCAGGCGCATCCAGGCGATGCCCTTCTCGCCGGACTCGATGAGGTAGAGCCGCTTGCCGCCGACCTCGGTCGAGAACCCGCCGACCTCGCCGATCGCCTCGGTGCAGCCCTCGAACAGGTCAGGGTGGTGCTCGACGAGCCAGTGCGCTCCGAGCAGGCCGCCGGCCTCTTCGTCGGCGGTGAAGACGAGAGTGATGGGCCGGTCGGGGATGACGCCGGCCCGCTGTCGCGCGCGTACGACCGACAGGAGCATCCCGTCGAAGTCCTTCATGTCGACTGCGCCCCGGCCGAAGAGGTAGCCGTCGACGACCTCAGCGGCGAACGGGTCGACCTGCCAGTCGCCGGCCTGCGCGGGCACGACGTCGAGGTGCCCGTGGATCAGAAGTCCGGGCCGTGAGGAGTTCTGGTTGCCCCAGCGGGCGACAAGGCTCGCGCGACCGGACTCGGACTCGAAGATCTGCGACTCGATGCCGACCTCGGCCAGCGAGGCCGCGACGTACTCGGCCGCCTTGCGCTCCCCCGGTCCGGAGTCGTCACCGTAGTTGGAGGTGTCGATCCGGATCAGGTCGCGGCAGATGTCGAGTGCTTCGGCTTCCGGCGTGTACCCCATCACCCGATCGTACGTGCCGGGACGCCTGCGACAACTCCAGGCGGACCTAGGCAAGCAGACGGTCGACGACCCTCGAGAACATACGGATGCTCACGGCGCGGGTGAGGCCGTCGAGCGCCCGAGGCAGCCCGCGTACGTGGAGATCCTCGCGCCACGTCACGCGACTGCCCGTTGCATGGGGATCCACCGTGACCTCAGCCCACCCCGTCACGACCCGGCCGCGCTTCTCGAGGCGGCAGAACGCCGGTTCCCGCCACTCGACGATGTCCATGGGATCGTCGAAACCGACCGGCCCCACACCCGTGCGGGCGACGAATCCCGTGGCGGTTCGGGTGATGCGGGTCATCGGCACGTGACGGGCATGTTGTTCCCAGTCGGTGAGCCGCTGCCATGACTCCTCGGGTGGCAGACGTACCTCGCGAACGATCTCGAAGAGGGCCACGGCATCATCGTAGGCATGCGCACCATGCCGTTCACCTCGATCGACGACGTCAAGGCCAAGCTCGCGGGCGCCGGCTACCTTGCCTCTGATGCCGTCGCGACGACCGTCTTCCTCGCCAGCGAGCTCGGCAAGCCCCTGCTGGTCGAGGGCCCTGCGGGTGTCGGCAAGACCGCCTTGTCGAGCGCCGTCGCGCAGGCGTGCGGAGCCGACCTCGTGCGCCTGCAGTGCTACGAGGGCGTCGACGAAGCACGCGCGATCTATGAGTGGAACCACGCCAAGCAGCTGCTTCGCATCACGGCGGGCAAGGACGAGACCTGGGACGAGGCGCGCAACGACATCTTCAGCGAGGAGTTCCTGCTCGCCCGTCCCCTGCTCACGGCAATCCGCAACGAGGGCCCTACGGTTCTGCTGATCGACGAGACCGACAAGGCCGATGTCGAGATCGAGGGCCTGCTGCTGGAGGTCCTGGGTGACTTCCAGATCACGGTTCCCGAGCTGGGCACGATCACCGCGACGAGCCGGCCGTTTGTCGTGCTGACGTCCAATGCGACGCGCGAGCTCTCGGAGGCCCTCCGACGCCGCTGCCTGTTCCTGCACATCGACTTTCCTGACGCCGACCTCGAGCAGCAGATCGTACGTCTGAAGGTGCCCGAGCTCGATGCGACGCTCGGCGACTCGCTCGTGCGGGTCATCAACGCTTTGCGAGCGATGCCGTTGCGCAAGGCGCCGTCCGTCTCCGAGACGATCGACTGGGCGCGCACGCTCGTCGCACTGGGCGCCGACATCCTCGACGACCAGGTCGTCAAGGAGAGCCTCGGGGTGATCCTCAAGCACCAGGACGATCTCGAGCGGGCCACGTCACGGCTCGACCTCGACGAGGTGCTGGGCACGCCATGATGTCCGCCGGACGGGTCGGCGAGCCGGAGGCGCAGGACGTCGCCGGCCGGCTCGTCGAGTTCGTCGCCGCGCTGCGGACCAAGGGCATACCGGCCGGCACCAGCGAGACCGTCGATGCCGCCGCAGTCGTCGAGGTGCTCGGCATGAGCGACCGGTCGCAGCTGCGAGAAGGCCTCGCATCGGCGCTCGTGCGGCGCGGCGGCCAGCGCGATGTGTTCGACATGACGTTCGACCTGTTCTTCCCGGCCGGGGTCGGCGCGCCTCAGGTCGCCCGGGAGACCGATGAGGACTTCGACCTCGACGACCTGCGTGACTTGCTGGCCATGGCACTTGCCGAGAACGACCTGCGCGCACTCGAGCAGGTGGCCGAGATTGCCGTCGACCTGCTCGGCGCGGTGGGCACCGAAGGCACCACGACAGGCGGCTGGTCGGCGTACCAGACGCTCGAGCGCCTGCAGCCGCAGACCTTGCTCGTACAGGCACTTCGCCAGCGCGGACAGGGCGGCGGCGGTCAGGGTCAAGGTGGTGGTCAGGGTCAAGGTGGCGGCTTCACCGACCGCCTCGAACGCGACGAGGTGCGGCAGAACATCGACCGTTTCCGGGCCATGGTGGCGGGTGAGGCCCGGCGGCGGACCGCTGAGCTCCGGGGACGCGAGGTCGTCACGCGGCACGCCGTGCGTACGGGCAGTGACCGCATCGACTTCCTCAGCGCCAACAAACAGCAGCTCGAAGAGCTGGCCCGCATCGTCAGGCCCCTGTCGCGCAAGCTCGCCACCCGCCTGGCCGCGCGTCGGCGCAAGGCCAGCCGTGGGCGCATCGACATCCGACGGACCCTGCGCCGTTCGATGTCGACCGGCGGTGTGCCGATCCGGCCGGTGTACGCCAAGCCGCACCCGTCCCGTCCCGAGCTCGTCCTGCTGTGCGACGTGTCAGGCTCGGTGTCGGGGTTCTCGAGCTTCACGATGCACCTCGTGCAGGCCCTCAGCGGTCAGTTCAGCAAGGTGCGCGTCTTCGCGTTCGTCAACGCGATGGCCGAGGTGACCGACCTCGTCAAGGAGGGCGGCGACGACCTGGCCGGCCGCATCGCGCGCGAGGCCCGCATCACCAAGTGGCACACCAGCAGCGACTACGGCGAGGCGTTCGCCGACTTCCACGCCGAGCACATGACCGCCATCGGCCCGCGCACCGCCGTGCTGATCCTCGGCGATGCGCGCAACAACAACCAGGACGCCAACCTCGGCGCACTCCACGAGATCAACCAGCGCGCCCGGCGTACGTTCTGGCTCAACCCCGAGCACTCGATGCGGTGGGGACTGGGCGACTCGATCGCGCCGACGTACGCCGAGATCGTCGAGATGCACGAGTGCTGCAACGTCGACCAGCTGACGAAGTTCATCACCCGGTTGCTGCCGGTCTGAGTCAGCGCGGTGCCATCCGGATCGCGCCGTCGAGGCGGATCGTCTCGCCGTTGAGCATGGGGTTGGCCACGATGTGAGCGGCGAGGGCGCCGTACTCCGACGGGTCGCCCAGGCGGCTCGGGTGCGGCACCTGCTTGCCCAGCGAGGCGCGGGCATCCTCCGGCAACGAGGCCAGCAGAGGTGTGTCGAAGAGTCCCGGGGCGATCGTCATGACCCGGATGCCCAACGAGGCCAGGTCACGGGCGATCGGGAGCGTCATCCCGACGACGCCGCCCTTGGATGCTGCATAGGCGGCCTGACCGATCTGGCCGTCGAACGCGGCGATCGATGCCGTGTTGATGATGACGCCGCGCTCCTCACCGATCGGGTCCAGCTGGGCGATCCGCGCTGCCGCCAGACGCAGGACGTTGAACGACCCGATCAGGTTGATCTCGATGATCCGCTGGAACTTGTCGAGCGGGTACGGGCCCTGCTTGCCGACCGTCTTGATCGCATCCCCCGTGCCGGCGCAGTTGACGACGACTCGAAGGTCACCCAGCCCTGCCGCGACGTCGAGCGCCTCGGTCACCGCAGCCTCGTCGCGCACGTCGGCGGCCGCAAAACGTACGGACTCCCCCAGGCGGTCGGCGACATCGGCTCCGGGCGAGCCCGGCAGGTCGAGGATGACGACCTTGGCGCCGGCGTCGAGCAGCGCCTCGACAGTGGCGAGGCCGAGGCCGGAGGCGCCTCCGGTGACGAGGGCTACTGCGTTCTTCACGTCCATGAATGGTCCTGTTCTTCGAGTTCCGAGGCGACTTGGTCTGAAGTCCGCCCCTACGATCGCACAGGCATCCGTAAGATCATTCCGTGAACCGTGCGACAACCCGTCGGCTGCCATGAGCTGGGCGACCTGGGACCAGGCCGCGATCGCCTCCGCATTGAGTCTGATCGTGTGGCTCGTCCTTCGGGTGCTGCCGTCCAGCCGGGTCAGCAACGCGCTGCTGCCGGCCTTCAGCGAGTTTGCGTTGATCTCGGCGTTGTACGCGGTCTGGAGACTGGCGCGTCAGCTCCCGTTCACCCATCCCGAGGGCGCGATGGACCGGGCCCGGGCGATCGATGACCTGCAGAACTCGCTGCACATGCCGACCGAGATCGCGATGCAGCACTTCGTGGTGCACGCCGACTGGCTTGCTGCGCTGACGAACGACTACTACGCGACCGTCCACGTCCCGGCCCTGCTGGTGTTTCTGGTGTGGCTGTTCATCCGTCACCGTGACCAGTACCCGCACTGGCGCAACGGGTTGGCCGGACTCACGGCGTTCTGCCTCGTCATCCGGTTCATCCGGGTGGCACCACCGCGATTCGTGCAGGAGCTGGGTTTCGTCGATCTGTCCGACAAGCACGGGTTCGACGTCTACGGGGATGTCGGCACCGGCATCTCCGACCAGTTCGCCGCGATGCCTTCGATCCACGTCGGCTGGGCCGCGGTGGTCGCCCTCGGCGTCTTCTCGGTGACGACGAGCAGGTGGCGCTGGGTTGTCCTGATGCATCTGCCGATCACGATCTTCGTCGTGGCAGCCACGGGTCACCACTGGTGGATGGACGGCATCGTCGCCATCGCGTTGCTGTGGGCCTGCCTTGCGGTCGACTCGCGCGTACGCGCGCGGCTGGCCCGGCGCAAGGAGCTCGTCCCGGCGCCGGCCAGCTAGTCGCGCTGGGTCAGGCGGGTGCCACGGCGTCGGCTGGGACGTCTTCCTTCTTGGCGTTCATCAAGAACACCGCCACCAGCAACGACACCGCCAACAGCATCGCGCCCCAGAAGAACGCAATGTGATAGCCGTGGACGAACGCGTTGCCGGTCGCGGTCTTGGGCGACTCGGTGACGTGATCGGTGAGATAGGCCGTGACGGCCCCGGCGTAGAGCGTGTTGAGCAGAGCGGTGCCCAGCGAGCCGCCGACCTGCTGGGACGTGTTGAGCAGGGCGCTCGCGACACCGGCGTCGTGAGTGCCGATGCCGACCAGGGATGTGCTGGACGCCGTGATGAACACGCCCGCCATGCCGATGCTCATCAGCAGGAGGGATGGCAGGACGAATCCCCAGTAGGAGGTGTCCTCGGTGATCCGGGTCAGCATCAGCATGCCGACGATCGTCAGGGCCAGTCCCGGGATCATGATCGGCATCGGCCCGATGCGTGGCAACAGGTTGGACACGAATCCGGCTGCGCCGATGACACCGAGGCTGAACGGGAGGAAGGCGAATCCGGATTCGAGCGGCGTGTAGCCCATCGTGATCTGGAAGTAGAAGGTCATGAACAAGAACATCGCGAACAGCCCGGACCCCACGAACAGGAACACCAGGTAGGAACCGCCACGGTTGCGGTCGAGCGCGACCCAGAGCGGCAACAACGGCGTGCTGGTGCGCTTCTCCCACATGACGAAGGCCACCAGGAGCACCACGGCGATGGCCAGGAACGTGACGGTCGAGGGGTCGGTCCAGCCCTGCACGTCGGCGCTCCTGCCCGGATCCTTGAGCTTGGCGGCCTGCGTGAAGCCGTAGACCAACGACACGAGCCCGAGCGTCACGAGGACGGCGCCGGGGATGTCGTACTTGGTGTTGCCCTTGGCCTTGCTCTCGTGGACGACCCTGAAGGCGGCGAGTGCCGTGATCAGGGCGATCGGGACGTTGACGCCCAGGCACCAGCGCCACGAGGCGTACTCGGTCAGGACACCGCCCACGATCAGGCCGATCGCCGCGCCGCCGCCCGAGATCGCGCCGAACACACCGAAGGCGGTTGCGCGTTCTTTGGGCAGCGTGAAGGTCACCGAGATCAGCGACAGGGCGGCCGGTGCCAGGAGAGCTGCGAACGCGCCCTGCAGGCCCCTGGCGGCGTAGAGCAGGCCCGCGGATGAGGCGACACCGCCGAGAGCTGATGCACCGGCGAACCCGATCAGGCCGATGATGAACGTCCGCTTGCGGCCGGTGTAGTCGGCGATGCGGCCGCCCAGCAGCAACAGGCCGCCGAACGCCAGCGTGTAGGCCGTGACGACCCACTGCCGGTCGGCGTCACTGATGCTGAGGTCCTTCTGGGCGGACGGCAGCGCGATGTTGACGATCGACGCGTCCAGGATGATCATCAGCTGCGCCACCGCGATGACGCCGAGGGCGAGCCATCGCCGGGGGTCGAGCTCGTCGGACGAGGAATCAGGTGCTGGTGCGTGGTTGGTCATGGGGATCTCTCCTACGGGCGAACGGGGGCGGTCCTTCCGAGGCGGACAGGATGAGCGTATTCCCAGCGGCCGACAGAATTCGATGGTTCAACGGGGTGAAATCGCAGTTGCACAGCGACGCGTGCCCGTACTGCGGTGTCCTACCGTGGGTGCATGAGTGACTTCTGGATCTGTCAGACCTGCGCGGTCGAGCACGCCGAGCGGGTCGAAGTGTGCTTGATCTGTGCCGACGAACGCCAGTGGGTCCCGGCCGAAGGACAGCTCTGGACCACCCTCGACGAGCTGGCAGCCGATGGTCATCATGCGGAGATCGCCCTGCTCGAGCCCGACCTCTACGCGATCACGGCGACTCCGTCGACCGGCATCGGCCAGCAGTCGAAGCTCCTGCGTACGCCTGCCGGCAACCTGCTGTGGGATCCCGTGGGCTACGTCGACGGCGACATTTCCGCGCGGGTGCTCGAGCTCGGCGACGTACGCGCGATCGTCGCGAGTCACCCGCACATGTATGGCGTGCAGGTCGAGTGGAGCCGGCACCTCGGCGGACCGCCGGTCCTGGTCGCCGAGGCCGATCAGCAGTGGGTGGCCCGGCCCGATCCGGTCATCGAGATGTGGTCGGGCGACCTCGAGCTGTTGCCGGGGGTGACACTCAGCCAGCCCGGTGGTCACTTCCCCGGCAGCGCCGTCGCGCACTGGCAGGCCGGAGCCGAGGGTCGGGGTGTCCTGCTGACCGGTGACACGATCTTCGCCAATCCCGACCGCACGTCGGTCAGCTTCATGCGCAGCTATCCCAACCGCCTGCCGCTGTCAGGCGCCGTCGTCAAACGCGTCGCGCAGCACGTCGACCGGTTCGCGTACGACCGGCTCTACGGCAACTTCGACAACTCCATCGCTGCTGACGCCCGCGCGATCGTGCATCGTTCGGCGGAGCGGCACGCAGCGTGGGCCAGCGGCGACTTCGACCACCTGACGTGAGTCAGACCATTGCGATCGTCGCCGCCACCTCGTCGACGAGCTCCCGCGCGAGGTAGCCCGTGCGGCCCATTCGTTGCACCAGTCGCTGACCAGCCATCGCGTGGACGTACGTCCCCCAGCACGCCGCCTGGGCGGGCTCGGCACCGCGCGCCAGCAGGCCGGCCATGATGCCGGCCATGACGTCTCCACTGCCGGACGTACCGAGGCCGACGTCGGCGTTCTCCTCGCGCCAGGCTCGCCCGCCGGGCTCGGCCACGTGGCTGTAGAGCGAGACCGCAGCGCCGAAGCGTTCGGTGACGGCTGCGGCTTCGGCGTCGAGGTCGTCGCCGAGGTCTCGTCCGAGCAGCCGCGCCGCCTCCCCGACATTGGGCGTCAGCACCGTCCGGCTTGCGTGCTCGCCGAGCAGGTCCGGTTGCTCGCCGAGGGCACCCAGCGCATACGCGTCGATCACGAGTCGCGTGCCGTCGGTCACGGCCTCGAGCACCCGCTGCATGAGCTTGACCGTCTCGTGCGGGTCATCGAGTCCCGGCCCGATGGCGACGACGTCGGCGCTACTGGCGTGCTCGAGCAGGTGGTCGGGAACGTCGCCGTCGACGGATCCCGTCGCGGTCGACGGCAGTCCAACGACCATCGCCTCCGGGACCGCGACGCTCAGGGCCTGCGCGTTGTCATCGGTCGTCGCGAGCTGCAGGCGTCCGGCCCCGGCTCGCAGGGCGGCGGTGCCGGCGAGCAGAACCGCTCCCGGTGTCGTGCGCGACCCGCCGACCACCAGCACGGTGCCGCGCGCCCGCTTGCCGCCATCGGGTTCGGGCAGCGGCCAGTCCCGCAGGAGCTGGGCGCTGATGACCTGTGGGTCAGACGGTCGGGGCATCGACGCCCTCCTCAGCGGTCGGGCGCGCCTCATCGTCCTGCTGGAGGTGCTCCACGTCGTTGAACTTCTCGTTCGCCCAGCCGCCGTCGGTCCACCGCCAGCTGCTGATGGAGCAGTTGGCGATCGGTGACTCCTTGGCGCCGGTCATGAGCTCGTCCTCGTCGAGACCCTCCAGGACGTACCGGAACAGGGAGACGACCGCGTCATGGGCGAAGAACAGCACCCTTTGCTCGGGATGATCTTGCGCGACGTCGCGCAGCAGGCTACGTATGCGCAGCAGCACGTCGGCCCAGGACTCGCCGCCGGGCGGGCGGTAGTAGAACTTGCCGAGCCGCTTGCGGCGCTCCGACTCCTCAGGAAACTTCGACTGGATGCCGTGCACGGTGTGCAGGTCGAGCACCCCGAGCTCCCGGTCGCGCAACCGCTCGTCGCGCACCGTCGCCACGTCGAGGCCCTTGAGGGCGATCTCCGCGGTCTGCCGGGCCCGCAGGTAGGGCGAGCACGATCACGGCCTGGGGGCGTTCGTCGTCCGCCAGCTCGTCGAGCCAGCCAGCCACGGCCTCCGCCTGCTTCTCACCGGTGTCCGACAGGGGTACGTCGGCGTCGCGTTCGGTGATGTCGATCAGGTCGGAGCCCTTCTCCTCGGCCGTCGTCGCTGCGACGTTGCCGACGCTCTCACCGTGCCTGATGATGCCGATCCACTCGAGCTGGTGCATGGACTGGCTCTACCCGTTGTCTCGTCGGGCAATCGGACGGGTCACGGCCGCAGGTCGTCCGTCGGCACGTGCGTCGTGACCTCAGGGCCGGAGCTGTAGACGATTGGATCGTCCTGGACGGGTGCCGGACCGTCGTCCAAGGCCGCTGCCGGCTTCTTGGGCGTGGTCTTCTTGTGCGCGCTGGGCTTGGGCGCAGCCTTCTTGGCGCCGACCCGCTCGGCACGGGCCTTCTTGGCGGGCATCGTGTTGGTCGTGGCCCTCTTGGTCGTCGTGGTCGGCGACGGTGGCTGCGTGACAGGCGCGGTGCTGACCTCGGGCGATGCGTCTGTCGTCCCGGGACTCTGGTCGCCCGGCAGGATCTTCCGGGCGACGGCCACGGCCCCATGCAACCCGCCTCGAGCGACACCGCCCACAACGTGCTGGGCGAGGGACACGGGCTTGTGCAGGATCTTGGTGATCACGGGTGATGCTCCGTTCGATCGGTTGGGAGTTTCGTCCCTTCGTACCCTCCGGGCGCCACGTCACACGTGCGGCGCGTCGGCCCATCGGGCGGCGCAGACCCGGGCCGAGGTGACCGCGCGGCTGGCGCGGACGATCCCGGGTGCCAGCACACCGACGCCGGTGGCCACCCGCACCCGGCGCGTGGCCGCCGCACCTAGGATCTACGCGTGATGATCCGCCAGCGCCTCGCCCGCTTCGTCGTCCGCCGTGCCGGCTACCGGATGGTCGGGGAGGTGCCGGACACCGGGATCCTGGTGGGCGCCCCGCACACGTCCAACTGGGACTTCGTCACGATGCTGCTCGTGATGTGGCACGACGGCGCCCACCCGCGGGTCCTGGTCAAGAAGCAGCTGTTCCGCGGGCCACTCGGCTGGCTGCTCCGACGCTTCGGTGGCGTACCGCTCGACCGGGACAACGCCGCCGGGGTCGTTGGTGAGCTGGTGGACGAGGCCCGCAACGGCGAGCCGTTCCGCCTGATCCTTGCCGCAGAGGGCACTCGCACGAAGGGCGAGTACTGGAAGTCGGGGTTTCTGCGGCTCTCCCGTGACACGGGGCTGCCGATCACGCTCGCGTTCTTCGACCCGCCGACCAAGACGATGGGATTCGGACCCACGTTCCATGCCTCGGACAACGTCAAGGCCGACATGGACGTGGTCCGTGCGTTCTTCGCCGACAAGCACGGCATCAAGCCCAAGAACGCGACCGAGCCGAGGCTGCGCGACGAGTCCGGCCCCGCGGCCTGATCGTCAGGCGGCGTCCCGCTGCTCCAGGGCGTCCGTGAGCAGGCCGACGAGAGCCTCGAGCTGCATGTCCGCCGACGCCGACACCTCGTCGTCGGAGCCGTCGAGAGCCCTGGCGGCGAGACCCGCCTTGCTGTCGAGCAGCTCGACGATCCGCGTGTCGATCGTCTGCGACGCGATGATGCGCCATGCCGTGACGGGCTCGTCCTGACCGATCCGGTGGACGCGGTCGATCGCCTGGGTCTGCTCGGCGTCGGTCCACGACAGCTCGGCCAGCACCATGTTGGACGCGACCTGGAGGTTGATGCCGACACCGGCGGCCGACAGCGAGCAGACCACGACAGCGACCTCGGGGTCGTCGACGAATGCGTCGATGTTGCGCTGGCGCACCTTGGGTGTCTGGTTGCCGCGGATCGAGGAGTAGCGGATGCCGCGCCGCTCGAACGTCTCCTCGGCCAGGTCCATGACGTCGACGTGCTTGGCGAAGAAGACGACCTTGCCGACGTTGCGCGCGAGCTGCGCGGTGTAGTCGGCAGCGGGAGCGGCCTTGGCCTGGCCGATGCGGCGCATCATCTGGAAGACGTTCTCGTCGGTCTTCTCCGAGCTCTCGTCACGCTCCCAGCCGGCCACGCGGCGTACGAGCTCGTGGTCGATGCCCTCGACCGTGACGCCGGACGTGCGGTTGGCGAGCGCGCTCTCGTAGCGGGCGACGCAGCCGCTGGGCGAGCACGCGCTCGGCCTCGCGGATCGACCGGCCGGCCTCGTCGTCGAGCTCGACCGGCAGGTCGGCGATGCGGCGGGCCGGGATGTCGGAGGCGACGTCGACCTTGCGGCGACGCACGATGCCCATGTCGATGACCCGGGACCGGGCCGCCGCGTAGAACCCGGGGTCGATCGGTGTCAGGCCGGTCTCCTCGAGCGCCTGCATGAGCTCGGCGCGCGGCTTCTTGTCGTCGATCCAGCCGAGGAACTGCCAGATCGCCCGGAAGTCGTCGATGTCGTTGATCAGCGGCGTTCCGGTGAGCGCCATCATGCAGCGGGCTGCACGGTGCGGGCCCGGATGCGCTCCGACAGCTGCAGGACGTGCTGGGACCGCTGCGAGGACTTGTTCTTGATGAAGTGCGCCTCGTCGAGGACCATGCCGCGGAACCCGAGGTCGCCGAGCCAGCCGACGTGACGGTCGAGCACCTCGTAGTTGACGATCACGATGTCGGCGAAGCCGTCGATCGTGTGGCCGTCGCCGTGGATCACGGTCGACGGGCGGTTGGGGGTCCAGAGCTCGGCCTCGCGCGCCCAGTTGGTCTTGACGACGTTGGGGACCACGACCAGCAAGCGGGTATGCGTTGGCGGCCTGAGCGGCGAGCAGCGCCTGAGCGGTCTTGCCCAGACCGGGCTCGTCGGCGAGCAGGAACGTGCGGTGCCCGTCCTCGGCGGCGGCGATGACCTCGGCCTGGTGGCGCATGAGCTCCAGGCCGACCGGGACCTTGGTGTCGGACGGCTCCGGCAGGTCCATGCATGCCTTGGAGCCGCCGGCGGCCCGCTCGAACGCCGAGAAGAGCGGTCCGAGCAGCTCCCACGTCGCGAGTCGCTGGGTCTGCGGCTTCGCCGACTGGGCGCTCTGGAAGTCGGGCGTGAGGAACGGGTTGGCGAGCTGGCGGGCGACGACGGACTGGGGCACGACGCGGCGCTCGACCGGCGCCGGCGCGGCCTCGTCCTCGGCGGTGCTCTCGGGCTCGGGCGCCTGCTCGACGCCGGCGGCACTGCAGCATGTCGTGCTTGAGCACGACGGCCGCGTCGGAGACGTCGGCGTCCTCCGCGAGCAGCGACAGGAGGGAGGTGTCGCGCGCGGCGGTCTGGGCCAGGATCGTGCCGATCCCGTCGAGCCGCTTGAGCTTCTCGGCGCGCTGCGCGTCGGTCAGCGTCGTCATCGGCCTTGGCCCGCGTACGCTCTTCGCGCGCGAGCAGGGCCACGACCTGGAACTTGGTGCGCGTCGACGGCGACACCCGGCCGCGTTGAGCGCCGGCCTCGACCTCGCGTACGGCGCGGGCGAGCACCGACATGATGCCGTCGTTGCCGCCGCGGGCACGCCGCTGGGGTGCGGGACGAGTCGTCCCGGACTGCCGCTGGCCTCTTCTGGCCAAGGTTCCTCCTCCGAAGCGCCCGGCACGCTGGCCCGGCGGTGCTGCGACGCCGGACCCGAACCGGACGACGCCGACGAGCCCTGCCGGGTCGGGGCCTGCTGGCCTGTCGCGGCGGAACTCGATTGACCGATCGACATGAGCGACCGGGATGGTGCAACGCCCGCCTCGTGGAGAGATCCGGCCTTGGGCCGGTGCCACGGAACCGATCGTCGAGCGACGTACTCGTTCGACGAGCAGCGGTGCAGGGTTTGTTACCGTCACCGAGTTTACCCATATCCGGCCGCTGTGCGTAGGCGACTCACCAATCGGCCGCAGTTCTGGGTCGACCACCACCGGCTGTTCCGGCAGGGTGTGGACATGAGCGAGCGCATGACCTGGGTGTTGCACGTCGACATGGACCAGTTCATCGCTGCCGTCGAGATCCAGCGGCATCCCGAGCTGGCGGGCCTCCCGGTCGTCGTCGGCGGCCGAGGTGACCCGACCGAGCGCGGCGTGGTCTCGACCGCCTCCTACGAGGCGCGGGAGTTCGGCGTCGGCTCCGGCATGCCGCTACGGGTCGCGAAGCGCAAGTGCCCGGACGCGGTGTTCCTCCCGGTCGACGCACCCGCGTACGAGGCGGTGTCCGCCACCGTCATGCAGACCTTGCGATCCCTGACCTGGGGTGGTGTCCCGGTGCTCGTGCAGGTGCTGGGCTGGGACGAGGCATTCGTCGGGCCCGGGCCGGAGCACGGCGACCTCGGCGATCCGGAGGACATGGCGGCGCTCGTCATGGAGTCGGTCCTCGCGGCGACCGGCCTGCACTGCTCGGTCGGGATCGGCGACAACACGCTGCGGGCCAAGAACGCCACGGACTTCGGCAAGCCGCGCGGGACGTACATGCTGACCGCCGCGAACTGGCTCGAGGTGATGGGTGACCGCCCGACCAAGGCGCTGTGGGGCATCGGCGCCAAGACAGCGGCCAAGCTCTCCGCACTCGGATTCGAGACCGTTGCCGACCTCGTGGCGAGCGATCCCGCCGTGCTGGCCGATGCGCTGGGCCCGACGATGGGGCCCTACTACCGGGGACTGGCCACCGGCGCCTCGGCGCAGCCGATCGACCCCCAGCCATACATCGCGCGGGCTCACGGTCGCGAGACGACGTTCCAGACCGACCTGGCCGACTGGGACGCCGTCGCCGCACGAGGTGCGCGCGCTGACCGAGCGCGTGCTGGCTGACATCGACGCGGAAGGCCGACCCGCCGTGCGGGTCGGCCTCAAGATCCGCTTCGCGCCATTCATCACGGTCACCCGCAGCCTCACGCTCCCCGGCCCGACGAACGACCTCCCAACGCTGAGCGACGCTGCGGTGTCGTTGCTCGACCGCCTCGACGCCCAGCAGCGGGCCCGGCCGGTCCGCCTGCTGGGCGTACGCCTGGAGATGACACCACCGGTCGATGTCAGCGGACGACGTCGAAGACCTGCTTCTGGATGCCGTTGGCGTAGGCCTCGTGCTCCACGAGCGTCAGCTTGGTCGTGTCCTTGTCGGCCTCGCTGAACAGCCGCTTGCCGGCGCCGAGCAGCAGCGGGAAGACCAGCAGGTGGTAGCGGTCGACGAGGCCGGCGTCGGCGAGGCTGGCGCCCAGCGTCGCGCTGCCGTGGACCGAGGATCGGGCCGCCGTCGGTCTCCTTGAGCGCGGCGACGTCGTCGAGCGAGCGCAGGATGGTCGCGGGCCAGCGCGGGTCGTCCTGCTCGAGCGTCGTCGACACCACGTAGCGCGGCATCGCGTTGTAGCCGGCGAAGTCCTCGTCCATCGTCGGCCACACCGGGGCGAACGCCTCGTAGCTGACGTGCGGCCCAGCAGCAGGGCGCCGGCCTCCTCCTGCTCGCGGCCCTTGATCTCGTAGGCGGCCGGGTCGAACTCGATGTCCTTGAAGGTCCAGCCGGCGTTGCGGTAGCCGGCCTCGCCGCCGGGGGCCTCCATGACGCCGTCGAGGGACACGAACGCGGTGACGATGAGTGCACGCATGATTCTGACTCCTGGGAAGATGTGTGAGGAACTCTTTCACCCTGTCCACGAACGCGCGTGGCGCGATACGACAGCGCTGCTCGAAAAAAGCTGGGGCGACACGTCAGCTCGGCTGGGGCGCCTCGTCGATGATCCGACGGTGCAGCTCCGTCGTCAGCACGTGGATCTCGCGGGTGAGGTCGGTGTTGGTCTTCAGCTCGAGCTCCTGCTCGACGAAGTCATGCTCGGCCTTGACCTTCTGGAACTCGGCCTGCCGGTTCTGGCCGATCATGACGAACGTCGACAGGAAGATCGCCTCGAGCGACACGACGAGGGTCAGCGTCGGCCACGGGTTCGACTCCACCCACAGCATCCACGCGACGAACACCGCCGCATGGAGGTAGACGAACGGCATGGAGCCGGCGAACGACGTGATCGCGTCAGCCACACGCAGCTGGACGTCGTCGAGCCTGCTCTGGTGGAATGCCACGACCACCGGGTGGCGTGGTCCTGAGGTGTTCGGGGTCTGATCGCTCATGGCTGGTCTCCTGGGTCTGCAGGAAGTATGTCCCCAGGGTGTCTGGCGCGACCGTCAGCCGACCCAGAATCCGCGGCCGCCGCCGAACATGTCGCCGTACGACCCCCGTAGCCACCGCGTGGGTCACGGGAGCCGAGGTAGGAGCCGACGACCGCAGCACCCAGGTCGTCCAGCTCAGGTGCCACGACCGTGCCGCCGGCGCGCCTCGCCATCTGGTCGATGAACCGAGCAAGGCCTGGGTCCTCGCCAAGGCGGAAGAACGTCGTCTGCGCGCCAAGTCGTGCCGCGTTGTCGAGCTCCCGCACGGCGTACGCCACGGTCACCGGATGTGGCGGATAGCTGAAGAACACCTCGCCGCTGGACTCGAGGTGCGACGTCGGCTCGCCGTCCGTCACGATCAGCAGCACCGGCTGCGCGTTGGGGTGCTTGCGGAAATGCCGGTTGGCCAGCAGCAGCGCGTGGTGCAGGTTGGTGCCCTTGTCGTACATCGCGTCGAGCCCCGTGAGCTGCTCGATGTCCATGACCTCGGCGTGCCGGCCGAACCCGATGAGCTGCAGGTCGTCGCCGCGGAAGCGGCTCGTGATGAGGGTGTGCAGCGCAAGCGCCGTGCGCTTCATCGGCACCCAGCGGCCGTCCATCGCCATCGAGAACGACGTGTCGACGAGCAGCGCGACGCACGCCTGCGTACGGGCCTCGGTCTCCTGGACCTCGACGTCGCCGATCTCGATCCTGCACGCCGGTGTCGGTCGCGCCGCCCTCGCCCGCGATACGGGTGATCGCGTTGGTGATCGTGCGGGTCACGTCCCACGGCTCGGTGTCGCCGAACGCCCATTCCCGGGTGGCGCCGGACCGCTCGCCGGCGGCGCCGGCCTGGCGGACGTCCCGGTTGCCCTGGCGGCCCGACATCGTGTTGGCGACGTCGCGCAGCAGGGCCTTGCCGAGCTGGCGCATCGCCTTGGGGGTCAGCTTGAGCTGACCGTCGGAGCCGCGCTTCAACGTGCCGGAGTCGCGCAGCGCCTGCTCGAGCCGCTGGAGCGTACGCGCGTCGACCGCTGCCTCGTCGCCGAGCTGGCGTGTGAGCTTGTCGAGATCGAGGTCGTCCATGCGGGAGCCGTTGTACGACTGCGAGAGCTGCTCGGACAGCTCGTCGAGGTCGGCGATGTCCTGGAAGACACCCGTGCCGTCGCCGAGGCCGAGCCCCTCCTCGCCGTCCATCTGCTCAGCACTCCCCCAGTCCTCGCCGGGCCGCGCCGCCTGCAGGTTGCCGTCCAACCGGGCGAGGGACGACATCAGCTCCGGCGATCCGAACGCCTGCTGGGCGAGTGCGTCCAGCTCGTCACGCTGCTCCTGGGTCATCGAGTTGCGCATGCGCTGCGCGGCAGCCGCGCGCTGCGCCAACGCGTCCAGCAGCTCGTCGATGGTGCGGGGATTCTCCGGGAAGAACTCCCCGTGCTTCGCCATGAACTCGTCGAACTGCTCCTGGGTGTCCTCACCGCGTTGGTGAGCCTCGAGCAGCGTGTTGAGGTCGTCGAGCATCTCGTTGATCGCGGCCCGGTCCTCGTCGGTGGCGTTCTCGAGCGCGCTCTTCATGCCGGCGAAGCGCTGGTCGAGCATCTCGCGCCCCAACAGGTCCTTGATCTTCTCGTAGTCCTCGCGCGCGGCGCGGCTCTGCCAGTCGTAGTCGCTCAGCTGACTGACGGCGGCAGCCGGTGACGGCGGCAGGTTGTCGAGCTGCATCTCGGCGAACGCTCGTTCGCTGTCGTCCATGCCGACGTCGCGTGCCAACTGCTTGCGCTCCTCGAGGACAGCACGTTCCAGCAGCTCCTTGACCTCCTGCAGCGAACGGTCGAGGTTGTGCCGCTGCGTCAGCTCGCGTCGTCGCTCCGCGACGCGACGGGCCAGGTCGTCGAGACCGGCCTGGTCCTTGCCCCCGCGCCGCAGGAACTCTCGCATCGCCCGCTCCGGGGAGTAGCCGGCCATGACGTCCTCGCCGATCGCGTCGAGGGCCTCCGCCAGGTCGACGGGCGGCGCGAGCGGGTCAGGCCCGTCGACGTACTTGCCGTAGCGGGCGCCACGCGTGAGCCTGCGGTTGGCTCTAGCCATAGATCGTCTCTCCGCCGCCGGTCTCCTTGCTGACCTTGCGTGCAAGGTAGAGGCCCTCGAGCGCGAGCTCGATCGCGCCGGCGCGCTGTCCGTCGTTGGTGGCACCGAGGCGCTCGCACACGTCGTCGTAGAGCTCGGACTCGCCGAGCACCGGCAGTCCCGTGAGGAAGTCGCGGGCGGTGACCTGCTCGCCCGTCGTGACGATCGTCCCGTTCTCGATCGCATCGACCAGCACCGCAAAGTCGATGCCGCGGAAGTGCGCCCGCACGGTCTCGGCCGTCGCCGAGCGGAGCAGGTGGTCGAGGATCTGGTCCTCGCGGCCCTCCTCGCCGGACTCGAACTCGATCTTGCCGCCGAGCACGTCGACGGCCGTCTCGAGGTCGACCGGCCGGGCCACGGCCTCGTCCTCACCTTGGCGAGTCGCTCGATGGATCGCAGCAGCCGCGATCGTCTCGGCACCGGCGATCGCGAAGCGCGCACTGACGCCGCTGCGCTGGTCGACCGCAGTCGACTCCCGCAGGCCACGGGTGAAGCGGGCGAGGATCTCGACCAGGTAGTCCGGCACGTCGGCGACCAGCTCGGCCTCCTGTCGGATCACGGCGACCTCGTCGTCGAGCTCGGCCGGGTAGTGCGTACGGATCTCGGCGCCGAACCGATCCTTCAACGGCGTGATGATGCGGCCGCGGTTGGTGTAGTCCTCGGGGTTGGCGCTGGCCATCACCAGCACGTCGAGCGGCAGCCGCAGGACGTACCCACGGATCTGGATGTCGCGCTCCTCCATGACGTTGAGCATCGCGACCTGGATGCGCTCGGCCAGGTCGGGCAGCTCGTTGATCGCGACGATGCCGCGGTGGCTGCGCGGGATCAGGCCGAAGTGGATCGTCTCGGGATCGCCCAGGCTGCGGCCCTCGGCAACCTTCATCGGGTCGACGTCGCCGATCAGGTCGGCGACGCTCGTGTCGGGCGTGGCCAGCTTCTCGGCATACCGCTCGTCGCGGTGGCGCCAGCCGATGGGCAGCTCGTCACCGAGCTCGGCTGCCCGGCGCAGGCTCGCCGTCGTGATGGGTTCGAAGGGGTGCTCCCCCAGCTCCGAGCCCTCGATGACGGGAGTCCACTCGTCGAGCAGGCCCACCATCGTGCGCAGCACGCGGGTCTTGCCCTGGCCGCGCTCGCCCAGCAGCACGATGTCGTGCCCCGCGATGAGAGCGCGCTCGAGCTGCGGGATGACGGTGGACTCGAACCCGTGCAAGCCCGGCCACGGGTCACGGCCCTCTCGGAGGGCGGAGAGCAGGTTGTCGCGGATCTCGGCCCGCAGGGTCTTCTGGACATGGCCCGAAGCTCGTAGTTCGCCGACAGTTGCCAAGGTGGGTGCGGTCACGCCGACAACGCTACTGCGGTGCGCAACGCTGGAGAGCGCTCCAGACGATGAGGCCCCGCCCCGACCGAAGTCGGAGCGGGGCCCACTGATCGGCTATCGCGGTCAGCCGCGATAGCGCTTGTTGGCGGGAATGTCGCCGTACCCGCCGAGGCCGCCCTTGCCGTAGCTCTTGTCGACCGCGGTGGTGTCACCCTTGATCTTCAGACGGACGGTGGGTGCGAGCGAACCGCCTCGCCGCGAGCCGACCGCATCGATGAACGACTCGACAAGACCGCCGGGCATCACGTAGTGCGAGTACGACTGATACGCGTTCGGGTTCTCCTCGGGCAGGATGTTCGAGGGTGCCCCGAACGCCGTGTTGAGATCGGTCGGATTGCCCAGCGCCAGACCGCTGCCGCCGTTGAGCGGCTGGTAGTCGCTGCGGACGCCCTTGCCGACGAAGCCGTACACGCCGTCGGGCCCGTCGATGCCTGCCGCGTACGTGCTGCGGTGACTGATCGTGAACAGGTAGTACTTGCCGTCCTTGAGGTAGATCTGCGGCCGTTCGGTCTGATCGGTCACGCAGTTCGCCGACAGGATCGGGTCGAGGAAGTGCCACTTCGTCAGCGACTTGTTGTCGGCTACTGCAAGCCCGACGTTGGCCTGCTGGTTGGTCGCGCCGGAGTCGAGGACGTCGTCGAGCTTCTCGGCCGCGGGATCGCCCGGTCGGTAGCCGAGATCGTCCTCGTTGCAGGTGCGCGCGCCGCGGGTCACCGCGGTGTTGCCCTCGAACACCATGAAGGTCTTGCCCGGGTGAGCCGGATCAGTGAACGTGAACGGGTCCCGGAAGTTGTAGAACGGGTTCTGCTCGCCGTTCTGGTAGCGCACGCCGTCGGGCCGCAACAGCTCGTGCTGCTTCTTGAAACCGGTGAGCCAGACCTTCTTCTTGTTGGCGTGGATCTTTCCGACGCTCTGCGCGATGCGCGCGTCAGCCGGGCTGATGTCGTTGCCGTCGCTGTCGCGGTTGAACGCCAGGTCGGTGTAGAACGCGCGCAGCTTGTTGCCCCCGAAGATGCGGGTCGATCCCGACCACTCGGCTTGGTGCGTAAAGGTCTGGCCCTCGAAGAGTGATGCCGTGGCACCGTCCGGGAAGACGTTGCCGCCGTAGATCCAGCCGCCGTTCTTGGGCCGCTTGGATGCGGGGACACCGGCCTTGCGGTAGAAGAAGCCCTGCTTCGCGTGGATGTGCCGGTCGTCGAACGTGTAGCCGGCGTGACGATCAGCGGTGAGGGCGAAGATGACTTCCCAGCCCTTGTAGCTCAGCTGGTCCGCGTTGCCGTCGGTCAGCGTCCAGGTGTCCCAGACCCAGACGTCCGGGTTGGTGTCCGGGAAGTCACCGGACACCGTCGGCATCGTCAGCGGCTTGGGCAGCGAGTTCTCGCCAGCCGGCACAGACGGATCCGACTGTGCCTTGATCTGACGGGCATCGGCCCGCGTCCACTTCGACGTGAAGTCCGAGTACGGGCTGTAGGCCTTCTGGCTGTGCTTCGTCGGCTCCGGGAAGCCTGGAGCGGCTTCCGCTGGCGATGTGGCGACGTACGTCGCACCGACCAACGCCATCGCCAGAGCTCCGTTGATGACGAGTCGCCGTGTTCGGCGCCCGCCTGATTTTGCAATCGTGCGCATGACAATTCACTCCCCCCGAACGCCCCGGGGCCGACCCCGATGGACAACCTCCCAAGAAGGCGCTCCTGGGCCGGGACGCTATGTCGGGCCTTCGACGGAAGTCAATTGACTCAGGAGTAGTTCACGCAGGCGAAATGCTAAGGAAACCTGTCTGTCACACGGCAACCCCGACCGCGCGGACGGCAACCAGCCTCGAACTACGCTGGCCCGGTCAACGCACGGCACGGCGACGCCTGCCGGGTTGTGGGGAAAGGGGGCCGAGATGGACCGACGGGTCTTTCTCACAGTGAGCGGTGCGGCGCTGCTCGCTGCGTGCACGCCGGAACCGTCCCGGCGCGAGCGTCCTCGGACGCTGCTGCGCCGGTCGGCCGACACCTATCGCCCCCGCGTCCACTACTCGCCTGCTCGCGGGAATCTCGCCGACCCCAACGGCCTGGTGTATCTGGCCGGCGAGTACCACTTGTTCTTCCAGCACGACGGTCGCTGGGCTCATGCGGTCAGCACGGACCGACTCCACTGGCGCGACCTCGGGATCGCGATCGAACGGGACGGTGAGAACCAGGCGCTGTCCGGCAGCGCGGTTGTCGACCGGCACAACACCAGTGGGTTGGTGAGCGGCTCCGACGGTCTCGTGGCGGTCTTCACCAGCACCGCAGGCGGCGAGGCGCAGAGCATCGCCACCAGCTCCGACCGGGGCAGGGAGTTCGCCCGGTATGACCACAATCCCGTGCTTCGCCGTGACGGCGGCGGCCCGGACTTCCGGGATCCGAAGGTCTTCTGGCACCCAGAGTCGGACTCGTGGGTCATGATCGTCAGCAGCGGTGACCACGTCTCGATCTTCGGGTCGCCGGACCTGATCGACTGGAGTCACCTGAGCGACTTCGGCCAGGGGCACGGTCTCCACAGCGCGGTCTGGGAGTGTCCCGACCTCTTCCCGCTCCTCCTGGACGGACACCAGGACGCCACCCGGTGGGTCATGCACGTCAGCGTCGGCGCCAGCGAGGCCACCGACGGCTCGACGTCCCAGTACTTCATCGGGACGTTCGACGGGACCACATTCGTCAACGAGAACCCGCCCGACGACATCATGATCGCCGACTTCGGCCAGGACTTCTACGCGGCGCAGACCTGGTCCGACGACCACCAGGCCGACCAGGTCTGGATCGGCTGGCTCGGCAACTGGCGCTATCCCTACGGTGCCCCCACGGGTTCGTGGCACGGTGCGATGTCCCTCCCCCGGACGTTGAGCCTGGAGACGCGCGCGGGACGCCGTCGTGTCATCCAACGCGTCATCGACACGGCACCGCTGCGGCGCAGGCCGGCGACCGTCCCCACCTTCGAGGTCGAGGACCTGCATGAGCTGCCGTTCCACCACACGGCATACGAGCTCGAGGCCACCGTCGAGTGGGATCAGCTCGACGAGGTGGCGGTGCAGCTGATGCGCGGCGCCCTTGACTTCGTCAGCGTGGGATTCGACGCCCGCAACGGGACCGTGTTCGTGGACAGGTCGGCCTCGGGCTCACACGGCGTCGCCGATCGGGACGGGAACGACGTCGCCTTCGGCCGGCGCAGCGAAGCCGTCGACGACCCCGCCATGACGCGGCTGCACATCCACGCCATCGTCGACAGATCGTCCGTCGAGGTGTTCTTCGACCACGGCCGACACGTGGCGTCCGTCGTCGTGTTCACCGACGAGGGCAGTGACGGCATCGCGTGGCGAGCGGCCGGGGGACGTGCGACCGTGCGCGACTGCCGCGTCACCGAGCTCGCGGCCATCTGGGGCTGACCAGGTGTCGGCGCGTCCCTGACATGACGATGGGCCGCAACCTCGCCGGTTGCGGCCCATCGTTGTGTGTGTCCGAGGGGGGACTTGAACCCCCACGCCCCTTACAGGGCACTAGCACCTCAAGCTAGCGCGTCTACCATTCCGCCACCCGGACAAGCGCCTGTATGACGGGCGCGGTGCAGCACTGAACTTTAGCAAAGACCGGTCGGCGTTCCGAATCGGGTGGCCCTCCGTGCACCTCGGCCCGATGGGCACATTGGCATCGCACGGAAATAGTTGGCACAATTAGTCGAGGCCCCGGAAAGTATGAGTTTCCGGGGCCTCTAGTTTGATCGAGCGTGATGATCTCTCTCATCCAGAATCTTTCTTCTTTCCCGCCTGTCACATCACTGACCGGCTGCCTTTGACTTGCGTCGCTGGCCATGGGATCGAATCTGGATTCTTTCCCGCTTTCCCGAAGGATTGCGTAGGTCATTTGTATGCCCCGGGCGACCAGGCGCGCAAGGGATTTGCCGAAGTTTCTGAGCTATTTTTCGAGAATGTGTCACTTACCCACAGAGTGACCTACGTCACCCACAAGCCACGCGCTGTTATGCACATGTTTTCCACATTGCGTAGGCATTCGAGTCCCGTCGGTCGGGTCAGAGCAGGGACGAGATCGCATGGATCGCGATGCCGGCCAGCCCGCCGACGACGGTTCCGTTGATGCGGATGAACTGCAGGTCCCGGCCGACGTGCAGCTCGATGCGTTCGGCGGTCTCCTTGCCGTCCCACCGGTTGACCGTCGCGGAGATGATCGTCGCCACCTCGCTGCCGTAGTGGTTGACGGCGTACGCCGCGACGTCCGAGATGGTCGCGTCGAGTGCGGCGGTTGAGCTCGGGATCGTCGATGAGCCGCTGGCCGAACGCCTCGATCTCCTCGAGCGCCCGTCGGCGGAGCAGTCCGCTCTCGTCGGCGAGCGAGCCGATCAACGCGCGACGCAGCGCGTCCCACAGGCGTACGGACGTCACGCCGACGCGCGGCTGCGACAGCATCCGCTCCTTGAGGTTCTCGAAGCGCGTACGCGTCTGAGGGTCGTGCTGCAGCTCCTGGGCGAGGTCGGTCAGCCACCGGTTGAGGGCGATCCGGGCGTTGTGGTCCGGCGTACGGCCGATCTCGGCAACCCACTCGACGACCTGCTCGTGCACCCAGCCGGCCACCCGCTTGTCGAGCCATTGCGGCGTCCAGGACGGTGCACGGTTCTCGATGAGGGCGGCGACCTCTTCGTCGTTGATCGCGAGCCAGCGGCCCAGCTCGTCCAGGGCAAGGTCGACGAGGCCCCGGTGCGCGTCGTCGCGAAGGATCTCCTCGAGGAGCTGGCCCACGACGGGACTGAGCTCCTCCTCCTTGAGCCGAGGGATCAGCGCCTCCTGGATCACGGCCGCGACATCGGTCTCCTTGACGTGGCGGAGCGCATCGGCCAGCACGCGCGAGCCCTCGGCGACGAGGCGCTCGCTGTGCCCGTCGGAGACGAGCCACTCCCCTACGCGCCGGCTGACAGCCTGCTGACTGGATGCGCTCGCGGACGACGTCCTCCCGCAGGAAGTTGTCGGTGACGAACTCCTGCAGGCTCTCCCCCAGCGACTCCTTGCGGTTCGGGATGATCGCCGTGTGCGGGATCGGCAGCCCCAGCGGGTGCCTGAAGAGGGCCGTGACGGCGAACCAGTCCGCGATGGCACCGACCATCGCTGCTTCGGCACCGGCGTTGACGTAGCCGAGCCAGCCGTCCTGGTTGCGGGTCAGGACGTAGATGCGGCGGCCAGGAGCAGCAGGGACAGCGCGAGCGCACGCATGCGTCGCAGGCCGCTGAGACGCGCGGTGTCGCCGGCCGAAAGGCCCTCGGGCATCTGGAAGCTCGCACTCGCATCTGTCGAGGTCACGGCACGACACTATCCGCGAGCACTTCGCTCCGCTCTGCGTAGACTTCCGGGCATGACGTTCAACGAGGGCGCCGATCTGGACACGAGCCAGGTCACCGGCGGCGGCGGCGGAGTTCGCGGCGGTGCCGTGATCGGTGGCGGAGCGGCGAGCCATCATCCTGCTGATCCTCGGGCTCATCTTCGGCGGCGACATCACGGGCGGCGGCACCGGTGCCAACCCGTTCGATCCCGGCCAGGTCCAGGCCGGCGGCGACACCTCGACCACCGACTTCTCGCAGTGCAAGACCGGCGCCGACGCGAACCGCGACGACACCTGCCGGATCATCGGCACGGTCAACAGCGTCCAGGCCTACTGGCGCGACGCCCTCCCTGCTGACGTCAAGCGGCAGTACCAGGATGCCAAGACCGTCATCTACTCCGGATCGACGCAGTCGGCGTGCGGCGTCGGCCTCGAACGCGACCGGCCCGTTCTACTGCCCGTCGGACCAGCGGATCTACATCGACGCGAGCTTCTTCGACGAGCTCACGAGCCGGTTCGGCGCCGATGACGGCGCGCTGGCCCAGGAGTACGTCGTGGCGCACGAGTACGGCCACCACGTCGAGAACCTGCTCGGCATCCTCGCCAAGGGCCAGGACGGCAAGACCGGCCCGCTCAGCGGCGGCGTACGCATCGAGCTGATGGCCGACTGCATGGCCGGCGTCTGGGCCAACCACGCCGCCACGACCAAGGACGCCGACGGCAACACGCTGCTGAAGCCGCTCACCGATGACGGACATCAAGTCGGCGCTGTCGGCCGCCGCCGCCGTCGGCGACGACCACATCCAGGAGTCGTCGACGCGGCCGGGTCAACCAGGAGTCGTGGACCCACGGCTCGAGCGAGTCGCGGCAGAAGTGGTTCATCGCCGGCTACAACGGCGGCACCGTCAACCAGTGCGACACGTTCGCCACCGACGACCTCTGACGGTGGCCGATCGATCGGTGTCCGACCGCAGGCCCAGCTCCCGACGACTCAGCGCTGAGATCTGGATCGTCCTGGGCCTGTCACTCGGGCGCGTCGGCGGTCTACGCGCGTCGTCAGCCTGATCCGCCAAGCTGACCCAGCCCGGCGGGCTCAGCGAACTCGACCGCGACGCTCAACGGCAACCAGGACGACCCGCGAGTGGCTCGACCTGACCTACCAGGTGCTCGGCATCGGGTTCGCGCTCGTCCCGGTCGCCCTGGCGCTCTACCTGCTGACGCTGGACACGGATCAGCCGCCCGTACGCGAGCGGCTCGGCCTCGACCGGGCAGGCGTCTGGGCACGACGTGTCTGTGGGGCTCGGCTGGCCGCCGTCATCGGGCTGCCCGGGCATCGGCCTCTACTTCGCGGGCCGCGCCCTGGGCATCACCGCCGAGATCGTCACCAGCCCCTCGACACGTACTGGTGGACCGTCCCGGTCCTGATCCTGGCCGCGGTCAAGAACGCCGTCATCGAGGAGGTCATCGTCGTCGGCTACCTGATGACCCGGCTGCGGCAGCTCGGCTGGAGCTGGCCGGCGACGATCGTCGCCAGCGCCGCTGCTGCGCGGCAGCTATCACCTCTACCAGGGCGTCGGCCAGGCGTTCGGCAACTTCGTGATGGGCCTGGTGTTCGGCTACTGGTTCACACCGGACCAAGCGCGTGATGCCGCTGGTCATCGCCCACACGATCCTCGACGTCGTCGCGTTCGTCGGCTACCTCCTGCTCGCCCACGTGAGCTGGCTGTGACCTGCATGAAGATCGCGTACGACCAGGCGCTGCCGATCACGGCGCGCCATGACGACATCGCCGCCGCGATCCGCGACCACCAGGTCGTCGTCGTGGCCGGCGAGACCGGATCGGGCAAGACGACGCAGCTGCCCAAGATCGCCTACGAGCTGGGCCGCCGCACCATCGCGCACACCCAGCCGCGCCGCATCGCCGCGCGCTCGGTCGCCAAGCGCATCGCCGACGAGTGCGAGGTCGAGCTCGGCGCCGAGGTCGGCTACGCCGTGCGGTTCGACGACCAGACGAGCGACGCCACGGCGATCCGGCTCGTCACCGACGGCTTGCTGCTCGCCGAGCTGCAGCGCGACCGCCGCCTGTCGCGCTACGACACGATCATCATCGACGAGGCGCACGAGCGGTCGCTGTCGATCGACTTCCTGCTGGGCTATCTCAAGCAGCTGCTCCCCCGCCGCCCCGACCTCAAGGTCATCATCACCTCGGCGACGATCGACGTCGAACGCTTCGCGGAGATGTTCGACGCGCCCGGTCATCGAGGTCAGCGGGCGTACGTATCCCGTCGAGGTCCGCTACCGGCCCCTCGCCGAGACCGACGCCGACGACATGCTCGACGGCATCGCGGACGCCGATCGCGGAGCTGCCCGAGCGACGGCGACATCCTGGTGTTCCTGTCCGGTGAGCGAGAGATCCGCGACGCAGCCGAGTTCCTGGCGGGCAAGAAGTACCCACGCACCGAGATCCTGCCGCTCTACGGTCGCCTGGCTGCCGGCGACCAGCAGAAGATCTTCAGCGACCACACCGGCCGCCGCATCGTGCTGGCGACCAACGTCGCCGAGACGTCGCTGACCGTGCCAGGCATCCGCTACGTCATCGACCCCGGGTTCGCCCGCATCTCGCGGTTCAGCCAGCGGCTCAAGGTGCAGCGCCTGCCGATCGAGCCCATCTCGCAGGCCAGCGCCGCGCAGCGCGCCGGGCGGTGCGGTCGCGTCGCCGACGGCATCTGCATCCGGCTCTACTCCGAGGAGGACTTCGACGGGCGGCCCGGAGTTCACCGACCCGGAGATCCAGCGCACCAACCTCGCGTCGGTGCTGCTGCAGATGGCCTCGCTCGACCTCGGCGACATCAAGGACTTCCCGTTCCTCGACCCGCCGGACTCGCGCGCGGTGACCGACGGGCTCAACCTGCTGTACGAGCTGGGTGCGCTCGGGACGCAGCCGTCCGGCGGCACCGGCTGACCACGATCGGCCGCTCGATGTCGACGCTGCCGACCGATCCGCGCCTGGCCCGCATGCTGCTGGCCGCCGACCGGCTCGGCTGCCTCGCCGACGTCCTCGTGATCGTCTCGGCGATGTCGATCCAGGACCCGCGCGAGCGTCCGCTGGACCACCAGCAGGCGGCCGACGAGAAGCACCGCCGATTCGTCGAGCCCGACTCGGACTTCCTGTCGTGGCTGACGCTGTGGAGGTACATCCGCGAGCAGCGCGACGAGCTCTCGAGCTCGGCGTTCCGGCGGATGTGCCGCGACGAGTACCTGCACTACCTGCGCATCCGCGAGTGGCACGACGTGCACTCGCAGCTGCGCCGCACCGCCAAGGACCTCGGGCTCAAGCCCGGCAGCCCCGGCGCCGATCCCGACCTGGTCCACCAGGCGCTGCTGACCGGGCTGTTGTCGCACGTCGGCCTTCGCGAGCTCGACGGCCGGGAGTTCCTCGGCGCCCGGCAGGCGAAGTTCATGATCTTCCCCGGCTCGGGCCTCGCCAAGAAGCCGCCGCGGATGGTCGATGGTCGGCGAGCTCGTCGAGACCAGCCGGCTGTGGGGCCGTACGGCGGCCAAGATCCAGCCGGAGTGGGTCGAGGAGGCCGGCGCGCACCTGGTCAACCGTTCGTACAGCGAACCGCACTGGTCGCGCAAGCGCGGAGCGGTCATGGCGCGGGAGAAGGTCCTGCTCTACGGCATCCCGATCATCGCCGACCGGCTGGTCCAGTACGGCCGCGTCGATCCCGTCGTGTCGCGGGAGCTGTTCATCCGGCACGCCCTGGTGCAGGGCGAGTGGCGCACGCACCACAAGTTCTGGGCCGCGCAACCAGGCGATGGTCGAGCAGGTCGAGGAGCTCGAGGAGCGCCTACGCCGCCGCGACCTCCGGGTCGACGACGAGACGCTCTACGCGTTCTACGACGAGCGAGTCCCCGCCGACGTCGTCTCGACCCGTCACTTCGACTCGTGGTGGAAGAAGACCCGGATCGACCAGCCAGACCTCCTGACGTTCGACCCCGCGATGCTCGGCGCGCAGCGCCGAGCGATGCCGACGAGGAGTTCCCGCGCGAGTGGCACTCCGACGGCGAGGCGTACCCACTGACGTACGCGTTCGAGCCCGGCATGGAGGACGACGGCGTCACGGTCGACCTGCCGATCGACCGGCTGCTGACCGTCGACGACCGGGCGTTCGACTGGCACGTGCCGGGGCACCGGGTCGAGCTGGTGACCGAGCTGATCCGGTCGCTGCCCAAGTGGCTGCGGCGCGAGTTCGTCCCGGCCGGCCAGTTCGCCCCTCGTCTGGTCGAGGCGATGGATCCCGATGCTCCCGACCTGAGCGACGAGCTCGCGCGGCAGATGCGGCTGCTCAACGGCACGGTCGTACGCCCGGAGGACTTCGACTTCACGGCGCTCCCCGGACACCTGCGGGTGACGTTCCGCGTCGTCGAGGACGGCGTCGAGCTGGCCCGCGGCAAGGATCTCGGAGCGCTGCGCAGCGAGCTCGCGACCCACGTACGGGCAGACCTGACCGAGGCCGCACGCCAGGAGGAGCGTTCAGGACTGCTGGCGTGGACGGTCGGTGACATCGACCGGACGATCACGGCCGGCCAGGTCACCGGCTACCCCGCGCTGGTGGACGAGGGCACCTCGGTCGCCCTGCGGGTGCTGGACTCCCCCGCCGAGCAGGCCGCGGCGATGCGTGCGCGGCCAGGCCCGGCTGCTGTCGTTCGCGCTCGCGACACCGGTCCCGCAGCTCGGCCGGTCGCTCGACCTGCGCGCCAAGCTGCTGCTGTCGACCGGCCCGCACCAGGACGCAGCGGCCGTGATCGAGGAGTGCTGGCTGGCGGCGCTCGAGGAGCTGCTCGTACGCCACGGTGGCCCGGCCTGGGACGAGGAGTCGTTCGACGCCCTGCGGGAGACCGTACGCGCCGAGGCGTACGACGAGACCGAGCGCGCGGTGCGCACCGTCCTCGACGTGCTGCGCGCCCTCGGCGAGGTCGTGCCCACGCCGGCCACCGAGGCCGGCGAGGACGTTCGCGTGCAGCTGTCGTGGCTCGTCTATCCCGGGCTTCATCCGCGACGCCGGGGTCGACCCAGCTGCGCCGCCTGCCGTTGTACCTGCAGGCGGCGCGTCGCCGGCTCGACGCGCCGCTCACCGACGACCTGCTGGCGACGCAGGAGCTCGAGGCGCGGTTCCACGAACGTACGGCCGACCTGTCGGTCTGGGCGCGCCTCTCCCCCGACGTCCAGCACGTGCGCTGGGCGCTGGAGGAGCTGCGGCTCAGCCTGCTGGCCCAGAACCTGCGCACGGCGTTCCCGGTGTCCGTCAAGCGCGTGACGGCGCCTGGTCGACGCACGCGACCGGCTGTAGGGCGTCAGACGCCGAGCAGGTCGATCACGAAGACGAGGGTCTTGCCCGAGAGGCGGTGGCCGCCACCGGCGGGGCCGTAGGCGAGCTCCGGCGGGCACACGAGCTGGCGCCGGCCGCCGACCTTCATGCCCGGGATGCCCTGCTGCCACGCGGCGATGAGCTGCGGGAGCGGGAACTTCGCGGACTGGCCGCGGTCCCACGACGAGTCGAACTGCTCGCCGGTGTCGAACTCGACGCCGACGTAGTGCACGTCGACGAGTCCACCGGGCACTGCCTCGGGTCCGTCGCCGACGATGAGGTCCTTGATCTGGAGCTCGGTGGGCGCAGGTCCCTCGATGAAGTCAATTTCAGGCTTGTCAGTCATGCGAACGATCCTGTCACACGGCCGTCGCGCTGCAAGAATGGCCACATGCGCGCCACCGTCCTCCATGCCCCCCGCGACATCCGCCTCGACGACGTCGCCGACCCCGCAGCTCCAGCGACGACACCGACGCCATCGTGCGCGTCGTCGCCGTCCTGCGTCTGCGGCTCCGACCTGTGGCCCTACCGCGGCATCAACGAGATCAGGGAGCCCGTCGCGGATCGGCCACGAGTTCGTCGGCGTCGTCGAGCAGGTCGGCGCCGCGCGTCTCGACCGTCGACGCGCGGGCGACTTCGTCATCGCGCCGTTCACGTTCTCCGACAACACCTGCGCGCTGTGCGAGCGCGGCGTCCACACGTCGTGCGTCAACGGCGGCTTCTGGGGCGACGACGACAAGCCAGGGTCACCCGGTCGACGGCGGCCAGGGCGAGATCGTGCGCGTGCCGTTCGCCGACGGCACGCTGGTCGCGACGCCCGGCGCAGCCGAGCCAGGCGCATGGTCCCGCACCTGCTGACGCTCTCGGACGTCTTCCCGACCGGCCACCACGCGGCGGTCTCGGCCGGCGTCACGGCCGGCAGCACCGTCGCCGTGGTCGGCGACGGCGCCGTCGGCCTCGAGCGCCGTCCTCGCCGCCAAGCGCCTCGGCGCCGGCCAAGATCGTCGCGATGTCGCGGCACGAGGACCGCCAGCAGCTGGCCCGCGAGTTCGGCGCCGACGAGATCGTCGCCGAGCGCGGCAAGGAGGGCGCCGGCGCGGTCCGCGAGATGCTCGACGGCATCGGCGCCGACTACGTGCTCGAGTGCGTCGGCACCGAGGAGAGCATGAAGCAGGCGATGCTGTGCGCCCGTCCCGGCGGCCGGCATCGGCTACGTCGGCGTGCCGCACGACGTCGAGCTCAACGTCCCGGCGATGTTCGGCCGCAACATCGGCATCGCCGGCGGCATCGCCCCGGTGCGCGCACTACATCGAGGAGCTGCTGCCCGACGTGCTCGACGGCACCGTGCACCCCGGGCGAGGTCTTCGACCTGCACCTGCCGCTCGACCAGGTCGCCGACGGCTACCGCGCGATGGACGAGCGCACGGCGATCAAGACGATGCTGACGGTCTGAACGGCTCCGCCGACACGACGGCGTCGACGTTGAGCGGCCCGTAGATGTGCGGGAACGGCAGTGGCTGACCCTCGACCGGATCGAGCTGCCACGGTGACGTCAACAGGTCGGTGTCGATCGTCAGCAGGAGCAGAGGCTCGGCGACGTCGCCGTAGAACCGTTCGTGCACGCCGGCGACCTGCTGGCCTGCGAGCAGTGGATGAAACCGACGTCGGCGAGGTCGAGCCCCAGCGTCGAAGCCGTGTACGTTCCGGCGTCCATCGCAGCGGTCCAGGCCTCTTCGGTGGCGAGGTGGAAGATCCTCACGGGATCTGTTCGGCGGCATCGTTGAGCCGCGCCAGGCTGCGGGCGAACGTGCTGACCTCGTCTGCGTCCCAGTCGGACAAGATCGCGGAGAACCGCTGGTGGCTGCGGCCACGGTAGGCCTCGAGCTTGGCTCGCGCCTCAGGCTCGGCGACGAGAAGCTGGGCGCGACCGTCGTCAGGGTCCGGGACCCGCGAGACCAGACCAAGCTTCTCCAACGACGCGATCGCCCGGCTGGCGGTCGACTTGTGCACCCCGAGGCCCTCGGCGAGCTCGGAACCGCGGATGCCGTCCGGTGCGTCGCAGATCGCGATCAGGAACAGGAACGTCCCGTAGTCCAGGGACGGGTGGATCTCCGGCAGCTGGCGGAGCGAGCGGGCGCGCACCCGCCGCACGAACCTGGTCAGCTCGTACTCGACGTCCAGATCGTTGGGAAGATCACTGCTCATGCCCTTGACCCTATAGAACATCGCGCCACGAGAGTGACGGGATGTTCTACGGGTCAGCGAAGCTCGGACGATGTGAGGTTGAGCAGGCGACGGGCCACGATGAGCTGCTGGATCTGCTGCGTGCCCTCGAAGATGTCGAGGATCTTGGAGTCCCTGCGACCACTTCTCGACCAGCTCGATCTCGCTGTAGCCCAACGTGCCGGCCAGCTCGACGCAGCGCAGCGTGATCTGGTTGCCCACGCGTCCGGCCTTCGCCTTGGCCATCGAGGCCTCCATCGAGTTGGGCTTGCGGTTGTCCGCCAGCCACGCCGCCTGGAGGGTCAGCAGCAGCGCGGCCTCCCAGTCGGCCTCCATCGCGATGAAGGTCGCGGCGGCGTACGACTGAGCCTGTGCGGGCCGGTCGTAGTCGATGACGACGCCGGCCTCCTCCAGCAGGCGTCGGGTGTCCTCGAGGGCCGCCCGGGCACAGCCCACGGCCATGCCGGCGACGAGCGGCCGGGTGTTGTCGAAGGTCGCCATGGCGCCGGCGAAGCCCTGCTTGGTGTCGATCTCGGGGTTGCCGAGCAGGTTCTCCGCCGGGACACGGCAGTTGTCGAGCACGATGACCGCGGTGTCGGAGGAGCGGATGCCGAGCTTGTGCTCGAGCCGCTCGACCCGGATGCCGGGCAGGCTCTTGGGGACCAGGAACGACTTGATGGCGGCGCGGCCGAGGTTCTTGTCGAGCGTCGCCCACACCACGACGGAGTCGGCGCGATCGCCGGCCGTCACGAAGATCTTCTCGCCGTTGAGGATGTAGGCGTCGCCGTCCTTGACCGCGGTCGTGGTGATCGCGGCCGAGTCGGAGCCGAAGCTGGGCTCGGTGATCGCCATCGCCGCCCACGTGCCCTTGAAGCGCTCGAGCTGCTCCTCGTTGGCCACCGAGGCGATCGCGGAGTTGCCAAGGCCCTGACGCGGCATCGAAAGCAGCAGACCCACGTCGGCCCAGCACATCTCGATGATCGAGAGCACGGATGACATGTTGGTGCCGTTCTTGACCTTGCCCTTGCCGGCATCCTCGTCGGCCTCGTCACGGCGTACGCCGGCCGCACCGGCACCCTGGCCCTGCCCGGAGTCGCCCATGCCGTCGACCAGCGAGGCGAGGAGGTCGAGCTCCTTGGGGTAGGCGTGCTCGGCGAGGTCGTACTTGCGTGAGTTGGCGCGCAGGAACTCCTCGGCGACCTGATGGGCCTGCTTGATGAACGGGCGGAACTTGCGGGGGGTCTCGAGATTGATCATGAGTGGTTCCGTCCTCAGACGAGGACTGCTCCTTCCATCAGGCCGATGGCTCGCAGGTCGCGGTACCACCGTTCGACCGGGTGCTCCTTGACGAAGCCGTGGCCGCCCAGCAGCTGGACGCCGTCGGTGCCGATCTTCATGCCGTACTCGGCCGTGAGCCGGCGCGCGAGCGCGACCTCGCGGGCGTAGTCGATGCCCTGCTCGGCGCGCGATGCGGCCTTGAGGGTCACCAGGCGCATGCCCTCGAGCTCGATCGCGATGTCGGCGACCATGAACGCGACGGCCTGGCGGTGCGCGATCGGCTCACCGAACGCCGTACGCGTCGTCGACGTAGTCGGAGACGTAGTCGAGGGTGGCGCGAGCGGCGCCGAGGGCCAGACCGGCCCAGGCGAGGCGGGAGAGGCGTACGCACTCGCGGTAGTCGTCGGCGGTGCCCTCACCGAGGATCGCATCTGCCGAGACCTCGACGTCGGTCAGGACCAGACGGCTCAGCCCTGCGGCACGCAGGCCCATGCCGGGATCGGCCTCGATCGCGACTCCGGCGGTGCTCGACTCCAGCAGCACGAGGGTCGGGCCGCGGCCGTCGATGTCGACGGCGACCACGAAGAGCTCAGCCTCGCTGCCGCGTACGACCGCTGACTTGATGCCGTTGAGGCGGTATCCGGTCTCGGTCCTGACCGCTGTGGTCTGGAGGTCGAACGGGTCGAAGAGAGCCCTGGGCTCGGCAACGGCGAGCGCCGCGGTGGGGATGTCGTCGCCGGCGAATGCGGGCAGATACGTCTGCTGCTGCGCGTCGGAGCCCCAGAGCGAGATCGCGGTGGCGACGGCCGCCGGTGCGAGACAGGCGACGGCCTGGCCCATGTCGCCCTCGGCGAGCGCTTCTGCGACCAGCACGCCGGTGACCGCCGAACGGTCCTCGGACAGACCGCCGAGGCTCTCGGGGATGTTGAGGAGCGTCAGGCCGAACTCACTGGTCTGGGCGAGGATTTCCTTGGGCGTGTCGTTGGCCGTCTCGGCGGCTTCGGCGCCGGGGCGCAACACCTCGGCGGCGAACTCCTTGATGACGCCGACGATCATCTGCTGGTCCTCGGTCGGCTCGAGGTCGAACACGCCGCTGTCGGACGTACGGGCCAGACGCGTGGGCTTGCCGGTGCTCTTGACCCGTTTGAACGTACGGCCGGTGGCGCCGGCGACGCGGAAACCGCTCTTGGCGCCCTGGTAGACGGCCTTCTCGGTCGTCTTGCGCAGCTTGAGCTTGTCGATGGTCGGCGAGCTGGCGATGCGGTTGAGCACCGCCAGGCCGATGCCCATGGGATCTCGGCGACTGGCCACAGGAACTCCTCGAGGTGTTTGGCGCGAGGTTGGACTGAGGTGCCCACCCGCTGCACATACTGTAACTCTGAGTTGCAGTTTGACATACCAATGGTATCCGAACTCACATCGCAGGACCAGCAGTTGCCCTGCGTCGGTGGCTCGGTAGCCTTGACCAGTCCTGAGCGAAGGAGCCCAGAGCCCGTGCCTGCATCACAGTCCCGTCCCCTCCCCGAGGGCGGCGCCGTACGCCCCATCACCCGGTGGGGCACGCCCGTCATGCACCGAGAGCTCGAGGACGTCACGGTCTTCGACGACGAGCTGCTGACCCTCGTCAAGGACATGGTGGCGACGATGTACGCCGCCAAGGGCGTCGGGCTCGCCGCCAACCAGGTCGGCGTCGACCTCAAGGTGTTCGTCTTCGACTGCCCCGACGATGACAACAACCAGATCACGGGTGTCGTCTGCAACCCGGTGCTGCACCTGCCCGAGGGCAAGGAGCGCAACCTCGAGGACGAGGACGAGGGCTGCCTCTCACTGCCCGGCGCTTTCACCTCGTGCGCCCGACCGGACCGCGCGCACGTCACCGGTGTGGACCAAACGGGTGAGCCCGTCGAGTTCGTCGGCGACGGCCTGCTGGCGCGTTGCCTGCAGCACGAGACGGATCACCTGTTCGGCACGGTCTTCGGTGATCGCCTGCCTGAGCGGTCGCGCAAGAAGCTCTACAAGCAGCACCAGGAGCTCGCCGACAGCTATCCCGACGACTGGCCCGTCACGGTCCTCGTCAACGAGCCCGTCATCGAGCGCTGACACCATCCGCCCCCGTCGTGACCCTCCCAGGGACTACGTTCCCTGCACGACGCTGTGCTTGACGGAGGAAGAGTCATGACCGGTATGCCACACACGACGGTGCCCTCCTCGATCCCCCTCGTGCTGCGAACCATTCGGACGGCGACGACGCCAGGGCGGGTCACCGGACAGCACCTCGAGGCGAACGGTCTCGCCAACGGTGAAGGCCCGCACATGGTCGGGCTGCTGCGGGCCATGGGTTTCGTCGACGCCGCGGGCACACCGACCCCGCTCTGGCGTGACTACCGGGAGACCGGCGGTTCTGAACGGCTCCTGGCCGAGGCCATGCGCACCGCCTATGCCCCGTTGTTCGAGGCGTTGGGCTCGCCGGAGAAGGCACCGCCAGCCACGTTGACCGACGTCGTACGGGAGGTCACCGGCTATTCCCGGCCTCACGTCCACCAGACAGTGGAGAGCTTCCTGGCCTTGTGTGAGCGCGCCGACTTCTCCCGCAGACGGGCCGCGGAGCCGAAGCCGTCCGCGACTCAGATCCGCTTCACCATCGAGACCCGCATCTCGGGCCTCGCTCGTCTGGCTGAAGGGCTGCAGGAGGCGCGAACCTGCGTCGAGCACGGTCTGCACCGTCCTGCCCACGTCTCGGCATGGAACGGCTACGTCGCGCTTGCCTTGACGCTGCTGTCCGCCGAGGACTTCGCCGCCGTGCGCGCCGTTCGTCCGTCGTGGAAGGTGACGTCGATCGAGGACCTGTCCATGAAGACACCCGGCGCCGAGCTCGTGAGGATGCTGTCCGAGCTCGACGTGACAGCCGGAGACGTGGCCGATCTACTACCGCTCCTGCTCCAGCGCAGGAACGACTGCGCTCACCCCACGTCGTTCCGGCCGACCGCCGCTGAGGCGAACGACTACGTCATCGAGGTGCATCAGGCTGCGATGGAGCTGATCGACCGGGCGAGCCGGCTGTTTCCGAGCGCCGCCTAGCGCGCTTGGGCTTCTCAGAAAGGCGCCTCCGGCGCGGTACGCTCCCGCTCCGCTAGCCCGACTCGACGCTCAGGCGCGGGGCGCCTTCGGTCTCATCGCCCAACAGGCAACCGCGACCGATGAGGCGACGTTGAGCGAATCGATGTCGGCCGCCATGGGGATCGTCACGCGATGGTCCGCTGACTTCTCCCAGTGCGGGGTCAGTCCGTGTCCCTCGGAGCCGACGATCAGCGCCAGCCGCTCGACGTCGTGGGAGACCTCGTCGATCGGCACCGAGTCGTCGGCAAGTGTCATGGCGTACGTCGTGAAGCCGGCCTCGCGCAGCAGGTCCGGCGCGGCATACCAGTCCTCGACCCGTGCGTACGGCAGCCAGAAGACCGATCCCATCGAGACCTTGATCGCCCGCCGGTAGAGCGGGTCCGCGCAGCGGGGCGAGAGCAGCACAGCGTCGAAGCCCAGTGCGGCAGCCGCGCGAAAGGCCCCGCCGACATTGGTGTGGTCGGCCAGGTCCTCCATCACGACCACCCGTCGGGCGTCCGCCAGCACGTCGCGGGGCGGCCTCGGCTCGGGCCGCTCAAGCGCGGCGAGAGCGCCGCGGTGGACGTGGAAGCCGGTGAGCTTCTCGATCGACGTGTCGTCCAGCACGAAGCACGGCACGTCGGTCGCGTCGAGCAGGTCGGCGAGGCCATCGAGCCAGCGGGGCGACATGAGGAACGACCGCGGCTGATGACCCGACTCGATCGCCCGGCGGACCACCTTCTCGCCCTCCGCGAGGAACAGTCCGCGGTCGGCCTCGAGCTGCTGCCTCAGCTGCACGTCCCGCAGGTCGACATAGTCACGGAGTCGCGGATCCTCGAGGTCGTCCAGTCGTACGATCTCGGCCACCGGGCTAGCCTAACGAGCATGAGTCTTGAACGCCCCGTCACACCCGATCCCTACCCGCTTCTGCCGTCCGCCCCGTCGTTCTCGGTGACGAGCTCTGACGTGACCGACGGTCAGCCCCTCAAGGACGACCAGGTCAACGAGCTCGGCGACTCCTCGCCGCAGCTGTCCTGGTCCGGCGCGCCTGAGGGCACCAAGTCGTACGTCGTCACGTGCTTCGACCCGGATGCGCCCATCGTCTCCGGCTTCTGGCACTGGGTCGCCGTCGACATCCCGGCCGATGTCACCGAGCTGGCAGGCGGCGCCGGCGCGTCGGACGACTCACTGCCGGGCAGCGCCTTCCACGTACGCAATGACGGTGGCGGACTGTCCTACATGGGCGCGGCTCCCCCGCCGGGAGATCAGGTGCACCGCTACTTCTACGTCGTGCATGCCGTCGGCGCGGACAGCCTCGGCGTCGACAGCTCGGCCTCGCCTGCGGTCGTCGGCTTCAACCTCGCGTTCAAGACGCTGGGTCGCGCGATCATCCACGGCACCTACCAGCACTGAGCCGCACGCGACAACGCCCTCGACCATGTCGGTCGAGGGCGTTCTCACGAGTCAGGCCGTGGGAGGCTGCGGCGGTGCTGCCGGCGGCTCCGGCGTGCCGGCCTCGGGCTGGGCCGGGGCCTCGCCCGCACTCGGCGACATCGGCGACTCGGCCGCCTTGGCAGCGTCGAGCGCCTCCTGGACGGCATCGGCCGTGGCCTGCTCCTCAGGTGCGTCATCGTCGATCGGCGCATCGAAGTCGACGCGGGTCTTGCTGCCGCCGCCGTCGACCGGGATCTTGCCCAGCGTGCCGCCGAGCGTGCCCAGCGCCTTGGTCAGCTCTGCCGGGATGATCCACGTCGTGGCGTTGTCGCCCTCGGCGATCTTCGGCAGCATCTGGAGGTACTGGTAGGACAGCAGCTTCTGGTCGGGGTTGCCGTCGTGGATCGCCTGGAACACCGTCTGGATGGCCTGCGCCTCACCCTGTGAGCGCAGGATCTGCGCCTGACGATCGGCCTGCGCCGTGAGGATCTGCGCCTGGCGCTCACCCTCGGCCGTCAGGATCGCGGACTGCTTCTGGCCCTCAGCCGTGAGGATCGCCGACTGACGCTCGCCCTCGGCGGTCAGGATGGCCGCACGCTTGTTGCGCTCGGCGCGCATCTGCTGCTCCATCGCGTCGATGATCGACGGCGGCGGGTCGATGCCCTTGAGCTCGACACGGTTGACGCGGATGCCCCACTTGCCGGTCGCACTGTCGAGCTCGCCGCGCAGCCCGGAGTTGATCTGGTCGCGGCTGGTCAGCGCGTGCTCGAGGCTCATGCCACCCGTGATGTTGCGCAGCGTCGTCATCGTGAGCTGCTCGATGGCCTGGATGTAGTTGGCGATCTCGTACGTCGCAGCGACCGGGTCGGTGACCTGGAAGTAGATCACCGTGTCGATCGACACGACGAGGTTGTCCTCGGTGATGACCGGCTGCGGCGGGAACGACACGACCTGCTCACGGAGATCGATGACGTAGCGGACCTTGTCGATGAACGGCACCACGATGTTGAGGCCTGCCGACAGCGTCGTGCGGTACTTGCCGAAGCGCTCGACGATGCCGGATCGCGCCTGGGGGACGATCTTGACCGTCATCGAGACGACCACGATCGCCAGGACGGCGACGAAGATGAGCACGATCAGTGCTGGGGACATTCAGGACTCCTTGATGGTGACGACGGCAGTGGCGCCGTCGATCCGGGTGACGAGGACTTCGGTGCCGGTGTCGAACGTCTGGTGCTCGGTTGCGGCCTTCGCCGACCACACCTCGCCGGCGAGCTGGATGCGGCCGTTGCGCGAGTCGACCGGCTCGAGGACGACGCCGGTGCGGCCGACGAGGGCCGCGTGGCCGGTCGTCAGAGTCGGGCCGGCATGCAGACGCTCGACGATCGGCGGACGTACGAAGTAGAGCGAACGCGACGGAGACGATCGTGAACACGAGGATCGCGAGCCAGAGCGGTGCACCGAAGCCCGGTCGCGACAGCCGCGGCGACGGCGCCCAACGCGAACATCAGCAGCACGAGGTCGAGGCTGAACACCTCGACGACGGCCAGGACGACGGCGATCCCCAGCCAGGTCGCCGAGGGGTGGTCCTGGATCCAGTCGATCATGAGCTCTCCCCTGTGTCAGCGCCGCGATCGGCACGATGTCCGTATGCTGCCCGACGGGCGTTGTAGCGTCCACCTTCGTGCTGAAGCTGGATACGTGACCCGAAAGTCGTGCTGAGAGTCTCGCTCGTCAGCGTGGACTCGATCGGGCCCTGAGCCACCACCTTGCCATCTCGAAGCATCAAGACGTGGGTGAATCCGACCGGAATCTCCTCGACGTGGTGCGACACCATCACCAGCACCGGCGCGTCAGTCGGCGTGCGAGAGCACCTCGAGGCTCGCCATCAGGTCCTCGCGAGCGCCCAGGTCAAGGCCGGCGGCGGGCTCGTCGAGCAGCAGGAGCTCAGGGTCGGTCATCAGTGCGCGAGCGATCAGCACCCGCTTGCGCTCGCCTTCGGACAGGGTGCCGAACGTGCGGTTGGCCAGCGACGTGATGCCCATCTCGCCCATCATCTGCGTCGCGCGACGGTAGTCCTCCTCGTCGTACTCCTCCTGCCACCGGCCCAGCACGGCGTGCGCGGCCGACACGATCGTGTTGCCCACCGACTCGGTCGGCGGGATGAGGTCGGCGACTGCGGTGCTGGTGTGGCCGATGCGCGTACGCAGCTCGAACACGTCGACCTTGCCGAGCTTGCTGCCGAGGATCTTGACCTTGCCCTTGGTGGGATGCATCGCCGCACTGATGATCTGCAACAACGTCGTCTTGCCGGCGCCGTTGGGTCCGAGGACGACCCAGCGCTCGCCGTCTTCGGCGGTCCAGCTGACGTCCTCCAGCAGGACCTTTCCGGGCCGTACGACGCTCACCTTCGAGAGCTCGAAAGCGGCAGGCATACACACTCCTGGTCGTAGTTGGTGGCGGTGGAGTCAACCTATCGCGGGCACGCTGAGCGTCAGCGATAGCCTCGGGTGCGATGACTGATCCCGTGCCGACTCTGCACTTCAACGATCCGACCGTCCTGGTCACCCTCACGGGGCCTGACCAGAGCGGCGTGACGACGCGACTGTTCGCCGACCTCGAGCCGTTCGGCGTGGAGGTCATCGACGTCGAGCAGCTCGTCGTGCGTGGGCGGCTGATCCTCAGCGCCCTGCTGACCGTGCCCGAAGACCGGCCCCGCCTCGAAGACACAGTGCGCGAGGTCGGCGCGGCCTTCGGACTCGAGGTCGCGGTCGAGTACGGCACGGGCGACAACCGGGCTCGCCGGGTCGGCCGGGCCCAGGTCGTGGTCCTCGGCGCTCCCCTGCGGCCGGCAGCGATGGCGGCGCTGGCGCAGCAGATCAAGGACGACGGCGGCAACATCGACCGCATCGTGCGCATGGCGCGCTATCCGGTGACCGCGATCCGCATGGAGGTCTCCGGCGCCGATCCCGACCAGCTGCAGGCCGATCTCGCCGCCGTCGCGTTCGAGCAGGGTGTCGACGTCGCGGTGCAGGAGAACGGCATCCTGCGTCACGCCCAGCGGCTCGTCGTGATGGACGTCGACTCGACGTTGATCCAGGGCGAGGTCATCGAGATGATCGCCGCCCACGCCGGTTGCGAGGCCGAGGTCGCCGCGGTCACCGAGTCCGCGATGCAAGGGGACCTGGACTTCTCCGAGTCCCTCGTCTCGCGCGTGGCCCTGCTCGAGGGCGTCGAGGAGTCGGCACTCGACGAGGTCTACGACTCGCTCACGTACGCCCCGGGCGCACGCACCATGATCCGTACGCTCAAGCGTCTCGGCTACCGCTTCGCGCTGGTCAGCGGCGGTTTCACCCACATCATCGAGAAGATCGCCGCCGAGCTCGACATCGACTACTTCGCCGCCAACCAGCTGGAGGTCGTCGACGGCCGGCTCACCGGCAAGATCGTCGGCGACATCGTCGACCGGGCCGGCAAGGCGGAGGCTCTACGGCACTTCGCCGAGCAGGCGCGCATCTCGGTCAAGAACACCGTGGCGATCGGCGACGGCGCCAACGACCTCGACATGCTCGCGGCGGCCGGCCTCGGCATCGCGTTCAACGCCAAGCCCCTCGTACGCGACCAGGCACGGACATCGGTCAACGTGCCCTACCTCGACGCGATCATCTACCTGCTGGGCATCACCCGCGAAGAGGTCGAGGCCGCAGACGCTGCCGACTAGCGATCTCAGGCCCCGAGCACCGAGTCCAGCAGGCCCGGGAACCGGGCGTCGAGCTCGTCCTTGCGCAGGCTCACGAGCCGGCCGCGGCCGTTCGGCACGTTGCGGACGATCCCGGCCTCGCGCAGCACCTTCATGAGGTGCGACTTGGTCGACTTCGGCAGATCAGGGTTGGTCGCGCCGCACGCCGCCATGTCGAGCGGTCCGCCGGCGACCTCGCGGACGATCTCGAGCCGGGCCGGGTCGCTCAGCGCGAACAGGACGTCGGTCAGCGTCGACGTCCTCGATCGTCGGGGTGCTCCAGCTCATACGTTGCCATGGTTCGATAATACTTGAACAGTGGTGACATCCGGCGTACGGTGAAGGTTCCAATCTTTTCGAACCAATCCGCACCGAGGCACACATGACCGATCACGCTGGATGCTCCCCGAGCCGTCCGCCAGCACACCACCGGCTTCGCGCTCGGCCTGTTCGCCTTCGTGGCGATGATGATCGGCGCCAGTGCGCCGTCGCCGTTCTACCCCGTGCTCCAGCAGGAGCTCGGCTTCTCCGTCAGCGACCCTGACCGGCATCTTCGCGGTGTACGCCATCGCGCTCCTCGTGACGCTGCTCGTCACGGGATCGCTCTCCGACCACGCCGGGCGCCGCCCCGTCCTCTCCGCCGGCTTCGCGTTGCTGGCGGTCAGCATGGTCGTGTTCTGGCACGCGGACTCCGTCGGGATGCTCTTCCTGGCCCGCATCATCCAGGGCGCCGCCAGTGGGCTGCTGATGTCGTCGCTGAGCGCTGCCGTCGTCGATCTCGAGCCGGAGAACCGCCCCGGCGCCGCCGCGACGTTCAACAGCGTGAGCCCGCTTGCCGGCCTGGCCGTCGGCGCGCTGTTCGGCGGCATCGTGCTCGACCACGCCTCGGCTCCCCTGGTCGTCGTGTTCGGCACCCTGACGGCGGTGTACGTGGTGCTCGCCGCAGCCGTGTGGCTGCTGCCGGAGACCTCGCCGCGCCACGAGGGCCTCGTGCACTCGCTGCGCCCGCGAGTGGGCATTCCGGCAGCCGCGCGCCCGGCGTTCCTGCGCAGCACTCCCGCCCTGGTCGCCGGCTGGGCGACCGGCGGCATCTATCTCTCCCTCGGCGCGCCGATCGTGGCGCGAGAGCTCGGCGGCACGGACCACGTCGAGCAGGGACTGGTCGTCACGGTGCTCACCGGCGTCGGCGCGATCGCGAGCTACGTCGCGCGCCGCGAGTCGTCACGACGGATCACGATCTTCGGCACGACAGCGCTCGCCGTCGGCACGGCTCTGACCCTCGTCGCCCTGGCGATGGGATCGTTCTGGGCGTTCGTCGCTGCGGCCGTCGTCGCCGGCGCCGGCTTCGGCACCGCGTTCCTCGGCATCATGCGGTCGATCACGCCTGTGGTCGGACCGCACGAGCGCGGCGAGCTGTTCGCCGCAGTGTTCGTCGTCAGCTACCTGGCGTTCGGCATCCCTGCCGTGGCAGCCGGCATCGCCGCGCCGCACATCGGCCTGGCCACCACGACGTACGTGTACGGCGGCCTGGTCGTCGTGCTGTCGGGCGCCGCAGCGCTGCTGCGGCGGTTCGGCTCGACGGACTGCTCGTCACCGCCTCGTTCCTCGACGGCACTCGATCACCAGTGGAGGCCGTCGACTACTCGTCGTCTTCGAGGCGGAAGCCGAGCTTCATCGTCACCTGGTAGTGCGACACGGCCGCGTCGGTGATCTGTCCGCGGATGTCGGTGACCTCGAACCAGTCGAGGTGACGCAGGGTCTGTGCGGCCCGCTTGATGCCGTTGTCGACGGCTTCGGTGACGCCGTCGGGAGAGGTGCCGACGATCTCGGTGACGCGGTAGGTGCGATCAGTCATGTGCCGAGCGTACGACCACCAGCCCTGCGTGGCCGAGGGGCCTCGGACTCGATCCCACGCTCGGGCCTGTGCGACGTAGAGTGGAGGTGTGCCCCCAGAACCGCGAAAGCAGCAGGTCTTCTCGATCACGAGCGCTGCCGAGTCGCAAAGTGCCGACCGGGGTCGGCGCGAGCGGCGCTACGCCATCTCGATGGGCATCCGCACGCTCTGCTTCATCGGCGGCGTCATCGTCCTGACGGCGGTTCCGTCGCCGTGGTCGCGCTTCGGCTGGGTGCTGTTCGTCGGCGCGGTGTTCCTGCCCTACACGTCGGTGGTGCTGGCCAACGCCGGCGTACGCAAGAAGGGTGCCGGGCCGTCGCCGTTCGGGCCTGAGACCAAGGGCGAGATCGAACCACCGGCTGCGCCCAAGCTCGACCGTGAGTGACGTCCTGACCTGCTCGGCCAAGGGCTGCACGGCCGAAGCGACGCATCAGGTGCTCTGGAACAACCCCAAGATCCACACGCCCGACCGGCGCAAGATCTGGCTCGCCTGCGACGACCACGAGGAGTCGCTCCGCTCGTTCCTGTCCGCCCGAGGCTTCTGGAAAGAGACGGTTCCCGTCTAGCCGTGGTTGTCAGCCGCCGATGGAGGACATCGGGCGGGCCGACTGCAGGAAGGTCGGGTCGTCGATGCCGTGCCCGGGCAGCTTGGTCATCATCGCGGCGATCCAGCGGCGCGGCGATCTCCTCGTCGGATGCGCCCGTACGCAGGGCCGTACGCAGGTCTGACTCCTCGCGGGCGAACAGGCAGTTGAGGATCTGACCGTCGGCGGTCAGGCGTACGCGGTTGCAGTCGCCGCAGAACGGCCGGGTGACCGAGCCGATGATGCCGACCGTGTGCGGCCCGTCGTCGACGAGGAACTTCTCTGCCGGGGCCGAGCCGCGGCCGTCGAGGCCGGTCAGCCGGAAGTGCTCGCCGAGCAGCGTCAGCGTCTCGTCGGCGGTGACCATCGCCTCGCGGTTCCAGCCGTGCTGGGCGTCGAGCGGCATCTGCTCGATGAAGCGCAGCTCGTAGTCGTGCTTCATGCACCAGCGCAGCAGGTCGGGCGCCTCGGCGTCGTTGATGCCGCGCAGCAGGACCGCGTTGACCTTGACCGGCGCCAGGCCGGCCTCGCGCGCAGCGGCGAGGCCGTCGATGACGTCGTGCAGCCGGTTGCGGCGGGTGATCTGCTCGAACGTCGCCGGGTCGGTCGTGTCGAGGCTGATGTTGACCCGGTCGAGCCCGGCGGCGGCCAGCGCCTGGGCGGTGTGCTTGAGGCCGAGACCGTTGGACGTCATCGCCGTGCGCGGATTGGACGGCAGCGCCTTGGTGGCGGCGACGAGCTCCGGCAGGCTGCGGCGCAGCAGCGGTTCGCCCCCGGTGAACCGCACGTCGCGGATGCCCAGGATCTCGACGCCGATGCCGATCAGGCGCATCAGCTCGTCGTCGGTGAGCGTGTCCTCGGTCGGCATCCAGTCGAGGCCCTCGGCCGGCATGCAGTACTGGCACCGAGGTTGCAGCGATCGGTCAGCGACACGCGCAGGTCGGTGGCGACCCGGCCGTGTGTGTCGATGAGCTGCATGGACGTCCATCCTAGGTGCGAGCGGCGAACCCGGCCGACTCGCAGTTGACCTGCACAACTACCGTCGTGTTGTGTACCGCTTCCTGCTGAGCGTGCGGTGGATCGGATTCGCGGTCTTCGTCATCGTGCTCGCCGCCGTCTGCACCCGTCTCGGGTTCTGGCAGATCCATCGGCTCGAGCACCGGCTCGACCAGAACAAGGTCATCACGGCCCACTTCAAGGCCGAGCCCGTCGACCTGGCGCAGGCGCTCAGCCGGGCGACAAGGTCGACGACGACGAGCGAGTGCACCCGCGTCACGCGCGACCGGCACGTACGACGTCGAGCACCAGGTCACGGTCAAGTTCACGACCCGCGACGGCGCGCCTGGCGTCGATGTCGTCACGCCGTTCGTGCTCGCCGTCGGGCGAGGCCGTGCTGGTCGACCGCGGCTGGCAGGAGACCGAGAACACCGTGGCCCGGCCGGACGTCCCCGCTCCGCCGACCGGCGAGGTCACGATCACGGGTTGGCTGCGGCAGAACAACGGCGCCGGCGGCGACGCCATCCGCCCCATCGAGGGCCAGATCCGGGCGATCTCCAGCGTCGGCTTCGCCAAGTCCGTGCCGTACGACCTGCTGCGACGGCTACCTCAACCTGCGCATCGGAGGACCCGCCGCCGGCCAAGAAGCTCGCGGCCGAGCCGGAGCCCGAGCTCGGCCAGGGTCCGCACTTCTTCTACGCCCTGCAGTGGTGGTTCTTCGCCCTGCTCGCGGTCGTCGGCTACTTCTGGTTCGCCCGGTCCGAGGCCAAGGAGCGCCGCAACCCGACCCGCATCGACGGGTTCGCGAGACAGCAGTCCGCCCGCGATGAGCCACCCCTCGCCGAGTTGATCGAGGACGCCGCCAACGCACCGGGTTTCCTCCGGCCGACGGTGGCTGGCACCGGGTGGACTCGTGGAAGCCAGGAATCGAGGCCGTGGTCGCGTTCACGGGGCACGCCGTCGACGCGGTGCGACGCACGACACGACCGACCGCGACGCTGGCCGACCTGGGAGCGGACGGATTCGGCGGGGCACACGACCCGCGGCTGCTCGCCGAGCTGGCCGGACCTGACGGCTGGATCGACAGCCTCGACGTGCTCCTGGTCGGCAGAGGTCACGGACCAGGCACGACTCGGCGCTGGTGCCGCGGCCCGACCTCGCGGCACATCCCCGGGTGCAGTTCGCGGCCAGCAGCCGTGACGACGTGCAGGCGTTCGGGTTCGAGGACCTGCAACGGTCGGCGGTCGTGGTGCTGGCCCGCGGTGTGGCCGGGCTGCCAGAGATCAGCTTCGAGCTCGACCCTGCGCATCGAGGCGGCGCGGGCACCGCGCTGGTGCGAGGACGGACTGAGGCTCATCCCGAACGGCGAGCTTGTCGTCGCGGCGCCGCACCCGGCAACGCCGCGAGCCTGCGCGCGTTGCTGTCCGCCGTGGTTTCGTGCCGGCGCCGAGCGTCGCTAGCGACCTGCACGGCAACGAGCGATCCCCGCGCCGACGGCGTGACTCGACGCACCTGCGTCCGGCGCGTGGCCACCACCTCAGCCAGCTCCGTGCCGCGATAGATGAGAGCCGCGCCGTCGTCAGTGGCATAGCCGTCAGGCAGCGTGCCGTCGCCGATAAGCCGGTGGAACAACGGTCGCCGCTGCGACTTCGGAGTCGTAGTGAACGCCATTGCTGTATGGCAGCCAGCCGAGGCCGTTCGTGACGGGCTGCGAGGTCGAGACCGAAGCTGTCAGTCGTCCCGCCCAGATGCCAGCAGATCGATCCGGCTGAGACACCACCGATCACGACACCTGCCTGCCAGGCCTCGTGCAAGATCGCGTCGAGCCCGTGGGCGCGCCACACGGCCAGCAGGTTCACGACGCTGCCGCCCATGACCCAGATGACGTCCTGTGCCAGCAGATGCTCACGGATGTCGCGCACGCTCGGCATCATGAACAGCGAGAGGTGGCTGACCCGGAACTCGGTCGGCCCGAACGCGCCGTACATCGACGAGATCACCTGCGGGTGGTCACCCGTCGCAGTCGTGGATGAAGCAGCAACTTCGGGGATCCGGCCCGGCGTCGGCAAGCTGCAGCCGCATAGCGGTGGATCGGGATCGATGTCCCAGTCCCACGTGTCCCCGGTGCCGCGAGATCGGAAGCCGATGCTCGACGCGACGATCGTGGGTTCGGATGCGGTCATCGAACCATCCTGCCTCTAGGCCAGGCTGACGAGGTCGGCGTAGTCGTCGGACCAGAGGTCCTCGTCGCCGTCGGGCAGCAGCAGCACGCGGTCGGGCTCGAGCGCCATCACCGCGCCCTCGTCGTGCGAGACGAGCACGATGGCGCCCTCGTACGTGCGGATGGCCCGCAGGACCTCTTCACGGGATGCCGGGTCGAGGTTGTTGGTGGGCTCGTCGAGCAGCAGCACGTTGGCGCTCGACACGATCAGGCTGGCGAGGGCCAGACGGGTCTTCTCGCCGCCTGACAGCACGCCGGCGGGCTTGGAGGTGTCGTCGCCGCTGAACAGGAACGAGCCGAGCACGCTGCGCGCCTCGGTGTCGGTCAGCTGCGGCGCCTGCGCCTGCATGTTCTCCAGCACCGTGCGCGAGGTGTCGAGCGTCTCGTGCTCCTGGGCGAAGTAGCCGATCTTGAGCCCGTGGCCGGGCTGGATCTCGCCGGTGTCGGGCTCGAGCGTGCCGGCGAGCATGCGCAGCAGCGTGGTCTTGCCGGCGCCGTTGAGGCCCAGCACGACGACGCGGCTGCCCTTGTCGATCGCCAGGTCGACGTCGGTGAAGATCTCCAGCGAGCCGTACGACTTGGAGAGTCCCTCGGCCATCAGCGGCGTCTTGCCACAGGGAGCGGGCTTGGGGAACTTGATGTTGGCGACCTTGTCGACGACGCGCTCGCCCTCGAGCCCGGCGACGAGCTGCTCGGCGCGCCGCAGCATCTGCTGCGCGGTCGCTGCCTTGGACGCCTTGGCGCGGAACTTGTTGGCCTGGCTCGTCAGCTGGTCGGCCTTCTTGACCGCGATCGCACGCTCGCGCTTGCGGCGGTGCTCATCGGCCTCGCGCTGCTTGACGTACTGACTTCCAGCCCATGTTGTAGATGTCGATCGTGGCGCGGTTGGCATCGAGGTAGAGGACCTTGTTGACGGTCTCCTCGATCAGCTCGACGTCGTGGCTGATGATGACCAGTCCGCCGCTGAAGTTCTTGAGGAAGCCGCGCAGCCAGACCACGGAGTCGGCGTCGAGGTGGTTGGTCGGCTCGTCGAGCAGCAGCGTGTCGGCGTCGGAGAACAGGATGCGGGCCAGCTCGATGCGGCGCCGCTGACCACCGGACAGCGTCGACAGCGGCTGCTCGAGCACGCGATCGGGCAGGCCGAGGGCCTTGGCGATCGTCGCGGCCTCGGACTCCGCGGCATAGCCGCCACCGGCGCCGAAGATCGTGTCGGCGCGGGTGTAGGCCTTCATGGCCTTCTCCGCGGTTGCCGGGTCGGGCGAGCCCATGTCGATCTCGGCCTTGCGCATCGCTGTCAGCGCCTCGTCGAGCCCACGCGCGCCGAGGATGCGGTCACGGGCCGTGGTCTCGAGGTCGCCGGACTTGGGGTCCTGCGGGAGATAGCCGATCTTGCCGGTGGACGTGATCGAGCCCTCGGCGGGCTGGCCGTCGCCGGACAGCATCCGGGTCAGGGTCGTCTTGCCGGCGCCGTTGCGGCCGACAAGGCCGATCTTGTCGCCCTTGTCGACGCGGAACGAGACGTCGGACATCAGGACGCGCGCGCCGAAGCGCAGCTCCACATTGGAGACGGTGAGCATGGGAGAACTTTCAGATCAGGGTGTGCGAACGGACGGCGTCAGTGCGCCGACGTCATTCCCGCTGATGAAAGGTCACCGGACCAGTCTACGGGCTCCACGACGCGTGATTCGGCCCGTATGGCTGTGCGCTACGTCCCACTCAGGTGGTTGAGGTGCGGTGGCCGCTTCGCGGCGGCACGCTCACCTGGTTTCACGCTCGCTCGCAGAGCTCGCTCGGGTCAACCGATGTTGAAGCCGAGGGCTCGCAGCATCTCGCGGCCGTCGTCGGTGATCTTGTCGGGGCCCCACGGCGGCATCCAGACCCATTCGATCCGGAAGTCGTTGACGATGCCGTCGAGCGCAGCGCGGGTCTGGTCCTCGATGACATCCGTCAGCGGGCACGCCGCCGAGGTGAGCGTCATCGAGAGCACCGTGTTGCTGTGCTCGTCGACGTCGGCGCCGTAGACCAGGCCGAGGTCGACGACGTTGATGCCGAGCTCGGGGTCGACGACGTCCTTCATGGCCTCGATGACGTCTTCCTTGGTCGTCGCGCCCGTCGTCGGCGCGAGGTCGACGTCGGGCAGGTCGCTGTGGTCGGTGGTCATTTCGGGTCTCCCGTGGTTGACGATGTGGTGACGAGGGCCTGCGAGACGGCGTCCTTCCAGGCCATCCAGCCCAGCAGCGCGCACTTGATGCGACCGGGGAACTGGGCGACGCCGGCGAACGCGATGCCGTCCTCGAGGATCTCCTCGTCGGGCTCGATCTTGCCCTTGCCGTGCATAAGGGTGTTGAACTCGTCGAGGATCGCCATGCCCTCCTCGACGTTCTTGCCGACGATCAGGTCGTTGAGCACCGAGGTCGACGCCTGGCTGATCGAGCAGCCCTGAGCGGCATACGAGACGTCCGAGACGGTGTTGCCGTCGAGGTGCACGCGCAGCGTGATCTCGTCGCCGCAGGACGGGTTGACGTGGTGCACCTCGGCCTCGAAGGGCTCGCGGAGTCCCGCGCCGTGGGGTCGCTTGTAGTGGTCCAGGATGATCTCCTGGTAGAGCGAGTCCACGTTCATCGCATCAGTCATCGCTAGCCTCCGCTCCGCCCATCACGAGAAGTACGTCTTCGTATGGTGCAACGCCTCGACCAGGGCATCAATTTCCTCAGTCGTCGTGTAGAGGTAGAACGACGCGCGTGTCGTCGACTGCACCCCGAAGCGTTGGTGCGCAGGCTTGGCGCAGTGATGTCCGGCGCGTACGGCGACGCCACGCGAGTCGAGCAGCTGCGACACGTCGTGCGGGTGGATGTCGCCGAGCGTGAAGCTGATCGCTCCCCCGCGGTCGACGGCCTCCTTGGGTCCGACGATCGTCAGACCGTCGATCTCCTGCAGGGCGCCCAGGGCGTACGCCGTGATGGCCTGCTCATGTGCTGCGACATTGTCCATGCCGATGGCCGAGAGGTAGTCGACCGCTGCGCCGAGTCCGACCGACTGCGCGATCGGCGGGGTGCCGGCCTCGAAGCGTGCCGGCGGCGGAGCGTACGTCGACTGCGCCATCGTGACGGTCTCGATCATCTCGCCACCACCGAGGAACGGCGGCAGCTCGGCGAGCAGGTCGTAACGGCCCCAGAGCACGCCGATGCCGGTCGGGCCGACCATCTTGTGTCCCGTGAACGCGACGAAGTCGGCGCCCAGGGCGGCAACGTCGACCGGGAGCTGCGGGACGGCCTGCGACGCGTCGACGACGACCAGCGCGCCGACCGAGTGCGCCTTGGCGATGATCGCGTCGAGCGGGTTGATCGTGCCGAGCATGTTGGACACCCAGGCAACCGAGACGACCGCGGTCTGCTCGGTGATGAGCGTGTCGATGTCGTCGAGGTCGAGGCGGCCCTCGTCGGTGACGCCGAACCACCGCAGCGTCGCGCCCGTGCGCTGGCTCAGCTGCTGCCACGGCACGATGTTGGAGTGGTGCTCCATCTCGGTGATGACGATCTCGTGGTCCTGGCCGACGCGACCTGAGTCGCCGAGGGTGCGAGCGACCAGGTTGAGCGCCTCGGAGGCGTTCTTGGCGAACACGACCTCGTCGCGGCTCGGCGCGCCGATGAACGCGGCGACCTTGTCGCGGCCGAGCTCGAACGCCGCGCTGGCCTCCGCACCGAGCTGGTGCATCGCGCGGGCGACGTTGGCGTTGTGCTGCCGGTAGTGATCGTCGATCGCGTCGATGACCTGCACCGGCTTCTGCGACGTGTTGGCGCTGTCGAGGTAGACCAGCGGGAAGTCGCCGGCCAGGCGACGCCCCAGGATCGGGAAGTCCTCCCTGATCCTGGCGACGTCGTACGTCTGGGTTCCCTCGACGATCGTCATGCCTGTGCCGCGGCCTTCACGTACTTGTCGTAGCCCTCGGCCTCGAGCTGGTCGGCGAGCTCGCGGCCACCGCTCTCGGCGAGGCGTCCCGCGACGAACACGTGGACGTAGTCGGGCTTGATGTACTGCAGGATGCGCGTGTAGTGCGTGATCAGCAGGACGCCGCGGTCACCCTGGGTGCTGTAGCGGTTGACGCCGTCGGAGACGACCCGCAGCGCGTCGATGTCGAGGCCCGAGTCGGTCTCGTCGAGCACGGCGAACTTGGGGTTGAGCAGCTCGAGCTGGGCGATCTCGTGGCGCTTCTTCTCGCCGCCGGAGAATCCCTCGTTGACGCTGCGCTGCGCGAACTCCTTGTCGAGGGTGACGCGCTCGAGCGCCTCGTTGACGTCCTTGACCCAGGTGCGGAGCTTGGGTGCTTCGCCATCGATCGCGGTCTTGGCCGTACGCAGGAAGTTGGCGACCGAGACACCGGGGACCTCGACGGGGTACTGCATCGCGAGGAACAGGCCGGCGCGGGCGCGCTGGTCGACCGTCATCGAGAGGATGTCGACGCCGTCGAGCGTCACCGATCCGCTCGTGACGTCGTACTTGGGGTGGCCGGCGATCGAGTAGGCCAGCGTCGACTTGCCGGAGCCGTTGGGGCCCATGATGGCGTGGACCTCGCCGGACTTGACCGTGAGGTCGACGCCTTTGAGGATCTCCTTGTCGCCTTCCTCGGTCTTGACCGAGACGTGAAGGTCCTTGATCTCAAGGGTGGACATGTGCTTCAGCTCCTGGGTGAGAGGTCGACCATGACGGTGTCGCCCTCGATCTGGGTGGGGTAGGTGGGTACGGGTTCGGTGGCGGGGAGGTTGACCGGCTTGCCGGTGCGGGCGTCGAAGCGGGATCCGTGCAACCAGCACTCGATCTCGCAGCCCTCGACCTCACCCTCCGACAGCGGGATCGACGCGTGCGAGCACTCGTCACGCAGCGCGTAGATGTCGTCGCCGTCGCGCAGCAGGGCGATCTCCTCGCCGTCGACCTCGACGGCGAGCACTCCCCCTTGGGGTACGTCCGCCAGCGCGGCGGCCGCAACATATGTCATAGCGGCGCAGCCTCCCTTGCGGTGATCGAGTGCGGCGCGAGGCGCTGGTCGAGTGCCCCGCGAGGAACGAGCGGGGTGTATCGAGACCACGAGCGACGTGTATCGAGATTCATGCGAGGCGTCCTACGTGCTCGGCCAGCTCCTCCTCGATGGAGGCGATGAGGCGCTCCTGCAGGGACGGCACACCGATGCGGCGGATGATGTCGTTGAAGAAGCCGTGCACGACGAGTCGGCGGGCTTCTTCCTCTTCGATGCCACGGCTCTGCAGGTAGAACAGGTGCTCGTCGTCGAAGCGGCCCGTCGTGGACGCGTGACCCGCGCCCTCGATGTCGCCGGTCTCGATCTCGAGGTTGGGCACCGAGTCGGCCTTGGCGCCGTCGGTCAGCACGAGGTTGTCGTTGCTCTCGTACGTCAGGATGCCCTGCGGCCTCCTTGCGGATCAGGACGTTGCCGATCCAGACCGTGTGGGCGTCCTTGCCCTGGAGCGCGCCCTTGTACTCGACGTTGCTCTTGGTGCGCGGCGCCGTGTGGTCGACGAACAGGCGGTGCTCGATGTGCTGACCGGCATCGGCGAAGTAGACGCCGAGCATCTCGACGCTGCCGCCGGTGCCGAGGTAGTCCGCCGAGGTGCTGGCGCGCACGACGTCGCCGCCGAGCGAGACCGCGATGTGGCGGAGCTCGGCGTCACGGCCGACCCGGGCGTGCTGCGTGACGACGTGGACGCTGTCGTCGTTCCAGTCCTGGATCGTCACGAAGGTCAGCTGGGCGCCGTCCTCGAGGACGACCTCGATGTTCTCGGCCCACGTGGCCGAGCCGTCGTAGTCGACGACGACGACGGCCTTGGAGAACTGGCCGGCGCGTACGAGCAGGTGCCCTGCAGCCGCCTTCTCGAGGCTCTCGCCGTGCAGCCGGATCGTGGTGGGCTCGTCGATCACCGCGTTGGCCGGGATCGTCACCTCGAAGACCGACTGGGCGGCTTCCCAGGCGCGGGCCGACACGCGGTCGACGGGCACGTAGCCCGAGACGCCGCGAGCGGAGTCGGCTGCGGGCACGGAGACTGCGGTGACGCCTTCAGCAGCGTCGACCTCGACCTTGAAGTCGTCGCCGTCGAGCGGGGTGTCCTGGTGGAGGCCGCGGAGGCGCTTGAGCGGGGTGAATCGCCAGATCTCCTCGAGGCCCGACGGGACCGCGTGGTCCTCGACGTCGAAGGACCCCTCGGGGTGCAGGTGCGACTCGACCGGGGTGAGCTCGAGTGCTGTCAGCGACGGTTTGCGTGGCGGTCAACCGACAGCCCCTTCCATTTGGAGTTCGATCAGGCGGTTGAGCTCGAGGGCGTACTCCATCGGCAGCTCGCGCGCGATGGGCTCGACGAAGCCGCGGACGATCATCGCCATGGCCTCGTCCTCCTCCATGCCTCGTGACATGAAGTAGAAGAGCTGGTCGTCGCTGAGCTTGGAGACGGTGGCCTCGTGGCCGAGCGTCACGTCGTCCTCGCGGACGTCGACGTACGGATAGGTGTCCGAGCGGCTGATCTGGTCGACCAGCAGCGCGTCGCACTTGACCGTGCTGGCCGAGCCCTCGGCGCCCTCGAGCACCTGCAGCAGGCCGCGGTAGGACGTGCGTCCGCCGCCGCGGGCGACCGACTTGCTCAGGATCGAGCTCGACGTGTTGGGCGCGGCATGCACCATCTTGGCGCCGGCGTCCTGGTGCTGACCCTCACCGGCGAAGGCGATCGACAGCGTCTCGCCACGGGCGTGCTCGCCCATGAGGTAGACCGCGGGGTACTTCATCGTCACCTTGGAGCCGATGTTGCCGTCGACCCACTCCATCGTGGCGCCCTCTTCGCAGACGGCGCGCTTGGTCACGAGGTTGTAGACGTTGTTGGACCAGTTCTGGATCGTCGTGTAGCGGACGCGGGCGCCCTTCTTGACGACGATCTCGACGACCGCGGAGTGCAACGAGTCGCTGGAGTAGATCGGCGCGGTGCAGCCCTCGACGTAGTGCACGTACGAGTCCTCGTCGGCGATGATCAGCGTGCGCTCGAACTGGCCCATGTTCTCGGTGTTGATGCGGAAGTAGGCCTGCAGCGGGATGTCGACGTGGACGCCCTTGGGCACGTAGATGAACGAGCCGCCGGACCACACGGCGGAGTTGAGCGCGGAGAACTTGTTGTCGCCGACCGGGATGATCGTCGCGAAGTACTCCTTGAAGAGCTCGGGGTGCTCCTTGAGCGCCGTGTCGGTGTCGAGGAAGAGGACGCCCTGCTCCTCGAGGTCCTCACGGATCGAGTGGTAGACGACCTCCGACTCGTACTGAGCGGCAACACCCGACACGAGGCGCTGCTTCTCGGCCTCGGGGATGCCCAGGCGGTCGTACGTGTTCTTGATGTCGTCGGGCAGGTCGTCCCAGGTCGCCGCGACTGCTTCTCGGTCGAGCGGACGAAGTACTTGATGTTGTCGAAGTCGATGCCGCTGAGGTCGGAGCCCCACGTCGGCATGGGCTTGCGACCGAAGAGCTTGAGGCCCTTGAGGCGCAGGTCGAGCATCCACTCGGGCTCGCTCTTGAGCGCCGAGATGTTGCGGACGACGTCCTCGCTCAGTCCGCGCTTGGACGTGGCGCCGGCATCGTTCTTGTCGGACCAGCCGAACTCGTAGCGGCCGACGTCCTTGAGCCCTGGGTTGGCCTCTTCGATGGCGTTGGGCGCGTTGGTCTCTGACGTGGTCGTCATGAGGGCAACCTCTCTGCTGGGGTGGTCTTTGGCAGGTGGGTCGTGCAGACACCGTCGCCATGGGCGATCGTGGCGAGCCGCTGCACGTGGGTGCCGAGGAGACGCGCGAACATCTCGGTCTCGGCCTCGCACATCTGGGGGAACTCCTCGGCCACGTGGGCGACCGGGCAGTGGTGCTGGCACATCTGGGTGCCTGCGGGGGTGGAGCCGACCGACGCGGCGTAGCCGTCGGCGCTGAGTGCCTCGGCGAGCACCTGGGGCCGCTGGTCGGGGTCGGCCAAGGCCAGGAGCGGACGGTAGCGCGCCTCGGTGTCGGCGAGCCGGTGGCGGGCGAACTCCATGACGGCGTCGTCTCCCCCGGTCTCGGCGAGGTAGCGCAAGGCTCCGGCAGCGAGCACGTCGTACGCGTGACCGAAGTGGTCGCGCCCGGCGTCGGTGATGACGAAGACCTTGGCCGGCCGGCCGCGACCGCGCTGCCCGGTGACCCGCTGGTCGCGCGTCGCGAGCACACCGTCGGCCAGGAGCTGGTCGAGGTGCCGGCGTACGGCGGCGGGCGTCAGGTGCAGCTGGACCGCGAGGTTCGCAGCGGTCGACGGGCCGTTCTGGAGGATCGTCGTGGCGACACGTTCCCGGGTCGGAGCGTCGTCAACCACCGACGCGTCGTCCGAACCGGTGTATTTCACAAGACAAGTGTGCCTTTATTCACCAACCCGATTCAACGAAGGTGAACCTAACCCCGTACGTCGACGCGAACTGCCTTCTCCTCCGCCGTCTCGTCGCCGTGACCGGGCCACCAGGCGTAGTGCCCGATCAGGGCCGTGAGCGCAGGGGTGAGGAACATCGCCATGACGAATGCCGACACGAAGATGCCGAACGACAGCGCGAAGCCCATCGACGTGATGAGCGAGTTGCCGCCCAGCATCAGGGCCGCGAACGTACCGGCGAGGATGACGCCGGCTGCCGCGATCGTCGGACCCGCGTGGCGTACGGCCTGCGCCGCCGCGTCGCGTGGATCCCGTCCCTCACGGGCCTCTTCGCGCAGTCGCGCGATCATCAGGATGTTGTAGTCCGTGCCGAGCGCCACGACGAACAAGTAGATGTAGATCGGCAGCATGAAGATCAGTCCGTCGAGTCCTTGGATGTGCTGGAACACGATCACGGTGGCGCCGAGAGTCGCTCCGAACCCCAGACCGACCGAGGCCATGAGGTACCACGGCGCAACGAGGCTTCGCAGCAACAGGGCCAGGATGATCATGATCACGACCGCGGCGACGGGGAAGACGACCGAGTAGTCGCGGTTCATCGCCTTGTGCATGTCGACGAACACCGACGTCGTACCGCCCACGAATGCCTCGCTACCGTCCGGCGCGGCATCGTGCGCCACGTCGCGGATCGGACCCTTGACGTCGGCGATCGCCGCGTCGGAGGTCGGATCGTGGTCGAGGAGCGCGTTGAAGACCGCGGTCTGCCCGTCCTTGGACAGCACGCCGGGCGCGACCTGGGCGATGCCCTCGGCCTTGCCGAGGTCTGTCGCGAACGCATCGATCGCGGCCTGGTCGAGCTTGCTGTTCGAGTGCAGCAGGACCGTCGTCGGGTCGGTGACTCCAGCCGGCAGGCCCTTCTCCAGGGTCTTGATCGCCTTGGTGGACTCGACGTCCTTGGGCAGGCTCGAGTTGAAGTCGAACGACGGGTTGAAGCCGATCGTGAACGATGCCAGCACGGCGAGCAACAGGCCCGCAGCGCCGGCGAACCGCCCGGGGTGCTTGCCCAGAGCTGTGCCGATCGAGGCGAATCGGGTGCCTGCAGGCTCGTCACGCCACTTCTTCGACGGCCAGAACAGCGCTCGGCCGAGCAGTGTCAGCAGTGCCGGCACCAGCGTGAGCGCCGCCAGGAGGGTGACAGCGACGGCGATCGCCAGCGCCGGCCCGATCGAGCGGAAGATGCTGAGGCTGGAGAGCACGAGGGCCATGAACGACACGATGACCGCGCCACCGGCAGACGCAATGGCCTCGCCGGCGCGTTCGAGCGCAGCGCCGATGGCGACCTTGGTGTCCTCGCCCGTGCGCAGGCGTTCGCGGTAGCGGAACAGCAGGAACAGGATGTAGTCGGTGCCGATGCCGTAGAGCACGACGATCAAGATGACCTGGATCGAGCTGTCGGCCTTGAGGTCGAAGATGTCGTTGGCCCAGGCGATCAGGCCGGTCGCGATGAATGACACCAGCGTCACGACGACGATCGGCAGCAGGCAGATGATGACGCTGTGGAAGATCAGGGCCAGCAACACGATGATCAGGACGATCGTGGCCAGGCCCACGATCTGCATGGTCTTGGCGGAAGAGTCCTCCGAGTCGAGGGACTGTGGTGCGGCTCCGGTCATGCGCAGCTGGAGGTCGGTGTCCTTCACCAGCGGCTTCGCGTCCTTGCGCAGCTCCTTGGCCGCGTCCATCGACTGGGTGTCATAGCCCGTCGCGTTGTCGGCGAGCCCGATCACCGCGATCTGGACGAGCTTGTTGTCCGACGGCGGCTGGACGGCACCGGGGCTGAACGCCTTGGCGAGCTTGCCGTTCAGGTCATCGACGACCGACTCGACCTCGGCGCTGTCCTCGGCAGTGAGCTTGCCGCCGTCCTTGCGGTCGAACACCAGGATCGCGCCGGGCTGGTCCTGGCCCGGGAATGCCTTGTCCTGCAGGTTCGCTGCCTCGATCGACTCGTAGTGCTTGGGCAGGAACTCGGACTCGTCGGTGGTGGCCTTCAGGCCAGGCGCGGCCGAGATCACGATCACTGCGAGGGCGATCCAGACGCCGAGGACGATCCAGGGACGACGGGTTACGAAACGACCGAGAGCGGAGAACATGTCTCGAAAACTATCGTTCCGACGGCAAGTCGCCCACGTGGGGTCGGATACGTTTCCTCACGTGAACGAGCATCCCTCGATATCCCGGTTCCGTGCCGAGCTCTCCAACCGCGGCGGGACTGGCCGGATCGTCGTCCTGCCTGACTCCGTGCACACGGCGGCGCTGGCGGCTGAGGCGCTCGGCTGCGAGGTCGGCGCGATTGCCAACAGCCTGCTGTTCGCCGCGTCGACTCGGGCGGGCGAGACGGTGCCGGTCCTGGTGCTCACGTCCGGAGCGCACCGCGTCGACACTGACAAGGTGACCGCGTCGATCGACGTGCTCGCTCTCAAACGGGCCAAGCCGGAGTTCGTCCGCGAGCACACCGGCCAGGTCATCGGTGGCGTGTCCCCCATTGCGCACCCGGCGCCGATCCGCACGTTCCTGGACCCGGCGCTGCGGGCGTATGAGGAGATCTGGGCGGCCGCCGGCCATCCCGCTGCCGTGTTCTCCACGTCGTACGACGAGCTGAAGGCAATGACCGGCGCGCAGGAGATCGCCGTCAACTGACGGCACCCGCCCCTAGAGTGACTGCATGGCGAGCGATGCGGTCGAGATCGAGGCCGGGGGGCGTACGCGTCCGGGTCTCGAGCCCCACCCGGGTGATCTACGAGGCGACCGAGTTCTCCGCCGAGGTCACCAAGTTGATGGTCGCGGAGTACTACGTCGCCGTCGAGGACGGGCTCATGCGTGCGCTCCGCGACCGGCCGGTCGCGCTGGAGCGCTGGCCCAAGGGCGTGCGCGAGGGCATGGTGATGTCGACGCGGGCCGACAGCCACGGCGACGCGTTCTACCAGAAGCGGATGATGCGCGGCGCTCCCCCGTACGTCGAGAGCACCCGCATCCTGTTCCCGTCCGGCCGCATCGCCGACGAGATCTGCATGACCGAGATCGCCGCCGCCGCCTGGGCCGCCCACATGGGTGCCATCACCTTCCACCCGTGGCCGACGCGTCGCGACGACAACGACCGGCCCGACGAGCTGCGCATCGACCTCGACCCGTTCGGGTCCGCGACGTTCGCCGACGCCGTACGCATCGCCGGCGTCGCACGGGAGCTGTTCGACGAGCTCGGCATCCGGGCGTTCCCCAAGACCAGCGGCAAGCGCGGGCATCCACGTCTACGTACGCATCGAGCCGCGGTGGACGTTCACCGACGTCCGGCACGCCGCGATCGCGTTCGCCCGCGAGCTCGAGCGGCGTACGCGACGGCGTCACGACCGCGTGGTGGAAGGAGGAGCGCGGGGACAACGTCTTCGTCGACTTCAACCAGAACTGCCGCGACCGCACGATCGCCTCGGCCTACAGCCTGCGGCCCGCGCCCGGTGCGACCGTCTCGACGCCGGTGACGTGGGACGAGCTCGCGACGCTCGACGACCCGCGCGGTGTTCACGCTGCACACCGTGCCTGATCGGCTGGCCGTCGCAGGGCGACGCATGGGCCGAGATCGACGACGTCGCACCACTCGCTGCGCCCGCTCCTCGACCTGTGGGACGCCGATCCGATCGAGATGCCCTATCCCCCGGAGTACCCGAAGATGCCGGGCGAGCCCAAGCGCGTACAGCCGAGCAAGGCCAAGAAAGTCGTCGAGGACTGAACGGACACCTTGTGACGATTCACGGGGGCTGCACAGGCCGTTCCGGGGCCGTCTGCCTACAGTGGGCAAGTGGACCCGACGCCAGCGCGGATGGACCTCGGTCGTCTCATCGAGCGAGCCGACGGCGACTTAGCCTCCCAGGACGCCCAGCAGCTCCGCCAGGACTTCACCCGCTTCATGATGCGCTACAAGTTCGGCATGGAGGAGATCGTCACCAAGCTGTCGATCCTGCGCGACGAGTTCGCCCACCTGCACGACAGCAACCCGATCGAGAACGTCTCGTCGCGGCTCAAGAACCCCGAGTCAGCATCGTCGAGAAGATGGGCCGCAAGGAGTGCGAGCCGACGTTCGAGTCGATCGCCGAGCGGATCACCGACATCGCCGGCGTGCGCGTCACCTGCAGCTTCGTGTCGGACGTCTACACGATCTTCGACCTGCTGACCGGCCAGTCCGACGTACGCGTCGTCGAGGTGCGCGACTACATCGAGACGCCCAAGCCCAACGGCTACCGCAGCCTGCACGCGCTGATCGAGGTGCCGGTGTTCCTCAGCGACGGCGAGGTGCCGGTGCTGGTCGAGGTGCAGATGCGGACGATCGCGATGGACTTCTGGGCCAGCCTCGAGCACAAGATCCACTACAAGTACCGCGAGGACGTGCCCCAGTCGCTGCTCGACGGGCTCAAGGAGGCGGCCGAGACCGCCGGCGAGCTCGACGCGACGATGGAGCGGCTGCACACCGAGGTCAAGACCGCCGGCGAGCTGCCCGAGGCGCTCAAGGACGAGCTGACCAAGAACACGAACGCCGTGCCGGACGACCAGCTCATCCAAAGGCTGCGTCGCCTCAGCAGCTGAAATGCCCGCCCGAGCCGTTCGGCTCACGCGGTCTCGATAGCGGCTCACAGAGCTCGCGGGCTACTCGACCGGCGAGATGCTAGGTCAGGATCTGGCTCAGGTCGTACTGTCGCGACCTCCTCGAGCTGTTCGTACGTGCAGGACTGCGGCTCGCGGTCGGGGCGCCAGCGCTTGAACTGCGCCGTGTGACGAAAGCGCGCACCGTCGCCGATGCCCTCCATGTGCTCGTAGCCGACCTCCGCCACGCGGGTCGGCGCGAGAGTCACGAACGACAGGTCCTTGGTGCCGGACCAGCGGCTCTGGCCGCCCGGCAGCCGCGAACCGGCCTGGGCGTCGGCGTCCTGCCACTTGCCCCACGGGTGCTCGGAGGTGTCGACGATCAGCGGCTCGAGCTCGGTCGATCAGCTCGGCCCGGCGCGCCTCGGTGAACGACGCGGCGACGCCGACGTGCTGCAGCTGGCCGTCGTCGGCGTAGAGCCCCAGCAGCATCGACCCGAGCAGCGGCCGCTCGGCGGTCGAGGTCTTGTGCAGCCGGTAGCCCGCCACGACGACGTCGGCCGTGCGGGCGTGCTTGATCTTGAGCATCGTGCCGGCCGTTGGGCGCGTAGGGCTTGGCCAGCGGCTTGGCGACGACACCGTCGAGCCCGGCTCCCTCGAAGATGCCGAACCACTCCTCGGCCTCGGCCGCGTCGGTCGTCGTGCGCGTGACGTGGATCGGGTCGGCCGCCGAAGCCAGCGCCTCCTCCAGACGGGACCGACGCACCGAGAACGGCGCCGTCCATGAAGGACTCGTCGTCCGAGCGCCAGCAGGTCGAACGCGACGAACGACGCCGGCGTGCGCTCGGCCAGGGTCGCGACGCGGGACGCCGCCGGGTGGATGCGCTGGGACAGGGCGTCGAAGTCGAGGCGGCCGTCGATCGCGATGAAGATCTCGCCGTCGAGCACGCACCGGTCGGGGGTCTCGGCCTTGATCGCCTCGACGACGTCGGGGAAGTAGCGCGTCAGCGGCTTGGTCGAACGGCTCGCCAGCTCGACCTCGTCGCCGTCGCGGAACACGATGCACCGGAAGCCGTCCCACTTGGGCTCGTAGGACAGGCCGCCCTCGACCGAGTCGGCTGCGGGAACGCCCTTGACCGACTTGGCCAGCATCGGTTGGAGCGGGGGCATGACGGGGAGATCCATGAGCGACAGCCTAAGGCTGACCCCCGACAGCCGACACCTACACTGAGCGGCGTGAATCAGCCCGCCGTCGAGGTCGTCGATCTCGTCATGCGATACGGCTCCGTGACCGCGGTCGACGGGCTCAGCCTGACTGTCGAGCAGGGCACCGTCACCGCGATCCTGGGACCCAACGGCGCGGGCAAGACCACGACGATCGAGACCTGCGAGGGCTTCCGCACCCCCCAGAGCGGCACGGTACGCGTGCTGGGCCTCGACCCGATCGCCGACGGCCGCAAGCTCAAGCCCCGCGTCGGCGTCATGCTCCAGTCCGGCGGCGCCTGGTCGGGCGCTCGGGCGTACGAGATGCTGCGGCACATCGCGTCGCTGCACGCCCACCCGCTCGACGTCGACCTGCTGATCGAGCGGCTCGGGATGCACGGCTACGGCTCCACGCCCTACCGACGGCTCTCCGGCGGACAGCAGCAGCGCCTCAACCTGGCGATGGCGATCGTCGGCAGGCCCGAGCTGCTGTTCCTCGACGAGCCGACCGCCGGCCTCGACCCCGCAGGCCCGCCACGCCACCTGGGACCTGGTCGTCGGAGCTGCGCGACAGCGGCGTGACCACGGTGCTGACGACGCACTTCATGGACGAGGCCGAGACGCTGTCCGATCAGGTCCACATCGTCGACGCAGGCCAGGTCATCGCGTCCGGCACGCCCCAGGCGCTTGCCGCATCAGGCGCCAAGAACACCGTACGTTTCACCGCTCGCGCCGGTCTCGACGTCGTGAATCTCATGCACGCGCTCCCCCACGACACCAAGGTCGACGAGGTGAGCCCCGGCGCGTACGTCATCGCCGGCGACGTCGACCCGGCGTTGCTCGCCACGTTGTCGGCGTGGTGCGCCGGTGAGGGCGTGCTGACCGAGTCCGTGCTCGTCGAGCGGCAGACCCTCGAGGACCGGTTCCTCGAGCTGACCGGCAAGGCGCTGCGATGACCACCGCCCGCCTCGACCTCTCCCCCATGCCGGGCGCCGCCACCACCCCGGCCATGCTGCGATCGCAGGTCGCGATGGAGCTGCGGCTGCTCTCGCGCAACGGCGAGCAGCTGCTGTTGACGCTCGTGATCCCGCTGATGCTCCTCGTGCTCGGCACCCGCTCCAACGACGTGGTCGACCTCGGCGCCGGCCGGCCGATCGACATCATCACGCCCGGCATCCTCGCGCTGGCCGTCCTGTCGACCTCGTTCACGTCGCTCGCGATCGCCACCGGGTTCGAGCGGCGCTACGGCGTCATCAAGCGCCTCGGCGCCTCGCCCCTGCCTCGCTGGGGCCTGATGCTCGGCAAGGTCGGCGCGATCGCCGTCGTCGAGATCGCCCAGCTCACGTTGCTGTCGGTCGTCGGCCTGCTGCTCGGCTGGGACCCGCAGGGTGGCCTGACGGCGTTCGCGCAGATGATCGTGCTCGCCGTGCTCGGCACCGCGGCGTTCGGATCGCTCGGCCTGCTGATCGCCGGGACGCTGCGCGCCGAGGCGACGCTCGCGGTCGCCAACCTCGTCTACGTGCTGCTGCTCGTCGGCGGCGGCCTGCTCGTGCCGCTGAGCCGCTATCCGGAGGCGGCGCGCCACGTCCTCGAGCTGCTGCCGTCCGGAGCGCTCGGCCAGGGCCTGCGCGACGCGTTCGCCGGGCAGGGCCCCGGCGCCTTCTCCATCGTGGTGCTGATCGTGTGGGCCGTGTGCTGCGGCCTCGGAGTCTCAAGGACGTTCAAGTGGGAGTGACAGCAAGCCTTCGGGCGCCGGTCCAATCGCTCGGTCGAGAAGTGGGCGTGGGCGGCCGTCGTCGCCAACACCGTGATCGTCCTGACCGGCGGCCTCGTACGCCTGACCGGCTCCGGTCTCGGCTGCCCGACGTGGCCCAAGTGCACCGACGAGTCGTTCACGCCGCACCGCGAGCTGGGCAGCCACGGTGTCATCGAGTTCGGCAACCGGATGCTGACGTACGTCCTCGTCGCCGTGGTCGTCGGCCTGTACGTCACGGTCCGGCGCTGGCCCGCCGCGACGCGGGAGCAACGCCGCCTCGCCCTGGTCATCGTGCTCGGCGTGCCGTTCCAGGCCGTCATCGGCGGCATCAGCGTGCTGACCGACCTCAACCCGTGGGTCGTGTCGCTGCACCTGGTCCTGTCGATGCTGCTGGTCGCCACCTCGATCCTGCTCGTGTTCAGCGGTCCGCGGCGTGCGCCTCGGCCGGACTCGTCCCGCGCTGCCACCGGCCGGGTCATCTCGATGTACGTCGTCCTGTGGGTCGTGGTCTACCTCGGCACCGTCGTGACCGGCAGCGGCCCGCACGCGGGCGACGCCGATGCGCCGCGCAACGGCCTCGACCCGCACGTGATGAGCCACGTGCACGCCGCGAGCGTCTACGTGCTGGTCGCGCTGACGGCTGCTGCTCTGCTTCGAGCTCCGCAAGCTCCCCGAAGGCCGGCTCGCGCTGCTGTTGCTCGGCGTCGAGCTCGCCCAGGGCACGATCGGGTTCGTCCAGTACTTCACCGACCTGCCGATCGCGCTCGTCGCCGCGCACCTCGTCGGCGCCGCCGCGCTGATCGCCGCCGGCACCTACGTTCTCCTGGCGGTGGTCTCTAGCTCCGCTTCCCCGGGAACCGAGGCTGCTTCTCGGCCGGAGCGACCGACCCGATCTCGCTGAGGTCGATCGGCTCGAGCTGGTAGCCGAAGGTGTAGCGGTTGCTGGGGTCGAGCTCGCGGATCAGCGCGACCAATGCTCGCTGGATCTCGATCAGCCGGCGATTGTCCCCCTCGGACACCTTGCCCATACCGGCGTCGACGGGGGCGAACCAGGCCCGGAAGTCCTCGTCGCTGCGGTAGCGCTTGACGAACGCGGCATAGCCGTCGACATGCGGCAGTCGCGTCGTCGAGTCGGGGATGAACTCCCACGACACCATGAGCTCGCCGATCGCCCGCTGCTCGGCTGCGAAGAACAAGAACCCGTCGCCGGACTCGCTGCGGCGCAACGTCGCGGTCACCCCGTCGATGAGCTGTTGCACGGACTCGTCGCGGCGACCCTTGCCGCTGGACGACAAGACGGCTTCGCGCCGCGCCTCGATCCAGCCGAAGTAGTGCGCGAACAGGAACGCCGTGCTCGTGACGGCGTAGTCGCCGTGGCTCTCGTAGCGCTTGACCAGCGGCACCCAGCCGGTCTCGACGATGTTGTAGATGCGGGACTGCAGCTCGGCCGCGGCCTGGGCGAGCGGCTCGTACACCTTCTCGGCCGCCTTGATCGCGGTCTCCTCGTCCTTGCGCCGCTCGGCCTCGATGCGGAGCCGGTGCCCCATCTTGGCGGTGCGCACCGAGAACCAGCCGGAGAGCGGCGACGCTCACGAGACTGAACATCAGGCCGATCACGGCCACCGTCTGCTGGCTGCTCATGCCCCGCATCCTAGGGGGACGAGGCCGTCAGGACGGGTCGTTTGGCCCAGTACGCCAGCGGTCGACATCGATCGCATAGACCCACCGGCGGCCCGGCCACTCGGTCAGCGACCACAGCCATCGGCGCTGGGGCAGGTAGGTGATGTCCTCGGGCCCGGTCGGCAGGACTCCGGCGTGCCGCGTGAAGTCGCCGGGCGTACCCGACCAGAGGTCTGCCGGGATTGTCCTCGCCGTTGCTCGACGTGACGAACCACGTGCCGTCGGCGACGACCGCGCCCTGCATCCGCGCGATCTGGCGGTCGTGCAGGTCGATCGGCACGGCCCGAGCCTCGGTCGTCGGTGCGCAGCAGCTCGGTGTCGCGGTCGATCGCGTAGCGGATGAGCCGGTGGCTGCCGCCCTTGCGGCCGTACTCCCCGCCGACCAGATGATCCTCGCCGGCCCGGTCCAGCGACATGAACGAGTACGTCATGCGGTTCTCGCCCTCGTCCTGCTCCGCGGTGTAGATGGTGAACTGCGGAAGGGCGTAGCGATACCCCTTGGTCCGCACCCGGTTGCGGACCCGCACGATGTCGTCGAGCCGGAAGATCCGAATGCCGTTGGAGCTGCCCGCTACGAGAGGTGCTTGCCGTACCAGACGATGCCGCCGGCATGCACGCGTACGGGACGCAGCCGGTGGAACCACAGGAAGCGGCGCGGCTCGACAAGCAGGACATGTCGGTAGCGCGGCGGAGCCTCCCCTTCGTCCGTCCAGTCGATGACCGAGATCCGGGAGCCGAAGTGGAGCCAGCCGAGCCAGCCGTGGCCGTACCAGCTGGCCATCACGACGTCGTGACCCTCGAACATCCCGCCCGAGGGGTCGGCACCATAGGCGTCGGCCGACGTCGTGATGCCCTGGGGGAACCACCGTCGGGTGTCCTGGTCGTCCTGCTGCCACGCCATCCCGGCGATCGGCGCCTCACCCGGCACCGTCAGCGTGCTCGCCCACGCGGTTGAGGTCCGCAAGGACTCCGCGGAGGCCGACTCGCCTGAACCGGCCGAAGAACCGCTCCGAGAGGTTGAGCTCCCGCGCCGCCGCGACGAGACGGTACCCCGGAGAACTCACCCGGTCAGCGTACTCAGTCAGGGCTCGCGCAGCATCTTGCGGCACCCTTCGGCGTCGACGCCGTCCTGAAGCACGAAGCCGTGGCGCTCGTACGTCGTGATGGCGGCCTGATTGCCGTCCATGACCCGAAGGCTCAAGGGCCGACCGGCGCTCCACTCGACGATGCGCTCGATCAGGGCCTGCCCGATGCCGCAGCGCCGCTCCTCGGGTGCGACCCACATCGAGATGAGCTGGGCGGCTTCGTCGACGATCTGACCGGCGACCATGCCGACCGGGACGCTGCCCTCGTACGCGATGAAGCACGGGCCGTCGGCGAGCCGGTCGCGCCAGCGCTGCTCGGTGTCGTTGGGCCCGGTCCACATCGTCGTCGAGGACGAGAACGCATCCGGGTCCTCGCTCAGCGAGCGTTGCCGGAGCAGGCGCCAGTCCGCCCAGTCATCGGGGGACGCGAGGTGGATCGCCGGGCCCGCGGACACGGCTACGACTATCGCAGGAAGGGATCGACCGCCGCGGCGACGAACAGCAGCGCCAGATAGGCGTTGGAGTAGTGGAACAGCCGCATCGGCTTGAGGATCGCGAGGTCCTCGGTGTCCATGCGCACGAGACTTGAGGTCGTAGGCCTCGACGAGGAACACGATGCCGAGAGTGATCGCGACCGCCGGGATAGAACCAGCCCGTCGGGGTGATGGGCCACAGCAGCAGCGACGTGCCGACCATGACCCAGGAGTAGGCGACGATCTGCTTGGCGACCTCGGCCGACGTGGCGACGGACGGCAGCATCGGGACGCTTGCCGCGGCGTAGTCCTCGCGATAGCGCATCGCCAGCGACCAGAAGTGCGGCGGAGTCCAGAAGAACACGACCATGAACAGCACGACCGGCGCCCAGGCCAGCTCGTTGGTGACGGCGGTCCAGCCGATCAGCGCGGGGAAGCAGCCGGCCGCGCCGCCCCAGACGATGTTCTGGGTCGTGCGGCGCTTGAGGATCATGGTGTAGCCGACGACGTAGAACACGTTGGCGGCCAGCGCCAGCATCGACGACAGCGGGTTGACCAGCAGCCACAGCCAGACGGTCGACACGACGCCGAGCGCGAGACCGAAGACAGGGCGCCCCGGGTCCCGACCTGGTGACGCGGCAGCGGCCTGCGGGACGTACGTCGCATGAGCTGGTCGATGTCGGCGTCGACGACACAGTTGAGCGCGTTGGCGCTGCCCGCCGAGAGCGTTCCGCCGACAACCGTCGCGACGACGAGCCACGCCGACGGCACGCCCTGCTCGGCCAGGAACATGACCGGAACGGTCGTGAGCAGCAGCAGCTCGATGATGCGCGGCTTGGTCAGCGCGACGTAGGACTTGACGACGTCGATGAATCGCGGCGTTGTGGGTACGTCAGCGCCATTGGCCTGTCTCACGTCCACGGCGGTCACGTGCAGCAGTCTAAAGGACGCGAGTAGGCTCGACGTGACGGCCCATGAAGCCGCTCAACCCAGACCCTCGTTCGAACAACAGGAGCCAGAGCTGTGACGTCCGGAACCCCCTCACTGGAGTGGACAGACCTCGACAAGAAGGCCGTGGACACCGTCCGTCTCTTGGCCGCAGATGCCGTGCAGAAGGTCGGCAACGGCCACCCCGGCACCGCGATGAGCCTGGCCCCCGTCGCCTACCTGCACTACCAGCGCCTGCTGCGCCACGACCCCACTGATCCGCACTGGATCGGCCGTGACCGCTTCATCCTGTCGTGCGGTCACTCGAGCCTCACGCAATACATCCAGCTCTTCCTCGCTGGCTACCCGATGACGCTCGACGACCTCAAGAGCCTGCGCACGTGGGGCAGCCAGACCCCCGGCCACCCGGAGTACAACCACACGCCCGGCGTCGAGGTGACCACCGGTCCCCTGGGCCAGGGCGTCGCCAATGCAGTCGGCATGGCCATGGCGGCCCGCCGCGAGCGCGGCCTGCTCGATCCCAGCACCGCCGCAGGCGAGAGCCCGTTCGACCACCGCATCTACGCCATCGCGTCCGACGGCGACCTGCAGGAGGGCGTCTCCGGCGAGGCGTCGTCGCTCGCCGGCGTCCAGAAGCTCGGCAACCTGACGCTGCTGTGGGACGACAACCGCATCTCGATCGAGGACGACACCAACGTGGCGTTCACCGAGGACGTCGCTGCCCGCTACGAGGCGTACGGCTGGCACGTGCAGACCGTCGACTGGACCAACGGCGGCACCGGCTACGTCGAGGACGTCGAGGCGCTGTGGGAGGCCTACCAGGCCGCTGAGGCGGTCACGGACAAGCCGAGCTTCATCCGGCTGCGCACGATCATCGCGTGGCCGGCCCCCAACGCCCAGAACACCGGAGGCTCCCACGGCTCGGCGCTCGGCGACGACGAGATCAAGGCGACCAAGGAGCTCCTGGGCTTCGACCCCGAGAAGACGTTCATCGTCGACGACGACGTCATCGAGCACACGCACAAGGCTCGCGACCGAGGCGCTGCGGCACGCGAGACCTGGCAGAAGACGTTCGACGCCTGGGCGACGGGCTCCCCCGATGGCGCGGCCCTGCTGGAGCGGCTGTCCAAGCGTCAGCTGCCTGATGGCTGGGACGCCGACCTCCCGACGTACGAGGAGGACGCCAAGGGCGTCGCGACTCGCGTGGCGTCCGGCGAGTTCCTGTCGGCCGCAGTCGCCAAGCTCCCCGAGCTGTGGGGCGGTTCGGCCGACCTCGCCGGCTCCAACAACACGACGCCCAAGGGCGAGCCGTCGTTCCTGCCGCCCGAGCACTCCACCGCCAAGTTCCAGGGCGAGTGGTACGGCCGCGTGCTGCACTTCGGCATCCGTGAGCACGCCATGGGCGCGATCATGAACGGTATGGTCCAGCACGGGCTGACCCGCCCCTACGGCGGCACGTTCCTGGTGTTCAGCGACTACATGCGCGGCGCCGTACGCCTCGCCGCCCTGCAGGAGCTGCCGGTCACATACGTGTGGACGCACGACTCGATCGGCCTCGGCGAGGACGGACCCACGCACCAGCCGGTCGAGCACCTCGCGGCCCTGCGCGCCATCCCCGGCCTCGACGTCATCCGGCCGGCCGACGCCAACGAGACCATCGCGGCCTGGCGCACCGTGCTCGGCAACACCGACCGGCCGTCCGCACTGGCGCTCAGCCGGCAGAACCTGCCGACGTTCCCCCGCGGCAAGGACGGCTGGGCACCGGCGTCCGACGTCGCCAAGGGCGCCTACACGCTGATCGACGCCGACGGCGAGCCCGACGTGATCCTGGTGTCACCGGCTCCGAGGTGCAGCTGGCCGTCAAGGCCCGCGAGCTCCTCGCCGCCGAGGGCATCTCGGCACGGGTCGTCTCGATGCCGTGCCGCGAGTGGTTCGAGCAGCAGGACAGCTCCTACCGCGACAGCGTCATCCCGCCCAAGCTGCGCGCCCGGGTCTCGGTCGAGGCCGGTGTCGCGCTCGGCTGGCGCGACGTCGTCGGCGACGCCGGACGCATCGTGAGCCTCGAGCACTACGGCGCGTCGGCCGACTACGCCACGCTCTACGACAAGTTCGGCATCACCGCCGAGGCCGTCGTCGCGGCCGCGAAGGACTCGATCGCTGCCGCCGCAGGCGAGCCGTCGGCGCCGTTCCACGCTCGACCGGCCGGCCCCGTCGGACCCGGCGACAACGCCGACGCTCCCGACACCCACTGACCCGCACCACTGATTTCCAAGGAGACATCATGAACGACCGTCTGCAGGCTCTCGCCGACGCGGGAGTATCGATCTGGCTCGACGACCTGTCGCGCGAGCGCATCGAGACCGGCAACCTCGCCTCGCTCGTCGCCGACTCCGGCGTCGTCGGCGTCACCACGAACCCCACGATCTTCGCCTCCGCCATCGCCAAGGGCGAGCGCTACGCCGAGCAGGTCAAGACGCTCAAGGCGTCCGGCGCCGACGTCAAGACCACGGTGTTCGAGCTCACCACGACCGACGTCCAGAACGGCTGCGACATCATGCGGCCGGTCTTCGACGCGACCAACGGCGTCGACGGCCGCGTCTCGATCGAGGTCGACCCCGACCTCGCCAAGGACACCGACGGCACCGTCGACCTCGCGAAGCGCCTCTGGGACCGCGTCGATCGTCCCAACCTGCTGATCAAGATTCCGGCAACGGTCGAGGGACTGCCCGCGATCGCCGCGACGATCGCCGAGGGCATCAGCGTCAACGTGACCCTGATCTTCTCGCTCGAGCGCTACCGCGGCGTCATGGACGCCTACCTCTACGGCCTCGAGCAGGCCGACGCCAACGGCCAGGACCTCTCGACGATCCACTCGGTCGCGTCGTTCTTCGTCAGCCGCGTCGACTCCGAGGTCGACAAGCGGCTCGCCGACGACAGCCCCCTGCGCGGCAAGGCCGCCATCGCCAACGCGCGCCTGGCCTACGAGGCGTACGAAGAGGTCTTCGGCTCCGACCGGTTCAAGGCACTCGCGGCCAAGGGCGCCAACGCGCAGCGTCCGCTGTGGGCGTCGACCGGCGTCAAGGACCCGGCCTACCCCGACACGATGTACGTCACCGAGCTCGTCGTCGCCAACACCGTCAACACGATGCCGGAGAAGACGCTCGAGGCCTTCGCCGACCACGGCGAGGTCATCGGCGACACGGTGCACGGCACATACGACGAGGCACGTCAGGTCATCGCCGACCTCGAGGCGCGAGGGCATCACCTACGACGAGGTCGTCGAGCTGCTCGAGGACGAGGGCCTGGACAAGTTCGAGACCTCATGGAACGAGCTGCTCGAGACGGTCCAGACCGAGCTCGACAAGGCCTGACCCGTGGTGCAGATCGCGCTCACCGTTCCAGCCCAGCACGAGTTCGACGCCGCACTGCGCGATGCCATCGAGCAGCGCGTCGCGTCCCGCATCGCCGCCCAGGACGCCACGCTGTGGGGTCCTGACGCGGAGTCCGAGGCGGGCATCCGGCTCAGCTGGACGCAGCTTCCGGAGACCTCACGGCCGCTGGTCGCCGAGATCACCGAGCTGCGCGAGCAGCTGGCTGCCAAGGGTCTCGACCACGTCGTCCTGTGCGGCATGGGTGGATCGTCGCTCGCGCCCGAGGTCATCTGCGACACCGCCGGCGTCCCGCTGACGGTGCTCGACTCCTCGCAGCCCGACATGGTGCGCTCTGCCATCGCCGAGAGCCTCGACCGCACGATCGTGGTCGTCTCGAGCAAGTCCGGCGGCACGGTCGAGACCGACAGCCAGCGGCGGGCGTACGAGCAGGCGTTCAAGGACGCCGGGCTCGACCCCGTCGACCACATCGTCGTGGTCACGGACCCGGGCTCGCCGCTCGACGACGAGGCCACCAAGGCGGGCTACCGCGTGTTCCGCGCCGACCCGCACGTCGGTGGCCGCTACTCGGCGCTCACGGCGTTCGGGCTGGTCCCGAGCGGCCTCGCCGGTGCCGACATCGGAGCGCTGCTCGACGAGGCTGCCGGTGCCGAGGCTGCGCTCTACGCCGACGACGCCGACAACCCCGCCCTGCGGCTCGGCGTGCTGATGGGCGTCGCCAACCGGCACCGCGTCGACAAGCTCGTCATCGCCGACCAGACCCGGCACGGTGTCGGCGACTGGATCGAGCAGCTCGTCGCCGAGTCGACCGGCAAGCTCGGCAAGGGCGTCCTTCCGGTCGTCGTGCCGTTCGAGAACGCGGTCAACTTCAATCCCAGCACCGCCGACTCGATCCTCGTGTCGATCGGCAGCACGGACGCTCCAGAGGCCCAGTCCGGCTGGGCGGCAGCACTCGACGCCAGCCTGGGTGCGCAGATGCTGCTGTGGGAGGTCGCCGTCGTGGTGGCCGGCCGGATCATCGGCATCAACCCGTTCGACCAGCCTGACGTCGAGAGTGCCAAGCAGGCGGCGCGTGAGCTGCTGTCCGGCGGCGGCGACGTGCCGACGCCGGATGCGACCGACGACGGCATCGACGTCTACGGCGACGGCGCCACCGTCGCCGAGGCCGTCACCGCCCTGCTCGGCAAGCTCGATCTGCAGCACGGCTATCTCGCGGTGCAGGTCTACCTTGACCGCATCGCCCACGCCGACTTCGCCGGCGTGCGCGAGGTGCTCGCTGAGCGTCTCGGCCGGCCCGTGACATTCGGCTGGGGCCCGCGGTTCCTGCACTCGACCGGCCAGTATCACAAGGGCGGCACGCCCAACGGCGTGTTCCTGCAGATCACCGGCACTCCGGCCGAGGATCTCGCGGTGCCCGGCCGGGACTTCACGTTCGGCTCGTTCATCGACTCGCAGGCCGCCGGCGACGCCGCTGTGCTGCGCGACCACGGTCGGCCAGTGCTGCGCCTGCACCTCAGCGACATCGGGCCGGGCCTGCAGCGCGTCCGGGCGGTGCTCTCCAAGTGAGTCTGGTCGACAACCCGCTGAGGGATCCCAAGGATCGGCGGCTCCCCCGGATCGCCGGGCCGTGCAGCCTGATCCTGTTCGGCGTCACCGGCGACCTGGCCAAGAAGAAGCTGGTCCCGGCGATCTACGACCTCGCCAACCGCGGCCTCCTGCCGCCGGGATTCGCGCTGGTCGGGTTCGCCCGCCACGACTTCGGCACGTCGAAGTTCGCCAGCATGATCAAGCAGGCGGCCAAGGACGGTGCGCGTACGCCGTGGAGCGAGACGGTGTGGAAGCAGCTCGCCGCCGGCATCCGCTTCGTCCCCGGCGAGTTCGACGACGACGACGCCTGGGAGCGCCTCGGCAAGACGATGGCCGAGCTCGACGAGCAGCAGGGCACCGGCGGCAATCACGCGTTCTACCTGTCGATCCCGCCCGGCCTCTTCCCCGTCGTGGTCTCGCAGATCAAGAAGCATGGCCTGGCCGAGTCATCCGAGGGCTGGCGCCGCGTCGTCATCGAGAAGCCGTTCGGCCACGACCTCACGTCGGCCGAGGAGCTCAACCGCATCGTCGCCGAGGTGTTCCCACGCCAGTCGGTGTTCCGCATCGACCACTACCTCGGCAAGGAGACGGTCCAGAACATCCTGGCGTTCCGCTTCGCCAACGGCATGTTCGAGCCGATCTGGAACAACCACTACGTCGACCACGTGCAGATCACGATGGCCGAGGACATCGGCATCGGCTCACGCGCCGGCTACTACGACGGCATCGGCGCAGCCCGCGACGTGATCCAGAACCACCTGCTGCAGCTCATGGCGCTCATCGCGATGGAGGAGCCGGTCTCGTTCAACGCGTCGTCGCTGCGCATCGAGAAGCAGAAGATCCTCGCCAACGCCCGTCCCCCGGCCCGCATGGACCTGCACACGGCCCGCGCGCAGTACGTCGGCGGCTGGGCCGGCGGCGAGCACGTGCTGGGCTACAAGGAGGAAGACGGCATCCCGCAGTCGTCGATGACCGAGACGTACGCCGCGATGCGCATCGACGTGCTGACCCGTAGGTGGGCCGGCACGCCGTTCTACCTGCGCGCCGGCAAGCGTCTGGGCCGGCGAGTCACCGAGGTCGCTGTCGTGTTCAAGCGGGCGCCGCACCAGCCGTTCAACAAGAACGACATCGAGGAGCTCGGCCAGAACGCGCTCGTCATGCGGATCCAGCCCGACGAGGGCGTCACGTTGCGCTTCGGCGCCAAGGTGCCCGGCACCACGATGGAGATCCGCGACGTCAACATGGACTTCGCCTACGGCGGCGCGTTCGTCGAGAGCAGCCCTGAAGCGTACGAGCGACTGATCCTCGACGTGCTGCTGGGCGATCCGCCGTTGTTCCCGCAGCACGAGGAGGTCGAGCTCTCGTGGAAGATCCTCGACCCCGTCATCGAGCACTGGGACCGGCAGAAGACCATCGACACCTACCCGTCCGGCACCTGGGGCCCTGAGACGGCCGACCAGATGCTCGCGCGCGACGGCCGCACCTGGAGGCGTCCCTAGTCATGGAAATCGCACTCGAGAAGACCAACTCGTCCCGCATCGCGCGCGCGATGGTCAAGGCACGGGTCGCGGCCGGCAGCCCCGCGATGGACATGGTGCTCACGTTGCTCGTCGTGACCGACGACGAGAATGTGGGCGAGGCGCTCAAGACCGCCACGACACTGTCGCGCGAGCACCCCTCGCGCGTCATCGGCGTGATCCTCGGTGACGGGCGCGGCGCCGCAGAACTCAATGCCAAGGTCCGGGTTGGTGAGAACTCATCCGGTGAGTCGATCCTGCTGCGCATCTCCGGCGAGCTCACCAAGCACGCTGAGTCGGTCGTGCTGCCGCTCCTGCTGCCCGACTCCCCCGTCGTCGTGTGGTGGCCGGGCAAGCCGCCGACCGATCCGTCGCAGGATGCCATTGGGCAGCTCGCCCAGCGCCGCCTGACCGACGCCGAGGCGACCGACTCGCCCATCAGGTCGCTCAAGAACGTCGCGCGCCACTACGTCGCCGGCGACACCGACCTGTCGTGGACGCGCCTGACCCCGTGGCGTGCGCTGCTGGCCGCCGCGCTCGACCAGTCCGACGGCAAGGTCACGGGCGGAACCGTCATCGCCGGCAGCGGCAACCCCGCAGCCACCCTGCTCGTCGCGTGGCTCGAGAGCCGCCTCAAGGTCGACATCAAGACGCGCAAGAGCGACAGCGGGGCGCAGATCATGTCCGTCGTGCTCCACACACCCAACGGCGACGTGCTGATCGAGCGGATCACGGACCACTCGTGCCACTTCAGCGTGCCTGGCTCCTCGCCGCGCGAGGTGCCGCTCGGCCCGCGCTCGCTCGCCGAGCTGCTGGCCGAGGACCTGCGCAGGCTCGACGCCGACGATGTCTACGAGGCGACGATCAAGCACATGCTGGCCGAAGCATGACGATGATCGAGGAGGTCTACCCGGACGCTGGGGCACTTGCTGCGGCGATCGCCGACCGGCTGACGGGTCGCATCGCGTTGATCCAGGCCGAGGGGCGCCGTCCGAGCGTCGTGCTGACCGGCGGCACGATCGCCATCGACGCCTACCAGCTGATCCGGAGCGAGCTCGTCGACTGGACGCAGGTCGACTTCTACTGGGGCGACGAGCGGTTCGTCCCCGAGGGTCACGCCGACCGCAACGACCAGCAGGCGCGAGACGCGTTCCTGAATCGCCTGGGCGTACCGGCTGCCAACATCCACTCCATGCCGGCGCACGGGTGCGACGTCAGCACCGCTGAGGCCGCCGACCAGTACGCTGCCGAGCTGCCTGCGGCGCCGTTCGACGTCACGCTGCTCGGGGTCGGACCTGACGGGCATGTCGCGTCGCTGTTCCCCGGGTTTGCCCAGCTGCACGAGTCGGAGCGGCTGGCGGTCGAGGTGTTCGACTCCCCCAAGCCGCCGCCCGTGCGCATCTCGCTGACGTTCCCCGCGCTCAACAACTCCGAGGCGGTGTGGTTCATCGTCGCCGGCGAGGGCAAGGCCGAGGCGGTCGCCCGTGCCCTGGGCGACGGGACGCTCGAAGACACACCCGCTCGTGGAGCGCGCGGTCGCAGCGAGACGGCATGGCTCCTCGACGAAGCCGCCGCCTCCCAGCTCGTGAAGCGGTGATTCTGCGACCTGTCAGCGCAGTGAGCGGTGACTTGGCGACCTTTCCGGACTCGGTGAAGGTCGCTGACGTCACCGCTGCTGGGGGTGGAGAGCGAGGGGGGTCAGAAGATGACTTCGCCGGTCTTGCGCTTGGTGCGCAGCAGGTCGATGGCTTCCTTGAGGATCTCGTCGGCCTCGGTCTCGGAGCGACGCTCCTTCACGTACGCGAGGTGCGTCTTGTAGGGCTCGATCTTCTTGGCGGTCGGCCGGTTCTCGGCGTCGACGCTCGACGGCATGCCGCACCGCGGGCAGTCCCACGACTCCGGCACCTCGGCCTCGATCGCGAACTGCAGCTCGGTCGTGTGGTTGTTGATGCAGAAGAACGTCACGAACTGACGCGGGGCGGCTTCGCCGCGCTCGGCCTCGCCCATGGGGCCCGAGCCGATACGGCTGCCCCGGATAGCACCTGCTGCCACTAGTTGCTCACCTTCAGTAGCAGGCCGAGTGCGAAGATGCACACGACCCAGACGACTGCGATACCGACCGTGATGCGGTCGAGGTTGCGTTCGGCGACCGAAGAGCCGCCGAGCGAGCTGGAGACGCCTCCACCGAACATGTCGGAGAGACCGCCCCCGCGTCCCTTGTGCATGAGAACCAGGACGATCATCAGCAGGCTGCTGATCGCCAGGATTACGGAGAACGTCAAAATCACGAGTTGGGGCCTTCGTTGTCAGGCGCCGGACAGGTCCGGCATGGCATAGAACCGGGCGATCCCGGCGAACTCCTCCGCTTGGAGGCTTGCTCCGCCAACCAAGGCTCCGTCGACATCCGACTTCGCCATGATGGCGGCGATGTTCGCCGCTTTCACTGATCCGCCGTAAAGGATACGCAATGCTGCCGCGACTTCGGGCGACCAGGTCTCCTCGACACGCGAACGGATGGCCGCACAGACCTCCTGCGCGTCCTCCGGAGTCGCCACCTCGCCCGTGCCGATCGCCCACACCGGCTCGTACGCGATGACGACCGAGGCCATCTGCTCGGCGGTGAAGCCCGCCAGCGAGCCGTCGACCTGGTCCAGCGTGTAGGCGACGTGGTCGCCGGCCTGGCGGATCTCGAGGCCTTCGCCGACGCACACGATGGGGCTCATGCCGGCCGCGAGGGCCTTGCCCGCCTTGATGTTGACGAGCTCGTCGCTCTCGGCGTGGTACTCGCGGCGCTCGGAGTGACCGACGACGACGTAGGAGCAGCCGAGCTTGGCCAGCATCGACGCCGCGATCTCGCCGGTGTAGGCGCCACCGTCGTGCTCGGAGACGTCCTGCGCGCCGTAGCCGATCGCCAGGTGGTCACCGTCGACGAGCGTCTGCACGCTGCGGATGTCGGTGAACGGCGGGATCACGACGACCTCGGACTTGTCGAAGTCGTGCTTCTTGTCCTGCAGGGTCCAGGCGAGCTTCTGGACCAGCACCACGGCTTCCTGGTGGTTGAGGTTGGACTTCCAGTTGCCGGCCATGAGTGGCTTGCGGGCGGTCATGCATTTCCCCCGTCTTGGGCAGAGTCTTCGAGGATGGCGAGTCCGGGCAGCGTCTTGCCCTCGAGGTACTCGAGGCTCGCGCCTCCCCCGGTGGAGATGTGCCCGAAGTCGGTGTCGGCGAACCCGAGCTGGCGTACGGCCGCGGCCGAGTCGCCGCCGCCGACGACCGACAGGCCGTCGACCTCGGTGAGCGCCTGGGCGACAGCCTTGGTGCCGGCCGCGAAGGCCGCCATCTCGAACACGCCCATCGGGCCGTTCCAGAACACCGTCTTGGAGCCACGGATGATCTCGGCGAACGCCGCCGAGGAGTCCGGGCCGATGTCGAGGCCGAGCTGGTCGCTCGGGATCGCGTCAGCCGCGACGATCGTGGCGGGCGCGTCAGCGGCGAACTCCGGCGCGACGACGATGTCCGTCGGCAGCACCAGGCGTACGCCCTGCTTGGCGGCCTGCTCGATGTAGCCGCGAGCGATGTCGAGCTGGTCCTCCTCGAGGAGCGACTTGCCGACCTCGTGGCCCTGCGCCTTGAGGAACGTGAAGACCATCCCGCCACCGATCAGCAGGTTGTCGGCCTTGTCGAGCAGGTTGTCGATCACGCCGAGCTTGTCGGAGACCTTGGACCCGCCGAGCACGACGGTGTAGGGGCGCTCGGGGCTCTCGGTCAGGCGCTTGAGCACGTCGACCTCGGCCTCGACCAGCCCACCGACTGCTGACGGCAGCTCACGAACGATGTCGTAGACGCTGGCCTGCTTGCGGTGCACGACGCCGAATCCGTCGGACACGAAGACATCGGCGAGGTCGGCGAGCTTGCCGGCGAACTCCCGCCGCTCGTCCTCGTCCTTGCTCGTCTCCGCCTCGTTGAACCGTACGTTCTGCAGCACGGCGACCTGGCCGTCCTGGAGCGCCGACGCGATGCGGTTGGCCTCGGGGCCGACCGTGTCGTTGGCGAACAGCACCGGCGCGCCGAGCAGCTCTGCGAGCCGCTCGGCGACCGGCGCCAAGGAGAACTTCGGGTTGGCCACGCCGTCGGGACGACCCAGGTGGGCCGTCACGAGCACGCGGGCGCCCGCGTCGGCAAGACGCTTGATCGTCGGCACGCTCGCGCGTACGCGACCGTCGTCGGTGATCGTCGTGCCGTCGAGCGGCACGTTGAGGTCACTGCGGACGAGAACGCGCTTGCCGCGCAGGTCTCCCAGGTCCGAAACCGTCTTCACAGCTCTAGAGCGACGATCCGACGTGGACGACGAGGTCGGCGAGGCGGTTGGAGTAGCCCCACTCGTTGTCGTACCAGCCGACGACCTTGACCTGGTCGCCGATGACCTTGGTCAGGCCCGAGTCGAAGATGCACGACGCCGGGTCCGTGACGATGTCGGCCGAGACGATCGGGTCCTCGGTGTAGACGAGGAAGCCCTTCATGGCGCCCTCAGCGGCATCCTTGACGATCTGGTTGACCTCTTCGACCGTGGTCTCGCGCGAGGCGGTGAACGTCAGGTCCGTCGCCGAGCCGGTCGGCACCGGCACGCGGAGCGCGTAGCCGTCGAGCTTGCCCTTGAGCTCCGGCAGCACGAGGCTGACGGCCTTGGCGGCGCCGGTCGACGTCGGGATGATGCTCAGGTTGGCGGCGCGGGCGCGACGCAGGTCGCTGTGCGGCGCGTCCTGCAGGTTCTGGTCCTGCGTGTACGCGTGGATCGTCGTCATGAGACCGCGCTCGATGCCGAGCGTGTCGTTGAGCGCCTTGGCCATCGGGGCGAGGCAGTTGGTCGTGCACGACGCGTTGGAGATCACGCTGTGCGCGGCCGGGTCGTAGAGCTCGTGGTTGACGCCCATGACGATCGTGACGTCTTCGTTCTTGGCCGGAGCCGAGATGATGACCTTCTTGGCGCCGCCGTCGATGTGGGCCTTGGCCTTGGTCGCGTCGGTGAAGAAGCCGGTCGACTCGATGACGATGTCGGCGCCGACGCTGGCCCAGTCGAGCTTGGCCGGGTCGCGCTCCTCGAACGCGGCGATCTTCTGGTCGCCGACGTAGATGTAGCCCTCGTCGTAGGTGACGTCGGCGTCGAGACGGCCGAGGATCGAGTCGTACTTGAGGAGATGGGCGAGCGTCTTGTTGTCCGTCAGGTCGTTGACGGCGACGATCTCGATGTCTGCACCGGCGGCACGAGCCGCGCGGAAGAAGTTACGGCCGATACGGCCAAATCCATTGATACCTACGCGTACGGTCACGGGGAACGTGTCTCCTGCGGGTCGATGTGGGTGACATGCGTAACCCTACCGAGTTGTCCTCACTACCGGCGAGTCACCTCAGCCCGGTGAGACGGGCTCAGCCTTCGGCAAGTCGGTCGTCGCCGAGCGTGGACTCGGTGTCGGGCACGCCCGAGCTCTTCGGCCCGCTTGTCGGCCATCGCGAGCAGGCGGCGAATGCGACCGGCGATCGCGTCCTTGGTCAGCGCCGGCTCGTGCAGCTGGCCGAGCTCCTCGAGGCTGGCCTGGCGGTGCTCGACGCGCAGGCTGCCGGCCATCTTGAGGTGGTCGGGAACCTCGTCGCCGAGGATCTCGAGCGCCCGCTGGGCGCGTGCACCGGCGGCGACAGCAGCCCGGGCCGAACGGCGGAGGTTGGCGTCGTCGAAGTTGGCCAGCCGGTTGGCGGTCGCTCGGACCTCACGCCGCATGCGGCGCTCCTCCCAGGCCAGCAGCGACTCATGGGCGCCGAGCCGGGTCAGGAGCGCACCGATCGCCTCACCGTCGCGGATGACGACGCGATCGACGCCACGCACCTCGCGGGCCTTGGCGCTGATGCCCAGGCGGCGGGCGGCGCCGACCAGTGCGAGTGCCGCCTCGGGGCCGGGGCAGCTGACCTCGAGGGCCGAGGAGCGGCCGGGCTCGGTCAACGAGCCGTGCGCCAGGAACGTGCCGCGCCACGCGGCGACGGCGTCGCACGACGAGCCGGAGACGACCTGGGGCGGCAGACCGCGGATCGGGCGGCCGCTGCCGTCGACGAGGCCGGTCTGGCGGGCCAGGGCCTCGCCGTCCTTGGAGACCCGCACGACGTAGTGGGTGTCCTTGCGGATGCCGGCGTTCTGCATCACGAGGACTTCGCTGTCGTGGCCGTAGATCTCGGCGATGTCCTTGCGGAGGCGGCGGGCCGCTGCTCCGGTGTCGAGCTCGGCCTCGACGACGATGCGCCCGGAGACGATGTGGAGCCCGCCCGCGAACCGCAGGATCGACGACACCTCGGCCTTGCGGCAGCACGACTTCGTGATCGTGGTGTTGGCAAGCTCTGCCTTCACCTGAGCCGTCATTGCCATGCGGCCGAACCCCTGTCTGTCAACGTCTTGTTCTGGGAGAAGAGTGTCACTCTATGCCGTCCTCATGACCTTGGCGAAGGCGGCCGCGAGCCGTCCCGGGTCGTGCTGGTCTGATCCTGGACTGGCCGCGACGTCCGCGACGTACAACCGCGCACCGAGCGACCGGGCCGTCGACTCCAGCGTGCCACGCGTGTCAACGAGGCTGGTGTCGGCGATGACAGCATCCAACCCGAGTTCGGGCGCGTGCGCGGCCAGGACCTCGAGATGATCCGTCGGCGTGAGCCCCTCGGTCTCGCCCTCCTGCTCGAGCGAGATTGAGCACCAGGATGCGCTTGCCCTTGGTCTTGGTGAGCGCGTCGCGCAGGCCCGGGACGAGCAACGTCGGCATGACGCTGGTGAACCACGACCCAGGGCCGACGACGACCCAGTCGGCTGCCTCGACGGCTGCGACGGCCTCAGGGCACGCCGGTGGGTCGCTGGGGTCGAGGCGGACGCTGACGACCTGGCCGTCGGTCGATGACACCTCGACCTGCCCGCGTACGAGCGTCAGTCGGTCGGGAGCCGAGCGCAGGTGCACGTCGGCCTCGATGTCGAGCGGCACGGCGGCCATGGGCAGCACCCGGCCCTGCGCGCCGAGCAGCTCGCCGACCAGGTCGAGCCCGGTGACGTGGTCGCCGACCTGGTCCCAGATCGCGGCGATCAGCAGGTTGCCGACGGCGTGGTCCTTGAGCGGGCCGTTGCCGGAGAACCGGTGCTGCAGGACCGCCGCCCACGTGCGGCCCCAGTCGTCGTCGCCGCAGAGAGCGGCCAGAGCCATGCGGAGGTCGCCCGGCGGCAGCCCGCCGAGCTCGGCGCGGATGCGGCCGGACGAACCGCCGTTGTCGGCGACCGTCACGACACCCGTGAGATCGGTCGTGAGCCGGCGAAGCGCCGACAGGCTCGCCGCGAGGCCATGCCCTCCCCCGAGCGACACGACCTTGAGGTCGCCCTCCGCACGGCCGGCGACATGAGCCGGTCGCGCCGCGGTCACTCGCGCCCCAGGTCGCGATGGACGACCTGCGTGCGTACGCCATGGGCTCGCAGGCGCTCGGCGAACGCCTCGGACATCGCGACGCTGCGGTGGCGTCCGCCGGTGCAGCCGATCGCGATCGTCAGGAAGTGCTTGTCCTCACGGAGGAAGCCGTCGGTCAGCAGCGCAACGAGGCCTTCGTAGCGCTCGAGGAACTCCGACGACCGCGGCTGGCGCAGGACGTAGTCACGCACAGGCTCGTCGAGGCCGCTCATCGGGCGCAGCTCGTCGACCCAGAACGGGTTGGGCAGGAAGCGCAGGTCGGCGACCATGTCGGCGTCGATCGGCAGGCCGTACTTGAACCCGAACGACATCACGGAGGCGCGCAGGCCGCCGGAGTCGGGATCCTCGAACGCCGCGCGGACCCGCTGGCCCAGCTGGTGCACGTTGAGGTTGGAGGTGTCGACCACGATGTCGGCCCGGCCGCGGATGCGGCTCAGGAGCTCGCGTTCGCGCTCCAGGCCGTCCATCAGCCGCCCCTCGAGGCTCAGGGGGTGCGGGCGGCGGGCGGCCTCCTGACGGCGTACGAGGACCTCGTCGGCCGCCTCGAGGTAGAGGATCTTGGTGTGGACGCCCGCGTCGCGCAGCTCCTCGAGCGCCTCGACCAGGCCACCGAAGAACTGCCGCGAGCGCGCGTCGACGACGACTGCGAGGCGGTCGATGTCCTTGGACTCCTGGATCGTCGCCACCGCCTGGGACAGCAGATCGGGCGGGAGGTTGTCGATGACGTAGTAGCCGAGCTTCTCCAGCACCTTGGCCGCTGAGCCTCGCCCGGCTCCGGTCATGCCCGTGACGAGCACGAACTGCGTCAAGGTGGTCAACTGTCCTCCAGGATCTCGCCGGTTGCCGTGTTGACGGCTGGTGCCTGCTCGCCGGTCGCGAGCGCCTCCACGATGGATTGTGCCGTAGCCGCGCCGATGCCGGGCACGGTTGCGATCTCTTCTGCTGTCGCCGCGCGCAGCTTCTTGACCGAGCCGAACGTCTTGAGCAACGCCTTGCGGCGCGCCGGGCCGAGGCCGGCGACCGGGTCGAGCACGCTCTCGATCATCGACTTGCTGCGCCGGCCGCGGTGGTGGGTGATCGCGAAGCGGTGCGCCTCGTCGCGCAGGCGCTGCAGCAGGTAGAGGCCCTCGCTCGTGCGCGGCAGGATCACGGGGTCCTCGTCGTCGGGCAGCCAGACCTCCTCGAGACGCTTGGCCAGGCCCACCAGGGCGATGTCCTTGATGCCGAGCTCCTGCATCGCGGCGTGTGCGGCGGCGACCTGCGGCGGTCCACCGTCGACGACCACCAGCGCAGGTGTGTAGGCGAAACGGCGCGGCTTGCCGGTCTCGGGGTCGATGCCCGGCCCTTCCTCGTCGTTGCCCTCGCGCGCCTTGAGCAGCTGCGTGAACCGCCGGGTGATGACCTCGTGCATCGCCGCGACATCGCTCTGACCCTCGTTGCGGATCGTGAAGCGGCGGTACTCGGACTTGCGGGGCAGGCCGTCCTCGAACACGACCATCGACGCCACGGTCTCGGTGGCCCCGAGGTTGGAGATGTCGTAGCACTCGATGCGCAGCGGTGCGGTCTCGAGATCGAGCGCCGCCTGGATCTCCTCGAGCGCGAGGCTCCTGGCCGTGAGGTCGGACGATCGCTTCATCTTGTGGCGCATGAGGGACTGCTTGGCGTTCTGCTCGACGGTCTCCATGAGCGCCCGCTTGTCGCCGCGCTTGGGCACCCGGATCGTGACCGGCCCCTCGCGCCGCTCGCTGAGCAGCTCGGTGACCGTCGCGGCGTCAGCCGGCAGGGTCGGCACGAGCACCTCGCGCGGGATCGCCGAGGCCGCCGAGTCCTCGTAGAGCGTCATGAGGGCGCTCTGCACGAGCTCGGGGAACGCGGCTTCGTCGGCCTTCTCGGCGACCCAGCCGCGCTGACCGCGGATGCGACCGCCGCGCACGGAGAAGATCTGCACGGCGACCTCGAGCGGGTCGTCGACGAAGCCCAGCACGTCGGCATCGGTGCCGTCGCCGAACACCACGGTCTGCTTCTCCAGCACCCGGCGCAAGGCGCCGAGGTCGTCGCGCAGCTTGGCGGCGAGCTCGTACTCCTCGTTGTCGGACGCCTCCTGCATCCGCTGCTCGATGCGCCTGGTGAATCCCGCGGTCTGCCCGCCCATGAACGCCAGGAAGTCGTTGACGATCTCGCGGTGCTCGTCGGCGGCTGACCCGGCCGACGCACGGCGCGGCGCACTTGCCGATGTCGCCGAGCAGGCACGGGCGGCCGATCGCCTTGGAACGGCGGAACACGCCGGCCGAGCACGACCGCATCGGGAACACCCGCAGCAGCGTGTCGACGGTGTCGCGGATCGCCCACGCGTGGCCGTACGGGCCGAAGTAGCGGACGCCCTTGCGCTGCGCGCCGCGCATGACCGTGACGCGCGGGAACTCCTCGCTGACCGTGACCGCCAGCCACGGGTAGGACTTGTCGTCGCGGTACTTGACGTTGAACCGCGGGTCGAACTCCTTGATCCAGGAGTACTCCAGCGCGAGCGCCTCGACCTCGGTGCTGACGACGGTCCACTCGACCGAGCTGGCGGTCAGGACCATCTGCTGGGTGCGCTGGTGCAGCCCTGAGATGTCCTGGAAGTAGGAGCTCAGGCGGGGTCGCAGCGACTTGGCCTTGCCGACGTAGATGACCCGGCGCTCGGCGTCGCGGAACCGATAGACGCCCGGCTCGACGGGGATCTCACCGGGTGCCGGCCGATAGCTTGCGGGATCTGCCACCGACCCAGCCTACGAGGTGACGAGTAGCGGCTTGAGGAACGTGCCGGTGTGGCTGTCGGGGCTGTTGGCGATGTCCTCGGGCGTGCCCTCGGCGATCAGCAGACCGCCGCCGCTGCCGCCCTCGGGACCCATGTCGATGACCCAGTCGGCGGTCTTGATGACGTCGAGGTTGTGCTCGATGACGATGACCGAGTTGCCGGTGTCGACGATGCGCTGCAGCACGCCGAGCAGCTTGCGGATGTCCTCGAAGTGCAGGCCTGTCGTCGGCTCGTCGAGGACGTAGACCGTGCGACCCGTCGACCGCTTCTGCAGCTCCGCCGAGAGCTTGACGCGCTGCGCCTCGCCGCCGGACAGGGTCGGGCGCGGACTGGCCCAGGCGTACGTAGCCGAGGCCGACGTCGACGAGGGTGCGCAGGTGACGCGCGATCGCCGGGATGGCCTCGAAGAACTCGACGGCCTCCTCGATCGGCATCTCGAGCACCTCGGCGATGGTCTTGCCCTTGTAGTGCACCTCGAGCGTCTCGCGGTTGTAGCGGGCGCCGTGGCAGACCTCGCAGGCGACGTAGACGTCGGGCAGGAAGTTCATCTCGATCTTGATCGTGCCGTCGCCGGAGCACGCCTCGCAGCGGCCGCCCTTGACGTTGAACGAGAAGCGGCCCTGCTGGTAGCCGCGCATCTTGGCCTCGGGCGTCTGCGCGAACAGCTTGCGTACGTGGTCGAAGACGCCGGTGTAGGTCGCCGGGTTGGAGCGCGGGGTGCGGCCGATCGGCGACTGGTCGACGTGGATGACCTTGTCGACCTCGTCGAGCCCGGTGATGGTGCGGTGCCGACCGGGGATCGTGCGTGCACCGTAGACCGTGCGGGCGAGCTGGGTGTAGAGGATGTCGTTGACCAGCGTCGACTTGCCCGAGCCGGACACGCCGGTGACCGCGACGAACATGCCGAGCGGGAACGTCACGTCGATGTCGCGGAGGTTGTGCTCCTTGGCGCCGTGCACCGTGAGCTCGCGACCCTTGACCCGCTTGCGGCGCTTGTCGGGCAGCGGGATCGACTTGCGACCGGACAGGTACTGGCCGGTCAGCGAGTCGTCGCTGGCGTAGAGCTCGTCGACCGGGCCGGAGACGATGACCTGTCCCCCGTGCTCGCCGGCGCCCGGACCGATGTCGACGGCCCAGTCGGCGGCGCGGATCGTGTCCTCGTCGTGCTCGACGACGATCAGCGTGTTGCCGAGGTCGCGCAGGCGCAGCAGGGTCTCGATCAGTCGGTGGTTGTCGCGCTGGTGCAGGCCGATCGACGGCTCGTCGAGGACGTAGAGCACGCCGACCAGCCCCGCGCCGATCTGCGTGGCCAGGCGGATGCGCTGCGCCTCGCCGCCGGACAGCGAGCCGGCGGCCCGGTCGAGCGCGAGGTAGTCGAGGCCGACGTCGAGCAGGAATCGCAGCCGCTCGTTGATCTCCTTGAGCACCCGCTCGCCGATCTGGCGCTCGCGGTCGCTCATCTCGAGCGTCTGGAGGTATTCGGACGCCTCGCTGATCGACAGCGCGCAGACCTCGGCGATGTTCTTGGCGCCGAACTTCTCGGACTCGAGGGTCACGGCCAGGATGACGGGCTTGAGGCGGGTGCCGTTGCAGACCCGGCACGGGACCTCACGCATGAAGCCCTCGAGGCGCTCGCGGTTGGTCTCGGAGTCGGTCTCGTCGTGGCGGCGCTCGAGGTAGGTGATCGCACCCTCGAACTCGGTGTAGTAGGACCGCTCGCGGCCGTAACGGTTCTTGTAGCGGACGTGCACCTTGGTCGGGTGCCCGCGCAGGATCGCCTCGCGGACATCTTCGGGCAGGTCGCCCCACGGCGTGTCGGCGCTGAAGCCCAGCTCGTCGGCGAGCGCGCCGATCAGCCGGGAGAAGTAGTCGGCGACGTGCGCCGACGACCACGGCGCGACGGCACCTTCGTTGAGCGACTTGGCGTCGTCGGGGACGACCAGCTCGGGGTCGACCTCCATGCGGGTGCCGAGGCCGTGGCACTCGGGGCAGGCGCCGAACGGCGCGTTGAACGAGAACGACCGCGGCTCGAGCTCGTCGACCTCGAGCGGGTGGTCGTTGGGGCACGCGAGCTTCTCGGAGAACCGGCGCGTGCGGTGCTCGTCGTCCTCGGGCAGGTCGACGTAGTCGATGATGACGAGGCCGTCGGCCAGGCCGAGCGCGGTCTCGACCGACTCGGTCAGACGCTGCTTCTGGTTGCCCTTGACCTGCAGGCGGTCGACCACGACGTCGATCGTGTGCTTCTTCTGCTTGGCGAGCTTGGGCGGCTCGTCGGCGAGCATGTGGGTCTCGCCGTCGACGATCGTGCGGCTGAAGCCCTGCGACTGCAGCTGGCGGAACAGCTCGCCGTACTCGCCCTTGCGGCCGCGGATGATCGGCGCGAGCACCTGGAAGCGGGTGCCCTCGTCGCCGGCCATGATGCGGTCGACGATCTGCTGCGGGGTCTGGCGGGCGATCGCCTCGCCGCACACCGGGCAGTGCGGCCGGCCGGCGCGGGCGTAGAGCAGGCGGAGGTAGTCGTAGACCTCGGTGATCGTGCCGACCGTCGACCGGGGGTTGCGGCTCGTGGACTTCTGGTCGATCGAGACCGCGGGCGACAGGCCCTCGATGAAGTCGACGTCGGGCTTGTCCATCTGGCCGAGGAACTGCCGCGCGTACGCCGACAGCGACTCGACGTAGCGGCGCTGGCCCTCGGCGAAGATCGTGTCGAACGCCAACGACGACTTGCCCGAGCCGGAGAGCCCCGTGAACACGATCAGCGAGTCTCGTGGGAGGTCGAGTGAGACGTCCTTGAGATTGTGCTCTCGTGCGCCGCGGATGACGAGGCGGTCGGTCACTGGCTCCCCTGGAATGATTGGCGGTTGCGGGCAGAATCTTGGCCCACTCCATTGTATGGAGCAGGTCCGACAGAATCCCGCCGAGCGGAGGTACGTTCGCTCACAGCGTCCTCGCCCCGGGGCGAGTCTGGCAGGCTGGGCGCATGACGTACACGGGAGAGGTCGAGGTCGGCGGTCCGGCGGACGTGCAGGTGGCCGGCGACCTGTTGATCACCAAGGTCGCGGTCGGCGAGATGAACAACAACGCCTACCTCTTGCGCTGCGTCCTCACCGGCGAGCAGGCCCTGATCGACGCGGCCAACGAGCACGAGACGCTGCTCGGTCTCATCGGCAGCGACGGCCTGGCGCGGGTCATCACGACTCACCGGCACGGCGACCACTGGCAGGCGCTCGCCGCGATCGTCGAGCGGACCGGTGCGGAGACGGTCGCCGGCGAGGACGATGCGGACGAGCTGCCCGTGCCCGTGACGACCCGCGTACGTACCGGCGCGCGCGTGCGCGTCGGCTCCTGCGAGCTCGAGGTCATCGAGGTCGTCGGTCACACGCCCGGCTCGATCGTGCTGGCGTACGACGATCCCGACGGCATCGTGCACCTGTTCACCGGTGACTCGCTCTTCCCCGGCGGCGTCGGCAACACGTTCGGCGATGCGGAGGCCTTCGCCACGCTGATCGACGAAGTCGAGACCAAGATCTTCGGCGCCTATCCCGACGACACCCACGTCTACCCCGGCCACGGCAACGACACGACGCTTGGCGCCGAGCGACCGCACCTCGCCGAGTGGCGCGAGCGCGGCTGGTGAACCGAGCCGGCTCTGCAGGTCCCTAGGGCCTGGGTTCGGCGTCAGGCTCGGGGGTGTCGCCGTCACCGATCTCGGCGACGTCCTTCTTGCGCTGGATCTCCATCTTGACGACGTTCGCGTCGTGCGCAGCGGGGTGAAAGATCTCCTGCATGACCCCGAACGCGCCAGATGCTCCTGAGGCGCCGGTGGCGGAGTTGTGCTCTGCCCGGCCGGCGACGAACGGCACGCCGAACGCGAACACGACGATCAGGACGACGACGATGATCGCGGCGGTGAGCATGCCAGCAGCGTACGCACCTCAGTTGCGGAACTGGCCAGACCGGCGAGGACGCGCATGTCAGCCCGCCCCGGATCGAAGAGTCACGACAGGCGTGAGCCCCAGCAACCACCCGAGCTCCGCAAGCAAGCCGTGCGGGATCACCGGGGACACGTGCACCGGCGCCGTCGTGGATGCGAGCAGCACACGGCGCATGCCCCGGATCATCACCGCCCTCAGCGGTGGTGACCCTGGCTCTCGAACGCCGCCTGGGCGAACGCGAGCAACAGGCCGGTCACGGCAGCCAGGATCGCGACGGCTACCGCGATGTATCCCCACGGCTCGCGGTCGACGTCGCCGCCCCGCGCGAACCCGATGACGATCGCCGCGCCCGCCGCGATGAACACGACGAGTGCGGTGTAGATGCCCCACCGGCGGTGATGCTCGTGGAGCGTGATCTTCCTGCGCGCCATGTCTTCATCGTGCGCCCAGTCCCGGCCCGAAGCAAGAGCGAGGGGCTACTCGTCGCGAGGCGGCGAGACGTACACGGGAGCATCAGGCCGAGCGACGGGGAACTAGTGCAGCCCGTGGCCGTCGAACCAGTCCTCGATCTGCGCGGCTGTCTGCGCGTGGGTGCTGGGCACGTCAGAACGTGACGGGCAGCTCGTCGACGCCGTACACGAAAGACAGCTGACGAAAGCTCAGCTCCTCCTGCGGCTTCGCGAGCGCCAGGTCGGGGAACCGTTGGAACAGCTTGGGCAGCGCGATGCGCAGCTCCATCCTGGCGAGCTCGGCTCCAATGCAGCGATGGATGCCGTGACCGAACGCCAGGTGACCGCTGGCCGGGATCCGATAGGGATCGAACTCGTCGGGTCGCTCGCCCGCCGATCTCGGGTCGCGGTTGGCGCCGCTCAAGGACGCCAGCACGACGTCACCGGCCTTGAGGTGCTTGCCGAACAGCATCATGTCCCGCTTGGCGAACCGCGGGAACGCGACCTGCACGACAGCCAGGTAGCGCAGGAGCTCCTCGACGATCCGGTCGACATCCTCGGGGTCGCCCTTGCGGATCAGGTCGGCGTACGCCGGATCACGCAGCAGCACGATCGTGCCCAGCGCGATCATGCCTGCGGTCGTCTCGAATCCACCGGTGAACACGCCGTCAGCCAGCCCCGCCAGGTCGACGTCGGAGATCAGGTCGCCCTCGTCACGCAGGATCTGCCCGATGAGGCCGGGTCCGGGTGCCTTGCGCTGCTTCGCGACGGCTTCGAACAGGAACTCGCGCTGCTCGGAGACTGCTCCGAACGCCGCCGCACCACCGTTGGTGGCATCGAATCGGGCACTGCCGAGCTTCTCGAACGCGTCCCGGTCGTCGTAGTCGAGGCCCAGCAGCGCGCAGATCGTCTGGAACGGCACCGGGAAGGCCAGGTGCTTGGCCATGTCGGCGCCAGAACCCTCGGCGGCGAGCTTGTCGAGCTGACCGTCGACGATCTCGCCGATCATCGGCTCGAGCCGCGCGAGCCGCCGCATCGTGAACTCCGGCGTGACGATCTTGCGCAGGCGGGTGTGCAGCGGCGGGTCCGTGAATCCCAGGCCGCCGATGTCGTCGGACGTGGCCGGGCCGTCGCCGTGGAACATGTGGCGGATGTCGTTGGAGTAGGAGTCACGGTCCGTGAGGATCTGTCGCGATTCCTCGTAGCCCGTCACCAGGTATGCCCGGAAGTTGAACGGGAGATCGAGTTTGTGCATCGGCTCGGTCGCACGGATCTCGGCGATCCGCGGCACCGGGTCCATGCCGTTGCGCTGCAGTGGAACCTTTGTCGGCTCCGGGATGAAGGAGATGCGGGAAAGGTCGATGCCCTTTTTCTGGATGCGCCGTACGACCAGCTTGCCGACCCAGCCGGAGACCTTTGCCCTCACGTCAACCACGGGTCGAAACTACACTGCCCGGTTGCGGCTGCGAGCCACTCGGGGGATCGTGAGACCCAAGTTGTGCCTGATCACGGCACGTACACAAGGGGGCCATCATGAGTACCGACACGTCAGATTCGAGACCGGACTCCGAGCTTCGGCGGGTCATGGGCCCAAAGCTGTTGTTGCTCTTCATCGTGGGCGACATCCTCGGCACCGGCATCTACGCACTGACCGGGCAGGTCGCCGCAGAGGTCGGCGGTGCGGCCTGGCTGCCGTTCCTCGTCGCGTTCTTCGTGGCCCTCCTGACGGCGTTCTCCTACCTCGAGCTCGTCACGAAGTATCCCCAGGCTGCTGGCGCCGCCTTGTATGTCCACAAGGCCTTCGGCGTGCACTTCTTCACCTTCATCGTCGCGTTCGCCGTCATGTGCTCCGGCATCACGTCGGCCTCGACCGCCTCGAACGCGTTCGCGGACAACCTCGCCAGCGGCGTCAACTGGAACGCCAGCGACACCGAGATCATGCTCATGGCGATGGGCTTCATGCTGCTGGTCGCCGCGGTCAACTTCCGCGGCGCCAGCGAGAGCGTCAGGGCCAACGTCGTCCTGACCCTGATCGAGCTGTCGGGCCTGGTGCTGGTCATCCTGCTCGGGTTCTACGCCCTGGCCGGCGGCGACGGCGACTGGTCGCGGGTCGTCGCCTTCGACACCCCCGACGACAAGAACGTGTTCCTCGCCGTCACGACGGCGACCTCTCTGGCGTTCTTCGCGATGGTCGGCTTCGAGGACTCGGTCAACATGGCCGAGGAGTGCCACGAGCCGAGCAGGATCTTCCCCCGGATGATGCTGACCGGGCTCGGCATCACCGCCGTGATCTACGTGCTCGTCTCGATCTGCGCAGTCGCGCTGGTCCCGGTCGGCGCGCTCTCGGACCCGGCAAGGCTCCCCCGCTGGTCCAGGTCGTCGCGGCGGCGGCTCCAAGCCTCCCCGCCGACGACATCTTGCCGTTCATCTCGATGTTCGCCGTCGCCAACTCCGCACTGATCAACATGATGATGGCCAGCCGGTTGCTCTACGGCATGGCCCGCCAGGGCGTCCTCCCGAGGGGCTGGCCAAGGTGCACAGCAAGAACCGGACGCCGTGGGCGGCGATCATCTTCACCACGGCGCTGTCGCTGGCCCTCATCGCGTACGTCGCCAATGCCAGCGACGACGCGGTCGCGGTCCTCGGCGGCACCACAGCACTGCTGCTGCTCGGGGTCTTTGCCGTGGTCAACGTCGCGGTGCTGGTGCTGCGTCACGACCGGGTCGAGCACGAGCACTTCCGCACCAAGACCGCGGTGGCCCTCGTCGGATCCGCGGCATGCCTCTACCTCGTGACGCCGTTGTCAGGGCGCGACAGACGACCAGTACGTCGTCGCCGGACTGCTGCTGGCGCTCGGCCTCATCCTGTCGGTGCCGATCTACCTGCACCGCCGCGCGCAGGGCGAGGACCTCGAGATCACCGATCCCGAGGACATCCCCCCGCACGAGCTGCCTTAGTCACCGTCGCGCGTACGCATCGACGTAGGTACGGCCCGACTGCTCCTGCAGGACCTGCATGAGCAGATCGGTCGCCTCGCGGACGTCCGTGATCCCGCCCAGATCGAGCGGCGCACCGATGGTGACCGTGACGCCGCGCCGGCCGCAGACCTCTGCGGTCGCGCGGGTCGAGCCGCTCCGTGCCCGTGAGGGTGACCGGCATGACGGGCACGTCCCGGGACAGGGCGACGCGCATGACGCCAGTGTGCCCGCGGTAGAGCCGGCCGTCGGGTGACCGCGTACCCTCGGGATAGATCGCCCAGACGTCACCAGCGTCGATGACTTCTCGTGCGACGTCGAGCGCCTGCGCTGCAGCGTCGGGGTCCGACCGATCGATCGCGATCTGGCCGGCGCCGCGCATGCAACCACGCCATGAGCCGCCCCCGTACGCCTGCGCCGTGGAAGTACTCGCTCTTGGCGACGAACGTAAACCGCCGGCGCAGGACGAGCGGCAGGCACAGGGAGTCGACCTCGGCAAGGTGGTTGCTGGCCAGGATCGCCGGACCGCGCTTCGGCACGTGCTCGCGTCCGACGACGCGCGGTCGGCACAGCAACCAGAGGGGCGGACCGATGATGAGCTTGAACACGACGTACAACGGATCGCCTTTCGTAGACAGTGTCTACGCATGATAGACAGATCCTGTGAAACCCTCGGCACCGACTCTCAAGGAACGCCTGCTCAGTGAGGCGCGCACTCTGTTGGACGCCGACGGCATCGAGGCCGTCGGGATCCGTGAAGTGGCCCGGCGAGCCGGGTATTCCACGGCGCCCCTCGCCGTCATTTCGCGTCGCGCGAACTGCTCCTCGCTGCCCTCGCGATGAACGGCTTCGCCGAGCTCGAGTCGAGCGTCCGTGAGGCTGTCGAGCGCGCCGCCGAGCCGAGGACGCGCCTGCTCGGCGCCGCGCTGGCGTATGTCAGCTACGCCGTGCGCAACCGCGCACTGTTCGACCTCATGTTCCGGCACGACCTACTGAGGATGGGAGCAGGCCTAACGCTCCCGGACTCTGCCGCTGCTGGCCACCGTCGGCGACCTGGTGGCCCGTGCGGACGACGACCTCGACGCGGAAGTCGTTGCCGTGGACCTCTGGACCGCGATTCACGGCATCGCGGTGCTCAGTGCCCATCGGAGCCTGGACATCCTGACCCCGCGTCCGGACGACCGGCTGCTCGTGGAGCAGCAGGTCGCCCGGCACCTGGGGCTCGGTCAGCCCTGACGCTCTCGTCGCGACGAGACCGTCAGGCTGACCACTGCGGTGATCGACAAGATGCGCGACGATCACGCCGAGGCTCAGCAGCGTCGGGATCTCGGGGACGTCGAAGTGCTCGCCGCCGTTGATGAACGGCAGCTCGTTGGTGTGCAGCGCGTGCAGCACGAGCTTGACGCCGATGAACGCCAGCAGGATCGCGAGGCCCTGCGACAGGTAGATCAGGCGCTTGAGCAGGTCGCCGAGCAGGAAGTACAGCTGGCGCAGACCCATCAGCGCGAACACGTTGGCCGTGAACACGAGGTAGGGCTCCTTGGTCAGGCCGTAGATCGCGGGGATCGAGTCGAGCGCGAACAGCAGGTCGGTCGTGCCGAGCGAGAGGATGACCAGGAACATCGGCGTGATGAAGGTCTTGCCGTTCTCCTTGATGAACAGCTTGAGCCCGTGCCACTCGTCCTTGGTGTTGAAGAAGCGGCGGGCGAAGCGGACGACGCCGTTCTCGCCGTCGTCGTCGTGCTCGGTGTCCTTCATCAGCGTGTAGGCGGTCCACAGCAGGAACGCGCCGAAGATGTAGAAGATCCACGAGAAGTTCTCGATCGCGACCGCGCCGAGCGCGATGAAGATGCCGCGGAAGACCAGCGCGATGATGATGCCGACGAGCAGGGCCTCCTGCTGCAGCTTCCTCGGCACCTTGAAGCTCGCCATGATGATCAAGAAGATGAACAGGTTGTCGATCGACAAGCTGTACTCGGTCAGCCAGCCGGCGAAGAACTGCAGACCGAAGTCGCCGCCCTTCTCCGGGACGTCGTGGTGGACCGACACCCAGATGCCGAACGCGACGGCCATGCCGATGTAGCCGGCGAGGTAGATCGCGCACTCCTTGAGCGTCGGCTCATGCGGCTTGCGCGCCACGACGATGACGTCGAACAGCAGCACGGCGACGGTCACGCCGATCGTCACGAACCACTCGGTCTGGGAGACCGACATGCCCACGGTGTCGGCGGAGCTCTCGGCAAGGGGCAGGATCACAGTAGGTACCTCCGGTCGTCAGGACGCCGGAGGTCTCTTCCGCCGCGTCGTGCGGCCCGCAACACCGGGAGACTGCTGGGAGTCTCCGTGATGACGACGTTGCGATCGGGGAATACTCCCCTCCAGCGTCCATTCTTGCAGGACAGGCACCGAACCTGCGTATCGGGCGCCCTGCGTCAGGCCGTACGAGCGCTGATCTCGAGCCAGACGCCGTGGGGCCACGGACCGTCGGGCTGCAGGGCCGGGTGGTCGAACGCGTCCGGCGGTGCGGTCTGGGGCTCGACGCACACGGTGTCGGCCGGCTCGTCGTAGACGACCCACCACGGCGCTGATGACGAGAGCGTGACCTCGAGCGCCCCGGGCCAGGTCAGCACGGGCGCCGCGGCGAGCTGGAAGCAGTCGTCCCACGGTCCGGGCGTCGGCTCGACGAGCCGGCCCGTCGGCAGCCCATCGGACCCGCGCTCGACCATGACGGTGGGCTCGAGCGACGCCACCAGCTCCTCGCCGCTGTCGAGCCGGCGCCTGAACCACGGGTGCAGGCCGATCGAGCACGGCGCCTCGGCGTCGTCGTCCCACGACAGCTCGATCCGCAGGCCGTCGTCCATGAGCTCGTACGTCAGCGTGGCGACGCCCTCCGTCGGCCACGGCGCGTCGATCGCCAGCTCGTACACGCCCTCACCCGCTTGCTCCCATGCCGCGACGTGGCCCAGGCCGTGCAAGGCGTGCTCGCCGTCGGTCTGCGGCAGCTGGTACGTCTGACCGTCGAGGTCGAGGCGACCGTCGCGTACGCGGCCGGCCCACGGGACCATCGGGAAGCAGCCGTCGGCGATGGCCGGATCGATCCCCGGATGGCTCGACGTGGCGAGGATCTCGTGCCCGTCGATCGACAGGCTGATGAGCCGGGCGCCGCGGGTCGGGTCGATGACCGCGCGGACGCGGTCGTTGTGGAGGACATCAGTCACGAGAGCATCATGCCCGCTGCTGGCTTCGTCCTTTCGACAAGCTCAAGGACCGGTCGTCCTACACGCCGGCTTGGAGCATGCTGCGCAGCTCCTTCTTGAGGTCGCCGATCTCGTCGCGCAGGCGCGCGGCCACCTCGAACTGCAGCTCCGCGGCTGCGGCCCGCATCTGCTCGCTGAGCTGCTCGATCAGGTCGGCGAGCTCACCCGACGGCAGGTTGGCGAGATCGGCCGTGTGACCCAGCGGCACCGGCGCACCCTTGCGGCGCTTGTCGCCCGTGGCCGCCAGCAGGTTGGCCGTGTCGGCGTCCTCGCGAGCGAGCATGTCGGTGATGTCGCCGATCTTCTTGCGCAGCGGTGTGGGGTCGATGCCGTTGGCGGTGTTGTAGGCGACCTGCTTCTCGCGCCGGCGGTTGGTCTCCTCGATCGCCCACCCCATCGAGTCGGTGATCCTGTCGGCGTACATGATGACCTGGCCCGAGACGTTGCGGGCCGCGCGACCGATCGTCTGGATCAGCGACCGGCCCGAGCGCAGGAAGCCTTCCTTGTCGGCGTCGAGGATCGCGACGAGGCTCACCTCGGGCAGGTCGAGACCCTCACGGAGCAGGTTGATGCCGACGAGGACGTCGTACTCCCCCATCCGCAGCTCGCGCAGCAGCTCGACGCGCCGCAACGTGTCGACCTCGCTGTGCAGGTAGCGGGTGCGGATGCCGGCCTCGAGGAGGTAGTCGGTGAGGTCCTCGGACATCTTCTTGGTCAGCGTCGTGACCAGCACGCGCTCCTCGCGATCGGTGCGCGTGCGGATCTGCGTGATCAGGTCGTCGATCTGGCCCTTGGTCGGCTTGACGATGACCTCGGGGTCGATCAGGCCGGTCGGGCGGATGATCTGCTCGACGACGTCGCCCTGGACCTTCTCCATCTCGTAGTTGCCGGGCGTGGCCGACAGGTAGACGGTCTGGCCGATGCGCTCGAGGAACTCGGCCCACTTGAGCGGCCGGTTGTCCATCGCGCTGGGCAGCCGGAAGCCGTGCTCGACCAGCGAACGCTTGCGCGACATGTCGCCTTCGTACATCGCACCGATCTGCGGGATCGTCACGTGCGACTCGTCGACGACCAGCACGAAGTCGTCGGGGAAGTAGTCGAGCAGGCAGTGACCCGGCGTGCCCGGGCCGCGGCCGTCCATGTGGCGTGAGTAGTTCTCGATGCCGGCGCACGTGCCGACCTGCTGCATCATCTCCAGGTCGTACGTCGTGCGCATCCGCAGGCGCTGCGCCTCGAGCAGCTTGCCCTCGCCCTCGAGCTCGGCGAGTCGCTCCTCGAAGCTCGACCTCGATCGTGCGCATCGCGCGGTTCATGGTCTCCTGGCCGGCGGCATAGTGCGTCGCCGCGCCGACGTAGAGCTCCTGGTCGTCGCTCAGCACCTCGCCCGTCAACGGGTGCAGCGTCATGAGCCGCTCGATCTCGTCGCCGAAGAACTCCACCCGCACGGCGTGCTCCTGGTAGACCGGGAAGATCTCGACCGTGTCGCCCTTGACCCGGAACGTGCCGCGAGTCGACGCAACGTCGTTGCGGACGTATTGGGCCTGCACAAGGGTGCGCAGCAACTGCTCACGAGGCAGCTCCTCGCCGACCTTGAAGCCGATCATCCGCTCGAGGTATTCCTGCGCCGAGCCGAGGCCGTAGATGCACGACACCGTCGCGACCACGATGACGTCGCGCCGGGTCAGCAGCGACCAGGTCGCGGAGTGGCGCAGGCGCTCGACCTCTTCGTTGACCGACGAGTCCTTCTCGATGTAGGTGTCGCTCTGCGCGATGTAGGCCTCGGGTTGGTAGTAGTCGTAGTAGGAGACGAAGTATTCGACCGCGTTGTTGGGCAGCAGCTCGCGCAGCTCGTTGGCGAACTGGGCCGCCAGCAGCTTGTTGGGCATCATCACGAGCATCGGGCGCTGCAGCCGCTCTGCCAGCCAGGCCGTCGTGGCGGTCTTGCCGGTGCCGGTGGCGCCCAGCAGCACGTTGTCCTTGATGCCGGCGTTGATGCGGCGTTCGAGCTCGGCGATCGCCGCCGGCTGGTCACCGGCCGGCTGGTAGTCGGAGACGACCTCGATGGGCGCCACCTGGCGCTGGAGCTCTGACACTGAACGCATACGACGAGCCTACGTCTCGCCACCGACAAAGCCCTCTAAAGTGGCTGTCATGCCCGTCTCGGAACGCCGCGCAGAGCGCAAGAGGGAGATCCTCGACGCCACGCGCGCGCTGTTCGACGAGCGAGGCGTACGCGATGCGCAGATCGAGGACATCGCGCGGGCCGTCGGCATCAACCGGGCGATCATCTACCGGCACTTCTCCGGCAAGGAGGAGCTCTTCGCCGAGACGCTCGTCGGCTATCTCGACGAGCTCGACAAGACGCTGACCGCAGCCGACGACCACTCCGCATGAGCCGGTCGACCGGCTCGAGGGCCTGGTCGTGGTGTTCCTCGACTTCGGATCGGCCTATCCCGCGTTCGTCGACTGCGCGCAGGCCCTGCTGCGCCGGCGCGGCGACGAGCTCATGGAGGAGGTCAGTGAGCACGTCATGTTCGACCTCGGACGCGCCATGGCCTCATGCCTCCACCATGTCGTCGACGTCCTCGAGGCGGGCGTCAAGACCGGCGAGTTCCACGTACGCGATCCCTATCTGCTGGCCAATGTCTTCTACACGCAGGCGCTCGGCGTCATGAACCTCACGACGCTGCAGCTGTCCGTACGCGAGCAGAATCCCGGACTGCCGGCCGTCGATGCCGTGCCGTTCGACGAGGTGAAGGTCTACCTCCAGCAAGCGGCAGTGGCGATGGCGCAGGGCACCTCCACTTGACCGTCAGGCCATGGCGGCACGCACGGCGTCGACCGACAGGCGTACGTCGCGGGTGTCGGTGGACCAGTTGCTGACCGAGATGCGCAGCACGTCGCGACCGCGCCAGCGCGAGCCCGACATCCAGGTCGTGCCGTCGGCGATCAGCCGCGCGGTGACCTCCCGCGTACGTTCGTCGCTGCCGAACGACACGCACACCTGGGTGTAGTCGACGTCGTTGAGCACCTCGACCCCGTCGAGCGCCGCCAGTCCGTTCGCGATCTCGCGAGCATTGGCCACCAGGCCGTCGACGAGGCCGGTCACGCCCTGCCGGCCCAAGGAGCGGAGCACGGCCCACACCGGCACCCCACGCGCCCGACGCGACAGCTCCGGGACCTTCTCGTACGGATCGCCGGGCCCGGTCTCGTCGGGCACCAGGTAGCTCGCGTGCACGCCCATCGCCGCCCGCATGGCGGCCGAGTCGGCGACGATCGCGAGCCCGCAGTCGTACGGCACGTTGAGCGTCTTGTGCGCGTCGGTGGTCCAGGAGTCGGCGCCTGACAGCCCTCGGACGAGGTCGCTCAACGCCGGCGAAGCGGCAGCCCAGAGGCCGAACGCCCCGTCGACGTGCACCCAGGCCCCGCGCTCGTGCGCCAGTGCGATCGCCTCGGCGAACGGGTCGAACGCGCCGGAATGCACGTTGCCGGCCTGCAGGCAGACCACGATCGGCTCGCCCTGCGGTATCGCAGCGAGCGCCTCGGCCAACGCTTCGACGCGGATGCGACCCTGGTCGTCGGCGGCAACGGGCTCGGGCTGCCCGAGGCCCAGATAGCGCAGCGCGAGGTCGATCGTGTCGTGCCGTTCGGCTCCGACCAGCACGCGGACCTTGGGTGCGCCGGTGAGCCCGTCGCGCTCGACCTCCCATCCCGCGGCAGCGAGCACCGCGTGGCGCGCGGCTGCGAGGCAGGTGAAGTTGGACATCGTCGCGCCGGTGACGAATCCGACGTCGGCCGTCAACGGCAGGTGCAACAGCTCCAGGAGCCAGCGCGCGGCCGCCTCCTCGAGCGCAGCGGTCGCCGGGGTCGAGTAGCGCATGCCGGCGTTCTGGTCCCAGCCGCTGACCATCCAGTCGGCGGCGAGCCCGGCCGGCAGCGTGCCGCCCATGACCCAGCCGAAGAACCGTCCCGAGCCGATCGCCATGAGCCCGGGATCGGCCTTCGCCGCGAGCTCGTCGACGACCTCGGCAGGATCCATGCCATCGTCAGGCAGCGACCCCCCGACGTCCTCGAGCAGCTCGGTCGCCGTGACTCGTGGCCCGACCGGGCGCTCGTCGATCGAGCCCAGCCAGCGGCGTACGTGCTCGTACGCCTTGGCGAGTGACTCGTCGTATGTCTTGCTGTGTGCCGTCATGTGCCGGCTCCCTCATGATTGGCCCCATCGTGCCCACCGGAGTTGCGCGGGTCAAGGAACGACCGAGGAGACGGAGCTCCATGCGTTCGCGCGGTCATGGCGACCTGAACGCAGGGAGATCCAGCAAGCTCAAGGAACCAGCTGCGAGTCTCAGGCCTCGAGGATCGCGACGACGCCCTGGCCGCCGGCGGCGCAGATCGAGATCAGGCCGCGGCCCGAGCCCTTCTCGTGCAGCAGCTTGGCGAGGTTGGCGACGATGCGACCGCCCGTCGCGGCGAACGGGTGCGCCGTGGCGAGCGACGAGCCCTTGACGTTGAGCTTGCTGCGGTCGATCGAGCCGAGCGGCGCGTCGAGGCCCAGCTTCTCCTTGCAGAAGTTGGGGTCCTCCCACGCGGCAAGCGTCGTCAGCACCTGGCTCGGCGAACGCCTCGTGGATCTCGTAGAAGTCGAAGTCCTGCAGCGTGAGTCCCTGGCGGGCGAGCATGCGCGGCACGGCGTATGCGGGAGCCATCAGCAGGCCCTCGGCGCCGGACACGTAGTCGACCGCTGCGGTCTCGTAGTCGACGAAGTACGCCAGGGGGGTCCAGCCGTGCTTCTCGGCCTCGTCCTCGGACGCCAGCAGCACCGTCGAGGCACCGTCGGACAGCGGCGTGGAGTTGGCCGCCGTCATCGTGGCGCCTTCGCCCTTGCCGAAGACCGGCTTGAGCTTGGCGAGCTTGTCCAGCGACGAGTCGGGACGCAGGTTGTTGTCCTTGGTGACGCCGAGGAACGGCGTGATCAGGTCGTCCTGCCAGCCCTCGTCGTACGACTTGGCCAGGTTGTGGTGCGAGGCGACGGCGAGCTCGTCCTGGGCCTCGCGAGCGATGCCCCACTCCTTGGTCGTGATGGCCTGGCTGTCACCCATCGACAGCCCGGTGCGGGGCTCGGAGTTGCGGGGCTGGTCGGGCGCGAGGTAGGCCGGGCGGATCTTGGCGAGCGCGGCGAGGCGGCCCTTGTTGTCCTTGGCGCGGTTGGCCTCGAGCAGGATCTTGCGGAGCTTCTCGCCGACTGCGAGCGGAGCGTCCGACGTGGTGTCGGCGCCACCGGCGATGCCGGACTCGATCTTGCCGAGCGCGATCTTGTTGGCGACCAGCACGGCCGCCTGGATGCCGGTGTCGCAGGCCTGCTGCACGTCGTACGCGGGGGTGTCGGGCGACAGCTTGGAGCCCAGCACGGTCTCCCGCGCGAGGTTGAAGTCGCGGCTGTGCTTGAGGACGGCGCCGGCGGCGAACTCGCCGACCCGCTCACCCTCGAGGCCGAATCGGTCGACGAGGCCGTTGAGAGCCGCGGTGAGCATGTCCTGGTTGGACGCGTTGGTGTAGACGGTGTTGGAGCGCGCGAACGGGATGCGGTTGCCGCCGATGACGGCGACGCGGCGTACGGTCTGGGCTCCGGCAGCGGCCGACGCCACGCTCGACACGGTCTCGGCTGCCTTGGTCGCAGCCGACTTGGCTGCGGGCGCCTTCTTGGTTGGCGCCTTCTCGGCCGCGGCCTTCTTCGCGGGGGCCTTCTTGGCTGGGGTCGTGTCCGCCATGGCGGTCTCCTCGATCTTCGTGAACGATGGTGGTTCTGAACGTGATGAGCGCCGCATCCACCGCGGTGGACTGGCACTGATTCATGAGGTTACAGTTTCAAGAGCATTCCAGATACCAATGGTATCCGAGAGATAGGACACACCCAAGTCATGGCAGATCGCTATCAGTCCCTCGCTCACAACCCGATCGGCAAGTTCATCGTCAAGAACCTTGGGCTGCCTAATCCCCCGGTGCTCGAGCGTTGGAACGTGGGCGATCCGCTGGTCAAGGGCACCGTCCTCATCGGCGCCGCCGCGGGTGGCACGCTCGGCAAGAAGCTCAACGCGACGCTCAAGTCGAGCGGCATCACGTCAGTGGGCGTACGCGCCGACGGCAAGACGTACAAGGGCCTCGTGTTCGACGCCACCGGCATCAGCGACACCGCCGGACTGGCCGACATGCAGCAGTTCTTCACTCCCGCCCTGCGCAGCCTCGCTCGCTCGGGTCGGCTCGTCGTCATCGGCACCCTTCCGGAGCAGGCCGGGTCCGAGACCGCCGCGATCGCCCAGCGCGCCCTCGAGGGCTTCGTGCGCTCGGCAGGCAAGGAGGTCGGCGGCAACGGCAGCACGGCCAACCTCGTCTACGTCGGCGCGGGCGCGGAGGACGCGCTCGGCTCGACACTGGAGTTCCTGCTCTCTCCCAAGTCCGCGTTCGTCGACGGCCAGGTCATCCGGCTCGGACTCACCGAGCTCGTCGACGCCGACAAGGTGGCCGACCCGACCAAGCCGCTCGCCGGCAAGGTCGCGCTGATCACGGGCGCCTCCCGCGGACTCGGCGAGGCCATGGCTCGTACGCTGCACCGCGATGGCGCTCAGATCGTCGGCCTCGACGTGCCGCAGCTGTCCGGTGAGCTGGAGGCCGTCATGGCCGAGCTCGGTGGCACCGCGATCGCCGAGGACATCACCTCCCCCGAAGCGCCCAAGGTCATCGCCGCGGCGCTCAAGAAGGCTCACGGAGGCGTCGACATCGTCGTGCACAACGCCGGCATCACCCGCGACAAGCGGCTCAAGAACATGAAGACCGAGAACTGGAACCTCGTGATCGACATCAGCGTGGGCGCCCCGCAGCGCATCACCGCGGAGCTGCTCAAGCAGAAGCTCATCCGTCCCGGCGGTCGCGTCATCGGCATCTCGTCGATCGCCGGCATCGCGGGCAACAACGGCCAGACGAGCTACGGCACGGCCAAGGCCGGCGTCATCGGGTTCGTCAACGACCTGTCCAAGCGCGTCGCCAAGGACGGCATCACGGTCAACGCGATCGCACCGGGATTCATCGAGACCGACATGGTCAAGACCATGCCGCTCGGCATCCGCGAAGCTGGTCGCCGGCTCAGCTCGCTGTCGCAGGGCGGTCAGCCGATCGACGTCGCCGAGGCCATCGCCTGGTACGCCAACCCGGGCTCGTCCGCGATCTCCGGCAACGTCGTGCGGGTCTGCGGCCAGGCACTGATCGGAGCCTGACATGGCGATCCGTACGTTCGACAAGGCGCCGTCGACCGCGCCACTGATGCTCAAGGCGGTCCTGCCGGCGCTTCCGGTGATCGGCGGGCTGCCCGGCATCAGGCACGCCAAGGGGTCCGTCCCCGACATCGTGCTCGAGCGCAAGGGCGTCGTGACCGACGTCAAGCACCTCGAGGCGTACAACGAGGTGTGCGGGTTCCCGCTGGGCGATCACCTCCCGGCGACCTACCCGCACATGGCGGCGTTCGGCCTGCACATGGCGCTGATGACCGACACGGCGTTCCCGTTCGCGCCGATGGGCCTGGTGCACCTGCGCAACACGATCCGCCAGCACCGCCCCCTCGGAGTCGCCGAGACGTTCGACGTGTCCGTACGTGCGGCAGACCTGCGCCCGCATCCCAAGGGATCGCTGGTCGACCTGATCACCGAGGTGTCGGTCGAGGGCGAACTGGTCTGGGACGAGGTCACGACCCTGTTCTCCCGCCACAAGGGAGGCTCACCAGAGACGTCGAAACCGTCGCTCGGAGGCGTCGAGGCGCCCAACGGCGTCGTGCACTGGAAGCTCGCGGGCGACCTCGGCCGCCGCTACGGCTCCGTGTCGGGTGACCGCAACCCGATCCACCTCTACCCGCTGACCGCCAAGGCGTTCGGCTTCCCGACCAACATCGCGCACGGCATGTGGACCCTGGCCCGCAGCCTCTCGGCGCTGCAGAACAAGCTGCCCGACGCGTTCGCGGTCGAGGTCGAGTTCCGCAAGCCGATCCTGCTGCCCGGCACGGTCGTGTTCGGGTCGGAGTCCGAGGGCGCCGACATCGTGTTCGGCGTCAAGGGCGCCAAGAAGCCCGTCACGCACCTCGTCGGCCGAGTGGTGACTCAACCGTAACTCTGAGTTACCCCTTGTCGTTGATCTCCTCAACGACTCTGGAGGGAACTCGTGCACTCGTTCTGTTGTGGCTCGCCTGCTCACCGTCCTTGCGCTCACGTTGAGCCTGATCGGCGCCTCGTTCTCGCTCAGCACCGCCTCCGCAGCGACCACGTGGAAGCCACGCGGCGAGCAGTACGCCAACACCGTGGTCGAGCGCGACGTGGCGATCCCGATGTCCGACGGCACGATCCTGCGTGGCGACGTCATGCGCCCGGCCGGCGCCGACGGCAAGGCGATCGACAAGCGGTTCCCGGTCATCGTGACGATCACGGCGTACAACAAGACCGCCCTCAGCTCGGCCGGGGGCATCGGCGGGGCCGATCCGTCCTATCTCGTCAAGCGGGGCTACGTGCAGCTCACCGTGGATGCGCGTGGCACCGGCAGCTCCGAAGGCATCTGGCGGGCCTTCGACGCTCGCGAGAACAAGGACGGCGGCGAGATCATGACCTGGGCGCACTCGTCGGCGCGCCCGTGGAGCAACGGCATCACCGGCATGACCGGCCCGTCGTACATGGGCATCAGCCAGCTGTGGGCGGCCGCGGCCCAGCCGCCGGGGCTCAAGGCGATCTTCCCGCAGGTGCCCGGCGCCGACGTCTACCGCGACGTCGTCGCCTCGGGTGGCCAGCTCGACGTCGGCTTCATCCCGCTGTGGCTGGGCCTCGTGACGACGACGGGCCTGATCCCGCCGGCCGTCCTGGCCAGCAGCCCGGAGTCGGCGATCAAGGAGCTGCTCGACCACCTGACCGGAGCGGGCACGTTCACCGTCCCGCTGCTGCTCAGCGCGCTCCTCGGCGGCGATCCGGCGTACGACGGGGCGTTCTACACAGGAACGCTCGGTCATCAACGTGATCGACAAGGTCAAGGTGCCGGCATTCTTCGTGTCCGGTGAGTACGACCTGTTCCAGCGCGGCACTCCCCTGCTGTTCGAGAACCTCAACAAGCGCGGCGTGCCGACCAAGATGATCGTCGGCCCGTGGGACCACCTGCAGGCCTCGGGCGGCGCTGACGTCGGCAAGGCCGGGTACGGCTCGCTCGGGCAGCTGCAGCTGCGCTGGTTCGACCACTACCTCAAGGGCGTGAGCGACCCCGCGCTCGACACCGACATCGCGAACCTGACCTACTACGAGCAGGGCACCGGCGCGTGGCAGAAGAGCTCGTCGTGGATCGCCCTCATCCCTCAAGGGCGCGAGACTCAAGCTGTCCGGCACGTCGGCGCCTCTGGGAGCGCCCGGCGGACTGACCTCGGGCACTCCGACCGCCGGCACCTCGAGCCTCTATCCCGTCCCGGTCGCCGGCCTGTGCACCCGCTCGGCCAACCAGTGGACCGCCGGCCTGCCCAACCTCGTGCTCGCGGACCTGCCGTGCTTCAACGACAACCAGCTCAACGACAAGACCGGCGCCGTCTTCTCGACCAAGCCGCTGACGAGCGCCGTCACGATCCAGGGCCCGATCAACGCGCACCTGTACGCCTCGAGCCTCGGCGGCGACGGGATGCTGTCGGTCGCGCTGGAGGACGAGGCGCCCGACGGCACGGTCAAGCGCCTGACCGGCGGCTGGCAGGTCATCTCGCACCGGGCGCTCGACACGAGCAAGTCCCGCTATCTCGACGGGGTGCTGATCCAGCCGTTCCATCCGTTCACGCAGGCTGCGCAGAAGCCGCTGGCCGCGGGCGAGGTCGCACCGATCGACGTCGAGGTGTTCCCGACGCGCGCCAAGATCCTGCCCGGTCACAAGCTGCGCATCGCGGTGCAGACGTTCGACGTCCCGCACCTGCTGCCGACCCTGCCGGAGCTGCTGGGCACGCTGACGGTCGTGAAGATCCACAACTCGCCGGCATACCCGTCGACGATCAACTTCCCGAGCGTCGGAACCCTCCCGACCGTCAAGTAGCCCGTGCGCTCCGTCTGAGCGGTGACTCAGCGACGTGTTCGCGACGGGTCACGCGATGCGGCTCGCAGACTCACCGCCTCATGCGGCGACGTCGAGTCAGCTGCGCGGCTTGACGCGGCGGATCAGGCCCTCCTGGGCGACGGTCGCGACGAGCGTGCCGTCCTCGGTGAAGACTCGTGCCGTGCTCAACCCGCGGGCGCCCGACGCCGACGGGGACGTCTGGTCGTACAGGAGCCACTGGTCGGCCGACGATCGGCCGATGGAACCAGATGACGTGGTCGAGCGAGGCGGGCTGTACGTCAGGTGCCCCGATGAACGAGCCGTGCGGCACGAGGCTCGCGCCGAGCAGGCTCAGGTCGCTGATGTAGGTGAACGCCGCGTTGTGGACGATCTGCGAGTCGGGCAGCGTGCCGTCGGCCCGGAACCACAGCCGCTGCACGACCGGGACGAGCTGGCGCTGCGGGTCGTCGTCGGCCCGGTTGTCGCCGATGTAGCGCATGTCGAACGACGACCACTCGCGCTTCCAGTGCTCGGCCGCCTCGGAGCCGCGCCCGCCGATGAGGTCGGTCAGCGGGATCGACTCGTCGGGTGACGGGACGTCGGGCATCGCGTCCTGGTGGTCCCAGCCGTCCTCGACGACCTGGAACGACGCGGTCATGTAGAAGATGATCTCGCCGTGCTGGCGGGCCGCGACACGACGCGTGGTGAACGATCCGCCGTCGCGGACGTTCTCGACGTCGTAGACGATCGGGATGCTCGGGTCGCCGCCGAGGATGAAGTAGAGGTGCAGCGAGTGCACGTGCCGCTCGTCCGGCACGGTGAGCTGTGCGGCCATCAGCGCCTGCGCGGCGACCTGTCCCCCGAACACGCGCGGCAGCTCTGAATCCGCGGGCTGCGAGCCCCGGTAGAGCCCCACCTCCAGCTGCTCGAGATCGAGAAGGCCGAGGACGTCGTCAAGGGATGCAGGCACCCGCCGATCGTACCGGGGCACCCGTCCGGCTCACGGACATACGTGCCCCACGCACCACCAACGCTCTGCCGCGACGGACCAACGACTTCGCGGTGAGGTTCAGCCTTGTTCGTTCTTCCTCTGCCTTGCGAGGAACTGCTCGAACTGGTCGGCGAGCTCGTCGCCGCTCGGGAGGTCCTCGTCGCTGGCCAGCAGCGACTGGGCCGCACCGCGGGTGAACGCGTCGTACTGCTCCTCGAGGCCGCCCAGCAGGCTCTGCCCGCCCTGCTCCTCGATCTGCTGCTCGATCTCGACGAGCGCCGCTTCCTGACGGGCCTTGAGCGACTCGACGTCGATGCTGAGGCCCGTGCGGTCGACCAGCGCGTCGATCAGCGCGAGCGAGGCAGTCGGGTAGTCGATCTGCGCGAGGTAGTGCGGCACGTGCACGACGTAGCCGGCGGCGTCGTGGCCCCACTGACCGAGGCGATACTCCAGCAGCGACTGCGCCGACGAGGGCACCATGACCTGAGCCGACCAGAGGTTCTGCCGGTCGACCAGGTCGGGCCGCGTGCCGTGAGCGGTGATCATCGACGGACGAGTGTGCGGGTACGCCCATCGGCACGGCACCGAGGCCGAGCGTCAACGGGCACGTCGTGCTCCTCGATGACGTCGTGGACCTCGGAGACGAACTGCTCCCAGTGGAAGTCGGGCTCGGGACCGGCGAGCAGGAAGTAGGGCATCCCGTTGTCGTCGTGCTCGAGGACGACCTGCAGTGTCGGGTCGTCGTACTCGGCGTAGTGGTCCTCGCGGAACGCGATCATCGGGCGCCGGGCGCGGTAGTCGAACATCGCGTCGACGTCGAACTCGTGGATCAGCTGGCCGTGTCCGGTCCGCAGCTGCTCGGCGGCCATGCGCGCAGCCGAACCCGCGCCGAGGAAGCCGTCCAGGGCGTGGATGAGGATCGGACCCTGACCCTCTGGGGTGGTCTCGGCACGGTCGCGTTGCGGTAGCCATTTCATCGTTGTCTTCAACCACTCATCCGTTGGCGGTATTCCGCGACAGAGCGCTCAGTGTGTCGTCGGCGATCGCCTGTGGGGTGAGGCCGAGCCGCTCCAGGATGACGTCGCGCTTGGCGTGGTCGAGGAACTCCTGCTCGACGCCATGCACCCGAATCGGCACGTCTGAGCCCGCATCGCGTACGGCTTGGGTGAACGCCGAGCCGATGCCACCGTGGCGACCGTTGTCCTCGAGCGTCACGACGAGGCCGTAGCCGGAGGCCAGCTCGACCAGGGCCGGGTCGATCGGTTTGACCCAGCGAGGATCGACGACGGTCACGCCGTGGCCCGCAGCGCGTACGATCTCGGCCGCGTCGGCACCGAGATGGCCGAACGAGCCGATCGCGACGATCAGGACATCCTTGGCGGCGTCGCGCGAGAGGACGTCGGTCGTGCCGATGCGCTCGATCGCCGGCAGGTCGGCACACACGGCGCCCTTGGCGAAGCGGATGACCGTCGGAGCATCGTCGACCTCGACGGCTTCGCGCAGCAGCTCGCGCAGCTGGGACCCGTCGCGGGGGGCCGCGAGCCGCAAGCCCGGCACGATCTGCAGCAACGACATGTCCCACATGCCGTTGTGGCTGGCGCCGTCGTCGCCCGTGACACCTGCTCGGTCGAGCACGAACGTGACGCCGCACTTGTGCAGGGCCACGTCGAGCAGCACCTGGTCGAACGCGCGGTTGATGAATGTTGCGTAGACCGCGACGACGGGGTGCAGCCCGCCCATCGCGAGGCCGGCAGCGCTGGTCACGGCGTGCTGCTCGGCGATGCCGACGTCGAACACCCGATCAGGGAACTTGTCGGCGAATGCGTCGAGGCCCACCGGATAGAGCATCGCGGCGGTGATCGCCACGACGTCGGGCCGCTCATCGGCGATGCGGACGATCTCGTCGCGGAACACCGACGTCCAGCCGGCCGGTGCGACGTTGACCGCCTCGCCGGTGGCCCGGTCGAACGGATTGGCCTGGTGCATCTGGTCGTTCTCGTTGGCGACCGCGATGTCATAGCCCTGACCCTTGGTGGTCAGCACGTGCACCAGCACGGGGCCGCCGAACTTCTTGGCCTGTGTCAGGGCGCGCTCGACCGCGGGCCGGTCGTGGCCGTCGACGGGGCCGATGTACTTGAGGCCGAGGTCCTCGAACATCCCCTGCGGCGCCAGAGCGTCCTTGACGCCCTTCTTGATCGCGTGCAGCGCTTCGTACGCCGCGGGGCCCACGATGCGCGAGCGGTTGAGCCGCTCCTTGATCGCGCCGAGTGCGGGCTCGTACCGCGGGTTGGTGCGAATTTCGGTCAATCTGTTCGCAAGTCCGCCTACCGTCGGGGTGTAGGAGCGGCCGTTGTCGTTGACGATCACGACGAGGCGGCGGTCGTTGTCGGCGGCGATGTTGTTGAGCGCCTCCCAGGCCATGCCGCCGGTCAGTGCGCCGTCGCCGATGACCGCGACGACGTGGTCGTCCTTGCCGAGCAGGAGGTTGGCCTTGGCCATGCCGTCGGCGTAGGACAGGCTCGTCGACGCGTGCGAGTTCTCGACCCAGTCGTGCTCGGACTCGGCGCGGCTGGGGTAGCCCGACAGCCCGCCCTCCTTGCGGAGCGTGCCGAACTGCCCGGCGCGGCCGGTCAGCATCTTGTGGACGTACGCCTGGTGGCCGGTGTCCCAGACGACCCGGTCGCGGGGTGAGTCGAACACGCGGTGGATCGCCATGCCGAGCTCGACGACGCCGAGGTTGGGGCCGAGGTGGCCACCGTTGGAGGCGACCGAGGTGATCAGCAGCTCCCTGATCTCGGTCGCGAGTGCGGCGAGCTCGTCGTCGCTCATGCCGCGCAGGTCAGACGGCCCGGTCAGGTTCGCGAGAACGCTCATCGGTGTCTCCTGCCCGTCTTCAGCCATAGGGGTCAGTCTATCGACGTGGGCCATCCGCGCCGAGCCGGTGGGCGGCCTATTCGGTGTGGCCGAGGTCTCGGTAGCGACCGCGCAGATGCACCAGCGCGGCGGCGTCGCCCACGGTCACGGCCTCGACCAGCGCCCTCGACGAGCAGTCCCCAGCCGACCTGCCGGGGCTCGCCTTCGTCCCGACGTACGCCGATCCAGCCTGCGCTGCCGGTCAGCACCGGACCCCACTCGCTTTCGGTCCAGTCGCCGAGGGTGAACGGGCCACCCGGTGCGGGCGCCGTCCCGGCGAACGCGTCCGCGAGGAACCGATGCTCGGCGCCGAGCACGTTGACGGTCCATGTCGCCGGTTCGGCGTCCCAGAAGTCGGAGTCCGGATCGATCAGACCCAGCACCCGGTCGGGCTCCCCCGCCGCCAGCAGCAACGAGGAGACGGTCAGCCCGCGGCGCCCAGCTCCCTCTCCGGAGGCCCACACCGTGACGGGCGCCGGCATCCGGCCACGTACGCGTCGCAGCTGGTCGCGGTCGCCCTCAGCAGGCACGAACGGATGGTCCGAGTGGATCGTCACCCGTTCATTGTGCGGCAATCCGCGAAGGGTCAGTCCGCCAGCGCGGCCAGCAGCTGCTCACCGGCCGCCGCACCCCTGGCCACCTCGCCCTCGGGCAACCCCAGCAGACGAAGGCACGCCGTGGCGATCGCCGGCGCCGTCGACGCGCCCGGCTCACCGTCGCGGCGCAGGGTGATGACCATCTCGACGAGCTGCATGCAGCACGCCCCGATGAACGCGGCGTCGTCGACCAGGCCGTCGACGAGTCGTCTGTAGGCCGACGCCAGCTCGTCGCGGTGCGCCCGGAAGGTGTCGAAGCGGGGCTGCTGCACCTCGTGCGAGAGGTAGAGCACACCCACGTTGTGCGGCGTTGCGAGCAAGGTCTCGACGTCGATCAGCGCGAGCGCGTAGAGCGCTGCCGGTCGGTCGGCTTCGCCAAGCAGCGGCGCGACGAACGCGAGGCTCGGGCGCACGGAGATCTCGAGCAGCTCGAGGAGGATCTCGTCCTTGCCGGCGAAGTAGTAGTAGAGCGAGGCCTGCCGGATGCCGACCCGCTCGGCGATCGCCCGCGTCGTGGTCCCGGCGTATCCGTGCTCGGCGAACAGCGCCGCTGCGGCGCCGAGGATCTGGTCACGCGGAGCGAGGTCCGAGCTGCTCTGCGGTTTCGCGCGCGGACGTCCGACCTTCTGCGTGCCCGAGTCGGTGCTCATGAACCGGATCCTGCCACGGCCGACACGTACGCGCGCCAGCCGCCGAGGTCGCTGATGTCGCGGGCGCCCTCCAGTGCGTACGGCTCGCAGAGGAATCCGGTCACGGATGCGCCGTCGTCGAGCTCCACCGTCCCGATCGTCATCGGCGCGAGGCAGCGCGCCGACGAAACGACCGAGACCCGCAGCCGGGAGGCGCCACACCTCTCCTGGCACGCTGGCGCCGCCGTCCGCGACACGTACGAGACCGGGCTTGGGCGGCTGGGTGTCGAGCGCGTGCAGCCGGTACGTCGCCGCGGTCCGCACGTCAGCGACGAAGGTTCCACCTGCCGCCACCAGCTGGTGGTTGAGCGGCTGGCCGCTGAGGTGCGCCCCGACGACCAGGAGGTCGACCGTCGGCCCGGGCACGAGGGCCGCGATCTCGGCGAGCAGCCGGTCGTCGAAGGCCTGACCCGTCAGCATGACGCCGAACGGCAGGCCGCCGACGCTGCCTGCGGGCACCGCAAGGGACGACATGTCGAGCAGGTTGGCGAAGTTGGTGAAGCGCCCCATCCTGCTGTTGGCGCCCACCGGGTCGGCCGCCACCTCCACCAGGGTCGGGTGCCAGGTCGTGGTCGGCGTCAGCAACGCCGCGCAGCCGTCGAGCAACACCCGGCCCTCGGCCCCGAGCTCCTCGAGCCGCTGCAGGTCGCGGAAGTAGTCGACGGCAGTCGCATCGGCTCCACCCTGGACGATCGCCGCCACGGTCGGGTCGAGATCGGTGCCGATCAGGTCGGCATGCTTGGCGATGTGCTCACCCACCGCCGCGGTGCGCTCGGCCACGAACGCCCCGCCGTACAGCAGCTCGGCGGCTCGCAACAGCGGCGTGATGTCGACCGGCACGACCTCGACGCCTGCGTCCACGAGTCGCCCGACGACCCCGCCGAAGGCTCCGGCCCAGCCATCAGCCAGCCCCTCCAGGTTGCGCGACACCGGCACCGCGACCCGGAGCGGTGACGCCGGCGTGTCGGTCCGGCGATCCTCCCGCGCGCGGGCATCCAAGCCATCGGGGCCGCTGAGCAGCTCGACCGTCATGCGCGCCAGCCTCAGCTCGCGGGTGAACACCGTCACGCAGTCCTGGGTTCGGCAGGCCGGCACGACGCCCGTCGTGGGGATCAGGCCCTTGGTCGGCTTGACCCCGACGATGCCGTTGAGCGCCGCCGGGACCCGCCCCGATCCCGCGGTGTCGGTGCCGAGCGCGACGTCGACGACACCGAGCGCGACCATGACGGCCGAGCCTGAGCTCGATCCGCCCGAGATGCGAGTCGGGGTCCCAGGCGTTGCGGACAGCGCCGTACGGGCTGCGGGTGCCGACGAGCCCGGTGGCGAACTGGTCGAGGTTGGTCTTGCCCAGCACCACCGCGCCCGCCGCGCGAAGCCGGGCGACGGCGGTCGAGTCAGCCTGAGGGCGATAGCCGTAGGAGGCAGCCCCGGCCGTCGTCGGCATGCCGGCCACGTCGATGTTGTCCTTGACGGCAGCCACCAGCCCGGCCAACGGCAACGACTCCCCCGCCGCGACACGTACGTCGACCGCCTCGGCCTCCGCCAGCGCATCGGCCGATGGACGCAGGTGGATCCAAGACCTCGGGCCGGTCGACTGCTGCGATCCGCTCGTACGCCGCAATGACGCGCTCAACCGATGTCATGCCTGCTCCTTGATCGCCATGAGGACCTGTCCCGGCATGACCTGCTCGCCCGGGTCGACGTAGATCTCGACGACCTCGCCGTCGATCGGCGACGTCATGGGCGTCTCCATCTTCATCGCCTCCAGCGCCACGACCCGGTCACCGGCCCGCACCCGGTCGCCGACCCGCGCCGCGACCTGCCAGACGCTGGACACGAACGGCGCGACGACCGGCGTGCTGCCGGCCGGGAGGTCGATCGGCGCGCCGGCCACGGCGGCAGGCGGTTCGGGCCTGACGTCGAACTCTCCCGAGGCCCGCCAGCGCTCCTTCTCCGCCTCGAACGCGGCCGACTGCTGGTCGCGGAACTGGCCGATCGAGGCTGCGTTGTCGGCCAGGAACCGCTCGTGGTCGGCGAGCGCGAAGACGCCGTCCTCGGTGTCGACCGGCCCGCGTCCGGCAGCGGTCTCGGCCCTGAGCTCGAGCAGCTCGTCGGCCGAGACGGGGTACCACTCGATCCGGTCGAAGAAGCGCAACGCCCACGGCTGCTGGTCCGACAGGCCGCCGCGGCGGAAGCTGTTCCACACCTGCGTGGTGCGGCCGACGAGCTGGTAGCCGCCGGGGCCCTCCATGCCGTAGATGCACAGGTACGCTCCGCCGATCCCGACCGAGTTCTCGGCGGTCCAGGTGCGCGCCGGGTTGTACTTGGTCGTCACGAGCCGGTGGCGTGGATCCAGTGGAGTCGCCACGGGCGCGCCGAGATAGACATCGCCGAGACCCAGGACCAGATAGCTCGCGTCGAACACCGTGCGGTGGACGTCGTCGACCGACTCAAGGCCGTTGATGCGGCGGATGAACTCGATGTTCCACGGCGTCCACGGCGCGTCGTCGCGCACTCCAGCGATGTAGCGCTCGGTCGCGAGCCGTGCCGCGGGGTCGTCCCACGACAGCGGCAGGCGGACCCGCCGCGACGGCACCGCCAGCTCGTTCGTGGCGGGCAGGTCGTGCTCGATCTCCTGCATGAGCCCGGCGAGCGCGGTGCCGCGCTGATGACGTTGGCGTCGGTGTGCATCTGCAGCGAGCGGATGCCCGGCGTGAGGTCGAGGATGCCGGCCGGCGCCAGCCTCCTGCACGCGGGTCATCAGCGCGTGCACCCGCATGCGCAGCCCCAGGTCGAGGACTTGTCGAGCCGTACTCGACAAGCAGGTTGTCGTCGCCATCGCGCCGGTAGGTCACGGCGGGCCGGCCGCCCGTCTCCCCTGCCGGTTCGAGGCGGTCGATGACACCATCGTCGCCGTCGCCGCCGCGGGTCGGGACAGTCGTGGAGCCGCGGTCAGGAGTCGAGCGCCGCGGCGTCGTCCTCGCGCACCGGCACGAACCGCACGGTGTCGCCCGGGCGCAGCTGGCCGAGCTTCCACAGGTCGCCGCTGGCGACCACCGCCGGGCAGACGAATCCGCCGAGCGACGGTCCGTCCGGGCCCAGGATGATCGGGGTGTCGCCGGTGAAGTCGAGAGCACCGACGGCATACGGCGTGTCATGGATGTTGGACGGGTGCAGGCCGGCCTCGCCGCCGTCGCTGCGTGCCCACGTCGGTCGCGGACCCATGAGGCGTACGCCGGTGCGGGCGGAGTTGAAGTGCACCTCGTAGTCGGTCGCGTAGAGCGTGTCGATGTCGGCGCGGGTGAAGAACTCCGGTGCCGCGTGCGGACCCTCGGTGACGCCGATCTGCCAGCTCGACGTCAGGTGCGGCCGGCGATCCAGCGGGGTCGGACCACCGATGCGGGTCAGCACCTCGCCCTCGGCGAACGCCGGATGCGGAGCCTCGGCGTCCTGCGAGCCCGGCCGCAGCACGTCGCCGGGCACCAGAGCGCGACCACCGTGGCCGCCGAAGCCGCCGAGGGTGAACGTCGAGGCGCTGCCGAGGTAGGTCGGCACGTCGATGCCGCCGCGGACCGCGACCGCCAGCCGGAGTCCGGGGCCTGCTGCCGTGCCGATCGCGAGCACTGATCCGGCGCCGACGTCGAGCGGCTCCCACATCGCTGCGGGCTCGCCGTCGATCGTGATCTCGGCGGGAGCACCGGTCACGCACACCACGGCCGGGTAGGAGAAGCGCAGGCTCGGGCCGGTCGCGGTGACCTCGAGCCCAGGAGCGCCCTCGGGGTTGCCGACGGCCAGATTGGCTTCACGGAGCGAGACCGGGTCCATGGGACCCGACGGCGGCACGCCGACCTGCCAGTGGCCGATGCGGCCGGGCAGGTCCTGCACCGTGGTCATGGCGCCGGCTTCGAGCACGTCGATCCGCGGATCGGGGTCGTCCGTCGTCGACAGCGTCGAGGTCGAGTGCGTCGCGCTGCGGAGCGCGTCGCCGACCGCGAGGTCGCGCAGCAGTCCGAGGTTGGTGACGACGCCGTCGACGCGGCTCGTGGCGAGGCCCTCGCCGAGGAGATCCAGTGCCGCGTCCCGCGACGGCGCCAGGGCGATGACCTTGGCGAGCATCGGGTCGTAGAACGGCGAGACCTCGAGTCCGGTCTCGATCCAGCCGTCGACGCGTACGTCCGGGAGTGCCGGAGCGTCCTGGCCGGGGAACACCGCCCGGGTCACCAGGCCACTCGACGGCGCGCTGTCCTTGGCCGGGTCCTCGGCATAGACGCGCGCCTCGACCGCGACGCCGTCCGCCGTCCACGTACGGGCGAAGACGTCGGAGTCGATCTCGTCGGCGCCGTCACGCGCCAGCCGCAGCATCAGCTCGACGAGGTCGACGCCGTAGACCATCTCGGTCACCGGGTGCTCGACCTGGAGGCGGGTGTTGACCTCGAGGAAGGCGGCCTCCTCGCGTACGGGGTCGTAGACGAACTCCACGGTGCCGGCCGACCGGTAGTCGACCGATGCGGCCAGCGATGCTGCCGCCTCGTGCATCGCCGCGCGTACGCGATCGGGCAGTGCCGGTGCCGGCGCCTCCTCGATGACCTTCTGGTTGCGGCGCTGCAGCGAGCAGTCGCGGTCGCCGATGACGGCGATCCGGCCGTCACCGTCACCGAACACCTGCACCTCGACGTGCCGGGCCGGGCGGACCAGCCGCTCGAGGAAGACGCCGGACGAGCCGAATGACGCCTCGGCCTGGCGGACCACCCGTTCGTATGCCGTGCGTACCTCCTCGATCGTGGCGCAGGCCTGCATCCCGATGCCGCCTCCGCCGCCGGTCGCCTTGAGCATGACCGGCAGGCCGACGCGTTGTGCCTCGCGCACGGCGTCCTCTGCCGTGTCGAGCAGGCCCGTGCCGACGAGCATCGGCACGCCCGCCTTCTCGGCCAGCTCGCGCGCCGTGTGCTTGCTGCCGAACCACTCGATCTGCTGCGGTGTCGGGCCGACGAACGCCATCCCGGCGTCCTCGACCGCGCGGGCGAAGTCAGCGCTCTCGGACAGGAAGCCGTAGCCGGGGTGGATCGCACCGGCACCCGTACGCGCGGCAGCCTCCAGCACCCCCTCGATCCGCAGGTACGACTCGCGGGCGGGGGCAGGGCCCAGAAGCACGGCCTCGTCCGCCTCCCGCACGTGCGGGGCGGCCCGATCGGCCTCGGAGAACACCGCGACGGTGCGTAGGCCGAGGTCCTTGGCCGAGCGCACGATGCGGCGGGCGATCTCACCGCGGTTGGCGATCAGCAGGGTGTCGAAGCTCATCGGTCGGTGTCCTCGCTCCGGGTCACGATCATGCGTAGTGGGGTGGGGTTGAACTCGTTGCACGGGTTGTTCATCTGCGGGCAGTTGGACACGATCACCAGCACGTCCATGTCGGCGCGGATCGCGACTCGGCGGCCGGGTGCCGACAGGCCGTCGACGATCCCGAGGGCGCCGTCGGCCTCGACCGGCACGTTCATGAACCAGTTGAGGTTGGACACCAGGTCGCGTGAGGTCAGGCCGTGCCGGCTCGCCTCGGCGAGGAAGTTCTCCCGGCAGCCGTGCTGGTATGCCGTGTGGTGGCCGTAGCGGAGCGTGTTGGACTCCTTGCTGCAGGCGCCACCGATCGTGTCCTGCCGATCGATCTCGTTGCCGACCACCGTCATGAGCGCGTCGGCCGAGCCCCGAGCGAAGGACCGTGCCCTCGCGGACATACGCATTGCCCTGCCACGTCAGGGTGTCCGGCACGCTGTAGCGCTCGGAGGTGTCGTGCGCGTTGAACATCAGGCAGTCCGCGGACTGGTTGCCGCCCACGTCGACGATCGTCAGCACGTCGCCGGCCCGCACGACCGCGGACCACGGCGCGTTGGGCGCCACCCGCTCGTCGAGCACGACGTCGCCCAGCACCAGTGCTTCGCTCCAGTCGAGCGGGGAGCCCGGCGCGTACGCGGCCCCGACCGGCACGGTGGTGCGGATCTCGTCAACGGTGTCGGTGCTCACAGGCCCCTCGCCTCCAGGTAGTCAGTCGTGTTCAGGTAGGCGCGCTCGCGTTCGGGCGAGGCGCCATAGTGCTCGTCCGAGGGACCGCTGGGATCGCCCCGCCAGGCGTGCACTCGCAACGCTCCGACGACGTAGTCCGTACGCGGGTCGAGCGGGTGCGGAACGTTGGCCACGAGGACGATCAGCGGCATCTCGGCGACCAGGTCGACGTACGTACCCGGTCCGGCCGATCCCTGCCAAGCCAGTGCCCCGTCGTCCTCGACGCGTACGCCTTGGAAGAACGACACCGACGGCGGCAGGTCGCGCGGCGTCAGGCCGTGCTTGACACCCGCAAGGGTGAACAGCGCCCGGCCCGAAGGACTCGGGCCCTGCGGAGCCGCGTCGCCATACTTCACGACGTTCCACTCATCCGACGACGTGCCACAGAACGCGTCGTGGTGCACGGAGGTGTCTGCGACGACGGTGGCCAGCACCCGGCCCTCGCCGGACAGCAGCGGGTGCCCGACACCGAGATAGGCCTGCCACGGGATCTTCTGCGTGTCGGCGACGTTGAGCCGCTCCCACGGCTCGAGCGCGTTGAACACCAGGACGTGTGCGCAGGCGTCGCCCGTGACGTCCTCGAGCCGCAGGCGCGTGCCTCGCGCCACGACCTTGTGGGTGTAGCCGCCCGGGGCGACCGTCTCGGCCCAGACCAGCGTCGACGGGTCGACGCCTTGGGGAGCGAACGGCGAGGTGACCGCCGGCAGGTAGGGCATCCAGTCCGAGACGTTCGCCCCCTGAGCGCGGGCGTCGGCCCGCGCCGCCAGCACGCTGGCGGTGTCGCGTGTGCCGACCATCAGGCCATCGCCTCGGCGGTGGCGTCGGCCGTCGTGTGCAGTGCCGGCAGCTTGATCGCGCCGCCGTGGCGGATGCGGGTGCGCCAGTGGATGGCGGCGCCGATCAGCAACGTCAGGCCGATGAACAGCAGGGCGCTCCACTGCAGCCACCAGCCGCGGCCCTCGAGGTCGTAGATCTCCTTGCGGGGCCAGGCCAGGTTGATGACCATGCCGATCTGGTACGCGATCGCGACGACGTTGACGAGGACTCCCCAGCGGCCGAGCGAGAACAGCGGGCGTCCGTCCTCGTCGATGCCGTCGGCAAGACCCCGGTTGCGGATCCGCGAGACGAGCAGCGGCACGGTGACGCCGAGGTAGGCGAGGTAGAGCATCGCGATGCACAGCGACGCCAGCGCCAGGAAGACTGCGCTCTGGTTCCAGTTGACCGCCAGCGCGATCGCCGCGCCGACGCCGACGACGACGGAGGTCGCGATCGGAGTGCCGGTGCGCGGCGAGACCTTGGCGAGGACCGACGAGAACGGCAGGGTGCGCTCGCGCGCCATCGAGAACATCATCCGCGAGCCGGCGGTCTGCACAGCGAGGGTGCACGCGAAGACCGCGATCGCGACTGCGGCCAGCAGGAACCGGCCGCCGACATCGCCGAGACGTGCGGTCAGCACGCCGGCGAGACCGGACGTCGCGAGCGACCCGTCGGTCAGGCTGGGTGCGGCGAGCAGTCCGGCGAGCAGCAGCAGGAGCCCGCCGATGCCGGACACGACGAGCGCGCGGATGATCGTGCGCGGGGTGGTGCGGCGCGGTGCGTGCGTCTCCTCGGACAGCTCACCGGCCGAGTCGAAGCCGACCATGACGTACGCGGCCATCAGCGACGAAGCGAGCCACAGCGGGAGGTAGTGCCCCGGTGCGGCGCCGGCCGTCGTGTTGACCGTGCCGATCCCCCGCTCGGAGTGGAAGAACAGCGCCGTCACCAGAGCCACGACGCCGAGGATCTCGATCACCACGGCCGCTGACGTGACGACGGCCATCAGGCGTACGCCGATGACGTTGATCGACGTGGTGAGCACCAGCACGATCAGCCCGAGGACGACAGCGTTCTGCGCGCCGGTCGGGCTGATCGGCGACGAGTCAGCACCGGATCCGCCGACGAGCTGGAAGCCGGTCCAGATCGCCGGCAGCACCGCCTGCATCGCGATCGCCGCGGTGGCGACCGTGAGGATCTGGCCGATCACCATGACCCAGCCGGTGAACCAGCCGAAGTCGGTGCCGGCCAGGCGGCTCGACCACTGGAAGATCGAGCCGGAGATCGGGTAGCGCGCCGCGAGCTCGGCGAAGCACAGCGCGACGAGCAGCTGGCCGGCGAACACGATGGGCCAGGTCCAGAAGAACGCCGCGCCGCCGAGGCTGAACCCCAGGCCGAACAGCTGGAACACCGTCGTCAGGATCGAGACGAACGAGAACCCTGCGGCGAACGACGCGAAGCTGCCCACGCCGCGGCGGAGCTCCTGCGGATAGCCGAGAGCACCGAGGTCATGGGCCTCAGAAGGTGGCGACGATGGCGCGGATGCGGGTGGTGCGGTGAGTGTCATGGGGCGTCCTTTGAGCGGAGGAAGGGCCACTACCTGTCACGCGACAGATATCCCGTCCAGTCTGGGATGCCGCCTGTTTCAAGCGTGTTGCGCGGTTGTGAAGAATCCGCTCTTGGTACGCGTCGGTCGCTCACACTTCGGAAGTGGATGAATGACTTCAGTGCGCTCAGGCGGACAATCGGCCTCATGGACGAGCGCACCAGGCCCATCGCGATCACGATCGCGAATGAGTACACCGTCGACTTTCCGCTCTGGGATGCCGAGGGCTTGATAAACGAAGAGGACGTCGACATCAGCGAAGAATTGAGGAGAGATCTCGTGTCCTTCGGTCGTCGGTGGAACGACTCGGTCTCTTTGGAAGTCTCCGACGATCGCTGGGACGACGAACCCTTCATGCGGTCGCTGGTTCGGCTGCGGTATGCGGTCCCAAAGCGGTTGAACCCACTCAGGCGCCGACGAGCCGTGACCGAGTACGCCGAGATGCGCAAACTCGGCGAAGACTTGCGCGCTCGACTCCAAGAAGAGCTGGGCAGCGGGTACCACGTGACCTATCGCCACTTCTAGACATCGCGGCCCGGGCGGCCGGCAGGCCGCTGGGCCGCCGGACTTCGAACGTCAGGCGGCTTGGCGGTACGTGCTTCGTCGTCGTTTGCGCAGGGTGCGGCCGTAATGATTGGTGAACTGGAAGCCGTCGACGGCATTGCCGGTGATGCTCAACCGGCCTCGATGCAAGAGGGTGTGGCATCTGACGCAGAACCCGATCAACAGGTCGAGGTCGGTGGGTCCGCCGTGGGACCAGAAGATCGTGTGATGGATCTGCAGATGCGTGTGGTTGCAGCCGGGTGTCGCGCACACGCCTTGCTGGCGGGCGAGGACGGCACGCCGCTGGAGGAGGTTGGGTTGGTACTTGGTGGTGCCGGCGTTGAGGACCTGCGCCTGCCGGTGCCCACCGCCTTCTTTCATGAGGAACGCGGTGAACTCGGACACGCAGGCGAAGTACATGAGCAGGTTGGGGCCGATGGCCCCGTGGCCGGCGAGCTTCGCGGGTTCGGTCGCGGGCATCGGTTCGGGCACGGTGAACGGTTTCTCGGCGACGTTCTTGGCCTGCTGGGCGGCGGCTTCGAGGGTGTCGGCGTCGACGAACACCGACAGGTGCGGTCGGACGCCTTTGTCCGACGGCAGCCCGTTGGCCAAGATCAGTCCACAGGTCGTCCAGACCCTGGACCCGGCGCTGTGAGCCGGTGCGGTCATCGTCCTTGTCCCGGGGTGCTGCCACCGAGTCCAGACACGGCTTTGAGCTTGGCACCGGTCACGGTGTTGAGGAACCCGTTCACATGCCAACCCGTCGGGGACGGCAGTCGACTTGGAAGTCTTCGCGGTCCATGCCGCGTTCCCACGCGTCATCGAGGTCTTCGGGGTGGATCTTGTCCTTGAGATGCTTGACCGCTTCGAACAGCTCACCGGGTTCACAATCCTTGGCGACCTGGACCAGCACGTCCTCGAACTGGCGCATCGGCTCCAGGCCGACGTGCTTGAGCCCGTAGACGAACACCTGCACATGAGCGGCGCTGATCTGACCGGCGAACGCCGCCTCGGCCACCAACGGCAGGTCCCGCAACGCGGTCACGTTCTTGACCAACGCCCGAGCCGGGCCGGCGTTGATCCGCAGCTGGTTGCGCACCCACGTGTTCAACGTCGACGCGCCATCGAGCTCGAACTCCTTGGACGCATCCAGGTCAGCCAGCAGCGCCGCCTTGGCAGCATCCAGCGCGTCCTGCGCGGCCTGCACCGCGTGCAGATGTGGCCCGCACATCACCGGCTCGAAGCGCATGCGCCGCCGTGCGCATCGCGTCGATCGTGACCCCCGGATTCATACCCCAATTCTACTCGAACAGATGTTCGATCACAAGGGCTAATCCGCTGAAATAGCCGAAGAAACTGACTGTCAGACCCGCGTGCAAGAATGCCCTCGCGATCCCTGCGTTCGCCGTCTGCCACCCAGGAACTCTTGACTTAATTCAAGAGTCGTACTAAACCTGACCCATGGCATCGGACTACGTACTGGGCATCGACTCGTCGACCCAGTCGACCAAGGCGCTGCTCGTCGACGCCGCCTCCGGTGAGGTCGTCGCCCAGCAGTCTGCGCCCCACCCCGATGGCACCTCGGTCGACCCGCGCGCCTGGCTCGAGGCATTCGACCAGGCCACCGCGGGACTCATCGAACGCGCCAGCGCCGTCTCGGTCGGCGGCCAGCAGCACGGCATGGTCGCCCTCGACGACAACGACACCCCTGTGCACGACGCGATCCTCTGGAACGACACCCGCTCCAGCAGCGAGGCCCGCGACCTGATCGACGAGATGGGCGGCCCCGAAGCCTGCGCCGACACGATCGGCAGCGTGCTCGTCGCATCCTTCACCTCGACCAAGCTGCGCTGGCTCCGCGACCACGAGCCCGACGCCGCCGCCCGTACGCGCCGGGTGCTGCTCCCCCACGACTACGTCTCGCGCCACATCACCGGCGGCGAGGCGTTCACGGATCGCGGAGACGCCTCCGGCACGGGCTACTTCTCCACCGGCAAGGACGACTGGCTGCCCGAGCTCGCCGAGTCCGCGATCGGCCACGCCGTCGAGCTGCCCCGCATCGTCGCCTCGTCCGAGGTCGCCGCCACGACCGCCAACGGACTCGTCGTCGGCGCCGGCACCGGCGACAACATGGCCGCCGCCCTCGCCCTCGACCTGTCGCCCGGCGACGTCGTCGTCTCGATCGGCACGTCCGGGGTCGCCTCGGCGATCAGCGAGTCACGCATCGCTGACGGCACCGGATCGGTGACCGGCTTCGCCGACGCGACCGGCCGGTTCCTGCCGATGGCGACGACCATGAACGCCGCACGCATCCTCGACCTGCAGGCCCGCCTGCTCGGCGTCGACCACCACGAGCTCGGACGCCTCGCCCTCGCCGCTCCCCCGGGCGCCAACGGGCTGACGATCGTGCCCTACTACGACGGCGAACGTACGCCCAACCTGCCCGACGCCACCGGCACCTGGAGCGGGCTGACCTCGTCGACGTCCCGCGAGGACCTCGCCCGCGCCGCCTTCGAGGCGCTGCTCTGCTCACTGGCCGACGGCGTCGACCACCTCGTCGCCAAGACCGGCATCACCCCCCGCCGGATCCTCATGGTCGGCGGAGCCGCCGCCAACCCCGCCGTGCACGCCATCGCCCCGGCGATCTTCGGCAGCCCGGTGACCGTGCCCGCCCCCGGCGAGTACGTCGCCCTCGGCGCCGCCCGCCAGGCCGCCTGGGCGCTCGCCGGCACCTCAGAACCGCCCACCTGGGCCTCGGCCAACGCCGAGACGTACGACGCGGAACACACACCTCTCGTGCGTGAGGCCTACGCACACCTGCGCGACCGCACCATCCCGTGGTCCACATCCACCACCCCTTCACAGAAATAGGGCTCCCATGAGCATCCCGACCCCGTCACCCTCCGACAAGTTCTCCTTCGGCCTGTGGACCGTCGCCTACCCCGGTCGCGACCCGTTCGGCGAGCCGACCCGCGCGCCGATGGACCCGATCTACGCGCTCGAGAAGCTCGCGGACCTCGGCGCGTACGGCGTCAACTTCCACGACGACGACCTGATCCCGTTCGGCTCCGACGACGCGACCCGCACGCAGATCATCGACCGCTGGAAGAAGGGCCTCGCCGACACCGGCCTGGTCGTCACGACCGCCACGACCAACCTGTTCACCCACCCCGTGTTCAAGGACGGCGGCTTCACGTCCAACGACCGCGAGGTGCGCCGCTTCGCGATCCGCAAGGTCATGCGCAACATCGACCTCGCCGCCGAGCTCGGCGCCAAGGTGTACGTCTGCTGGGGCGGCCGCGAAGGTGCGGAGTCCGGTGCGGCCAAGGACGTCCAGGCAGCGCTCGACCGCTACCGCGAGGCATTCAACGTGCTCGGCGAGTTCGTGCACGACAAGGGTTACGACATCAAGTTCGCGATCGAGCCCAAGCCCAACGAGCCCCGCGGCGACATCCTGCTGCCGACGATCGGCCACGCGCTGGCGTTCATCGAGACCCTCGACCGCTCCGAGAGCGTCGGCGTCAACCCCGAGATCGGGCACGAGGAGATGGCCGGCCTCAACGCCGCTCACGGCTACGCGCAGGCGATGTGGCAGGGCAAGCTGTTCCACATCGACCTCAACGGCCAGACCGGTCCCCGCTACGACCAGGACTTCCGTTTCGGCGCCGGCAACGTACGCGGTGCGTTCTGGGTCGTCGACACGCTGCTGGCCGGCGGGTATGACGGACCAGTGCACTTCGACTTCAAGACCCCGCGCACCGAGGACGACGAAGGCGTCTGGGCCTCGGCCAAGGGCTGCATGACCAACTACCTGGTCCTGCGGGAGAAGGCGCTCGCCTTCCGCGCCGACCCGGAGGTGCAGGAGGCGCTCGTCGCCGCCAAGCTGCCGGAGCTCGCGCAGCCGACGCTGTCCGAGGGCGAGGGCTGGGCAGACCTGGAGGCCGCCCAGCTCGCCGATCCCGACGAGCTCGCTGCCCGCGGCGCCGGGTTCGAGCACCTCGACCAGCTCGCGCTCGAGTACCTCTATGGGGTGCGCGGCGGGTGACCCTCACCGGGGTCCCGACAGGGACGGAGTACGTACGCCGGCAGAACACCGGCCTCGTGCTGCGCTCCCTGCGGTCCCACGGGCCGGCGACACGTACGGAGCTGGCCCGGCGCACCGGGTTGGCCAAGGCGACCGTCGGCACGATCGTCGCCGAGCTCGAGGCCGCTCGCGCCGTGACCCAGGACGCGTCGGTGTCCTCGGGTCGAGGGCGGCCGGGGCGACCGGTGACGCTCACCGGTGAGTCGATCCTCGGGCTCGGGCTCGAGGTCAACGTCGACTATGTCGCCGCCGTCGCCCTCGACCTCGCCGGCAAGGTGCGGGTCGTCGAGACCCGGCCCGTCGCCACGGCCGGTACGCCGCCCAGCACAGCCGAGCTCATCGCGATGGCGACCGACATCCGTACGACCCTGATGCGCGAGGGGCACACCGTCGTCGGTGCGACCGTCGCGGTGCCAGGGCTCGTGGCGCACGACAACCGCACCGTCTCGTGGGCGCCCAACCTCGGCTGGGACGGCCGGCACCTCGCCGAAGAGCTCGAGGAAGCGTTCGGCGGCGACTGCCCCACCACGATCGACAACGACGCCAACTGCGCCGCCCTCGCCGAAGCCGCGCACGGCGTCACCACCGACGTCTCGCACTCGCTCTACATCACCGGCACGATCGGCATCGGCGCCGGCATCGTGCAGGACGGGCGGCTCATCCGCGGCGGCGCGGGGTTCGCCGGCGAGGTCGGCCACATGCCGATCGGCAATCCCAAACGCGTATGCGGCTGCGGTCGCAAGGGCTGCTGGGAGGCCTCCGTCGGCCTGCGCGCCATGCTCAACGCGGTCGGTCTGGAGGAGGAGAACACTCCCCTGCAGACCGCCACCGCCGTCGCCAACCGCGCCGCCCGTGACGCCGGCATGCGCGACGCCCTCGCGGCCCTCGGCCACGACCTCGGCACCGGCCTCGCCACTCTCGCCGCCGTCCTCGACCCCGCCGCGATCGTCCTCGGCGGCTACTTCGTCCCCCTCGGCGCCTACATCGTCCCCGCCGCCGGTGAAGTCCTCGCCGAGCGCCTCCCCTCAGCCTCGATCCATCTCCCGCAGATCCGCCTCAGCTCGCTGGGCATCCACGCCGCCGCCCTGGGCGCTGCCGAAGACGCGTTAGCCGACGTCTACGCCGGCACGCTGGCGCTGTAGCGACGCCAAACTTTCCGCGTCTTAGCGCCGGATTTCCGTCGCGGGAGAGCGAAATACGCACACGATTACGTGATCCGCTCGGGCATCAACGCGCGACAGTGTTTATGTGAAGACGCTCACGGATGTGCAGCTCCTCGGTCTGGTGGCCGATGGTGACGCGCTTGCCCTGCGCGAACTCGTCGAGCGGCACTCGCCGTGGCTACTGCTCCGCCTGCGCCGTCGTACGACGGACGAGGACCTGGCCGCCGATGCCCTGCACGACACCTTCGTTGCTGTATGGCGCCGGCCGCGAGCCTTTCGTGGCGAGGGTGATGTCGGTGCCTGGTTGTGGGGCATCGCCATTCGACAGCTGTTGACCCGGTTGCGGAAGCGCGCCCAGCCGATGCCAGTCGCAGGTCATGTGATCTCGACATTGTCGCCGACAGTGCGCAGTGCCGAGGACGAGCTGCTCATCGCCGTCGAACACGGCCCGGTGGGTGAGGCGCTACGGGCGCTGTCTCCCGAGCTCCGGCAGGTCCTGCAGGCGACGGTGCTCGACGGCCTGTCGACCCGGGAGGCTGCGCAGCTGCTCGGCATCCCGCAGGGCACGGTCAAGAGCCGCGCCCGCATTGCGAAGTCACGGCTGCGTGAGCAGTTGATCTCTGTGGAGGGATGGTCATGAGCTGGCACATCGAGCAACACACCTGGGAGGCGTATGCCGCCGCCGGGCTGGACCCCGTGACCGAAGCGAGCGTCGAGGCCCACATCACACGGTGCGCCCAGTGCCGCGAGATTGCGAGGTCGGTCGTCCCCGCCCCGACGACCACATCGGTGTGGGACGCCGTCCGGACCTCAATCTCCGAGCCAGTACTACCCGCACCGCTCAGGCTGCTGCGTCGCCTGGGTGTGCCGAACAGCGATCTGGTGGTGATCTCCGCCGCCGACTCCCTGCTCGTCTCATGGGCGGCCGCAGTCGGATTCGCGCTGCTGTCGGCCTGCCTGGTCGGGCTCGCGAACCTGAGCCCGTCCACCCAGGACAGCGCATTCCTCGCGCTCGCCCCGCTGGTGCCGGTCCTTGCCGTCGTCATGGCATATGACGCCCTCGACCCGCTGCGCGAGGTCGGCCTCCCCACTCCATACAGCAAGCTTCGGGTCGCGCTGCTGCGCGCGACGGCAGCCCTGTCCGTCGCTGTGCCGTCGACACTGGCTGTGGGCCTGCTCGTGCCGGGTATGCACGATCTCGCCTTCGTCTGGCTCCTGCCGTCGCTGGGCTTGACCACCGGGACGTTGGTGCTGCTCACATGGGTGGCGGCGCCCACCGCCGGCGCTGTCGTCGCTGGCATTTGGGTCGGCCTGGTGGTCATCCTCAGGTCCAGCTGGGACGTCCTGGTGATTGCTTCGGCTCCGGCCCAGCTCGCCTGCGTCGGACTCACCGTGCTCGGTGGTGCCCTGCTGTTGGTGCGCACCTCCACCCTCAGGCTCGAAGGAGGCCAGCTGTGACCACAACGGCAATGCTCGACGGAGCGTGGAAGACATTCGGCAGCACCACCGCTGTACGTCAGACGTCGGTGAAGCTGCAGCCAGGCGTCGTTGGCCTCGTCGGCCCGAATGGCGCGGGCAAGACCACCCTGTTGCGGCTGCTCTCCACCTCCCTGCCGCCCAGCGGTGGCCGGGTCGTGGTGGCCGGCCTCGACGTCACCGAGTCGCACGCCAACCGGATTGAGGCACGACGCCGGATCGGCTACTGCCCTCAAGAGGTCGTATACCCGCGTGGCATGACCGCGGCTTCGTTCCTGGACTACATCGCGGTGTTGAAGGAGTGGAAGAACGCCGCACGCCGGACGGCGGAGGTACGCCGGGTGCTGGATCTGGTCCACCTCGGCGACCGGGGCGCGATGAAGGTGTCCAAGCTGTCGGGCGGTCAGCGGCGCCGACTGGCCATCGCGCAGACCCTCATCGGACAGCCAGAACTGCTCATCCTCGACGAGCCCACCACCGGCCTCGACCCCGAACAGCGTGCCTCCCTGCGGGGCCTCCTCTCCGGTCTGGCCGGAACGGTGTTGATCTCGACGCACCAGACCGAGGATGTCTCGGCCCTGTGCGACCGGGTGCTGGTCATCGACGACGGAGCGATCCACTTCGACGGAACTGTGCCCGAGCTTCTCGCCACGGCGGCCGGCCGTGTGCACCTCGGGCCGACCGCCACCACCGGCGCGGTCCAGACCTGGAAGACCGGAACCGGGCTGGTCCGTTCAGTCGGGGGACAGCCCGGTCCCAACTTCTCCGCCGTCGACCCGTCGGTCGAGGACGCCTACCTGCTGCTCCGCTCCGAGGAGCGCACGAGACAAGGAGTCAACTGATGAGTTCCATGACCGCCCCCGGATCGACTCTGGGCGTGCTCGCCCGGCAGGAGATCCGCAACTATCTGCGCCACAAGCTGTTCTGGTTCGGCACCGCACTCGTGCTCCTCGTTGACGTGATCATGCTGTTCAACCTCGACGGCGATCCCGGGTCCAGCGGGTCGTACATGATCGCCCCGGCCGCGCTCCTCGGTGTGCTTGGTGTGGTCGTGATGTTCGGGCTGACACGTCGCTCCGATCGGGCCGCCGAGGCAGCCGGCGTCGTGGCCGTGCCGGAGCGCACCCGCACGTTGGCCCTGGCCGCGGCCACGGTCGTACCGTTCTCGGTCGCCCTGGGCTCGTTCGTCGTCGCGGTGGTCACGTGGTACGTGCACCCACCGGCCGACTACGTGGTCCCGCCCGGCATCTCCAGTGCCTTCGTCCATGCCGAGCAGTTCGGCGACGGTGTGCTCTGCGCGATCGGCGGGCCGATCATCGGTCTCGTCCTGGCTCGCTACCTGCCCCGCCGCGGCACCGCACCCGTGGCATCGGTGCTGCTGGTCATCACGACCATCCTGCTGCAGGGCAGTCTCGTGGGAGGCGAACAGCCGTATCGGGTGCTCTGGGTCTGGACCTACTTCCTCACCCAGCGGTCGGTCGACGACGTGTGGCACATGGGCACCCTGCCCGGCAACCCGTTCATCTGGGTGCTGTACCTCGTGTCGCTGTGCGCTCTCGGCGTCGTCGTGGCTGTTCGTCACGACCCTGAGGCCGACCGGGTGGCGCTGACCAAAGTCGCGCTGGGGCTCACGGCCCTCGCCGTGGTCCTGGGGGTGCTCACGATGACGGTCGGCTTCACCAACGGAGTCATCAGCCCGGGAGTCTGTGAGTTCTGCTGATGATCAGATACGCCGCCAGAGCGATCCCGTGGGTGCGGGTCGGTTTGGCGGCGGGCCTGGTCGTGCTGCTCATGGAGCTGGTCCGCTGGAACCCATGGGTCCTGTGGCCCCTCGAGGGCACCGCGGTCGGCCTGCTCGCAGGCGCCGCGGCCTGGTGCTTCGACGAGTCTGCGGCGGTCGTGGTCGACGTGGCACCGCGAAGTCTCGCCTGGCGGACGGCGGCACGTATCCCGGCGGTGCTGGCGCTCATCGCGGTCTGGTGCGGTGTCGTCGCGCTCGCCGGGGACGGCGCCTTGTTCGGCCGGAGCGCGGAGGTCTTCGTCGAAGGCCTCGCCGCACTTGCGGCCGGCTCTGCCTACGCCACCTGGCGGCGGGCATGGGGCGAGCCGATGCCAGGTCTGCGGCTTGCAGTGGCGGTAGTGCCGGTGACATCCGCGTGGGCATTGGTTCGGCCGTTCGAGGCAACTGTGCCGGTGTTCCCCTACGGCACCAGCTCCGCGAACGACTGGGCGGCGAGCACGGCAGGGTGGCTCGCTCTCGGCGTTCTGGCCATCGTCCTGTTGATGGCTGCGCTCCTCTCGGGGCCCTGGTGGTCGGTCCAGCTTCGCCGACTAACTGATCCCCTGCCGCGGGAGGGTGCTGCTCGGACGGTCGGCTCGACCTGACCATGCCCTCGCACCTCACGGGCGGCGTCAGTCACGTCGACCGCCAGCACGAAAAGCACGTGCGACGCCCCTATGCTTCGTCAAGCGGCTGTGGGGCCGTTTTCGATTAGGCGGTACAGGTCGCGGGCGACGTAGCGGGCGAGGCAGCGTTTGATCTCTCGACCGGTCTTGCCTGTCATACCGCCGCGAAGCAGCTCGCAGCTCGCCACGCGCGATCCATGCGGGCTACGGCTTGGTCGTGCCAGCGACGCAACGCGAAGCTAACGGACGTTCGATTCGCGGTAGCCCACCATGAGGAAGTCCGCCCGCCCCCAACGCATCGCCCCGCGGCCCTCGCAGCCCGTCGAGTATCAAGCCTGTTGTTGCACCTCCTTGAATGAGCGGCGCAGGGGGTGCAACGGTGGCGAGCCGGGAGCTCGTAACCGAATGGATGGTGCGCGGTTTCGAGGGCGGTTTGGTGAGCGTATCGGCGGGTACGAGACCGGCAGCATTACCAAGTCCCCCTCACACTCAGGAGCAGACATGTCGGACGACGAGAAAGTCGCCAAGGAACTGGTCGAGACGCTGAAGGACGGCGAGCGCGGATTCGCCAGCGCCGCCGAGAAACTACGAGACAGCGACCGCTCCGAGTGGGCTGAGACGTTGCAGCGACTGTCGGCGCAGCGCGCAACCTTCTCTCGCGAGATCGTCGACCTGGGTCACCAGTACGACGAGGACGTCGACAACAGCGGGACAGTCGCCGCGTCACTGCATCGCGGTTGGATTTCTCTCAAGGACGCGTTGACCGGCGATGACGCGGGAAGCGTCCTGAGCGCGGCAGTCACCGGTGAGGATCACGCGGTGTCGGAATACGAGGACGCGCTCAAGCACGACCTCAGCTCCGGTTTCCGCGATGTCGTGACTCGACAGCATGCCGCCGTCGTCGCCGCCCGCGATGAGGTCAAGGCTCTCCAGAACGCAGACTGACGCTTCGCCGGGTAATCCTGCGCAGCGACGGGCCTCTCACCAAACACCAGGGTGAGAGGCCCGTCCACGTTTGGCTTGATACGCGCGCATCAAGCGCGCTTAACCCTGCAGCCAGTACTCACGAGTCTCAACTTGTAGGAGCTGTCGATGAGGTCGCGACGATGGTGGGGTAGACCTCCAGGTTGATGTTGCTGGCTGGTTTGTCGCAGACAAGATCTCAGCCGAAGACGACTAGCAGCCCAGAGATCGATCGGTCGATCGGAACCGGGGTAGATCATTTCGCCGCCTTGGGCTGCGGGCGAGCAGTACGATCCCACGATGAGATCGGGCCGAGCAATGAAATGGCTGCTGCTCCTGCTGGGCGTCATGCTCGGCCTCTTCGGTTACCTGCTTGGCGCAGTTCCACTCACCGGCACCGAGCCCCGAGGCCAGTTCGTCGATTGTGGAGCTGCCGTCTTCGGGAGGCCATCACCGTTGCCCGACCCGACCTGCGGACCGGCCTACAACACCCTCCCGATCCCTTTGGTGTCCTTGACCTATGTGCTCATTCTGAGTGCGCTCGCACTCCTAGTCGCTGGTCTCTTCACTGCACTGCACCAACAAGCTTCTAAGCCAAGCGGCTACGCGGTAGAAGACCGCCCGTCGTCCGCCCGCGCTGACTCGTTACGAAGCGCTGATTCGGTCGCGTCATAACGCCGCCATCGCGGGGCCACGTCACTTACGTCGAGCTGTGAACGATCGCAGTCCGCACAGAGCCGACGCGACAAGTAGCCCAATGGCGGGTGCTCTCAAAGAGTCCAGGCCCGCGTGGCTGCCACAAACGTCCCTCGGCAAGAAGGCGGAACCGCAGTTCGTCGGGCTGTGCCCTGGGATCAGATCGCTGATGTACGTAGGGGCGAATCCGAGATAGAAGCCGGCTGCCAGCAGCACAACGGCCAACGCTAAGAAGGCGAACGGTCCCGGCAACCTCATGGAGGAACGCTAGGGCAAAGGAGCGCGGCTTGAGGATCGATGGTGCGTCACTCAGCCGCGTCAGGAGGCCAGTTCTGGGCCGTCTTGGGATGAGAGATCGGTCGAGATCAGTTCGGTCGGGACGTCTTCACTTCGGTCGGCTTCGCGGAGTTTTGGTGGAGCTGCCGCCCACGGTTTGATGTGTTGGACGACTTCTCCGTAGAAGGTGTCCAGGGTGTCGAGAACAGAGTCGATGAATGCGCCACGACCACGTCCACGCTTTGAGCCAGCCGGAACTGAGAGCGCGACTCGGAACGACCGGATGTCACGGTTCGGGTCTGGCGCTAGCAGCTTGGGATCATTCCGGACGTCGGCTAGGAGTTCGGCGGCGCCGGCACCACGAGCTCGCGCTGCGAAGGATTCCACGCGAACGTCGGCTCTGGCGTCCTTGAGTTGCCGGAGGATCCAATTGACCCGTGTGGTCTGCCGACCCTCCTGCGGTGCGCCGACGTCCACGTAACAGGTCACCCTGTTCGCTCTGAGATCTGCGACAACGTTGACTGGCGCCACAGCATTTGGGATGCGGATCGCTCCAGCCAATTGACCGGTTGCCACCAGAGACGTCAACAGTGCAGTTGCTCGCGAGCTGGGTTCGCAACCTCTTGGCGGGTAAGAAGCGGGGTGACATCGGTGCCGAGCTGTTGTCCCAGCCGAAGACTCGCGTATCGCAGCAGCGCATCGAAGCGCGAAACGATCTCTGGTGCAGTCTTGTCTTTGGCTCGCAGGGTGCCGGCAGCTACAGCCTCGCGAACGGCGACCCAGTTCGGGCCCATGTCATCGAGGTCGAGTGCACCTGACTTCTCGTGCTCCAGGTAACGGATCAGCTCGCCGAGGATCCATGCCTGCTCAGGATCGGAGACACCGCGGTGTTCCTTCTGCACGATCGCGGTGGCCAGGACATATGACCAGGACCAGTGGTGGATCTCGACCTTGCGGAGTTTTCGTTTGTCGACGACCGTCGGGTGCTGGCCGGGGACAGGCGGGATCTCATTGCTGATCGTGATCAGCGCATCGAAGGACTCGGCACGAGCAACGTCAAGATAGTTCTCCAGCTGCGCTGTCTCCAAAACGTTCTTCCCAGTCTTCACCTCGACCAGTGCGGTCCACTCGCGCGACCCTCGCTTCACGCGGATAAGCCCGTCTGGATAGACCCGTTGTCCGTCGAGATCGAACGGGACTTCGATGAAGGTGGACACGTTGCCGGCCGGGGCCCCGACGGCCGACAGGAGCGCTCGGCTGTAGTCGGGCACGATGCTGAGGACGGCAAGGAGCGCGGACGTAGCTCTGCGCTCTTGCTCAGGAGCACCGCTAATGCCCGAAGTCGGGATAAGCCTCGCCTGGTGCCAGGCCTCTTCGCTCATGCTGGGCTCCGATCTAGTTGTGACTGCCCGTCACCCTATGACCTTCAAGGGCCAACTACATGTGTTTAGGCCTAGCCGCATTACAGATCTGCCGCGGGCCTTTCGCGACCACCAGTCCCGCGCTCGCCGTCTGAGTACAGCATTCCGCCGCAAGCTCGTTACACAAGGCACTCCGGGAGACCAGGCGCAGCAGAAAGTTCTGGGTGTCGCGTTGCGGCTATGGCCTGTACTCAGGTGGGCGCGGGTTGTACAGATAGTCAGCTCCGTTCGGGTCGACACCATGCGATTGGATGCCCACCACCCGCGCCACGGTCCTGAAGAGCCACTTGCCGACGACGCCAACTCTCCTGAGCGGTTTCACGCCGGCCTCCCTCATCCACCGAACCATTGATGTGTCGACCCTCCCACCGGAAGTGAGCGCAAGGAAGACTTCGGCTTGCACCATTCGAAAACGCTGAGTCTTATCGGCGCGACGGACCCGCCAACGGTTGAACGCCGCTAGCCTCCTGGCTATGTCCACTCGCCGCGGTGCGCTGATGCTACTTGCCGCCACATTCCTCCTTCTTGGGGTCGTGCTGATCATCGTTCCGGCATCGACCGGCGCCGACGATTGCGGCAACGCTCTCCAGCACGCGAAGGATGCCCCCGAGTGCGATTTGGCTCGGGACGACAGAAAACTTCAGATCGGCGGTGCATTGGCGCTGGGCAGCCTCGCACTGGTCGCCAGTTTCGTCACGTCTAGTCAGAGGACGGATAGCGGCCGGGTGGACACGTCCGGCCCGCGGGACACGTCACCTTGAACTGACTGAGCTCAGCCCATGTGGCATTCGCAGTGCGCCCGCGTCTATGCGCCGCAACAGCGGTTGTTGAGAGGCTTTGTCAGGATCCGCGGCTCGCATCGCACGTGTTCGTACGCGGTTAGGCGCGCCCGACAACTTTGACGCCGTAGCGCTGTTGGGCGGCCTGAGCGCTCGTCCCCAATGCGGCGCCGATGATCTTCCAGGTGTAGCCAGCGTCCTTGGCCGCATTAACCGCCGCAGCAACGCGCCTCTCGGCCTCGGCGCGATTCACTGCGGCCTCGAGTAGGTCGCGGTAGGCAGCACCATCCAAGCCGTCACCGGTAGGTTCCATCGCCTCGAACTGGGCGGCGATGCGCTCTTGATCATCGAGGATTTCCTGCAGGGTTCGTGGCATTTTCATCACCTCAATCGGTCTAGATGCTTGGGTCGAGCTCTCATTGCGTGTGCGATCACAACACTGCCGAAGTCGCGAGCAGCGACCACACCGACCTCGAGCAGATTGGCATCTTGCGCGGGACCGATGAACATCGCTAGATCCTCGTCCTCCTCGAACACGGATTGTGTGGCGATAGGCGTGGAGCATGTCCTCGTCGGTGACCCCGTGTTGGCGGGCACTGTCGAGGATGATCGGCTCCACGCTGTCAACTTACGTTGACAGCATTTCACCATCAACAAAACTTGACAACGGGTTTGGACCGCGCGGAGCACACGGGGATCTCAAGCGATGCCTGCGTCACTTAGCCGCGACCGGTCGTGACGGTTCACCGCGCAGCCCGAAGTTTCCTGGCTAGCGATGCGGCAAGAAGCAGGAGCCCCAAGGTTGCCTCGGCCTCGTAGGCGCGCCAGTCCGAAACCCCCCACTGAAGATGAAGAACCGGAAGCTCGACGCCCTGCAAACCTCGGACTACGACAATCTCGCCGACCAGCAGCACACCGAGCGCGCTGGCGAGCCAGGCGGTTCGAAGCCGGGATCCAAGGAACCCAGACACGGTTCCGCAGACGGGTCCGCTCACCAAACCGGCAGCGAACCAGATCCGGTTCGCCCCGAGCACGAACTCAAATGAATGGACGAGTCCACGGGTCTCGCCGAGGTGTCCGTATCGTGGCGGTGAGACCGATATAGAACCCTGCGAGCGCAGCCAAGGTCGCTGACGTACCGAGCACCGCTCCGCGGGCTGCGGAGCCTGCCCACCATGCAGGTATCAGTGCAACGAACAGCCAAGGGGCGCTGAGATTGCCGAACGCCGCTCGAAGGCCCCATCGTTGCCGTGCACCAAGCCAGCAAGGAGCCCAAATACCAACGCCCCGACGACCGAGAGAAGAAGATGGCGGCGGATGCTCATGGGGCGATTATCTCCTGCGAACGCACCTCTCCGCCGCGATCCACGCGCGAAGAGCATGCGTTTATCCGCTGCCTTGGCTTGCCGTATTGCCGTGATTCCGACGATCGGGAGCCAAGTCACGCGGTCTGGCAGGACACGTCTCTCGTGACTGCTGCCGTCGTGGGGCCGGTGACGAGGAGTGCGCGGCGTTGTTCATGACTCGTTCACACGGAGGTTGTGGAACCCGAAGTCGGTCGGTGTCAGGCTCCGATGCGTCCGATAACGCCCACAGTTGAGGTTCCCATGCGTGCACGTCCAACCCGCGGAGTCCTTGTCGCCGTAGTCCTCGCGCTCAGCGCCGCCGTCGCTTCCCCCGCTGTTGCATCGCCCGGACACAACAGCGACGACCACCAAGACTCCGGGTCGTTCACCTTCGCGGTCTACGGTGACGCGCCATACGGCACGACTCCCACTGACACCAGCGAAACCGATGCCACACCGGCATTCATTGGCGCAGTGAACGCCGACAAGGCCGTCTCCACGCGTGCTCCACCTGGGCGACATACATGCGGGCAGCCAGTACTGCACCCAGGCGTATGACCGGCAGATCGCCGACCTGTGGGCCGGTTTCGCCGCCCCGATGGTCTACACGCCCGGCGACAACGAGTGGACCGATTGCCACAAGAAGAAGGAAGGCGGAGGCACCTACAACGCCGCCACAGGACAGATCGACTACGTGAAGGACTCCGCCGGCAACCTGGTCGACTACGCCGGCGGCAACCCGGTCGACAACCTCGCCCTCGTGCGCTCGATCTTCTTTCCGAAGGCCGGCGGCACTCTCGGCAGCGGCCGACTGAAGGTGCTCTCCCAGGCACAGGTCGACAACAAGGCGCACCCCACTGACAGTCAGTACGTCGAGAATGTGATGTGGCAGCGCGCGGGCGTCCTGATCGTCTCTGTCAACGTTCCCGGCGGCTCCAACAATGACGCCGACCCCTGGTACGGCGCCCCCACAGCGTCACCGCAGCAGACCACCGAAGCTGCCAATCGCACCGGTGCTGCCGTGCGCTGGCTCGACCGGGCCTTCGCCAAAGCCCGCAAGATGCATGCACGGTCCGTCACGGTGATGACCCAGGCCGACATGTGGGACCTCGACGGCAAGGACGCCAGCCACCTGGCCAACTACGAGCCGATCGTGAGCAGCCTCGCCACCCACACCAAGGGTTTCGGCAAACCGGTCCTCCTTCTCAACGGGGACTCACACGTGTATCGCTCTGACAACCCGCTGCAGCAGGCATCCTCGTGCACCGGCGACGAAGGCGTCTGCTCGTACGACGACTGGAACAGCCACCCTTCGTACGACGTGCCCAACTTCCACCGCATCGTGGTCCACGGAAGCACCATCCCGCTGGAGTACCTGCGCCTGACCGCGAACGCGAAGAACAAGCCAACGTCTGCCACGTCGTTCGGACCGTTTTCCTGGCACCGCGTCACCGACTAGAACGCAGCTCCTGCTGATCCAGCTCGGCCGGAACAGGTCGCGTCGATTTCGCCGCCCAGCGTCAGCGTCCTGTTCCGCCGCCACGGGCCACCAGTTGTGAGCGCGCAGTGATCGCTCGACGCTCCAGCGTCCATATTTCGCCTTTCGGGGCTAGCGTTGGTCGATGGGCCAGGACGCGACGTGGGTTGAACTGTCGACCGGCGTGAGGCTGCCTTACGTGTCGGTGGGCCCCAACTCCGCGCCGCCGGTGATACTCCTCCACGCATGGGGAGAATCCCGTCGATCCTTCGACCGACTCATCCCGAAGCTCGCCGACTCTGTGCATGCAGTGGCACTCGACCAGCGAGGTCACGGGGAAGCCGACGCACCGGCTGACGGGTACTCCCTAGCCGGCATGGCTGAGGATGTCGTCGCCTTCATGGATGCCATGGGCATCGCCTCCGGGGTGTTGCTGGGCTCCTCGAGCGGCGGCTACGTGGCGCAGCAGGTGGCGGCACTCAACCCGCACCGCGTGGCCGGTCTGGTCCTGGTCGGGTCGCCACGCAGCCTGCAAGGACGGCCGCCGTTCGCCGACGAGGTCGACCGACTCTGCGATCCGGTGGATGAAGGGTGGGTCAGAGCATCACTGACGTGGTTCCCGCGGTTCCATCCCGTGCCTGAGTGGTACCTCGAGGATCGCGTCAGTGATGGGGTCCGCACACCGGCCCACGTGTGGCGCGAGACCTTCAACGGACTCTGCGCCGCGACACCCCCCAGCGACCTTGGGAGCATCACGTCCCCCACCCTCATCCTGTGGGGCAACCGCGATGAGCTGCTGACTCGGGAGCAAGAAGATGATCTCGCCCGCGCCATTCCTGGCTCGCGAATGATCGTGTACGACGGGACAGGCCACCTCGTCCTCTGGGAACAGCCCGACCAGGTGGCTGCCGACCTGAACGCCTTCCTGGCGACACTTCCAATGCAGCCGCGCTAGGCAACCGACGTGGCCACCCTCACGGGAGCGGGTCTCGAACTGCCCACCGAAGCTGCGTCATGACGCAGCCTGACGGTCACGATGCGACGCAGGCGACTTCGCTGCCGTCTAGGGTCGGGGTTGCGTCCGCGCTGACGGGCGGATGTTCTGGTTCATCCGGAACACGTTGTTGGGGTCGAGGTCGTCCTTGAGCGCTACCAGTCGTTGGTACTTTTCGTGGCCGAAGGTGCTGCGGATTCGCGCGTCGTCGATGTCGCTGAGGAAGTTCAGCGCCATGCCATCCGCTGTCCATGGGCGCATAGCCTGGCTCGTGCCGCGTACCCAGGCGATGTGTCGGTCATCGCCGGTGTCGGTCCAGATTCCGTAGCAGTGGTAGAACCAGTCGGCCGATCGGCCACCGAGCGGAGTCGCATCGTCCGCCACGTCGGCGATCGCGCCGCCTGCCGATGCCATGATCACGACGCTGTTCGGCGAGGTGGCGGAGGCGGCGCAGGCGATCAGAGCGTCGATGGCGTCATCGGTGAGGTCTGACAACACCTCGGAATGCCAGTAGTTGCGGCGACCGGCTGGGTTGCCAGCGTCCGTCAATGCCTGGAACTCGACGTACGGAATCGGCTGCATCATGACGACCGCCGGATCACCGAACTCGCGAAGGGGTGCGAGCGCCGCCTCGCCCTCCTCGACCGAGCCCCAATGCCCCGCCATCACCGCAACCGCCGGTCGGCCCTGGAGCGAGAGGGGCACGAACGGCGCGGGGGGCGCATGCATGAGGACGATTCCCGCGCCGATCTCGCGCGGCGCGTTGCGCATGAAATCGCGAAACGACCGGCACACCTCGGGTGCGGAGGAGAGCGGATACAGCACCATGCCGCCGTACACGAGCGGGCCGACCGGATGCAGTCTGAACTCGAACTCGGTGACGACACCGAAGTTGCCGCCCCCTCCGCGTAGGCCCCAGAACAGCTCCGGATTGTCGGTTTCGCTGGCTTTGAGAACCCGGCCGTCTGCAGTGACGACCTCTGCCGAGATGAGGTTGTCTGCGGCAAGACCGTGGAGGCGTTCGAGCCAGCCACTGCCGCTACCGAGAGTGAAGCCCGCGACTCCGGTGGTTGTCATTCGACCACCGGTAGTGGCGAGCCCGTGGGCCTGGGTGGCCCGGTCGAGCTCGCCCCACGTCACACCTGGCTGGACCCGGACCGTAGTGGCGCCAGCATCGATGTCGATGCCTTTCATCGCGCCCAGGTCGATGAGGATGCCGGTGTCGATCGTGGAGTAGCCGGCAACGGAGTGCCCGCCCCCGCGGATGGCGATCGGGAGCTTCGCAGACCGGGCGAAGCTGAGCGCGGAGATGACGTCGGCAACGGTCGCAGCGCGGGCAATGAGCGTGGGTCGGCGATCGAACATCGCATTGAACGCGATGCGAGCGGTATCGAAGTCGGGGCCGTCGGCCGGTGTCAGGATCTGACCGCTGAACGTGTCGCGCAGCGAGGTCACATCGGCCCGTGGTCCCGTTGCTGTGGGGGGTGTCTGTGTCATGGGTTCAGCGTGTGCCAGTCGATTGGTGGCCACAGTGCTGCACGTCACAGGTTTCGGGGGAAATCTGTCAGACCTTCCGAGGTCGGGACGTTGGCTTTGGACTCGAGTGACGCGAGGTCGTGGAGGTGGAAGTAGCCGTTGACTTGGCTGACCGCGCCGCTGGTCACGAATGCTGACAGGGCGCGGTTCACGTTTTCCCGGGAGGCCGCGACCAGAGCGGCGAGGGTGCCTTGGGAGAGGCGTAGACGGATCCGAACCCCCTGGTCGGGGGTCGGTTCCCCGAACTCCTCGGCCAGACCCAGCAGGGCGACTGCGACACGGCGACCAATGTCGTCGAACGCGACACCGGTGAACGAGTAGGCCGCGCGGCCCGCGATCGTGCTGAGTTGCTCGAGCATGCGTTCCATCGCGACGGGGTGTCTGGCCAGGAATGCGATGAGTGCTGACCGTGCGAGGGTGAGGCACCTGCTCGGTGTCATCGCGCTGACGCTGACCAGGCGCGCGCCGCCTGGGTGAAAGAGCCCTACCTCACCAACTACGTCGACGCCGGACTGAAGCAAAAGGATCACTTCCCCGCCATCGCGACCCGTCCGATAGGACCTGAGCTGGCCTTCCACGAGGATGTACAGGGCATCCGCCTGGTCTCCCTCGAGCCAGACCGATTCTCCGCGGGCATAGGACTTCTCCCTCAGGTACGGGACCAACTCCCCGACATCTGCCGCGGCGAGATCACCGAAAAGGGGGACCTGAAGGAGGATCCCAACTGGGTCCACAAACACAATCTAGACCCACGCGTCCTCATCGGGCACTCGCCGCAGGCGAGCAACCCGCCGATACGCGGAAGGCGTCATGCCGCCGTTCACCGCCGGCGTGCTGCTTCAGGGCTCTCATTCCCGCGGGTGACGGCGCCGTGGTCGGTATGCAGGAACAGTCGTCAATGGCCCTTCGGTCAAACGGTTGTGCGGGCCAGGTAGATCGTGTTCGCCGAGGTCTGGTCGATGAGGGGGTTCTGGAATGTGACGACTTCTGCCCTGACTTCGACGAACACGTCCTCGAGGATGTGGATGAACGCCTCGTCGGGAGGGTCGTCCGACCACAACGCGAAGACGCCCCCCGGGTGGAGCCGTTGCCTGACGCGAGCGAGCCCGTCTGCACGGTAGAAGTCGGCGTGGCTGGGGTGCAGATGGTGGGAGGGCGTGTGATCGATGTCCACGACAACCGCGTGCCACATCCGGTTGGGTTGTTCGCGGTCCAGCTCGCCATCGGGACGCATCCCAGCGAAGAAGTCGCCGTGAACCAAGCGGCAGCGGCCGTCTTCGATGAGCGTGCGACCGGCAGGGATGATGCCGCGCTCATGCCAGTCGATCACCCCTGCCAAGGCGTCGACAACCAACAGGCTTCGGACCGATGGGTGCTCCAAGACGGCGAGCGCGGTGTAGCCGAGGCCGAGGCCCCCGACCACCACGTCAAGGTCGTCTGAATCGCACTCACCGACCGCCAGATGCCCCAACGCCGTCTCAGCGACAGTGAACAGGCTGGACATGAGGAACTCCTCGCCCAGCTTGATTTCGAGGAGATCTGTCTGCGCAACTGGATCCCACCGCTCGCGAAGAATCAGATCACCCATGGGGGTCGGTATGAAGTCGAGCTCACGAAATCGCGCCACCAGTTCTCCTTGGCCAAGCAATAGCTCCCGGGTGCCGGAGCGTCAGCGACACATGTCTGCTCTACAGTCTCATGTGCCGTTTCTCGATCCTCGCGCCCGACCCGCGCGAGGACACCACTCGCGGTGAGTCCGCCGCCAGCTAGAAGGCGAGGCGCGGTTGATCGTAGAACTCCGGCGCTCCAGCTCCGAACTCGAGACCGAAGAAGCTTCCCGGTGGTCCGGTGTGCGGGCCGCCCACGAAACGAAGGACGGTCCCATCCGGATCGGGCACATCCATCGCGATCCCGAACTCGCCTCGATCCTGGATGTCACCGTGCTCGATACCCAGCTCGACACACCGGGCGGTGACCGTCGTCATCTGCTCTGGCGTGCTGACCTCGAAGGCACAGACATCGAAGCCATCCAGCACTGGCGAGCTCGCGCAGTAGTCGCGCTCGCGCAGCCCGATGACGAAACCTGCAGCGTGGTCAGCGAGCACGACCCCTCGAACGGCCGATTCCTCGTAGAACTCGGCCGCCAGCTCGAGGCCGAACAGGTCGGAGTACCAGCGAGCGCTGCGGGCCAGATCGCTGACCGGGAGCTTGATCTGCCGCACGCCGACAATCGGAAGCTTCATACTCCGCAGCATGCCGCAGCCAGCGACGCCATGCACCAACTCACGGCATCTTCGCGCTCAGACATCACGAGCACGCCGACCGATGAGTCAACCCGCGTCACCATGCCTGTCGACGCGAGGTTCGGTAGGTCAGACTCCTGCGAGGAGGGCAAGGACTCGAATCTTGCGCAGACCCAGCCGAACCGAATCTTTTCGCCACGCATGCGGGCAAACGGCTCATACTGATTCGCATGGCGGCCAACCTGACCCTCGTGTGCGTCGTGGCGCACCCCGATGACGACGCTCACGCAGTTGCCGGGAGCGTTGCTCTCCACGCGCAGGACGCTGACTTCCGGTTCGTCCTGGTGCACGCGACGTATGGCGAGCTGGGCGACATCCGTGAAGGCTTCCCCGCCACCCGCGAGACCTTGGCGGCCGTACGCCAGGCCGAGGACGAGGCGGCATGGCGCGCTCTCGGCAGGGTGCCGGACCGGCATGAGTGGCTCGGCCTGCCGGACGGCGGGGTGGCTTCCCTGCCGTTCGACGACGTCGTCGCGATGGTCGAGCAGATCCTCATCGAAGAGCAGCCCTGCGTCGTGGCCACGTTCGGCCCTGACGGGATCTCCAATCATCCCGACCATGTGACGATCGGCGCCGCGACGGACGCGGCGTTCGCCCGAGTCCGGGGTCGGGGAGGGTCCGGGTTGCGACGGCTGGTGCACAGTGCGATCCCAGAGTCGGTCTTCGACCGGTGGAACCGTCGACGTGCCGAGCTCGGCCTGTTCGAGTTCGACCCGACGCAGGTCTATCACCTGCGTGGAGTGCCCGACGAGCAGATCGGAGTCACCGTCGACTGCCGCACGGTCGCTGGTCGCGTCGGTGACGGACTGCGTGAGCACCGAAGCCAGCACCACGTGATGTCCGACAACCCGGACGACCTCGAGCAGTGGGACAAGCGCATCAAGGACGAGTGGCACGTGGTCGCTTGGCCTCCCCCGGAGCCGGGCGCACCGATGCTGATCGATCTCTTCGACGGTCTCCACTGACGGAGGCGGCTACGCCCGATCACGCAAGGTAGCGGCCCAGCGCCTCGAGCAGGCTCTGGCTGCCCGCCTCGCGGTTCGGTCCGTCGGCCCAGAACTGGTCGAAGAAGGCGCCGTGCTCGACGTGCGTGAACCGGGTGCCCTCGGGGATCGGCTCGAACTCAAGCGATGCCAATGATGTCGACATGTGGATCCCGTCGATCCACATGTCGTACGTCGTGACGATGCGGGCGTGCTCGACGATGTTGGTGTACGTGGCTTCGTAGCGAGAGACGGGACCGTTGTGGAACTTCCCTTCGGCCACATCGCGTCCACCGACCCGGAAGTCGAACACCCACTCGCGGTGCTCGATGGCGTCGCCTGCGCCCCACCAGCTCAGCTTCTGCTCTTCATCGGCGAACGCACCCCAGACGCGTCCAACCGCAGCAGGGTAGTCGCGGCTCAGCGTGAAATCGGCGCGGGCGAGGCGGCGTTCGATCGTCATGGGGTACGTCCTATCGGTTCAGGTTGACGTGGATCTCGCCACTCTCGGCGACCTCCGTCATCACCGTGTGGGTGACCTCGAAGCCCGCGAGGTCGTCCCACAGTCGATGGCCCTTGCCGAGGAAGATCGGGGCGACCATGAGGTGCAGGTCGTCGACCAGGCCGGCGCGGAGGAAGTCTCGCGCCGTGCGGTATCCCCCGCCGACGCGTACGTCTGCTCCGTCGGCGGCCTCGGTCGCCTCGGTGAGCACGTCCTCGATCGGGGCGTTGCGGAAGTGGAACGTCGTGCCACCCTCCATCGGGATCGACGGGCGCGGGGCACTGTGGGTGAGCACATAGACCGGGGTGCCGAACGGCGGTTTGTCACCCCACCAGCCCTTCCAGTCCGGGTCGTCGGGGAACGTGTGCAGACCGAACATCGCTGCGCCCATGATCTCGGCACCGACGCCTTGCGAGAACGCGGCGGCGTAGCGCTCGTCGACCCCGGTCGTGCCCTCACCGCTGGTGTCGCCGAAGACGTTCCTGCGGAACGTACGAGTTGCGGCGTACGCGGCCGTGAGGCGTCCCCAGTCGGCTCCCATCGGATCTTCGGGCGTCTGGTCGGCCGGCACATAGCCGTCCAGAGAGGTGAACAGGTCCATACGAACGCGGGTCATGTCAGGTTCCCTTCGGGGACGTGCGGGTCAGGTGGATGCCAAGCCGATCGGCCTGATGTTCTGCGGGGGTACGTTGCTCGCCGAGCCACAGGTGGAGCACGTCGAGCGCACCGGGTCGCAGGCTCACGGTGCGCACCCGCCCGTGCTTCTGCGACGTGACCACACCCGCGTCCTCGAGCACCCTCAGGTGCTGCATGAGTGATGGCAATGCCATCGAGAACGGCGCCGCAAGCTCGGACACGACTGCCGGGGACTTCGCCAACCGTTCCACGACGGCACGGCGCGTCGGATCCGCGAGCGCGCGGAGGACGGCGTCGAGCTCGACCTGATACTTAGGCACACGCCTAACTATTGCGGAAGGCACGGTGCCACGTCAACTGGCGGGCCCTACGCGGCGAGGCCTTGGCGCCACGTCGAGTGCGCAGGGCGCCAGCCCAGCTCTTGCTTGGCCTTGGCATTGGATGCGCCGCGCAGCTCGGTCATGAGCACGACCCCGGCCCTGCCTGCGGCCAACCGTCCGACGAACCGCGGTACGCGCATCGGCTTCTTGGCACCCAGCATCGCCGCCAGCTCCGGCAACCACTCGGCGACCGGCGCAGGGTCGTCATCGACGATGTTGTAGACGCCACGGTCGCCGTTCTCGACCGCCGCGACGGTGGCTTCTGCCGCGTCGGCGATGTGGACGAACGACCACACTCCTCCCCCGTCGCCAACGACTGGGAACTTGCGCTTGCGGATCATCTCGAACTGCTCGGACCCGGGCGCCATGGCGGTGCCCGGTCCGTAGAAGGCGCCGTAGCGCAGCACGATCCCCTCGGTCCAGGTGGCAGCCAGCACGGCGCTCTCCAGGTGTTCGATCGCCCCGATCATGGCGCCCATCTGGCGTACGGGTGACGGATCCAACGGGTCTCGCTCGTCCTTGACCGGCCCGCCGGTCCTGGCATACGTGAACGCTCCGTTGCTCTGGGCGACGAAGCGGCGTACGCCCACGGCACGCGCGGCCGCGAGGAGGTTGTCCGTGCCCTCGGTCCGCAGCCGGTTCGTGGCGGCGAAGCTGCGTTCGAAGTGTCGGGTGTCGATGGGTCCGATGGCGGTCAGCTGGTGGACGATCACGTCAGGCGCGGCCTGGCGCACGGCCGCCTCGACCGCGGCGCGATCGAGCGCGTCGGCCATCACCGGCACCGCGCCCAGACGGGTCATCCTGGCCTCGTCCGACGTCTTGCGGATCATGGCGAACACCTCGTGTCCGGCCTCGTTCAGCCGCGGCACCAGCTGCATACCAATCGCCCCGGTGGCTCCTGCAATCAGAATTCTCATGTGTGGCTCCTGTTCGGTTCGGATGCCACTTGAACCGGATGGCCAACCGTTTCCTGACAGGAGCCACGGGTGATGCCCGTCACATCACGAGCAGTGGCTCTCCGTGGTCAGCAGCGGCCCACTGGTCGGTCGCGCGTACGAGCTTGTCGGGGTTCACTTGCGTACGGCACGCTGAGATGCCGTCCTCACCGACCTCCAGGCACATGACGGCGACGACCCGGCCCTCCACGACGGCCACGACCGCGGGTTCGCCGTTGGCCGTCCAGGCGTACAGCTCGGGCGATCCCCCGACGAGAGCTCGCTTGGCGTCCGCCGACTTGACCAAGCCCCGTACGAACCGCGCGACCGCGACGGCTCCCTCGAACGCCTTGGTGCGCGCCGGTACCTTTCCGCCACCGTCGCCGATCGCGGTGGCGTCCTTGGTGAGCAGGCGTATGAGCTCATCGGTCTGACCGCTGGCGGCGGCCGCGAGGAACTCCGCGACGATCCGTTGGGCCGCGGCCCTGTCGGTGTGAGGGCGGGCGTTGGCGTGTGCGACGTGCTCCTTGGCTCGGTGGAGGATCTGCTGGCTCGCGGCCTCGGTGATGTCGAGGATCTCGGAGATCTGCCGATGCGGGTAGTCGAAGGCCTCCCGCAGCACGTACACAGCCCGTTCGTTGGGTGACAGGCGTTCCAGCAGGGTGAGCACCGCATACGTGACCGCTTCGTGTTGCTCAGCGGCGTCGGCCGGGCCGAGCATCGGGTCCCCTCCGAGCAACGGCTCCGGGAGCCATTGGCCCACGTAGCTCTCGCGTCGCACCCGCGCGGACGTGAGCTGGTTGAGGCACAGGTTGGTGAGCACCTTGGTCAGCCACGCCTCGGGAACCTCGATGCGGTCGACGTCGGCGGCGTGCCAGCGCAGGAAGGTCTCCTGGACGACATCCTCTGCCTCGTCAGCGGAGCCGAGCAGGCGATAGGCGATGGCTTCCAGACGCGGCCTCGCGCGCTCGAAGCGGTCGAGGTCGTCACGTGACACAGGCACGATCCGATCGTAGGCATATTTCCTGACGTGCACTCCCCGGTCCCTCTGTACATACTAGTTGTTACAGTTCTCGTATGAGCGCACGCGAACAGCTGACCGAGGCCATGGCCGAGCTGCTGTGGGAGCGGGGATACGCAGCAACGAGTCCGCGGGACGTCATGGCGCGAGCCGGGGTCGGCCAGGGCAGCATGTATCACCACTTCAGCGGCAAGCACGATCTGGCCGTCGAGACCTTCACGGAGGTTGCCGAGGCCCTGACCGAAGCCTCGTCCGTGCTCGTGGGAGACGGCTCGCCGCTGGAGCGACTGAAGGGCTACCTGTCGGTCCCCCGCCCTGGCACCCGCGGCTGCCGCATCGGCCGGATGACCCAGGACCCGCAGGTCGTGGCCGACGCCGAGCTCATCGCGATCGTCGCGAACGCGTTCGACATCGCCCTGGGGCGATGGGAGCAGGCGATTGCTGACGCGACAGCCGCCGGAGAACTGCCCACGAACATCGTCCCGGCCGACCTCGCCCGTACCTTGGCCGCGGTCATCCAAGGCGGCTATGTGCTCGCCCGGGCCCAAGGCGATCAGGCGCCGATGGACGCAGCCATCCGGGGCGCCGTGTCCCTGCTCGACGCCGCGCACGCGGCAGTCACCCCCGACTGACCAACCCACGAAGGAGAACCCCATGACCGTACGAATCGGGATCAACGGCTTCGGCCGGATCGGCCGCAGCTACCTGAGGGCCGCCCTGCGCAGCGACGCCGACATCGAGGTCGTCGCGATCAACGACATCGCCGACGCCGCAACCCTTGCCTCGTTGCTCGAGTGGGACTCGATCGGCGGGCATCTCGACGGGGTGCACGTCGATGGCGATGCGATCGTCGTCGACGGTGCGCGGATCCGCGTGACCGCCGAGCGCGAGCCGGCCAACATTCCTTGGGGAGATGAGCGGGTCGACGTCGTCATCGAGTCGACCGGCCGGTTCACCGACGCGGCCAGCGCCCGTGAGCACCTGGCCGCCGGAGCACGAAAGGTCATCATCTCCGCCCCGGCGTCGGGCGACGTGCCCTCTGTGGTGCTGGGCGTCAACGACGACGCGATCGACGCGGGAGGCGACGTGTTCTCCAACGGCTCCTGCACGACCAACTGCCTCGCGCCGATGGCCAAGGTGCTGCACGAGGCATTCGGCATCGAGTCCGGGCTCATGACGACGATCCACGCCTACACGAGCGATCAGCGCCTCCACGATGCGCCGCACGGCGACCTGCGGCGTGCCCGCGCCGCGGCGATGTCCACGATCCCGACCTCGTCCGGCGCCGCCAAGACGATCGGGCGCATCATCCCCGAGCTCGACGGCAAGCTCACCGGTCTCGCGCTCCGCGTGCCCGTGCCCGTCGGCTCCATCACCGACCTCACGGTCCAGCTGACGAAGCCGGCAACCGTCGAGGAGGTCAACTCGGCTTTCCGCGCCGCATCGGAGAGCCCGCAGCTGTCGCCCTACCTTGCCTACTCCGAGGCGCCCATCGTGTCGGCTGACATCGTCGGCAACCCGGCCTCTGCGATCTTCGACGCGCCCCTGACCCAGGTCGTGGGCAACCAGGTCAAGATCTTCGCCTGGTACGACAACGAGTGGGGCTTCTCGAACCGGCTCCTGGACCTGTCCGAGCGCATCGGCGCCTAGCCGCTGCGCTTCAGCTCGCGAGCGCCGAGTCCACGTCGAGGCAGGCGTTCGCGAGCCGGCCCACCGGGTCGGCCAGCAAGGGCTCGAAGGCGAGCTCGGCTGCACCGTGCAGCACCGAGTCGCCGCCGAGGCCCGGGCAGCGTCACGAGCACCTGCTCACGCGGTGCCGACAGGGCGTGCACCGCGAGCTCGCTGTCGACGTCCTCGCGCACGAGCGGGAACAGCGAACGCAGGTAGCCGCCGAGCACGATGACCCGCGGGTTGAGCAGGTTGACCGCGCCGGCGAGGCCGCGGCCGAGGTGCTGGCCGACGATGCGCAGATCGGGGGTCGCCTCGTGGACGCCCTCGAGGAACTCCCCCAGCGCGCCGACCCGCTCGGGCGGGCAGCCGATCGGCCAGGGCGATCGCAGGGGCGCCGATCTCGGTCTCCCAGCAGCCGTGCGCACCGCAGTGGCACAGCTTGCCGTCGGGGAGGAACGGCATGTGGCCGATCTCGCCGGCGTAGCCGCCGGCACCCTCGAGCTTGCGGCCGCCGACGATGACGCCGGCACCCACGCCGACCTCGCCGGACAGGTAGACGAGGTCCTCGACACCGACACCGGCACCGCGCAGGTGCTCGGCCAGGGCGCCGAGGTCGGCGTCGTTGCCCAGCACGGGCATGCCGACCGGGCCGATGCCGCTCGGACGAGGATCTTGGCGAACGGCACGTCGTGCCAGCCGAGGTTGGGCGCCAGCCGGACCAGTCCGTCGTCGGCGCGGATGATGCCCGGCACGCCGAGCCCCGACGCCGACCAGGGCGGCGCCGGGCTCGACGTCGCTTGACGACGAGCCGCATCAGGTCGACGACCGACGCCGCGATGGCGTCCGGGTCGTGGCCAGGCGGGACCGGACCGGTGGCCCGGGCCCGGATGACCCCGCCGAGGCCGACGCGGGCGACCGTCAGGCCGTCGACCCGCAGGTCGACCGCCAGGACGTACGCACCCGTGCGGGCCTTGACGTCGACCGACGGGCGGCCGGCGCCGATCCGGGTGCCTGAGGGCTTGGCCTGATCGGCCAGCCCCAAGGACTCCAGCTCGGTCACCAGACCCGCGATCGTGCTGCGGTTGAGACCCATCCGAGCCGTCAGCTCGGCACGAGAGATGCCGACCCGCGCGATGCACGTGCCCGAGAGCTGTCCCGAGATTGTGCCGGCGAACGTCCTCCTGATTCGTGCCGACCCCCGAGCGTCCGGCTGTAGCCATGGTCTACCAGACCTGTCGCCGAACGCCGCCTGCGCGAGATCGCATCGACGCTGGCCGCGAGCAGCAGCACGCCACCGGTGACGACGAAGTTGATGTACGACGCCTGGTCGAGCAGACCGAGGCCGTTGGCGATCGTGGCGATCACGAGACCACCGATGACGGCGTCGCGGGCCTTGCCCTTGCCGCCGAACAGGCTCGTGCCGCCGATGACGGCCGCGCCGACGGCGTACGAGCAGGTCGTTGCCGCCGCCCGACGACGGTCGAGACCTTGCCGACGTACGACGCCGCGACGATGCCGCTGAGCGCCGCCATCGACGGAGCAGATGACGAACACCGAGATGCGGATGCGGTCGACGTTGATGCCGGCGCGACGAGCCGCTTCGGCGTTGCCACCGACGGCGTAGACGTGCCGGCCCCAGGTCGTGCGACTGAGCATGAACGTCCAGAAGATCAGCAGGACGATGACCATCGGGATGACGTACGGGATGCCCTTGATCGGGAAGTTCGGGTTGACGCTGCGGTTCTGGTTGAGCACGTACGTCACGACCAGCAGCACGGCCGCGATCGCGACGATCTGCGCGACGACGACGGCCAACGGCTGGTGCTGCAGGTTCTGGGCGACCTTGCGGCGGTGCTGCAGCAGCCGCAGGGCGGCGAACACGACGATGATGACGACCGCGGCGATCCAGCCGGCCGCAGCACGCTCATGTTGTTGTTGGCGATGCCGCTGATGACGGGCTGGTTGATGCGGACCGATCCGCCCTCGCCGATCAGCTTCAGGGTCACGCCCTGCAGGCCGAGGAAGAACGCCAGCGTCACGACGAACGACGGGATGCCGAGCTTCGCCACGAGCAGCGCCGATGATCAGCCCGATGACGGCGCCGGTCGCCAGCGCGGCGAGCGACCGCGACGACCCAGTTCTGGTCGTGCTCGACGATCAGCACGCCCATGACGCAGGCGGACGACGCCTCCCGCGACGCCGGCGGACAGGTCGATGTCGCCCAGCAGCAGCACCGGGACGAGCGCCATCGCGAGGATGATGATCGAGCCGGACTGGGTGAGCAGGTTGGCCAAGTTGAGGTTCGACAGGAACCGGTCGTTGGCGAAGCCGAACACGATGAACAGCACGACGAGGCCGAGGACGGACGGCAGCGCGCCCATGTCGCCGCCGCGCACGCGGCTGATGTAGGCCTGGACGGACTCGCCAAGGGTGTGTGACTGGGTGAGGTCGGCAGCGAAGCCTGCGTCTTCAGACGGAGCGGGTTGCGCTTCGGTGATGTCGGTCATGGTGATCTCCCGTGTCAGGCCGTGGTGGACGGCGCCGAGGCCGCCGAGGTCGGATGAGGTGTCCGGTCGTGATGAGCTCCACGACCTGGCGGGACGTGACGTCCTTGGTGGCGACGTCGGCCGCGACGCGGCCGAGGTAGAGCGCCGTGATGCGGTCGGCGACCTCGAAGACGTCGGTCAGGTTGTGCGAGATCAGCAGCACGCCCACGCCGGAGTCGGCGAGGCGACGCACGAGATCGAGCACCTGACGGGTCTGCGCGACACCGAGGGCGGCGGTCGGCTCGTCGAGGAGCACGACGCGCGAGTTCCACAGCACCGACTTGGCGATCGCGACGGTCTGCCGCTGGCCGCCTGACAGGCTCGCAACGCTCTGGCGTACGGACTTGACGGTGCGGACCGACAGCGAGGTCAAGGCCTCGCGGGCCTTGGACTCCATCGTGGTCTCGTCGAGGACGATGCCGTTCTTCTTCTCACGGCCGAGGAACATGTTCTCGACGATGTCGAGGTTCTCGCACAGGGCGAGGTCCTGGTAGACGACCTCGATGCCGAGCGCCGAGGCGTCCTTGGGGCCGTGGACGCTGACGGGCTTGCCGTCGAACACGTACTCGCCCGTGTCGATCGGGTAGATGCCCGCAAGGCACTTGACGAGGGTGGACTTGCCGGCGCCGTTGTCACCGACGAGTGCGGTGACCTGTCCGGGATAGATCGTGAGGTCGACGTCATGGAGGACGTGGGCCACACCGAAGCTCTTGTTGATTCCTCGAAGCTCGAGGAGGGGGGTCGATTCGCTCATGGTGAGCCTTCCAGGGGGTGCAGGGTCCGAGATGGGTGGTGCGAGAGACAGCATCGGGTGCGGTCCCCCGGAGATTGCCCGGAGGACCGCACCCTCAGCAATCAGCTGATGCCAGCGTCAGTGCACAGCTTGGCGTAAGCGCCGGTGCACAGATCGGAGGCCTTCATGTCGCCCGAGTCGATGACAGCCTTGACGTTCGACTTGTCGATCGCGACCGGGTCCAGAAGGATCGCCGGGACGTCACGCTTGCCGGTGTCGTCCTTGACGGTGCCCGTGGTCTCAGCCTTGCCGCCCTTGGCCATGGCAATGGCTGCCTTGGCGAGCGCGCCGGCCTGACCCGTGGCGGACTTCTGGATCGTCATGCACTGGTCACCCGTGAGGATGTTCTGCAGACCCTCGACCGTGGCGTCCTGGCCCGTGACCGGGACCTTGCCGTTCTGGCCGTTCTTCTTCAGGATCGAGATGACGCCGCCCGCGAGGCCGTCGTTGGCCGCGTAGACGCCGTCGACCTTGCCGTCGACCTTGGTGTAGAGCTGCTCGAAGATCGTGACGGCCTTGTCGTTGTCCCAGTCGGGGACGGCCTGCTCAGCGACCTTCTTGTAGGTCGAGACCTTGTCGAGGACGCTGTGCGCACCCTGCGAGAACAGCGTCGCGTTGTTGTCGGTCGGCGAACCGTTGAGGTAGATGAGGTTGGCATCCTTGTCGCCGAGGCACTTCTTGAGTCCCTCGCCCTGGAGCGCGCCGACCTTGCTGTTGTCGTACGAGATGTAGACGTCAGCCGAGCCGCCCAGCGTCAGACGGTCGTAGTCGATCGTCTTGACGCCCTGCTTGGCGGCCTTCTCCTCGATCGCGGCACCCGAGTCCGAGTCGAGGTTGACGATCGCGAGGACCGTCACACCGCCGGTGATCATGCCGTCGGCGATGGTCGCCATCTTGTCGGCGTCACCCTCGGCGTTCTGGATGTCGTACTTGACGCCAGCAGCCTTGAACGCCTTGCGTCAGTGCCGGACGATCGGCGCTTTCCCAGCGGACCGAGGACTTGGTGTCGGGCAGGATGACGCCGATCTTGCCGGCCTTGTCCTTGCCGCCGCCACTGCCGCCGTCGCTGCCGCCGCTGCTGCCGCCGCAGGCGCTGAGCGCGAGGCTCGCACCCATGATTCCTACAAGCACGAGATTGCGTGTCCGCTTCACACAGACCGCCTCCTATTTCCTCCAGTAGTGCGCCGGGGCCGACATTATTTCGTCCACGTGACGCGTTTGTTGTTTGCCACAACCTATACCGTGACTGGGGTCACGTCCAGCGATTCAGACAACAAATGGTGACGTGTCGATTGACGCCAGGACGCAGCAAGGGCACCGCCATCACGGCGGTGCCCTTGACCTGCGGAGATGCTCAGTCGAGCAGGCTGCGCAGCACGTACGGCATGATGCCGCCGTTGCGGTAGTAGTTGGCCTCGCCCGGTGTGTCGATGCGTACCACGGCGTCGAACTCGACGTCCCCAGCCTTCACGTGGACGGTCTTGGGCGTACGCCCCTCGTTGAGCTCGGTGATGCCGGTGAAGTCGAACGTCTCCTCCCCCGTCAGTCCGAGCGACTCGGCGTTCTGGCCCTCGGGGTACTGCAGCGGGAGGACGCCCATGCCGATCAGGTTGGAGCGGTGGATGCGCTCGTATGACTCGGCGATGACGACCTTGACGCCCAGCAGCGCCGTGCCCTTGGCCGCCCAGTCACGCGACGAGCCCGAGCCGTACTCCTTGCCGGACAGGACGACCAGCGGGACGCCGGCTGCCTGATAGGCCTCGGACGCCTCGAACACCGACGTGACCTCGCCGCCGTCGATCAGGTTGCGGGTGAAGCCGCCCTCGGTGCCCGGCGCCATCTGGTTGCGCAGGCGGATGTTGGCGAACGTGCCGCGGATCATGACCTCGTGGTTGCCGCGACGCGATCCGTACGAGTTGAAGTCGCGCGGCTCGATGCCGTGCTCGGACAGGTACGTGCCGGCCGGGCTGTCCTTCTTGATCGCTCCGGCGGGGCTGATGTGGTCGGTCGTGACCGAGTCGCCGAGCTTGAGCAGCACGCGAGCACCCGTGACCTCCTCGACCGGCGACGGCTCGAGAGCCATGCCGTCGAAGTAGGGCGCCTTGCGGACGTACGTCGAGTCGGGGTCCCACTCGAACACGTCACCGTCGGGCGTCGACAGGTTCTGCCAGCGCTCGTCGCCGGCGAACACGTCGGCGTACTCCTTGGTGAACGTGTCGGAGTCGATCGACGATGCGATGACGTCCTCGATCTCCTGAGGTGTCGGCCAGATGTCCTTCATGAAGACGTCGTTGCCGTCCTGGTCCTGCCCGAGCGGATCGTTGTAGAGGTCGACGTCCATCGAGCCGGCCAGCGCGTACGCGATGACCAGCGGCGGCGACGCAAGGTAGTTCATCTTGATGTCGGGGTTGATGCGACCCTCGAAGTTGCGGTTGCCCGACAGCACAGCAGTGACCGCGAGGTCGCCGTCGTTGACGGCCGTGCTGACCTCGGGGATCAGCGGTCCGGAGTTGCCGATGCACGTCGTGCAGCCGTAGCCGACGAGGTTGAAGCCGAGCTTGTCGAGGTAGACGTTGAGCCCGGACTTCTCGTAGTAGTCAGTCACGACCTTGGAACCCGGTGCCAGCGTCGTCTTGACCCACGGCTTGCGCTGCAGGCCCTTCTCGACGGCCTTCTTGGCCAGCAGTCCTGCGCCGATCATGACCGACGGGTTGGACGTGTTGGTGCACGACGTGATCGCGGCGATCGTGACGGCGCCGTGGTCGAGGACGAACTTGGTGCCGTCCTCCAGGGTCACCTGCTGCGGATTGCTCGCACGTCCGCCATCCTTCGGCGCACAGCTCAGATAGTCGCGAGCAGGCGTCTGGCCGTCGGCGTGCTCGTTGGACGGCGGATCGGAGGCTGGGAAGGACTCCTCCAACGACTCGTCCCACTCGCCGGAGACGGCGTCGACGTCCGCGGTGACATACGCAGCGAGTGCGCCGCGGAAGGACTGCTTGCTCTCGGTGAGCGACACGCGGTCCTGCGGACGCTTCGGCCCCGCGATCGAAGGGACGACGTCGCCGAGGTCGAGCTCGAGGTACTCCGAGAAGCGCGGCTCGTTGTCGGCGTCGTGCCACAGGCCCTGCGCCTTGGCGTAGGCCTCGACGAGCGCGATCTGCTGCTCGTCGCGACCCGTCAGACGCAGGTACTTGGTCGTCTCGTCGTCGATCGGGAACACCGCGATCGTCGAGCCGTACTCGGGGCTCATGTTGCCGATCGTGGCGCGGTTGGCCAGCGGGACGGCACCCACGCCTGATCCGTAGAACTCGACGAACTTGCCGACGACGCCGTGCTCTCGCAGCATCTCGGTGATGACGAGCACGAGGTCGGTCGCGGTGGCGCCCTCGGGCAGCTCACCCGACAGCTTGAAGCCGACGACGCGCGGGATCAGCATGCTGATCGGCTGGCCCAGCATCGCTGCCTCGGCCTCGATGCCGCCGACGCCCCAGCCGACGACGCCCAGGCCGTTGACCATCGTGGTGTGCGAGTCGGTGCCGACGCACGAGTCGGGGTAGACCGTTCCGTCCTTGTCGAAGACGACGCGGGCGAGCTTCTCGATGTTGACCTGGTGCACGATGCCGGTGCCGGGCGGGACGACCTTGAAGTCGTCGAACGCACCCTGGCCCCAGCGGAGGAACTGGTAGCGCTCGCGGTTGCGCTCGTACTCGATCTCGACGTTGCGCTCGAACGCCTCGGGCGTGCCGAAGACGTCGGCGATGACGGAGTGGTCGATGACCATCTCGGCCGGTGCGAGCGGGTTGATCTTGGTCGCGTCGCCGCCGAGGTCAGCCATCGCCTCACGCATCGTGGCGAGGTCGACGACACACGGGACGCCGGTGAAGTCCTGCATGATCACGCGTGCGGGCGTGAACTGGATCTCCTTGCTGGGCTCGGCGTTCGCGTCCCAGCCCGCGAGTGCCTCGATGTCGGCCTTCGTGATGTCGGCGCCGTCCTCGGTGCGCAGCAGCGACTCGAGGAGCACCTTGAGGCTGAACGGGAGGCTCGAGACGTCGAGTCCATCGCCCGTCACCGCGTCGAGGCGGTAGTAGTCGTACGTGGAGTCCCCGACTGTGAGGGAGTCCTTTGATCCAAAGCTGTCGACGGCCATCGTCATTCTCCTTCGCGTCGTCTTCCATCCTGCCCAGCACCGCTGCGCAGCGCATGGTCAGGCTGTCCTAACCTCATGCGCGAATATCTCTTGACATCAAGATACATGATATCGAGACGATGACCATCCCCGACCCGCGGTCAGAACGGCTTGGGGAACTGCAGGAGCGGCGAGAACCAGGCGATGTAGATGATCGCCACCGCGAGCAGACCGGCGACCCCGGCGACGTCGAGCGCGACCAGTATTCTCTGGCGCCCGTCCGTGGTCATCGCATCGGGGCCACTGCCCCGTACGACCTTGGTGCGGGCGATGCGGTCGGCGAACCCACGATCGCTCGAGATCAGCAGCGGCACGACCAGCACGATGAGCGCGAGGTACGCCGCGCCGCCGAAGTGCCAGCTGTCGGGCGTGAGCCGTCGAAAGACCGTCGGCAGGCCGATCGGGATCGCCGCGACGGCCAGGTCCAGCAGCACCGCCATGATCACGCCGCGCAGGATGCCCCGGGCAGCACCGGTGGGTGCGCCGTCACCGGCGTCGACCACCGCGAGACCGACACGGTGCTTGCCGATGCTGTGCCCGCGCAGGCCCTGCCGCAGCCCGTTGTTCCAGATCAGGAACAGCTCCCCCGCGATCAGACCGCTGAGGATCAGGTCGTCGGAGAGACTGATCGACCAGAAGTCGTTGTTGCCGCCGGCGACCAGCTCGTGGACACCGCGGCCGATGAAGTAGGCCAGCGCCCCCAAGGAGAATGCGGCGCTGAACAGCAAGGCGTCGTGCCCAAGAGCCTGCCGACGCAGCTGCTTGATCGTCCTGAACTCGGTCATGAACGCTCCTAACGCATCGATCGTACGTATCCGACGAGCTTGCGTCCGTCACGCACCCGGTCTTCCCAGGTGATGCCGAAGCCGAGGAGGATCGCGCTGACGGCGGCGATCAGCACGACTCGCGGAGCCGCATTGGCGTACGGGCCGATGTTGAACAGCACGAGCAGCGTGATGATCGTGGCGCCGAACACGAACGGCGCCTGCCAGCTGAAGCGAATGCCGAGGGCGAGTGCCACGACCGCGCCGAGTCCCAGCAGCAGCGCTCGCAGGTCGGTCGGGTCGGCCAGCGCCTGCGGCACGCTCGGCAGCAATGCCAGAGCCAGCCCCGGGCCGAGCAGCAGCCAGGTCGAGAGGTCGGGCTGCCGCCGCGCGAAGTAGAGGCCGGCCGCCAGGGCAATCGCACCGAGCGGCAGCGTGTAGGCCTCGACGAACGAGAACCCGCTGTCGACGATGAGCAGGATGTACGCCACGACGAGCGCCACCGCGCCCGGCCACGCATACCACCGGCGATCCCGGACGGCGGCCGCCGACGCGATCAGCGCGACGCCGGCGATCGTCCACCGGACGGCCAGCTCGGAGGTCGAGCCGGGCACGACGAGCGCCCCGAAACCGGCCAGAGCGGCAGCTGCCTCGACCGGGATCCGCAGCGCGTGGTCGCGGAGCAGCAAGCCGGTCGCCGCGATGATCGCAAGAGCGGCCGCCAGCACCACGAGGGGCGTCACCGCGTCGTCGACGTCGAGCAGGTCGACCAGAGCGGCAACTGCGCCCAGTCCCAGTGCCACGGCGAGTCCGGCGTATGCCTGGCGCAGCGGCTGAGGTTCCTTGCCGAGCGCGAGTCCCGCGAGGACCAGCGCGCCGACGAGCCACGCCGTGGCGGAGACGCCGTGCGACGACACCGTCAGCGCCGACGCCGCAGCGACCACGAACACCGCAGCCGGACCCGCGAACAGAGCGAGGCCACGTGCCTGGACCGCCAGGAGGCCGGCGGCCACGACCAGCAGCACGGCGGCGACAGCCCAGATGGGCAGTCGCATCGTGACGACGGCGTCCACCGAGCCGAGCGCGGCTGCGCCGGCGACGGCCGTCGTCGCGTACGCCCGGAAGTCGGCCAGCTCGGGCCAGCGGCTCACGAACCAGACGACCGCCACGAACGCGGCGACCACGATCGGCGCGACCCAGATGGCGTAGTTGTCGACCGACGCTGCGTCGAGGCGAGTGTCCCAGGCGGCACTCCGCGAGCCACTGAGCACGGTGTCGAGGGTCTCGATCGCGTCGGCGAGCAGGCCGACCTGCAGGGCGAAGATGCCGCCGATGACCGGCACGGCGCCGCACCGCACGCCGCGGACCCAGCTGTTGGTGCCCCGCATGGCGGCGATCGCGAGCACGACCGCCAACCCGGCGACCGCAAGCCAGGCGCCCTCAGGCTCCCGCGCGTCGGCAGCCGGGGTGATGACCAGCGCGCACACGGCGAACACCGCGAGCGCGACTCCCGGGATGCGGGCGGGAGGCACGAGCCAGGCCACGATCACCGAGGCGATCGCCATGACCACCATGGCGTAGCCGTGACCGTCCTGGCCGAGCTCGCTCAAGCTGGGATGGCCGACGAGCTCGACGAACGCCGAGACGTACGCGGCGACGAAGAACCCGGCGAACACGACGCGTGCCGTGATCGTCATGGGTCGAAGACCGGCCGGCCGGGTGGCCAGGGCCAGGAGCCCCGCGACGACGAGCGCGACGATCGCCCGCCACCCGAAGTCCCAGTCCTCCGCCACCGCGCCCGCGCCGATGCCGGCGATCGTGATGCCGATCCCGCCCGCGATCGCCGGGGCGATGAGTGCCGCATTGACGGGCTTGCGAGCCCACAGGGCGATGCCGACACTGATCGCGAGCGCGACGACTCCCCAGACGACCCAGGCCCACGCGATCGAGACGCCGTCGAGCCCGAGCATGCCTTCGTGCCGCGCGGCGAAGAAGTCGAGCGTCAGCAAGGCCAGGACGATCGTCCAGACGGCTTCGGCGGATGCGCGCAGCGGTCGCCGTGTCACCCATACGCCGAGGGCGGCGAACGCAGCGGTGACGCCCATCAGCACGAGGGTGCGGCCGACCAGGCCGAGGTCTCCCCAGGATCGGGTGACGAAGATGAACCCGGCGACGATGAGGCCGAGCGCGCCCAACGTGAGCAGGATCGTGCCGACCGACCAGCGGCGTTCCTTGGGCGGCGTCTGCTGTCCCATGCGCGGGTACGTCGGCAACGGGCCGCTGGGCGGTTGGACAGGACCCGTCGGTGGGACGTACGGCTGCGGCTGCGCCGGCGGAGCCGCATACGGATCCGCGGTGGCCGCGCGGCGGTGGCGTCAGCACCGCGCGATCCCGGGTGAGCGTCGCCCGCGCCAGCAGCTCGTCAGCCTGCAGAAGCGTCTGCCAGAGCTGCCGGACCTCAGCCGACGTCAGGTCGAGACCGCAGTGCGGGCACGTCGACTGACCGGCGATTGCGCCGCGACAGTCCGGACAGGCTTGCGGGTCTGCGAAGCGCATGGCCTCACTGTGTCCTGACGGTCACCCGCGCACAAGCACCGCCACGCATTCGACGTGGTGCGTCATGGGGAACAGCGCGAAGGCCCGCAAGCCCGCCAAGGCGTAGCCCCGGGCTCCGAACGAGGCGAGGTCACGAGCCAGGGCTGCGGGGTCGCACGCCACGTAGACGATGCGTCGCGGGGCCAGGTCGACGATCCCGGCGACTGCCTTCTTGGCGCCCGTGCGCGGAGGATCGAGGACGACGACGTCGGCCGACTCCCCCAGCGACCCGCTGCGGAGGGCGCGTTCGACGGTCTCGCCGACCAGCGTGACCTGCGGGAAGTCGTGCAGGTTGCGGCGCGCGTCGCGGGATGCCCCGCGGTCCGACTCGACGCTGAGCACGTGCCCGTCCTCCCCCGCCTCGTCGGCCAGGAACGTGGTGAAGAGCCCGACGCCGGCGTAGAGGTCGAGCACGGTGTCGCCGGCCGCCACCTCGGCAGCCTCGATCACGGCCTCGACGAGCGTCGCGGCGGCATCGGGGTGCACCTGCCAGAAGCCCGATCCGGAGACCCGGAAGTCTGCGGCCAGGACGCGACTCGACGACCGCGCCGTGACCGCCTCGCGTCGTGCCGTCGACCGCCACCACACCGCCGACGGCCGCCTCGACGTCATCGGGGATCGACGCGTCCGTGACCAGGAGCGTGTCGCCGGTCGACGACACGATCGCCTCGACCGACTCGGCGTCCCACTCGCGGCCGAGCACAGTGGGCAGGTCGGGATGCGCGATCAGGCAGCGGTCGACCGGGATGATCTCGTGCGAGCGGTGCTTGCGGAGCCCGGGGCGGCCGTCGTCGTCGACCGCGAACTGCATCCGCGTACGCCAGCCCAGCGCGTCGGGCTCGACCGCCTCGACCTCGCCGTCCCAGGTGATGCCGGCGAGCCGGCGCAGCTGCTCACGTACGACGTCGCCCAGCAGCCCGCGCTGCGTCGCCGGATCGACGTGCTGGAAGTCGCAGCCGCCGCACAGGCCGGGTCCGGCGTACGGGCACGGCGCCTCGACCCGGCCGGGTGCGGCCTCGATGACCTCGACGGCGTCGGCGCGCAGGAACGACGTGGAACGGTCGGTGATGTGGATGCGTACGCGCTCGCCGGGCAGCGTGTGGCGGACGAACACGACCTGGCCGTCGAGTCGGGCGACGCAGTGGCCGCCGTGGGCGATGGGGCCGACGTCGACGATCGGGTCGTCGGACATGTCTAGCGGTCCCGGAATCCGCGGCGGACGTCGCCCGGTGCCGGACGATCCTTGAGCGAGGCGCTTCTTGGCGCGGCCCGCGGAGCTGAGCTGGTAGGGCACGCTCGTGACCATGACGCCGGGCATGAACAGCAGACGGCCCTTGAGCCGCAGGGCGGTCTGGTTGTGCAGCAGCTGCTCCCACCACTTCCCGACGACGTACTCGGGGATGTAGACCGTGATGATGTCGCGGGGGCTCGACTTGCGGAGCTCCTTGACGTAGCGGATCACGGGTCGCACCAGCTCGCGGTAGGGCGAGTTGACGACCTTGAGCGGGATCGGGATCTCGAGGTCCTCCCACTGCTTCATCAGCGCCTCGGTCTCGCGCCGGGTCGAACTCGACCGTCAGCGCCTCGAGCGAGTTGGGCCGCGACACCCGGGCGTACGCCAGAGCGCGCATCGTCGGCTTGTGCAGCTTGCTGACCAGGACGATCGCGTGCACACGGGACGGCAGCGTGACGTCGGAGTCGTCGATCTCGAGCTCTTCGGAGACCCGGTCGTAGTGCCGGCCGATGCCTCGCATGAGCAGGAAGATCGCGATCATCGCGACGATCGCGATCCAGGCACCGGCGAGGAACTTGGTGACCAGCACGATGACCAGCACCGTCGCGGTCATGCCGAGGCCGATCGAGTTGACCGTCTTGCGACCGCTTCATCCGCGCGCGTTCGGCCGGGTCCTGTCTCGGTCTTGAGGTGCCGGTTCCAGTGCCGGATCATGCCGAGCTGGCTCAGGTTGAACGAGACGAACACGCCGACGATGTAGAGCTGGATCAGCCGGGTGACCTCGGCGTCGAACGCCTGGATCAGCACGATCGCCGCGACCGCGAGCAAGATGATGCCGTTGCTGAACGTCAGGCGGTCGCCGCGGGTGTCGAGCTGCCGCGGCAGGAAGCCGTCACGGGCCAGGATCGAGCCGAGCACCGGGAAGCCGTTGAACGCGGTGTTGGCGGCGAGCACGAGGATGATGCCGGTGCACGCGATCGTGAAGTAGAACAGCGGCGTGAAGTCGCTGTAGAGCGCCTTGGCGAGCTGGCCGATGACGGTGTCCTGCTCGTAGCCGGAGCCGACCGGCTTGCCGTTGGCCTTGAGCAGCTGGTGCGCGGGGTCCTCGACGTAGCGGAGCTTCATCAGGTCGGCCAGCACGACGATGCTCATCAGCATCGTGATCGCGATCGTGCCCAGCAGCAGCAGGGTCGTCGCGGCGTTCTTGCTCTTGGGCTTCTTGAACGCCGGCACGCCGTTGCTGATGGCCTCGACACCGGTCAGCGCCGCGCAGCCCGACGAGAATGCGCGAGCGAGCAGGAAGACCATCGCGAGCCCGGTGAGCCCGTTCGCGGCGTTGCCCTCGGCGGTGATGTGATATTGCGCGCTGTCCGCATCGGGCAGGTCGCCGAAGAGGTAGCGCGCGTAGCCCCACACGCCCATCAGGATGATCGCGATCATGAACAGATAGGTCGGCACGGCGAACGCCTTGCCGGACTCCTTGGTGCCGCGCAGGTTCATCGCCATCAGCACGAACACCAGCACGGACGCCGCGGTGGCCTCGTGCCCGTCGAGCCACGGCAGCGCGGAGCTGGCGTTCTGCACGCCCGAGGAGATCGACACGGCGACCGTGAGGACGTAGTCGACGAGCAGCGCGCTGCCGACAGTCAGGCCGGCGGTCGGGCCGAGGTTGACGGTCGCGACCTCGTAGTCGCCGCCGCCGCTGGGGTATGCGTGCACGTTCTGCCGGTAGGACATGACGACGATCGGCCATGACACAGCGCGACGGCGATGCCGATCTTCCAGTTGAAGGCGTACGCCGACAGTCCGCCGAGCGACAGCGTCAGGAAGATCTCGTCGGGCGCGTACGCCACTGATGACAGCGCATCGCTCGCGAACACCGGCAGCGCGATGCGCTTCGGGAGAAGCGTCTCACCGAGCTGGGTGCTACGGAGCTTGCGGCCGACCAGCGCACGCTTGGCGACCTCGGTGATTCCCACGAGAGACGATGCTAGACCTCACACTGAGTGTGCGCCGCGCGCAGCGTCCCGTTGCGGTGTAGCGTCGCCTGCGTGCACATCGTGATCATGGGCTGCGGCCGAGTCGGTTCGACCCTCACGCCGAAGCCTCGAGGAGCGCGGCCACACCACGGCCGTCATCGACTCCAACCCCGACGCGTTCCGGCGGCTCGGCCCCGGTTTCAGCGGCATCACCGTGACCGGGATGGGCTTCGACCGCGAGGTCCTGATCAAGGCCGGCATCGAGCGCGCCGACGCCTTCGCCGCCGTGTCGAGCGGTGACAACTCCAACATCATCTCCGCGCGTGTCGCCCGCGAGCAGTTCAAGGTCGACAACGTGGTGGCCCGCATCTACGACCCGGGCCGCGCCGAGGTCTACGAGCGACTCGGCGTCCCCACGGTCGCCACGGTCCCCTGGGCAGCCGACCAGGTGCTGCGCCGCGTCGTCCCGGCCGGCACCGAGCCCGCGTGGCGCGACCAGACCGGCGAGGTCCGCCTCGACCAGGTCTATGCGCCGATCCCAGTGGATCAGCCGCCGCATCGCCGAGCTCGAGGAGGCCGCCGGCGTACGTGTCGCCTATCTGCGACGTCTCGGCACCGGCGTCATCGCCACGCCCGACACCGTGATCCAGGAGGGCGACTACTTGAGCCTGTTCATGCGCGAGGACAACGCCAGCGAGCGCACTTGCCGCCCTCGAAGCCGGACCGGAGGACGACTGATGCGCGTCGTGATCGCCGGAGCAGGCGCCGTCGGCCGTTCGGTCGCCCAGGAGCTCATCGACAACGGGCACTCCGTGCTGCTGATCGACAAGTCCCCCGCGTCGATCCGTGCCGACGCCGTGCCCGAGGCGCAGTGGCTGCTCGCCGACGCGTGCGAGCTGTCATCGCTCGAGGAGGCCCAGCTCGAGTCGTGCGACGTCGTCATCGCATCGACCGGCGACGACAAGGTCAACCTCGTCATCTCCCTGCTCGCCAAGACCGAGTTCGCCGTGCCGCGGACGGTCGGCCGGGTCAACCACCCCAGCAACGAGTGGCTGTTCAGCGAGTCATGGGGCGTCGACGTCTCGGTGTCGACGCCGCGCATCATGTCGGCGCTGGTCGAGGAGGCCGTCTCGGTCGGTGACCTGGTGCGCCTGTTCACGTTCCGGCAGAGCAACACCAACCTGGTCGAGCTCACGATGCCCGAGGACTCCCCCTACGTCGGCAAGCGGGTCGGCGAGGTGCCGTGGCCCGACGACGTCGTGCTCGTGGCGATCCTGCGCGACAACGCGATCCAGACGCCCGACGCCGACCGGTCGCTGGAGGCCGGCGACGAGCTGCTGTTCGTGACTCCCGAGGACGCCGAGGACCACCTCGGCGAGCTCCTCTCCCCCAAGCACTGAGGCTCCGCGGGGACGCATCTTCATGCGTTTGCGCCGTTGGGGCCCCTCAAACGCCTGGACATACATGATCACCACGGCGGTGCGTGGCCGACGGTCATGCATTCACGACGTCAGAGCGACACGAACGCATGGAGATCCGTCCGACCTCAGGCTTCCTTGCGCTCGATCGGGGTGTGGTTGCGACCCAGCAGCCAGGCCATCGCGGCGAACGAGGCGATCTGCAGGGGCCAGCCCAGCGCGATCTTGGACGTGCCGAGGAGCGCGACGTGGTCGGTGGCCCACAACGGGTACTGCACCACCACGCGCAGGATGCACGGCGCGGCCATCATCCAGGTGAGCTGCGAGCACAGCTTCACGAGCCCACGGTCCGCGTGCCACGCCGTCGGGTCGCCGGTGACGCTGCCGATCATGAAGCCGAGCAGCGGCCAGCCGATGATGATCGACAGGATGAAGACGACCGCATAGCCGCCGTTGTAGAGGATCCCGGGCAGGAAGACGTCGCGCGCCTCGCCCGAGCGCGACGCGAAGATCGCGGCGATGCCGATGCCGAACAGCGAGTTGAGCACGAACTGCACGGTCGAGCGTTGCGCCACACGTACGGCCAGCAGTGCCACGGTCGCGACGACGCTGATGATCAGCGACAGCTTGAGGTCGTGAGAGATGATCCAGCAGATCGTGAACAGCGCAGTCGGGACGGCGCTCTCGACGATGCCGCGGCGACCACCAAGGGCCTTGGCCAGCTGGCCACGGACGAGCTGTTCGACGGTCTCGTACGCGTCAGTCCCAGGATCGGCTCCGTGGGGGGTGCTCATGCCTCGAGTTCGTAACGTGGGTTGTAGATCACGCGGCTGCCGCCGCGCATGCCGATGCGGCCGTACGCCTTGAGCTGCCGGCCGGCGGAGACGCCTTCGATCTTGCGGCGGCCGAGCCAGATCAGGGTGACGCAGTCCGAACCGTCGTAGAGCTCGGCCTCGAGGGCCGTGACACCGTCGACCGGACGCAGCGTGACGGAGCGCAGGACGCCGTGGATCGTGACGACTGCGCGGTCGGCCTGGGACGCGATGAGCTTGCAGCCGGCCTTGGCGGCGTCGTGCTGGAGCTCCTCTGCCTCGATGTTCTCGGTCGAGAGTCGTTCAAGGGTTCTGCTGATGCGTCCCATGCTGAAATTCTACTCCTCGTCCGGTGCGGCGACGGCGTTCTCGGGCAGTGTGAGCAACAGCGCTTCGCGGGGGATGCGAGCCTCGTTGCCGCGCACCACGATGACGTCGCGGAAGGCCTGCATCAGCGCGCCCTCGTCGCTCGGATTGAGTCCGGCCTCGCCAAGGAACGTGCCGCGGAGCAGCCAGCGCGGACCCTCGACGCCGACGATGCGGCTGGGCTGGAAACCCTCCTCACCGTCCGGCAGCTCGACCGGCACGCTCACGTGGAGCTCCGGGCCGAACGGTCCGTCGATCTGCTCGCTCGTGCCGCCCAGCCGGGTGACCTCGAGGATCAGGTCGTCGCGTACCTCGTCCCACAGTCCGCCGGAGCGGGTCGCGGCGAACGCGCGCACCTCGAGCGCGGCGTCCTCGGCGACCAGGACGACCGACGCGATCTGGCCCTCCTCGCCCTCAGCCGGCAGCTGGATCGAGAACGCCTCCTGCCCGCGTACGAGCAGGGGCCCGAGGTCGACGTAGGACGGGTCGCCCTCGGGCGACTTCTCCGACGCGTCCCACGGGCCGTTCGCGCGTACGTCTGGCGGGGCCTCGACCTCGACGACGTCCTCGTCGACCTGGTCCTTCTTGCGGCGGCGCACCATCAGCTTCTCTCCCCGTGGGCTTCGGCGGTCGCGTGACCGCCGGTCGAACCGTACCCTCCGGCACCGCGCACCGAGTCAGGCAGCGACTCGGTCTCGGTGAACGCCACCCGTTCGACCCGCTGGATGACCAGCTGCGCGACGCGGTCGCCGCGCGTCAGCCGGACGGACTCGCGGGGGTCGTGGTTGACCAGGAGGACCTTGATCTCTCCACGGTAACCCGCATCGATCGTCCCCGGCGTGTTGACGATCGACAGGCCATGACGCAGCGCCAGCCCTGAGCGAGGGTGGACGAAGGCAGCGAGGCCCTCGGGCAGCGCCACGGCGATGCCGGTGGGGACGAGCACCCGCTCGCCCGGTGCCAGCTCGACGTCGACGGTCGTCACCAGGTCGGCACCGGCGTCGCCGGGATGCGCGTACGCCGGGAGCGGCACTCCCGGATCCAGCCGGGTGATGCTGACCTCGAACATGGCAGCGACCCTACCTGCGTCGGCTCGCCGGCCGGCATGAGGCAAGGTTGAACCGTGACGACGTACCGCGAACGCCTGACCGCCCCGGCATCCTGGTGGCTGGCCGCCCTCGTGTTCGCCGCCGCATGGGGCTGGATCATGCTCGTCGCGACGAACTGGTCCATCGCGATCGTCGCGACGGTCATCGTCGCCGCACCGTGCCTCTACGCCGTCTGGCGCTACGGCTCACTGCTGATCTCGGTCGACGCCGACGGACTGCGGGTGGGTCGCGCTTCGATCGATCCGCGGCACCTCGGAGGGGTTGAGCCGCTGCACCGGGCGGAGTACCGGCTCAAGCTGGGCACGGACGCCGATGCCCGCGCGTATCTCGTCACCCGCCCCTACATCGACCGCGGCGTGCTCGTCCCGATCGCGGACGACAGCGACCCCACGCCCTACTGGATCGTGTCGAGCCGCCGTCCGGACGCGCTCGCCGCGGCTCTGGGCCACACTGAGAATGCGCCGGCGCCGGCGCACGACCCGAACGGAGACACCCCCGGTGGCGAAGAAGAAGGCTAAGCAGGCCGACAAGCTCCTGGCCGAGGCTGCCACGACGCCCAAGACCAAGGCGCCCGGCAAGGGCACCTGGAAGCTCATGGACCGCGGCTCGTCGATCGTGGCCGGACTGGTGGCGCAGCGCGCGTCGGTCCTGGCGTGGCGCGCCGTCACCGGCAAGAAGCCGCCGAGCAGCGGACGACACCCCGACGTCACGACCGGTGAGGCCGTGGCCTGGGCCGTCGTGGGCGGCGCCATCATCGAGCTCGTCAAGGTCGGCGTACGCCGTGGCACCGCGACCTACTGGGTCAAGTCGACCGGTCACCTGCCGCCCGGCATGAAGCCCCTCGAGAACTCGGCCCCGGGCAACGCAAAGGAGCCGGTCCTGGCGGATCCGGCTCCCGAACGTTCGACCAAGAAGAAGGTCAGTAGGCGCAGTCGCGGCAGATGAGCACGCCGTTCTTCTCCGATGCCAGCTGGCTGCGGTGGTGCACCAGGAAGCACGACGAGCAGGTGAACTCGTCGAGCTGCTTGGGCACGACCTGGACGGCGAGCTCCTCGTGTGAGAGGTCCGCTCCGGGCAGCTCGAAGTTCTCGGCGGCCTCGGTCTCGTCCTCGTCGACCTTGCCCGAGCTCTTCTCGTGCCGACGCGCCTTGAGCTCCTCGATGCTGTCCTCGGACTGCTCTTCTTCGGTCTTGCGCGGTGCGTCGTAATCGGTAGCCATCAAATCTCCCTTTGTGCGGAACAACCGGCGTGATTGTGCCACACGCTCCAAATGTTCCGTTCGTCAGAACCCACAAGCACGTACGAGGGCGAAATATTCCTCAGCAATCGCAGGATGAGCAGCCATCACCATACGCTCGTCCGGGCCGCCGTCGAAGCCACTCAGGAGCAAGCCTGATTCGGCCGCGATCAGACCGCCCGCAGCGAGGTCCCAGGGCTTGAGTCCCTGCTCGAGATAGGCGTCGTAGTGGCCCTCCGCGAGGCCGCACAGATCCAGGGCCGCGGAGCCGATCCGACGGATGTCGCGCACCTGCGGCAGGAACGTCGCCATGGCGGCGGCCTGCGCCGTGCGGATCTCGGGAACGTAGTTGAACCCGGTCGCGACGAGCGCATGGGCCAGCGACTCCGGCCGTGGCGCCGACAGCATCCGGCGCTCGTCGCCGTCGTAGCGCCATGCCCCGGCGCCGCGCACCGATCCCCACTCCGCGCCGGACGCGATGTTGACGACGTGGCCGGCGACGACCTCGCCGTCCTGCCGTGCTGCGATCGAGACCGCGTACGACGGGATGCCGTAGACGAAGTTGACCGTGCCGTCGATCGGGTCGACGACCCAGTCGACACCGGACGTCCCGATGACGTCGTTGCCCTCCTCGCCGACGAAGCCGTCGTCGGGCCGGGCGGCGAAGATGCGCTCGCGGATCAGCCGCTCGGATGCCTCGTCGATCTCGGTGACGACATCGGTCGGGCTCGACTTGGTCGACGCGATGTCGACGCGGCCCGCCGGTCTGCGGCCGGCCACGAACGCTGCGGCCTCGCGGCCGACCTCGCGGGCCAGCGTCAGGAGCTGCTCGCTCATGCGGTGGCCGTCGTGGCGCCGTCGCCGACGCCGCCGATCGTCGGCAGTGCCGAACGCGGGTTGAGGCAGCAGTCGACCGGACACACGTCGTGCGACGGTCCGAGCTCCCCCACCGAGCAACGCTCCGGCTGCTCGTCGCGCTCGACCGCCGCGCGCTCGAGCAGCGAGGTCGCGCACCATCGCGACGAAGTCGGGGTGCGCGCCAGGGGTGTCGACCCGGTCGTAGGCCATGCCGAGACCGTCGGCTGTCATCTTGGCCTCGGTGTCGAGGTCGTAGATGACCTCCATGTGGTCGGAGATGAAGCCGATCGGCACGACCACGACCGACCTGGTGCCGGACTCGTGCAGCTCACGCAGGTGGTCGTTGATGTCGGGCTCGAGCCACGGCATGTGCGGTGAGCCCGAGCGCGAGCAGTAGGCCAGCGACCAACGATGCGTGCCGACGCCCTTCGGCAACCAGCGCAGCGACGCTCTCGTGCTGGCGGACGTAGGCCTCACGGCCCGGCCCGCCGCTCGCGAGGTTCATGGTCTCGGGGATCGAGTGGGTCACGAACACCACGTGCGTGCCGTCGGGTGCGGCGGCCAGTGCCTCAGCCGTCGCTTCGATGAACGGACCGACGAAGCCCGGATGATTGAAGTAGTGCCGCAGCCGGCTGAGCTCGATGCCGAGACCGCTGACCGCGTCGTAGAGATCCTCGCGGTACTGCCGGCAGCCGGAGTAGGACGAGTAGGCGCTCGTCACGAAGCAGGCCGCACGACGTACGCCGTCGGCCGCCATCTGACGCGCGGCGTCGCGGAGGTAGGGGTCCCAGTTGCGGTTGCCCCAGTAGATCGGCAGGTCGACACCGTGCTCGGCGAAGTCCTTGCGCAGGGCGTCGAGCAGCTCGACGTTGAGCTCGTTGATCGGTGACTTGCCGCCGAACAGGAAGTAGTGCTGGCCGACCTCCTCGAGGCGCTCGCGCGGGATGCCGCGGCCGGCCGTGACGTTCTCGAGGAACGGGACGACGTCGTCGGGATGCTCGGGGCCGCCGAACGACACGAGCAGGAGTGCGTCGAAGGGGCGGGCATCCATGTGCACATCATCCCACCGCCACAGATATGGTCGGCATGCTGGGAGGCCTTCGATGCTGACGACATATCGGGACGTGCTGTCACGCCCTGGTGCTGCGCTGTTCTCCCTCACCGCCGTGGTGTCGCGGCTGCCGCTGTCGATGGCCGGGTTCGGCATCGTGCTGCTGGTCTCGGAGCGGACCGGGTCGTACGGCCGCGCAGGCGTGCTCGCTGCGGTGTACGTGCTCGCGGCGGCGGCATTCGGCCCGTGGCAGGGCCGGCTCGCCGACCGGCTGGGCCAGGCCAAGGTGCTGTGGGTCGTGGGCACGGTCTACGCGTTCGGGATGGGGCTGACCCTCGTCGCGATCGACCAGGAGTGGGCGACCCCACTGCCGCACCTGTGCGTCGCCATCGCCGGGCTCGCGACGCCGCAGACCGGCAGCATGGCCCGAGCGCGGTGGACGCATGTCGTCGCCGACCGGAGCCAGCTCAACACCGCGTTCTCGATCGAGGCGGTGCTGGACGAGGTCGTCTTCATGGTCGGCCCGGTCCTGGTGACCGTGTTGACGCTCCAGGTCTCCGACTTCGCCGGGCTCATCTGTGCGGCCGCCGCGGCTTCGCTCGGGTCATGGGCGCTCGCGGCCCAACGACGTACCGAACCGCCGCGGATCGAGCACGTCCCTGGGGCCCGTGAGCCGATCGGCTGGGGCCTGCTCGGCCCGGTGGTCGTGGCATCGATCGGGCTCGGGATGCTGTTCGGATCGACCGAGGTCATCGTCGTGGCATTCTGCACCGAGGAGGGCAACCGCGGTGCGGCCGGGTTCGTCATCGCGGTCTGGGCGACCGCGAGCCTCATCTCGGGCATCGTGATCGGAGCGCTGCCGCAGCCCGCCGAACCGCTGCACCGGCTGCGCGCGGCACTCCTCGCACTCTCGCTGCTGTTCGCCCCACTCTGCGTGCTGCCGGGCATACCCCTGATCGCCGCGGGCATGTTCCTGACCGGCTTCATGATCTCCCCGACCCTCATCGCGATGGTCAACCTGATCGAGCAGCACGCACCACCGTCCCGGCTGACCGAGTCGCTCGTGTGGATGACGACCGGCGCTGCGGTCGGTGTCGCGCCGGGCTCGGCGATCGCCGGTTGGGTCGTCGATCATCACGGCGCCTCGACAGGCTTCCTGGTCCCGCTGATCTCGGGTCTCGCCGGCGCGGCCGTCGCGTGGAGCATCCGCACGCCGTCGCGGGACGCGGCGGGGTGAACATCGGACCGATGTGGCATTAGCCTTGGGCTCGACATGACCCAACTCACTCTCGCCGAACGCAGCGTCGAGCTCGTGCGCACCTGGATCGACCCCAAGCACACGTCCACCCGCCGAGCCGATCCGTCCGCCGAGCGCCTTGCCAAGCTGCTCAAGGACCCGCACGGGCTCGAGTTCACGATCGGATTCGTCGACCGGGTCGTACGCCCGGACGACCACCGGGTCGCCGCGCGCAACCTGCGGGCGCTCGCGCTGCACACGCCGAAGTTCCTGCCGGCCGGTCAACGTGTGCTGCTCAAGCTCGGCGCGGTGACGGCGGTCCTGTTCCCCAAGCTGGTCGTGTCGATCGCCCGGCGCACCCTGCGACGCATGGTCGGCCACCTCGTCGTCGACGCCCGTCCCGTGCAGCTCGGCAAGACGATCGAGCGCCTGCGCGCCGGCGGCGACCGGCTCAACCTCAACCTGCTCGGCGAGGCGGTCCTCGGCGAGGGTGAGGCCGCGCACCGCCGCGACGGCACGATGGAGCTGCTCGAGCGCGACGACGTCGACTACGTGTCGGTCAAGGTGTCATCCGTCGCCAGCCAGCTGTCGATGTGGGCGTTCGACGAGTCCGTCGCGCGGGTCGTCGAACAGCTGACGCCGCTGTACGAGCGAGCATCGACCGGCGAGCCGACGTTCATCAACCTCGACATGGAGGAGTACCACGACCTCGACCTCACGGTGGCGGTCTTCAAGGCGATCCTCGAGTCCTACCCGGACCTCGAGGCCGGCATCGTCCTGCAGGCGTACCTGCCGGATGCCCTCGGCGCGATGCAGGACCTGCAGGAGTGGGCAGCCAAGCGTCGGGCGCAGGGCGGGGCGCCGATCAAGGTGCGCGTCGTCAAGGGCGCCAACCTCGCGATGGAGCGGGTCGACGCAGCGATCCACGGCTGGCCGCTGGCGACCTGGCCGACCAAGCAGGAGACCGACACCAACTACAAGCGAGTCCTCGACTGGGCCATGACGCCCGAGCGGGTCGATGCCCTCCGCCTCGGCGTCGCCGGCCAGAACCTGTTCGACATCGCGTACGCCTGGCTGCTCGCCGGCGATCGCGGCGTACGCGACAGCGTCGACTTCGAGATGCTGCTCGGCATGGACAGCGGTCCGGTCGACGCCGTCCGCGACGACATCGGACAGCTGCTGCTCTACACCCCGGTCGTGCACCCCTCGGAGTTCGACGTCGCGATCTCCTACCTCGTGCGCCGGCTCGAGGAGAACGCCAGCAGCGACAACTTCATGTCGGCGGCGTTCGAGCTGGCCGACGAGCCCGACCTGCTGGCTCGCGAGATCCGGCGCTTCTTCGCGTCCGTCGATGCCCTCGACGAGGCCGTGCCGGAGCCGCACCGCACGCAGAACCGGATGACCGAGGTCGCTCCCGTACGGTCCGGGGCATTCACCAACACCCCGGACACCGACCCGTCGACGGCCGGCAACCGCGAGTGGGGCCGCCTCGTGCTCGCGCGATCGGCCTACACGCAGCTCGGCTCCGAGACGGTGCGGGCCAACAAGATCCCCGGACCGGCGAGCCTCGAGAGCGTCATCCAGGACACCCGCGTCGCGGCCAAGGCGTGGGAGGGTCGCGGTTCTGAGGTGCGCGCCTGGATCCTGCACCAGGCCGGCAGCGCGCTGGCCGCCCGCCGCGGGGACCTCGTGTCCGTCATGGCCGCCGAGGCCGGCAAGACCATCGCCGAGGCCGATGTCGAGGTCAGCGAGGCGATCGACTTCGCGCACTACTACGCCGAGTCGGCCCGCCGCCTCGAGGCCGTCGACGGCGCGGAGTTCGTGCCCGACTCGCTGACCGTCGTCGCTCCCCCGTGGAACTTCCCGGTCGCCATCCCGGCGGGCTCGGTGCTCGCCGCCCTGTCCGTCGGCAGCGGCGTCGTCATCAAGGCCGCACCGCAGACCCGCCGGTGCGCCGCCGTCATGGTCGAGGCGCTCTGGCAGGCCGGCGTCCCGCGTGACGTGCTGCGCTACGCCACGATCGACGAGGGACCGCTCAGCAAGGCGCTCATCTCGCACTCCGACGTCGACCGGGTCATCCTCACGGGTGGCTGGGACACCGCCAACCTGTTCCGCTCGTGGCGGCCCGACCTGCCGTTGCTCGCCGAGACGAGCGGCAAGAACGCCATCATCATCACGCCGAGCGCCGACATCGACCTCGCCGTTGCCGACCTCGTCAAGAGCGCGTTCGGACATGCCGGCCAGAAGTGCTCGGCCGCAAGCCTCGCGATCCTGGTCGGGTCGGTGGGTGACTCCGAGCGTTTCCAGCGACAGCTCGTCGACGCGGTGTCGTCGCTCAAGGTCGGCTTCCCCCACGACCCCGAGGTCACGATGGGCCCGATCATCGAGCCGCCACTCGGCAAGCTCGCCGAGGGCCTGACGACGCTCGGCGACGGCGAGGAGTGGCTGCTCGCGCCGCGCCAGGTCGGGCCCGACCCTCGCGTGTGGTCCCCCGGCGTCCGCACGGGCGTGCGTCCCGGCAGCCGGTTCCACACCACGGAGTACTTCGGCCCGATCCTCGGCATCATGAACGCCCGCTCGCTCAGCCAGGCCATCGAGTGGCAGAACGCCACCGACTACGGACTGACCGCCGGCATCCATTCGCTCGATGCCAAGGAGGTCAACACCTGGATCAACTCGGTCCAGGCCGGCAATCTCTACGTCAACCGCGGCATCACCGGTGCCATCGTGCAGCGCCAGCCGTTCGGCGGCTGGAAGCGGTCATCGGTCGGCACGACCGCCAAGGCGGGCGGCCCCAACTATCTGACCCACCTCGGCACGTGGCGACCGCGCCCGTTGCGGGCCGCCGAGTCCCCCGAGCTGTCACGTGAGGTCTCCCGGCTCCTCGACGACGTCCGGCCCCAGGTCAGCGGCGCCGAGCACCGCGACCTCATCGCCGCCGCCTCGTCCGATCACGTCGCGTGGACCCGCGAGTACGGCGTCCTCAAGGACGTGTCAAAGCTGGGTGTCGAGCGCAACGTGTTCCGTTACGTCCCCGTTCCCGGTGGCGATCCGCTTCGACGGCAACTTCCTCCCCGAGCTCATCCGGGTGCTGCTGGCTGCCGCGCGTACGGGCGCGCCGATCGCGGTCAGCTCTCGCACGCCCCTGCCGTCCGGCCTCGCGCCCAAGGCCCGGATCGAGACGCACGACGCGTGGCTCGCGCACATCGCGGCGACGCGACCGCCGCGCATACGCCTGGTCGGCTCCGATGCGAGAGACGTCGCCGTCGCGGTCGATGGTGATCCGGACGTCGCGATCTACGCCGGCCCGGTGACCCCGTCCGGTCGTGTCGAGGCCCTGCCGTTCCTGCAGGAGCAGTCGGTGACGATCACCAACCACCGCTTCGGCAACCACGACCCCGAGTTCGACCTGGTCCTCCCCCGCACCCCCCGCTGACCAGAACCCCACTGGGAGTGACGTTCGGGTCGCGAATCGCCGTCGGCGATCGCGGCGCAACCCCACTCCCAGCGAAGGTTCAGCCGTGGGGGATGCCGGGCGGCAGGGGTGCGGTCCAGCCGCGCTTGAGGGCGATCAGGCGCCACCCGAGGCACACCACGAACGCCAAGGCGTACCACCACTCGACGTATCCCTGGTGATGCACGATCGTCGCGATGAAGGCGCCGGCGAAGGCGGGCGTTGCATAGATCTCGCCCCGGAAGATCACCGGTACGCGCCCCGCGAAGACGTCGCGCAGCATGCCGCCGCCGATGCCGCTCAGTGTGCCCAGCACCGAGGCGGCCAGGACCCCGAGCCCGGCCTCGTCCGCCTTGACCGCGCCGGTGACGCAGAACAACGCCAGGCCGACCGCGTCGAGCACCATGATCTGCCGCTCCATCCGGCCGAATGCCGGGTGGAACACGAACACCGCGAGGGCGGTCGCGGCCGGCACGACGAGGTAGCGCCAGTCGTCGAGCGCGGCCGGTGGCACCGAACCGATCAGCACGTCCCGCAGGACACCGCCACCGAGGCCCGTGATGAGCGCGAGGACCGTGACCCCGAAGACGTCCAGCTCCTTGCGCACGCCGACCAGGGCGCCGGTCGAGGCGAAGACCGCGATTCCGGCCAGATCGAGGACCAGGAGGAGGGTGTCGGACACGTCGACGACGCTATCTGGTCTCGGCGCGTCACCGCAGGTTCGCATCCTGCGCGCCTAGGATGAGAACACGCTTCGAGTGAACGCCCACCCGGAGCCGGCATCACATTGGAGGCGATGACATGCGTGATCTCGGTCTCGACGGACTGAGTGAGGACAGACGGTTCCTCATCGCGCGTGATTCGTCCACCGGTGAAAGATTTCGCATCCCCGCTGATCACCGCCTCGCTTCCCTGATCGGCAAGCCGTCCCACTCTGGGAACACCTCCGGCCAGTTGGAGATCCGCATGGAAAGCTCACTCAGCCCGCGCGACATCCAGACCCGCATACGCCGCGGCGAGACCCCGCAGGCCGTCGCCGACTCCGCCGGTGTCCCGGTCGAGCAGATCCTCGGATTCGCCGGCCCGGTGCTCGCCGAGCGCGAATACATGTGCGAGCAGGCCCGCAAGACCTCGATCCGCCGCAAGCACGTGGGCGGTGCCGGCGTCCTCCTCGGCACCCTTGTCACCGACAACATCGCCGCCAACGGTGGCGTGCCCGAATCAGCCAGCTGGGACTCGTGGCGGCGCGAGGACGGCCGGTGGAACGTCCAGGTCACCCCCGAGGGTGCCGCACATCCGGCGAGCTTCCTGTTCGACGTCAAGAGCCGCTACGTCGTGCCGGCCGACGAGTTCGCCCACGACCTGGTCGGAGACGTCGCCCTGCCCGACTCGACCGACATGGCCATCGCGGACGCCGTGCGTACGCCGACCCGTCCCGAGGCACCCGAGCCCGTCGCGCGGCTCGAGGTGGTCGACGAGCTCGACGTGCCCGCTCCCGTGGAGGAAGGCCCGCAGATCGGCGTCGCGTCACTCAAGGAGGCCCGCGATCGCAAGGCGCTCGAGCAGCTGACGATCAGTGAGCCCGAGGTCGCCGAGCCGATCGCCGAGGTCGACCACGAGGTCGACGACTTCGAGGACTCACTCGAGCATGACGTCGCGGTGCCCGACACGATGGGCCCGCGCAAGAAGCGCCACGAACGTCGGCGGGTCCCCAGCTGGGACGAGATCATGTTCGGCGACAAGTCCGACTGAGTTCGCTCAACGAGCGACCGTCTGAGTGAGGTTGAGCGTCGCGCTCCCTCGCAGAGCTCGCTCGACGGCGATCAGAACGGCAAGACGTCAGGTGACATGGCCGCGGCCTTCGCCGAAGCCGCAGTCATCCTCCGGCGATGGTGCCGGCGGCACAGCACCTCGTAGCCCACCACGAGGTCGTCCTCGTCCGGCGTGAGCTCGTGGTCGACATCGCCGACGACGATGACATCGCCCTCCGTGACCATGATCCCGTCCTCCGTGCGCGCGTTGTGCGTCGCTCGCTCACCGCACCAGCACAGCGCCTCGACCTGCAACGTGTGCACGTGGTCCGCGAGCTCGATGAGTCGCGCCGAGCCGGAGAACAACTGCGTACGGAAGTCGGTCAGGATGCCGAAGGCGAAGACGTCGATCGACAGCTCGTCGGTGATCTTGGCCAGCTGGTCGATCTGGTCGGTGGTGTAGAACTGTGCCTCGTCGCACACGAAGTAGTCGATGCGGCCGCCCTGGGTGAGCTCATCGACCGTGAACTGCCAGAAGTGGAACTCGTCGTCGACCTCGATCGCCGGAACGGCGAGCCCGAGCCGGCTGGAGAGCGTCGCGGCCCCGGCCCGGTCGTGCGACGTGAAGACCCGTCCGACGCGCCCCCGGGCTCTGTGGTTGTGGTCCATCTGCAGCGCGAGCGTGCTCTTGCCGCAGTCCATCGTCCCGGAGTAGAAGTTCAGCTCTGCCACGGCCACCATCCTGCCAGCCGCGTCATGGTGCGACGAGGACCGGGATGCGCAGCTCGGCCTCACTGATCGAGCCGTGGAAGCCGGTCATCTTGAGCTCGATGCCGAACTCCCGCGAGGAGAAGACCGCGAAGTCGCCGAGGGCTGCAACGAGCACGTCACCGATGCGGCCCCGCACGTCAGGCGCGATCGGGCCGAACCAGTCCTCGATGCCGTCCTGCGTACGTACGAGCGCACGGTCGCCGAGCTCGGCCTGCCACCGCGCGGCGACGTCGGCAGCCGCTCCGGCCCGCGTGTAGACGTGCCGGAAGCGTGCCTCGCCGGCCAGCAGCGTGACATCGTCGAGCAGGTGCGCCGAGGAGTCGACGTCGAACCTGTCGGACGCGGGCAGGTCGATCATGCCGTGGTCGGCGGTCACGAGCAGGACCGTGTCGCGCGGCAGCTCCTCGCGCAGGTCGGCCAGCTCCGCGTCGATCGTCGTGAGCATCGTGCGCCACTCCTCGGACGCGCAGCCCTTGCCGTGGCCCGTGTGGTCGAGCCGCGACTCATAGGCGTACGTCATGGCCCGCGTCGAGGACTCGACGACCTCGACGACGACGTCGAGGCGCTCCCAGACCGAGTTGATCCCGTGGAACGGCACGCCCCGCTGGCTGCACAGCGTCAGCCCGGAGTCGGCGAACTTGGCGTCGTTGACCGACGAGGCCGCGATGCCGGCGTCCTGCATGCGCTCGAGCACCGTGCGGTGAGGCTGCCAGAGCAGCGGGTCGACCGGTTGGTCCCACTTGAGCGAGTTGAGCCGCTGGCCGCTGCCGGGCACGCGCGAGGTGTAGCCGACCATGCCGTGCGCGCCGGCCTGCAGCCCGGTGCCGAGCGAGGTCAGGCTCGTCGACGGTCGTCGACGGGATCCCGCAGACGACGTCCTCGACGTTCTCGAGCGAGCTGAGGAACGGTGCCGCGTCGGCGTGCTCGCGCAGGAGGTCCAGTCCCAGCCCGTCGACGAGGAACACGACATAGCGCGGCGCGTCCGGCAACGCCAGGGTGTTGGCGAAGTCCGGGGGCGCCGAGGGCGGCCGCCACCGACGGCAGGACCTGGTCGATCGTCGCGCGCCCGCCGGGTCCGGCCAGGGTCATGCCGTACGGCCGGCGGTGGCGGCCGACAACGTGCGCGCGAAGGCGAGCAGGCGCTCGACCGCCGAGCCGCCGTCTGCCGCTGCCGCGAGGCGCAGCGAGAAGTCGTCGCCCGCGAGGCTGCCGGTGTAGCCGTGATCGGCCTCGCAGTCGGGATCCGCGCAGCGCGCCGGCTCGAGCTCGACGCGCGACACCGCGCCCCAGCCGACCGTCAGCACGGCCTCCTCGAGCTGCTTGGACTTCGAGGTCACCATGCGGGTCACGAGCGACCGAGCGCACCTGCCGCAGGGCGACCGCCTCGGACGTCGTCGACGTGTAGGGCTTGGGCAGCAGGTCGTCGCCAGGGTGCTCGTCGGTGTGCACCAGCACGAGGCGGCTCGGCGTCAGCGCGAGCACCGTCATGTGACGGCGGATCTCGTCGTGGTCGAACGTCGGCTCGTGGTGCAGGACGTAGGCGGCAACGGGTTCGCCGGCGAGGGCGTCACGCAGGCCCTCTGCGACGATCTCGGGGTAGTAGCCGCTGCGTGGAGACCTCGTCGAACAAGGACTTCGTGTCGTCGGTGGTCATCACGCCAGCGTATCTCCCATCGAGGCAGGCTGACTGAGGCGGCGTACGTACCACTCGCCGCGGCGATCCGCCGACGGGACGACCTTGGCGCGCGCACTCAGCGCGGTGTAGCCCTTGCCGTGCACCGAGCACCGGCTCGAGGTCGAGCTCGGCGATCTCGGGCAGGTCGTCCTTCATCGCGGCGAGCCGCACGATGATGTCCTGCAGCGACATCGACGTCGACGGCGTCGGACCCGCGGTAGCCGTAGAGCAACGGGGCCGACCGCAGGTCGCGAATCATGGCCTCGGCGTCGAGGTCGGTCAGCGGCGGGATGCCGTACGACCGGTCGCCCAGCAGCTCACTCGGAGCGCCGGCGAGGCCGAACGAGACCAGCGGGCCGAACAACGGGTCCTCGGTGACGCTGAACGACACCGGGATGCCGTCGGCTGCGGCGCGCTGGACGAAGAACTTGGTGTCCTTGCGCATGCCCTTCCACGTCGTGAGCTCGTCCCACGCCTCGCCCATCTCGTCGGCGCTGCGGATGTTGCGCCAGACGTGCGCGAGGTCGGGGCGGGTGCGGAGGTGCTCGCTGCCGGCCTTGAGGACGACGTCCCAGCCGAGCTTCTCCCCCGCCGCGATCGCCTCGTCGCGCGAGTGCACGTTGATCCAGGTCCACAGGTCGATGCCGTAGCAGGCGAGCAGCGCGTGGACCTGGTCGGTCGAGAGGATGGCGCCCCGCGGAGCAGCGGAGAGCACCTGGCGTACGAGCGCCCGCGCGTCGCCCGTGCGGTGGTCGAGCGCGATGTGGAAGTCGCCGTGGTCCTTGGCGGCCCACTCGGCGTAGTTGACGACCCGGGCCAGCGCTCGGACCGCCGACTCGGGGGCGGCGTACGACGGCACGGACCCGCGACCGGCCGACCCGCCGAGCAGGTCGGGCACGCGGAGCAGCACCGGCACGCCCTCGCTGCCGAGGAACGTCGACACGATGGGCTTGTCGGACTGCTCACCGACGGCGGCGAGGACGTTGGCGACTTCTTCGCCGCTGGTGTTGAGCGGCGGGACGTAGACCGCGACGAGCGCGTCGGTGTCGGGGCTCGCGATCGCGTGCTCGATCGCCGCCTCGAAGTCATCGGCGTTGGCGTCGGCGCCGAGCGACACGGGATCGGCGACCTGCAGCCCGGCGGCCGATGCGGCGTCGGCGACGATCAGGGCGACGGCGTCGGAGTTGCCCACGATCGAGATGCGGTTGCCTCGCGGCAGCGGCTGGTGCGCCAGCAGCTGCGCGACGTCGAACATCTCGTCCAGCGTGTCGACCTGGATCACGCCGGCCTGGCGGAACATCGCGTCGACCGCCGACTGCGGCGCCGACGTGCGCTTGACGGTATGACCGACGGGCACGCCCTGGGTCGAGCGCCCCGACTTCACCGCCACGATCGGCTTGGTGCGCGAGACCCGTCGGGCGATGCGCGAGAACTTGCGCGGGTTACCGATCGACTCGAGGTAGAGCAGGATGACCTCGGTCGAGTCGTCCTCCTGCCAGTACTGCAGCAGGTCGTTGCCCGACACGTCGGCACGGTTGCCGGCCGACACGAACGTCGACAGGCCGAGTCCACGGCGCGACACCGACTCGAGGATCGCGGTGCCGAGCGCGCCGGACTGGCAGAAGAAGCCGACGCGACCCTGCGGCGGCATCGACGGCGACAGCGACGCGTTGAGCTGCAGGTCTGGGGCCGTGTTGATGAAGCCCAGGCAGTTGGGACCGATGAGCCGCAGCCCGTACGACCGGCTGAGCCCCAGCAGCGTGCGCTGACGCTGGCGGCCCTCGGGGCCCTCCTCGGCGAAGCCTGCGGAGATCACGACGAGGCCGTGGACGCCCTTGGCGGCGCAGTCGAGCACGACGTCGTTGACCGAGTCCGCCGGCACCGCGACGATCGCGACATCGACCTCGCCGGGGATGTCCTGGACGGTCTTGTAGGCGGGCAGGCCCGAGACCGCCTCGGCCTGGGAGTTGACGGCATAGACGCTGCCGCTGAAGTCGCCGAGCACGAGGTTGCGCACCATCGCCTGGCCGATCGAGTCCTGCCGGCGGCTGGCGCCGATGACGGCGATGCTGCGGGCGCGGAAGATGCGCTCGATCGAGGCCGCCTCGGCCCGCTGCTCGCGGGCGCGCATCACGCCGACGGCGAGATCGGTGGGCTCGATCTGGAACGTCAGCCGGGTGACGCCGCCATCGACCATGCCGTCGACCTGGTAGCCCATCTCGCGGAAGATCTGCTGCATGCGGGAGTTGGACGGCAGCACGTCGGCGACGAACGTACGGATGCCTCGCTCGCGACCCGCCTGCGCCAGGTGCTCGAGGAGCAGCTGACCGACCCCGCGGCCCTGGTGGGCGTCCTCGACGAGGAAGGCGACCTCGGCCTCGTCGTCGCCGACCGCGTCATAGCGGCCGACACCGATGATCGTGGAGTGCAGCGTGACGACGAACGCGACCCGGCGGTCGTTGTCGACCGTCGTGAAGCGCGTGACATCCTTGTCGGAAAGCGTCGGGTAGGGCGCGAAGAAGCGGAAGTACTTGGACTGCTCGGAGACTCGTGAATAGAACTCCACGAGGCGTTCGGCATCGGCCTCGAGGATCGGCCTCAGCTGCGCCACCCGGCCGTCCTTGAGCAGGACATCGGCTTCCCAATGCTCGACGGGAGACACCTCGCTGGTCACCGGTCCAACCTATCGGGTGCCCCACGGCGTGGCGCGGGAAGTCCGCAGGTCAGACCCGCGAAAATGGACCACTGAGCACCGCACGACAGGCAGCACAGGAGAGAAGGCATGGCGCGCAGCAGCAAGCAAGCTCCCGAGGAGGACTTCGAGGAGCACATCGTCGACACCGACGTGAGCGACGAGATGCGATCGAGCTTCCTCGAGTACGCCTATTCGGTGATCTACGCCCGGGCCCTGCCGGACGCGCGCGACGGGCTCAAGCCCGTCCAGCGGCGCATCCTCTACACGATGGACGACATGGGCCTGCGGAGCGACCGCGGGCACGCCAAGAGCGCACGGCCCGTCGGTGAGGTCATGGGTCGCCTCCACCCGCACGGCGACAGCGCGATCTACGACGCGCTCGTACGCCTCGTGCAGCCCTGGTCGCTGCGGCTGCCGCTGCTCGACGGGCACGGCAACTTCGGCTCACAGGACGATCCGCCCGCGGCGATGCGCTACACCGAGGTCCGCATGGACCAGCCCGCCGAGGCGATGACGGCGTCGATCAACGAGGACACGGTCGACTTCAAGCCCAACTACGACGGTCGGGAGACCGAGCCCGTCGTGCTGCCGGCCGCCCTGCCCAACCTGCTGGTCAACGGTGCCAGCGGCATCGCCGTCGGCATGGCCACCAACATCGCGCCGCACAACCTCATCGAGGTCGTGCAGGCGCTGCGACACCTCATCAGCCACCCGTCGGCCGACCTCGACGACCTCATGCGGTTCATCCCCGGCCCCGACCTGCCCACCGGTGGCAAGATCGTCGGGCTCGAGGGCATCCGCGACGCGTACGCCGCGGGCAACGGCTCGTTCCGCATGCGGGCCTCGGCACGCATCGAGAGCGTCACGCCGCGACGCAAGGGCATCGTCGTCACCGAGCTGCCCTACAACGTCGGTCCCGAGAAGGTCATCGAGGCGATCAAGAAGCTCGTCCAGGCCAAGAAGCTCCAGGGCATCTCCGACATCAAGAACCTCAGCGACCGGCACAAGGGCCTCAACCTCGTCATCGAGATCAAGAACGGCTTCATCCCCGAGACGATCCTCGAGCAGCTCTACAAGAGCACGCCGATGGAGAGCTCGTTCGGCATCAACGCCGTGGCGCTGGTCGACGGCCAGCCCCGCACCCTGGGACTCAAGCAGATGCTCGAGGTCTACCTCGAGCACCGCATCGACGTCGTCCGGCGGCGTACGCAGTTCCGCCGGGGCAAGGCCGCGGACCGGCTGCACCTGCTGGACGGCCTGATGCTGGCCCTGGTCGACATCGACGAGGTCATCCAGCTGATCCGCGCGAGCGAGAACCGTACCGAGGCCAAGGAACGCCTGATGTCGGTGTTCGACCTGTCGGAGATCCAGGCGACCTACATCCTCGACCTGACGCTCGGCCGGCTCACCAAGTACGACCGCATCGAGGTCGAGCGCGAGATCGCCGAGCTGCGCAAGATCATCGACGAGCTCGACGCGATCCTCGCCGACGAGCAGCTGCTCCGCCGGGTCGTCGGCGACGAGCTCAACGAGATGGCCCAGAAGTTCGGCACGCCGCGGCGCACGGTGCTGCTCGAGTCGTCGGGGCAGACCGCCACGGCCGCCTCCCCGCTCGAGGTCGCCGACGATCCGTGCTGGGCGCTGCTGTCGGCGACCGGGCTGCTCGCCCGTACGTCCGACGACTCCCCACTCGGCGACGTCGACCGCCGGGTCAAGCACGACACGATCGTCTCGGCCGTCCGCACGACAGCCCGCGGCGAGATCGGCGTCGTCATGTCCGACGGCCGCATCCAGCGCATCTCGGTCCTCGAGCTGCCGGCACTGCCGCCGACCGCCCAGTCCCCCAACCTGCAGGGCGGCATGCCGCTGCGGGAGATCCCCGGGCTCGAGGGCACGGTCCTCGCACTGACCCGGTTGGACGACTCCGGCGCGGGCCTCGCGCTCGGCACCCGTGCGGGCGTCGTCAAGCGGGTCAAGCCCGAGCAGCTGTCCCGCGACTCGTGGGACATCATCTCGCTCGACGACGGCGATGTCCTCGTCGGCGCGGTCGAGCTGGCCACCGGCGACGAGGAGCTCGTGTTCGTCACGTCCGACGCCCAGCTGCTGCACTTCTCGGCCTCGGTCGTACGCCCGCAGGGTCGCGCCGGTGGCGGCGTCGCGGGCATCAAGCTGGCCCCGGGTGCGCGCGCCGTGTCGTTCGGCGCGGTCGCGCGACATCGACTCGGCGCACGTCGTGACGATCGCAGGATCCGGCGACGCCCTGCCCGGCACGCAGAACGGTGCCGTCAAGGTCAGCCCCATGGCGATCTATCCCGCCAAGGGCCGAGCCACCGGCGGCGTCCGCTGCCAGCGCCTGCTCAAGGGCGAGGACGGGCTGCTGCTGGCCTGGGTCGGCGACGGGCTGCCGATGGCCTGCGCCACGAGCGGCTCGCCGGTCGACCTGCCCGAGCCCACCGACCGTCGCGACGGGTCCGGCGTGCCCGCGGCCCAGCCGATCCTGGCGGTGTCGGGCCCGGCCGGTTCGCTCGCGGTTCAGGAGGCTTCGCCGCACTCCACCGTGCAAGACTGAGCCGTGCGCACCAGACACCTGATCCTCACACTCGCCGCGTCGGCCCTGGTCCTCACGGGTTGCACGGGTTCCTCGGGCGGTGACAAGGGCGACCCGGCCAAGCTCCAGGCGCGCCTGTCCGAGGCCAAGAAGGCCCTCGACGGTGCCGAGACGATCACGATCTCGCTGGCGACCGACAAGCTGCCGTCCGGGGTCACCGGGCTGCTGTCGGCCAAGGGCAAGGGCAACCACTCCCCTGCGTTCGACGGCAAGGTCAAGGTCGTCACCGGCGGCTCGAGCCTCGACGCCGACGTCATCGCGGTCAAGCGGCAAGGTCTAGGCCAAGACGAGCTTCGCGCCGGTCTACCTGACGATCGACCCGGCGTCGCTCAAGGCCCCCGACCCGGCATCGCTGCTCGACAGCGACACGGGCATCACGCAGATCCTGGTCAAGACCACGAAGCTGTCCGAGGGTGGCAAGTCGCGCGACGGCTCGGACGTGCTGACGACGATCAAGGGCACGCTGCCCGGCAGCCTGGTCAGGGACATCATCCCGTCCGCCGCCGCGGACGAGTCGTTCGACGTCACCTACCGGCTCGACGACGACAACGTGCTGCGCGACGCAACGCTCAAGGGGCCGTTCTACCCCAACGGCGGCAACGTCACCTACACCGTCAAGCTCACCACCTCCGACACCGCTGTGACCATCGAGCCGCCGACCGCGCGCCGGTCGATGACCTCACGGGAGGCGATCAGTCCCGCCTCGAGGGTCCTGCTGGGGCTGGCGGCTGTCGCGATCTCGTTCGCGGCCGCCGACACGTACGTCGTGGTGCTCGCGCTGCCCGACATGATGACCTCGGCCGGGCTCGACCTCGACGAGCTGCAGCGCGCGGCGCCGATCGTCTCGGGGTTCCTGCTCGGCTACGTCGGCGTCCTGCCGCTCATCGGCCGCATCTCCGACCTGCGCGGCCGGGTCCCGGTGCTGCTGGGCTCGCTCGTCGTGTTCGCGGTCGGCTCGCTGATCACCGCGGCGGCCTACAACCTCGAGAGCATCGTGCTCGGCCGACTGATCCAGGGCATCGGCGGCGGCGGCCTGATCCCGCCGACGCTCGCCCTCGTCGCCGACCTGTGGCCGCCGCAGCGCCGCGGTCTGCCGCTGGGCATCGTCGGGGCGGTCCAGGAGCTCGGCAGCGTCCTCGGACCCGCTCTACGGCGCCGTCGTGCTGGCATTCGGCGACTGGCGGCTGATCTTCTGGCTCAACTGCGCGATCGGCCTGGTGCTGGCGGCCGCGATGCTGCGCCTCCGCGCCTCGACCCCGCGCCGACGTGTCGACTGGCTCGGCGAACCGGCGACGTCCGGACCTCATCGGCGCCGGCCTCGCGGTGCTCACCCTGGTCGGCACAGCCGTCGTGATGGTCGAACCGGACCGGCTGACGCAGGGGGTCACGAGCGGCCTGGCCTTCCTGCCGGTCACCGGCGACTCCCGATGGCTGACGCCCCTGGCCCTCACGACGTACGGCCTGGCGACCCTCTTCCTGCTGCGGCAGGCCACCGCGCGTACGCCGCTGATCGGCTGGCGGCAGTGGCCCGCGCTCGCCCGCGACACCGACATCGTGCGGCGCGCTGCTGCTGACGACGGGCCTCGGTGCGGTCATCCTGACGTTCGCATCGGCCGAGCCCGAGAGCGCGGCGATCTCCGGCCAGGCGCCCTGGCTGGTGCCGATCGCCATCGCTGCGTTCGTGGGCTTCGCGATGCGTCAACGGCGTGCGGTCCGCCCGCTGATCCCCCGGGGCGCTCTGGGCGCCACGCCGGCCTGGGGAGCCCTCGTCGTCTCGTTCTTCGTCGGCGCCGCCTTGATCGCGGCACTCGTCGACATCCCGTTCTTCGCCAGACTCACGGTCGACCGCGACTCGCAGCTCGACGCGGCCCTGGTCCTCGTACGCTTCCTGATCGCGCTGCCGGTCGGCGCCGTGCTCGGCGGCTGGCTGCTCCGCAGGGTCCCCGCCTCGGTGCTCACGTGCGTCGCGATGCTGATGAGCGCTGCTGCGTTCTGGCACATGTCGACCTGGGATGCACACTCTCTCGACCACCAGGTCGAGACCCTGTCGCTGGTCCTCGGTGGCCTCGGCTTCGGGCTTGCCATCGCTCCCGTCAACGCAGCCCTGCTGGCCCACACCTCCGACGCCGTGCACGGGGTCGCGTCGGCGCTGCTGATCGTCGCACGCATGGTCGGCATGCTGCTGGGCATCTCAGCGCTCACGACGATCGGACTGCGCGCGTTCTATCACGCATCGGCCAAGATCCCGCCTGCCGCCGAGCTCTGCAACGGCAAGGCGACGCTCTGCCGGGCCTACAAGGATGCCGTCCGCGATGCGGGCATCACACAGTTGCACGCGGTCTTCATCGGCGCCGCGGTGTGCGCCCTCACAGCGGCCGTCCTCGCGCTGCTGGTGCTCCGTGACGAGAACGAAACAGCCACCCGATAATCTGTCGCCCATGCCTGACTTCGACGACCTGCTCACAGCCAATCGCGAGTATGCCGAGGACTTCGGACTCTCCGGGTTCGACGGCATCGCGCACGCCGGGATCGCGATGGTGACCTGCATGGACTCGCGCATCGACCCGCTTCGCATGATCGGACTCAAGGCCGGCGACGCCAAGATCCTCCGCAATCCCGGAGGTCGTGTCACGGACCAGGCGCTCGTCGCACTGGTGCTGGGCGTCAACCTCCTGCAGGTCCGCCGGATCCTCGTCGTCGAGCACACCCGCTGCGCCATGGCGTCCTCGACCGAGGACGAGCTCAAGGCCAAGGTGGCGGAGTCCGCGGGCACGGATGCGTCGTGGATGAGCCTGGGCGCGATCGTCGACCAGGAGCAGACCGTGCGCGCCGACATCATGCGCGTGCGCAGTCACCCGCTCATCAGCGACGACATCCTGGTCGGCGGCTTCATCTACGACGTCGACACCGGGCTGCTCCAACCGGTGAGCTGACTCCCTGCAAAAGCAGACAAAATGCGCCTTGCGGGTCCATCATGAAGGTCAGGGGGCCAACCGCAAGGGGCCGACATGCGAAAGACATACCGAATCCTCGCCGACATCATCGCGATCGAGGTCGTCATCCAGGCCATGGTCATGGTGTTCGCCATCGCTGGACTCTTCAAGTGGATCAGTGACGGAGCGACGCTCGACCAGTCCGTGATCGACGGGTGGGAGGACGACCCGCCGACGTGGACCGGCTCGATCGGCCATTTCATCCACGTCATGAACGGGCAGTTCCTGATCCCGCTGCTGGGCCTCGCCCTGCTGATCGTGTCGTTCTTCGCGGCCGTCAACGGAGGCGTCAAGTGGGCCGCGATCATCTTCGTGTCGATCGTGGTGCAGGTCGCCGCCGGGCTGACTGCTGAGGACTGGCCTTACCTGGGCCTCGTCCACGGCCTCAACGCATTCATCTTGTTCGGCGCGGCGCTGGCGGCGGCGAAGGCCGCAAGACCCGAACCGGTGACGGTGACGGCGACGCCGACCGCGCTCTGATGCCTTGAGGCGCCGCCGACTTCTCATCGCGTCGGCGGCGACGTTGGTCGTGCTGGCGCCCCTCGCATGGATGTGGCACGCGAGCCTGGTGCCGACGACCTACTCCGTGATGGACATGGGATACGTCGACACCGGTGGCGGCAGCAGCATGCGCCACGGCGGCCAGCACGGCATGCAGCGGACGAGCGTGCGGGATCTCGTCGAGGATCGCGCGCGGCCGGCGGAGGTCAAGGTCGAGCTCACTGCGCGCCGCGGCAAGGTCACGCTCGCATCCGGACAGTCGATCGACGGATACACGCTCAACGGTCGCTCGCCCGGACCGACGATCACCGCCACCGTCGGACAGCTCGTCGAGGTGCACGTCACGAACGACAACGTGCCCGACGGCATCGCCCTGCACTGGCACGGGGTCGACGTTCCCAACGCAGAGGACGGCGTCGCCGGCGTGACGCAGGACGCCATCGGGCCGGGTGAGGACCACACATACCGGTTCGTCGTCGACCGCGTGGGCAGCTACTGGTACCACTCGCACCAGGTGTCGCACATGCAGGTGACCCGCGGGCTCTTCGGTCCGCTCATCGTCCTGCCGGCCGACGGAGTCGAGCAGGAGCACGACGTCACCGCGATCGCGCACACCTATCGCGGAGTCCGTACGCTCAACGCCGCCCGCGGCGACGTGCCGGTCGAGGCGGCCGAAGGCGAGACCGTGCGGGTGCGGGCCATCAACACCGACAACGGGCCGATGCAGGTGTGGTCGGCCTCCGACTACCGCGTCGTGGCGGTCGACGGCACCGAGGTCAACCAGCCGGCAGCGGTCTCGGGCCGATACGTGACGTTGACCGCCGGCGGCCGCATCGACCTCGCCGTGACCTCACCGGCGCGCGTGCAGGTCGGCGGCGCGACGGCACTCGTGATCGGACCCAAGGGCAGTCCCCCGCCATCACGACCGCCCGTGCCGAAGCGCCAGCTCGACCTGCTGGCGTACGGCCAGCCGACCGCGACGGGACTCGACGCGTCGAACCCGGACCGTGAGTTCACCTACTCGGTCGGCCGCAAGCCCGGCTTCGTCGACGGTGTGCCGGGCATGTGGTGGTCGATCAACGGCCACCTGTTCCCCGACGTGCCGATGTTCCTGGTCGCCGAGGGCGACATCGTCGTGATGCACATCGAGAACCACACCGGCGACGTCCACCCGATGCATCTGCACGGCCATCATGCGCTGGTCCTGAGCCGCGACGGCAAGCCGGCGACCGGCAGCCCGTGGTGGACCGACTCGCTCAACGTCAGGAGCAACGAGCGCTACGACATCGCATTCGTCGCGGACAACCCCGGTGTCTGGATGGACCACTGCCACAACCTCACGCACGCCGCGGACGGGCTCGTCGCCCACCTGATGTACGAAGGGGTCAGCACGCCGTACAAGGTCGGCGGCGGCGCCGACAACGAACCCGAGTGAGGGTCAGGCGTCGATGCGGTCGGCGTCGATCTCGTAGGCGCCCTGCACGATGAACTCCTTGCGCGGCGGCACCTCGTTGCCCATCAGCAGCTCGAAGACCGACGAGGCCTCCTCGCCGTCGTCGACCGTCAGGCGGCGCAGCGTGCGGTGGCGCGGGTCCATCGTGGTCTCGGCCAGCTGACTGGCGTCCATCTCGCCCAAGACCCTTGTAGCGCTGGACCGGGTCCTTCCACTTGACGTTCTTGCGCTGCAGCTCGGCAAGCTTGCGCTGCAGCTCGGCGTCGGAATAGGTGTAGACGTACTTGTCCTGCCCCTTCTTGGGGTTGGACAGCTCGATGCGGTGCAGCGGCGGGACCGCGGTGTAGACCCGGCCGGCGTCGACGAGCTCGCGCATGTAGCGGAAGAACAGCGTCGCCAGCAGGCAGCGGATGTGCGCACCGTCGGAGTCGGCGTCGGCCATGAAGATGATGCGACCGTAGCGCGCGGCGTCGACGTCGAACGTACGTCCGGAGCCCGCGCCGACGACCTGGATGATCGACGAGCACTCGGCGTTCTTGAGCATGTCGCCGATGCTGGCCTTCTGGACGTTGAGGATCTTGCCGCGGATCGGCAGCAGCGCCTGGAACTCGGAGTCACGCGCCGACTTGGCGGTGCCGAGCGCGGAGTCGCCCTCGACGATGAACAGCTCGGACCGCTCGACGTCGTTGCTGCGGCAGTCGGCGAGCTTGGCCGGCAGCGCGCTGGACTCGAGCGCGTTCTTGCGGCGCTGCGTGTCACGCTGCTGGCGGGCCGCCAGACGGGTGCGGGACGCGTCGACGACCTTCTGCATCACGAGCCGCGCCTTGGCCTTCTCTGCGGCCTTGGTGGAGGTCAGGAACTGCTTGAGCTCGCGGGTGACGACCTGGTTGACGATCTTGGTGACCGCCGGCGTGCCGAGGACCTCCTTGGTCTGCCCCTCGAACTGCGGCTCGGCCAGGCGCACGGTCACGACGGCCGTCATGCCCTCGAGCACGTCGTCCTTGATGACGTCGGGGTCGCCGGACTTGAGCAGGCGGGTCGTCTTGAGGACGTCGTTGAACGTCTTGGTGATGCCCCGCTCGAAGCCGTTGAGGTGGGTGCCGCCCTTGGGCGTCGCGATGATGTTGACGAACGACTGCAGCTGCGGTGCTCGTAGCCGGTGCCCCACCGCACCGCGATGTCGACGCCGAGCGTGCGCTCGATGTCCTGCGGCGTCATGTGGCCCTTGCCGTCGAGCAGCGGGACGGTCTCGGTGAAGACGTCCTCGCCCTGCAGCCGCAGCACCTCGGTGACCGGTTCGTCGGGCGCGAGGAACTCGCAGAACTCGGCGATGCCGCCGTCGTGGCGGAACTTCTCCTCGTGCGGCTCGTCGCCGCGGTCGTCGCTGATGACGATCTCGAGCCCCGGCACGAGGAACGACGTCTGGCGGGCACGGGCGACGAGCTCTTCGTAGGCGAACCTGGCGCCCTTGATGAAGATCTGCGGATCGGCCCAGTAGCGCACCCGCGTGCCGGTCTTGGCCTTGGCGACCTTGCCGATCTTGCGGAGCTCGTTGGTCGGCGTGAAGTCCGCGTCGGGACCGTCGCCGGCGAACACGCCCGGCTCGCCACGACGGAACGACATCGCCCAGGTGGCGCCGCCCTTGTCGACCTCGACGTCGAGGCGGGACGACAGGGCGTTGACGACCGAGGCGCCGACGCCGTGCAGGCCGCCCGTGGCGACGTAGGAGCCGCCGCCGAACTTCCCGCCGGCGTGCAGCTTGGTGTAGACGACCTCGACGCCGGTCAGCCCGGTCTTCTTCTCGATGTCGACCGGGACGCCGCGGCCATCGTCCTGGACCTCGACCGAGCCGTCGTCGTTGAGCGCCGACCCGGATGTGGGTGCCGAATCCCGCCGAGCGCCTCGTCGACGGAGTTGTCGATGATCTCCCAGAGGCAGTGCATGAGCCCGCGGGTGTCGGTCGAGCCGACGTACATGCCGGGGCGCTTGCGGACGGCTTCGAGCCCCTCGAGGACGAGGAGGTTGCGGGCGTCGTACGTGCTGTCGATGATCGGTGCCTCTCGGGATCGCGGTGTGGTTCAAGGATATCGAGCCGCGTGCGACGCGGCTGCGTCGTGACACGCGACGCACCGCGCGCCTGCGTCGATTTGTCCCGCTCGGGGAGTATGTATGTCGTAGGTCACCAACGACCACGCGGAATAGCACCACGTGATTGGATGTTGATCATGATCAGAACCGCCGATTGCTCAGAGAGAAGGTCACCGTGACAACACTGACAGCCCCCATGCTGAGCTCCCTCGACCGCTGCGACCGCTGCGGCGCTCAGGCCTACGTACGCGTGACGCTCGGCGGCGGTGGTGAGCTGATGTTCTGCGCTCACCACGCACGGCAGCACGAGGACAAGCTCCGCGAGATGTCAGCCCTCATCCACGACGAGAGCGAGCGACTCGCGGCGACGCCGTCGACGTTCGCGCGACGAACGAGGCATAACCGCTTCGTCACCCAGACACACGCGAAGGGCCGGCCAGATCATCTGGCCGGCCCTTCGCGTTGCTGCGATCAGTACGGGTAGTTGTGGATCTCGTGCGACTTCCAGATGGCCTTCCAGTGCTGGAGGTAGTCGTCGTAGACGCCGGGATCGGTGGTCTCGGTCGTGATCTCGTCGCTGACGATCAGGTTGGAGCCGGTCAGCGCGGCCGACCCGGCCTGAGCACGAGCTTGGTGCGGCACTGCGTCGTCGTCATCCGTCGGATACATCTTGCCGTCCAGCGTGCGCTCCTCGGGGTTGAGGTAGCTCCGGACCATCTTGGCCTCGACCATGATCGTCTTGTCGTGCGGCTTGGCCCACGCGGCCTCGATCCGCTTGTTGGCGGTCTTGAACATGTCGAGGATCGGCCGGCAGACGCGGATGTACTGCTGGCAGTGCGCCACGCGGTTGACCTTGAGGTCGTCCTCGAACGACACGATCGAGACCTTGCAGCCATCGTTGGCCAGCTCGACGAGCTTCTGCGCCACCGCGATGCGCCGGTACTTGAAGCGGTTCTCCTGCAGCCGGATGCGGCACTGGTCGTCCGGCACGATGCGGTTGAGCATCACCATGACGGGATCCGGCCGTTGGTCGGCGTGGCAGCGATCGGCGTCGGGTAGATCGTGACGTTGGCCAGGTTGGAGTAGAACATGCCGTCGGGTCGGCGTAGCTGCTGGTGTAGCCGTCGCGCCGTCGCGCTCGGCGTAGCCGTAGCGGCTGGACCCGTCGTGGCTGGCGACGTACTTGAGGTAGTCGTTGCCGACGTTGCGCTCGGCGTACATGTCCGTCCACAGCTCCTTGGTCTGCTCCCACAACTTCTTGTCGTTGTAGATCGTCAGGCCGTTGTTGTACGTACGCTCGCCGCTGGGTCCACCGAGGTTGGCCGAGCCGGACCAGATGGCGCCCTTGGCCGGCTTCTTGTCGCGGGTGAACGTGCTGTTGACCAGCAGGATCTTGCTGTGCATGATCGCGCCGTTGGCACTGGACAGGCACGCCAGGCTCTTGCCCTTCTGGCAGATCTTGAAGTGCGCGTCGCGCATCGTGCTGCTTGTTGAGCGCACTCTGCAGGGCGCGCGACTCCTTGGACTGCGAGGCCTTGCCGTGGATGACACGGACCTTGACGCCCTTCTTGGCCGCACGGATCAGCTCACGCCCGACCCGGTGCGAGTTCTCCATGCGCGAGACCGAGAGGTAGACGTAGTTGGACTTGATCGCGCTGTTCGACGCGGTACTTGCCGGTCCGCGGGTCGATGTAGGTGCCGCGGATCAGCCGCTCGAGGTCGTCGAGCAGCGAGAAGTCGCTGTTGGCCGAGCTCGAGATCGCCTTGTAGGGACGCGAGAAGTTGGTCTCGAGCGTCAAGGGTAGGCCGCACCGTACGGATCGCCGGCGCTCGACGGCGCTCACGTCGGTGCGCTCCTGCGCCGGCACCTCGGCCGGCGGGGTGTCGGTGTTCGCTGCGACCGGCGCCTCAGCCGGCGGGTGTTGCCGTCGGCGTCGCTGGGGTGTCGTCGGCGCCGGAGGCGGTCGACTGAAGTCCGAGGACCAGGGAACCGAGGAGGACGCCCACCCCGAGGGCGCGCATCACGCGCGTGGATCGGCCGGTTTTTCGCACAGGTCTGTTCTCCGAGGCGCTGGTCGTGGTCGTGACAGGTCGTGACAGTCTAACTCAATAGTCGCCGGCGCCGTCGAACCCCGAAACCCGGGTGTCGACGGTGCCGGCCGGCTGCCGGTGCACCGGCAGCAACGATCAGTCGAGGTAGTCGCGCAGGACCTGCGAGCGCGACGGGTGCCGCAGCTTGCTCATGGTCTTGGACTCGATCTGGCGGATGCGCTCGCGCGTGACGCCGTAGACCTTGCCGATCTCGTCGAGCGTCTTGGGCTGACCGTCGGTCAGGCCGAAACGCATCGAGACGACGCCGGACTCACGCTCCGAGAGCGTGTCGAGCACGGCGTGCAGCTGCTCCTGGAGAAGCGTGAACGAGACCGCGTCGGCCGGGACGATCGCCTCGGAGTCCTCGATCAGGTCGCCGAACTCCGAGTCGCCGTCCTCGCCCAGCGGGCGTGTGGAGGCTGATCGGCTCGCGACCGTACTTCTGGACCTCGACGACCTTCTCGGGCGTCATGTCGAGCTCGATCGCGAGCTCCTCGGGGGTGGGCTCGCGACCGAGGTCCTGCAGCATCTGGCGCTGGACGCGGGCGAGCTTGTTGATGACCTCGACCATGTGGACCGGGATGCGGATCGTGCGGGCCTGGTCGGCCATCGCGCGGGTGATCGCCTGGCGGATCCACCACGTCGCGTAGGTCGAGAACTTGAAGCCCTTGGTGTAGTCGAACTTCTCGACCGCGCGGATCAGGCCGAGGTTGCCCTCCTGGATCAGGTCGAGGAACAGCATGCCGCGACCCGTGTAGCGCTTGGCCAGCGAGACCACGAGGCGCAGGTTGGCCTCGAGCAGGTGGTTCTTGGCGCGACGACCGTCGATCGTGATCCACTCGAGCTCTTCGAGCATCTTGGCCGAGATGCGCCCGCCCTTGGCGAGCTTCTCCTCGGCGAAGAGCCCGGCCTCGATGCGCTTGGCGAGCTCGACCTCCTGGCCGGCCGTCAGCAGCGAGACCTTGCCGATCTGCTTGAGGTAGTCCTTGACCGGGTCCGCGGTGGCGCCGGCGACCATGACCTGCTGGACCGGCTCGTCGCTCTCGTCGGCCGCCGAGATCGTGAAGGACGACTGCTCGTCCTCCTTGAGCGTCGGGTCCGTCGCGAGGTCCTTCTCGAACTCCTCGTCGGGGATGTCCGGCAGGATCTTCTTGCCCTGCGCGTCGACCATCACCGTGCCGGCAGCGACCGGCGGCACCTCGAGGGCGTCGGCCAGGTCGATGCTCGCGGGGATCTTCGACTCCTCGTCGTGAGGCTCGCCGCCCTTCGCGGGGGCTGCCTTCTTGGCCGGAGCCTTCTTGGCGGGAGCCTTCTTCGCGGCGGTCTTCTTGGCGGTGGCGCTTGATGCGGTCTTGGTCACTGTCACTTCTGTCTTGGCCGGGGAACGGGACGGTGTCGTGGCCTTCTTGGCCGGGGTCTTGGTGGCGGTCTGCTTGACCGCCGTCTTGCGTTCTGCAGTTGTCTTGCCCGGGGTCTTCTCGGCCGGGGCCTGGTGGGCTTCGTCCACAGGCTCTTCCTTGGCCCCTCCGAGAAGCTTCTTGACGGCTCGGATCGGTGATCCTGCTGCGGGATTCACCGGCACGTCAACCTCACAAGCGGTAGATGGGCGCAACAATGAGGCCTGTGGTCAACCTCTGGCTCCAGTGTGCCACGTCCCGCCAACCACCGGCATCTCAGGGTCCTCTCAGGAGCGTGTCGGCCAGGCGTGCACCGGATCACCCTCGTGCATGTGCTCCTCGTACGCCCGGGTGGTGGCCCGCATCGCGGTCGCGCGATCGGACGACTGGGCCAGCTGATGGGCGAACTCGTCGATCAGCCACGTCGCTCCGTTGCGGCCCGTGATGCAGCGCTGCTCGATGATCCCCAGCAGCCGCTCCCGGACCGCCGTGTCGACGTCCATCTCCTCGAGGCCGGCGTGCGCCAAGCGGCAGCAGCTGGCGCAGCACGAGCTCACGCGCCGAGACCGTGCCGACGGCCGGCCAGTAGAGCTCGGTCTCGATGCCGGCGCGTGCCGCCTGGTGGAAGTTGTCCTCGGCCGCGCGGAACGACAGCGCCGACCAGACCGGCCGGTCGCTCGTGCCGAGGACCTTGACGAGTCCGTAGAACAGGGCGGCGTTGGCCATCGTGTCGACGACGGTGGGACCGGCGGGCAGCAGGCGATTCTCGATGCGCAGGTGGGGCCGGCCGTCCGCGACGTCGTAGATCGGCCGGTTCCAGCGATAGATCGTGCCGTTGTGCAGCCGGAGCTCGGGCAGGTTGGGCACCCGTCCGGCCTCGAGCTCGGCCAGCGGGTCCTCGTCGTCGACGATCGGGAGCAGCGCCGGGAAGTAGCGGACGTTCTCCTCGAACAGGTCGAAGACCGAGGTGATCCAGCGCTCGCCGAAGAACACCCGGGGGCGTACGCCCTGCGCCTTGAGCTCCTCGCTGCGGGTGTCGGTGGCCTGCTCGAACAGCGCGATCCGGGTCTCGTGCCACAGCTGCTGGCCCAGCAGGAACGGGGAGTTGGCGCCGACGGCCACCTGCACGGCGGCGATGGCCTGCGCGGCATTCCACATCGGTGCGAACTCGTCCGGCTCGACCTGCAGGTGGAGCTGCGTGCTGGTGCAGGCGGCCTCGGGGATGATCGTGTCCGCGGTGGTGTCGAGCCGGTCGACCCCGTCGATGACGATCTCGATGTCCTCGCCGCGGGCATTGAGGATCTGCTCGGACAGCAGGTGATAGCGCGGGTTGGCCGAGATCGACTCACGGCTGAAGTGTCCTTCCTGCAGCGTCGGGAGGATCCCGATCATCAGCAGGTGCGCGCCGACCTCGGACGCCTTGGACTGCGCGAAGTTGAGGTCGTCGCGGAGCGTGGCCTGGAGGGTGTCCAGCCCCGTGCCCGAGATCCGGGCCGGGGGCACGTTGATCTCGATGTTGAACAGGCCGAGCTCGGTCTGGAAGTCCTCGTCGGCGATCGCCTCGAGCGCCTCGGCGTTCTTGAGTGCAGGGTCGCCGTGGTCGTCGACGAGGTTGAACTCGATCTCGATGCCCACGTGGGTGTGCTCGAACGACAGGTCATGCTCGCTCAGCATCCGTGCGAAGACATCGAGGCACCGGCGCACCTTGGCGCGGTAGCGGGTGCGGTCCTCGCGGCTGAACTCGCGTGCGTCGACGTCCTGTCCCATGCCGACAGCCTAGGGCGACACGGGCTTCGCGGCTTGGAGAGCGGACCAGTGAGACGGCGCGATCCCGCCTTCGAGCATCTGGAGCATCAACCGGGCCATCGAGTACGTCTGGTCGGCACCGAGCGCGCGCTCGACGGCGATGAGTGACTGGGCCCCGTCGCCGGTGAGCCACGCGGCGAACGCCGTGAGGCTCAGGACGGCCGGTTCGAACGGCGGCACGACGCTGCGAGAGACGACGGTGAGGAAGCGCAGCATGTCATCGGCCGTCTCGGCGGTGATCTGGCCCCACACCTCGTCTCGTACGGGGACAGTGGACATCCAGACCGAGAACCGCGTCACCTCGTCGTCGGTGAGTCGCTCCCCCGCCAGGCCGCGGTCGAGGATCGGCTGCACCTGTCGCATCCCGAGCGCCGCGATCTCGCCTTCGGGCACACGGACGAGCAACGGGACGACCTGGCGAAGCACCTCGTCGGCCGCCTGCTCCAGCCAGCCGCGCCGTGGCTGGGTCACCGCAGCGAAGCGGTCGACGAGCGCCTGCCGGTCCGGCAGGATCTGCTGTCCCGCGGCGATCGCCTGGACCACGGCAAGGTGATGGTCCGACGTCTCGTAGGGGATTCCGTCGGGCGGGAACCCCGGCTCGTCGGACCAGTAGCGCTCGCCGTCGGCGCGCACAGCGACGATCAGGTCGATCGGCGCGAGCCTGGCCTCGATCGCGGCGAGCAGGTCGCGCGCGACCTCCTGTTGCTGCGTCACTGCCAGGAAGATCGCCCCCTCGGCACCGTGTCGATCCAGGTGCCCCACGACGACCTCGGCCAGCTCGTCGACGTCCGCAGGGCGCGGCATGTCGACGCGCAGCCGGAAGCCGAATCGGCGGCGCGGGCCCTCGGGTCGACACGGCGACCAAGCGACTCCTCGGGCCAGAAGCCGAAGAGCGTGGGCAGGGTGTTGAGCAGGTCCGGGATGTCGTGGGCCGTGTAGACCGAGGGCGTCTGTGTCATGGCTCCACGCTCGCGGCCAGGACGATGGCGGTCAGCCACGCACAGACGTACCTGTGGATCATCGGCAACGGCAGGTGGGCATGTGGACGGCGATGTGTCGGAGGCGCACGGGAGACTGTGGGCATGCGGTCCGTGGCGTCGATCATGCACCTCGACCTGGACGCGTTCTTCGCCTCGGTCGAGCAGCGCGACAAGCCCTCGCTGCGCGGCCGGCCGGTCATCGTCGGCGGCATCGGCCCGCGCGGCGTCGTGGCGACGGCGTCGTACGAGGCCCGGGTGCACGGCGTGCGCTCCGCGATGCGTACGGCCGAGGCCCGGGCCAGGTGCCCGCACGCCGCCTTCCTCGGCGGGCGGTTCGACGCCTATCGCGAGGCCAGCCGGATCGTGATGGAGCGGCTCCGCGAGGAGTCCGAGGTCATCGAGCCGCTGTCGCTCGACGAGGCCTTCGTCGACCTCGGCGCCGGGCCGAGCTTCGACCCCGACCGCGTCGAGGACATCGTCGCCGCGATCCGCGCCGACATCGCCGACCTCACGGGTGGGCTCACCGCGTCGGTCGGTGTCGCCTCGTCCAAGCTGATGGCCAAGATCGCCAGCGAGATCAACAAGCCCGACGGGGTCTTCGTCGTCGAGCCCGGCACCGAGGCCGACGTGCTCGGCCCGATGCAGGCCACCGTGATCCCCGGCGTCGGGCCGGCCACCGCCGAGCGCCTCCGCCGGGTCGGCATCCTGACCGTCGAGGACCTGCGCTCCCCCAGCGAGGCCGAGCTCGTACGCCTGCTCGGTCAGTCGTCGGGCCGGTCCCTGCACCGGATGGCCCGGGCCGACGACGACCGGCCCGTCATGGCGTCGCGCGAGACCAAGTCGGTCAGCGTCGAGGACACGTTCGAGCAGGACATCTCCGACCGGCTCCAGCTCGAGACGATCATCGAGCGGATGGCCCGGTCGGTCTCCGGCCGGCTCCGCAAGAACGGCCTCTCGGGCCGCACCGTGACGCTCAAGATGCGCCACCACGACTTCGAGACGCACACCAGGTCCTCCACCCTGCCCAACCCGACCGACAACGCCCGCATTCTCGCCACGACCGCTCGTGGCCTGCTGGCCGGCGAGGACATCAGCAACGGGCTGCGGCTGCTGGGCGTCGGGGTCAGCGGGCTCGCCGACTGGGTCCAGGACGACCTGTTCGCCGCAGGCGAGGACGACGACGTCGACGACGAGCCCGAGGAGGAGGCCGTGGCCCGACCCACGCGCTGGTACCCCGGCATGGACGTGCACCACGACGACCACGGCGACGGGTGGGTCTGGGGCTCCGGGCTGGGCCGCGTCACGGTCCGCTTCGAGACCCGCTGGACGCCACCCGGCCCAGTCCACACGTTCCTGGCCGACGACCCCGCACTGGGCGCAGGGCACACCGGTACGTTCAACGTATGACTGTCCCGCCTCCACCCACCGCCGAGCGCCGGCCCATCGTCCGCAGCCACCACGGAGACGACTTCGTCGACGACTACGAGTGGCTGCGCGACAAGGAGGACCCAGCGACCCTGGCCTACCTCGAAGCCGAGAACGCCTACACCGACGCGACGACGGCGCATCTCGAGCCGCTGCGTCAGCAGATCTTCGACGAGATCAAGGCCCGCACCCTCGAGACCGACCTCTCGGTCCCGGTCCGCCGCGGCGCCTGGTGGTACTACGCCCGTACGGTCGAGGGCCAGCAGTACGCGATCCGGTGCCGCTGCCCGATCGACGACGCCGACGACTGGCACCCGCCGCTGCTCGAGGCCGGCAGCCGAGATCGCCGGCGAGGAGGTCCTGCTCGACTCCAACGTCGAGGCCGAGGGCCACGAGTTCTTCTCGCTCGGCGCGTTCAGCATCAGCGATGACGAGAGCCTCCTGGCCTGGTCGGTCGACACCCAGGGCGACGAGCGCTACACGATCCGGGTCAAGGACCTGCGCACCGGCGAGGTGCTGCCCGACGAGATCACCGCGACGAGCGGCGGCGCGACCTGGTCGGCGGGTGGGACACACCTCTTCTACACGACGGTCGACGACGCCTGGCGGCCTCACCGGGTGTGGCGCCACCGCCTGGGCTCCACCGGCGACGACACCCTGGTGCTCGAGGAGCCCGACGAGCGCTACTTCATCGGCGTCGGCCGCACCCAGTCCGAGCGGTTCCTCGTCATCGGGCTCTCGTCCAAGGTCACGAGCGAGGTGCGCGTCCTCGAGGCGGACGATCCCGAGGGCGAGTTCCGCGTGGTGCTCCCCCGGCGCGACGGCGTCGAGTACTCCCTCGAGCACGCCGTCATCGGCGGCGACGACCACTTCCTGGTCCTGCACAACGACGGTGCGCTCAACTTCGAGCTCGCCGCCATCCGGGTCGACGACCCGAGCGCCCGCACCGTGATCATCCCCGGCAGCGAGTCCACCCGGCTCGAGGACGTCGACGTGTTCGCCAAGCAGATCGTCGTGTCCTACCGCCGCGACGCACTGTCCCGCATCGGCATCATGCACCTGGGACCCGACGGCGTCGGCCCCCTCACCGAGATCGACTTCGGCGAGGAGCTGTTCACCAGCGGCGTCGGCGCCAACGCCGAGTGGGACCAGCCGCTCATCCGCGTCGGTGTCGGCTCGTTCATCACGCCGGCGTCGATCTACGACTATGTCGTCGAGACCGGCGAGCTGATCCTGCGCAAGCAGGCACCCGTGCTCGGCGGCTACGACCCGCAGGAGTACGAGCAGCACCGCACCTGGGCCACTCGCCGACGACGGCGTACGCGTGCCGGTCTCCGTCGTGTGCCGCAAGGACACCCCGCGCGACGGCACCGCTCCCGCGCTGATCTACGGCTACGGCGCTTACGAGGCCAGCATGGATCCCGGCTTCTCCGTCATGCGCCTGTCGCTGCTCGACCGCGGGTTCGTCTTCGCGATCGCGCACGTACGTGGAGGCGGCGAGCTCGGCCGGCACTGGTACGACGACGGCAAGATGCTGCACAAGCGCAACACGTTCACCGACTTCGTCGCGAGCGCCCGGCACCTCGTCAGCGAAGGCTGGACCTCCGCGGACCGCCTCATCGCCGAGGGCGGCAGCGCGGGCGGCCTGCTCATGGGCGCGGTCGCCAACCTCGCGCCGGATGCCTTCGCCGGCATCGTCGCGAGCGTGCCGTTCGTCGACGCCCTCACGACGATCCTCGACCCGAGCCTGCCGCTGACGGTCATCGAGTGGGACGAGTGGGGCAACCCGCTCGACGACGCCGACGTCTACGCCTACATGAAGTCCTACGCGCCCTATGAGAACGTCGGCGCGCACCCCTACCCGGCGATCCTCGCCGTCACGAGCCTGCACGACACCCGGGTCATGTACGTCGAGCCGGCCAAGTGGGTCGCCAAGCTGCGCGCGACGACCACGGGCGACGCCCCGATCCTGCTCAAGACCGAGATGCACGCCGGCCACGGTGGCGTCAGCGGCCGCTACGCATCGTGGAAGGAACGCGCCTGGGAGCTCGCCTGGATCATCGACCGGGTCCAGTCCGCGAGTTGAGGTGCGGAGCGAGCTCTGCGGGCTCCGTTTCGCGCCGCACCTCAACCTCCTTTCCTGCGGCATAGCACGCATGACCTAAGAAGCCACTGAGAGCGGAATCCTTGGGGTACCAAAAGCGTTCTGATCAGTACAGACACTGATGGGAGGCGCACGGTGAGCGCACGAAATGGGAACACCAACATCGAGGGCAAGGACAGCGTCGGCATGTACCTTGCCGAGATTGCCCGCACTCCCCTGCTCGACGCGGAGCGCGAGGTCGAGCTGAGCAAGACCGTGGAGGCCGGGCTGCTCGCCCGCCATCTCCTCGAGGAGGGCCGCGTAGGCCGTCGCAAGGGCGGCGCGCCGAAGTTCGCGACCGAGGAAGAGCTGCAGTGGCTCGCCGACGAGGGCGACCGGGCGGTCCAGGAGTTCATCCAGGCCAACCTGCGACTCGTCGTCTCGATCGCCCGCAAGTACGGGCGCTCGGCGATGCCGATGCTCGACCTGGTCCAGGAGGGCAACACCGGCCTCATCCGCGCGGTCGAGAAGTTCGACTACGCCAAGGGATTCAAGTTCTCGACGTACGCGACGTGGTGGGTGCGTCAGGCCATCACCCGCGGCATCGCGCAGCAGGCCCGTGTCGTACGTCTTCCGGTGCACGTCGTCGAGGAGCTCAACCAGGTGACGGCCGCCCGCCGCAACCTGGAGCGCCAGCTCGGCTACGACCCGGAGCCGCAGGAGATCGCGCTGGAGCTCGGCATGGACATCGACCGCGTCATCGACCTGATGTCGTGGGGTCGTGACCACGTCAGCCTCGACTCACCGGTCGACGAGGACGGCGACACGTCGCTGGGAGACCTGATCGCCCGCGAGACGCAGCCCGGCCCCGACTTCGCGGTGCTCGACGACGAGTCGCGACACCTGATCTCGACGCTGGTCGATCATCTCGGCGAGCGCGAGGCCGACATCGTACGAGCGCGCTACGGCCTGCTCGACGGACGTCAGCAGAAGCTCGCCGACATCGGCAAGCGACATGGCATCTCGGCCGAGCGCGTACGACAGCTCGAGCGTGAGGCGTTGGCGACGCTGAGGCGCATCGCCGATCCGGACCTCGCCGCTTAGGCGGAGGCCGCCCTGGACACGAGCTCGTCCCATGTTCCCCCGACGATGAGGGTGAGCTCGTCCATCGGACCGGTGTTGTCGATCACCAGATCGGCGGCACCGGTCCTTTGTTGTCTGGTCGCCTGCGCAGCGATCCGTGCCCGCGCCTCGTCCTCGGTCATCCCGCGCGAGCTGATGAGGCGCGCCACCTGGACGTCCTCGGGCACGTCCACGACCACGACGACGTCGCAGTGCTTCGCGGCACCCATCTCGACGAGCAGGGGGTTGTCGTGCACGACGATCGCGTCGGGCCCGGCGGCGGCCTCGCGGACGGCAGCCAGCTGCCAGATCGCCGGGTGCGTGATGGCGTTGAGATCCGTCAGCGCTGCCGGGTCGGCGAACACGATCGCCGCGAGCGCCGGTCGATCGAGCGTCCCGTCGGCGGCGATGACACCGCTGCCGAATCGGTCGGCGATCGCCTCGAGGCCGGGGCTGCCGGGCTCGACAGCCTCACGGGCCAGCGCGTCGTAGTCGATGACGACCGCACCGTGGGCCGCCAGCAGCGCACTCACGGTGCTCTTGCCCGAGCCGATCCCGCCGGTGAGCCCGACCCTCAGCACGTACGACCTAGCCTGCGGCGTTGCCGTAGGTGGTGACGTGCACGTGGTCCATGTGGTTGGCCGTCGCGCCGCCCCGGTTGGACATGCTGCGCCAGGCGCCTGAGGTCGCGGGCCGCCAGATGCGCTGGTGCCAGATGATGTAGTCGATGCCGAGCTCAGCCCGGTGCTCCTGCAGGAACGCCGCGATGTCATAGCCGATCGGGTTGCCGGTGCCGACCATGATGTCGAGGGCCTGGCCGGTGGCATGCTCACCACGACCGGCGACGCCTCCGTAGCGGACGATCGAGGGGAACTTCGCGCACACTGCGCGATGGACCTTGATCGTGTCGGGCTGCAGGCCACGCTCAGCACCGGAGCCGGAGGCACACGGCGAGGTGCCGAGCGGCATCTCCTTGGCCAAGGCCTTGGCCTTGACCCACCGCGGCAGGCCCTTGTGGATGATCTGGGCCCACTCGCCCTTGGTGATGCCCGTGATGTCGACGGTCTTGCCGGACGCGACGTTGGCCAGGACCGGCGACGAGCCCTCTGCGGCGGCGTGGATCTCGAGATCCGACACGGCGAAGCGGGTGCCCTTGACCTTGGCCTCGGCGTCAGCCTCGTTCGTCAGCGGGGCGCGCTCGGCGCTGCGGCTGATGTCGTTCGTCTTCTCCGCCGACACCGCGAACAGGTCCTGCTTGGGCTGGGCGTCGGCCTGGACGGGGCTTGCCGGATCGTGGGCGACCACGAGAGCGCCTGCGACGGCGAGGGTCAGCAGGCCGGCTGTGGGCAGGATCGCCCGCGAGATGTTCAGCCGACGGGGCGCCTTGCGTGCATGCCTGTGGCGAAAATCTGCCACGGATGGACCACCTAGTGCATAGACAAAAGTCTGACTCAGCGTTCGAGTCAAGCATACTTTGTGCATCGGTTCACATCAGATGCGCACATCCCCGCTGAATGGCGTGACCGATGTCTCACGATGTGGAAGGTTCCGGATGCCTGACGTCCTCACTGCCGCTGACAGCGAGCCGGCGCAGGCCCGCATCGCCGGCGCGTTGCGTGCACACGGGGTCCGGCCCGGCGATCGTGTCGTGCTGTGCGTGCCGGGTACCTCTGCGTACGTCAGCGTCGTGCTCGGGGCAGCACGCTCCGGCGTCGTGCCGGTGCCGCTCGACCCCCGGCTGACACCGTACGAACGCGACGAGATCGTCCGCGGCGTCGAACCGGCACTCATCATCGACGACCCCTCGGCGCTCGAGGAGCTGTCAGACGGTGAGCCCATGGCTCTCGACGACTGGCCGCGCTGCCGCCCGATGCACTTCACCTCCGGCACGACCGGACGACCCAAGGGCGTGTGGTCCGGACTGCTGGCACCCGGCCACGCAGCGGCCCTGGTGCAGGAGGAGCGGGAGCTCTGGGGTTTCGACGCCGCAGACCTCGACCTGGTGGTCTCCCCGATCTACCACTCCGCGCCGCTGCGGTTCGCGATGGGCACGCTGCTGGCCGGCGGGTCGATCGCGGTGCTGCCGGCATTCGATCCCCAAACCTTCGTCGAGACGGTGACCGAGCTCCGCCCGACGTCGATGTTCTGCGTGCCGGCGCACCTCCAACGGCTGTTCGCCTGGCTCGACGAGCACGGCACGGCGTTCGATGCATCGGGCTTCCGGCTCGTCGCCCACGCAGGTGCGCCGTGTCCCGAGCCCGTCCGTCGCCGGGCCCACGAGACGTTCGGGACCGACGTCGTCTGGGAGTTCTACGGGTCGACCGAGGGACAGTTCACGGCCTGTCCGGCGCCCGAATGGCTCGCCAACCCCGGCACAGTCGGCCGGGCCAGGCCGGGCCGGATCGTCACGGCCGACGCCGACGGGCAGCTGTGGTGTGCCGTGCCGGAGTGGGCCCGCTTCACCTACTGGAACGCGCCGGACAAGACCCGCTCGACGTGGAGGGAGACTCCCGATGGACCCGCCTTCACCGTCGGCGATCTCGGCCGGGTCGAGGACGGCTACGTCTACCTCGACTCCCGCCGCGAGGACCTCATCATCTCCGGCGGCGTCAACGTCTATCCGGCGGAGGTGGAGGCCGCGCTCGAGGGTGCCGAGGGACTCGTCGACCTCGCGGTGTTCGGCCGCGACGATCCCCAGTGGGGTCAACGGGTCTGCGCGGCGTACGTGGGTGAGGTCGACGAGCAGACGCTGCGAGCGCTCGCGACCGAGCGGCTCACCCCGCCCAAGCGGCCCAAGACGTACGAACGGATCGCGTCACTACCGCGCACTGCGACCGGCAAGGTCCGCCGTGCTGAGCTCTGAGAGCTCGACCTCGGGAACCTGGTCGGGCGCGGCGAACTTCTCTCCCACCCATGCGCCCACGAAGCCCAGCAGCAGGCCGGCGATCACGTCGGAGACGTAGTGCCAGCCGAAGTAGACCGTGGCGATCATCGTGATGACGAGGAACGCTCGCAACCCCCACACCACGGCCCGGTGGAGCCCTGCGCGCTGCGCGACGAGGCAGGCGGTCGTGGCGATCGCGACATGGAGCGAGGCGAACGCGGCGATGTTCTGGACCGTGTTGGTGTGCGCCGGATCGGCGAGCACCTGGAGGCGCTCGGTCCACATCGACTGCTGCAGGGCCGTCGTCGACGTGTGGCTGAGCGCCGTGAAGTCACCGGGGCGGTCATAGATCGGGCCCAGCGTCGGCAGTGCGTAGTTGAGTGCCACCCCGATGACCCAGTCGATCGACACCGCAGTGACCCACCATGAGCTGACCCGGTCACGACGGGCCCAGACCAGTGCAATGGCGAGGGACGCGGGCAACGCGACGATCCACACGATGTAGAAGAACGACAGCACCTGGGCGGCGACCGTCGTGCCGAGCAGGTGGTGCAGCAGGACCGCCGGCGAGTTGCCGCCGAACATCGCGAAGTCGATGCGCGAGAGGTCACGGTCGTAGAGCTGGTGATTGGCGAACGGGACGAAACCCTTGAGGTTGCGCACCGATGCGTAGGTCACGTACCAGCCGATCAGGCCCACGATCATGAACCTGAGGTTGGCTGCGGGCCACCGCTCGCGCCACACCTCGACGGTCGCGGCCTTGGCCGAACGCCACGACTTCGCGCGAATGACAGCCCGCGGGAGGATGTCCAGGACCAGGGCCAGCAGGACGATCAGCGGCAGCAGCATGAAGGTCGGGCCGATCGATCCATCCGGATCGTGGAACCCCAGGCCCAGCGACTGGGCCATCGCGAGCGCCGCGACGAGAGTTGCCACCGCAAGCGCGGAGCTGAACTCCAAACCGGATCTGCGCACGGTCAGACTGTATCCCCCACCACGGACCGCAGCAGGAATCGGGCGGCTAGACAGCCTCATCGACACACGTGAACGTCTTGCGATACTGCTGCGGCGTCGTCCCGCGGGCAGTGGCGAAATGATGGCGCAGAGTCGCGGCGTTGCCGAAGCCCACCCGGGTCGCGATCTGCTCGACGGACAGCGAGGAGTTCTCGAGCAGCTCCTCCGCGTTGGCGAGGCGCTGGCTCGTGAGCCACTGGAGCGGCGTCGTCCCCGTCTCGTCACGGAACCGGCGGGCGAACGTGCGCGGTGACATGTGCGCCTGAGCCGCAAGCTTCTCGACCGACAACGACTCCTCGAGGTGGTCGCTGGCCCAGGCCAGCAGCGGGGCGAGCGTGTCGGCCTCGGTCTGCCCCATCGGCGTGCGGATGAACTGCGCCTGGCCCCCGTCGCGGTGCGGGGGGACCACGATGCGCCGAGCGGTCGTCGTCGCGACCTTCGCGCCGTACATCTGCCGCATCAGGTGCAAGGAGGCATCGATGCCGGCCGCGGAGCCGGCGCCCGTCAAGATGTTGCCCTCCTGGACGTAGAGCACGTCAGGCCGGACGATCGCCTTGGGGTACATCTGCGCCAGGCGGTCGGTGTAGCGCCAGTGAGTTGTGCACTCGCGACCGTCGAGCAGCCCTGCCTCGGCGAGCATGAACGCTGCCGAGCAGTGGGCGTAGACGATGGCGCCGCGTTCGTACGTCGCCCGTGCCGCGTCAAGTACGAGCGGATCGAAGTCGAGGAACTCGTGCCGGGGCGAGAAGCAGACCAGGTCCGCGTCCTCGACAGCCTCGAGCCCGTGCTCGACGACGAGGTCGAACCCGGCTCGACCGCGCACCGTCCCGGGTCGCGGCGTGCACACCCGGAAGTCGAACACGGGGTTGTCGTCGTCGGGGTGGTAGGGCTCGGCCCACACCTCGCACAGGGATCCCAGGCCGAAGGGCTCGGCGCCGTCCTGAACCACGACTGCAACGGTCTTCATGACATGAGCATCCCAGACAGATGGCAGTAAATCAATGCAGAGTGTCATTTCTGCCACTGGTGGCAGTATCCCGACAGAGGAAGGATTACTGCCATGTTCATCTTCCTGATCGCCCTCCTGGTCATCGCCGCCGGGGTCGCACTGACCGTGCTGATCCCCAAAGACGGGTACGGATCCCGTCCCGGTCCCCGTAGTCACGCGGACTCGTTCCCGCCCAACAGCTTCGTGTGACTCCACCAACGCCAAGAACCCCCGGTCCGTGTGGACCGGGGGTTCTTTGCGTGGGGCGGAGTGTTACTCGCCGCCCGTGAGCTTCTCGCGAAGCGCCTGCAGCGCCTCGTCAGAGGCGAGCGAGCCCTCCTGCTGCGGAGCGTCCTCGCCGGCTGCGGTGTCCGAGGAGTAGTTGGCTGCCTCGGAAGCCTCGATGCCGGCCTTCTCGGCCTCCTCGATCTGCTTCTTGTGCGCCTCCCAGCGCTCGTGCGCCTCGGCGTACTGCTTCTCCCACGTGGCGCGGGCCTCGTCGAAGCCTTCCTGCCACTCGCCGGTCTCGGGATCGAAACCGTCAGGGTAGATGTAGTTGCCATCGGCGTCGTAGGACGACGTCATGCCGTAGAGCGTCGGGTCGAAGTCATCGCTGACCGCGGCCTCGGTCTCGTTGGCCTGCTTGAGCGACAGCGAGATGCGGCGACGCTCGAGGTCGATGTCGATGATCTTGACCATGACGCTGTCGCCGATCTGCACGACCTGCTCGGGGATCTCGACGTGACGCTCGGCGAGCTCGGAGATGTGCACCAGGCCCTCGATGCCCTCCTCGACGCGGACGAACGCACCGAAGGGGACCAGCTTGGTCGCCTTGCCCGGCACGATCTGGCCGATCTGGTGCGTACGGGCGAAGTGCTGCCAAGGATCTTCCTGCGTGGCCTTGAGCGACAGCGAGACGCGCTCGCGGTCCATGTCGACGTCGAGCACCTCGACGGTGACCTCGTCGCCGACCTGGACGACCTCGTTGGGGTGATCGATGTGCTTCCAGGACAGCTCGGACACGTGGACGAGACCGTCGACGCCGCCGAGGTCCACGAACGCACCGAAGTTGACGATCGAGGAGATGACGCCCTTGCGGACCTGCCCCTTCTGGAGCTCGGTGAGGAAGTTCTGGCGAACGGCCGACTGGGTCTGCTCGAGCCAGGCACGGCGCGACAGGACCACGTTGTTGCGGTTCTTGTCGAGCTCGATGATCTTGGCCTCGATCTTCTGACCGATGTAGGGGTCGAGGTCGCGCACGCGGCGCATCTCGACCAGCGACGCCGGCAGGAAGCCGCGCAGACCGATGTCCATGATCAGGCCGCCCTTGACGACCTCGATGACGGTGCCCTCGACCACGCCGTCCTCGGCCTTGATCTTCTCGATGTCGCCCCACGCGCGCTCGTACTGCGCACGCTTCTTGGACAAGATGAGGCGGCCTTCCTTGTCCTCCTTCTGGAGGACAAGGGCTTCGACGTTGTCGCCGACGGAGACGACCTCGTTGGGGTCGACATCGTGCTTGATGGAAAGTTCGCGGGAGGGGATGACGCCCTCGGTCTTGTAGCCGATGTCGAGGAGAACCTCGTCACGGTCCACCTTGACGATGATGCCTTCGACGATGTCGCCGTCGTTGAAGTACTTGATCGTGAGGTCAATTGCGGCGAGGAAGTCTTCCTCAGAGCCGATGTCGTTGACTGCGACCTGCGGTGCTACGTGGGGTGTTGCGAGACTGCTTGACATAGAGGAGTTGCTCCGATGGATGGGTGGAATTGTCGGGCACGTCTGACAGCCCTTGGATCGTGAATGAGTCGAGGAGATTCGCCCGACACGGCGCACGAGCACGGGCCTGCTCTGTCCGAGGTACGTACAGGCCGTCAGCGCAGCCTCAATCGTACGCGACCGCGGTCCCCCACGGGAAGCCGGGTCAGGCGGGTGACAGAAAGGCTGACAGCGCACGGGCGTACGTGTCGACGTCGGCCGCACCCATGACCTCGCGCGCCGAGTGCATCGCCAGCTGGGGTGCGCCCACGTCGACCGTCAGCATGCCCGTACGCGCGGCGCTGAGCGGTCCGATCGTCGAGCCGCACGGCAGGTCGGCACGGTGCTCGTAGCGCTGCAGCGGCACACCGGCCTGCTCGCAGGCGAGGGCGAACACCGCAGCGCCCGGCGCGTCGGTGGCGTAGCGGAGGTTGACGTTGACCTTGAGGACCGGTCCCCCGCCGATCGCGATGTGGTGGAGCGGCTCGTGCCGCTCGGCGTAGTTGGGGTGCGTCGCGTGCGCCATGTCGCCGGAGGCGCAGACCGATGCGGCGATCGCCCGGTGGTAGTCGTCGCGCGTGCCGCCGGCGCTCAGCACGATGCGTTCGAGGACCGTCGCCAGCAGGTCGGACTGGGCACCACGCTCAGAGGTGCTGCCGACCTCTTCGTGGTCGAACAGCGCGAGCACGGGGCGGACCCCGGCGACGGGAGACGCATCGAGCAGGGCTCGCAGGCCCGCGAAGCAGGTCACCTGGTTGTCGAGCCGCGGCGCCGAGACCAGCTCGGCACGCGCGCCGGTCAGGCCGCTCGGGGTGACGTCGTGGGTCATGAGCTCGAAGCCCAGGATGTCGCCGCGGGCCACCCCGGCCTCGCCGGCCACGAACTCGAGGAACTCACCCTGCGAGACCGACCAGATGGCGTTGAGATGTCGCTGCGGGTCGGGCTCGACACCCTTGCGTTCGGCGGAGAGGTGGATCGCGAGCTGAGGCACTCGAAGCACCGGAGCATCGATGTGCACCATGGTCTCGGTGCCGTCGCGCAGGGCCAGCCGGCCGGCCAGGCCGAGGTCGCGGTCGAGCCAGGAGTTGAGCCACGCTCCGCCGTACGGCTCCAGCGCCACGACGCCGAGCCCTGCGGCAGCGATGTCGTGGTGCTGCTTGAGGCGCAGGTTGGGGCTGTCGGTGTGGCCGCCGACGACGCGGAACGGGTCGCTCGGCGACTGGCTCGTCTCGGTCGACCACGCCACGAGCGAGCCCCCACGAACCACGTAGTGGCGGCCCGGCTCGGTCAGGTGGATCGCGAGCTGAGGCACCCGGAGCACCGGGGCATCGATGTGCACCAGCGTCTCGGTGCCGTCACGCAGGGCCAGCCGGCCGGCCAGTCCGAGGTCGCGATCGAGCCAGGAGTTGAGCCAGGCTCCCCCGTACGGTTCTAGGGCGACGACGCCGAGGCCTTCCGGGGCGATGTCGTGGTGCTGCTTGAGGCGCAGGTTGGGGCTGTCGGTGTGGCCGCCGACGACACGGAACGGATCGCTCGGCGACTCACTCGTCTCGGTCGACCACGCCACCAGCGAGCCTCCACGGACGACGTAGTGGCGGCCCGGCTCGGTCGGCCAGGGGTCCTGCTCGTCCACGCGTACGTATCCCGCGGCGTCGAGCTCGGCGGCGACCGTGCGGCACACATGGAACGGGGTCGGCGAACGGTCGACGAAGGTGCAGAGGTCAGCGGCGGAGGCGATGGTCATAGGACCTTCACCCTATTACCCGGTCGAGCAGGGCCCGACGGCATTCCCCGACAGGCAGACGTACGTCGGGGACGACACCGTCACCGCGCCGTTGGCGTCCTCGACCCGGGCCCGGATCCTGAACACCGAGTGCGCCGGCGCATGGGCGTCCTTGAGCGTGAACGTGCCTGTGACGTTCTGCTGGTGGTTCGAGAGGTCGAACGTGCTCTCGGCGTAGGGGTGGATGTGCACGTCGTCACCCGTGACGTGCATCAGGTCGGCCAGCACCGTGACGGAGGTGAGTGTGGCACTCGTGGCAGCCGTGCTCGCGGCGACCGAGTACGTCGCGGTGCCAGACTGCACGCCGGCCGCGACTGTGCCGGGCAGGATCGCGCCGTTGACCGGCATCGTCACCGCGGCCGACGGCGGAGAGCCGACCTTCTGCCAGGTGACGTCGGCCGACGCCTCCCCCAAGTCGCTGACCAGCTCGACCCGTACGTTGTGCAGCCCCGCCGGCACCGTGATGCGGCCCGTGCGCGGCTGCCATCCGCCGTACGCGAACCACTCGTGGATGCCGATGTCGTCGACCCACACGCGCATCCAGTCCTTGCCCGCCACGGCGAACTGGTAGGTGCCGGCGTCGAGGCTGACGCGGCCCTGCCACCGCACGCCGAAGCGGTCGGCGGGCACACCGGCGTGAACTGGTTCGGTGGTCGGAGCCAGGTGGATCGTGTCGGTGCAGCCCGGCTCCTCGGCCGCGGCCTCTGCGGGGAACGACGCATCGGCGAACCGAAGCCAGCCGTAGCCGGCCGGGTAGTCGCTGTCGGAGTTGGCCAGCGACGTCGGCGGGTTGCCGAGGTCGTAGTAGCGCGTGCTGAACGAGCCGACGGCGCAGCTGCCGGGTGTCGGCGTCGAGTCGTACACGATGCGGCGGAGCGACCCGGTGTAGATCGAGAGGTACCAGAGGGTCCCGTCGGGGCCGTTGGCGAACTTGACCGGGCCCCCCGCCGCCGAGCGATAGGCGAACGGCTCGACCGCGCTCAGCCCGCCGTCGTGGTCGACCCGGCCCGTCCGGATGAAGTTCTGCGCATAGTCGCCGAAGAAGTACGCGCCTTGGTACTCCTGCGGATAGGTGTCGCCGGTGTAGACCACGCCGCCCGTCACGGATCCGCCGCCGGCGAGATGCGGATAACTGTGCACCGGGCCAGTCGTGGCGTCGTCCTGACTCCAGAGAATCCGGCACGTGTCCCACGGGTTGGTCGCGGGGTCCGGAGCGCCCGTGCCGACCGTGACCCCGGTCCGGTCGTCGCCCTCGTAGCAGGGCCAGCCGTAGTTGCGACTGCCGCCGCCGTCCGGGTCGATGACATCGATCTCCTCGGTCGCGGCATCGCCGACGTCACCCACCATGATGCGACCATCGGCCAGCAGCGAGAAGCGGAACGGGTTGCGGAAGCCGTACGCCAGCACACGGCTCGCGTTCGACGTCCCGTACGCGGCAGGGTCGGTGCCGTCGTGCGCAGCGGTCCCGTAGAACGGGTTGCCGGCGACCCCCCGCCCGGTGTCGGGGTCGATGCGCAGGATCTTGCCGGCCAGCACGTCGGGGTCCTGGGCGCGGAGCGACTGCGTGCGGCCGTTGAGCCCGTCGTCGGTGTAGAACAGCGACCCGTCGCCCACCCCGACCAGCAGGTTGCCTGCCGCGTCGAACTGCAGGTCGCCGATCGAGTGGCTCGAACCGTGGATCGGGACGCAGTCAGGCGTACGGATGCCCTGCTCGTCGAAGCAGGCCGCACCCGTCGTACGGCCGAGGACCACGTTGTCGGCGTCGTACGTCAGGGGGTGGGTCGACTCACCGCCCCACTGCGAGATGTCGAAGCGTTGCACCTGTTGGACCTCGTCGAGCCTGCCGTCGACGGTGTCCTCGGGATCGCGGTAGACGTACGACACGTAGACCCACTGATGGCCGTCGGCGTACCGCGGATCCACCGCGATGCCGATCAGCCCGCGGTCCTCGTCCTGGTGCACCCGGTCGCTGATGTCGATCACGGTGCGTGGCGCCGTGTAGGTGCCGTCCGTGTCCTTGCCGAACGTCACGACCTTGCCGGCCTTCTGCCCGACGAAGATCGCCCCTGACGACACCATCGCGAAGCTCGTCGGCAGGTCGAAGCCGTCCTGGACCGTGTCGAGGGAGAAGCCCTCCGGGAGTCCGGCCGCATCGTCGATGCTCGACGACGGCACGGTGAACGCGTCGACAGGACTGAGAGCGGTCGACGTCGGCCCGATCGCCCTCGCCATGACGTCGTGCGTGCCACGCTCGGGTGTCCACGGCACGGCCCACGGCGCTGAGGTGTCGTCGGCGATCTTGCGACCATCGACGAAGAACCGCACCTTGGACACGTCACCGCGAGTCGTCGCGGCGAGCGTGATCCTGCCGGCATCGTCACGTACGGCGGGATCTGTCGGCGACATCGTCGCGGAGACCTTGGCGAGGTGGAACAGCCTGGCAGTAGAGGTGACCGCGGGTGCGCCGTGGCTCGCCGCCACCACGACCCGGTATACCTCGCCGTCGGCCTGCTCCCCCGTCGGCGTCCCCGTGAATGCCACGGCACCGGTCGAGGACTGCTTGCCGGTGGCGATCGTGCTCCACACCCCCGCCGACGAGTGCTGAAGACTGACCGTGCGCCCGTCGCGCGCCGGCGATGCGGTGCCACGAGCGGTGATCCGACTCGCCGGGGTGGCACCCTCGGTCAACGTGAGGGCAGCGCTCTGGCTGCGCGTCGTCACACGCCGGCTCGCGCTGATCTGTCTGCCGTACGTCTTGCCGTTGTGCCGGACGGAGGGGGCATACGTGCGCAGGGTGACGGCTGAGGCGGTCGTCGACGTGGTGAACCTCGCCCGGCCGGACGAGCTCGTGCGCGCCTTCTTGATCGTGACCCACCGGACGCTCGACAACCGCTGCAGCGAGACCGGGCGGGCGAACCGCGTGGACAGCTGGCGGCTGACCGTGAAGGACTCCCCACGGATCGGCGCGGACGGGCTCACCGTGACCGAGCCGGCCGCCGCTGCCGGCTCGCTGCCGAGCGCGGTCATCACCCCGACGACCATCACCACGACCACGGCCGTGTTGAGCGGTCGGAACCGCGACGACGGGGCCCGAGCGGCGAGGCATGAACCCCGTACGTCATCGGTTCATCAGCGCGATGGTCTGCACGATACCTGATTGACCGCCATGCCTCTCCCTCCACTAAAGTCGGTTGACCGTAGCACTCGGAGAGGGTACTCGCGTGCCGGGAGACGTATCCATGCGTTTGGTGACGTTTGATGACGTCGCCCTGACGTTTCCACACGGAGAGGGGGTGCCGCGCCATGTCGCGCGACACCCTCCCGCAGATCGAGTCAGTGTGAGCCGACCAGCTCGTCCTTGTCGGCCTTGCGCGCACCTGTCCGGTCGCTCCGCGGCGGCTCAGCAGGCCGACAACGATCAGGCATGAGGCCGAGGACGAGCCCGCCGATCGGGGACCGTCTTGACGGCGGTGAGCAGCTTGGACTTGGACTTGTAGTCGTCGACGTTCTCGCTGACGTCTGGCGTCGGTGTAGCCCAGCGTCGCCTTGGTCGTCGTCAGGACCCGCTGGCCGTCGAGCTCGAGGTAGCTGTCCTGAGCGGTCTGGCCGTAGATGACGACGCCCGTGACGGGATCGACGCTGTAGTCGCTGACGCTCGAGTAGATGCGGTCGGCCGTGACGGTGGCTTCGTCCGACCCGACCAGGCGAGCCGGGCACGTCGATCGTGCCGGTCTTGATCGGGTCGATGGTCTGCCCGTACTTGTAGACCTTCATGCCCTTGACCTTGCCCTCGCCGACGTACTTGGCCGGGGTGGCCTTGCGCAGCGTGCCGTCCCAGAACTGGTAGGTCTTCTTCTGCGCGTCGAACGGGAACTTGAAGTAGAGGCCCTTGAAGTCGCCCGGCTCGATCGCCTCGCCGTCGGCGATCGATTGGTGCCCTTCCACGAGACAGCCAGGCCGGTGTGCGGTCGAATGCCACGCGGTCGTCGGTCGCGCTCAGCGGCGGTCTCGCCGCCGCCGAAGTCGAACGTCGGCTTGTCGGTGCGTCGTAGATGTGCCAGACCGCGACGTCCTTGCCCAGGTCCTTGCTGGCCTGCTTGCTCGCCTTGACGTCGCCCGGACGACCTTGACGTTCTTGAGCGGTCCGTTGGTGATCTTCAGACCCGCGGCGGCGTCGAGGTACTCGGCATCGGCGCCGGGCGCCGTCTCCGAGATGCTCGTCGTGTCCTGGTTCAGCGGCACAACGGCCAGCTGGTCGTACATGTAGAACTTCGACAATGCGGCGACTGCCAGCAAAAACACCCCCAGGAACAGCGCGACTGTTCCCAATTTCCTACTCACTGTGGGCTCCCTCCACGGTATGAACAGTTGACCGTAACACCGAGGAGGGTCACCCGAAGTTACCGTCAGATCGTGACGTTTGACCACGTTCGACGCTGATGGATTCGAAGGCGGCGACCCCCCAGCGTGCGACGATTCGGTCGTGACCTCGCTGCTCGACGAAGGCACCGCAGCCATCCGTGCCGTGCGGTCCCATCCCAGCTCTCGACGCCGCGCCGTGACGATCGCCGCGCTGGTGCTGATCGCCGTGCACGTCGCGCTCCGGGCCTGGGCGGTCTCGGGGGCTGGTTCTTCGGCGACGACTTCACCTTCTTGTCCGACACCGGTCGCGGGGACGCGGACGTCACCTGGCTGTTCCACCGTCACGACTTCCAGCGGATGCCGCTGGGCTTCGCGCTCGTGCTGCTGGTGACCTGGCCGGTCCGTTCTCGTGGTGGGTCGCGGCGACCGAGCTGCTGGTGTTCCAGCTCGCCGCCGCGCTGGCCTGCTGGTGGATGCTGCGGACGCTGTTCGGCAACCGGGCCCGCATCCTGGTCCCGCTGACGGTCTACCTGTTCTCCGCCGTGACAGTCCCGTCGCTGATGTGGTGGGCGGCCGGCCTGAACTCGCTGATGGTGCAGCCGTTCATGTTCGCCGCGATCGGGCTGCACGTCCTGCTGCTGAGGAGCGGTCGCAAGCGGTACGCGGCCGGCGTGGCGCTCTGCGTCGTGGTCGCGTTGTTGTTCTACGTCAAGGCGCTCTTGATCGTGCCGATGCTCGCGATCATCACGGTGTGCTACGCCGCGCAGGGCACGATCCCCCGTCGCGTGTGGTCGTCGCTCGTAGGTTCCGGTTCGCCTGGTTCCTGTACGTCGTTCCGCCCGCCGCCTATCTCGCGGCCTATGTCGCGTCGCCGCCCCCGGCCTCGACCCGCGGCGACGTCGACTATGCCGATCTCGCCGAGCGCTTCGTGGTCACGAATCTGTCGACCGCGATGTTCGGCGGTCCGTGGCGATGGCTCCGATCGGCGGCGAGTCGGGTCCGCGCCAGCTCGCGGACCCGCCGCAGGCCGCGGTGATCCTGTGCCTTCTGCTGCTCGGCGGCAGCGTCGTCGCGCTGACACTGCGCTACCGCGGCGTGCTGATGCCGCTGTGGTTCGTCATCCCGTACGTCGCGGTGACGGTCGCCCTGCTCGCCTACGGACGCGCCGGGGCGTACGGCCGGGTGACGTCGGCCGAGATCCGCTACTGGTCGGACTTCATGCCGTTCCTGACGCTCGCCATCGGCCTGGCCCTCATGCCGGTGCCGGTCTGCCGGCCGTGCTGCGGGCACGGACGGCGCCGTCGTCTCCCGCACCACCTCGTCACGGGTCGTCGGGGTGTACCTCGCGGTCTTCGTGGTCGGCTCGGTCCTGTCGACGGTCGAGTACGTCCAGCCGTGGCACGAGAACTATGACGCCCGGCGCTTCCTGACCACCGCCCGGCAGGGCCTCCAGGCCGCGCCAGAACCAGTCCCGCTCGCCGACCAGCCCGTGCCGGGGCCCGTCGTGCCGGCACTGATCTTCCCCTACAACCTGCCGAGCCGCGTGCTGTCGCAGATCGGTGGGACGTTCACGACGCCCGACATCGCCACCGACATCGACATGCTGGACGACAACGGCGCGATCTTCCCGGGCTTCGCCACGCCCGACGTCGCGGTCCCGCCGCGGCAGCTGCGGGCGTGCTTCCCCGGCGGCGAGCAGACGGTCGAGTTCGGCAGCTCGACGTTCGACTTTCCGTTCTGGCTCTCGATGTCCTACCGGTCCGACACCGGCGAGGACGTCGGCGTGACGGTCGGCTCGACGCACTACGACGGGCGCATCGAGACGGGAGCGCACACGCTGACGTTCCGGACCACCGGCAGCGTCGACCGGGTCGTCCTCGACCTGCCGCCGGGCACCCGCTCTGCATCGACTCGATGAACATCGGGGCGAAGATGGAGCCACGATGAACATCGCCAAGCGAGACTTCCCGCAGCTCGACGCCATGCGCGCGGTCGCGTCGATCGCAGTCGTCGCCACCCACGCGGGCTTCTGGTCCGGGTTCTACACCAGCGGCTTCTTCGGGGTCGCGGTCCAGCGGCTCGAGGTCGGTGTCGCGATCTTCTTCGTGCTGTCCGGCTTCCTGCTCAGTCGCTCGTACCTCGTGTCGGCGCACGACCGGGTGCCGCACGAACCGGCTCGCCGCTATTTCACCAAGCGCTTCCTGCGGATCTTCCCGGTCTACGTCGTCTCTGCCGTCGGAGCCCTGACCCTGATCTCGGAGAACCGCTCACTGGGCATCGGGCCGGTGGATCCAGAACCTCCTGCTGATCGACCTCTACCGCGAGGACCAGCTGCCGCAGGGTCTCACCCAGATGTGGAGCCTCACCGTGGAGGTCGCGTTCTACCTCGTTCTGCCGTTGATCGGCGCGTTCGTCATCCGGGTCGTGTGCCGCGACCGCTGGCGACCCCTACGCCTGCTGGCGTTCCTCGCACTCGTGATGGTCGGCAGCTTCGCCTGGGTGCTCGTCACGCACAGCCTGCACTCGTCCCTCGCCGATCAGGCCGCGCGCTGGCTGCCTTCGTACGCCAGCTGGTTCGCCCTCGGCATGGGTCTCGCGGTGCTCACGATCGAGTCCGATGCGCCGGGCCGGGTCACCGGCACGCTGATCGCCGCCGCCCGCGACCGGACCTCGTGCTGGCTCGCCGCCGGCGCGATCTTCCTGATCGTCTCCACCCCGCTCGGCGGGTCGCCGCTGCTCGTGTCGCCGACCGCAGGACAGGCCGCGATGCGGCACGTCTGCTATGCCCTGATCGCCGTGCTGGCGGTCGCTCCGTGCGTGCTCGGCGACGACGACACCGGTCGCCCGGGTGCTCGCACTACCGGCGCTGCGGCACCTGGGCCACATCTCGTACGCCTTGTTCTGCTGCCACGTGACGGTGCTCGCCGTCGGCGTGCCGGCGATGGGGTTCACAGTGTTCGACACCCCGTTCCTGCTGCTGTTCGGGGTCATCCTGGCGATCAGCCTGCTGATCGCCGAGGTGCTCTATCGCGTCGTCGAGCTGCCGTTCATGTCGCTCGCGCCGGGACGCCGCACCAGGACACCGACGACCACGCCGAGCGACGCGGCCGCGCACAGCTGAGGGAACTGCCACGGGATGACCGGTACGTCACCGCCGGCGACGGCCCACCAGGCGTAGCAACCCACGGCCGCCACCAGTGGTCCCGCGACCCAGCAGGCCGCCGCATCCCGCGGCGCGCCACACTCGCGCCGACCGCCGCGCCGACGAGCGCGCAGGCCACCCCGGCCGTACCGGCCACCAGCCCGAGCACCACGATGGTCCCGACGAAGCCGACCAGCCCGACCCGACAGGCCGCGACCGGATCGGCGACCGGGCGGGGGCGGCGCCCCCGGACCAGTGCGATGCCCAGGAGCAGCGGCGCGGTCGCCGCGCCCGCCACGAGGGCGACACGATAGGACTCGTTGGGGCCGAATGTCTCGGCGACATCAGTCGGGCCCGTGCCCGCCAGCCGCCAACCGCGCTGCCAGCCATTGACCGTGACCGGGGCGACCGAGCGCCCCTGGCGACGCCGTCCCACCCTGAATTGGCGTTCTGGGTGCGCGTCACCAGGTCGCCGGCGCCACGTCCGAAGCCCTGCGAGCCCTGGGCTAGCACCGTGCGCCCGGCATCGAACAGCGTCGACGCCCGTACGGTCACCCGGTTGGTGCCCTCGGTCAGGGTCGCCGCGTCACCCGAGCACGTACGGGCTCGCGCCGCCTCACCCGAGGCCACGGCGGCTCGACTCGTGGTCACTGCGGTCCCAGCGTTGTGCCGGTCACGCTAATCGACGGCCCGGAACCACACGGCAGGGTGACCTCGTAAACGACCGGTCCGGGCGCGTCACCGACTTGTCACCGAATGACAGCTCGCTGATACCGACCGGCAGCACCTTGGAGAAACCGTCCGTCCCGAAGTCGTGGGCGTCGGAGGCCCACGTCAGGTGGATCGCGACATGCCTGGCTCGCACCCGCGGGAACGTCCCCTCGCCGTCCTTGAGGTCACCCGCCGCAAGGACCCGTCGTCGAGCTCGAGGGTCACCGCCGAGACCTTCGAGGCGGGCAGGCCAGGCGCGGCGGTCAACCGGATCCGCGAGAGCGTCTGCATCGACTCCCACGTCACGTCGAGCGACGGTCGGTGTCTCCCGTGCCGCGATCCAGCCCATACGCCCGTCACCGTCGACGACCCGGGCGACGCTGTTCCTGACGTCAGCGGCGGCGGACGACGTCGCCGTCACGGAGTACGGCAGACCGTCTTGGAGGAACGAGTCCAGCGCCGGGCCGGCCAGGGGCGTCGTCGTCGCCGCCAGGTCGTACGACGACGCGGTGGGCAATGACAGCTCGCGATCGACCAGGACCCGGTCCTCGCTCTGCGCGCCGGTGTCGGCGCGGCACCGATCCAACCCTTCGACCGTGATGCACGCCGGGCGGTTGCCCTCATCGACGCCGAGCACGATCTGGTCGACCTTGCCCAACGATGCGGCTCGGCGGCACCACGAGGGGCCGCGACACGGACAGCGTCGGCGCCGGACGTCCGCGATCGCCAGCGGGCGGTTGCCGGGTCGGTCGCCGTCGATGCGCAGGGACCGACCACGCCGACGTCGACCAGGACGGGCTGCCGGCCGACGGCGTCGCGACGGACAACGCCGTGCTCGGTGCCGATCTTCAGGCGCACCTTCTCCCGGGGCCGCGTCGACGGTGATCTGCACGGTGCCCAGATCGCGCTTGTCGGACAGCGCCAGCCAGAGCCAGCCCGTGTCGGCGCCGGCGACCCAGGCCGTACGGTCGTCACCGTCGAAGGCCGACCACGGGTGCGTGCCGGGGTCGATGCCGCCGAGGCTGTCGGCCGTCGAGCGCGAGCCGGACGCTGTCAGCGACCTGGCGCCCCGCAGCTCGGGGATGCTCATCCATGGCTCGTCGCGGGTCTGTATGTAGTCGTGGACCTTGCGCTTGAGCGTGTAGGGATCGTCGACCGTCAGCGACGCCGATCGCAACGTGTCGACCCGGCCGAATGCCGCCTCCTGCCGCCGCAGTCCGTCGGTCACGATCAGCTGTCCCAACGGCGAGGCGGTCCCCTGGTCCTGCGCCAGCACGACGGACCGCCCGCGGATCAGGTCGAGGTCGTCGAGCACGGTCAGGCTGTCGGCCGCGCCGACCACCGTGGGCGTGTCCTCCAACGACTGCACCGACGTCGAGCCGGCCGGGTCGTAGAACCGCCAGATCTCGATCGCCGGATGTGACGACTGCCAGCCGCCCTCGGAGAACGATCGCTCGCTGTCCAGGTCGATCATCGGCTGGCCACCGAGCTTCGGGCCGAACCCGGTGACCTTGGTGAGGCCGGGCGAGCTGCGCAGCGTCGCGTACACCGACTCCGTACGACCATCGGCGACGTCGGGCTCCAGGTCGTTGCGAACCACGAGCTGGCCGACTCCGGCCCGGCGGGGGCGCGGCGAGGCCCGCAGAGCCACGACCCTGATGACGCCGACGTCGCCGAGTCCCAGTAGCGGATCGTGCCGGTCGGGGTGAGCGGGATGCTGTTGCGCACGGCCCACGGCGACCGGGCGATGGGCTGCATCAGCTCATCGCCGGTGCTCCCCCACAGGTAGTCGCCGAAGCCCGACGAGGGGACCATCAGCGATGTGCCGACACCATCCCTCGCGAGGTAGTCGGCCGCCTGGTGCCAGTAGGTCGGCGTCACCTCGAACGAGCGTTTGTTGGCGATCTGGCCCGTCCACATGGGCGCGGTGGCACCGACGAGAGCAGCGATGACGAGCGCAGTGGCACCCGCACGGCGAGGGATCGTACGTTCGGCACGCGCGCCACGCTCGATCGCGGCGGTCAGCGCGTACGCCGCACCGAGCACCAGCGGGAGCCGCAGCACCACGTCGAACTTGTGGGCGTTGCGCAGCGGCGCGCCGGCCGTCGAGGAGCCCCTGACGACTCGGCCACAGCCCCGGACCGCGCCGACGTGCCCGAGCGTGACCAGGCGCGAGACCGGCGAGCAGCCCGGGAGCAGGAACCGGCGGTACGGCAGGCGCGCCGGGCCAGCCCGAGCACGCCCAGCACCACGATGAGCCGCCGACGATCAGCGGCGGCTCGGTGAGCAGCCGGCCGCCGGCGCGGCGTCGCCGGCGAGGTACGGGACCCAGTTGCGTCGTGCCACGCAGCGCGTCGACGCGGTCGCGCCGAACGGTGGTGCCGACGCGCTCTCGATGTAGTCGAGGAACGGCGGGCTGTAGCGGCCGAGCAAGAGCAACGGCACGAGCCACCAGAGCGTGGCCAGCGCGACGAAAGCGGCCACCACAGCATCGGTGCGGCGCCGCGGCCGCGCGGCCGTCAGCAGCCAAGGGCGGCGAGCGGCATCACCGCGAACGACGCCGACGGCGTTGACCCCGCCGACGCAGGCGACCGCCAGCGCGCTGAGCGGGCCGCGCCGGCGGGCGAGCCGCGCTGCAGCGCCGATCACGAGCGGCACGAGCACCCAGGGCGCGAGAGCCGACGGCCAGACCTCGATCGAGATGGGCCCGAGGACGCTGAGCATCCGCGGCGACGAGCGCGAAGGCAGCGCCGGCGAGGATCCGGGCCCACGGCGTGCCGATGCCGCAGCGCCGGCACAGCTTGACGAAGCCGAGGAACGCGACGACGAGCAGCAGCGCCCACCACAGCCGCTGGACGACCCAGGGCGGGAGCCGAGCAGCGTGCCCGAGCCAGAAGAACGGCCCCATCGGGAAGAGGTAGCCGTACGCCTGGTTCTGGACCTGGCCGAAGCAGCCGATCGGGTCCCACAGGTGCGAGCGCGCTCCGAGGAAGCCGACCGGGTCGACGCGAGGTCGAGCTTGGTGTCGGCCACGATGCGGCCCGGGCTGCTGGACGAAGGCGACGGCGACGAGCGAGCAGGCACCATCGCGGCGCAGTCGCCAGCCGCCAGACTGTCGGCGTCGGCGGTGCTCGTCGCGTCACGTTTCCGCAGGACGATCGCGAGGTTCCACGTCACCAGCTCGCGCAGCCCGGGGACGCGCAGCGACCCACCACGACCAGCGCGGGAGGTAGCGCGGGATCACCGCGACGACGTCGGCGCGCCGACTGCCGGCGCGCCCAGCGCAGGCCGGCGGCGGCCGTGACCGGGAAGAGCGACGTCGCCGAAGACGTTCTTGGGCGGGTGCCCGTGCTTGCGCTCGTAGCGCCGGGCGCGCACGGTGGCCGCCGAGGAAGTGCCACGGCGACGGTCTCGTGACCGCCCCACGGGCCGTACCAGAGCGTGTAGGACAGGAAGACCAGGCCGCCGGGCCGGGTCACCCGCACCATCTCGTCGGCCATCGTCCACGGCTCGCTGACGTGCTCGAGGACGTTGGACGAGTAGGTCACGTCGAAGCTGCCGTCGGCGAAGGGCAGCTGCATGCCGCTGCCGAGGACCGTGCCGGGCTCGGGATCGCCCAGACCGGACAGCTCGCCGAGGTCGGCGTCGAGCGGCGTGTAGGTCGCGCCCGGCGGCGCGGAACGCGTCGGCGAAGTAGCCCGGCCCTCCCCCGACGTCGAGCACCCAGCGGCCGTCGAGCGTCGGCATACGTCCGGATCTGGTCGACCGAGTCGCGGGCGAGCGTGCCGTAGAAGTGCGCAGGGTCGGTCTGCTCGACCCGAAAGGCCTGGAACAACCGCCACGATCGGCCCAGAGTCAGGGCGAAAGGGCAGGTCAGGCACGCCGAAAGGATACGGGAGGGGTGGACCACCCCGATGCTAGACATCAGCCGGTCATGTTGAGGGACATGACGTCGCCACGTTGAGGGACGTGCCGAGGGAGCAGCCGGCGTCACGTCGGCACCGAAGGAGGGGCCGGCGACCCGCCGGCCGACGATGCACATCCTTTTCTGCAACTGGCGAGACACCAAGAACCCCGAGGGCGGGGGCTCCGAGCGCTACGTCGAGAACATGGCGCGCGGTCTGGTCGAGCGGGGCCACCGCGTCACGATCGCGTGCGCCGCGCACGACGACGCCCCACGCGACGAGATCGTCGACGGCGTCCGGTTCGTGCGGCGCGGCACCAAGCTGGACATCTACGTCCGGACGTTCCTCGCTCTCCTGCTCGGCCGCTACGGCAAGATCGACGTCGTCGTCGACGTCCAGAACGGACTGCCGTTCTTCACCCGGCTCGCCACCCGCAAGCCGGTCGTCGTGCTGGTGCACCACGTGCACCGCGAGCAGTGGCCGGTCGTCTACCCCGGCCTCGTCGGCCGCATCGGCTGGTGGATCGAGAGCCGGCGTCGCCCCGCGGCTGTACCGCCACAGCCCGTACGTCGCGGTGTCGCAGGCGACCGCGCCTCGAGCTCGTCGAGCTCGGCGTCGATCGCGAGCGGATCACGGTCATCCACAACGGCAACGACCCGGCTCCCGTCGTCGACGCGTCGCGCTCGGCCACGCCCCGCATCAGCGTCCTCGGCCGGCTCGTCCCGCACAAGCAGGTCGAGCACGCGATCGACGCGATCGCGGCGATGCGCTCCGATCACCCTGACGTCGTTCTCGACATCGTCGGCGACCGGGTGGTGGGAGGACGAGCTGCGCCGGCACGCCGAGCGCAGCGGGGTCGCCGATCGCGTCGTGTTCCACGGGTACGTCGACGACCGCGCCAAGCACGAGCTGCTCGCCACGTCGTGGATCATGGCGCTGCCGTCGCTCAAGGAGGGTTGGGGCCTGGTGATCGGCGAAGCCGGCGCGCACGGGACACCCACCGTCGCCTACAGCACCGCCGGCGGCACCACCGAGTCGATCGACCACAAGGACTCAGGCGTCCTCGTCGACACGCCCGCACGAGCTCGCCGAGACGTTGCGCGAGCTGATCGAGGACCGCGAGTGGCGGGAGTTCCTCGGTCAGGGCGCCCTCGCCAAGTCCAAGACATTCACCTGGCAGGGCTCGCAGGCTGATTTCGCCGCGATCCTCGAGACGTCCGGGCGGTAGGAGCAGGTCCGGACGCACGAAGGGCGGGCTCCGATGAGCCCGCCCTTCGTCGCGTCCGGGACGCGGTGTTTCAGTTGTTGGAGCCGTAGCTCACGTTCGTCGACGAGATCGGCTTCTCGTTGGCACTCTGCTGAGTCTGGACGACGCCCACGACAGTGGCTCCGGCCAGGCCGAGTCCGGCGATGAAGGCGATGATGCCGCCTGTAAGTGTTCCCACGTTGTTGTCCTCCCTCGAGACCACGCAAGGCTAACAGGCGGCGAGGGTCACGCCTTCGTCCGCGAGGGCAGCGGTACGGGCTTGCGGCGTCGCCGCTCGACGCCCCGCGTACGGCGCCGACGAGGGAGAGCAGCAGCGTCAGCCCGGCCACGGCCCAGGCGGCGATCATGACCCGCCGGTCCTCCTCGTCGATCGCCTTGGGCCGCGCGCCTGGGATCGCGAACACCCGCATCGTGCGGCCCTTGACCTCGAGCTCCCGGCGCCTCGACCTGCCGCAGCGCCGCGCGGGCACCCGGTGCGTCGGTCTCCACGACGACGATCCCGATGCCCTGGCGAGCCAGCCCGCGACGGACGTCCGTGCCGCGCAGCACCGCGCTGGATGCGGGCCGCACGCGGATCCTCGCCCCCGATCGTGCGGCCGGAGACCACCAGGTCGTCGTTGACCACGTCGTACGGTCGAAGAACCGGCCCGCCGGGTCGAGCACCGACGTGTCGTCGTTCCAGGACGGCCGTCGGTACGAGCTGAACGGCAGCACGAGGATGTCGCCGCGACCTTGGTCGCCTCCACGACTCGGCGGGCGTCGGTCCAGGCCGCGGGGTATGTCGCGGGCTCGAGCCGGTCCCCCACGCCCCACGCCATGTCGGGCATCGCGGCGAGCGGCAGCGCGCAGGGCGAACACCATGACCGGCACCTCCCACGCGGTGAACTCGGCGCGGTAGAAGATCGTGTGCACGCCGGCGCCGAAGGCCACCGCCTCGAGCGGCACCAGCAGGGCGAGCCATCGCGTGCCGTCGCGGACGAGGCCACCGGCCGGGACGTCCGCGACGATCCGGGCAACCAGGTCGGGCGCAAGCCAGCCGGCGAGGGCGACCGCGAGCCCGATCGCGCCCGCGACGCACAGCACGGCCAGCAGCCGCCGGTCGTCGCGCCACATCGTGACCGCCCCGACGACGATGACGGCGCCGATGACGATCGCGATGAGCACGGCGATCACCAGCGTGCGCGAGGTCGGCACCACCTCGGTGTTCCAGATGCCGCCGAGGGTCAGTGCCGACCCGAGCCGGCCGAAGTGACCTTCGGGCTGCAGGTCGAACAGGCCCACGGCAGCAGGGTCGCTGCGCGCGATGGCGGAGTGCAGGAGCCCGGCCACGATCCACGGGCCGTTGACCAGGGCCGCCAGCATCACGAGCCGCACGACGCCCCGGCGCCACGCGGCGACCACACCGAGGACCAGCCCCATGACGCCCGTCGCGGGGGTCAGGGCGGTCGCCGCAAGCGCGAGCGCGACGACCGACCAGCGCTGATCGCCCTTGCCACCGAGCGCGTCGATGAGCCACGGCAACGCGGCACACGCCAGCAGCAGCGGCCACTGGCCCAGCACGAGACGCTCGGCGATGAACGGGTTCCACACCGCGAGCGTCGCGGCCGCCAGCTGGGCCACCAGCGGACGCTCGCGCAGCAGGCGCGCGGTGCCCAGCGCCAGCAGGAACAGCGCAGCCAACAGCACGATCCGCTGCACGACCGCCGCGGGATCACCGCTCCGAGCAGGGCCACGACCGCGTCCGACGGCACGGCCCGCGGCAGCCCCGAGCCGAGCCCCCAGATCTCCGGTCGGTCGAGGTCCAGGTGCGGCACCCACACCATGTCGTACGACAGGACGTATCCGCGCGTGAACAGCGGCAGCGCACACGGCCAGCGCCAGCAGCGCCGACCAGCCGGGCACGGCGGCCCGATGGAGGTCGAGCTGTTGCCATCGCCTCATGCTCGCCCCTGCTCTTGTCCGACCCCGGCCACGGCTATTGTGCCGTGGTGAGGTCCACGCGCGCGACGATGACGGGTGGAACCCTCGTGGCGGCCGGCATGATGACGATGAACATCGCGGTCTACGGGTTCAACGTCGTCGCCGCGCGAGCTGCTGGTGCCCAAGGAGTTCGGCGCCCTCACGGCGTTGTTCGGCATCCTGCTGGTCGGCACCGTCGCCTCGCTGGGGCTGCAGGCCGTCACGGCGCGCCGCCTCGCGGTCGATCCCGACCACCGCGACGAGATCATCGGCGCGACCGTCCGGGTCACGGTCATCGTCGCGTCGGCCGTCGGCGTGCTGGTCGCCGCGTCGACCGTCGTCCTGACACCCGTGCTCAAGCTCGACAGCTACTGGGCGGTGATCCTGTGCGGCGCGACCCTCGTGCCGCTCACCGTCATGGGCGCCGAGTCGGGCATCGCCCAGGGCACGGCGCGCTGGGGCGCGCTGACCGCGATCTACGTCGGCAACGGCTTCGGCCGTCTGATCGGCGGCGCGGTCGCGCTGGTCATCTCGCCCACCGTCAACTCCGCCATGATCGGCATCGCGATCGGGTCCTGGCTGCCTGCGCTCGCCGGCGCGCGGCTCATGTCGGCCACGGCGAGCGGCGAGCCGATCAGCCGGCGACCGCTGCTGCAGCGAGGCGCTGTTCTCGACGCACGCCCTGCTCGCGTACTTCGTGCTCAGCAACATGGACTCGCTGATCGCCCGCAACCGCTTCGACGAGCACGAGAGCGGCCTGTACGCCTCGGGGCTGATCCTGGCCAAGGCCGCGCTGTTCTTCCCGCAGTTCGTCAGCGTCGTGCTGTTCCCCGACCTCGCCCGCGCCACGACCCACCACGCCCGGCTGCGCGCGGTCTCGCTCGTCGCCGGCTTCGGCGCGCTCGCCGTGCTGGCGACCGCGGCTGCTCCCCCACCTCGCCCTGATCCTCGTGGGCGGCGACAAGTACGACGAGATCACCGGCCGGCTGTGGCTGTTCGCGTGGCCGGCTCGCTGCCTGGCGGTCGTCCACCTGCTGGTGTTCGACGCCCTCGCACGGCACGCCCACGGCATCGTCGTGATGATCTGGGGCGCCGTCGTCGCGGTGCTCGTGGCCGCGTACGGGCTCGGCGTCGGCATCACCGGCCTGGTCCTCACGGTCGCGCTGGTGGCCGCCGCGCTCGCGGCCGTCGTGTTCGTCTTCGCCCCGACGGGCGACGGGCGCCAGCGCTTCGCTGACGCCCGGTCGCACTGCGTCGGCTACGGGATCGCCGTGACGTCGACCCGCTGGAGAAGAGCTCGGCGGCGCCGTTGGACGCCATCGCCCGCACGTAGAACTGCGCGGGACGCCGACATCGGTCGCCTCGGTCGTGACGTCCAGAAGCCAGGCCCATCGAGCTCTGCAACGAAGCCCAGTCCGTAGCTCGTGCCGTTCGCCCGGACGTACGCGCGAACGGCGCGGCCCTTGCGAGTCGGGGTGAACCGACCGACGATCTGCACGACCTCGCCGACCTGAGGGCTCGTCTTGGAGACCGTCACGACTGCGGTCTGGATGACCACGTCGACCGTCTTGGTGAGCACGGTGATCTGTGGATAGGTCTTCCGCCGATCGTGATCCTGCGGTGCAACGATGCGGACTCGCGGTCGACCAGCGGTGTGGCTGCTCACGGGAACACTCCGGACGACGACGTCGTGCCGGTGTCGACGTTCTTCCACTGGCCCGCCGAGACGAGCTGGAGGACGGCCTTGCGCTTGATCGGCGTGCTGAGCGTGCCGGTCGCGGTGAAGTTCTCGTTGGCGATCGGGCGACCGGGGTTGATGAAGAGGGTGTTCTTCGCGACCCGCCTCAGCCGGGGCGACCCCCACGAGCGTGGCTCCCGCTGCCAGGGCGACGGATGAGACAAGTCCAGCTGCTGCGGTCTTCAGGTTCACGACAGGTCCTTTGGAGGTGATGGTGGCCGACGCAACAGGCTATCTCGAATTGACCGTCGCATTGCCGTTTCACCCCGTGCGGTCGCGACGCACGCGAGGTCAGTGGCCGGCTTCGTGCCAGGTGCGGCCGACGCCGACCGACACGTCGAGGGGCACCGAGAGATCGGCGGCCGAGGCCATCTGCTCGCGCACCAGCTGCTCGACCTGCTCCTGCTCCCCCGCGGCCACCTCGAGCACGAGCTCGTCGTGCACCTGCAGGAGCATGCGCGAGGTGAGACCGGCAGCGTCGAGCGCCCGCTCGACGCCCAGCATCGCCACCTTGATGATGTCGGCGGCCGAGCCCTGGATCGGCGCGTTGAGCGCCATGCGCTCGGCCATCTCGCGGCGCTGGCGGTTGTCGCTCTGCAGGTCGGGCAGATAGCGGCGGCGACCCATGATCGTCTCGGTGAAGCCGGTCTGCCGCGCCTCGTCGACCAGGCCGCGCAGGTAGTCGCGCACCCCGCCGAACCGCTCGAAGTAGTCGTCCATCAGGCCCTGCGCCTCGCCGGTCGAGATGTTGAGCTGCTGGCTGAGGCCGTAGGACGAGAGCCCGTAGGCCAGGCCGTAGTTCATCGCCTTGATGCGTGCCCGCAGGCCGCCGTCGATCTCGCCCGGGTCCTTGGCGAACACCTTGGCCGCCATGACGGTGTGGAAGTCCTCGCCGGAGTTGAACGCCGCGATCAGGTCGGCGTCCTCCGACAGGTGCGCCATGATGCGCATCTCGATCTGGCTGTAGTCGGCCGTCACGAGCGTCTCGAAGCCCTCGCCGACGCAGAACGCCTCACGGATGCGCCGGCCCGACGCCGTGCGGATCGGGATGTTCTGCAGGTTGGGGTCGTTGGAGCTCAGCCGGCCCGGTCGCGGCGATCGTCTGCGCGTACGTCGTGTGGATGCGGCCGTCGTCGGAGATCGACTTGCGGAGCCCCTCGACGGTCTGGCGCAGGCGGGTGACGTCGCGGTGGTCGAGCAGGTGCTGCAGGAACGGGTGCTCGGTCTTGTCGTAGAGCTGCTGCAGCGCCTCGGCGTCGGTCGTGTAGCCGGTCTTGGTCTTCTTGGTCTTGGGCATGCCGAGCTCGTCGAACAGCACGACCTGCAGCTGCTTGGGCGAGCCGAGGTTGATCTCCTTGCCGCCGATCGCGGCGAACGCCTCGGACGCCGCGTTCTGCGCACGGGCGGCGAACTCCGACTCGAGCTCGATCAGGTGATCGTCGTCGATCGCGATGCCGGTGCGCTCCATGCGGGCCAGCGTCGCCACGAGCGGCAGCTCGACGTCGTGGATCAACGCCGTGCCGCTCGGCCTGCTCGACCTCCTCGTCGAGCACCGCCGCCAGGTCGAGGGTCGCCCGGGCCCGCAGCATGCCGGACTCGGCGCCGATGTTGTCGGTGTCGAGGGTCAGCTGGCCGGAGTTGTCGGACTCGTCGCGCAGCTCACGCTTGAGGTAGCGCAGCGACAGGTCGCCCAGGTCGTACGACCGCTGGTCGGGCCGGACGACGTACGCCGACAGCGCCGTGTCGGCCGCCACGCCCTGGATCGGCCAGCCCTTGGCCTCGAGCGCCAGCGACGGCCCCTTGGCATCGTGCAGGACCTTGGGCCGGTCGGGGTCGGCGAGCCACGCCGCGATGGCCGCGTCGTCGTCGGCGGTGATGTCGTCGGTGCTGATCCACGCCGCCGACTCGTCCGAGGCGATCGCCAGGCCGACGACGTCGCCCGTGCCGCGACCCCACGAGCCCTGCACGTGGAGACCGAGGCGCGCGCCTGACTTGGACTGCGTCTCGAGCCACGCGGCGACCTCGCCGGGCGCGCAGGGTCGTGCCCTCGAGGTCGAAGCCCTCCTCGGCCTGGGGCTCCACGTCGCCGAACGCCTCGAACAGCCTGACCCGCAGCGCGTTGAACTCCAGCGCGTCGAACACCGTGTGGATCGCCTCGCGGTCCCACACCGTGTCGAACGCGAGGTCGGCCGGTCCCGCCGGCAGGTCGAGGTCGAGGATCAGCGCGTTGATGCTGCGGTTGCGCAGCACGTTGTCGAGGTGCTCGCGCATCGACTCGCCCGCCTTGCCGGGGATCGTTGTCGACGTCGTCGACGATCGCCTCGAGCGTGCCGTACTGGTTGATCCACTTGGCGGCGGTCTTGGGGCCGACGCCGGGCACGCCCGGCAGGTTGTCGCTGGTCTCGCCGACGAGTGCGGCGATGTCGGGATAGTGGTCGGGCGTGACGGCGTACTTGTCCTGGACGGCGGCCGGCGTCATGCGGGCCAGGTCGGAGACGCCCTTGCGGGGGTAGAGCACCGTCGTCTTGTCGGTGACGAGCTGGAGCGCGTCGCGGTCACCGGTGCAGATCAGCACCTCCATGCCGGCCGATTCGGCACGCGTCGTCAGGGTGCCGATGATGTCGTCGGCCTCGAACCCGTCCTTCTCGAACGTCGTGATGTGCAGCGCGTCGAGGATCTCCTTGATCAACGGGATCTGACCGGTGAACTCCGGCGGCGACTTGGAGCGGTTGCCCTTGTACTCGGCGTACTGCTCGAGCCGGAACGTCTTGCGGGAGACGTCGAACGCGACGGCGACGTGCGTCGGCTTCTCGTCGCGCAGCACGTTGATGAGCATCGACGTGAAGCCGAACACCGCATTGGTGCTCTGGCCCGTCGTGGTCGAGAAGTTCTCGACGGGGAGGGCGAAGAAGGCACGGTAGGCGACGGAATGGCCGTCGATCAGCAGGAGGCGGTCCACCCGGTCGACTCTAGTCGCCGGGTCTGACGAACCGCGAGGGGTCGGGCCGTGCCTCAGGTACGGGAGTGGCCGCGTGCGTCGGTGCGGCGGCGAAGCGTCCGGCGTACGGCGATCAGCTTGCCGGTGTCACGCGAGTTGGTGGCCTTCATCGTGAGGCGCGAGCGAAGCTTGCTCGCCTGGATCGCCCGCACGGTGGCGATCTGGTTGAAGCCGATCTTGGTCAGGTAGCGGTGCGGCTCGCGGGAGTGCACCGGGATCGCGGCGACCACGATCTCGCAGTTGTGCTCCTCGCCGTAGCTCGCCGCAGCGGACAGCAGCGTCGACGCTACGGACTTGCGCCGGAAGCGCGGCGACACCTGGATCTCGGTGACGATCAGGACCCGCGTCAGGTTGATGGGAGTCATCGTGCCGACCGTGCACACGGTCGCGCCGACGATCTCACCGTCGACCAGCGCCACGATGATGCGCTTGCCGGACGATCGAGGTTGAAGTCGAGCGCAGCGGCAGCCTCGGCGACGCCGGGCTCGCGCCACAGCGACTGCTGCGTGAACGCCTCGGAGCCCTCGTCCTGACCTGCACCCGCACACTCGGCCCACAGCGTGACCAGGGCGTGCGCATCCTCGCGATCTGCGTCCCTGAGGACGATGTGCGGTCGGCCCGACATCCACGATCCTGTCTCGAGTCCCGAGCGCCTGCCCACGACGGGCAGGTGTCGGAATGACACACTACGCGCGGGTGTGGAGACGTACTCGGTTGAAACCTCAATTGTCGAAGGAGACCTTACATGTTCGTCGGGTTCGGCACAGCCAGCAACGTGGCGACCGTGGTCGCGGGCTCTGGTCTCGGCCTGCTGATCGGTCATCGCCTGAGCCTGCGCGTACGCACGACCGTCACCTCGGCGCTCGGGCTCGTCACACTGCTGATCGCCGCCGACGCCGCCATGGCCGTCAGTGACCCGGACCTGGTCGACTCGGTCGACCGGGGCGCCCCGATGCTGATCGTCCTCGGCTCGTTGGTCGTCGGCGGGATCATCGGCTCGTTGCTGCGACTGGAGGACCGGCTCGAGGACTTCGGCGGCTGGCTCCAGGGCCGGCTGACGCCGGGTGACGCGGCCGAGGGCCGGCAGCGCTTCATCGAGGGCTTCGTCATCAGCTCGCTGGTGTTCTGCATCGGCCCGCTGACGATCCTCGGCTCGATCAACGAAGGACTCGGCAACGGCGCCGACCAGCTGCTGCTCAAGTCGACGCTCGACGGTTTCGCGGCCCTGGCGTTCGCGGCATCGTTCGGCATCGGCGTCATGGCATCTGCGGTCTCGGTCGCCGTGATCCAGGGATCCCTGACGGTGCTCGGCGCGCTGCTCGGATCGTTCCTCCCGGACGCTCACCTCGCCGCGCTCACGGCGACCGGAGGCCTCATCCTGATCGGTGTCGCATTCCGGCTGCTCGACCTCAAGATCGATCCACGTCGCAGACCTGCTGCCTGCCCTCGTCGTCGCCCCCGTGCTGTGCCAGATCGCCGTCGCCGTTCACTGACAACACGTCTCGAGTTCATCGAAACCCAACTGTTACCTGCGGGCCTCGCTTGTGACGCCGTTGACTCCTGCATGTGGCTATAGTCACTGCAGGTCGAACGACCCTCGACTGAAACCCTCGATCAGGAGACACCGCGTGCACCTGCGACCAGCGACGCTCCTCACAGCGATCCTGGCCGGTCTGATCCTGCTGGCGCCCGTCACCGCGAACGCCGCGACGACGCCCACGCCCAGCCCGGCCGCCAGTACCGGAACACCGGAGACCAATCCGGTCGTGAAGGGCCCGAACATCACCGTCACGCTGAAGGACCTGAAGGGCGGCAAGGGCGAGCCCGTGCCCGTCCCGGGCGTCACGCTGACGGTCCACAAGGACAGCAAGACCGGTGAGGAGCTGGGCACGCAGACGACCGATCAGGCCGGACGCGTCAGCATCGGCATCCCCGGCAACGGCACCTACGTCGTCGAGCTCGATCCCAAGACCCTTCCTGAGGGCGTCAAGCTCAGCGGCAAGGGTGAGACCGACCAAGACCGTTCAGGTCAAGATCGCCGCGGCGAAGTTCGTGCAGTTCCAGATCGGCGCGGTCGTCGTCAAGGAGGCGTCCTTCGCGAGCAGGCTCATCGACGCGTCGACGTCGGGTCTGAAGTACGGGCTGATCATCGCGCTGGCCGCACTCGGCCTGTCACTGATCTTCGGCACCACCGGCTTGACCAACTTCGCCCACGGTGAGCTGATCACCTTCGGCGGCATCATGACCTACATGTTCAACCGCGGTCTCGGGCTACCGGTGATCGCCGCGGGAGCGCTGGCGGTCCTGGTGTCCGCCCTGTTCGGCTTCGCCCAGGACCGCGGGCTGTGGCGGCCACTGCGCAACCGCGGCACCGGCCTGATCGCGATGATGATCGTGTCGATCGGCTTCGCGCTCCTGCTGCGCAGCGTCTACCAATACACCTTCGGAGGCTCGACCAAGACCCTCAGCCAGTACGTCGCGCAGGGCCGTAGCGACTACGGACCGATCGCACCTGTCGGACAAGGAAGTCGCGATCTTCGCGATCTCGATCATCACCCTGGTCGTCACCTGCATCGCGCTGATGCGAACACGACTCGGCAAGGCCATGCGGGCCGTTTCCGACAATCCGGCGCTCTCGGCATCGTCCGGCATGAGGGTCGACGGCGTGATCTCGTCCGTCTGGATCCTCGGCACCGCCCTGACAGGCCTGTCGGGCGTGTTGCTGGCCATCAATCAGCAGGTCAACTTCCAGATGGGCTTCAAGGTGCTGCTCCTGGTGTTCGCCGCAGTCACCCTCGGCGGCCTCGGCACCATCTGGGGTGCCCTGCTGGGCTCTCTCGTCATCGGCCTCATGGTCGAGGTCGGCCCCGTGATCACCCTCTGGGGCTGGCACCCGGTGCCGGCATCGATCAAGGACGTCGGCGCACTGGTCGTGATGATCCTCATCCTGCTCGTCAGACCGCAAGGCCTCCTCGGCCGAGCCCAACGGATCGGATAAGGGGCAACCATGGATTTCGGAACAGTCATCGACGCCGCGTTCTCGGCGGCCCTCGGACCCCAGGCCATCGTCTTCGCGCTGGCGGCCATCGGTCTCAACGTCCACTTCGGCTACACCGGCCTGCTCAACTTCGGCCAGGCCGGCTTCATGTCCATCGCCGCCTTCGGTCTCGCCGTCAGTGTCGTGACATATGACCTGTCGTTCTGGATCGGCCTGGTCATCGCGCTCGGCGCCTCAGTGCTGCTGGCGCTGGTCCTCGGTGTGCCGACCCTGCGGCTGAGGGCGGACTACCTTGCCATCGCCACGATTGCGACATCGGAGATCCTGCGACTCATCTTCGGTGCAGTCGAGTACAAGGACACGTTCGGCGGATCCAACGGTCTGACCGGGTACGCCGGCACCTATCGGGATCTCAACCCGTACAACAGCGGAATCGATCTCGGCTTCGTCTCGTTCCGCCGGGGCGACCTCTGGTCGATCACGGTGGGCTGGTCGCTGGTGCTGCTCGCCTGCCTGCTCGTGTGGGCGCTGATGCGTAGCCCGTGGGGCCGTGTCCTGCGCTCGATCCGTGAAGACGAGGACGCCGTGCGTTCGCTCGGCAAGAACGTCTTCGCCTACAAGATGCAGTCATTGGTGCTCGGCGGCCTCTTCGGTGGTCTTGCCGGCATCTTCCACATCCTGAAGCAGGGTTCGGCGGTGCCGACGGACTTCAACACGACGTTCACGTTCTACGCCTACGCCGCCCTGCTCATCGGCGGCGCAGCCCGCGTGCTCGGACCGGTCATCGGCTCGATCGTGTTCTGGTTCCTCATCGCCGGCCTCGGATCGTTCTTCGGTCAGGCCACATGCGGGTGCCGATCCCCTCATCCCCGACTTCATCATGACCAACACCCAGTCCAGCCTCATCCGATTCATCCTGCTCGGGTTGGGCCTCATGCTCCTGATGATCTTCCGACCACAGGGGATCTTCGGAGACCGAAGGGAGATCGCAATCGATGCCCGTTGAACTCAGTGCCGCGCGCAAAGCCCTCGAGGGCGTACCCGCCGAACCAGGCGCGCCGAAGCCCGATCCGATCGTCAAGGGCAGCAACATCCTCCGTACGTTCGGCGGTCTCAAGGCCGTCGACGTGGAGCACATCGAAATCCAAAGGGGCGTCATCACGGCGCTCATCGGTCCCAACGGAGCCGGCAAGACCACGCTGTTCAACCTGCTCACGGGCTTCGACGAGCCCGACGAGGGCGACTGGTCGTTCAACGGCCACACTCTCGGCAAGGTGCCGGCCTACAAGGTCGCGCGCCTCGGGCATGGTGCGTACGTTCCAGCTGACCAAGGTGCTCTCCAAGCTCAAGGTCATCGAGAACATGCGCCTGGGCGCGACGGGTCAGCGCGGCGAGAAGTTCTGGTCGGCGCCCTTCAAGTCACTGTGGAGCTCACAGGAGGACGAGATCACGGCTCGTGCGGACGCGCTGCTCGAGCGGTTCAAGCTCGACGCCAAGCGTGAGGACTTCGCCGGTTCGCTTGTCAGGTGGCCAGCGCAAGCTGCTGGAGATGGCGCGGGCTCTCATGGTCGATCCCGAGCTGATCATGCTGGACGAGCCCATGGCGGGCGTCAACCCGGCACTCAAGCAGTCACTCCTCGGCCACGTGAAGTCGTTGCGCGACGAGGGCCGCACGGTGCTGTTCGTCGAGCACGACATGGACATGGTCCGCGACATCTCCGACTGGGTCATCGTGATGGCCCAGGGCCAGATCGTCGCTGAGGGCACGCCACAGTCCGTCATGGCCGACCAGAGGGTCATCGACGCCTATCTCGGCGCGCACCACGACACCGACATCACCGAGGTGGACCTCGGGGAGCTCGAGGCCGAGGCCGAGGCCGAGCTCGACGAGGAAGGCACGTCATGACCGAACGACAGTCAGACCGCCGAGCGCGAGAGTCACCTCGCGCACGCCGACGGCGCGGTCCTGCGGGCCGACAACCTGATCGCGGGCTACCTGCCCGGGGTCAACATCCTCAACGGTGCCGACCTCTACTGCCAGCCCGGCGAGCTGGTGGGCATCATCGGCCCCAACGGTGCCGGCAAGTCGACACTGCTCAAGGCGCTGTTCGGCCTGGTCAAGGTCCACGAGGGCACGGTCCAGCTCAAGGGCGACGACATCACCAACCAGCGTGCCGACCAGCTCGTCTCCAAGGGCATCGGCTTCGTCCCGCAGAACAACAACGTGTTCCCGAGCCTGACGATCGAGGAGAACCTCGAGATGGGCTGCTACCAGGAGCCCAAGCGGTTCAACGAGCGGTTCGGCTTCGTCACCGACCTGTTCCCCCGCCTCGGCGAGCGGCGCAAGCAGCGGGCCGGACAGCTGTCCGGCGGTGAGCGTCAGATGGTCGCGATGGGCCGGGCGCTGATGATGGACCCGTCGGTGCTGCTGCTCGACGAGCCGTCCGCGGGGCTGTCCCCCGTTCTGCAGGACGAGGTCTTCGTGCAGACCCGCAACATCAACAAGGCGGGCGTCTCGGTCATCATGGTCGAGCAGAACGCCCGACGTTGCCTGCAGATCTGCGACCGCGGCTACGTCCTCGACCAGGGCCGCAACGCGTACTCCGGCACCGGCAAGCGACCTGGCAGACGATCCCAAGGTCATCGAGCTCTACCTGGGCACTCTGGGCCAGCAAGCGACTAGGCCGAGCCTTCGCCCCAGCTCGCTGGGGACTTGGCCAGCAAGCCGACGAGTACCCGTACGACACCAACGCCCGGCACCTCGGTGCCGGGCGTTCGTGCGTCCGTATGCCCTCTGCACCCCACGCGTGGCGGGACAGCAGAGGGCCCCGGTGCCGAAGCACCGGGGCCCTGCGCAGATCAGCTGATCGTCAGATCAGGCTGGATCAGATCGTGCCGCTGATGTACTTCACCGGCGCGTACTTGTTCTTGCTGTCGTACTGGTAGATGCCGATCGAGGCAGCCGTCGGGCTGCCCGTCTCGCCGAGCTCGATCGGACCGGAGACACCGTCGTAGTCGATGTCCTTGCCGTCCTTGAGCAGGGCCGCGCACTCCTCGAACGTCTTGCACTTCTCGCCGTCCTTGGTGATGCCCGGGATCTCCTTGGCGATGGCCTCGCCCGAGTCGTCCTTGGCCTTGATCGCGGCCAGGGCGGACACGACTGTCGCGTCGTAGGACTCCGCCGAGTAGGAGTAGTCCTTGAGCTTCGGGTTGACCGTCGCCAGACGCTTCTTGAAGGCGTCACCAGCAGCCGCGCCGGGGATGGTTCCCTTGGTGCCCTTGAGCGATGCCGGAGGAAGCTGCTTGGTGCCGGTCGTGCTGTAGTCCGACGTGTTGCCGTCAACGAAGTACGTCAGCAACGTCCTTCGGGCCGGCGCCGGCCTGGATCAGCTTCGGAATGATCGTGGTGGTCTCGTCGAACGCGATCAGCACGACAGCGTCGGCCTTGGCGTCCGCGATCTCGGTGATCTGGCTGTCGCCCGGGCCGTTCTTCTCGTCGTACAGCACCGAAGCGGCAACCTTCGAACCCGCAGCCTCGACGTTCTTCTTGACCTCCTTCGCGAGCGTCTCGCCGTACGCGTCCTGGCGGGCCAGGATCGCGACGTTCTCACGCCCGTCCTCGACCAGGAGGTTGGCGAGCACAGCACCCTGGAGGATGTCGGACGGCGCCGTACGGAAGTAGAGGTCAGGCTTGGAGTAGTCACCCTCGTCGAACGACGTCGACGTGTTGGCCGGTGAGAACATGACCGTGCCGGCCGACATGATCTTGTCGATGACCGTCAGCGAGACACCCGAGGACGCGGCGCCGATGATGACGTCGGACTTGGCCTTGAGCAGCTTGTCGGTCTCGGCCGGGGCGATGCCCGAGTCGGTGTCACCGGAGTCAGCGCGGACGCCCTTGACGTCCTTGCCGAGCACACCGCCGGCGGCGTTGATGTCCTTGATGGCGAGGTCGACGCCGGCGAACTCCGGCGGGCCGAGGAACGCGAGGCTGCCGGTCTGCGGAAGCAGCTGAGCCAACGGTCAGAGTGCCGTCGCCCTTGGCTGCGGGAGCGTCGGACGCCTTGTCCTTGTCGCCACCGTCGCTACTACCGCCACATGCAGCGAGAACAAGCGCGCTCGCGGCCGCAACGGCCGCGAGGCGGATCGTCTGGGTACTGCGTTTCATCAATCCTCCGGATATGTAGAAAGCCCATGGCCGGTGCCAGGGAGCGTGTACGTACCCATGAACTTAGTCTTTTCAGGGGTCAATTGGGTCAACGATCCAATTACGGCAGGTAACGTAGCCATTTTGTAACCAGCCGGGATCAGTCCTGCTGATCGACGGACGATCCCAGCTCAGGGCCATGGTCGATGACGCCCTGCGCGACCTGTTGCATCGTCAGGCGCAGATCCATCGCCGTGCGCTGGATCCAGCGGAACGCGTCGGGTTCGCTGATGCTCAGCGCCTCCTGCAACAGCCCCTTGGCCCGCTCGATCGCCTTGCGGGTCGCGAGCTGATCGGTCAGGCCCCCGACCTCGTGCTCGAGGGCCTTGATCTCGGCGAAACGACTCATCGCCATCTCGATCGCCGGCACGAGGTCGGACTTGGTGAACGGCTTGACCAGGTATGCCATGGCGCCGGAGTCGCGGGCCCGCTCGACCAGCTCGCGCTGGCTGAATGCCGTGAGCATCACGACGGGAGCGATGCGGGCCTGCGCAATCTGGGACGCGGCCGCGATGCCGTCGAGCTTGGGCATCTTGACGTCCATCACGACCAGGTCGGGGCGGTGCTCCATCGCGAGCGCGATCGCCTCCTCGCCGTCACCGGCCTGCCCGACCACCGCATAGCCCTCCTCAGCAAGCATCTCGGCGAGGTCAAGGCGGATCAGCGCCTCGTCCTCGGCGATCACGACACGCGGGGCAGGGCGTCCCGATTCGGGCCCAAGATCCGTCACGTGAGAAGGTTATCCCGCACGTGAACTCGGGTTGAGCTCGCCTGACGCAGTGCGGGCTTGCCCGCACGATTGCGCATGGGAGTCACCTCCGGCGCGTGTGCATGCCGGGTTGGCGGAATGGTAGACGCGACGGTCTCAAAAACCGTTGTCCGCAAGGGCGTGCGGGTTCGAGTCCCGCACCCGGCACGGGGACTTGAGCCCTCGCTGGCGCTCGGACTCAGTCCCAGCGCCGGAAGCAACGGCACGAAGGCCGCGGTGCCTGCTGGGCACGAACGCTCACGAGTCAGTTCTTGCCCATCGACAAGCGTCGTCGGTCAGTGCCGTCGCGTCGCGTCGCCGGCTCGTCGACGGGCAACAACGGCCTCCTGAGCTCGGCGCCCTCCCGCAGCCGAACTCAAGACCCCGAGGCGCCCTCCCGCAGCCGACCTTACGACCTCGCGGCGTGGGCGCAGCGAACCCCTTCGGCGCTACTACTCTGAGGTGTCCTGGTAGGCCGGGACCACGCCGTTGATCGCGTCACCCATGTTGTGGATGCGCAGCGCGTTGGTCGAGCCCGGGATGCCCGGAGGGCTCCCGGCGACGATCACGACCTGCTGCCCGTCGTGACAGCGGCCGATCTCCAGCAGCGCCTTGTCGACCTGCAGCACCATCTCGTCGGTGTGGGTGACCTCGGGGACGAGGAACGTCTCGATGCCCCAGCTGAGCGCCAGCTGCGAGCGCACGAGCGGGTCGGGGGTGAACGCGATGACCGGCACGTTGCGAGCGGTAGCGGGTCATCCGTCGGGCCGAGTCGCCGCTGGTCGTGAACGCAACGACGTAGCGGGCATTGACCGACTCCGCGACATCGGCGGCCGCGCGGCAGATGATGCCGCTCTTGGTCTTGGCCTTCCAGGTGAACGCGGCCATGCGGGGCAGGCCGTGCTCCTCGGTGGACTCGATGATGCGAGCCATCGTCGTGACCGTGTGGATCGGGTACTCCCCCACGCTGGTCTCGCCGGACAGCATCACGGCATCGGCGCCGTCAAGCACCGCGTTGGCGACGTCGGACGCCTCGGCCCGGGTCGGCCGCGGGGCGGAGATCATCGACTCGAGCATCTGGGTCGCGACGATGACGGGCTTGGCGTTGCGGCGGGCCTTCTCGACGATGAGCTTCTGGACGATCGGGACGTCCTCGAGCGGCAGCTCGACTCCGAGATCACCGCGAGCGACCATGACGCCGTCGAAGGCATCCATGATGCCGTCAAGGTTGTCGACCGCCTGCGGCTTCTCGATCTTGGCGATGACGGGGCGCATGATGCCCTCTTCGACCATGATCTTCTTGACGTCGTAGTAGTCGTCGGCCGAGCGTACGAACGACAGCGCGATGAAGTCGACGCCGAGTCGCAGCGCGAACCGCAGGTCGTCGATGTCCTTCTCACTCATCGCGGGGACGCTGACCATGACGCCGGGCAGGTTGATGCCCTTGTTGTTGCTGACCGGGCCGCTGGTCTCGATCAGGCACGTCACGTCGGTATCGGTGACCGCCGTCGCGCGCAGCCGCATGCGGCCGTCGTCGATCAGGATCTCGTCGCCGACCGACACGTCGCCGGGCAGGCCCTTGTAGGTCGTGGAGCACCGGTTGACATCGCCGAGGATGTCGTCGATCGTGATGGTGAATGTCGAGCCGGCTTCGAGCTGCACGGGACCGTCGGCGAACCGGCCGAGCCGGATCTTGGGGCCCTGGAGGTCAGCCAGCACGGCGATGGCCTTGCCGACCTTGTTGCCGGCCTCGCGGACCCAGGCGTAGTTCTGCTCGTGGTCGGACTGATCACCGTGGCTCATGTTGAGCCGCGCGACGTCCATGCCGGCCTCGGTCAGCTGCAGGATCTTGTGGGCGTTCCCGACAGCAGGGCCGAGGGTGCAGACAATCTTCGCTCTTCTCACTTGAACGAGCCTATCCAGTGGTTCGCCTACCGGCGAGTCACTTAAGTGGTTTGAAGCAACAAATTAGATGAGACATCGACTTCACACCGTCAGAGGCCGCGCGTTGGGCGGGATCGGGGCCGGCAGATTGGTCGATCCGGTCAGGAACGCATCGACTCCCGCAGCCGCCGAACGACCCTCTGCGATGGCCCAGACGATGAGCGACTGCCCGCGTCCGGCGTCACCTGCCACGAACACACCGTCGACGCTCGACATGTACGACTTGTCGCGCTTGACGTTGCCGCGCTCGTCGAGCTCGACGCCGAGCTGGTCGACCAGGCCTTCCTGTCTCCGGGCCCGTGAAGCCCATCGCGAACAGCACCAGCTGGGCCGGCACGACCCGCTCGGAGCCCTCGACTTCCTGGAACTTCCCGTCGACCAGCTCGACCTCGACGAGTCGCAGACCGCTGACCTGTCCGTCCTCGCCGAGGAACTCCTTGGTCGAGACCGAGTAGACCCGGTCCCCCGCCTCTTCGTGGGCAGACGAGACGCGGTAGATCATGGGGTACGTGGGCCACGGCTGGGTCTCCGGGCGATCCGTGCCGGGGTTGGGCAGGATCTCCAGCTGCGTGATCGACCTGGCACCCTGGCGTACGGACGTGCCGAGGCAGTCCGCGCCGGTGTCGCCGCCACCGATGATGATGACGTCCTTGTCGGTCGCCACGATCTGGTCCTGGACCTCTTCGCCCAGCGCGACGCGGTTGGCCTGCGGGAGGAACTCCATGGCCTGGTGGATGCCGCCGAGCTCGCGGCCCGGCACCGGCAGGTCACGGCGCACGGTGGAGCCGATCGCCAGCACGACCGCGTCGTAGCGGTCGCGCAGCTGGTGCCCGGTCAGCGTGTCGCCGACCTGCACGCCCGTGCGGAAGACCGTGCCCTCGCGCTGCATCTGGTCGATACGGCGATCGACCTGGATCTTCTCCATCTTGAACTCGGGGATGCCGTAGCGGAGCAGCCCGCCGGGCTTGTCGTCACGCTCGTAGACCGCGACGGTGTGACCCGCCCTGGTCAGCTGCTGCGCAGCGGCGAGGCCAGCAGGGCCGGAGCCGACGACGGCGACGGTCTTGCCGGTCAGCCACTCGGGCGGCTCGGGGCGCACCTGGCGGTCGTCCCACGCCTTGTCGATGATCGACACCTCGACGTTCTTGATCGTCACGGCATCGCGGTTGATGCCCACGACGCAGGCGGTCTCGCACGGCGCGGGGCACAACCGCCCGGTGAACTCCGGGAAGTTGTTGGTCGCGTGCAGCCGGTCGAGCGCCTCGTCCCAGTCCTCGCGCCACACGAGGTCGTTCCACTCCGGGATCAGGTTGCCCAGGGGGCAGCCGGAGTGGCAGAACGGGATGCCGCAGTCCATGCAGCGACCGGCCTGCTCGGTGATGATCGGCAGCAGTGCGCGGCCGGGACCACCCGGGTAGACCTCGTTCCAGTCGTTGACGCGTTCCTCGACGGGGCGCCGTTCGGCGACCTGGCGGGGGGTCGTGATGAAACCTCTGGGATCAGCCACGTGCGGCCACCTCCATCATGCGTGCGGTCGTGTCTTCTTCGGACAGTCCTTCGGACTCGGCGGCGTCGCGCGCCTCGAGCACCAGCCGGTAGTTGACCGGCATGATCTCGGTGAAGCGGGCCAGCGACTGCTCCCAGTCGCCCAGCAGCTGCTCCGCGACGACCGAGCCGGTCTCTTCCATGTGTTTCTGGACCAGCGACTTGAGCTCTTCTTGGGCCGTACCGGCGGAACCGGCAGCATCAGGGCCGCCCAGGGCGCGCAGCTCGACCATGTCCATGTTGACCCGCGTCTCGTCGAGATCCAGGACGTACGCCGCACCGCCGCTCATGCCGGCGGCGACGTTGCGACCGGTCTGGCCGAGGATCACGACGCGACCACCCGTCATGTACTCGCACGCGTGGTCACCCACCCCCTCGACGACGGCGCTGGCGCCGGAGTTGCGGACGCAGAAGCGCTCGCCGACCTTGCCGCGCAGGAAGATCTCGCCGCTGGTCGCGCCGAAGCCGATCACGTTGCCCGCGACGATCTGCGCCTCCGCGGTGAACTGGACCTCGCGCGGCGGGCGCACGACGATCCGTCCGCCGGACAGGCCCTTGCCGACGTAGTCGTTGCCGTCGCCCTCGAGCCGCAGCGTGACGCCCTTGGGCACGAACGCGCCGAACGACTGACCTGCGGAGCCGAGGAACGTGATGTCGATCGTGTTCTCGGGCAGGCCCTCGCCGCGGTAGCGCTTGGTGACCTCGTGGCCGAGCATCGTGCCGACCGTACGGTTGACGTTGCGGATCTCGACCTGCGCGCGTACCGGCTCACCGTTTTCCAGGGCGTCAGCGCTCAGGGCGATGAGCTCGTTGTCGAGCGCCTTGTCGAGGCTGTGGTCCTGGCCGGTGGTGTTGTGCAGGGCCGCCCCCTCGGGGAGCTCCGGGACGTACAGGATCGGGGTCAGGTCGAGACCGTCTGCCTTCCAGTGGTCGACAGCTTTGTCGACGTTGAGCATCTCGGCGTGACCAACGGCTTCCTCGATCGTCCGGAATCCCAGTCGAGCCAGCAGCTCCCGCACCTCCTCGGCGATGAACTCGAAGAAGTTCACGACGTACTCGGCCTTGCCGGCGTACTTCTCGCGCAGCGCCCTGTTCTGGGTGGCGACACCGACCGGGCACGTGTCGAGGTGGCACACGCGCATCATGATGCAGCCGCTGACCACGAGCGGCGCCGTGGCGAAACCGAACTCCTCGGCACCGAGGAGAGCCGCGATCATGACGTCGCGACCGGTCTTGAGCTGACCGTCCGCCTGGACGACGATGCGGTCGCGCAGGCCGTTGAGCAGCAGGGTCTGCTGGGTCTCGGCGAGGCCAAGCTCCCACGGTCCACCGGCGTGCTTGAGCGACGTCAGCGGCGACGCGCCGGTGCCGCCGTCGTGCCCGGAGATCAGGACGACGTCGGCCTTGGCCTTCGAGACGCCGGCCGCGACCGTGCCGACGCCGATCTCCGACACGAGCTTGACGTGCACGCGTGCCACGGGGTTGGCGTTCTTGAGGTCGTGGATCAGCTGCTTGAGGTCCTCGATCGAGTAGATGTCGTGGTGCGGCGGCGGCGAGATCAGGCCGACGCCCGGAGTCGAGTGCCTCGTGCGGGCGATCCATGGGTAGACCTTGGGGCCGGGCAGCTGGCCGCCTTCACCCGGCTTGGCACCCTGCGCCATCTTGATCTGGATGTCGTCGGAGTTCGTGAGGTACTCCGACGTGACGCCGAAGCGACCCGACGCGACCTGCTTGATCGCCGAACGGCGCTCCGGGTCGTACAGGCGCTCCGGGTCCTCGCCGCCCTCACCGGTGTTGGACTTGCCACCCAACCGGTTCATGGCGATCGCAAGCGTCTCGTGCGCCTCCTGGCTGATCGAGCCGTACGACATCGCGCCGGTCGAGAATCGCTTGACGATCTCGGACACCGGCTCGACCTCGTCGATCGGGACGGGCGTGCGCTCACCGTCACGGAAGTTGAACAGTCCGCGCAACGTCATGAGCCGCTCCGACTGGTCGTCGACGCGTGACGTGTACTGCTTGAAGATCTCGTAGCTGCCCGTACGCGTGGAGTGCTGCAGGCGGAAGACGGTCTCGGGGTCGAACAGGTGCTCCGGGCCCTCGCGGCGCCACTGGTACTCGCCGCCGACCTCGAGGTGGCGGCGGGACGCGGCGATGCCGCTCGTCGGGTACGCCTTGAGGTGTCGCGAGCGGACCTCCTCGGCCAGGACGTCGAGGCCGACGCCGCCCAGCTTGGACGACGTGCCGGTGAAGTACGCCTCGACGATCTCCGGCGCCAGCCCGACGGCCTCGAAGATCTGCGCGCCGGTGTAGGACGCGACGGTCGAGACGCCCATCTTGCTCATGACCTTGAGCACGCCCTTGCCGAGTCCGTACGCGACGTTGCGCAGCGCCTTGGCGGGCTCGACGCCCTCGACGAACACCTTCTCGCGAGCCAGGTCCTCCGCGGACTCCAGCACGAGGTAGGGGTTGACCGCGGTCGCGCCGTAGCCGATCAGCAGCGCGACATGGTGCACCTCGCGGACGTCGCCGGCCTCGATGATGAGGCCGGCCTGCGTACGCAGCTTCTCGCGCACCATGTGGTGGTGCACCGCGCCGGTCAGCAGGAGCGACGGGATCGGAGCGAGGTCGGAGTTGGAGTGCCGGTCCGACAGCACGATGATCCGCGACCCCTCTTCGAGGATCGCTCGCGACACATCTGCACAGATTTCTTCCAACCTGTCGCGAAGAGCGTCACCTCCACCGTGCACGTCGTAGAGACCGCGGACGACGTGCACCGAGAAGCCCGGCATGTCGCCGTCCTTGTTCATGTGCCGGATCTTGGCGAGCTCGTCGTTGTCGAGCACCGGGAACGGCAGCTGCAGCATGCGACACGACGCGGGGCTGGGTGCGAGCAGGTTTCGCTCAGGACCGATCGTGCCGGCCAGCGACGTGACGACCTCTTCGCGGATCGCGTCGAGCGGCGGGTTGGTGACCTGGGCGAACAGCTGGGAGAAGTAGTCGAACAGCTGGCGCGGACGGTCCGAGATCGCGGCGATGGGCGTGTCGGTGCCCATCGACCCGATCGCCTCGGCGCCGGCGCGGGCGATCGGCGCGATGAGGAGCCGCAGCTCCTCCTCGGTGTAGCCGAACACCTGCTGGCGGCGGGTGACCGACGCGTGCGTGTGCACGATGTGCTCGAGGTCAGGCAGGTCCTCGAAGCGCACGAGACCGGAGTAGAGCCACTCGTCGTACGGGTTCTCCGAGGCGAGCGTGTTCTTGATCTCGTGGTCCTCGATGATCCGGTGCTGGTCGAGGTCGAGCAGGAACATCTTGCCGGGCTCGAGGCGGCCCTTGCGGGTGATGGTCTTCTGGTCGAGGTCGAGCACGCCGGCCTCGGAGGCGAGCACGACGAGACCGTCCTCGGTCACCCAGTAACGACCGGGGCGCAGGCCGTTGCGGTCGAGGACCGCGCCGATCTGGTTGCCGTCGGTGAACGCGATCGCCGCGGGCCCGTCCCACGGCTCCATGACGGAGGAGTGGAACTCGTAGAACGCGCGACGTGCCGGGTCCATGTCGGCGTCGTTCTCCCACGCCTCGGGGATCATCATCATGACGGCGTGCGGGAGGGTGCGGCCACCGAGGTGCAGCAGCTCGAGCACCTCGTCGAACGACGCGGTGTCGCTGCCGAGCGGGTCACAGACCGGGAAGAGCCGGTTCATGTCGCCGGGGATCAGGTCGCTCTCGAGCAGCGCCTCGCGGGCGCGCATCCAGTTGCGGTTGCCGCGCGCCGTGTTGATCTCGCCGTTGTGCGCGATGAAGCGGAACGGGTGGGCCAACGGCCAGCTGGGGAACGTGTTGGTCGAGAAGCGGCTGTGCACGATCGCCATCGCCGACTCCATGCGCGGGTCGGCCAGGTCGGGGAAGAAGCCCTCGAGCTGCTCGGGCGTCAGCATGCCCTTGTAGACCAGCGTGCGGCAGGACAGCGACGGGAAGTAGACCTCGAGCTCGTGCTCGGCGCGCTTGCGCAGGCAGTACGCCGTGCGGTCGAGCTCGATGCCGCTCTGCGGCTCGCCCGCTGCGGTCACGAAGACCTGGGCGAACGCCGGCATCGCGGCACGCGACATGCCGTGGCCCAGGACCTCAGGCTCGATCGGCACCTCGCGCCAGCCCAGGACCGTGAGGCCTTCCTCAGTTGCGATCTCCTCGAAGCGGGCGCGTGCTTCGGCAGCCTCGGCGTCGTCGGTCGGCAGGAATGCCAGGCCTGCGGCGTACGTACCGGCCTCAGGCAGCTCGACCCCGCTCACCGCACGGAGGAACGCGTCCGGGACCTGGATCATGATGCCGGCGCCGTCACCGGTGTCCGGGTCGCCGCCGACTGCTCCGCGGTGGTCCAGGTTGCGCAGGGCGGTGAGGCCCTGGAGGACGATCTCGTGGCTCGGCACACCGGTCAGCGTCGCGACGAACGCGACACCACAGGCGTCGTGCTCGTTCTGCGGGTCGTACAGACCTTGGGCAGCCGGCTGAGCCGAAAAGAGGGGGGCGCGCACCATGGGGCCTCGCTTACGTCGTCAGGATCACGAAAATTCTCGTACCGGGGACGACGTTGGCCTCGGACAGCAGAACAAGATTACACGGCCGCGCCGGGTCATGTCCCAGCCGCCGTCAGAAACCACGGTACGGCGACGGCGACATGACAGCCTCTTGGCTCACTCGCCGCGCTCGCTCGTGCGCCGCATCAGCCGATGGCACTGCCCACCGCGTCGCCGACGAGATACGTGAGCCCGGCCGCCGCGCCGCCCAGCAGCAGCTGGCGGAATCCGCCGAACCACCACGATCTGGCGGTGATCCGCGTGACGATCGCACCGCACGCGAACAGTGCCACGAGCGACAAGATGATCGCGAGCCACGGCGACTCGATGCCGATCAGGTAGGGGAACACCGGGACGATCGCACCGAGCGCGAACGCGAAGAACGATGAGACCGCGGCCAGCATGGGTGAGGCCAGGTCGTCGACGTCGACGCCGAACTCCTCGCGGGCGTGCACCTTGACGGCGTTCTCCGGGTTGCGGTGGATCTGGGCCGCCATCTCGCGAGCCACCTCCTCCCCGACGCCCTTCTCGATGAACATCGCGGCGAGCTCGGCCTCCTCGGCCGTCTCGTTGTTGAGGATCTCGGCGCGCTCGATGTCGACCTGCGCGAGCGCGAACTCGCTCTGGCTCGCGACCGAGGTGTACTCCCCCGCCGCCATCGAGAACGACCCCGCGGCAAGCCCGGCCAGGCCCGCGAGCACGATCGGCTTGGTGTCGTTCGCACTGCTGCCGCCGACGACGCCCATGATCAGCGCGAAGTTCGACACCAGCCCATCCATCGCGCCGAACACCGCAGGGCGCAGCCAACCGCCCGTGACGTCGGGGTGCTCGTGCTCGACGTGCTCGGGGTCAGGCAGGGGTTCGGTGCTCTCGACTGCTTCGGTCATGGTGAAAACGTACGTCTGTCACCCCGCAGCCGTCACCGAAGGTCAGGCTTCCCTGTCGTGTGACCCGGTGTCAGCGGGCTTCGTTGGTGTCGGTCGGATCGTCGGCGGGTTCCGGGGCGACGTCTTCCGTAGGCTCTTCGCCAGCTCGTCGCTTGCGGGTGGCGATGAAGTAGGTCGCCGCCACCGCGAACACGATGATCGAGGTCCAGACGTTGAGCCGGAACGGGCCGATGTGGTTGGCCTCGTCGATGCGCAGCGCCTCGATCCAGACCCGTCCGGACGTGTAGAGCATCGCGTAGAGCGCGAAGGCCCGGCCGCCGGTGAGCTTGAGCTTGCGGTCGATCGCGATGATCAACGCGGCGGCGGCGAGGTTCCACAGCAGCTCGTAGAGGAACGTCGGGTGGAACGTCGCGAACTGGGCATATCCGTCGGGCCGGTGTGCGGCGTCGATCTCCAGGCCCCACGGCTTGGTCGTCGGCTTGCCGAACAGCTCCTGGTTGAAGTAGTTGCCGATGCGGCCGATCGCCTGCGCGACCAGCAGCCCGGGCGCCAGCGCGTCGGCGACCGACGAGAACGTCACGCCATAGCGGCGGCACGCGATGTACGCCCCGAGGGCGCCGCCCGCGACCGCACCCCAGATGCCGAGGCCGCCCTCCCAGATCTTGAACGCGTTGAGGGGGTGCTTGCCGTCGCTGAAGTAGAGCTCGGGGTCGGTCGACACGTGGTAGATCCGCGCACCGACGATGCCGAACGGGATCGCCCAGATCGCGATGTCGCCGATCAGGCCCTCGCGGCCGCCGCGGGCCTGGAAGCGTCGCTCGCCGATCATGATGGCGACGATCGCGCCGATGATGATGCCGAGCGCGTACGCCCGGATCGGGATCGGACCGATGTCCCAGACTCCGTGCGACGGGCTGGGGATGTATGACGCGACGCTCACGTGTCTAGTTCCTCTCGACGCCGGCGCGCAGGTCCTGGGCCAACCGGCGGATGGCCTCGAGCCCGGCGGACTCGTCCTCGGCATCCAGCAGACAGCGTACGAGGGCGGACCCCACGATCACCGCGTCGGCGAACGCGGCGACCTCACGGGCCTGGTCGCCGTTGCTCACGCCGAGCCCGACGCCGACCGGCTTGTCGGTCACCTTGCGCAGTCTTGCGACGAGCTCGGGCCCGAGCGCGCTGGTCTGCTCGCGCGCACCGGTGACGCCCATGACTGCCGTTGCGTAGATGAATCCGCTCGCCGCTTCGGCGGTCATCGCGAGGCGCTCGTCGGTCGACGACGGCGCGACCAGGAAGATCCGGTCGAGGCCGTACTGCTCGGAGGCGGCAACCCATTCGGCTGCCTCGTCGGGGATCAGGTCGGGGGTGATGAGTCCCGCTCCCCCGGCGTCGGCCAACGCCTCGGCGAACCGGTTGACGCCGAACCGCTCGACCGGGTTCCAGTAGGTCATGACGACCGTCGGCGCGCCAGTCGCGGCGCTCGCGCGTACGACGTCGATGACGTCGGTCGTGCGCGAGCCGGCGCGCAGCGCCTGCTCGGCGGCGGCCTGGATCGTCGGGCCGTCCATGACGGGATCGCTGTAGGGCAGGCCCACCTCGACGAGGTCGACGCCACCCTCGACCATCGCCTCGATGGCCTTGATCGACAGCTCCTTGGACGGGAAGCCGGCCGGCAGGTAGCCGACGAGAGCGGCCCGGTTCGCCTCACGCGTACGGACGAAGAGCTCGTCGATCGCGGTCATTCCTCGACCCCCTGCTCGAGGACGACCGGCTCGTCGATCAGGCCGAAGTACTCCGCAGCGGTGTGCACGTCCTTGTCGCCGCGACCCGACAGGTTGACGAGGATCGTCGAGTCGGGTCCGAGCTCCTTGGCCAGCTCGAGCGCACCGGCAAGGGCGTGCGCCGACTCGATCGCCGGGATGATGCCCTCGGTCTTGCACAGCAGGTCGAACGCCGACATCGCCTCGGCATCGGTGGCCGGGACGTACGACGCACGGCCCGTGTCGGCGAGGAACGAGTGCTCCGGGCCGACACCGGGATAGTCAAGGCCCGCGGAGATCGAGTGCGACTCGATCGTCTGACCGTCCTCGTCCTGCAGCAGGAACGACCGTGCGCCGTGCAGCACACCGACGTCGCCGCCCGTGATGGTCGCCGCGTGACGCCCGGTCTCGACACCGTCGCCGCCGGCCTCGATGCCGACGAGCCGTGACGTCGGCGTCGTCGATGAACGCCGTGAACAGCCCGATCGCGTTGGAGCCGCCGCCGACACAGGCCACCGCAGCGTCGGGCAGCGGCGCCGGTCAGCTCGAGCACCTGCGCGCGCGCCTCGTCGCCGATGCCCCTGGTCAGGTCGCGCACCATGCTCGGGAACGGGTGCGGGCCGGCTGCGGTGCCGAACAGGTAGGACGTCGTGTCGACGCTCGCGACCCAGTCCCGCAGCGCCTCGTTGATCGCGTCCTTCAACGTACGACTGCCGGTCGTGACCGGGACGACCTCTGCGCCGAGCATCCGCATGCGTGCCACGTTGAGGGCCTGGCGCTGGGTGTCGAGCTCGCCCATGTAGACGACGCACTCCAGGTCGAGGTAGGCGCACGCCGTGGCCGAGGCGACACCATGCTGCCCGGCGCCGGTCTCGGCAATCGCACGAGGCTTGCCGATGCGCTTGGCGAGCAACGCCTGGCCGATCACGTTGCGGATCTTGTGCGCGCCGGTGTGGTTGAGGTCCTCGCGCTTGAGCAGGATGCGGGCACCGGCCGCCTCGGAGAAGCGGTGCGCCTCGTAGAGCGGGCTGGGCACGTTGGCGTACTCGCGCAGCATGCGGTCGAGCTCGGCCATGAACGCGGGATCGGCCTTGGCATCGGTCCAGGCGTGGTCGAGCTCGTCGAGCGGGGCGATGAGTGCTTCGGGCATGAATCGTCCGCCGAAGCGTCCGAAGTGCCCGGTCGGGTCAGGCTGTGCGTACATGGATCCTCATGGGTGTGGAAGCGGCAGGGCGAAGGCGCGTCACCGTCGGAACGATGACGCCTTCACCAGCGGTGCTGCAGGGCGGGATGTGCTCCCGCTGCGACGAGATCCGCAACGCTCGCGCGGGGATCGTCACCGCGTACGAGGGTCTCGCCGACCAGGACGACGTGGGCGCCGCACTTGGCGTAGTCGATGACGTCGTGCGGGCCGCGTACGCCCGACTCCGCGACCTTGACGGCGCCGTCGGGGATGCGCGGCGAGAGTCGCTCGAACGTGCCGCGGTCGACCTCGAGGGTCTTGAGGTTGCGGGCATTGACGCCGATCAGGTCGGCACCGGCGTCGACGGCCCGGTCGACCTCGTCCTCGTCGTGCACCTCGACGAGCGGCGTGAGGCCGATCGAGCGGGCACGTTCGATGAGGCTCTCGAGGGCGATCTGCTCGAGCGCTGCGACGATCAGCAATGCCATGTCGGCGCCGGCTGCTCGCGCCTCCCAGAGCTGGTAGGAGGTCGTGATGAAGTCCTTGCGGAGCACGGGGACGTCGACGTTGGCGCGTACGGCCCGCAGGTCGTCGAGCGTGCCGCCGAACCGGCGCTGCTCGGTGAGCACGCTGATCGCGGCGGCTCCACCGGCGGCATAGTCGGAGGCCAGCGCGGCCGGGTCCTTGATCGCGGCGAGCTCACCCTTGCTGGGGCTCGCGCGCTTGACCTCGGCGATGACCGAGACGCCGTCGCCGCGGAATGCCGGCATCGGGTCGAGGGCTTCCTTCTGACGCGCGGCCTGCGCCTTGAGCTCGTCAAGGGAGGTCTGCTCCATGCGGTCGCGGAGGTCTTCGGCGGCGCCGACCAGGATCTCGTCGAGTACGGACACGGAACCTCCTCCTCACGCGCGATGGACTGGTTCAAGAGTATCCCCGGTGCGGCTCGCGTCTCGCAGGGGTTCCCTGGAGTCCAGTTGTCACTATGCTCTGCCCATGACGAACGAGCCGCCGCCCTACCCCGGCGAACCCAACCCGTCCACCAACGAGCCGACCACACCGCCCCCGCCGCCGAGCTATGGCTCCGCGCCACAGCCTCCGGGCGGCGCCTATCCGCCGCCGCCCCCGGGTGCCTATCCCCCACCGCCGGCCGGCGGCTACCCGCCTCCCGGTGGATACCCGCCGGCGCCGGGCGGCTACGGCGCCCCGCAGGAAAGCAACAAGAAGGCGCTTTGGTCGATGATCTGCGGCATCATCTCCCTATTCTGCTGCGGAGTGATTCTCGGTCCGGTCGCGATCGTCCTGTCCAACCAGGCCAAGTCCGAGATCGCCGCTACTGGTGGCACCCAGCCGGGTCTGGGCCAGGCCAAGGCCGGACTCATCCTCGGCATCATCGGCATCGTGGGATGGGTCTTCCTGATCCTCGTGCGCCTGTCGACGATCAATTCCTGATGCCCACTGAGCCCGCTCCGCCCTCGGGCACGCCCGAGGGCGGAGCGGGGCTTCCCACCAACCGCAAGGCGATCTACAGCGTGATCCTGGGGGCCGTGGCGTTCCCGTGGCTGTTCGTCTACCCGTTCTTCGCCTTCGCGCTGGCCGTGCCGTCGGTGACCAGCGGGATCTTCGCTCGTCGGGAAATCGTCGCCTCCAAGGGCACCGAAGGCGGCGACATGACCGCCGTGGTCGGCCTCACGATCGGGGCGACCACCATTGGATTCGTGCTCATCACCTGGTTGACCTCGCCATATCTCACCGGGTAGTCGAGAAGGTCTGTGCCGGACACGTACGCCCCCTATGCTCACGTCATGACGAACGAGCCGCCGCCGTATCCGGGCGAATCCAACCCAGCCACGAACGATCTTCCGGCGTACGGGTCGACTCCTCCTCCGGAGGGCGGCTACCCGCCGCCCCCTCCGGGTGGCTATCCGCCGGCACCGGGTGGCTACGGCGGCCCGCCCTACAGCGCACCTGACGCGATCAGCTACGGCTGGCGAAAGTTCAAGGAGAACTCCGGCGTCATGATCGTCGCGACGCTGATCGTCGTCGCCGGCGCGATCGTGCTGGGCATCATCTCCGAAGTCATCGCACCCTCACCGGCGCTCTTCACCAACGATGGGTTCCAGTTCGAGGCCGGTGCCATGCTGGCCTCGTTCGTGGCGCAGACCATCACGGGCACCGTCGGCTACGTCCTGGCGGCCATGTTGACCCGAGGTTCGCTCGACGTCGTCGACGGCGGGAGATTCGACATCGGCAAGGCGTTCGGCGCACTGGACATCCCGAAGGTCCTGATCACCGGGCTGTTGCTGAGCGTGGTGAGCACGGTCGGCTATCTCTTGTGTCTCCTGCCGGGCATCGTGTTCGCGATCTTCTCCTTCTTCACGATCTACTTCGTGGTCGACAAGGGCAGCGATCCCGTCGGGGCCATCGGATCGAGCTTCTCGCTCGTCGGGCGGAACTTCGGCAATGCCCTGCTCACGGGACTGTTGGGTGCCCTGGTCCTGATCGCCGGAGCGCTGCTCTGCCTCGTCGGTCTCTTGGCTGCGGCCCCGATCGTCTCGCTCGCCGGCGCCTACGCCTTCCGGCGGTTCCAGGGCCAACCGGTCGCGCCGTAGAGCTCAGGGAGCGAGCCACGAACCCCATGGGGTGTTGCGCAAGATCCCGAAGACCACGAGCACGCCGATCGACGCGAACCCCATGTTGGTGCTCAGCGTGACCATCGCGTCGACCTTGCCGCGCAGGCGACGCGCGACCCACATCAGCCATGCCACAGTGAGGAAGGCGACCAGCGCCACCGCCAGGACGTTGCTGCTCACGGCTGCGACGAAGTCTCCGCGAGTCAGGTCGTTGACCGCACGCAGGCCCCCGCAACCCGGGCACGGCTTGCCGGTCAGCTGGAGGAACGGGCAGTAGCCGTAGGACCCTGAGTCGTGCGGGTCGTGGAGGTGCAGCAGCACGGCGGCACCAAGACCGGCGGCACCGACCAGCGCCGGAGCGCGAAGAGCCCGCGCCGACACGCGGCGCTGATCGTCGAGCCGCGGCATCACTGTCACCAGTCGTTCACGATGGCGAGGACCACCAGCACGTCGAGGGCGAGCCAGGCCACGGTGCCGACAATGGCCGTGATCAGGCCGGCGGTCGCCATGCCTTCACCAGCCTGCGTGCCGTTGCTCTGCTTGATCTCCTTCTTGCCCTGCACGGCCAGGAAGATCGCCACAGGGCCGATCAACACGCCGAGGTAGCAGACCACGATCGACGCGATGCCGGTGATCATGGCCCACATAGCCTTGGGGTTGTTCTTCGGCTGGGCCGGGTAGCCGTATCCGTACGGCTGTTGGCCGTATGCCGGTTGCCCGTACGCGGGCTGACCGTACGCCGGCTGACCGTACGCGGGCTGACCGTACGCCGGAGGGCCCTGAGGCGCCTGACCGTAGCCAGGCGGCGGTGGCGGCGACTGCTGCCCTGACTCGCCCTCGGGCCCCTCGTTGCCGGGATAGCTGGGGTACTGCGGCGGCTCAGTCATGCTCTGAGGTTCCTCAGTGCTCGGCGTGCTCGGCGCGGTCGACTCCAAGACCCGCTGCCGACATGAGTCGGCCGACCAGGCCGGAACCGACGGCGATCACGCAGCCCACGGTGAACCAGATCCAGTGCGGCTCCGGGATCAGAGCGACGCCACCGATCGTGATGCCGGCGAGGCACAGCAGGACGGCGGTCCAGGCGGCGGGCGATGATCCGTGCATGGGTGAATTCTCCTCGTGGTCGTGATCTGCGCTCAGACTACTGGGTGGGATCGTGCCCTTCGTCCAACGCCTTCCACATCTCGGCGTCGGACTGCGGAGCCGTGACTGCCGGTCGGGCTGCGGGGGCGTCGTAGCGGCTGCTCATGGTGGGCCAGGTCGCCCCGAGCCTGGCCGTGATGCCGCCCAAGATGGCGGCGATCACGAACGCGAACGCCGTCACGTACTTCCAGGCCGTCGCGGTGAATTCGTGGTCGCCGGTGCCGGTGAAGGCCGGCGACGCCTCGACGGCGCGATCCACGGCGTTGTCGAGCGACGATCCGCCGAACAGCACCACGAGTGTCGCGGCGACCGCGATCAGCACCGTGAACCCGCCGACCACACGGCGTACGCGCGGGGATGCGGCGAGCACCGCCAGCGCGGCCGTCACCACGACCAGCGCCAGGGCCGAGACCAGCGGCTGGGCGTCGGCTCCGGTGACGTCGACCGAGTCCGACGGCAGGCCGTCGGTGGCGATGCGCACGTGGGCCCACGTGCGGGAGGCCGCGAAGAAGGCCAGCCCTCCGGCCGCAAGGGTGCCGAGCACGACCGGCGCGTAGAGGCGGCGCGAGCTCACAGCAGCCGGTCCGCGTCGAAGCAGGTACGTGCGCCCGTGTGGCAGGCCGGGCCGGTCTGGTCGACCAGCACCAGCAGCGTGTCGCCGTCGCAGTCGAGCCGGACCTCGCGGACGGCCTGGGTGTTGCCGGAGGTCTCGCCCTTGACCCAGTACGTCTGCCGGCTGCGGCTCCAGAACGTGCCGCGACCCGTCGTCAGGGTGCGGTGCAGCGCCTCGTCGTCCATCCAGCCGACCATGAGCACGTCACGGCTCTCGGCGTCCTGGATCACGGCGGGCACGAGGCCGTCGGCGTCGCGCTTGAGGCGCTCGGCGATGGCCGGGTCGAGGGAGCTCACATCAACCATTCTCTCAGGCTTGCCAGAAGGTGGCGGACTCACACAGGGTCGACGGCCGGTTGGTGGCTCGACAGCGACGCCTGGGCGACCCAGCTCGCGTGCAGCCGGGCATAGACCCCGCCGAGCTCGACGAGCTCGGCGTGCGTGCCGTCCTCGACGAGCCGGCCGGCGTCGAACACCAGGACCCGGTCGGCGTTCTCGGCGGTCGAGAGGCGGTGCGCGATCGTCACGCTGGAGCGGCCGTCGAGCAGCCGGTCGAGCGCGCGGGTCGCGCGCAGCTCGGTCTGCGGGTCGACGGCGCTGGTCGCCTCGTCGAGCACGATGAACTCCGGATCGGCGAGCGCCGAACGGACGAGGGCGACGAGCTGGCGCTCCCCGGCCGACAGCGACTCGCCGCGCTGGCCGACCTGCGAGTCGAGCCCGCGAGGCAGCGAGGCGTACCAGTCGGTCAGGCCCAGCCTGGCGAAGACGTCGACGAGCTCGGCCTCGGTCGCGTCCTTCTTGCCGTAGAGCAGGTTGTCGCGCAGCGTGGCGTCGAACAGGAAGCCCTCCTGCGGCACCATCAGGACGTGTGCGCGCAGGTCGGCGAACGAGACCTGACTGATGTCCTGCCAAGAAGACAGCGGAGTGCCCAGGCGTACGACACCGGCGGTCGGGTCCATCAGGCGGGTCAGCAGCTTGGCGAACGTCGTCTTGCCCGATCCGGTCTCCCCCACGACGGCGACCCGCTGGCGTGGCGCGATCTCGACGTCGACGTCCTTGAGCACGTCGGGACCGCCTGGGTAGGCGAAGGTCACGCCTTCGAAGCGGGCGCCGAGCGTGCCGCCCGGCAGCGTCGTGCCGGCCTCGCCCGGGTCGACGACGTCGGCCGGGGTGTCGAGCAGCTCGATGACCCGGCGCCACGACGCGATCGCGTTCTGCGCGTCGGTCAGCACCTGCGTCGCCATCTGCACCGGGCCGACGAACAGCCCGACGAGGAACGCGAACGCGATGACGGTGCCCATCGACAGCTGGCCCGACAGGCCGATCGCCACGCCGAACGCGATGACCGCGGCGTTGGCGAGACCGCCGGCCACGCCTGCGGAGGCGAACGTCACGGCGACGAGCTTCTGCGGCTCGTACGTTGGCGTCGAGGTTGCGGGCGATGCCGTCGTCGACCCGCTGCTGCGTGCGGCGCTCGATCGCGTAGGCCCGGACGACCGAGGCGCCGACGACCGGCTCGGCGATGACGGCCAACATCTCGCCGACCGTGCGGCGGACGATGTCGTAGGCCCGGCTGAGGCGCTCGGCGAAGTACTTGAGGCTGATGCCCAGCGGCAGGAAGCAGACCCAGACGACGATCGTCAGCTGCCACGAGTAGTAGGCCATGATGACGGTCGCCACGACGATCTGGCCGACGCTGACGACGATCATGATCCCGGTGAACTGCAGGAACTGCGAGACCTGGTCGATGTCGGAGGTCACCCGCGACACCAGGACGCCACGACGCTCGGAGTTCTGGGTCAGCATCGACAGGTCGTGCACGTGCCGGAACGCGTCGACGCGCAGCTGGGCGAGCCCGCGCTCGCTCGCGACGAACAGGCGTACGCGCATCCAGTAGGCCAGCACGCCCGAGACCACGATGACGCCCAGCGCTGCGAGGAGGTAGCCGGCGACGTCGCTCAGCTGCGTGCCGTCACCGTCGCCGAGCCCGGAGTCGACGGTCTGCTGGATCACGATCGGGACGACCGAGCCGCCGATCGTGCTGAGGATCGCGAGCAGGAGCGTCAGGCCGAGGCCGTCCTTGATCGCCGGTGAGAGCGAGAGTCCGCGGCGGAGGATCGCGATGCCGGTCAGCCGGTCGGCCTCGACTCCAGCGTCGGTGTCGGTGTCGGTCATGACACCACCTCCCTGGCGTGGTCGTAGGCGTTGACGAGGTCGCGGTAGTCGGCGGATCGTTCGACGAGCTCGTCGTGGCTGCCGCGGTCGGCGATGACGCCGTCGTCGAGGAACACGACCTCGTCGGCCAGCGCGATGGTCGCCTTGCGATAGGCGACGACCAGGACGGTCGGGCCGTCGTCGTCGGCGGTGTGGGCCGCCAGCGCCTTGAGGATGCGCTGCTCGACCTCGGGGTCGACGGCGCTGGTCGCGTCGTCCATGACCAGCAGGCGCGGACGGCGTACGAGCGCGCGGGCCAGCGACAGGCGCTGGCGCTGGCCGCCGGACAGCGTCGTGCCGCGCTCGCCGAGCTCGGCGTCGAGACCGGCAGGGAGCTTGGCGACGAAGCCGTCGGCCTGGACCGTGCGCAGAGCGGCCCAGACCTCGTCGTCGGTGAAGTCGCCGCCGAGCGTGACGTTCTCGCGGACGCTGTCGTCGAACAGGAACGTGGCCTGCGGGACGACCGCGATCGCCTTGGCGAGCTCGGCGTGGGTGAGCTCGCGGATGTCGTGGCCGTCGACGCGGATCGCGCCGTGCTGCGGGTCGACGAGGCGGGTCAGCAGCGATGTCAGGGTGCTCTTGCCGCTGCCGGTCGCGCCGACCACCGCGACGACCTTGCCGGGCTCGACCTCGAGGTCGATGCCGCGCAGCACGTCCCGATCGCCGTCGGCGAAGCCGAACGTCAGGCCGTCGACGTCGAGCGCCACGGGACCGCTGCCCGGCAGCGTCGCGGAGCCGTAGGGCATCGAGCCCTCGCTCGTCGAGCACCGACGAGACCCGCTCCCAGCCGACGACGCTGCGCGGGCAGCTCGCCGAGCACCCAGCCGATCGCGCGTACGGGGAACGCCACGACGGTGAACAGGTAGGCGACCTGGACGACGTCGCCGGGATCGGCGGCACCGCTGGCGACCCGGCCGACGCCGAGCACGATGACCAGCAGGATGCCGAGGTTGGGCAGCGCCTCCAGCAGCGGGTCGAACATGCTGCGGATGCGGCCGACCGCGATGTTGGCGTCGCGCAGCTCGTGCGTGACGTCGGGGAAGCGCTCGGTCTCGTCGGCCTCGCGACCCAGCGACTTGACGACGAGAGCGCCGTCGAACGACTCGTGCGCCACCGCGCTGACGTCGCCGCGCAGCGACTGGGCGTACGCGACCTTGGGCGAGAGCCAGCGCTGGTAGAAGACGTTGATCGCGAACAGCGCCGGGAAGACGATCAGCCCGACGATCGTCAGGACGAGGTCGGCGGCGACCATCTCGACGATCGCCGCGACCAGCATCGCGATGACGCCGATCGGCCATCGGCAGCGGCATGAACACCGACCAGGTGCGCCTCGACGTCGGCGTTGGCGTTGGAGAGCAGCTGGCCGGTCGGGTGGCGGTGGTGCCACGCCATCGGCAGGGAGAGGTACTTGCGGGTGACCCGCCGGCGGTAGTCGGCGACGAGCCGGTAGTAGACGATGCCGCCGATGAGCCGGCGCCCGATGATGCCGAGCGCGCGGAGGATCGCGACGGCGATGAACAGCGCGATGGCCGCGGCGAGGGCACCCTCGGCGATCTCGCCACGCTCGAACGAGGGCCGGATGACGTGATCGGTCGCCCAGCCGAGCACCCACGCGTCGGCAACCGTCATGGCGCCGAAGAGCACGCTGCCGATGACCGACACCGAGAACAGGAACCGCTGCTCGCGGATGCCGCGGCCGAGCAGCGCGAAGCCGCGGCCGGTACATGCTGGTGGTCGGCCGTTCCGAGGTCGCGCTCGTCCGGGTCGGGGGCGGCTGCCTCGATGGGTTCTGCTGTCGTCCTATCGGACACAGTGTCCTGCTGCTCGCAACGTCTCTTTCACCTGTCCGATGGTCATGTCGCCGAAGTGGAACACGCTCGCGGCGAGCACTGCGTCGGCGCCGGCATCGATGGCCGCTGGGAAGTGCTCGAGCCGGCCGGCGCCGCCACTCGCGATGAGCGGCACTTGTGTAACGCCACGGACCGCCCGAATCATTTCCAGATCGAAGCCGTCCTTGGTGCCGTCGGCGTCCATCGAGTTGAGCAGGATCTCGCCGGCGCCCAGCTCGGTGGCCGTGCGCGCCCACTCGACGGCGTCGAGACCCGCCGACGTACGGCCGCCGTGGGTCGTCACCTCGAACCCGCTGGGCTGCTCGCTGCTGCGCCGCGCGTCGACGCTGAGGACGAGCACCTGGTTGCCGAATCGCTGGGCGATCTCGGCGATGACCTGCGGCCGGGCGATCGCCGCGGTGTTGATGCCGACCTTGTCGGCGCCGGCTCGCAGCAGCCGGTCGACGTCCTCGGGCGTACGCACTCCCCGCCGACGGTCAGCGGGATGAACACCTGGTCGGCGGTGCGGCCGACGACGTCGAACGTCGTGTCACGACTGTCGGAGGACGCCGTGATGTCGAGGAACGTGAGCTCGTCGGCGCCCTCGGCGTCGTAGACCTTGGCCATCTCGACAGGATCGCCCGCGTCGCGCAGGTTGACGAAGTTGACGCCCTTGACGACCCGGCCGTTGTCGACGTCCAGACACGGGATGACACGTACGGCGAGGCTCACCGGATGAGCCTATCTGTCAGCGCGGACACTCCCCCGGTGGGGGAAATCCGCCAGCACGAGGTAGCCAACCACTACGGTCGACTCAACCTGTTTGGTCGGAGGACCCATGAAGCGCATGCTCGGCACCGTCGCGGTGCTCGTCCTGTTCACTGCTGGCTGCGGTAGCGGCCCCACGAGCGACGGGAACGACCCCACGGTTGAGCAGACGTCGGCCACTCCTGAGGCGACTCCGCAGACGACTGCACCGCCGGCCGACTCGAGCGATCTGGTCGTGGCACCAGGCAAGGTGGGCGACGTCAAGGCCGGGATGACCAAGGAGGAGGCGCTCGCGACCGGGTTCTTCGACGCCGATGTCGAGGGCGTCGAGGGCTGCACGTTCGCGCTGCAGTGGAAGAAGCAGTTCGAGGGCGTCGACGTGTTGACCCGCGAGGACGGATCCATCGGATCGCTCGGGGTCACCAAGGGTGGTCCGCAGACGGCCGAAGGGATCAGGGTGGGCAGCACGCTCGCCGACGTCAAGGCCGCCTACCTCGATCTCTCTGGCGTCAAGGCAGCGGATTCGACCAGGCCGGCGTGTTCCACACCGTCGGCGACGACCACATCGGCTTCCTGTTCGGCGAGGCGACTCCCGCCACGATCACCGACTCCTCGAAGGTCTCGTTCATGGAGGTCACGTCCGGCAAGCTGCCCGAGCTCATGCGCAGCGGCTGCTGAGTCAGCCTCGGATCAGGCCGGCCCGACTCCGGAGACCGCTTCCAGCGCCTCCGGCAGCGTGAACGCACCGGCGTAGAGCGCCTTGCCGACGATCGCACCCTCGACACCGACACCTGTCAGCGAGGCGATCGCGCGGAGGTCCTCGAGGCTGGAGACCCCTCCGGAGGCGACGACCGGCTTGTCGGTGATCTCGCAGACCTGGCGCAGCAGGTCGAGGTTGGGGCCGGTCAGCGTGCCGTCCTTGGTGACGTCGGTCAGCACGTAGCGGGCGCAGCCGTCGCGCTCGAGCCGCTCGAGCACCTCGAACAGGTCGCCGCCCTCCTGCGTCCAGCCCCGCGCTGCCAGCGTCGTGCCGCGCACGTCGAGCCCGACGGCGATCTGGTCGCCGTACTGGCCCACGACCTTGCGGCACCACTCCGGGTTCTCCAGGGCGGCCGTGCCGAGGTTGACCCGCGTGCAGCCGGTGGCGAGCGCGGCCTCGAGCGAAGCGTCGTCGCGGATGCCGCCCGACAGCTCGACCTTGACGTCGAGCCGGCCGACGACGTCGGCGAGGAGCTCCCGGTTGGAGCCCTTGCCGAACGCGGCGTCGAGGTCGACGAGGTGGATCCACTCCGCCCCGTCGGTCTGCCACTGCAGGGCGGCGTCGAGCGGGGAGCCGTAGGTCGTCTCGCTGCCGAGCTCGCCCTGGACGAGGCGTACGGCCTGTCCATCGGCGACGTCGACGGCGGGGAGGAGTTCGAGAGTCACGCAGGTGATCGTATCTGTCGGCGGTCGACCGTACGGTGACCGGTATGAAGGTCATCCTCGTACCCGGATTCTGGCTCGGCGCATGGTCGTGGGACCGCGTCACTCCCGCGCTCGAATCGGCCGGCCATGACGTCGCCGCCCTCACGCTGCCCGGAGTCGAGTCGGTCGACGCCGATCGCTCGGGCATCGGACTCGCCGAGCACGTCGCGGCCGTCGTGGCCGAGATCGACCGGTCCGACGAGCCCGTCGTGCTGGTCGGCCACAGCGGTGGAGGCACGGTCATCCACGCCGCCGTCGACCAGCGGCCCGATCGCGTCGCGCGGGCGATCTACGTCGACAGCGGGCCGCTGCCCCACGGCACGCCGACCAACCCTCACCTGCCGTCCGAGGGCCCAGACCTGCCGCTCCCCGAGTGGGACGTCTTCCGCGGCGACGGGTCGCACGACCTCGACGACTTCACCGAGGCGCAGCTCGCCGACTTCCGCGAGCGCGCCGTCCCGCACCCGGCAGCAGCAGCCCAGGACCCCCAGGTGCTGTCGAACGACGCGCGCTACGCGGTGCCGGTCACGCTGATCACGACGACCTTCACCCGCGAGCAGATCGACACCTACATGGCGGCCGGTGCGGACTACTTCGCCGAGCTGCCCACGATCAAGGACGTCACGATCATCGAGCTGCCGACGAGTCACTGGCCGCAGTTCACCAAGCCCGAGCAGCTCGCCGAGGTCCTGCGCGACGCGATCTGAACACGCCTAGAGCGTCGCGAGCCAGTTCTTCAGCAGCTGGGACCCGGCGTCGCCGGACTTCTCGGGGTGGAACTGGGTCGCCCACAGCGGCCCGTGCTCGGCAGCGGACACGAACCGGTCACCCGCGTACTCGGTCCAGGTCACGGCCGGATCCGGCATCGACGGCGGCTGGCTGAGCACCCAGTCGCGTACGCCGTAGGAGTGCACGAAGTAGAACCGCTCGTCCTCGATGCCGGCGAACATCCGCGAACCCTCGCCGGGCTCGACGGTGTTCCAGCCCATGTGCGGCACGATCGGCGCCTGGAGCCGCTCGACGACGCCGGGCAGCTCGCCGCACCCCTCGGTGCGTACGCCGTGCTCGATGCCCTCGCCGAACAGGATCTGCATGCCGACGCAGATGCCCAGCACCGGGCGGTTGGCGATGAGCCGCCGCTCGACGATGCGGACGCCGTCGACGCCGACCAGCCCGCGCATGCAGGCCTCGAAGGCGCCGACGCCGGGCACCAGGAGGCCGTCGGCCTCCTGGGCGACCTTCGCGTCGCTGGTGAGCACGGCCTCGGCGCCGGCACGTTCGACAGCACGTACTGCCGATCGCAGGTTGCCCAGAGCCGTAGTCGAGCACCGCGACGCGGCGACCGGTCACAGAGCACCCTTGGTGCTGGGGATGCCCGACTCGCGCGGGTCGATCGCGACGGCGTCACGCAGTGCGCGCGCGACGGCCTTGAACTGGGCCTCGGCGATGTGGTGCGGGTCGCGGCCGTCGAGCAGGCGTACGTGCATCGTGATCCCGGCGTGGTGCGCGATCGACTCGAAGACGTGGGCGGTCAGCGCGCCGGTGTACTGGCCGCCGATGATCGCGGTGATCTGACGATCGGGCTCGCCGGAGTGCACGAAGTAGGGGCGGCCCGACACGTCGACGACGGCCTGCGCGATCGACTCGTCGAGCGGCACGAGCGCATCGCCGTAGCGCCGGATGCCGACCTTGTCGCCGAGCGCCTCGCGAATCGCCTCGCCGAGGCAGATCGCGGTGTCCTCGACGGTGTGGTGCGCGTCGATGTGCAGGTCGCCCTCGGACTTGACCGTCAGGTCGATCAGCGAGTGCCGCGAGAACGCCGTCAGCATGTGGTCGTAGAAGCCGACACCCGTGGAGATGTCGTTGATGCCGGAACCGTCGAGGTCGATCTCGACGACGACATGGGACTCCGAGGTCTTTCGCTCGATGCGCGCAGTGCGGGTCATCGGGTCACCTCCAGGAGTGCTTGTCGGAACGCGTGCATCTCGTCCGGCGTGCCGATCGACACGCGGAGCCATTCTAGGGGCCCGACCTCGCGGATCAGGACGCCGTGGTCGAGCAGGCCCTGCCAGACGGCGTGCCGGTCGTCGAAGCGTCCGAACAGGATGAAGTTGGCGTCGGACTCCGCGACCTCGAATCCCTGCTCGCGCAACCAGGTCGCAGTCTCGTCACGAGTGACCCGGAGCGCGTCGACCTGGGCCAGCAGCTCGTCCTCGTGCCGCAGTGCAGCGGTCGCTGCAGCCTGGCTCACGGCCGACAGGTGATAGGGCAGGCGGACGATGCGGAGCGCGTCGATGATGGCGGCGTCCGCAGCGACATAGCCGAGCCGGCCGCCAGCCAGCGCGAACGCCTTGCTCATCGTGCGGGTGACCAGCAGCCGCGGGAACTCGTCGAGCAGCTCGAGCGCGCTCGGCGTGCCGTCACGGCGGAACTCCGCATAGGCCTCGTCGACCACCACGATGCCGGGAGCGGCCTCGACGATCGCTCGCGTGTGCTCCGGGTCCAGAGCCGTGCCGGTGGGGTTGTTGGGCGATGTCAGGATGACGACGTCGGGGCGCTCCGTGGCGATGAGCGCGAGCGCCGCCTCGACATCGAGGCCGAAGTCCTCGCGCCGGCGTCCTGCCACCCAGCGCGTGTGCGTGTTGCGGGCGTACTCCGGATACATCGAGTACGTCGGAGCGAAGGACACCGCCGTGCGGCCCGGGCCGCCGAACGCCTGCAGCACCTGCTGCATGACCTCGTTGGAACCGTTGGCCGCCCAGACCCGATCCACGGTCAGCCCGTGGCCGAGGTAGGCCGCGAGGGCCGTGCGGAGCTCGGTCGCCTCGCGGTCGGGGTAGCGGTTGAGCGACAGTGCGGCGCGGTAGACCGCGTCACCGATGTCGCGGGCCGCCGCGTCACTTGGCCCGTAAGGGTTCTCGTTGGTGTTGAGCTGCACGGGGACGTCGAGCTGCGGCGCACCATAGGGCTCGTCGTCGCGCAGCTCGTCGCGGATCGGCACCCACGCGGGCAGCGGCATCAGCGTGACATCCGGATCGTGACGGCAGCACCGTGCGACGGCAGGTTCTCCGCCTCGGCGAGGGTCACGACGTGATCGCCGACCTCGCGCAGGGCGGCCTCGTCGTAGGTGACGACGTGCATGTTCTTGCAGAACGCCCGCACCGAGAGGCCCGACGAGTGGCAGGCGCAGCCGGCTGTGGGGAGCACGTGGTTGGAGCCCGCGGCGTAGTCGCCGAGGGAGACCGGCGTGTGCGAACCGACGAACACCGCACCGGCGTTGACGATGCGGGCCGCGACTGCGGCAGCGTCGGCGGTCTGGATCTCGAGGTGCTCGGCGGCATAGCCGTTGGCGACCTGCACGGCCTGGTCGACGTCGCGCACGAGCACGGTTGCGGACTGCTGCCCCTCGAGCGCGGTGCGGATGCGGTCGGCGTGCTTGGCCGCGCCGATCTGGTCGTCGAGGGCGCTGTCGACCGCGTCGGCGAGCCGCTCGCTGGCGGTGATCAGACGCTGGCGGCCATGGGGTCGTGCTCGGCCTGGCTGATCAGGTCGGCGGCGACGAACGCCGCATCGGCCGTGTCGTCGGCGATGATCGCGATCTCGGTGGGCCCCGCCTCGGCATCGATGCTGACGGTGCCCTGCAGGTAGCGCTTGGCGGCAGCCACATAGATGTTGCCGGGGCCGGTGATGAGGTTGACCGGTCGGCACTCCCCCGCTCCGTAGGCGAACATCGCGAGCGCCTGCGCGCCGCCGGCGGAGTAGACCTCGTCGATCCCGAGCAGCCCGCAGGCAGCCAGGATCGTGGGGTGCGGCAGTCCGCCGAACTCGGCGTTGGGCGGGCTGGCGAGCGCGATGCCCGGCACGCCGGCCACCTGGGCCGGGACCGCGTTCATGATCACGGTGCTGACCAGCGGCGCGAGACCACCGGGGACGTACAGGCCGACGCGCTGCATCGGGACGATTCGGCGCTCGACCGTGGCGCCCGGGGCGACGTCGGTGACGAGGCTGCGCTCGAGCTCGGCCTCACTCGTCTGCCGCAACCGTCGGATCGATTCCTCGAGACCGGCACGGATGTCCGGTGCGAGCGCTTCCAGTGCGTCGGTGATCGCGGTGCGTGGCACGCGGAGCTGCGCCGGGCGTACGCCGTCGAAACGCTCCCCCGCGTCGAGCACCGCATCGGCGCCGCGTGACTTGACGTCCTCGCAGATCGGCCGCACCGCGGCCATGGCGTGCTCGACGTCGACCTCGGCCCGCGGCACGGCGGCGCTGTAGACCCTTTGCCACTCTTCGGCACCGGGTTCGAGATTTCGCAGGTCAAGACGTCGCATCACGCCGCCAAGTCTACGGACGGGCTACCGTGGGTTGGTGGCCGCCAACAAGAAGCCCACCGACGCAACACCGGCGTTCGTCGCGCTCCACCGCGCCAACATCCCGTTCACCCCGCACGCGTACGTCCACGACCCGCGGGCCGACTCGTTCGGCATGGAAGCGGCGCAGGCTCTCGGGGTCGAGCCGGGGCGGGTCTTCAAGACGCTGATGGCCGAGGTCGACGGCGAGCTGTGCGTCGGGGTCGTGCCGGTCATGGGGTCGCTCGACCTCAAGGCGCTCGCCGATGCGCTGGGCGGCAAGCGCGCGCAGATGGCCGACGCCGCTCAGGCACAGCGGGCCACGGGTTACGTGATCGGCGGGATATCACCGCTCGGTCAGAAGCGCCGGCACCGCACCGTCATCGACAAGACCTCAGCACAGTGGCCGACGATCTTCGTGTCCGGCGGGCGTCGCGGTCTCGAGGCCGAGCTCCAGCCGACCGACCTGATCCTGCTGACCGAGGCCGTTGTCGCACGTATCGCCCGCTAGCTGTGGCTGAAAGGCTCGTGAGCTGACTCGTCCAACCGGGTGCCGAGCAGCGTCGCTCCGATGAAGCCGGCGAGCCCGAAGATCGGCCACACAAGGAACGGCGCGATCCCGTCGACCGCCAGCTTGGCCGGCACGTGGTCACCGACCGTCAGTCCCTTGACCGAGGCCGGGTCCGGCGGGCCGAGCCGGATGCCGAGGCGCCAGGCGATCACCGACGCGATCGCCGTCAGCACGATGATGAGCGGCGTCACGATCCAGCCGAGGTCACGCAGCGTCCAGGCCGCGAACGCGCCCCACAGCAGAGAGGCGAGGGCGCCGACGGCGATGAACACGACGATGACCGCGAAGTCGCCCTTGGCGGCGGCCTCGCCCATCACGATGCCGCCTTGGCGGACCTCCCACTCGGCCGGCGTGGCGAGCCGCTCCCACACGAAACCTGCCGCGACGCCCAGAAGGAGCATCGCGGCGGCAGTCAGGATCAGTTTTCTCAGGAGAGGCAATGCGGGCCCAGCAGCTCTTTCAGGTCGGCGATCAACGAGGACGACTGTGCCACACGCAGGCTGTCGTCGAGTCGCATGACCTTGGTCGAGCCGTTGCCGATCAGGCGCAGGTGCACCTCGGAGACGCCCGGGTGTGCGGCGAGCACCTGCTTGAAGGTGCCGATCGTGTCGGTCGTGCAGCGTGCCACCGGCAGGCTGACGACGAGCGGGCGCTCGGGTCCGCCGGTGTTCATCGCCGGCAGCGTCACCTCGAGCGCATTGAGCTCGACGCCCTCGTCCTTGCGGCGGACGCGGCCCTTGACGACGACGATCGTGTCGGGGATCAGGACCGGCATCGCCAGCTGGTAGGCGCCGGGGAACACCATGACCTCGATGCCACCCTCGAGGTCCTCGATCGTGACCGACGCCCAGGAGTCGCCCTTCTTGCTCATGCGGCGCTGCACGCCGGTGATGAGCCCGCAGATGCGCACGGTGCTGCCGTCGGGCAGCTCGGCGTTGGTCAGCAGCTCGCCGACCGTGCAGTCGCTGCTGGCGCGCAGCACGTGCTCGAGGCCCTGCAGCGGGTGGTCGGAGACGTAGAGGCCGAGCATGTCGCGCTCGAACGCCAGGAGCTGGGTCTTCTCCCACTCCGGCATGGTGTCGGGCACCTCGATCGTGCCGCCCGTGAACGCGTCGTCGATGCCGCCGAACAGCGAGTCCTGACCGATCGCGGCCTGCCGCTTGAGGTCGATGTAGAGGTCGACGCCCTCCTCGGCCACCGTCGTCAGCGCCCGTCGGCGGTGCCCGAGCGAGTCGAACGCACCGGCCTTGATCAGCGAGTCGAGGACGCGCTTGTTGCACACCAGCGTCGGCACCTTGTCGAGGAAGTCGTTGAAGTCGGTGTAGGCGCCGTTGGCGGTGCGCCCCTCGACGATGCCCGCGACGACGTTCTCGCCGATGTTGCGGATCGCGCCGAGCCCGAAGCGGATGTCGGCGCCGACCGAGGCGAAGTTGGAGACCGACTCGTTGACGTCAGGCGGCAGCACCTTGATGCCCATGCGGCGGCACTCGTTGAGGTAGATCGCCGACTTGTCCTTGTCGCCGCGCGTGCTGGTCAGCAGCGCCGCCATGTACTCGGCCGGGTAGTTGGCCTTGAGGTAGGCCGTCCAGTAGGAGATGACGCCGTATGCCGCGGAGTGCGCCTTGTTGAAGGCGTAGTCGGAGAACGGCAGCAGGATGTCCCACAGCGTCGTGATCGCCTTCTGGGAGTAGCCGCGCTCGAGCATGCCGCGCCTGGAAGCCGGCGTACTGCTTGTCGAGCTCGGACTTCTTCTTCTTGCCCATCGCGCGCCGCAGGTTGTCGGCCTGTCCGAGGGAGAACCCCGCCAGCACCTGGGCGATCTCCATGACCTGCTCCTGGTAGACGATCAGGCCGTACGTCTCGCCGAGCACCTTCGCGAGCGGCTCCTCGAGCTCAGGGTGGATCGGGTCGATCGGCTCGCGCCCGTTCTTGCGGCGGGCGTACTTGTTGTGCGAGTCAGCGCCCATCGGCCCGGGCCGGTAGAGCGCGCCGACGGCCGAGATGTCCTCGAACTTGTCGGGCTTCATGCTGCGCAGCAGCGCGCGCATCGGGCCGCCGTCGAGCTGGAACACGCCGAGCGTGTCGCCGCGCGCCAGCAGGTCGTACGTCGCCGGGTCGTCGAACGTCAGGTCCTCGAGCACCAGGTCGATGTCGCGGTTGCGCTTGATGTTCTCGAGCGCGTCGTCGAGCACCGTGAGGTTGCGCAGGCCCAGGAAGTCCATCTTGACCAGCCCGAGCGCCTCGCACATCGGGTAGTCGAACTGCGTGATGATCGCGCCGTCCTGCTCGCGCTTCATGATCGGGACGATGTCGATCAGCGGGTCGCTCGACATGATGACGCCGGCCGCGTGGACGCCCCACTGGCGGATCTGGCCCTCGAGCCCCAGCGCGGTCTGGTAGATCTTGCGGACGTCGGCGTCCTCGTCGTGCAGCCGGCGGAAGTCGGCGCCGTCGCCGTAGCGCTTGTCGTCCTTGTCGAACAGGCCCTTGAGCGTCACGCCCTTGCCCATGATGTCGGCCGGCAGCGCCTTGGTGATGCGCTCGCCGTGCGCGAACGGGTAGTCCATGACGCGGGCGGCGTCCTTGATCGCGGCCTTGGACTTGAGCCGGCCGAACGTCGCGATCATCGCGACGCGCTCCTCGCCGTACTTGTTGCTGACGTAGCGGATGACCTCGCCGCGACGACGCTCGTCGAAGTCGATGTCGAAGTCGGGCATCGACGGGCGCTCGGGGTTGAGGAAGCGCTCGAAGATCAGGCCGTGGGTCAGGGGGCAGAGGTCGGTGATCCGCAGCGCGTACGCGGCGATCGAGCCGGCGCCTGATCCACGCCCGGGGCCGACCCGGATGCCGTTGTCCTTGGCCCAGTTGATGAAGTCGGCGACCACGAGGTAGTAGCCGCAGTAGCCCTTGTCGCGTACGACGTCGAGCTCCATCTCGGTGCGGGCGCGGACCTCGTCGGTGAGCTTGTCGCCGGGATAGCGGGACTCGATGCCGCGCCAGACCTCCTTGACGAACCAGCGACTCCTCGGTCTCGCCGGCGGGGACGTCGGCCCGCGCCATGTAGCCACCGTTGGACTCGGTGAACTCGACGTTGCACCGCTCGGCGATCAGCAGCGTGTTGTCGCACGCCTCCTTGAGGTCGAAGCGGTCCTCCCAGAGGTCGCGCATCTCCTTGGCCGACTTGATGTAGTAGCCGCCGCCGTCGAGCTTGAACCGCTTGGGGTCGGCCAGGGTGCGTGCCGGACTGCCGATGCACAGCAGCGCGTCGTGCGCCTCGGCGTCCTCGGGGGCGACGTAGTGCGAGTCGTTGGTCGCGATGACCGGCAGGCTGAGATCGGCCTTGAGCCGCAGCAGGCCGTCGCGGACGCGGCGCCTCGATCTCCAGCCCGTGGTCCATCAGCTCGAGGAAGAAGTTCTCCTTGCCGAAGATGTCCTGGAACTCGGCGGCCGAGGCGCGCGCCTTGTCGTAGTTGCCGATGCGCAGCCAGGTCTGGATCTCGCCGGACGGGCAGCCCGTCGTCGCGATGATCCCCTTGCCGTAGCGCTGCAGCAGGTCACGGTCGGCGCGCGGCTTGCGGTATTGCCCCTCGAGGCTCGCGTAGGAGCCGATGCGGAACAGGTTGTGCATGCCCTCGGTCGTCTCCGACAGCAGCGTCATGTGGGTGTAGGCACCGCGGCCCGAGACGTCGTCGTCCCTGGCGCCCTTGTTCCACTGCACGGCCTTCTTCTCGGTGCGCGGGATGTCGGGCGTGAGGTAGGCCTCCATGCCGATGATCGGCTTGACGCCGTGCGCCTTGGCCTTGCCTAGAAGTCGTAGGCGCCGTGCAGGTTGCCGTGATCGGTCATCGCGATGGCCGGCATCTCGAGCTCGGCGGTGCGTTCGAACAGCCCGTCGAGCAGGGCGTGCGCCGTCGAGCATCGAGTACTCCGTGTGCACGTGCAGGTGCACGAATGGCGAGTCGCTCGACATCGAAAAATGGCCTCCTCGGCGCGATCGTGGGGGAAGGACTTCAGCCTAGTCGAGGGGCCCGACGCTCTGGACCAACATCAGCCGTGTCGACCCGTCCCCGCGCTGAAAATTGTCCTTTGCGAGCAAAGTCGACTACACCTGAGTGGTGACTGATGAGAAGCGGAAGTTCACCACGGTCGACGAGTACCTCGAGGCGGCGACGTACGACGTCGAGCCCCGGCTGATCGAGATGCGGGAGATCATCCGCACCGCTCTGCCGAACGCCGAGGAGACGATCAGCTACAACATCCCGGCGTACAAGCAGGACGGTGTCGTCGTGATCCAGTTCGCCGGCTTCACCCAGCACACGTCGCTCAACTTCTTCCCGACGGCGGCCACGTTCGCGCACTTCATCGAGGAGCTCGCCGGCGTACCGGACCAGCAAGTCCGCGATCCAGTTCCCGCTCGACGAGCCGCTGCCGGCCGAGCTGGTCGGCGCCATCGCGACGTTCCGCGGCGATGAGGCGGCGGCCTACGCCGCGCGCAAGAAGTCCGGGCGCTGACCGGCGTTCGAGCGACGGGCCGGGCGGCCGTCGATGGACTCCTGCAGGCCCGGCTCAGACCTGCTGATAGCTGCTGAGGAAGTTGCCGAGCCGCTGGATCGCGTCCGCGAGGTCGCGGGCCCACGGCAGCGTCACGATGCGCAGGTGATCGGTGTCGGGCCAGTTGAAGCCGGTGCCCTGGGTCAGCAGGATCTTCTCCTGCAGCAGCAGGTCGAGCACGAGCTGCTGGTCGTCCTTGATCGGGTGGACCTCGGGATCGAGCCGCGGGAAGGCATACAGCGCACCCTTGGGGGTGACGACGCTGACTCCGGGGATCTTGCGCAGCTCGTTGACCGCGGTGTCGCGCTGCTCCAGCAGCCGCCCGCCGGGCAGGATGAGCTCCTTGATCGACTGGTAGCCGCCGAGCGCGACCTGGATCGCGTTCTGCGCCGGCACGTTGGGGCACAGCCGCATCGAGGCGAGCAGGGTGATGCCCTCGAGGTAGTCACCGGCGCGCTCGCAGCGGTCCTGTGACGACGAGCCAGCCGGCGCGGTAGCCGCACACCCGGTACGCCTTGGAGAGCCCGTTGAACGTCAGCGTCAGGACGTCCGGCGCGACGCTCGCCAGCGGGATGTGGACCGCGTCGTCGTAGAGGATCTTGTCGTAGATCTCGTCGGCCATCAGGACGAGGTCGTGCTTGCGGGCGAGGTCGGCGATGCCGTCGAGGGTCTCGCGCGAGTAGACCGCGCCGGTGGGGTTGTTGGGGTTGATCACGACGATGACACTGGGTGCGGTCGGTGATCTTGGACTCGAGGTCCTCGAGGTCGGGGTTCCAGTCGTTGTCCTCGTCGCAGCGGTAGTGCACCGGCACGCCGCCGGCGAGGTTGGTGACGGCGGTCCACAGCGGGTAGTCCGGGACCGGGACGAGCACCTCGTCGCCGTTGTCGAGCAGCGCCTGCAGCGCCATCTGGATCAGCTCGGAGACGCCGTTGCCGATCCAGACGTCGTCGATGTCGATCGTCGGGAAGCCCTCCTGCAGCTGGTAGTGGTGCACGACGGCACGCCGGGCCGACTGGATGCCGCGTGAGTCGGAGTAGCCGGCCGAGCTCGGCAGCGCCGCGATGACGTCCTGCAGGATCTCCGCCGGGCGCGTCGAAGCCGAACGGCTGCGGGTTGCCGATGTTGAGCTTCAGGATCCGGTGGCCCTCGGCCTCCAGGGCGGCGGCTCGTGACGCGACGGGTCCGCGGATGTCGTAGAGGACATCCCTCAGCTTCTCGGACTGGCGCACGATGCTCATGGACTTCATTGTCCACGACCCCGACGAATGCCCCGCGAGTGGCGCAACGTGGTCGGCTCAGACGCCGTGGGCCCAACCAGCTTTGCGCCACTCGCGGGGACGTGGACTCAGTCGAGGTCGCGTACGACTGCCAGTGCCTCGTTGAGGTCGTCGGGGTAGTCGGAGTCGAACTCGACGTAATCCCCCGTGCGTGGGTGGATGAAGCCGAGCTTCTTGGCGTGCAGCCACTGGCGGTCGAGCCCGACCTTCTTGGCCAGGGTCGGGTCGGCGCCGTACATCAGGTCACCGACACACGGGTGGTGCAGCGCGCTCATGTGGACCCGGATCTGGTGGGTGCGACCGGTCTCGAGCTTGATCGTCAGCAGGCTGGCGTAGCGGTGGGCCTCGAGCGTGTCGTAGTGCGTGACGCTCTCGCGGCCGCCGTCCTTGACCGTGAACTTGAAGTCGTGCTTGGGGTGCCGGGCGATCGGCGCGTCGATCGTGCCCATGTGCGGATCGGGGTGGCCCTGCACGAGCGCGTGGTAGGTCTTGTCGACCGTGCGGTCGCGGAACGCCTGCTTGAGCACGGTGTAGGCGTGCTCGGACTTCGCGACGGCCATCAGCCCACTCGTGCCGACGTCGAGGCGGTGCACGATGCCCCGGCGCTCGGGCGCGCCCGAGGTCGAGATGCGGATGCCGGCGCCGGCGAGGTGGTCGAGGACCGTGGGACCGTACCAACCGACGCTGGGGTGCGCGGCGACACCGACGGGCTTGTCGACCACGACGAAGTCGTCGTCCTGGAACACCAGACGCATGCCCTCGACCTCGGCAGCCACGACCGCGATCTGGCGCGGGGCCGGGATCGACGCCTCGAGGATCGAGCCGGGAGTCACCCGGTCGGACTTGGCCGGGGCGAAGCCGTCGAGGGTGACGTGGCCGTCGGCGACGAGCTCGCTGGCCCGCGTGCGCGACAAGCCCGAGCAGCCGGGCGAGGGCGCTGTCGACGCGCTCACCGGCGAGGCCCTCGGGGACTTGGATGACCTTGTGCTCGAGACCTTCGGCGGTCATGACTTCACCTGCCGTGTTCCGTCGAGGCCGACGCCACGCCACGTGCGCCAGACGATGACGACAGCCGCGACCGTCAGCGCGATGTCGGCGACGTTGCCGACGAACACGCCGTAGTCGATGAAGTCGACGACGTGGCCCTTGAGCGGAGCCGGCTCGCGGAAGAGCCGGTCGCACAGGTTGCCGACCGCGCCGGCGAGCAGCAGGCCGAGCCCGACGGCCCACCACCGATCGCGCAGGCGCGTGGCCATGCGTACGACGGCGACCGACACCGCGATCGCGACGACGTCAGCACGACGGTGAATCCGGCACCCGTGCCGAGCGCCGCTCCGCCGTTGCGCAGGAACGACAAGGACAGCACGTGCGGGGATGAGCTCGATCGACTCACGGCCCTGCAGCTTCTCGACCGCCAGCGCCTTGGTGACCTGGTCGACGCACGAGCGTCAGGGCAGCGATCACCGCAAACAGTCGTACGTATGTGTGTGTGGCGGTCGGGCCGTGGTCGTCGCCAGGGCTCAGCGACGCTCCTCGCGCTGCTTGCATGTCATGCACAGTGTCGCACGGGGGAACGCCATCAAACGATTCTTGCCGATCGGCTCCCCGCAGATCTCGCACTGGCCGTAGCTGCCCTTCTCGAGTCGATCGAGCGCCTTCTCGGTCTGCAGGAGCAGCTCGCGCTGGTTGGCGGCGAGTGACATCTCGGCGTCGCGCTCGAGACCCTTGGAACCCACATCGGCCTGGTCGTTGCCTGCACCGTCGACGCCGTCGCGCAGCAGGTCCTGCAGCTCGCGGGCCGACTGGTCGAGCTCGCCGCGCAGGCGCACGAGGTCGGCTTCGAGCTCGGCCCGCACGGCCTTGGTCTCGGCGGCGGTCCAGGGCTTCTCGTCGGCTCGAACGGCGAGCTTGGTGTTTGGCATGCACGAAGATTAGACCCCTCGTGGGGCAAAGCCAACTCGCACCGCCGCAGTGTCGCCGCTGGTCACCCGTAGAATTGAAGGTGTGACCCAGCACGCGTCCTACCGCCCCGTCCCCGCCCACGTCGATCTGCCGGCGCTGGAGCGCGACATCCTCCAGCTGTGGGCCGATCAGGGCACGTTCGCCGCGAGCCTCGACACCCCGGCCGACGCGCCGCGCTGGACGTTCTACGAGGGCCCGCCGACGGCCAACGGCACGCCCGGCACCCACCATGTCGAGGCGCGCGTCTTCAAGGACGTCTTCCCGCGGTTCAAGACCATGCAGGGCTATCACGTCGACCGCAAGGCCGGCTGGGACTGCCACGGACTGCCGGTCGAGATCGCGGTCGAGAAGGAGCTGGGCTTCAACGGCAAGCCCGACATCGAGGCGCTACGGCATCGCCGAGTTCAACGCCAAGTGCCGCGAGGCCGTGGTCCGCAACGTCGATCTCTTCGAGGAGATGACCGACCGCATGGGCTACTGGGTCGACATGGCCAACCCCTATCGCACGATGGAGTCGTCGTACGTCGAGAGCGTCTGGTGGGCGCTGTCGACGATCTTCGACAAGGGCCTGCTGACCGAGGACTTCCGGGTCGCGCCCTACTGCCCGCGCTGCGGCACGACACTGTCGGACCACGAGCTCGCGCAGGGCTACGAGACCATCACCGACCCCTCGGTCTACGTACGCTTCCCGCTGACGTCCGGCCCGCTCGCCGGCACCGCCTCGATGCTGGTGTGGACCACGACGCCCTGGACCCTCGTCTCCAACACCGCTGTCGCGGTCAACCCTGACGTCACGTACGTCACGGCGTCCAACGGCGAGGAGATCCTCGTCGTCGCCGAGCCGCTGCTGGCCAAGGCGCTCGGCGAGGGCTGGACGCCCACGGGCGAGTCGTTCAGCGGCAAGGACATGGAACGTTGGGCGTACCAGCGGCCGTTCGACCTCGTCGCCTTCCCGAGCCCCGCGCACTTCGTGGTGCTCGGCGACTACGTCACGACCGAGGACGGCACCGGTCTGGTGCACCAGTCCCCCGCGTTCGGCGCCGACGACATGGCGGTCTGCAAGGCGTACGACCTGCCGGTCGTCAACCCGATCACGCCCGACGGCCACTTCGAGGCCGACGTGCCGCTCGTCGGCGGACAGTTCTTCAAGACCGCCGACCGGGTGCTGGCCGACGATCTCGCCGCACGCGGCCTGATGTTCAACGAGCTGGCCTACGAGCACTCCTACCCGCACTGCTGGCGCTGCCACACGCCGCTGATGTACTACGCCCTGCCGGCCTGGTACATCCGCACGACGGCGGTCAAGGACAAGCTGCTCGCCGAGAACGCCGGCACCAACTGGTTCCCCGAGACGATCAAGAACGGCCGCTACGGCGACTGGCTGACCAACAACATCGACTGGTCGCTGTCGCGCAGCCGCTACTGGGGCACTCCCCTGCCGATCTGGCGCAACGACGAGGACCCCAGCAAGCTCGTGTGCGTCGACTCGCTGCGCGAGCTGTCGGAGCTGACCGGACGCGACCTGGCCGACCTCGACCCGCACCGGCCGTTCATCGACGAGGTGACGTTCGAGATCGAGGGCCAGTCCGGCACGTACCGGCGGGTGCCCGACGTCATCGACGCGTGGTTCGACTCCGGCTCGATGCCGTTCGCACAGTGGGGCTACCCGCACGTCGAGGGCTCCAAGGAGAAGTTCGAGCAGGCCTATCCCGCCCAGTACATCTGCGAGGCGATCGACCAGACCCGCGGCTGGTTCTACTCACTCATGGCGGTCGGCACGCTGGTGTTCGACCAGAGCTCGTACGAGAACGTCGTGTGCCTCGGCCACATCCTTGCCGAGGACGGCAAGAAGATGAGCAAGCACCTGGGCAACATCCTGCTGCCGATGCCGCTCATGGACGAGCACGGCGCCGACGCGCTGCGCTGGTTCATGGCGTGCTCCGGCTCGCCGTGGTCGCCGCGCCGCATCGGCCACACCGCGCTCTCCGAGATCGTCCGCAAGGTGCTGCTGACGTACTGGAACACCACGGCGTTCCATGTCCTCTATGCCGGCACCGAGGGCTGGACGCCGGCGAGGGCGAGGTGCCCCCGGTCGCCGAGCGCGAGGTGCTCGACCAGTGGCTGCTGTCCGAGCTGCACACCCTGACCCGCGACGTCACCGACGTCGCTCGAGACGTTCGACACGCAGACCGCAGGCGCCCGCATCGCGACCTTCGTCGACGACATGTCCAACTGGTACGTTCGCCGGTCGCGTCGCCGCTTCTGGCGTGGCGACACCGCGGCGTTCGCGACCCTGCACGAGACCCTGGACGTCCTGACGCGTCTCATGGCGCCGCTGACACCGTTCATCGCCGAGCGGGTCTGGCAGGACGTCATCGTGCCGGTCACCCCCGACGCAGCGCAGTCGGTGCACCTGGCCGACTGGCCGGTCGCCGACGAGTCACTCATCGTCGACGGCCTCAGCGCCCGGGTCGACCTCTCGCGCCGCGTGACCGAGCTCGGCCGCGCGGCTCGCGCCGAGGCCAAGGTGCGCACGCGCCAGCCGCTGCGTCGTGCCCTCGTGGCCTCCGGCGCGTGGCAGCAGCTCGGCGAGGACCTGCGCGGCCAGGTCTGCGAGGAGCTCAACGTCGGCACGCTGGAGTCGCTGGCCGACGCCGGCGGCGACCTCGTCGACCACTCCGCCAAGGGCAACTTCCGCAACCTCGGCAAGCGCTTCGGCAAGCACACGCCGCAGGTGGCGGCCGCGATCGCCGCTGCCGACGCAGCCGCACTCGCCGCATCGCTCGCCGCGACCGGCACCGCGACAATCGAGCTCGACGGCGCACCCGTCGAGGTCGGGCCGGACGACGTGATCATCTCCGAGCGTCCGCGTGAAGGCTGGTCGGTCGTCAACGACCAGGGCGAGACCGTCGCGCTCGACCTCGAGCTCGACGACGAGCTGCGCCTGGCCGGCTTCGCCCGCGAGGCGATCCGGGTCATCCAGGAGGCGCGCAAGTCCTCCGGCCTGGAGATCAGCGACCGCATCACGCTGTCGTGGTCGGCGTCCGGCCAGATGGCCGACGCGTTGCGGGCGCACGAAGGGCTGATCGCCGACGAGGTGCTGGCGACGTCGATCAGCGAGGACGGCGCCGCCGCCGACTTCACCGACGCCGAGCTGGGGATCGCCTTCTCGCTCGCCAAGGCCTGAGACGCGCGGGCCCCAGGTCCCGGGCATGACGAAGGGCCCGCCACCTCACGGTGACGGGCCCTTCGTATGTCAGCTGGAGCTCAGAAGCTCTCGTCGTCGCCCAGCAGGGACCGCAGACGACGCGGGGCCCGCGTCTGCCGGAGCCTGGACAGGCTGCGAGCTGTTGCTGCTCTCGTTGGCCGCGAGCTGGTCGAGCTGGCTCTGGAAGTAGTTCTTGAGCCGGGCCCGGTACTCACGCTCGTACGCCCGCAGGTGCTCGACCTCGCGCTGGATCTCGTAGCGATCCCGCTCGATCGTCGCGACGGCCTGCTGGCGGCGCTCGTTGGTCTCGTCGTCGAGCTTCTGCGCGCGGATGCGGGCATCGGTCTCGAGTCGGTCAGCCTTGCCACGTGCCTCGTTGACCAGTCGCTCGGCCTTGGCGCGAGCCTCGCCGACGATGCGGTCAGCCTCTTCCTTGGCCGCTTCCATGAGCTGGTCGGCGTTGGAGGACGCGATCTCCAGCAGACGAGCCGCGGCGGACGACGCGTCGCCCATCGAGGGCGCGCTGCGGGTCGGCTCCGGCGCGGCGACAGGTGCCTGCGCAACCGGCTCGGGTGCCGGCGGCGGAGGCGTGTACTGCTGCACAGGCTCCTGGACGGCGGGGGTCGGCGCAGCCTGGGGGGCCGGGGTCGCCGGCTGGACTGCGGGGATGAGACCGGTCGGTTCGCCGGTCGATGCGGCGGCTACCTTGGCGCGAAGTTCTTCGTTCTCGACCGTGAGACGCTCGAGCTCGGCCTCGACCTCGTCGAGAAACTGATCCACTTCGCCCATGTCATAGCCTTCGCGAAGACGGACAGGCGTAAAACGCTTGTTACGCACGTCCTCTGGCGTCAATGGCATGAGTACACCTCGGGGTTGGGGGTAGTCCTGGGGACTCTGAGCCTCCACCGTACTCTGCCGACGTTCACTTCCTCCACAGGAGTCCCAAACTCAGCGGGTCGCGCTGAGGACTCTTGGGAACCTCTCAGAGTCAGTTGAAGAAGACGGCCTGGACGAGCGCGCGGAGGATGAAGATCGCGACCAGCAGGATCATCGGAGACAGGTCGAGCATGACGGCGCCGAGCCGCAACGGAGGGATCACACGGCGCACGGCACGCAGTGGCGGGTCCGTGATCGAGTAGAGGCCCTCGCAGAACACGAGCACGAGGCCACGCGGGCGCCAGTTGCGAGCCAGCATCTGCACCCAGTCCAGCACGAACCGGGCGATCAGCAAGATGATGGCAAGGAGCAGGATCAGGTCGAGAATGCCGCCAACCAGCTCCATGCGTCAGCTCTGGTTGTAGAAGCCACCGGCAGCGATGCGCTGCTTGTCCTCGTCCGTCACCGTGATGTTCTCGGGTGACAGGAGGAAGACCTTGGCGGTGACACGGTTGATCGAGCCGTGGACGGCGAACACGAGCCCGGCGGCGAAGTCGACGAGACGCTTGGCGTCGTCGTCGTCGATCTCCGACAGGTTCATGATGACCGGCACGCCGGAGCGGTAGTGCTCGCCGACCGTGCGGGCGTCGTTGTAGGTGCGCGGGGTCACGGTCTCGATGCGTGCGAGGTCGGAGGCGTTGGACGCGCGACGCTCCGGACGACGCTCGGTGCGGCGGTGGTCGTCGATGCTCGCGACCGGCGCCGGGCGCACGACAGCAGGCTGCCGGCTCACGGGTGCGGGGTCGTCGATGTCATCCTCGAACTCGTCGTCGAAGTCAGCTTGTTCCACGAGGCCGAGATACTCGCCGACCTTCCGCATTGCGCCAGCCATGAGAACTCCGTGTGTGCGATCGGAAATGACATGACTGAGATTACCCCGCAGATGGGCGCTCACCGAGCACTGAGCGCCCGATGCGCAGGTGTGTCGCGCCGGCTGCGATGGCCGCCTCGAAGTCGCCGCTCATGCCTGCGGAGATGATCGTGGCGTCCGGGTGGTCGCGGCGGAGCTCGTGCGGAGAGGCGTACGAGGTGGTCGAAGTGCGGCGCCGGGTCCTCGCCGAGCGGGGCAACCGTCATGAGACCACCGAGGGTCAGGTGCTCGGATCCGGCGATGGCGGCGGCGAGCTCCGGTATGCCCGAGGGCACGACACCCGATCGTCCGGGATTGGTCGCGTCGAAGTCGACCTGGACGAGGCACGGCAGCGTACGTCCAGCGGCTTCTGCGCCGCGCGACAGCGAGTTGGCGAGCTTGACCCGGTCGACACTGTGGACCATGTCGGCGTAGCGCGCGACAGCGCCGGCCTTGTTGGTCTGCAACCCGCCGAGAAAATGCCAGCGAACGGCGGCCTCGACCTCCGCGGCCTTGTCGCCGGCCTCGGGATGACGGTTCTCCCCCACGTCGTTCACCCCGAGCTCGGCGAGCAGCTCGACGTCGGTAGCCGGATAGGTCTTGGTGACGACGATCAGGGTGATCTCGTCGCGATCGCGCCCGGCCGCTTCGGCAAGCGTCGGCGATGCGTTGCTCGGTGCTCGGCGAGGCCATCGCGCAGCTCGTCGAGGCGATTCATGGTCTGATCATCGCAACAGCGCCGAAACGGCCCGAGTCCTGCCCCTGACGGCGGTAGGAGAAGAACCGCCCGTCCTCGATCGTGCACTCGTGCTCGCCGAGGTCAGTGACGGGGATGCCGAGCTCGCGCAGCTGCGCCACGACCCCTGCGCCGACATCGATCGCCGGGGTGCCCCATGACGTCGTGGACCGGGCCTCCGGTACGACCGCCGCGACCGCGTCGGCCATCTCCTCGGGCAGCTCGTAGCACCGACCACAGGCGCGCGGCCCGACCCACGCCTCGAGCGACGGGGCGCCGCGCTCACGGATCGCCGCGACGGCAGCCGGCACGACGCCCTTGACGAGACCCTCGCGACCGCAGTGGACGACGCCGGCCACGGGCTCGTCGAGTCCCACCAGCACGATCGGCGTGCAGTCCGCGACGCGTACGAGCACCCCGACGCCCGGCTGGTCGGTCAGGAGCGCATCGGCGACCGGGATCTCACCCTCGCCGATGTCACTGGTCCACGCGACGTCGGCACCGTGCACCTGGGTCATCCTCACGAGACGGTCGATGCCCAGCTCGGCGGTCAGCGCCGCGAGATTGCGATCGACCGACGCCGGATCGTCACCGTTGGACGTACCGAGATTGAGTGACCCCCAAGGGCCGTCGCTGAAGCCACCCTCGCGGTCGGTGAAGGCGAGCTCGACCCGTCCGACGGTCTCCCGCTGCAGGAACAAGCTCAGCGAAGGAAGTCGGGCACGTCGAGGTCGTCGCCGTACTCGGTGGGGACCGGGTCGGGCGGGACCGTCACGTTGCCGGCGCCGTCCTCGGGGACCTTGGGCCCGTCGAGGTAGGGATCGGGGTCGAGGAAGCTCTGCGCGGTCGGCGGCGCCGTGACGTCAGCCGGCTCGGGCTTGGTCTCCTTGAGCAGTGCCGGCTTGGTCGCATCGCGCAGCATCGGCTCGCCACCGTCGAAGCCGGCGGCGATGACCGTGACACGCACCTCGTCACCGAGGGCGTCGTCGATCACGGCACCGAAGATGATGTTGGCGTCGGGGTGCACCGCGTCGGCCACCAGCCCGGCTGCCTCGTTGATCTCGAACAGGCCGAGGTCTGAACCTCCGGCGATCGACAGCAGCACACCGCGAGCACCCTCGATCGAGGCCTCGAGCAGCGGGCTGGACACGGCGCTCTCGGCGGCGACCGCGGCACGGTGCTCGCCGCGTGCCGAGCCGATGCCCATCAGGGCCGAGCCGGCGTCGGACATGACCGACTTGACGTCGGCGAAGTCGAGGTTGATCAGGCCCGGCGTCGTGATGAGGTCGGTGATGCCCGAGACGCCCTGGTGCAGGACCTGGTCGGCCTGGCGGAACGAGTCGAGCAGGCTGACGTTGGGATCGCTGATCGACAGCAGCCGGTCGTTGGGGATCACGATCAGGGTGTCGACCTCGTCGCGCAGCGCCTGGATGCCGGCATCGGCCTGGCCCGAACGGTTGCGGCCCTCGAACTTGAACGGCCGGGTCACGACACCGATCGTCAGCGCGCCGAGCGAGCGGGCGATGCGGGCCACGACCGGGGCGCCGCCCGTGCCGGTGCCGCCGCCTTCGCCGGCCGTGACGAAGACCATGTCGGCGCCCTTGATGGCTGCCTCGATCTCCTCGGCGTGGTCCTCTGCGGCGCGCTTGCCGATCTCGGGGTTGGCGCCGGCGCCGAGCCCGCGCGTCGAGTCGCGGCCCGACGTCGAGCTTGACGTCCGCGTCGCTCATCAGCAGCGCCTGGGCGTCGGTGTTGATCGCGATGAACTCGACTCCCTTGAGCCCCACCTCGATCATGCGGTTGACGGCGTTGACGCCGCCACCGCCGATGCCGACGACCTTGATCACGGCGAGGTAGTTCTGTACCGCCATCGTGTGTCCCTTCCGGGGATTTGAAGAACTCTAACCCTGAGGTGGAGGTTTATAGTTATGTCAACCTGTGACTCATGTGAAACGGTACGCGCGCCGACCCAGCACGCCGGGACGACACGCCGGGATCTAGCCCGTCGTCGTGGGTTGGTCCGGCGCGCTGACGTCGTAGCGCTTCGCGTCGATGCGCAGGAGGGCGCGCAGCACGGTCAGCTTGTGACTCGAGTCGCCCTTGCTCCCCCACAGGACCGTGCGGCCCTTGGTCAGGTTGAGCTCGATCGAGTCCTTGGTCGCGGCACTGACCGCCTGCACCTGCTTGCGCAACGCGCGGTCGTCGTCCTCGATCAGCTGCACGACCGCGGCAACCGCCTCGAGGGTCTGCTGCCGACGTCGGGGCTCCGTCGCCGTGACCTCCGCCTGGAGCAGTCCCTTGGGCGCCTTGTCGTACGTACGGAATTCGATCCCGTACCGGTCGAGTCCGCGGATCACCCCCGCGTCCGTCAGCCACGCGACCGGCGTGCGCTCGACCACCGTGATGCGCACCGTGTGGAACCACGACCGCGAGACCTCGACGCTCTGGATTCGCTCCATCGAGGCGACACGCGCCTCGATGCCGGAGAGGTCGACGCGCGCCAGGGGCTGCCCGATGCGGACGTCCGCCGACTGCCGCACCTGCGACTCGCGCAACGTGGTCTCACCGTCGACCGCCACCCGGCGAACCGCCAGGACGCTCGAGAACATCACGATCCACACCAACGCACCGACGACGACCAGCGCCAGCACCGCAACGGCCAACCGCCACAGCCGTCGCCGCCGTTCGTACGCCGCTCGCTCGGCGAACCGGTCATCCAGTCCCGCGATCATGAGCCCAGGGCCGCCAGCACGGCGGGGCCGACCGTGGTGATGTCACCGGCGCCGAGCGTCAGCAACAGGTCGCCGGGCCGCAGCTCCGGCACGACGAGGTCCGCAAGTCCTTGAACCGGTCCGCCGAGGGACGACTCGGTGCCGCGGATCGCGTCAACGATCAGCGCAGATGTGACGGCGGGGTCGGGGTCCTCGCGGGCGAGATAGATGTCGGCGACGAACACCCGGTCGGCGTTCGACAGGGCCTCCCCCATCTCCGCGCCGTACAGCCGCGTGCGGCTCACGAGGTGCGGTTGATAGGCGACCACGAGCCGGTCGCCGGCCGCGATCGAGCGGGCCGCGGCCAGGTCGGCGCGGATCTCGGTCGGGTGGTGCGCATAGGAGTCGTAGACCCGCACGCCGCCGGCCGTTCCGAGGAGCTGCATGCGCCGGTTGGCGCCGGTGTATGCCGTCAGGCCGGCTGCGAGCAGGTCGACGTTCTGGCCGAGCAGCAACCCGGCGCCGAGAGCCAGCAGCGCGTCCTGGGCGTAGTGCGCACCGGGCACGGCAAGCCGCACCGGGCCCAGGTCGACTCCGTGCAGGGACGCCGCGAACGTCGATGACGAGCCCTCGACGACGAGATCGCGGCCGCGCAGGTCGGCATCCTCGGCGAAGCCGGCCAGCAGCACCTCGAGACCCGCGCTGTCGGGCGGGGACGACGAGAGCTCGCGCGCCCGGATCGTCGGCGTTGAGGACCAGGAACCCGCCGACCGATGCGACGAACTCGTCGAAGGCCGCCGCGTAGGCCTCGACCGTGCCGTAGTTGTCGAGGTGGTCGGCGTCGACGTTGGTGACGATCGCACCCTCGGGCGAGTAGTGCAGGAAGGCGCCGTCGCTCTCGTCGGCCTCGGCGACGAACAGGTCGCTGCGGCCGAGTCGCGCGTTGGCACCGAGGCTGGCGACCTCGGCGCCGATCGCGAACGACGGCTCCGCGCCGGCGGCGATCAGCGCGCAGGTCAGCATGCCCGTCGTGGTCGTCTTGCCGTGCGTGCCGGCGACCGCGATCGTGCGTCGGCCCACCATCAGCGAGCGCATGCCGGCGGACCTCGGCCACAAGCGGAGTCCGCGCCGCTGCGCCTCGACGATCTCGGGGTTGTCCTCGCGCACGGCGGTCGAGGCGATCACGGTGTCGACGCCCGCGAGATGCGCGGCGTCGTGTCCGACGAAGCACTCGATGCCCTCGGAGCGCAGCGCGTCGACGACCGCAGACTCGTTGGCGTCGCTGCCGCTGACCCGGATGCCCTGCTGCACCATGAGTCGGGCGATCGCCGAGAGCCCGGCTCCGCCGACCCCGATGAAGTGGACCGCGCCGAGCTCCTGGGCTGCGGGGATCGTGTCGGGCACCGGGATCTTCACGGCTGCGCCGCCGTCTGGATCATCGCGGCGAGCTTGTGGTCGGCATCGCGCGGCACGATGCCGGACGCTGCGGCCGACATCGCGGCAAGCCGGCCCGGGTGCGAGACCAGCGGGATCACGACGTTGTCGATCCACGCCGGCGTCAGCGCTGCGTCGTCGATCAGCAGCGCTCCCCCGGCCTGCACGACGGGATGTGCGTTGTGGGCCTGCTCGCCGTTGCCGATCGGCAGTGGCACGAATGCGGCGGGCAGTCCGACGGCCGCGACCTCGGTCACGGTGTTGGCGCCGGCCCGGCAGACGATGAGATCAGCCGCGGCGTAGGCGAGGTCCATGCGGTCGATGAACGGCAGCACGACGTACGGCGGGTCGCCCGCGCGCGGCTCGACCGTCACCTCGTCGGGCCGGCCCGCGGCGTGCAGCACCTGGACGCCGGCATCGGCGAGATCGCGGGCCGCCGCCGAGATCGTCTGGTTGATGCGCCGAGCGCCCTGCGAGCCGCCGGTGACCAGCAACGTCGGGCGGTCGGGGTCGAGGCCGAAGTGGGCCCGGCCCTCAGCGCGTAAGGCGGCCCGGTCGAGGCCGGAGATCTCGCGGCGGATCGGCAGGCCGATGTAGCGCGCGTGCGGCAGGTCGGTGTCGGGGAAGCTGGTCGCGACGTGCTCGGTGAAGCGGGCGCCCAGCTTGTTGGCGATGCCGGGGATCGCGTTGCCCTCGTGCACCACAAGTGGGATGTGTCGCCTGCGGGCGATCAGATAGGCCGGGACCGACACGTAGCCGCCGAACCCGACGATGACGTCAGGTCGTACACGGTCGATGACCTCGCCGGTCGCCTTGACCGCGGCACGCAGTCTGCCCGGCACCTGCACCATCGCCTTGCCGGGCTTGCGGGGCAGCGGGACCGGCGGCACGAGCTCGAGCGGGTAGCCGGCCTGCGGGATCAGCGTCACCTCGAGACCACGCGGGGTCCCGAGGCAGGTGATGTCGACGCCGGCCTCGCTCAGGACAGCAGCGGTGGCCAAGAGCGGCGACGTATGACCGGCGGTCCCTCCGCCGGCAAGCAACGCACGCACTGTTCAGCTCCTCTTTGAGACGCGGCCCCGTGCACGGCTGGCACGGCCAGCGGCGAGGGCTCGCCGGGCTCCGGGTTCGGTCTTGGCACAGTTAAGCAGAACGCCCATGGCGACAAGGGTCACCAAGAGGCTCGACCCACCGTAGGAGACCAGTGGGAGCGGGATCCCGATCACCGGGAGCAGGCCCAGCACCATGCCGATGTTGATGACGGCCTGGGACATGATCCAGATCGTGATGCCCGCAGCCGTGTAGCGGACGAACGGGTCCTTGGTGCGGCTCGCGATGCGGATGCCGGCGAACGCCAGCACGAGCAGCAGGGTCAGCACGACGAATGTGCCCAGCAGTCCGAGCTCCTCGCCGATGACAGCAAGGATGAAGTCGGTGTGCGCCTCGGGCAGGGATCCCCACTTCTGCCGGCTGCCACCGAGCCCGACGCCCCAGAACCCGCCTCGGGCGAGGGCCATCATGCCGTGGATCGCCTGGAACCCGGCGCTGTCCGGGTCGGACTGGGGATCGGTGAAGTTGAACAGTCGCGCCACGCGGTGCGGCGCCGTGGCGACGAAGAACACGAGGATCACGACGATGCCGGCCACGACCGCGCTCATCTGCTTGGCCGGCAGGCCAGCCACCCACAGCATCCCGCCGATCAGGGCGAACAGCACCAGCGCGGTGCCGAGGTCGTGCTGCCCCACGACGAGGGCGGCGACGGCACCGGCGATCGGCACCATGGGCGTCAGGACGTAGCGCGGTGTGCTGAGGTACTTCTGCCGGCGCGCGTAGAGGTCAGCGATCCAGAGGACGAGTGCGAGCTTGGCGAACTCCGAGGGCTGCAGCTGGAAGCCGCCCGGCAGCGCGAGCCAGTTGCGGTTGCCGTTGACGTCGACGCCGATGACGAACGTGGCGACGATCAGGACGACCGTGCTCAGCAGGAACGGCAGGACCAGCTTGCGCAGGAAGCTCAGCGGGATGCGCGCCGCGATGACGGCGCCGGTGACACCGAGCACCGCGAAGATCAGCTGGCGCTCGACGATCGCGAACGAGTTGCCGTAGTTGCGCAGCGCGTAGACCGAGCTGGCGCTGAGCACCATGATCAGGCCGAGGCCGAGCAGCAGCGCCGTGGATCCCGAGGACGAGCTGGTAGGACGCGAGCGGGCGCTCGAGCGTACGACGGGCAGCCTCGACGATCGCCGGTGATCGGCGCTCAGCAGTCGCGGTCATGATTCACTCGCTGACGCTCGCTCGGTGTGCCACTGCTCCGCGTCATGTCGGTCCTCTGCCTCGGGGAAGGAAGGTTCAGGATCGGTCGCGCAACCGCTGCACCGCTGCGGCGAAGCTGTCGCCTCGCGCGCCGTAGTTGCGAAACTGGTCCATGGACGCGGCGCCAGGAGCCAGCAGCACGGTGTCACCCTCAAGGGCGAGCGATGCCGCGACCTCGACGACGCGATCCATGGGATCAGTCTCCCCGGTGTCGACCTCGACGACGGGCACATCAGGCGCGTGTCGCGCGAGCGCCTGGGCGATCAGTTCACGATCGCGACCGATCAGAACCGCTGCTCGGAGACGGTCCCGGGTCGCGATCACGAGGTCGTCGAAGCTCGCACCCTTGGCCAGTCCCCCGGCCACCCAGACCACGTGCTCGAAGCTCTGCAGCGACGCCTGGGCCGCGTGGGTGTTGGTGGCCTTGGAGTCGTCGACCCACCTCACGCCGCCGACGCGGGCCACCTCGGCGATGCGGTGGGCGTCGGGCCTGAACGATCGCAGGCCGTCGCGCACGGCCCTGGGCGCGACGCCGTGGGCCCGCGCGAGCGCCGCGGCGGCGAGCGCGTTGGCGACGTTGTGGGGTGCCGGGACCTCGCCATCGGCCGGTGCGAGGTCGTGGATGGTGCCGAGCTCGGCGGCACTGGAGAGTCGCCCGGCGATGAAGGCCCGGTCGGCGATCGCGTCGTCGACCAGGCCGATCATGCCCGGCGCCGGGATGCCGAGCGTGAAGCCGATCGCCCGGCAACCCTCGATGACGTCGGCCTCCTCGACGAGTCGCTCGGTCGCGGGGTCCTGCACGTTGTAGACGCACGCCAGCTGCGCGTTGTGGTAGATCCGCCCCTTGTCGGCGGTGTAGGCGTCGAGGCCGCCGTGCCAGTCGAGGTGATCGGGGGCCACGTTGAGCACGGCGCTCGCCGCAGCGGAGATCGAGGAGCTCCAGTGCAGCTGATAGCTCGACAGCTCGACCGCCAGCACGTCGAACGGCTCGGGGTTCATGACGGCCTCGAGCACGGGCGTCCCGACGTTGCCGACGGCCAGCGCGTTGAGGCCCTCGGCGCGCAGGATCGCCTCGAGCATCTGCACCGTGGTGGTCTTGCCGTTGGTGCCGGTCACCGCGAGCCACGGCGCGGCGCCCTCGCCGCGGAGGCGCCACGCGAGCTCGACCTCGCCCCATACCGGCACGCCACGACCGGCCGCCTCGAGCAGGATCGGCGTGCTGGGACCCCAACCCGGGCGAGGTGACGACAAGGTCGATGCCATCAGGCAAGGACGCCGTCGAGCCCGGGCCCAGACGTACATCGACGCCCAGGATCTCCAGAAGCGTGGCCTTCTCACGCAGGCCGTCGTCGTCACCGTCATCCAGCGCGATGACGCTGGCGCCGAGGTGCTGCAGGGTGTCGGCCGCGGCGAACCCGCTCACGCCGAGGCCGCCGACAACCGCCCGGATGCCCTCCCACGAGGATTCCCGGCCCAGAGCCTGCAGGCTCATGCTCCGGTGACCCACTCGGCGTAGAAGATGCCGAGCCCGGCCGCGACACAGAGGCCGCTGATGATCCAGAACCGGACCACGATCGTGATCTCGGCCCAGCCGAGCAGCTCGAAGTGGTGCTGCAGGGGCGCCATGCGGAAGATGCGCCGGCCGCCGCTGAGCTTGAAGAACCCGACCTGCAGGATCACCGACGCGGTGATGGCGACGAACAGGCCGCCGATGACGACCAGCAGCAGCTCGGTGCGGGTCATGAGGGCGAAACCGGCCATCGCGCCACCCAGCGACAGCGAGCCGGTGTCACCCATGAAGATCTTGGCCGGTGAGGCGTTCCACCACAGGAAGCCGAAACACGCACCCGTGAGGGCCGAGGCCACCACCGCCAGGTCCAGTGGGTCGCGTACCTCGTAGCACTTGGAGCCGGCCCCGATCGCCGAGCAGTTCTGTCCGCTCTGCCAGATGTTGATGATGACGAACGCGCCGAACACCATCACCGAGGCGCCCGTGGCGAGACCATCGAGGCCGTCGGTGAGGTTCACGCCGTTGCTGGTGCCCGCGATCATCAACAGCACCCAGATCACGAGCAGGGCGGTCGGCAGCTCAGGACCGTTGAAGTCGCGCGTGAACGAGATGAAGTGGGTGATCGGCGTCTGGCCCGTGTCGTCCTCCATGCGGATCGCGAGCCACGCGAAGATCAGGCCGACGACGACCTGCCCGATGAACTTCGCCTTGCTGCGGAGCCCGAGGTTGCGTTGCTTGAAGACCTTGATGAAGTCGTCGAGGAAGCCGATCGCACCCAGGCCCGTGAACAGGAACAGCAGCAGCAGCGCAGACGCGCTGGGCTCGGTCTGCGTCGCGAGCTTGGCGACGAAGTAGGCGACGAGCACCGATGCGATGACGACCAGGCCGCCCATCGTCGGCGTGCCGCGCTTGGTGTGGTGCGACGTCGGACCGTCGTCGCGGATGAGCTGGCCGTAACCCTTCTTGACCAGGACCGAGATCGCGAAGCGGGTGCCGATGAGTGTCCCGAGAAGGGACAGTGCTCCTGCGATCAGGATGGCCTTCATCGGGTGGCTGGTCCTTTCCCCGGGCGATTGGGCATGCTCGGTCGAGTATGCCGTCAGCCCTGCAGAAGGGCGTTCGCGACCCTCTCGAGGCGGCCGCCCCTCGATGCTTTCACAAGAACCACCTCGTGGCCCGACAGGCTCGCGGACAGTGTGCGGACGGCCACATCGACGTCCTCGGCGAAGGTCGGCGATCGCTCCTGCCCCTTCGGCGATGCCGCGAGCTCCCTCACCGACCACCACGACACGGGCGAAGCCGAGGTCCGCGGCGAGCCTGCCGACCTCGACGTGCGACTCGTGGCTGTCGGCGCCGAGCTCGAGCATCTCCCCCAGCACCGCGACGGCGTGTCCCTCGGCGACCGCGGCGATCGCACGCAGGGCGGCTGCCATGGACTCCGGGTTGGCGTTGTAGGCATCGTTGACCACGACGACGCCGTCGGAACGTTCGTGGCGCTCCATCCGCATCGGCGAGCGAGCGCCCACGGTGGCGAGCCGCGCGGTGGCCGTGGCGAGGTCGACACCCAGCACGACAGCCGCTGCCGTGGCGGCCGCGGCATTCCAGGCGTGGTACTCGCCGATCAGCGGTACGTACGCCTGTGCGGTCCTGCCGTCATACGTCAGCGTGAAGCGTGGGCAGCCCGCCGAGTCTGTCTCGAGATCGCCGACACGGACGTCGCCGGACTCACCGAACGTCACAATTGCGGCCTCGGTTCGTGCGGCCATCGGAGCGACCAACGAGTCGTCGGCGTTGAGCACGACGACGCCGTCCCTCGTGACCGCCTCTGCCAGCTCGCCCTTGGTCTGCGCGATGATCTCCGCCGACCCGAACTCGCCGATGTGGGCGTGGCCGACGTTGAGCACCACTCCGACGTCCGGCGGGGCGATCTCGCACAGCTCGGTGATGTTGCCGAGTGCGCGTGCTCCCATCTCGACGACGAGGAAGCGGGTCAGCTCGTCCGCGCGGAGGACGGTCAGCGGGACACCGAGCTCGTTGTTGAAGTTGCCGGCGGTGGCGACGGTCATCCCGTCGGGTTCGAGGAGCTGGGCCAGCAGGTCCTTGGCGCTGGTCTTGCCGGACGAGCCCGTGATGGCCACGACGGTGATGTCCTCGAGCTCGTCGATGACGTGCCGGGCCAGCGTCCCGAGCGCCGCGACGACATCGTCGACGATGACCGCCGGGGCGTCCACCTCCCGTGACCCCAGCACCGCGGCGGCGCCGACCCCGACCGCTTGCGCGGCGAACTCGTGCCCGTCCGCGTGCTCTCCGGCAATCGCCACGAACAACCCGCCGGGCTCGGCCGCGCGGGAGTCGAGGGTCGGCGGGGCATCGATCACGATCCCGGCGTCGCCGTGGACCCGGCCGCCGGTGATCTTGGCGATCTGGCCCAGCGTCAGCGGGATCACGCCTGCTCCCCGATCAGCTCGACCAGGACCTCGCGGTCGTCGAACGGGTGGACGACGCCCTTGATCTCCTGCCCGTGCTCGTGCCCCTTGCCCGCGATGACGACGGTGTCGCCGAGGTGCGCCATCTGGACGGCGTGGGCGATCGCCTCACGACGTCCGGGGACCTCGATCGCGACGCCCGGGCCCGCAGCGGCACCTTCAAGCACCGATGCACGGATCGATGCCGCGGCCTCCGTACGTGGATTGTCGTCCGTCACGATGACGACATCCGCGTGCCGAGCCGCGGCTTCGCCCATGAGCGGCCGCTTGCCGTGGTCACGGTCACCTCCGGCGCCGATCACGATGATCAGCCGGCCCGCGGTCACTGGGCGCAGTGCCGTCAGCACGGCCGTGACCGCGTCGGGCTTGTGGGCGTAGTCGACAATCGCGGTGAACGGTTGCCCGACCTCGACGCGCTCCATGCGTCCCGGCACCCCGGTGCTCGCGGCGATGCCTTCGGCAAGCTCCTTGGGGTCATACCCTGCTTGCGCCAGCGCCGCGATGACCGACAGGGCGTTGGAGACGTTGAAGACGCCGGGAAGCGGGACCGACAGGTCGATCGCGATCTCACCAGGCCCGAGGACCTCGAGGTCGGTGCCGAGGCGGTGCGGCCGGATGTTGACGGCGCGCCAGTCTGCGGGATTGCCGTCGGTCGAGAACGTGGTGACCGGCAGCGGCGTCAGCTCGCGAAGCCTGCGGCCGTGGGGGTCATCGATGTTGATGACGGCGTGACGCGCGTGCTCGGGCGTGAAGAGTGCCGCCTTGGCGAGGAAGTAGTCCTCGAGGTCCTTGTGGAAGTCGAGGTGATCGCGCCCCAGGTTGAGGAAGACGCCGATGTCGAACGTGAACCCGTCGACGCGGCCCTGAACCAGCGCGTGGCTCGACACCTCCATCGCGCACAGCTCGACCTGTTCCTCGCGCATGACCGCGAACAGCGCCTGCAGCTGCGGCGCCTCGGGGGTCGTCAGTGTCGACGCTGCGGGGACGCGGCCGATACGGGTGCCGATCGTGCCGACGACCGCGGAGGACCGTTCGCCGAGTGCGGCCTCGGCAAGGTAGGTCGTGGTGGTCTTGCCCTGCGTGCCGGTGATGCCGACCGTCGTGAAGGCATCGCTGGGGTTCTCGTAGAACGTGCTGCTGAGCTTGGCCAGCACGCCGCGGGGATCGTCGACCACGATCATCGGCAGCCCGTCGACGACTGCGGAGCCCTCGGAGTCGGTCAGGACCGCGCTGGCACCCAGGTCGCGCGCGACCCCGGCGAATGCGGCGCCGTGCGAGTTGGCACCTTGCAGGGCGGCGTAGAGATCACCTTGCTCGAGGTGCCCGGTGTTGAGCGAGATGCCCGTGACGATCGCCTCGGAGGTGGCGACGGCATCGAGCTCGGCGGCCAGCTCGGTGAGTGTCCATCGGGGCGTCTCCCGCGGCCGCACGCGCATCTCCTCAGTCACAACGTCGACCCTATCCGCCCGCCGCCGCAACCATGTCCCCGCTCGCAACGCGCCCACATCCTCGCGAACCATCCCCCGTCCCGACCCAGCGATTGCTGCGCACTTAGCCGGGTGGTCGTGACGCCAGCACGTACGCGACGACGTCGCTCGGCGCGCAGAAAGGAGTACAAGACAATGGAGGGCGACCAACGTTGCGACGTTGGCACTTACCAGGTCTGCGCGACCTTCGGGCTCTTCGAACCCGTCGGTGCGACTCCGAAGCGCTCCAGCGCCATCGACATGATGTCGTGGAAGACCGGCGCCGCGGTCGAGCCGCCGCCGGCGTTGCTGTAGGGCTTGTCGAGCACGATGTAGGTCAGGAACCGGGGGTTGTCGGCGGGCGCGAAGCCCATGAACGACACCGTGTTCTGACCGCGGATGTAGCGACCCGTCGCCGGGTCGACCCGCCATGCGGTGCCGGTCTTGCCGGCGACGCGGTAGCCCTTGATCGCAGCAGCCGGGGCCGTGCCATCGGGTGCCGTGACGGCTTCCATCATGCGGGTGACGGTCGCCGCGGCGTCCTTGGACACGATGCGCTTGCTGGGCTTGGCGGCGACCTTGACCTGCTTGCCGTCGACGCCCGTGGTGGAGCTGACGACCGAGGGCTCGCACATCTTGCCGGCGTTGGCGATCGCGCCGACGGCTCGCACCATCTGCAGCGCCGTCACCGAGATGCCCTTGGCCGAACGCGATCGTCGCGTGGTTGGCCTTGGTCCAGTCCTTGCCGTTCTTGAGGATGCCGTCGGACTCGCCGGGCAGGTTGACGCCCGACTTCTGGCCGAAGCCGAACTTGCGGAAGTAGTTGTACATCACCGAGTTGCTCATCTGCTGCGACGCGACGATGGTGCCGAGGTTGGAGGACTTCGCGATGACACCGGCTGCGGTCAGGTGCAGGACACCGTGCTCCCAGTAGTCGCCGATGTGGAAGTTGTCGATGTCCATGCCCGACGGCACGACGATCGGCGTGTCCGACGCGATCTTGCCCTGGTCGGCGAGGGCCGCCATCGTGACGGTCTTCATGACGCTGCCGGGCTCGTAGACGTTCTGCACCCCGCGGGACACGGTGTTGGAGTCGGTCATTCCCGTGCGGTCGTCCGCGTTGAACGTCGGCGCCTGCGACATCTGGACGATCTGGCACGTCTTGGTGTCCATCGTGATCGCGAGGCCCCAGTCGGAGCTCGACTCACGAACCGCGTCGGCGAGCCGCTGATCGGCGTACCACTGGAGGTCGCGGTCGATCGTCGTCTTCACGTCCCGCCCGGGCACCATCTTGGTCACGGTGCTGTCGGCCATCGGGATGCGCACGCCGGTGTTGGGGTCGACCTCGTACGTGCTCGCGCCGTCGGTGCCGGTCAGCGTCTTGTCGTACTCCTGCTCGATGCCGGCGACACCCTTGCCCGCCCCGTTGACGTAGCCGAGGAGGTTGGCCGCGAGCTTGCCGCCGGGGTACGTCCGCAGGGTCTCCTTCTCGCTGAACACCCCGGTCATGTTGGCCTTGGCGATCGCCGTGAGCGCCTTCTTGGCGGTCCAGGCCGGGACGTCGCGGACGAGGTAGACGAACTTCGAGTTGGGCGTGCGCAGCTTGTCGATCGTGTCGAAGTAGTCGATCCGTTCGCCGAGCTTCTCGCGCAGGATGCGAGCGATCTGCGGGGCGTACGCCGCGGTCATCGACGGGTCCGCCGTCAGCGTCATCCCGTCGACGCTCGTCGCCAGCTCGGCACCGTTGCGGTCGAGGATCGCCCCGCGCGGCGCCGGGACGGTGCTCTTGAGCGGTGCCGGCCTCGATCGCCTGGGCCGCGTACGCACTCGCGTCGAGCCCTTGGATCTGGAACAGCCGCGCGCCAAAGACTCCGAAGACTCCGACCATCATCGCCAGGCAGACGCGCAGGCGCCGGCGGGACACGGTCTTGCTCACGCTCATGGCGTCACGCTCCGGATGTTCGTGTTGCCGGGCTTGGCCGCTTCGGGCTTGCCCAGGACCTTGCCGTCGGACAGCCGCAGGAACGCCGGGTTGGTGTTGGGCACCATGCCGTAGGCGATGGCGCGACGCGCAACGTTGGCCGGGCTCTGCAGCCGGTCGACCTCACGGGACAGCAGCTGCTGCTGGGTCTCGAGCTCGGCAGCCTGGCGGTTGAGCCTCTGCGACTCGAACGACTGAGCCTGCAGCACCGTGCTCATGACGATCAGTCCGACCAGGCCGATCGAGAGCACCGTGAGCACCACAGCAACGAACGGGGCCTTGCGGGCCCGGCTGCGTACGGGCCGGACCAGGCGGAGGCCGGCTGCCTTGGCGCTCTGCGGCACCCCACGGGGGTTGGCGGCAATCCGCTGGAACGACGCGGCTGCGGACGCCAGCTGGCTCATGCGGCGATCCGCTCGACGACGCGCAGGCGTACGGATCTGGCGCGGGAGTTCTCGTCGATCTCCGCCTCGGTCGCCATCTCGGCGCCCCGGGTGACGAGACGGAAACGCGCCTCGTGCCCCTCCGGCACGAACGGCAGGTCACGCGGCACGTCGGTCGTGGTGACCTCGGTGAAGGCGCGCTTGGTGATGCGGTCCTCGAGCGAGTGGTACGCCAGGACCACGACCCGCCCACCCGGCGCCAGGATCTCGAGCGAGGCAGGCAGGGCGCGGCGGTAGACGCCGAGCTCGTCGTTGACCTCGATGCGCAGCGCCTGGAAGGTCCGCTTGGCCGGGTTGCCACCGGTCCGTCGGGCGGCGGCCGGGATGGACGTACGAATGAGATCGACCAGGCGGGCGCTGTCGGTGAACGGCTCGCGGGCCCGCTCGGCGACCACGGCGTCGGCGATGCGCTTGGCGAACTTCTCCTCGCCGTACTCGCGCAGGACCCTGGCGAGGTCCCGCGACGTGTACGTGTTGAGGACGTCGGCCGCGGTCAGCTCGTCCTCGGGGTTCATCCGCATGTCGAGAGGCGCATCCTGCGCGTACGCGAAGCCACGGTCGGCGAGGTCGAGCTGCATCGACGACACTCCGAGGTCGAACAGGACACCGGAGACGGTGCGGAAGCCTGCCTCGGCGACGACGTCGGCGATCTCGTCGTAGACCGCGTGCGCGAAGGTCACTCGGTCACCGAACGCGGCGAGCCGGGTCCTGGCCCGCGCGAGCGCCTCGGGGTCGCGGTCGATGCCGATGACGTGCAGGTCGGCGAAGCGGTTGAGCATCGCCTCGGTGTGCCCGCCCAGGCCCAGCGTCGCGTCGACGACCACGGGCCGGTCAACGGCGACCGACGGTTCGAGGAGGTCGAGAACCCGCTCGAGGAGGACGGGAACGTGGCTCGCCTCGGTCATGACGACCCCAGCAGGATCGCGATGAGCCCTGCAAGGGCCACGGACGAGGCCAGCGAGAACGCCATGAGCCGTATGCCCTCGGCAACCTCGTGCCGTACGCGCCTCGAGCCCTGGTCGATCCTCATGCCGCCTCGTCCTCTCCTTGTCGCTCTGCCCGGCTGATGTCGTGTGGCCAGATCTGCGTCCGCTGGGTCTGACACCGGGGAAGTGATGTCAGAACCACGCGGGCGCAGATCTCGCCGCGCGACTGTCAGAAGATGCCGGGCATCACTTCCTCTGACATGTCCGCGAACGGACCTTCCTGTGCAGTCGAGAACTCGGTCCAGCGGCCCGAGTCCCAGATCTCGATGCGGTCCATCGCCCCGACGACCGTGCATTCGCGGTCGAGGTGGGCCCATTCGCGCAGCACCGGCGGAACCGAGATCCGGCCCTGCTTGTCGGGCACCTCCGACGAGGCGCCGGAGAAGAACATGCGGGTGAAGTTTCGGGCTGCCTGGTTGGTGAACGGCGTGTCCCGGACCCGGTCGGTGAAGGCGTTGAACGCCTCGGTCGTCCATCCGTAGATGCAGTTCTCCTGGCCGCGGGTGAGGACGATGCCGTGCTCGAGTCGCGGGCGGAACTTGGCCGGAAGGAAGAGCCGGCCCTTGTCGTCGAGACGAGGGGTGTAGGTGCCGAAGAAGTTTGCGACATCCGGGTTCACCTCTCTCCTCCTCGCCGCCGACCAGTTCCTCCATTTCGCTCCACCATACCCCACGATCCCCCACTTCGGACCCAGACCGGGCGTGTTCGAAGGGTTTTCTGGATCGCCGCTCCCCGGATTGGCGGATGGGGAAATTGCCGTCAGGGCAAAGAAAAACCGCCCCCTAAGGGGCGGTCACGGTGAAAGTGGAGGGAAGTGGGGCGTTTTTAACGCTCGTCGCCGTCCCGGCGACGCTGCCAGCGCTCCTCCATGCGGTCCACGAAGGTGCCGGTGGGCTTCGGGGGCTTGCCCTGGCTACGCGCCGGCTCGTCGTTGCTGCGGCCGATCCCCCGCTTCCAGGCGTTCATGAACAGGTAGGCGGTGCCGAGCATCGCGACGAAGCCGACGACCCCGAGCCAGGTCATGGCCGACACGGCGCCGGCGAACAGCAGCACCACGCCGCCGAGGAATCCGAGGACGGCCAGAATCGCGATGCGACGGTTGTGCGCCATGAACTTCGAGCCACGGAGGGTGGACGCGAAGTCGGGGTCTTCTGCGGCCAATGACTGCTCGAGCTGATGGAGCAGCCGGGCCTCTTCATCAGAGAGCGGCACTTTTGCCTCCTGGATCGGGTGTTGCTACTGACGAGTCTAGGCGTGCGATCGTGTGCAGACCAGCCGAAAGCGAAGTGAAGTCCGCAGAAGTGCTCAGGAGTCGCTCCAGCGCGTACAACGCATCGCGTGCTCCCGGCTCGGTGTCGACGATCGCACTGGGCACGAGGTCGGCGAAGACGCGGACGCCCGTCGTCGCGACCGGCAAGAATCCGTGGGAGGTCAGCAGCGCCTCGAGCTCGGCCACGACGAACCGGCGGGGCCCCATCGTGCGAACGTCCCAGGCATTGGCCGAGCGACCGACGAGCGACTGCGCCGTCACGAAGTCACCGGCGAGGGCCCGAGCCGCCACGGCGGCATTGCGACCCGCGACGACGACGCTGACATGTCCGCCCGGGCGCAGGACTGTGGCGATCGTCGCGAGCGCCTGGCCGGGGTCGTCGACGTGCTCGAGGACGTCGTGACAGATGACGAGGTCGAACGAGCCGGGAGCGACGTGGTCGAGCAGATCGGCAGCGTCACCCAGCACGGCGTTGACACCTTCGGCCAGGCCCGCCTCGACACCGCGACGGTTGAGCGAGGCCAACGCGTCAGGGCTCGGGTCGACGACCGTGACGCGGTGCCCCAGCGCGGCAAGACGTACGGCGTCGCTGCCCGTGCCACCGCCGAGGTCGAGGACGTCCAGCGCGTCACCGGCCCCCGCTGCGTCGACGGCATCCACGACGGACTGCCACATCAACTCGGTGCGGACCGGACCCATGACGGACACTGTGCCACAGCAGGGATCCGCCTTTCCGATAGCGTCCCGGCAATGGAGTCCCTCACGGCCCTCGTGTTCTCCAGCGGCTGGGCCAGCGGCATCAATGCGTACGCGACCGTCGCCGTGCTCGGCCTGGTTGACCGGCTCAGCGACACTGCTGCGATTCCGGACGCCCTCGGGCGTACCGACGTGCTCGCGATCTCGCTCGTGATGTTCGGGATCGAGTTCATCGTCGACAAGGTCCCGGTGGTCGACTCGCTGTGGGATGTCGTGTCGACGGTCGTACGCCCGACCGTCGGCGCGTTCGTGGCGTACCAGTTCGCCGGTGACTCCAGCGGGCTCGACCAGGCCCTGCTCACGGCGCTGGGTGGAGGCACGGCGCTCACCTCGCACGGCATCAAGTCCGGCCTGCGCCTCGCCGTCAACACATCTCCCGAGCCGTTCACCAACGGCATCGTGAGCACGGCTGAGGATGTCAGCGTCGTCACCGTCGTCGCCCTTGCCGTGTCACATCCATGGATCGCGCTCGGCATCTCGGCATCCCTGCTGATCGCAGGCGCCGTCGCGGTGGTCCTGCTGTGGCGGGTCATCCGCAAGGCATGGCGCAGACGGCGGCGCGTCACCGCGTAGTCTGCGCGCATGGCGAACGTCGTGGTCGTGGGTGGCGGCTTCGCCGGAATGTCGGCTGCGGCTCGATTGGCCAAGCTGCGTCACGACGTCACGCTGCTCGAGAGCAGCCAGAGCCTCGGCGGGCGGCTCAACGGGATGACCGTCGGCGGGCGTACGTGGCAGCTCGAGCTCGACACCGTGACACTGCCGGGCGTGTTCCGTGACCTGTTCCGCAAGTCGGGCCGCCCGCTGGAGCGCGTCCTCGACCTCACCAAGACCGAGGGCCGGCGCCACGTCTTCAAGGACAAGTCGGTGCTCGACTTCCCGCTCGGCAACCGAGGCGATCAGCACGGAGCGCTCATGGAGGCATTCGGCGCCGACGAGTGGTCGCCATGGGTCGACACCCTCGCCGAGCCGTGGGACGTCATCCGCCGTATGGCGCTCGACCAGGTGTTCGTGGGCAAGCCCGCGGTGAATCGTACGGTTCACAAGGTCCTGCGCCCGCGTCGCAACCTCGCGACCCTGGCCAACAAGGACCTCGACGACGACCGGCTCCGCAAGCTCGTGCTCAACCCCGTCCGGCTGGCCGGGCAGGACCGGCTGGCCACCCCGGGTTTCGTCGCGGTCAGTCACTACGTCGAGCGTTCGTTCGGGCGGTGGCGTTTCGACGGCGGCCTGCCCGCCCTCGCCGCCACGCTCGAGACGAGGCTCGGTGAGCGGGGCGTCACGATCGAGCTCGGCGAGTCCGCCCACGAGCTGGTCCTGGACGGTGGCACGGTTCGCGGCGTCGTGACCTCACGGCGCACGGTGCCGGCCGACGTCGTCGTGTGGTGCGCGCCGACCTGGCCCGCTCCCCTGCCGCCGGTCGAGCTGATGCCGGTCATCCCAGCGTCCCGGAGCCTGGTCGCCCTGTCGCCCGATGCACCGGCCATGCCCGACGAGGTGTTCGTGCACGCCAACCCGCCGATCCGGATGTGGGCGGGCGGCGACGGCCTCTGGACGATCGAGCACCGCAGCGGCGAGGATCCCCTGCGCGCCCTCGTGCGCTTCGGGATCGACCTTCGGCCGTACGTCGAGGAGCAGGTCGACCTCAACCCCAGCGATCTCGTGGGCCTCGGCCACTGGGGCTGGGTGTGGCGCCGGTGGACCAGCGCCTTCGAGGTGCCCGGGGTCGCGCCCACGGGCGGCCTCTTCTTCGCGGGTGCGCACGCCCACCCCGGTGCGACACTCGAGGGCATCGGCATGGCGACCGCCTCGATCGCCGAGACGGTCGGCCCCGCGCCACGCTGAGGACTGCGGCTAGACGAGACCGTCTGCGCGCAGCGCCTCGAAGATCTCGCGCGTCGCCTTGGACCGGTTGAGCGTGATGAAGTGCAGGCCCGGCGCTCCGCCGTCGAGCAGGTCGCGGCACAGCTGGGTGGCGAGCTCGATGCCCTTGGCGCGCACGGCGGACTTGTCGTCCTGGATCGGCTCGACCTGGTCGAGCACCTCCCGCGGCAGCTCGGCGCCCGACAGCTCGGCCATGCGGGCGACCTGGGCGAAGTTGAGGATCGGCATGATGCCCGGCACGATCGGGATGTCGCAGCCCTGGGCTCGTACGCGCTCGACGAGATCGAAGTAGTCCGAGGCGCGGAAGAACAGCTGGGTGATGGCGTACTCCGCCCCGGCCTCGGCCTTGTCGACCAGCACCTGGGCGTCGTGGTCGAGACTCGCGGCGTCGGGATGCCCCTCGGGGAACGCCGCCACGCCGATGCGGAACCCACCGAGCCCAGTGGCCAGCTCGACGAGGTCGATCGCGTGCTCCATGCCGTCCGGGTGCGGCTCCCACGGCGCGCGAGGCCCGCCCTTGGGATCGCCGCGCAGGGCCAGGACGTTGTCGACGCCGGCGGCTGCGTACTGCTTGAGCACCGACTCGATCTCGCCGCGGGTCTGCGCGACCAGCGTCAGGTGCCCGACGGGGCGCATCCTCGTCTGCTCGGCGATGCGCGCGGTGATGCGGACCGTGCGTTCCTGGCTGGTGCCGCCGGCGCCGTACGTCACGGACACGAACGTCGGCTCGAGCGACTCGAGGTCGGCGATGGTCTGCCACAGCACGGCCTCGCCCTCGTCGTCCTTGGGTGGGAAGAACTCGAACGAGTAGCTCGGCGACGGCCCTCGAATGGCGTCGACGAGGGACTGGTCTTCGGAAGGCATGGTCCAACGGTATCGTCCGGGCTGTGAATCCACGTGCCGATGATCCCGAATTCCGGACGCGTATTGATCACACCCTCGAATCCTTCGTCGACGCACAACGCACACTCCTCGCCGACCTCGGCCCCGACCTCCAGGGCCTCGCCGACGCAGCGATCGAGTTCGTCGCCGGCGGCAAGCGACTCCGGCCGCAGTTCTGCTACGCCGGCTGGCTCGTTGCCGGCGGCGCACCTGACGAGCAAGGAATCGTCACGGCCGCGGCCGCGCTCGAGTGGTTGCAGGCCAGCGCGCTCGTCCACGACGACCTGATGGACGGCTCCGACACCCGCCGCGGCCGGCCCAGCGTCCATCGCGCCTTCGAGGCACAGCACCGGGAGGAGTCCCGCCACGGAGACGCGGTCGGTTTCGGCACATCGGCCGCCGTCCTGCTGGGCGACCTGATGCTGTCTTGGTGCGACGAGCTGTTCACGGGCGAGTGACCTGCCGCTGACCGCACGACGGGTTCCACTACCTCGACCGCTGCAAGACCGAGGTCGTGGCCGGGCAGTTCCTCGACGTGGCAGGGCAGACCAGAGAGTCGCTCTCGGTCGCCGAGGCCATGAAGGTCGTGCGCTACAAGTCCGCCAAGTACACCGTCGAGCGCCCGCTCCACATCGGCGCCGCCCTCGCAGGCGCCGGCCCTGACCTGATCAGCGCCCTGACCGACGTCGCGCTCCCGCTCGGCGAGGCGTTCCAGCTGCGCGACGACGTGCTCGGGGTCTTCGGCGACCCGGAGCAGACCGGCAAGCCCGCGGGCGACGATCTCCGGGAGGGCAAGCGCACCGTGCTCGTGGCCCGGGCGGCCGAGCTGACCGATGACGCCGGCCGTGACCTGCTCCGCGATTCCTTGGGTACGTCGGACGGAGTCGATGCCGTGCGGGACCTCATCCGTACGTCCGGCGCACTCGCCGCCGTCGAGGACGACATCGCTCGGCTCGAGGCCGCCGCAGACGAGGCGATCGACCGCCTCGGAGCGGGCGCGCGCGACGTCATCGGCCCGCTCGCGCTCACAGCAACCCGTCGAACTCGCTGATCTCCAGCTCGTCGCGCACGACCACCGCGAGGGCCGGCGCCTGTCCGGCGGCGTCCCGCAGGACCTCGACGACGGCGCCGGCCTGGACCGGGTCGACGTCCGCCAGCTCGCGGAGCCCGTCCCAGACGATCAACGTGGGCCGCGATCGTCAGGTCCGCCGAGGACGTCGAACAGGGCGTCGAGGTTGCGGCCGAACCACTCCGGAAGGTCCCACGCCGTGGCCACCGCGTCGTAGAAGTCGTCGAACGACGTCGCTGAGCGCGTGTCGAGGCTCATCGCCTGCCAGCCGGCGACCGCCGCCTCGCCCACGAGGTCGCGATCGCGGCGACCGCGCCAGCAGTAGACGCCGGGAGACACGGCGCCGTGACAGCACCGAGTCGAACGTCGCGGTCATCGTGGCTCCTTCACGCGTACGAATGAACGGTAGTGATCGGCGGTGTAGTAGAGCTCGCCGCCGCGCCCGGCAATGATCCGGCGGGCGCCTCGGTCGGACTCGCCGGGTGTCGGCACGGTGTACTCGTGCCAGTAGCCGCGTTCGTGCTGCGGGAGCAGCCCTTCGCGGTTCATGAACACGACGCCGTCACGGCTGTAGGGGAACGGGCCGTCCGAGCGGATCAGGGCGATGGTCTCGAGCGCCTCGTCCGGCAGGCCTTGGGTCGGATCGTGGGGCCTGCGTCTGCCCCGTCGGTGTCGCCGACGGCTCGTCCCGGGCTGTGTTGTCGCGTACGCCGATGACGATCAGTGCAATGCCGACGAGGAACAGCACGAGGATCCAGCCACCGCGTCGCATGTCCCCATGGTCCCCCATCCGTTCGTGTCGAACGTCACGAGTCGACCGTGACACGCCCACCGTCACGTTCCTGGTGTGGAAGAGTCTCTAGAATCAGTGGACGGGTCGGGGGATCCAGGTGTCGAGGGAGGGTGGCGTGACAGTGACGGGCGATGATGCCCTGGTCGGACGCGTCCTCAACGACCGCTACCTGATCGGCGACCGCATTGCACGCGGCGGCATGGCCAGCGTGTTCCTTGCTGTCGACCGCCGGCTCGACCGCGAGGTCGCGATCAAGGTCATGCACCACGGACTCGGCGACGACCAGCAGTTCACCGACCGGTTCGTCCGCGAGGCCAAGTCGGCCGCCAAGCTCAACCACCGCAACGTGGTCTCGGTCTTCGACCAGGGCACGCGACGGCGACGTCACCTACCTCGTCATGGAGTACGTCCCCGGCCGCACGCTGCGCGACCTCATGCGCGAGGAAGCGCCGATGCCGCCCTATCGCGCGCTCGAGCTGCTCGAGCAGGTGCTCGTCGCGCTGTCGGCAGCCCACGCGGCCAAGATCATCCACCGCGACGTCAAGCCCGAGAACGTCCTCATCACCCCCGACGGCGACGTCAAGGTCGCCGACTTCGGCCTGGCCCGGGCCGTCAGCGCCGCCACGACCGCGACCGGCGGGACGCTGATCGGCACCGTCTCCTACCTCGCGCCCGAGATCGTCACCAACGACGGCGCCGACGCCCGCTCCGACATCTACGCCTGCGGCGCGATGCTCTACGAGATGCTCACGGGGCTCAAGCCGCATGCCGGCGAGTCACCCATCCAGGTGGCCTACAAGCACGTGCACGAGGACATCGGCGCACCCTCGGCCGTCGAGCCGGGCATCCCCGCGTACGTCGACGCGCTCGTGGCACGCGCGACCGTACGCGACCGTGATCAGCGCTCCACCGATGCGCGGGTCATGCTGCAGCAGGTCAGGTCGGTGCAACGCGCCCTCGACGCCGGCTTGACCGAGGACCCCGATCTGGTCGCCGACCTGCTGCCCGGGTCGCGCCCCCACGACGACGAACCCACCGTCTCGGTGACCCGGCCCACCCCGCCCGTCAGCCGTTCAGCTGCCTCAGACTCAGACCCGACCGAGGCCGTGCACGTCAACGAGGCCACGGTCCAGTGGTCGAACGGACTGGCCCCGCTCACTCCGGTCGACCTCGCCACGCGCGAGGGCCTCGACTCCCCGGCTGTGCTCCCCGAGACCGCCGACCGTCCAGCCGGGCTGCACCCGATCATGTCGGCCGAGGACTACAAGAAGGCACGCGCCGCCGAGTCGACATCGCACCGCGGGCGCAACCTGCTGATCCTGACGCTCCTGCTGGCGCTGCTGCTGTTCGCGGTGGGCTACTGGTTCAGCGTCGGCCGCTACGACACGACGCCCACCCTGGTCGGCAATGCGGTGGTCCTTGCCAAGGAGAACGCCGAGAAGTCCGGCTTCAAGCTCAAGGTCACTGACGAGAAGTTCTCAGAGACCGCGCCGGCGGGCACCGTCATGAACACCGACCCTGGGCCGGGAGACAAGATCCTGCCGGGCAGCACGATCCATGCCGTCGTGTCCAAGGGCCCTGATCGTGTCTACGTTCCCAAGAACCTCAGGGGCATGACCGTCGCCGCCGCCACGGCTGCGCTCAAGAAGGTCGACCTCGACGTCTCCCGCACCAAGAACCTCTACAGCGAGAAGGTCGACAAGGGCCGCGTGATCGGGGTGACGAACTATGAGGTCACTGATCCGCTCAAGCGCGGTACGTCGGTCGTCCTCGGCGTCAGCAAGGGCCAGACGCCGATCGAGGTCAAGGACTATCGCGGGCGGCCGTTCGCAGAGGCCAAGGCCGGGCTCGAGGACGCCGGGTTCAAGGTCAAGGCCAGCCAGGTCTTCAGCGACGACATCGCCGAGGGCAGCGTCGTGACGCAGGACCCCAACGACGGCACGAAGTTCAAGGGCAACACCATCACGCTCACGGTGTCCAAGGGCCCGGAGCTGATCGCGGTGCCCGACATGGTCGGCCACACCCGCGCGTACGCCGAGAAGGTACTCAAGGAGGCCGGCTTCAAGGTGCAGGCCCTCGGTGCCGGCAACTTCACGATCCGCGCGCAGAATCCCCGAGCTGGCTCGAAGAAGCCCAAGGGCAGCACGATCACCATCACCTTCGTCGGCTTCTGACAGTGCGCACCCGGCTGGCTGCCGCGGCGCTCCTCAGCGTCACCGCGGTGTGGGGATCGACATTCTTCCTGATCAAGGACCTGCTCGACCGGGTGCCGGCCCCCGACTTCCTCGCCGTACGCTTCGCGATCGCGTTCACGGCGCTGCTCCTGCTGGCGCCCCGCGCGATCGGTCGCCTCTCCCCCGAGATGCGCCGCCGCAGCGCGTACGCCGGCGGCATCTACGGCGTCGCGCAGATCATGCAGACCGTCGGCCTGGGCCACACCGACGCCAGCGTGTCGGGGTTCATCACCGGCCTCTACGTCGTCGCCACACCCGTCCTGGCGTCACTGGCCTTCCGGCAACGGGTGCCGCGCATGGTCTGGGTCGCCGTGGGCCTGTCGACCATGGGCCTCGCAATCCTCTCGCTGCGTGGTTTCGCCGTCGGGTTCGGCGAGTCGATCACGTTCGTCTGCGCGATCCTCTACGCCGTGCACATCGTTGTGCTGTCGCGGTGGTCGACGGCCAAGGATGCCTACGCGATGGCGACGATCCAGATGGGTGTCATCGCCGCATTGTGCTTCGTCGCCGCGGCTCCCGGAGGACTCACGCTGCCCGAGAGGTCCGGGGACTGGGTCGCGACGGTCTACATGGCGCTTGCCGCCGGCGCGCTCGCGATGCTGGCCCAGACCTGGGCGCAGAGCCAGCTCGATGCGTCGCGCGCGGCCCTCCTCATGACCATGGAGCCGGTCTTCGCCGCGACATTCGCGATCACGTTCGGCGACGAGGGCCTCGGTTGGCGGCTCCTGATCGGCGGCGCCCTCGTGCTGGCCGCGATGGTCCTGGCGGAGACGACCGGACGTAGTGAGACGCACGTACAAGTTCCCCTAGACTGACGCGATGGACCAACCCCGCATCGCGCCCGGCGGCCTCAAGGAGCTCGGACTCGTCAACTACGGGGTCAGCGCCCTCGCCGGTCGGGTCATCGGCGGGCGCAAGCCCAACATCTTCACGACGCTGGGACGGCAACGCGGGTTGTTCCGCGGGTGGCTCTACTACAGCGGCAAGCTCATGCCGGGCGGCCGACTGCCCCGACGCGAGAGTGAGCTCGTGATCCTGCGCATCGCCACGATCCGCGAGTGCGAGTACGAGCGGCGCCACCACGTCCGCATCGGCCGCAAGGCCGGGGTCACGCCGGCCCAGATCGACCACCTCGCCGACGAGACGTGGCACGGGTGGACCGACCGCGAGAGGGCGTTCTTCGCAGCCGTCGACCAGTTCGTCGACGACAAGTTCATCGACGACACGACCTGGGCCGAGCTCAGTCAGCACCTCAGCGAGCCGGAGCTGATCGAGTTCCTGCTGCTGTGCGGCCAGTACGACTCACTCGCCACAGTGCTGCTGACCCTCAGGGTGCAGCCCGAGGCCTAAGGAACCATCGCGTCGAGGTAGCGCCGCGTCATCAGTCGCTGCACGAGCCGCGCGACGGGTCCGCCGAGCCGGGTCACCCACGTCGCCGGGTTGGAGAAGGCGCAGATCGTCGCCGTGACCTCGCCGGTATGCCGGTCGCGCTGAGCCATGAACCGCTCCTCCCCCGTCTCGGGGTGACCGGGAAGGGTGCCGTACGCGAAGCCACGCCGGTCGGGCTCGTCGACGACGTCGACCACCCGGCACGGAATCGTCTGAAGCAGCGAGCGGAACGTCACGTCGACGCCGAGCGCGACTCGATCTGGGCCGGCAACCCGGCGCACTCCGGCGCGCTCCTGCACCTTCCAGCCGAACAAGATCTCTGCGACCTCGTCGAGGTCCACGACACCGAGCGAGCGCGTGGCGCGTACGTGGTGATAGCCGTCCGGCAGCGGCTCCCGACCCGTCGCCCCGACCTCCACGTACGTCAGATCAGCCATCAACCCAGCCATCCCTGACCCGACCACGCGAAGCTTCCGTCACGACGCGACGTCTGGACACCGCTGGCAGGACGAAGACAGAAGCCCTCGCGACCGACCTCATCGCGAAGCAAGAGAAACTCAAGAACGACCTGACAACATTTCGGCCACCAGGAACGCGAGCTCGAGGCTCTGCGCGCGGTTGAGGCGCGGATCGCACAGCGTCTCGTAGCGGTGCGACAGGTCCTCGGCCGACAGCTTGGCACCGCCACCGACGCACTCGGTGACGTCGTCGCCCGTGAGCTCGACGTGCACGCCACCGGGCCAGGTGCCGAGCGAACGATGCACCTCGAAGAAGCCGCGGACCTCGTCGATGACGTCGTCGAACTCGCGGGTCTTGTAGCCGTTGGAGGTCTCGAACGTGTTGCCGTGCATCGGGTCGCACACCCACGCGACCTCGATGCCCGCAGCCGTGACCTTCTCGACCAGGTTGGGCAGCCCGTCGCGGATCTTGCCGGCGCCGAAGCGGGTGATGAACGTGATCTTGCCGGGTGTGCGCTCGGGGTTGAGCTTCTCGTAGAGCGCGATCGCGTCATCGGCAGTGCTGGTCGGGCCGAGCTTGACGCCGATCGGGTTGGCGATCTTGCTCATCAGCTCGACATGGGCGCCGTCGAGCTGGCGCGTGCGCTCACCGATCCAGACGAAGTGGCTCGACACGTCGTAGGGCCGCTCGGTGCGCGAGTCGATGCGCGTCAACGAGTGTTCGTACTCGAGGATCAGTGCCTCGTGCGAGGAGAAGAAGTCGACGGTGTGGAACTCGTCGGGGTCGACGCCGATCGCGTCCATGAACGCCAGTGCGCGGTCGATCTCGGCGCCGATGCGCTCGTAGCGCTCACCCACCGGACTGTTCTTGACGAAGTCGGTGTTCCACGCGTGCATCTGGCGCAGGTCGGCGTAGCCGCCGGTCGTGAAGGCACGCGCGAGGTTCAGCGTCGACGCCGAGGCGTGGTAGACGTCCACGAGTCGCTGCGGGTCGTGCGCTCGCGATGCGGCGTTGAAGTCGAAGCCGTTGACCGCGTCGCCGCGGTAGGCCGGCAGGGTCACCCCGTCGCGGGTCTCGGAGTCGCTCGACCTCGGCTTGGCGTACTGCCCGGCGAGCCGGCCGACCTTGACGACCGGCACGCTCGCGGCGTACGTCAGCACGACGGCCATCGACAGCAGGACGCGGAGCTTGTTGCGGACGTTCTCGGCGGTCACGCCCTCGAAGGTCTCGGCGCAGTCACCACCCTGCAACAGGAAGGCCTCGCCACGAGCGACCTCGGCGAGCCGGTCGCGCAAGGCGTCGCACTCACCCGCAAACACCAGAGGCGGCATCTTCCGCAGCGTCTGCACCGCGGCGTCGCGGGCGGACGGATCGACATACGTGGGCTGCTGGGCAGCGCCCATCGCATGGAGGTCGTCAAGGCTGGGAATGCTCACCCAACGATTCTACTCGGGTCTGTTGGGTGGCCCGTCCACCCTGTCCAGCCGTGGACGGATCTCCATGCGTTCGCGTCGTCAGGGCACCACATACGCATGGAGCTGCGTCCCACCACCACGCGATCTTCATGCGTTTGGGCTGCACCAGCAACCCAAACGCATGAAGATTCGTCAACCGAAAAGAACTTCGGCCTCTTCGTAGAGCTCGGGGCGTACGACCTTGAGCTCCTTGGTGCCCTCCGACAGCGGGACTCGGGCGATGTCGGTGCCGCGCAGGGCGACCATCGTGCCGAAGTCACCCTCGTGCACCGCCTGGATCGCGTGCAGGCCGAACCGCGTGGCGAGCCAACGGTCGAATGCGGTGGGCGTCCCGCCGCGCTGGATGTGACCCAGCACGACAGCCCGGGCCTCCTTGCCCGTACGTCGCTCGATCTCCGACGAGAGCCGGTCGCCGATGCCGCCGAGGCGTACGTGCCCGAAAGCATCCTTCTCACCGCTCACCAGCGACATCGAGCCACCGTCGGCCGGCACGGCGCCCTCGGAGACGACGATGATCGGTGAGTAGTGCGTGGCGAACCGGCTCTCGACCTGGGCGCACACCTTGTCGATGTCGAACGGGCGCTCGGGGATCAGGATGATGTTGGCGCCGCCGGCGAGACCCGCGTGCAGGGCGATCCAGCCCGCGTGCCGGCCCATGACCTCGACGACGAGCACGCGGTGGTGCGACTCGGCGGTCGTGTGCAGGCGGTCGATCGCCTCCATCGCGATGTTGACCGCGGTGTCGAAGCCGAAGGTGAAGTCGGTGCCGGACAGGTCGTTGTCGATCGTCTTGGGCACGCCGACGACGTTGACGCCGAGGTCGGCGAGCTTGGTCGCCACGCCGAGGGTGTCCTCGCCGCCGATCGCGATCAGCGCGTCGCAGCCGTTGGCCGCGAGGTTGTCCTTGATCTTCTCGACGCCGTTCTCGATCGCGAACGGGTTGGTGCGCGACGAGCCGAGGATCGTGCCACCACGCGGCAGGATGCCGCGGACGGCGTTGATGTCGAGCGTGATGGTGTCGTTCTCGAGCGGGCCTCGCCACCCGTCGCGGAACCCGACGAACTCATGGCCGTACGTGGACACTCCCTTGCGCACGGCGCCACGGATGACCGCGTTGAGTCCGGGGCAGTCGCCTCCCCCGGTGAGCATGCCAACCTTCATGCGTGGCTCCCCTTCCGTACGTTGATGAGTCGTCTCACGTCGCCTCGCGCTGGCGGCTTCGCCGCGGAACGCTCACGCTGCGCTGGCGCGGCCTGAGGTTCGCTCGCTGCGCTCGTTCACTCAGGCCGGATCTCTTCCCAGACCTCGTCGGCCTCGGCGCGGGCGACGACCTTGGCGGCCTCCCGCTCGGCGTCGCGGTCACGCTTCTTGGCGTCCTGGGCGTAGAGGTCGACGTACTCCTGCTCGGACAGCCGCATGATCTCGTACATGATCTCGTCGGTGATGGCGCGCAGGATGTAGCGATCGTCCTGCATGCCCTCGTAGCGACTGAAGTCGAGCGGCTTGCCGAAGCGGACGCCGGGCCGGGCGAACTTGCCGAAGATCTTGCCCGGAGGCGCGACGACGTCGGTGCCGATGACCGCGAGCGGGATGACCGGCACTCCGGCCTCGAGCGCGAGTCGCGCCACGCCCGTGCGGCCGCGGTAGAGCTTGCCGTCGTGCGACCGGGTGCCCTCGGGGTAGATGCCGCAGACCTCGCCGTCCGCGAGGCAGTCGCAGCTGGGTCTTGATGGCTCCCGCCGCCGCCGAGCCGCTCGTGCGGTCGATCGGCACCTGGCCGGCGCCGGAGAAGAACGTCTTCTGCAGCCAGCCCTTGATGCCCGAGCCCTCGAAGTACTCAGCCTTGGCCACGAACGTGACCCGGCGCGGGATCACGAGCGGCATGAACAGCCAGTCGGAGTAGGAGAGGTGGTTGCTGGCGAGGATGACCGCGCCCTCCTTGGGGACGTTCTCGGTGCCCTCGGCCCAAGGCCTGAAGATCAGCTTGAGCAACGGGCCCAGTGCGAGGAACTTCAGGAACCAATAGAACACGGACAGGACACTACTCTGAACCGCGTCCCTTTCGCATGATGCGGCGCGATCGGAACCACGATGAGGGAAGATGAACCCATGACCTCGACGACGTCACCCGGTTTGCTGCCCGGGGCCGAGCCCTTCTCCGCCGACGGTGGCCGCCTCGGTGTGCTCCTCAGCCACGGCTTCACCGGCTCGCCGGCCTCGATGACGCCGTGGGGCAAGCAGCTCGCCGCGGCGGGTCACACCGTGCGGGTGCCGCGGCTCCCCGGCCACGGCACGACGTGGCAGGAGCTCAACACGACCCGCTGGGAGCAGTGGTACGCCGAGGTCGACGCGGCCCTGACCGAGCTGCGATCGCGCTGCGACCACGTCGTCGTGGCGGGCCTGTCGATGGGCGGCTGCCTCGCGCTGCGCCTGGCCGAGCAACGCCCCGCCGACGTCGATGCCCTCGTGCTGGTCAATCCCGCGGTCAATCTCGCGCGCTTCGACCTCAAGCTCGCTGCCCGCCCTCAAGCTCGTCGTACGTTCGATGCCCGGCATCGGCAACGACATCAAGAAGCCCGGGCAGGACGAGGTCGGCTACACCGGACCCCGCTCAAGGCGCTCGCGTCGCAGCTCGTGATGTGGAAGGACGTTCGCGACAACTTCGACAAGGTCACCCAACCGTTGCTGATCTTCCGGTCCGACGAGGATCACGTCGTCGATGCCACGTCGGTCGACCTCATCCGGGCCGGCGTGTCGTCCAAGGTGGTGGACGTTCGTCGCACTGCCCGAGAGCTATCACGTCGCGACGATCGACAACGACGACCAGCTGATCTTCGACCGCACCGCGACGTTCATCGCCGAGCACGTCGGGGACGCCAGATGACTGAGCGCGACGACTTCGACAAGATCGTCGAGGGGCTCGAGCTCGACCTGTCGTTCCTCGACGAGCCGGTCGAGCCCGTCGAGGAGCCCGAGCCGGCGTGGTCCGCCGCGCACGGACGACGACGATCGACGCCGAAGACGCCGAGGAGCCGTTCTACCGCAAGGTCGAGCCGACCACGCTGATCCCCCGACGCCGCGGCGTCCTGCTGGCCTGGGTCGGCGTGCTGGGCGCACCGCTGTCGCTCGTCGTCGCGACGTTGTCCGGGGTCTTCCTCGACCGGTCGATCATCGCCGCGCGCCTCGCTCATTTTCGTCGGCGCGGCGATCTACTTGATCTTGCAGCTGCCCGAACACGGGCCCTCGCGGAAGGATTGGCCGGACGACGGCGCCGTGCTGTGAGCCGCGCCATGTCGGCCGCGCCGATCAGGCCGGCCTCCGGCCCCAGGTGCGCCCGCACGATCCGCGCCTCGGCGCGGTAGCCCCGACCCGTCAACGTACGACTGAACGCGGCGCGCGCCGGGCCGACCAGCAGCTCGCCGGCGTCGCTGACGCCGCCGCCGATCACGAACATGCCGGGGTCGAGTGCCGCCGCGAGGTTGGCGATGCCGACGCCGAGCCAGTCGCCGACCTCGGCGATCCACTCGATCGCCTCGTCGTTGCCGGCCTGGGCGTGCTTGGTCACCAGGTGGCCCTCGATGCGACGTCGACCTCGCCACCGGCCTCGGCCAGCAGCGTCTTGCCGAACGCCGTGCCTTCGGTCGGCCGCGGCGCGGGCGCGACGCGTCAGGACCCGGCCGCTGGCGTACTGCTCCCAGCACCCGTGGTTGCCGCACTCGCACTGGTTGCCGTCGGGCACGACCTGCATGTGGCCGAACTCCCCCGCGATGCCGAACTGGCCGCGGTAGGGCTGGCCGTCGATCACGATGGCGCCGCCGATGCCGGTGCCGAGCGTGATGAGCACGAGGTCGGCCTCGTTCTGGGCGGCGCCGAAGCGCCACTCGGCCCAGCCCGCTGCGTTGGCGTCGTTGTCGACCAGCACCGGCAGTCCGGTGCGCCGCGCGACCGCGTCGCGCAGCGGCTCGTGCCGCCACGCCAGGTGCGGCGCGAACAGCACGGTCGACTGGGTCGCGTCGACGAAGCCGGCCGCGCCGACGCCGATCGCGCGGATGTGGTGCTCGCGGCGGAACTCCTCGGTGATGTCGGCGATCGCGTCGATGACCTCGAGCGGCTCGGTCGTCGGGGTCTCCCGCTTGAGCCGGGCCAGGATGTGGCCGTCCTCGTCGACGACGCCGGCGGCGATCTTGGTGCCGCCGATGTCGATCCCGACGGCGAGCTTGTCGGCCATCAGGTCGGGCTCGACTCGGGCGAGGTCGGCGGCGCCGATGATGCCGGCCTCGTTGCCGAGGGCGGCGAGGCGCAGCGCGGCCTCGGGGCGGTGGGCGCGGGCCGGGAGGTGGGTCTCGAAGGCCTCGACGACCGGGGTCATCAGCAGGTCGCCGGCCGCGCGCGACGCCACCGCCGATCGCGATGACGCTGGGGTCGAGGATCGTCGCCAGGACGGCGATGCCCTCGCCGATCCAGCGGCCCGAGCTCGGCGAGCAGCTCGATCGACAGGGGGTCGCCACCCTGCGCGAGCTTGGTGATGCCGGGGCCGGTGATCCGGTTGAGGTCGCCGTCGGCGAGCGCCGCGAGCGCCTCGGCGCCCTCGTCGCCGTTGGCGACGCGCTCGCGCGCGTCGCGTACGAGCGCGCTGCCGCTGGCGTACTGCTCGAAGCAGCCGTGCTGGCCGCAGCCGCACAGGATGCCGTCGGGCACGAGCCGCATGTGGCCGATCTCGGCGGCGACGCCGAAGCCGCCGCGGAACAGCTGGCCGCGGTGCACGATGCCACCGCCGATGCCGGTGCCGATCGTGACGAGCAGCAGGTCGTCGGTGTCCTCGCCGGCACCGAAGCGGAACTCGCCCCACGCCGCGGCGTTGGCGTCGTTCTCGACGACGACGGGCAGGTCGACCAGGGCGCGGACGTGCTCGGCCGAGCGGCTCCTCGCGCCAGTCGATGTTGGGCGCGAAGCGCACGGTCGAGCGGTCCTCGCCGACGAAGCCGGCGGCGCCGATGCCGATGCCGACGGCCTCCTCGTCGCCGATCAGGCGCTCGACGAGGTCGGCGACGATCGCCGGGATCTTGGTCGCGTCGTCGGGCGTCGGCTCGGACGCCGAGCTCGAGGATCTTGCCGTCGTCGGACACGAGTCCGGCCGCGATCTTGGTGCCGCCGATGTCGACGCCGATGGCCAGTGTCATGTCTCTTCCCGAGGTGTCATGGCGGTGTCGATGCAGCTCGCGGAGCGAGCGGGTGAGCTGGGCGGCCGACTCCGAGACCTGGCCAGGGCGTCGGGGTTGTCGCGCACGAAGCCGGCGACCTGGCAGACGGGGCACCAGGTCGTGGTGCACACGTGGGGCTCGCTGTCGCCGGCGGTCGCGGCGCTGCGGCGGCGGGCTCGCCATCGCGCGGAACAGCTTGAACGCCTCCTCGGCGACCGAGCCGACCGGGTCTGGATCCGTTGGTCGGAGTGCCGAGCCCGACGCTGCGGACCCTGCACTGGAGCTGGTTCGCTCACAGCGCCTCGACCTGTTTCTTCAACCCCTTGAGCGCGGTGTCGATGATGACCTTCTCGGCCTTGCGCTTGAGCATGCCGAGCAGCGGGACGAGACGTCGACCGCCAGCTGGTAGGTGACGCGCGTCTGGTCGCCGTCGACCGGCTCCAGGACGTACGCGCCGTCCATCGACTTCAGCATCGAGCCCTTCTCGGCGAGGCTCCACGAGACCGAGCGGTCGCCGTCCCAGGTGTAGCCGAGGTCGTACTCGTCGCGGATCGGCGTGGCGTCCAGCACGAAGTGGACCTGCTCGGCCCGGCCGCCCTCGGATCCGGCGACGACGTCGGCCGCCTTGACGCCGGTGGCCCAGTCGGGGTAGGCCCCGAAGTCGGCGATGACGTCCATGATCTGGTCAGCGGGAGCGTCGATGACGATGTCGCTCGTGGTTCGCGCCATCACCCCTCCTCGTCCGGCTCGATGTGTGTCCCCATGCTAGTGGTGCGGGCAGGGGACGCTCTCCCGGGAGGCGGCTCCCGCCCCGCCACCGATTCCGTGCGCCGGAGCGCGTGCGAGTAGCCTGCCGTACGTGACGCAGCCGCAAGCACCCGAACTGGGCAATCTCTCCGACGACATCCTCGACCGTCTTCCGGCACATCGCGACGACGTCGCCCTGGCCCGCATGGTGGACGGCGACTGGCAGGACGTGACGCTCGGCGAGTTCCACGCGCGACGTCGATCGCCGTGGCCAAGGGCCTCATCGGTGCGGGCGTCGCGCCGGGCGACCGCGTCGCACTGCTGTCCAAGACGCGCTACGAGTGGACCGTCGCCGACTACGCCATCTGGTGGATCGGCGCCGCGACCGTCCCGATCTACGAGACCTCGTCGGCTGCGCAGATCGCGTGGATCCTGTCCGACTCCGGCGCGGTCGCTGCGATCGTCGAGACCGAGGCGCACCTCGCCCGCGTCGAGGAGGCGCGACCGAGCGCCCGACCTGCGCGACGTGTGGGTCCTGGAGTCCGGCGCGCATCGAGCAGATCATCGCCCGCGGCAGCGAGCGTCAGCGACGCCGATGTCGAGTCGCGCCGCGCGACCCTCACGAGCGACACCCTCGCGACGCTGATCTACACGTCCGGCACCACGGGGCGTCCCAAGGGCTGCCGGCTCACGCACGGCAACTTCCGCTACGAGCTCGGCGCCGCGATCCCGGAGCTGCCCGAGCTGTTCGAGCACGACGGCGCGTCGACGCTGCTGTTCCTCCCGCTGGCGCACGTGTTCGCCCGCATCATCCAGGTCGGCGCGATCCGCTCGGGCGCCAAGCTCGGCCACACCGCCGACGTCAAGGACCTCGTGACCCACCTCGGGTCGTTCCAGCCGACCTTCGTCCTCGCGGTCCCCCGCGTGTTCGAGAAGGTCTTCAACACCGCCAGCAGCAAGGCGTACGCCGACGGCAAGGGCAAGATCTTCGACCGGGCCGCGCAGACCGCGATCGCCTACAGCAAGGCGCTCGACAACGGGAAGCCCGGCCTCGCGCTGCGCACCCGGCACGCCGTGTTCGACCGGCTGGTCTTCGGCAAGCTGCGCGACGCCCTCGGCGGCCACGCCGAGTGGGCGATCTCCGGCGGCGCGCCGCTCGGCGACCGTCTCGCGCACTTCTACCGCGGCATCGGCGTGACGGTCCTCGAGGGATACGGCCTCACCGAGACGACCGCCGCGCTGTGCGTCAACACCCCGGGCGATCAGCGCATCGGCACGGTCGGCACGTCCGCTGCCCGGCACCGAGGTCCGGGTCGGCGCCGACGGCGAGCTGAGCTTCCGCGGTCCGCAGGTGTTCAACGGCTACTGGCACAACGACGAGGCGACCGCCGAGGCGCTCGACTCCGACGGCTGGTTCGCCACCGGTGACCTCGGCGAGGTCGACGACGACGGCTACGTACGCATCACGGGACGCAAGAAGGAGATCATCGTGACCGCGGGCGGCAAGAACGTCGCACCGGCGGTGCTGGAGGACCGCGTCCGCGCCCATCCGTACGTCAGCCAGTGCCTCGTGGTCGGTGACGGCAAGCCGTTCGTCGCCGCGCTCGTCACGATCGACGCCGAGGCCTGGACCGGCGACCTCAACGATCCCGACGCTCAGGGCCGAGGTCCAGAAGGCCATCGACGACGCCAACTCACAGGTGTCGCAGGCCGAGTCGATCCGCAAGTTCGTGATCCTGCCCGAGGACTGGACCGAGGACAACGGCTACCTGACGCCGTCGTTCAAGGTCAAGCGCAACGCTGTCCTGCGGGACTTTCACGACACGGTCGAGGCGCTCTTCGCGAGGTAGTCGCGCCAGCTCGTCGGTCAGCTGGTCCGCCGTGAGACCGAACGACGTCTCGAGGGCGTCGCCGAGCTCAGATCCGCCGCAGGACTGCACGGTAGAACTCCACGACTCGCGCGTCTCCGTAGCGCTCGCCCAGCATCCGGAAGATCATCCATGCCGACTCGTAGACCGCACCGAGTCCATGTCCCTCGGCATCGAAGTCGGTCGCGGTCGGCAGGTGCTTGGGCGCCCGGCCGGCGTTGACCTCGCCGAGGATCTGTCCCGCACTGACCGACAGCGCGGCCGAGTCGTCGTGCAGGGCGACGAAGTCGGCGAATCCCTCGACGACCCAGCTCTCGGCCCGGGTGCCGACCGCATGGGTCAGCAGGTGGGTCGCCTCGTGCGTCAGGACGATCTGGGCAGCGCGGCGGTCCATCGTCGAGAACACCGGCGGGTTGAGCACGATGACGGTGTCGGCCGACGAGCCTCCGCGCCCGTCGAGCCGGGTCGTGACGGCGGCGATCTGCCGGACCTGGTCGAGTGGCTGTCCCACGAGCTGCGCCATCTGCTGCTGGGTGTGCGGCGAGACGACCGTGACCTCGCCCTTGGTGCCGGGCACGACCCGGCCCACGGCGGTCCGCGCAGTCATGGCCATCGACTCCACGGGCAGCTCCGCGTCGCCCCCGTCGACCCGGATGACCACGGACCCGGCGGTACGCTCGACCGCCACGTCGACCCGCAAGCCAGATCGGCAGGGCACCTTCACGGGGACGTGCCGTGACCAGGGAGAAGCGACCGTCGGCCTGAGGGGCGACGCGAAACGCCACCGACGGCGTGTGCACCGTCGTCGCCGCTCAGGCCGATCTGCGCACCGGCACGCCAGCTGACATCGACCAACGCCACCGCGGAGCCGTCAGCACGATCGGCGACGTCGCCGCCGCTGACGTACCTGAGCTCGACGGCGCTGGCGCCCAGCGCTTCGCGAGCCCGCCACGCCTGCCGAGCGAACGTCTTGGCGGTGCGCGATGTCCCGGCTGCTGCGACGAACGCCGATTCGGAGTCGGCCGCGGAGAGCGCACGGAACTGGGCCGTCAGCTGGGCCGAGGCATCGGCGGGCATGCCGACACGGCTCGTGCTGACGTCGTCCTGCCACGGGCGCTGCCAGAGCAGCAGCGCCGCGCCGAGGGCGATCAGGACTAGGACTGCGACCGCATTCGGCGCCCAGTCTTCGGCCTGGTGTCAGCCAACCCGCCCGCCGACGGTGAAGCCGCTCAGGCCGGTGATCTCCACGCTCTTGCCGGGGCGCGGGGCGTGGACGACCCGGCCGTCGCCGAGGTACATGCCGATGTGCGCCATGCTGCCGTAGGCCACGAGGTCGCCGGGCTGCAGCTCGTTCATCGGGACCCGCGTGCGTGGCGGCCATCTGCGGACCGACGACGCGCGGGAGCGAGACGCCCGCGGCGGCCCAGGCCTTCATGACGAGGCCGGAGCAGTCCCAGCAGTTGGGGCCGGTGCCGCCGTAGACGTAGGGGTCGCCGAGCTGCGCCAGCGCGAAGTCGATCGCGGCCTTGGCACGGCCCGAGGCCTCGACGCTCGGGTCATGGTGGTGTCGCTGGCGTTGAACGTGGCCTGCTGCGGCGGCGGTCAGGCGAGCGAGCTCGGCCTTGGCGTCGTCGTACTGCTTGCGGATCTTCTCGCGCTTGGCGTCGGCGTCCTTCTTGGCGGCGGCGAGCTCGGCCTTGCGGTCCTGGAGCTGCGCGCGACGGTTCTTGAGCTCCTTGCTCGTCTCGCCGAACTTCTCGAGGGCGTCGGCGCGGGTGCTGTTGAGCGCCTGGACGGCACCGAGGCCGGCGAGGAACTGGTCGGGGTCGCCGCTGCTGAGCAGGTTGACGGTGGGCCCGAGGGGCGCGTCCATCTGCTGCTGCACGATCGCGTCGCCGAGCTCGGCCTTCTGCGCGGTTGTAGTCGACGAGGTCGCTGGTCGATGTCGCCGGTGATGTCGTCGATCTCGGCCTGCGTCTGCTTGGCCTGCACGCCGAGCTGGTTGACCTGCTCGTTCATGGCCTCGGCCTCGTGGAACGCGGCTCTCGACGTCCTTGGGCGTGACGGCGGGATCGGCTCCGGCGGACGGCAGGGCGAACAGTCCACCGATCAGAGCGAGTGCTGCAGCTGCGGCAAATCCTTGACGACGTGTTCGGGTAGCGGGCAAGCGCACGCAGTACTCCTATGTATCCTCGACGTCTACCGGGTGAGCTGACGGGTTCGGGCCAAGGTCTGCCCTACGGTCCGCGCCAATCCTTTGACAGATCAGCGTGATCCGATTCACCCCACACACATGGTTCCCCGGTTCGCCTCAGACATCTTCCCCATGACTGTGGCGATTCGGCGGTGCGCCCGACGCCGCCCTGGGGGGACGGCGTTCACCGGACGCACAAGTGCCCACTGTAAGGGGAGGTGGGGTCAGATCAACTTCACACTCAGACGCTTGTGTCTCGGGGCCCGTGACCGGAGTCACAAGGCGCAGCGGCGGCGTCAGCCCGGCGTCGGCGAGCACGCCGAGCGCGGCCATCTCCTCGGCGTCGATCTCGATGCCGGCGGGCGGAGCGCCGAGCAGGACCGTCACGATGCAGTCGCCGCACGCACTCGGACTGCGGACGAGACAGCGGTCGCAATCGACGACCACGGAGTCGGTGGGATGGGACTCGGTCATGGCTGCACCTCCTGCTGTTGGCCATGACGCCCCGTCGTTCGGGGACACGTACGACGCTAGGAGCCGGCTCCGGACAAAAACGCCGCGCATTGCAGGTCTGCCCGCTGCTCTGTCCGTGCGCCCCACCTACGGTGAACCACATGGAGGTAGTTCAGGGATCGTTCGACGAGCTCGGCCGTCCCCTGTCCGACACGACGTTCTGCGTCGTCGACCTCGAGACGACCGGCGGCTCGGCCGCCAAGGGCTCCAAGATCACCGAGTTCGGAGCCGTCAAGGTCCGCGGCGGCGAGGTGCTCGGCGAGTTCCAGACGCCTGGTCAATCCCGACGAGACGATCCCGGCCTACATCACGGTGCTGACCGGCATCACCAACCAGATGGTCATCGGCGCCCCCCGCATCGCCGAGGTGCTGCCGAGCTTCCTCGAGTTCGCCCGCGGCAGCGTGCTCGTCGCGCACAACGCGCCGTTCGACGTCGGCTTCCTCAAGCACTTCAGCCGCGAGCTCGGCATCCCGTGGCCGGGCTTCGAGACGCTCGACACCGCGATCCTCGCCCGCCGCGTGCTGTCCCGCGAGGAGGTGCCCAACTGCAAGCTCGTCGACCCTGGCGGCGAAGTTCTCGGCCACCACGACGCCCAACCACCGGGCCCTGTCCGACGCCCGCGCGACGGTCGACGTCCTGCACGCCCTGTTCGAGCGGCTCGGGCCCGCTCGGGCGTCACGACGCTCGAGGAGGTGTCGACCTACACCGCCAAGGTCAAGCCCGAGCAGCGCCGCAAGCGCCACCTCGCCGAGCACCTGCCGCGAGGCGCCCGGCGTCTACCTCTTCCGCGACGCCAGCGACGAGATCCTCTACGTCGGCACGTCCCGCAACCTCCGCACCCGCACCCGGTCCTACTTCACCAAGGCCGAGACCCGCACCCGCATGGGCGAGATGGTCATGCTCGCCCAGCGCATCGAGGGCATCGTCTGCGCCACGGCGCTCGAGGCCCAGGTGCGCGAGCTGCGCCTGATCGGCAAGCACCGGCCGCCCTACAACCGGCGCTCGCGAGTTCCCCGAGCGGCTCAGCTGGCTCAAGCTGACCCGCGAGCCGTGGCCCCGGCTGTCGATCGTCCGCACAGATCCTCGACGACGACGCCGACTACATCGGCCCGTTCCGCGGCCGGGCCGCCGCCGAGGGCGCCCTCACGGCGCTGCACGACTCGTTCCGCATCCGGCAGTGCACGACCAAGCTCGCCAAGAAGTCACGCATCTCGCCGTGCGCGCTCGCCGAGATGGGGCACTGCCTCTCGCCGTGCGACGGATCGGCGGACCTCGACGACGTACGCCGCCGAGGTCGCAGCGCGTCCGCCACGCCATGACGGGCGATCCCGAAGAGCTCGTCATCGCCGATCCGCGCCCGCATGCTCGACCTCGCCCGCACCGAGCGCTTCGAGGACGCCGCGATCTGGCGCGACCGGCTGACCGGCTTCCTGCGCGCCGTCGCCCGTACGCAACGGCTCCGCGAGCTGACCGGCACCGCCGAGCTCGTCGCCGCGGCGCCGCACCCCGAGGGCTGGGAGATCCACGTGATCCGCTTCGGCCGCCTCGCCGCCGCCGGCGTCATGCCTCGCGGGACGCACCCCATCGGCTGGGTCGACGCGTTGCTGGCGACCGCCGAGACCGTCGAGCCGGGCTTCGGTCCCATCCCTGCCGCCACGGCCGAGGAGACCGAGACGCTGCTGCGCTGGCTCGACTCCCCCGGCCTGCGGATGGTCCGCGGCTCGTGGCACACGCCCCTGGGTGGCGCCGCCCGCCACCTGTCGCCGTTCGAGGACGCCAGCGCGTCATGGCATGGGCTCCAGCGACCGGGCTAGGGCTCGAGCTGCGTGATCACCGCCATCGTCTTCATCCAGGCCGAGGTCTCGCGGCTCTCCGAGATCGCCGAGCAGATCGCCGACATCGACGGGGTCAGCGAGGTCTACTCCGTCACCGGCGACCTCGACCTGCTGGCGATGGTCCGCGTCGCGCGAGGTCGACGACGTCTCGTCGGTCGTCGCCGATCAGCTCAACAAGGTCGACGGGGTGCTGTCGACCCAGACCCAGATCGCCTTCCAGACGTTCAGCCAGCACGATCTCGAGGAAGCCTTCTCGATCGGGCTGTAGATCTCAGACCAGGGTCTGCGTCGTCCTGGCCCAGGTCTCCAGCACCTTCGTCGCAGCACCGGAGTCGATCGACTCCTCGGCCCGCTCGATGCCGGCGCGAAGCCGCGACTCCAGGTCGCCCGCGGCCGCCTGCGTGCGCGGCGATCGCGGCGCCGGCGTTGAGCAGCACGGCCGTGCGTACGGCTGACTGCTCGCCGCCCAGGACCCGTTCGAAGACCTTGGCGTTGAACGCCGGATCCCCGCCGGTGAGCTCCGACACCGGCGCGTAGTCGAACCCGAGGGCCCGCGGGTCGATCGACGTCCTCCACGACCTCGCCCGTGGCGCCCTCGGCGACCCACACGCGGGACGTGGTGCGTCGTCGTGATCTCGTCGAGCCCGTCCTCGCCGCGGAACACGAACGCATCGGCTCCGCGCGCGCCCAGGACGCCGGCCATGATCGGCGCCATCCGGGCGTCGGCCACGCCGACGGCCGATGCTGCGGGCTTGGCCGGGTTGACCAGCGGGCCGAGGAAGTTGAACGTCGTCGGGATGCCCAGCTCGCGCCTCGGCACCGCCGTGAAGCGGTAGGACGCGTGGAACACCGGTGCGAAGCAGAACGTGATGCCGACGGCATCGAGCACGTCGCCGAGCCGGGTCGGCGGCACGTCGAGCCGGACGCCGAGCTCCTCGAGCACATCAGCGGCACCGCTGGCGCTGGACGCCGCACGGTTGCCGTGCTTGACGACACGCGATGCCCGCGCCCGCGATCACGACGGCGGACATCGTCGAGATGTTGACGGTCTTGGCGAGGTCGCCACCCGTTCCGACGATGTCGACGACCCGGCCCTCGACCGTGAAGCGGGAGCGCGTGGCGGTACATCGCGTCGACCAGGCCCTGCACCTCGGCGAGGGTCTCGCCCTTGGCGCGCAAGGCCACCGCGAACCCGGCGATCTGCGCCGGTGTGGCGTTGCCGGAGAGGATCTCCTCCATCGCCCACGTCGCTGGACCGGCGTCGAGGTCCTGCCTGGCCACGAGCGTGGAGAGGACCTCCGGCCATGTCGTCGACATGACGCTCAGCCGGGTTGGAGCACGCCGCGCGCGAGGTCGATGACGACCTCGGCAAGGCGGATCGGCTCGATCGGGTGCGGCAGGGCCGCCTCGGCGCGCGACCAGGTGGCGAGCCACGCGTCCTGCGGGCGGCCGGTCAGCACGAGCACCGGAGGTGCCTGGTAGATCTCGTCCTTCATCTGACGGGCGATGCCGAGGCCGCCGGCGGGCACGGCCTCGCCGTCGAGGATCACGAGGTCGATCGTCGCCCTCGTCGAGGTGCTGGAACACGACCGGCTCGGTCGCGCACTCGACGTACTCGAACGGCGGGAGGTCGGGGTGAGGGCGGGCTCCGAGGGCCGACAGCACGGCAGCGCGGACGTCACGATCGTCGCTGTAGACCAGGACACGTAGGGGCTTGTGCTCACTCACGGGTCGATCGTACATAATGATCGCGTGGCGACTACATCCGTGATTCCTGCTTCCCGACTCCATGGCCAAGAAGGCCGTCCGTCGATGGTGACGGTGGGGACCATCGTGTGGCTCTCCAGCGAGCTGATGTTCTTCGCGGGCTTGTTCGCCGCGTACTTCACGATCCGCAACATCTCCCCCGATCTGTGGAGCCAGGAGACGGCCAAGCTCGACGTCCCGTTCGCCGCTGTCAACACCACGATCCTCGTGCTGTCGTCGGTCGCCTGCCAGTTCGGCGTGTTCGCCGCTGAGCGCGGCAAGCCCGGGCGCACCGGCAAGCTCTCGCAGATCAAGCTCTGGGGCATGCGCGAGTGGTTCGTCCTCACCTACCTCATGGGCGCGATCTTCATCGCGCGGCCAGGCCACGGAGTACGCCAAGCTGGTCACCGAGCACGTCACGATCTCCAGCTCGCCCTACGGCAGCTTGTTCTACCTCGCGACCGGCTTCCACGGCCTCCACGTCATCGGCGGACTCATCGCCTTCCTGCTCGTGATCGGCCGTACGTTCGTCGCCCGCAAGTTCACCCACGAGCAGGCGATCTCCGCGATCGTCGTGTCCTACTACTGGCACTTCGTGGACATCGTGTGGGTCGGGCTGTTCGCCACGATCTACATCCTCAAATAAGGCTCCCCTCACTGCATGTCGGGTCACCGCCCGAAGGTATTCTCAGCAGCACTTCAAGGAATGAGGTTCTCGGTGCGGAAACTGTCCACCAGACGTCGGCACCCACTTGCCGGCATCGTCGTTCTGCTCCTGGCACTCGGCGTTGTCGGAGGGGTCTACTCAGCAGTCAGATCCCAGCCCGCGAGCGCTGAGACCGCGTCGGCCAACGACGTCGAGGCCGGTCGCAAGCTGTTCCTGATCGGCTGCGCCAGCTGCCACGGCAAGAACGCCAGCGGCATCGAGACCAAGCGGGGCGGCAACTACGGACCCGTCGCTGATCGGCGTCGGCGCTGCAGCGGTCGACTTCCAGGTCGGCACCGGCCGCATGCCGATGGCGCAGTCCGCACCGCAGGCACCCGCCAAGGACCCCGAGTACACGGCCGAGGAGACCCGGCAGCTCGCTGCCTACATCGCGTCGCTGGCACCCGGACCGGCGATCCCGGACGACGAGTACACCGACATCTCCGGCAAGACCGTCGAGCAGATCCGTGAGGGCGGCGAGTTCTTCCGCACCAACTGCACGGCCTGCCACAACTCGGTCGGCGCCGGCGGCGCCATGCCCGGCGGCAAGTACGCGCCCAAGCTCGACGGCGTCAGCGCCAAGCACATCGCCGAGGCCATGATCACCGGCCCGCAGCAGATGCCGGTCTTCTCCGACGACGTCATCACGCCTGAGGACAAGAGCAACATCATCGCCTACATCAAGCAGGTGCAGAACCAGCCCAACTACGGCGGCATGGCCGGCGGCGGCCTCGGCCCCGTGGTCGACGGCCTGTTCACCTGGATCATCGGCATCGGCGGCCTCGTGATCGCCGCGATCTGGATCGGTGCGCACGGAGCGAGAGTGAAGAAGAGATGAGCGACGAGCTGGATCGCCTGCCCGACACCGAGCCGGTGAGGGATCCCGGGCTGCCGGAGCACCAGTACCGCCCGACGGACGTCGACGAGGCACAGGACAAGCGCGCCGAGCGGCAGATCTCGGGCATGTTCCGCGTGGCCGCACTGCTGCTCGTCGGCTTCTGCGTCGGCTACATCATGATCGACAAGGACCAGACGTTCCTCGGCTGGTCGGCGATGAACTTCACGCTCGGCGCCACGCTCGGCGGCGCGATGCTGCTGATGGGCGTCGGGATCATCCAGTGGGCCAAGAAGCTCATGGGCGACCACGAGATGGTCGAGCTGCGTCATCCCGCCGGATCGTCGGCCGAGGACCGCGCCGACACGCTCAAGGACCTCAACGACGGCATCACCGAGTCCGGCTTCGGCCGACGTCCGATGATCCGTCGCACTCTGTTCGCTGTCGATGGGCGCCCTGGCGCTGCCGTCGGTCATCCTGCTGCGCGACATGGGCCCGCTGCCCTACGGCCACAAGAACACGCTGTGGAAGAAGGGCATGCGCGTCGTCAACGACGTCGCCGGCACGCCCATCAAGCCGTCAGACCTCCAGGTCGGCCAGCTCGTCAACGCCGAGCCGGCGATCATGTACGAGAAGGACAAGGACGGCCACCCCGTCATCGAGGGCACCGAGCTGCTGCAGGAGAAGTCCAAGGCCGCCGTGATCGTCGTCCGCATGCGTCCCGAGGACATCACTCCGGCCAAGGGCCGCGAGAACTGGGGCATCGACGGCATCCTGTGCTACTCCAAGATCTGCACGCACGTCGGCTGCCCCATCAGCCTGTGGGAGCAGCAGACGCACCACCTGCTCTGCCCGTGCCACCAGTCGACGTTCGACCTCGCCGACAACGGCAAGGTCGTCTTCGGTCCCGCACACCGGCCGCTCCCCCAGCTGCCGCTCGCAGTCGACGCCGACGGCTATCTGATCGCAGTGAGCGACTTCACCGAGGTGGTGGGCCCCAGCTATCCAGAACTGGCCCGCGACCAGAAGAGGTTGGATGATAAGTCATGAGCACCATCGACGAGAGCACCAACATCGAGGACACGGCCTTCGGCAAGAAGGCCGCTGGGCCCGTCGAGTGGCTGGATGACCGACTGGGTCTCGCCGGCGCCAGCAAGCGCTCACACCTGCTCCGCAAGGTCTTCCCCGAGCACTGGTCGTTCATGCTCGGCGAGATCGCGCTCTGGAGCTTCGTCGTCCTGCTGCTGACCGGCACATTCCTGACGTTCTGGTTCCAGCCGAGCATGGCCGAGACGACCTACAACGGGTCCTACACGCCGCTCAACGGCCTGGAGATGTCCCACGCGTACGCCTCGACGCTCGACATCTCGTTCGACATCCGCGGCGGACTGCTGATCCGGCAGATCCACCACTGGGCTGCTGCGCTGTTCGTCGCCGCGATGATCGTGCACATGCTGCGCGTGTTCTTCACGGGCGCCTACCGCAAGCCGCGCGAGATCAACTGGCTGATCGGCATCGGCCTGCATGGTGCTGGGCCTCGTCGAGGGCTTCGCCGGCTACTCGCTGCCCGACGACCTGCTGTCCGGCACCGGCCTGCGCTTCGTCGACGGGCTGCTGCGGTCGATCCCGATCGTCGGCTCCTACCTCGAGTTCTTCCTCTTCGGCGGCGAGTTCCCCGGCGACGTGATCATCCCCCGCCTCTACATGGCGCACATCCTGCTGATCCCGGCGCTGCTGCTGGGCCTCATCGGCGCGCACATGCTGCTGCTCGTCTACCACAAGCACACGCAGTGGGCCGGTCCCGGACGCACCGAGAAGAACGTCGTCGGCTACCCGATGCTCCCGGTCTACGCCGCCAAGGCGGGCGGCTTCTTCTTCGTGGTGTTCGGCTTCACCGCGATCATGGGCGCCGTCCTGCAGATCAACCCGATCTGGGCCTACGGCCCCTACAACCCGTCCGAGGTCACCGCCGGCTCGCAGCCGGACTGGTACATGGGCTTCGTCGAGGGTGCCGTGCGCATCATGCCCAACTGGGAGAGCACGTTCTTCAACTACACGTGGAGCTGGAACGTCTTCATGCCCGCGGCGATCCTGCCCTGGCCTGTTCCTGGGAGTCGGCGTGGCATGGCCGTTCCTCGAGCAGTGGATCACCGGCGACAAGCGTGAGCACCACCTGCTCGAGCGCCCGCGCAACGCGCCGGTCCGCACCGCGTTCATCGTCGCGGCCATGACGGCGTACGGCGTGCTGTGGATCGGCGGTGGCAACGACATCATCGCGACCAAGTTCCACCTGAGCCTCAACGCGATCACCTGGTTCTGCCGGATCGGGCTGTTCATCCTGCCGGTCATCGCGTTCATGATCACCAAGCGCATCTGCATCGGTCTCCAGCGCGCGGACGCCAACCGCATCCTGCACGGCTACGAGACCGGCGTCATCGAGCGTTCGCCCGATGGCGGCTTCTCGGAGCGCCACGCTCCCCTGCCGGCCGGCTCGCAGTTCACGCTGACCAACCACGACCGGTTGCCGGCGCTCGAGGCGCCCCCGGAGACCGACGCCAACGGCGTGGCAGCGCCGCACGGCCGCATGGCCAAGCTGCGGGCCAAGGCCCAGGCGTTCTACTACGACGGCGCGGTCGACAAGCCGACCGTCGAGGACGTCCACCACGCCGAGGAGCACCTCCGTGACCACGACGGTCACCCGGTCGAGCTCGGCGACGAGTTCCAGGGCGTGTCCGAGACCGGCATCCCCCGGGTGCACTGACACAGCACGACACGAAGCCCCCGCCAGCGATGCTGGCGGGGGCTTCGTCGTCCCCGGGCACACAGTCCGCTGGGAGTGACGTTGTCGTCGCCCCACAGCGGAGTGTCGCGGCCGTGAGGTCACTCCCAGCGTGTCCGCAACTCCCAGCGGGTGACCTGAGCGGTCAGGACTGGTGGAGCGCTGAGCCCTTGAGCCAGGTCGACCACGGGACGTTCCAGTCGGTCCAGCCGTTGTGTGGCCTCGAGCGGCCTCGGGCTGTGGACGTAGTGGACCACGTCACCCCTGCGCGAGTGGCTGTAGAGCCAGCTCGCGTTCGCCGTGCTCATGCCGGTGCAGCCGTGGCTGACGTTGGCGCTGCCCTGCGAGCCGACGGACCACGGAGCGGCGTGCAGGAACTCGCCCGAGTTGGTCAGCCGCATCGCCCAGCGGACGTCCTTGATGTTGTAGTAGCCGGGGTCCTCGGAGTCGACGCCCGTCGTGGCGGCGTCCATGTCGATCGAGGAGAACTTCTCCATGATGACCTTGGTGCCCTCACGCGTGCGGTGCCCGTTGTCGCCGGTGGTGACGGGGATGGTCTTCTCGGTCTTGCCGTCGACGGTGTAGCGTCAGCTGGTGCTTGGCGACGTCGACGACGCTGACCCGCTTGCTGCCGACCTTGAAGTCGATGTGCTGGTCCTGCTGGCCGTAGATGCCCTTGCCGGCCGGCAGGCCGTTGAGTCGCAGGTTGACCTTGACCTTGGCGTGAGCCGGCCAGTACTGCCGCGGACGGAAGTGCGCCTCGCGATCGCGAAGCCACGTCCAGGATCCCTCGGCCGCGGGCGTCGACTGCACGCGCATGTTGCGCTCGAACAGCGCCCGGTTCTTGACCGGCACGTCGAAGGTGACGATGACCGGCATGCCGACGCCGACCGTCTCACCCTGCAGGGGCGCCACGGACGGATAGGTCTGCTGGGCCAGCGTCAGCTGCTGGGTCGTGAAGTGGCGGATGATGCGGCCGGACTTGCCGTCCTCGCCCGTGCCCCTGACCTGCAGCGTGTAGGCCGTGCCGGGCTCCAGCCGTTGGCTCGCGAGCCAAGCGTCGCCGGCCACCCGGCCCTTGATCTTGGACTTGCCGTCGTCGCTGGCCAGCACCGCGCTCGTGATCGACCCGTGCTGGGCCTCGACCGCGACGATCGTGTTGACCCGGACGTCCTTGGCCCGCTGATCGACATTCGCCGTGAGCGCGATCGGGTCCTTCGGCTCATCGGGCGTGACGGCGTCCTTGACGCCATCGGCGGTGCAGGCGGACAAGGCGACAAGGCCCGCGCACACAAGCACGGCCGGCAGACGAAGATCCCTCACCAGATCATTCTAGGTGGTGGCAGGTCGGGTTCTGGACCGTGAACGTCAGTGGGCGTGGATGCCGCGGTAGTACTCGAAGATCCAGCCGATGGCGGCAACCGAGACGAACACGGCACCGATGATGAACAGCCACCAGCCGATCACGACACCCAGCACCACGACCGCCAGCGCCGAGGCGGCGAACAGCGGCCACCAGCTGTAGGGCGGGAAGAAGCCCTGCTCGCCGGCGCCGTCGGCGATCTCGCCGTCGCTGCGGTCCTCAGGACGGTCGGGGATCTGCTTGGCGACGACACCGAGGTAGAAGCCCAGCAGCGCCGACAGCAGGAACGTCATGATCAGCGCCGTCGTGCCGGTCGGGTCGTGCGTCAGCACCCAGTAGACGGGCGCGACGAGCGCGAAGAAGATCCCGCACGCGACGATGGTCCAGGTTTCGGCCTTCATGGATCAGTGACCGTCCTTGCCGTCGGTGTTGTCCGTCGCCGCCTCGCCCTTGCCCTCGACGTCGGGAGCATCGGCGAATCGGTGAGCTCTCGCCCGGGTTGTGCGAGCAGCTCGAGCTCGGCGATCTCCGGGTGGTGCAGGTCGAACGCCGGGCTCTCGGAGCGGATGCGCGGCAGCGACGTGAAGTTGTGACGCGGCGGCGGTGAGGACGTGGCCCACTCCAGCGAGCGGCCCCAGCCCCACGGGTCGTCGAGCCCGACGAGCGGGCCCTTGCGCGACTTCCACACGTTGTAGAAGAACGGCAGCGTCGAGGCGCCGAGCAGGAACGCGCCGATCGAGGAGATCTCGTTGAGCGTCGTGAACCCGTCGGTCGGGCCGTAGTCGGCGTAGCGACGCGGGAAGCCCTCGACGCCCAGCCAGTGCTGGACCAGGAACGTCAGGTGGAAGCCGATGAACAGCAGCCAGAAGTGGATCTTGCCGAGCTTCTCGTCGAGCATGCGGCCGGTCAGCTTGGGCCACCAGAAGTAGAAGCCGGCGAACATCGCGAACACCACGGTGCCGAACACGACGTAGTGGAAGTGCGCCACGACGAAGTAGCTGTCGGACAGCTGGAAGTCGAGCGTCGGCGAGGCCAGGATGACGCCGGTCAGGCCACCGAAGAGGAACGTCGTGAGGAAGCCCAGCGAGAAGATCAGCGGGGTGTCGAAGGACAGAGATCCGCCCCACAACGTGCCGATCCAGTTGAAGAACTTCACTCCGGTGGGCACCGCGATCAGGAACGTCATGAAGCGAGAAGAACGCCAGGTCGACCGAGCCGGTGACGAACATGTGGTGGGCCCACACCGCGACCGACAGGGCCGCGATCATGAGCGTCGCGGCGACCAGGCCCACGTAGCCGAAGATCGGCTTGCGGGTGAAGACCGGCAGGATCTCGGTGATGATGCCGAAGAACGGCAACGCGATGATGTAGACCTCGGGGTGCCCGAAGAACCAGAACAGGTGCTGCCACAGGATCGGTCCGCCGTTGGCGGCGTCGAAGACGTGGGCGCCGAGACGGCGATCGGCCTCGAGCGACGAGCAGCGCCGCGGCGAAGATCGGGAACGCGATGAGGACGAGCATGCTGGTGACCAGCGTGTTCCACACGAAGATCGGCATGCGGAACATCGTCATGCCGGGCGCGCGCATCGTGAAGATCGTGGTGATGAAGTTGACGCCACCGAGGATCGTGCCGAGACCCGACATCCACAGGCCCATGACCCACAGGTCACCGCCGATGCCCGGCGAGTTCACCGCATCGCTCAGCGGCGCGTACGCGAACCAGCCGAAGCTCGCCGCTCCGCCGGGCACGAAGAAGCCCGGAGACGACGATCGTGCGAGCCGAACAGGTACAGCCAGTAGCTGAACATGTTGAGCCGCGGGAACGCGACGTCGGGCGCGCCGATCTGCAGCGGCATGATCGCGTTGCCGAAGCCGAAGAACAGCGGCGTCGCGAACATCAGCAGCATGATCGTGCCGTGCATCGTGAACAGCTGGTTGTAGGTCTCGTCGTCGACGATCTGCGTGCCCGGGCTGCGCCAGCTCGGCGCGGATCAGCAGCGCCAGGATGCCGCCGATGATGAAGAAGGCGAACGAGGTGACGAGGTACATGTTGCCGATCACCTTGTGATCGGTCGTGGTGAGGACCGTGACGACCTTCTGGCCGAGCGTGCGCTCGCGGGCCCGGCGCGGAGCCCTCCGAACCGTCGTCGAATGCGGCGGTGTGCGTCGGCCATCAGTTCCCTGCTCCTTCCCTGGACTCTTCGACGTCGCCGTTGCCTCTTCGTGCAGTCCGGCGATCTTGTTGGCCTTCTCGGCGCCCTTGGGCGCGCCGATCTGGCCGGCGTCCTTCAGCTCGTCGAGGTGCTGGTCGTACTCGGCCCGGACGACCACGTGGACCTTGAAGATCATGCGCGAGTGGTAGAGGCCGCACAGCTCGGCGCAGCGGCCGGTGAACACGCCCTCGCGGGTCGGCGTGAGGTCGAAGGAGTTGCGCCTTGCCCGGGACGACGTCCATCTTGAAGTAGAACTCGGGGATCCAGAACGAGTGGATGACGTCGGGCGACATCAGGTTGAACCGCACGGACTCGTCGACCGGGAGCTACAGCTCGGCCGGATCCTGCGGCGTGCCGAGGTCGTAGACGTCCTCGCCCTGCGGTCGCGTCCTCGTCGAGGTAGTTGAACGCCCACTGCCACTTGCTGCCGACGACCTCGATGGTGTGGTCGGGGTTGTCGACCTTCTCGAGGATCGCGTTCTGCGCCGTGACGGTGTGGAAGAAGAACACCGCCACGATGATGACCGGCGCGAAGGTGTACAGCGCCTCGATCGGCAGGTTGTAGCGGACCTGGGCGGGCACCTCGTCGTCGCTGCGACGGCGGTAGCGGATCATCGCGTAGACCATCAGGCCGAAGACCAGCAGGAACACGACGAGGACGGCGATCCAGGCGCCGAGCCACAGGTCCCACATGTCGTCGGTGCGATCGGCTGGCCCGATCGGGCAGCGCCAAGCCGCTTGATGTCGGAGTCATCGGCGGGAGAGCAGCCGCTGAAAACCACGGCTGCGAGGGCGAGAACCGCCAATTTCATCCGACCCACGGGGCGCCTTTCTGAACATGACTGTCACGTGATTCGACACGTGCAGCACCTAACTCAGCAGGACCGCGCGCTTGCGGTGAGGTCTGCCTGTGCTGGACGCGTGTCTGACGGGCGTGTCACGCGAGTGAGAGCGCCGCGTCGACCTCGGCGCTGCGCCTGCTCACCGTACGCCGCGCCGATCCGCTTGAGGAAGCCCTCCGCGGTCGAGCTCGTACTCCTGCGTGCCCTTGGTCTCGACGACGCTGGCGGCGATCGTGCAGCCGATCTGGGCCGAGCGCTCGAAGTCGAGTCCGGCCGCGACGCCCGCGAGGAATCCGGCGCGGAAGCTGTCGCCGACGCCGGTCGGGTCGACCGCGACGACGCCCTCGATGGCCTTGACCTCGATGCGGCTCGCCGTCGGCCGGGTAGACCGTCACGCCGTCCTTGCCACGCGTCACGATGCGGGTGCCGACGTGCGCCTGGACGTCGGCCGACGACCAGCCGGTCTTCTGCTCGATCAGCGCGGCCTCGTAGTCGTTGCTGAACAGGTAGGTCGCGCCGTCGATGAGGTCGCGGATGACGTCGCCCTCGGCCCACGCCAGCTGCTGCGAGACGTCGGCCGCGAACGGGATGCCGCTGTCGCGGCAGGCCCGCGTGTGGCGCAGCATGCCCTCGGGGTCGTCGGGGCCGACGAGGACGAGGTCGAAGTCCTGGCCGAGCGCGAACAGGTCGATGTCGCGCGACTCGGACATCGCGCCGGCGTAGAAGGTCGCGAACTGCGCCATGCTCGGTGTCGGTGGTGCAGACGAAGCGGGCCGTGTGGCGGGTCTCGGAGACCAGGACGCCCGACGGTGTCGACGCCCGCGGCGTCGAGCCAGCCGCGGTACTCGGCCTCGAAGTCGCGGCCGACCGCACCGACGAGCAGCGCGCGGTGGCCGAGCTTGGCGAGGGCGAACGCGATGTTGGCCCCGCACCCCCCGCGGCGGACGTCGAGGTCGTCCACGAGGAACGACAGCGAGATCTTGTCGAGCTGGTCCGGCACGAGCGAATCGGCGAACTTGCCCGGGAAGGTCATGAGGTGATCAGTGGCGATCGAACCGGTGATGGCGAGGTGCACCCGCACACCATAGACAAACGGCCCCCCGCTCGCGCAGGAGGGCCGTCGTGTCGTGCCAGTCGGGGTCGGAGGTGCTGATCTAGTGGAACGAGTCGCCGCAGGCGCAGGAGCCGGTGGCCATCGGGTTGTCGATCGTGAAGCCCTGCTTCTCGATCGTGTCGACGAAGTCGATCGTCGCGCCGCCGAGGTACGGCAGGCTCATGCGGTCGACGACGACGTTGACGCCGCCGAACTCGAAGATCTGGTCGCCGTCGAGCGAACGCTCGTCGAAGAACAGCTGGTAGCGCAGGCCGGAGCAACCACCGGGCTGCACCGCGATGCGCAGGGCGAGGTCGTCGCGGCCTTCCTGGGCGAGCAGGCTGCTGACCTTCTCGGCAGCGCCGTCGCTGAGGGTGACGCTCGGTCGCCGGCGTCGTCTCGACGGTGGACTGGTCAGTCTCGATCGTCATGTGGCTCTCCCATGGATCTGGTCTTTTGGTCACGGCATCGGAGGTCAACGTGTTCGCGTGCCGATTCCATTCCATCGTACGCCGTCAGTCCTCAGCCCGAGGCGACCACGTACGTGCGACACGCTCGGCAAGGTCGGCGAGGCTGGCGTACGGCTCGCCCATCGCCGCGTCGATGCCGACCAGGTCTGACATCGCGTAGGCGCTCTCGACCCCCATGGCGCGCATCTCACGGGAGCCGACCACGACCTGGCCCGCCAGCACGATGCAGGGCCGGGCAGCCGCGCCGGCGACCGCCGCCACGCCGAAGACGACCTTGCCGGCGCGGGACGAGAAGTCGTAGCGTGCCCTCGCCCGTCACGACGAGGTCGTGCGAGCCGGCCTGAGCGGTGAGGCCGACGGCGTCCGCGACGAGGTCGATGCCGGAGGTGACGCTCCCGCCGAGCAGCATGAGCGCGAATCCCAGTCCGCCCGCGGCACCGGCGCTCTTGGCGTCGGCGATGCGCCGCTCGGCCGGCGTCGAGCCGCACGTCGCCTCGACGAAGCGGTCGAGCGATGCCGTCGACGGCGATGATCTGCTCGTCCGTCAGGCCCTTCTGCGGGCCGAACGTCTTGGTGGCGCCGAACATGCCGAGCAGCTGGACGTCGACGTCGGCGGCGATGACGAGCTCGACGCCGCTCGAGCCGTCGAGCGCGCCGGGGCCAGGTCGACCTGGGTGACGCCGCTGAGGCCAGCGGGACCCGCCGTCCAGCGGCACGTCAGCGGTGGCCCCGAGCGCGGCGAGCAGGCCCGCTCCCCCGTCGTTGGTCGCGCTGCCGCCGAGCCCCACGACGATGCGCCGCGCACCCGGCGTCGAGGGCCGCGCCGATCGCCTGCCCGACGCCGTACGTCGTCGCGTGCATGGGGTCCTGCGGATCGACGAGGTGCAGGCCGCAGGCCTGAGCGCTCTCGACGTACGCCGTGCCGTCGGCGTGCAGCACCGCGACCGGCACGTCGGCACCGACCGGGCCGCGCACGGTGACGACCGCCAGCTCTCCGCCGATCGCCTCGTGCAGGACGTCGACGAAGCCCGGGCCGCCGTCGGCCATCGCCGCAGTGGTGAGCTCGTCATCGGGCGCGTGGCGCTGCCAGCCCTCGATGATCGCCCGCGCCGCCTCAGGGGCCGTGAGCGTCCCGCCGAACGCGTCCGGCGCCACCAGGACCTTCACGCGTACGGGCTGGTTCTACTGGGCGAGGGCTTGCTCGGCGGCGGCGATCAGCACGCACGTGGCGAGCACGTCGATCGCTGCCTCGAGCTCCTGCGGCGACGGGATACGACGGGGCGATGCGGATGTTGCGGTCGCGGGGGTCGTCGCCGTACGGGAACGCCGCACCAGCCGGCGTCATGGCGACACCGGCCTCGCGGGCCAGCTCGATGACCCGCGACGCCGTGCCGTCGACGACGTCGAGGCTCACGAAGTAGCCGCCCTTGGGCTCGGTCCAGCTCGCGACGCCGTAGTCGCCCAGCCGGGCGCGCAGGATCTCCACGACGGCCTCGAACTTCGGCGCCAGGATCGCGCGGTGACCGTCCATCAGCGCGTGCACGCCCTCGGTGCTCTTGAGGAACCGGGCATGGCGGAGCTGGTTGACCTTGTCGGGGCCGATCGTCCGCTTGCCGAGGTGCTTGAGGTACCACTCGATGTTGGCCGGCGGAGCTGCCGAGGAAGCACACGCCGGCGCCGGCGAACGTGATCTTGGAGGTCGACGCGAAGATGATCGCGCGGTTGGGGTGCCCGGACGCCGACGCAGAGACCGAGGATGTCGGCGGTCTTGGTCTGCTGCTCGGTGAGGTGGTGCACGGCGTAGGCGTTGTCCCAGAAGATGCGGAAGTCCGGTGCCGCGGTCTCCAGCGCGGCGAGCTCGGCGGCGACGGCCTCGCTGACGACCGCGCCGGTGGGGTTGCCGTAGGTCGGGACGAGCCACATGCCCTTGACTGCGGGGTCCTTGACCAGCTCGCGCACGGCGTGCGACGTCCGGTCCGTCATCGAGCAGGTCGACCGGCATCATCTCGATGCCGTACTCCTCGAGCAGCGCGAAGTGCCGGTCGTAGCCGGGGACGGGGCAGATGAACTTGACGGACTCCTCGACGCCCCACGGCTGCTCGGAGTCGGCGACGCCGTGGAACAGCGCGAACACGAGGTTGTCGTGCATCATCGCGAGGCTCGCGTTGTCGCCGGCGACGACCTGCTCGACCGGCACCTGCATGATCGGCGCGAAGATCTCGCGCAGCTCGGCCAGGCCCGTTGAGCCCGCCGTAGTTGCGGGTGTCGGTGCCGGCGGCGTCCTTGAAGTCGGCGCCGGGCAGGTCGACAGCAGCCGTTGGACAGGTCGAGCTGCTCCGGCGAGGGCTTGCCGCGCGTCAGGTCGAGCTTGAGACCGGAGTCCTTGCAGCGTCGCGGTACGCCGCGGTCTGCTCGTCGAGGAGGGCCTGGATCTGGTCGTGGGAGAGGGTCTCGAACGTCACCAGTCCAACCTATCCGGCCGGGCCCGTCAGCCGAGACCGGGAGCGCCCCAGATCGCCAGCCACTTGGTCAGGTCGGGCTCGACCGGGACGTCCTCGCCGACGACGCCGCGGACCTGCAGCTCCAGGGCGTTGTCGCGCTTCTCGCCGTCGAGCGGCACGAACGGGTAGAACGTGCCGCGCTTGTAGAGGTAGACCAGCGCCAACGGCTTGCCGTCCGCCGTCGTGAACCCGATCGTCGAGCACAGCAGTGCCGAGCCGAAGCCGGCATCGGCGAGCGAGCTGTTGACGGCGTGCAGGTCGGTCACGAGCCCCGACACGTCGTGCGTCCGTACGCGTGACGCGTGAGCCAGTGAAAGCCGAAGCGGTCGTCGCTGCGGGTGACCGTGGCTCCGGCGGTCGTCGTGATGAGCTGCTCGGCATCGGCCATACGGTGTCGTCGCGCGTTGCCCTCGACGTCGCGGAAGCAGACCGACCCCGAACCGGTCGGCATGAATCCTTCGGCCTGCAGCGACAGCGCGGCCTGCGGCACGGCGAACAGCACGTCGAGGTCGGCCTGCGGCGGCTTGGTGCGCCCGAGGATCGCGTCGAAGAACCCATGGCCGCCTCAGGCCTGCTCGGAGAGCTCGGCGCTGACCTTGGCGAGCTGGTCGAGGCGCTGCTGCAGCGGCGGGTGCGTCGCGAACAGCGCGCCGATCGACTCCCGGTTGATGGCCGGAGCGAAGAAGAACGCGCTGATCGCCTGTCCCTCGCGCAGGTCGCGGTTGGGGATGCGGGCCATGTCGCCGGAGATCTTGACCAGCGCCGACGACAGCTTGGACGGCCGGCCGGTCAGGTAGGCGCCGCTGCGATCGGCGCTGAGCTCGCGGTAGCGCGACAGCGAGCGGGTCAGGACGAAGCTGACGACGTAGACGACCATGCTGACCAGGAAGACCACGAGGAACGCCGCGCCGCCGTTCTTGTTGTTGCGGCCGCCGAAGATGCTTGCCGGCGTACATGCCCCATCGCGTGATGAAGCCGGCCAGCAGACCCAGCGACGAGGCGACCGTCATGACCGTCACGTCGCGGTTGGCGACGTGCGACAGCTCGTGGGCCAGGACGCCCTCGAGCTCGTCGGCGTCGAGGCGCTGCATGATGCCGGTCGTGACGCACACCGCGGAGTGCTTGGGCGAGCGGCCGGTCGCGAAGGCGTTGGGCATGTCGGTCACCGCGACCGCGACGCGCGGCTTGGGCATGTCGGCCAGCGCGCACAGCCGGTCGATCATGGCGTGCAGCTCGGGGGCCTGCTCGGGCTCGACGACCTTGGCGCCCATCGACTTGCAGGGCGAGCGTGTCGGAGAAGTACCACTGGCCCCACGCCATCGCGAGCACGATGACCAGGCCGAGGCGCCGAGGCCGAGGCCCTGGATCAGGAAGGCGCCGAACGCGACGTAGAGCGCGCCGAGCCCGAAGCTCGACGCCGCCCATGCGCAGCGTCAGTCCGCGGTCACTCTTGAATCTGCGTCCGAGCCATCGTCGTCCTTCCTGTGGAGTGGAGATCTGCTCGAGCTGCCGGTCGACCTCGGCGCCGTCCAGCGCGGCGTCGAACTGTCGACGCAGCGCCTCGTCGGCGACTCTCGCCGGCGCTTGCTGATGACGCCGTCGGCGACGAGCTCGTCGACCGCGTCGGCCGTGGCCTCGATGCTCACGCGTACGCCGTTCGGCCGACTCCATGGCCTGGCCGACGTCGCTGACCGAGGAGTTGATGCCGCGTGGTGGCGCTGTTGATCTCGGCGCGCGCCGCCGCGGCGGTGTGCCGGGCGGCCAGGGTGTCCTTGCGGACGCGGAACGCCTCGACCTCCTGCTCGATCTTGAGCGCCGCGCCCGAGCTTGTCCTCCTCGGCCTTGAGGTCGGCGTGGCGGGTCTTGAGGTCGGCGGCGGCCTTCTCGAGCGTGACCTTGCGGGTCAGGACCGAGCGGGCCTCGTCGTCGTTGCCGTGGGCGACGGCCTGCCGCGCCTGGTCGTCGAGCTGGGCGGCCTGCTGACGCAGTGCGGCGAGCTGGAGCTCGACCCGCTTGCGGCTCGTGGCCACGTCGGCGACCCCGCGGCGTACCTGCTGCAGCAGGGCCGTCTGCGTGCGATAGGTCTCGTCGAGCTTGTCCTTGAGGCTCCTCGACATCGTCGCCGCGGAAACGCCACGAACGGAAGATCCTGCGCGATGCGCTTGCCGATGCTCATGCTCGTCACAGCGTACGGCGTAGGGTGTCGCGCGTGGTAGACGAGACAGAGGCCGGCAAGGGGCGTCGCGACGCCGAGCGCGCAAGAGGCCGAAGCGGCGCGCAAGAAGCAGATGAAGTCCCCGTGACGCGCAAGGAGCAGGCCAAGCGCGACCGGGCCGCGCGCGAGGAGATCCGGCTCAAGCAGCGCGAGGCGCTCAAGACCGGCGACGAGAAGTACCTGCCCGCCCGCGAGCGCGGCCCGGTGCGCGAGTTCTGCCGCGACTACGTCGATCGCCGCTGGAACGTCGCCGAGTTCCTGCTGCCGTTCCTGCGTGCTGATCTCGTCGTGCTGTCGTCGGCAGACCAGCCGCGGCGGTCGACGCTGCTCACCGTGCGTCGTCTACCCGTTCACGATCGTCGCGACGGTCCTCGACGAGCTCTTCCTGGTGCGCGGCCTCAAGAGCAGCTCGCGGAAGCGCTTCTCGGCCGACGAGCCCAGCGGCAACACGTGCGTACGTGGTGCTGCGCAGCACGCAGCTGCGCCGCTTCCGGCTGCCGAAGCCGCAGGTCAAGCGCGGCGCAGGCCCTCCACCGACCGCTGACCAGCCGCGCAGAGCGCCGGGTCGGTCTAGCGAGTCGGCGTGCAGCGACATCGGGCCGTAGATCTCGGTCTCGCCGTCGAACAGGCGCACCTGGTCGATGCCCTGCTCGAGCAGGTCGCCGAACTCCTCGCCGACCCACGACTCGGCGTCGCCGCGGCTCTCGAACTCCTCCGACCGGCCCGTGACGTCGCCGAGCGAGTCCTCCAACGTCCAGGTCCAGCTCATGATCTCAGCTCTCCTTGGTCGACGGTTGCACGAACGGCGGCTTGGTGACGGTGAACGACTCGGAGCGGCCGCGCACGTCGACGACGACGGTCGCCCCGTCCTCGACGCCTGGCTCCAGCAGCGCCAGCGCGATGCCCTGGCGCAGCGTCGGCGAGAACGTGCCCGAGGTGATCTCGCCCAGCTCGGCGCCGTCGGCGTCGGCGACCGTCATGCCCGGGTCGCGGGATGCCGCGACCCTGGGCCAGCAGGCCGCGCAACGTGCGCACGGTCTTCTCGGCGCGCTGCCGCTCGAGCGCCTCCTTGCCCCAGAACGCCGGCTTCTTCCAGCCGACGGCCCAGCCGGCGCGCGCCATGACGGGGCTGATCTCGGCCGACAGCTCGTGGCCGTGCAGCGGGTAGCCCATCTCGGTGCGCAGCGTGTCGCGGGCACCGAGGCCGCAGGCGCGGATGCCGTACGGCTCCCCCGCCGCGATGACGGCGTCCCACACCTCGACCGGCGGAGGCCGACGGGACGACCAGCTCGTAGCCGCGCTCGCCGGTGTAGCCCGTGCGGCACACCGTGATGTCGCTGTCCGGCGATCGTGGCGTCGGCGAACGACATGTACTCGTGGTCGACCGGCAGGTCGAGCGACGTCAGCACCTCGTCGCTCAGCGGGCCCTGGATCGCGAGGACCGCGTAGTCGCGGTGCTGGTCGATGACCTCGATGCCGGCCGGCGCCGCGGCCTGCAGGCGCGCGACGACGGCCGCGGTGTTGGCCGCGTTCGGGGATCAGGAAGACCTCGAAGTCGCTGCGCAGGTAGGCGATGAGGTCGTCGACCGTGCCGCCGTCCTCGTCGCAGCACAGCGTGTACTGGGCCTTGCCGGGCTCGATGCGGCCGAGGTCGTTGGTGAAGCAGGTGTTGACGAAGTCGGCAGCGCCCGTGCCCCGCACCAGCGCCTTGCCGAGGTGGCTGACGTCGAACAGGCCGACCGCCTCGCGTACGGCCTTGTGCTCGGCGAGCACGCCCCCGCCGGCGTACTCCAGCGGCATGTCCCAGCCGCCGAACTCGGCGAGCTTGGCGCCGAGGGCGACATGGCGGTCGTGCAAGGGCGAGTGCAGCAGATCCATGGCACCCAAGCTAGGGCACGCGTCCGGCGTGCGTCGCGCGTGTGTCGCCGTCGACTCTAGAGTGGCGGACATGCTCTCTGTGACCCTCAGCACCGCGAAGCCGACCACCGCACGCGCCGACGCCCTGATCCTCGGGATCCGAGGCGACGAGGACAAGGGTGATCTGGCCGCGACCCTCGACCTGCTCGGCTTCACCGGCGAGAAGGGGCAGACCGTGACGTTCCCGGCCGGCGATGCCGCCAAGGCGTCGCTGATCGTCGCCGTCGCGCTGCCGGAGGAGCCGACGCGCCGAGGACCTGCGCCGGGCCACGGCCCGAGGCGTGCGGGCCGCCAAGAACGCCACGAGCCTCGCCATCGCGCTGCACCCGGCCAGGCGTCGACGAGGTCGAGGCGATCGCCGAAGGCGTGTCGCTCGGCGCCTACACGTACGAGACGTACAAGACCAAGAAGAAGGGCGACGCCAAGAAGCCCAAGCTCAAGAGCGCCGTGATCCTCAGCCCGTTCGCGCGTCAGACCACGGCGACGAAGGCCGTCGAGCGCGCCGCCGACGGTCGCCGAGGCAGTCAACATCGCACGCGACTGGGTCAACACGCCTCCCGGCGACCTGCGTCCCGCAGACTTCGCCGAGGCCATCACGACGCACGCCGGCACCGACGTCAAGGTGCAGCGTCTGGGACGAGAAGCGGCTGGCCAAGGAGAAGTGCGGCGGCATCCTCGGCGTGGGCCAGGGATCCGACAGCCCGCCCCGTCTGGTCGCCCTGACGTACGCGCCGGCCAACGCCGTCACGCACCTGGCGCTGGTCGGCAAGGGCATCACGTTCGACTCGGGCGGACTCTCGATCAAGCCCGGCGCCTCGATGCAGACCATGAAGCTCGACATGGCCGGCGCCGCGGCGGTCGTGGCCGCGACCGTGGCGATCGCCCGCCTGGGGCTGCCGATCAAGATCACGGCATTCGCCTGCATCGCCGAGAACATGCCAAGCGGCGGCGCGACCCGGCCCGGCGACGTGCTCACGATGCGCAGCGGCGCGACGGTCGAGGTGCACAACACCGACGCCGAGGGACGCCTCGTGCTCGCCGACGGGCTCACCCTCGCCGCCGAGGCCAAGCCCGATCGCATCGTCGACGTCGCGACACTGACGGGTGCCTGCGTCGTGGCGCTCGGTGAGCTACACCAGCGGCATCCTCAGCAACGACGACGAATTCAGCGACACGGTCTTCGCGGCGTCCAAGGCCGCCGGCGAGTCGATGTGGCCGCTGCCCATCACCGAGGAGATGAAGGGCAAGGTCAACTCCTCCAGCATCGCCGACCTGCGCCAGCACAACCCCAAGCCGTACGGCGGCACGCTGTTCGCGGCTGCGTTCCTGCGCGAGTTCGTCAACGACATCCCCTGGGCGCACCTCGACATCGCCGGGCCGTCGTTCAACGAGGGCGGCGCCGTCGACTACACGCCTGTCGGCGGCACCGGCACAGGCGTACGTACGCTCGTCCAGCTCGCGACGGAGCTGGCCGGGGCTCGATGACGATCGACTCCTCCACGTCACGGGCCCTGTCGCACCGGCTCGCCGTCGAGCAGTCGAAGCAGCGCCTTCCGTCGATTGCCGCGGGCGTCGTGCGTGACGGCGAGCTCGTGTGGTCAGACGCCGTCGGAACCCTCGACGGGCGCACAGATGGGACGCGACCCGACCATCCGACACGCAGTATCGCATCGGCTCGATCTCCAAGACGTTCGTCGCCGTCGAGGTGCTGCGACTGCGCGACGAGGGCCACCTCGACCTGGGCGACACGATCGGCGCGCATCTGCCGGAAGTGCCGTTCCCGCAGGTGACGGTCGACGCAGCTGCTGACCCACACGTCCGGCCTGCAGGCCGAGACCGACGGCGACTGGTGGGAGCGCACGGCGGGCGACTCCTGGGCTGCCCTGATGGCCGCCGGCCCCCGGTTGCGGGCCACCCCGGGCACGGGATTCCACTACTCCAACGTCGGCTTCGCCGTGCTCGGTGAGCTCGTCGCCCGGCTGCGCGACCAGCCGTGGCACGACGCCGTGCGGGTGGGCATCCTCGAACCGCTCGGCATGACCCGCACGACGACCCGGCCGGTCGCACCCGCTGCGCCCGGCCTGGCGGTGCACCCGCTGGCCGACCTCGTGCACGTCGAGCCCGAGCACGACGCGGGCGCACTGGCTCCGGCTGGGCAGTTCTGGTCGACCGTGGCCGACCTGGCGCGCTGGGCGGCGTTCCTCGGCGGACGGACGGGTGCCGTCCTTTCCGAAGCGACGCTCCGGGAGATGCTGCGACCGATCGCGGTCAACGACGTCGCCGGCGCCGCCTGGACCGGCGCCCACGGCCTCGGCTGGCAGACCTGGAACGTCGAGGGTCGTCGCTTCGCGGGTCACGGCGGCTCGATGCCCGGCTTCCTCGCCGACCTCCGGGTCGACACCGAGTCCGGCGACGGCATCGTGCTGATGACCAACGCCACCAGCGGCCTCGGCAAGGCGACCTCCGAGCTGCTCACCCTGTTCGCGGAGCAGGAACCAGCGCTCCCGCAGCCGTGGACCGCGGACGCCTCGCAGGCAGCGGTCGTCGACCTCGCCGGCCCGTGGTTCTGGGGCACGTACGAGTTCAGGCTCTCGCTGACCCGCGAAGGAATCCTCCGGCTCGGGACGCCCGGTGAGGGCCGTGGTGCCCGGTTCAAGCCCGAAGGTGACGGCTGGATCGGCCTCGACGGCTACTACACCGGTGAGCCGCTTGCGCTGGAGCGGGACGCGTCAGGGCGTGCGACGCGACTCGTCGTCGCCTCGTTCGTGTTCACCCGTACGCCCTACGACCCCGATGCCACGATCCCCGGCGGCATCGACGAGTCCGGCTGGCACTAGGCCACGTCGTGGAGCGTCAGGGGTGCTGGGCGGCGATGAACTGAGCGATCCGGCTCAGCAAGTCGTGGGGCACCGGCCGGTCGTACATGAGCTTGACGGTGTCCTTGTCGGAGCGCAGCGGGGCGATCTCCGGCTCGAGGTCTGCGCCCGCGACCGGCACCGGATAGAGGCCGATGTGCTTGCTCCAGCCTGCGTAGTGCACCAGGTAGCGGTCGCCCACCATGACGCACGGCATCTGGTAGCGGATCGTCTCGCCTGATCCCGGCACGGCGTTCCTGATCGTCGCGCGCACGTCCTCGAGGATGGCCTGCACCTCGGCGGGGAATGCCGCGATGTAATCATCGACGGTGTCGAAACGCTCTGCCATGACGAGCAGTGTGGCACGTCAGTCGGGCAGACCGAGCGCCCTTGCAGCGTCCTCGACGGTGTCCCACTTGGTGCGCTCGCCGCCGAGCCGGTCGGGGTGCGCCTGCTTGCGGGCCTTGCGGTAGACCCGCATGAGGTCGTCGAACGACGGGTTGGTCGGCAACGGGTCGACGCCGGCGATCGACTCGAGCGTCATGATCGCGGCGAGCTCCTTGGGCGTCTGCTTCGCCGGCGCCGGCGTGGCAGAGCTCGACTGCGGCGGCGGAGTGCCCTTGGCCTTGCGGAGGTCGTAGTCACGCTTGCGCGACGGCACGCCAACGAGGTTGGCGTCGTAGACCGGAATGTTGAGCTTCTTGCGGGCGAACTCGTACGCCGTCTGCGCCGACGCGACCCGGCGACGGATCGACTCGCCGTCCGCCGCGACCAGCAACAGCGTCGTCTGGGTGACCGAGGTCTTGGGCTCGACGTACGCCTCGACGCCCTTGCGTGACTCGGCGAAGGCGCGAAGCGCATCGAGGTCCGCACGGCTCGCGTTGCGGTCCGAGACCACGGCGCCGCCGTCCGTACGGGCCTTACGCCCTCGGAAGATTCCCATGGGACAAGTGTGCCCGATCGTGCGGCATACCCCGATCAACCCCGGTGGCAGCGTGGTTGCCTCAGGTGACAAGATGATGACGAACGACATCCTTGGGAGGAACTGTGGCGGACGTCGCCGGCAACAACTTCGACATCGTGATTCTCGGCGGCGGCAGTGGCGGTTATGCCTGCGCGCTGCGTGCGGTCCAGCTCGGCAAGTCCGTCGCGCTGATCGAGAAGGGCAAGCTGGGCGGCACCTGCCTGCACACCGGCTGCATCCCGACCAAGGCGCTGCTCCACTCCGCGGAGGTCGCCGACCTGTCCCGCGACGGTGAGCACTACGGCATCAAGTCGACGTTCGACGGCGTCGACATGCCGGCCGTCAACGCATACAAGGACGGCGTGATCGACCGGCTCTACAAGGGCCTGCAGGGTCTCATCAAGTCCGGCGGCATCACGGTCGTCGAGGGCGAGGGCAAGCTCGTCGATCCCAAGACCGTCGAGGTGGACGGCGAGCGCTACACCGGCACCAACGTCGTCCTGGCCACCGGCTCGGTCTCCCGCACGCTGGGCCTCGACATCGGCGGCCGGGTCATCACGAGCTCCGAGGCGCTCACGATGAGCGAGGTGCCCGAGAAGGTCGTCATCATCGGCGGCAGCGTCATCGGCGTCGAGTTCGCGTCCGTATGGAAGTCGTTCGGCGCTGACGTCACGATCATCGAGGGCCTGCCGACGCTGATCCCGCTCGAGGACCCGTCGCTGTCCAAGCAGCTCGAGCGCGCGTTCCGCAAGCGCAAGATCAACTTCAAGACCGGCGTCAAGTTCAGCAGCGTCGAGCAGACCGAGTCCGGTGTGACGGTGTCCCTCGAGGACGGCACGACGATCGAGACCGACCTGGTCCTCGTCGCCGTGGGTCGCGGACCCAACTCCGCCGGCATGGGCTACGAGGAGGCCGGCATCACGGTCGACCGTGGCTGGGTGCCCACCAACGAGCGCCTCGCCACCAACGTCGACGGCGTGTTCGCCGTCGGTGACCTGGTCCCCGGCCTGCAGCTCGCGCACCGCGGCTTCGCACACGGCATCTTCGTCGCCGAGGAGATCGCCGGGCTCAAGCCGCAGCCGGTCATCGACTCGGGCATCCCCCGGGTCACCTATTGCGATCCCGAGATCGCCTCGGTCGGACTCACCGAGCCCCAGGCTCGCGAGAAGTACGGCGACGACAAGGTCGAGATCCAGGACTACAACCTGGGCGGCAACGGCAAGTCGCAGATCCTCGGCACGGCGGGCAGCGTCAAGCTCGTACGCGAGAAGGACGGGCCCATCGTCGGCGTCCACATGATCGGTGCCCGCTACGGCGAGCAGGTCGGAGAGGCATCCCTGATGGTCAACTGGGAGGCTTACCCCGAGGACGTGGCGCAGTTCATCCACGCCCACCCCACCCAGAACGAAGCACTCGGCGAGGCAGCACTCGCGCTCGCCGGCAAACCGCTCCACTCACACGCCTGACCCGGAGAACCAGAGGACATCATGGCTACGTCTGTCACCCTTCCCGCTCTCGGCGAAAGCGTCACCGAGGGCACAGTCACGCAATGGCTCAAGCAGGTCGGCGACTCCGTCGCCGTCGATGAGCCGTTGCTCGAGATCTCCACCGACAAGGTCGACACCGAGATCCCGTCGCCCGTCGCCGGTGTCCTGCTCGAGATCAAGGCCAACGAGGACGACACCGTCGAGGTCGGTGCCGTGCTCGCGATCATCGGCGAGGAGGGCGAGAGCGCCGGCGGCGACGCCGCACCCGCCGCCGAGGCTCCGGCTGCGGAGGCACCGGCCGAGCAGGCCGCCGACGAAGCACCCGCAGAGCAGCCGGCCGCTGCGGCGCCTGCCGAGCAGCCCGTGGCCGAGAGCGCGTCGGAGGAGCGGTCCCCCGCTCCCGCCGGCAGCGCCGACGCCGAGCAGGCCGCAGCCGAGAACGCCCCAGCACCCCAGGCCGAGACCAGCGCCAGCTCCGGCGGCGGCACGGCCGTGACCCTGCCCGCACTGGGCGAGAGCGTCACTGAAGGCACCGTGACCCAGTGGCTCAAGCAGGTCGGCGACGACGTCGCAGTCGATGAGCCGCTGCTCGAGATCTCCACCGACAAGGTCGACACCGAGATCCCCTCACCCGTCGCCGGCAAGCTCCTCGAGATCAAGGTCGCCGAGGACGAGACCGTCGAGGTCGGCGCCGAGCTCGCGATCATCGGCAGCGCCGACGCGGCTCCTGCCGAGAGCGCTCCCGCTGAGCCTGCACCCGAGTCGACGCCTGAGCCCGAAGCAGCGTCCGAGCCGGAGCCCGCTTCGGCACCCGAACCCGCAGAGCCCGAGTCGCAGGCCAACCCGGCTGAGGCATCCCCGCCTGCCGACGCCAAGGCTCCCGCTCCCGAGTCGGCTCCTGGCATCTGAGCCCGCTGCCACTCCCGAGGCCGCTTCGGCACCCGAGCCCGCTCCGGTGCCCGCTGCTTCACCGAGCGCCAGCGGCGACACGTACGTCACGCCGATCGTGCGCAAGCTGGCCAAGCAGCACAACGTCGATCTTGCGAGCGTCACCGGCACCGGTGTCGGCGGCCGCATCCGCAAGCAGGACGTGCTGGACGCTGCCGAGAAGCCCGCAGCCCGCCGCGGCAGCACCGGCAGCCGGCGCCCCGGCGCCGGCGGCGCCCGCCGCGGCCGCCGAGCCGTCGCCACTGCGCGGCAAGACCGAGAAGGTCTCCCGCCTGCGCAAGGTCATCGCGACCCGCATGGTCGAGTCGCTCCAGACTTCGGCCCAGCTGACCCAGGTCACGAGGTCGACGTCACCGAGGTCGCCCGCCTCCGCAGCAAGCACAAGGACGTCGTTCCTCGAGCGCGAGGGCGTCAAGCTGACGTTCCTGCCGTTCTTCGCCAAGGCTGCGATCGAGGCGCTCAAGCTCTACCCGCAGCTCAACTCCGCGCTCGACCTCGAGGCAGGCACCGTCACCTACCCCGACGGTGAGCACCTCGGCATCGCGGTCGACACCGAGCGCGGCCTGCTCGTGCCGACGATCCGCGACGCCGGCGACCTGTCGATCGCCGGCCTGGCCCGCAAGATCGCCGACGCGGCCGAGCGCACCCGCACCAACAAGATCACGCCCGACGAGCTGTCCGGTGCGACGTTCACGATCACCAACCTCGGCAGCAACGGTGCGCTGTTCGACACGCCGATCATCAACCAGCCGCAGGTCGCGATCCTCGGTGTCGGCGCCGTCGTCAAGCGTCCGGTCGTCATCACCGATCGCCACGGGCAGCGAGGCATCTGCCGTGCGCAGCATGGCGTACCTCGCACTGACCTACGACCACCGCATCGTCGACGGCGCCGACGCCGGCCGCTTCCTCACGCGCGATCAAGGCGCGGCTCGAAGGCGGCGAGTTCGAGGCCGAGCTCGGGTCCTGACCCGTGCAGCGTCGTCATCGGAGGTGCCTCGGGGTTCCTCGGCACCGCGCTGACGCAGCACCTGCGTCAGCGCGGGCACCAGGTCACCCGCCTGGTGCGCTCCGGTGAGCCTGCCGACGACGCGTCGCTCTGGGATCCCTACACGGGGCGCATCGACCAGATCGTGATCGATCGTGCTGACGCGGTGGTCAACCTGTCGGGTGCTTCGGTCGCGCACTGGCCGCGCACCGAGAAGCGTCGCCGCATGATCCTCGAGTCTCGTACGGCCGCCACGGGAACACTCGCCAAGGCAGTCGCGGCTTCGGCCGACCCGCCGGCGCTGATCTCGGCCTCCGGCATGTCCTACTACGGTGTCGACTGCGGCAACGAGGTGCTCACCGAGAGCACCGGCGCGGCCGACTCCGGCTTCCTGCCCGAGCGTCGTCCAGGCGTGGGAAGGTGCGGCATCACCAGCCATCGAGGCCGGCGCGCGGGTCTGCTTCATCCGTACGACGCTCGTGCTCAAGGACGACGAAGGCCTGCTCAGGTTCATGCTGCCGGCGTGGAAGCTCGGCGACTGGGCGCCCGGCTCGGTCCCGGCCGCCACTACATGTCGTTCATCTCGCTCAACGACTGGGTGCGTGCCGCCACGCTGTTGATCGAGTCCCCCGACGCTGAGCGGCCCGTTCAACTTCGGCGCGCCGGTCCCGGTCACCAACGCGGAGTTCACCGACACCCTCGGCGAGGTCGTGCACCGCCCGACATTCCTGGTCGCGCCCCGGTTCGCCATCAAGGCGGCGCTCGGCAGCATGGCCGGCGACCTGCTCGGGTCGATGCGCGTCTCCCCCTCGGCCCTGGTCGACGCCGGGTTCACGTTCGAACAGCCCGACCTGCGCTCGGCGCTCGAGGCCGCACTGCGATGAAGCTTCCCGAGCCCGGGCCCGACGGTGTCGACCCCGCCTCGAAGTTCCTGGACTACCTCGACTACTTCCGCGACGAGGTAGGCCGAAAGGTCGCTGATCTCGGCGATGCTGACCTGGTCGCCAGCCAGGTCCCCTCCGGATGGACGCCGGCCGAGCTGGTGTCGCACCTGGTCCACATGGAGCGTCGCTGGTTGGTCTGGGGTTTCCTGGGCGAAGACATCGGCGACCCCTGGGCCGATCACGACGACGACGGTGGTTGGCGGACCACAGGCACTCTCGACCAGATGCTCGCCGCTCTGGATGCCGGCGGCGTGCGGACCCGCGAGATCGTGTCGACCCACGGACTGACCGACATCGCCTCGAGCAATGGCCGCTTCGCCGACGACGAGCCGCCCACCCTCCTCGCGATCCTGTTCCACGTCATGCAGGAGTACGCCCGCCACATGGGCCACCTCGACATCGCGCGGGAGCTCATCGACGGGACGACGGGCGAAGGCTGATCCCTGCGATGCGCCAGCCGTCAGGCGTACGTTCAAGGGTGATCACCCGCCGCGACGGCTCGTCACGCGGCAGCTCGGTCGTCGAGCCGTCTGTCCATACGATCCGCGCGGGCCCGAGGCGGTCGACGACCTCGAGCCGGGCCCGCTGCGTCGACGCGGTGAGGACGCGGCAGGAGATGACCCGCAGGTCAGCATCCTCGACCCGCCCACCGCGCTTGCGGTAGTCCGCGATCGTCGCGGCATCGGCCCCCATCGCCCGGCTCCCCCGGACGTACACACGACCGAGCAGGCTCGGGTCTGTCGTCGCGAACGCCTCGGCCCGCACCTCGTCGAGCTCGCTGAGCCGCGTGGCCCACTGATCGCCTGGCGCGGGCGAGACGGCTCGCACGGCGGTGATCAGCACCCACAGCCAGTCCATACCGTCACTGTGCCGCCGTCGACCACCAGCGCGCTCGGCTCCATCCACAGGCGGACTACTCTGGAGGCGTGACGCTGCAGATCCTTGACGAGTGGTACGGCGAACGTGCGATCGACTATGTCGATGCGTGGGAGCTCCAACGCGAGCTGCACGCCCAGCGTGTCGCCGACGAGATCACCGACACGGCGCTCTTCCTCGAGCACCCGCCGGTCTACACCGCGGGGCGCCGCACCGAGCCGCACGAACGGCCGCTCGACGGCACGCCCGTCGTCGACGTCGACCGCGGCGGCAAGATCACGTTCCACGGCCCCGGCCAGCTCGTCGGCTACCCCATCACCAAGCTGCCCTCGCCACGTCCTCGTCGTCGACTACGTGCGACGGGTCGAGGAGGCCATGATCCGCGCGTGTGCCGACCTCGGCGTCACGACCGGACGCGTGCCCGGGCCGGTCCGGCGTGTGGCTCGCCGCCGGTCAGGGCCGCATCGAGCGCAAGGTCGGCGCCATCGGCATCCGGGTCTCGCGCGGCGTCACGATGCACGGCTTCTCGCTCAACGCCGACGTCGACCTCGGCTTCTACGACCGCTTCGTGCCGTGCGGCATCGCCGACGCCGGAGTCACGACGCTCAGCGCCGAGCTCGGCCGTGACGTGGCGGTCCGCGAGGCCGCCGATGCCATCGCCCCGCACCTTCGCGAGCTGCTCGAGTGGCAGACGTACGAGCCCTCCCCCGACCTCGTCCACGACGAGGACCATCCCGGCGTGCCGGTCCTCGGCGTGACGGCTGGGGCACGGGCGTAGGCTGGGACGCGTGACTATCGCTCCTGAAGGACGCAAGATGCTGCGGCTCGAAGTCCGCAATGCCGAGACCCCCATCGAGAAGAAGCCCGAGTGGATCAAGACCCGGGCCAAGATGGGTCCGGAGTACAACGAGCTGATGAAGCTCGTGAAGGGCGAGGGCCTGCACACGGTGTGTCAGGAGGCCGGTTGTCCCAACATCTTCGAGTGCTGGGAGGACCGCGAGGCCACGTTCCTCATCGGCGGCGAGCAGTGCACGCGCCGCTGCGACTTCTGCCAGATCGACACCGGCAAGCCCGACCCGATCGACCGCGACGAGCCCCGCCGCGTCGCCGAGTCCGTCCAGAAGATGGAGCTGCGCTACGCCACGATCACCGGTGTCGCCCGCGACGACGTGCCCGACGGCGGCGCCTGGCTGTACGCCGAGACGGTCCGCAAGATCCACGAGCTCAACCCCGGCACCGGCGTCGAGAACCTGATCCCCGACTTCAACGGCATCCCCGAGCTGCTCGACGCAGGTCTTCGAGTCAGCCGCCCCGAGGTGCTGGCGCACAACGTCGAGACCGTGCCGCGCATCTTCAAGCGCATCCGCCCGGCGTTCCGCTACGAGCGTTCGCTCGACGTCATCACGCAGGCGCGCGACTTCGGCCTGGTGACCAAGTCCAACCTGATCCTCGGCATGGGCGAGACCCGCGAAGAGGTCTCGCAGGCGCTGGTCGACCTGCACGAGGCCGGCTGCGACCTGATCACGATCACGCAGTACCTGCGCCCCTCGGTGCGTCACCACCCCGTCGAGCGCTGGGTCAAGCCCGAGGAGTTCGTCGAGCTCAAGACCGAGGCCGACGAGATCGGCTTCGCCGGCGTCATGTCCGGACCGCTCGTCCGTTCGTCCTACCGCGCCGGCAGCGCTCTACAAGCAGGCCATCGAGTCAGGACGCGGCATGCGTCGCACTCCGCAGTCGCGACGTAGACTGACCCTCATGTCGAACGCCGCCCCCGAACCCGCCAAGGGTCGCCTCGGCCAGATGCGCCAGGCGTACACGATCACCAAGCGCAGTGACCGCAACATCGGTCTGATCCTGCTGCTGACCTTCCTCGTCGCCGGCGGCGTCTTCGGCGCGCTCGGCTACTTCGTGTTCGGCACACGGCACGTTCGGCCTGATCATCACGATCGTGTTCGGCGTGCTCGATCGGCATCCTCGGCGGTGCTGATCGTCTTCGGCCGTCGCGCCGAGAAGGCCGCGTACGCGCAGGTCGAGGGCCAGCTCGGCGCCGCCGCCGGTGCCCTGCAGATGCTGCGCCGGGGCTGGGAGCGTCAAGCCCGCCGTCGCGTTCACCAAGAACCAGGACGTCGTGCACCGCGTCGTCGGTCGTCCCGGCATCATCCTGGTCGGCGAGGGCAACCCCACCCGGTGCGCAACCTGCTGACCGCCGAGAAGAAGAAGCACGCCCGCATCGGCGGCGAGGACGTGCCCGTGCATCGACATCATCGTCGGCAACGGCGAGGGCGAGGTCCCGCTGACCAAGCTGATCAAGCACGTGCAGAAGCTGCCCAAGAAGATCAAGCCGGCCCAGATGACCGCCGTGCTCTACAAGCTCAAGGCCCTCGACGCGATGCGTCCGGCCGCGCCCATGCCCCGCGGCCCCGTGCCGACGAGCATGAAGGGCTCCCGCAAGGCGATGCGCGGCTGACCGAGCCGCCTGCGAGCGAGCGTCAGCCGCGCCAGCGAGCGTGCCCCTCTCCCGACCGTGAGCGTCGCGGCGCAGCCGCGCTGCGCGAGGCGTGGTGAGTCGAAGTGCTCGCTCGACCTGGCGATGTCGCCTCGCTCCGCTCACGGTCGGCCGCAGCCGGCCTCCCTGGCGAACGATCGTCAGACCCGGATGACCCGCGAGCCCGCGGCGAGGTCGTGCAGGCCGCGCCTGTCGTCGTTCATGACGATCGCCGGGATCACCAGGCACACCAGCGCCGTGCGCAGACGGCCCGAGCCGATGCCGATCGGTCGGCCGTCGGGGTTCTCGACCCGAGGCCGACGACGCGCTTGCCGATCGAGAAGCCCAGCAGCCCCGTCAGCAGCGCCACCTCGACGATGAAGAATGCCGGTGATGATCAGGTTCTGCCATCGGATCCTTGGGCGGGTAGCTGACGCCGGCGAGCGGCGACCGCGCTGAGCGCCGCGATGATCCAGTCGATGACCAGCGCGCCGATGCGGCGGCCGAGGGAGCGGTCTCCACGCGGCGAGCCTACAGACGCTCGTCGATCGTCGCGCCCGTCACGGGCACTTGTAACATTCCTGAAACAATTCAGTGACTGGCCGGGAAACTGCCCGCCCTAGCGTCAACGGTACGGTGCAGTGACGCACTCACCTGCCGATCGACAACACAGGCCGCGACAGCGGCCGAGGAGGCCACCATGTTCGGCAATGCCGACGAGCTGTTCAAGTTCATCAAGGACGAGGGTGTCGAGTACCTCGACGTCCGTTTCACCGACCTTCCCGGCATCCAGCAGCAGGTCACCCTGCCGGCTTCGACGTTCGACGCCGACATGGTCGCCAGCGGCGTCGCGTTCGACGGCTCGTCGATCCGCGGCTTCCAGACCATCGACCAGTCCGACATGGTGCTGTTCCCGGACATCAAGACCGCGTACGTCGACCCGTTCAAGGCCCGCAAGACCATCGCGATGGACTTCTTCGTCCACGACCCGATCACCGGCGAGGCCTACTCGCGCGATCCGCGCAACATCGCCCGCAAGGCCGAGGCCTACCTCGCGACGACCGGCATCGGCGACACCGCGTTCTTCGCGCCCGAGGCCGAGTTCTACATCTTCGACCGCGTCAACTACGGCACCAGCGCCAACAAGTCGTTCTACGAGATCACGTCGGCCGAGGCCGCCTGGTCCACCGGCGACTCCATCGACGACAACCGTGGCTACAAGGTCCGCTACAAGGGCGGCTACTTCCCCGTCGCGCCGACCGACAAGACCGCCGACCTGCGCAACGACATGATGAGCAACCTCACCGACGCCGGGCCTCATCCTGGAGCGCGGCCACCACGAGGTCGGCACGTCCGGTCAGGCCGAGATCAACTACCGCTTCGACACGCTGCTCAAGGCTGCCGACGACGTCATGAAGTTCAAGTACATCGTGCGCAACACGGCATGGGCCAACGACAAGACCGTCACCTTCATGCCGAAGCCGATCTTCGGCGACAACGGCTCGGGCATGCACGTGCACCAGTCGATCTGGAACGACGGCAAGCCGCTGTTCTACGACGAGGCCGGCTACGGCGGACTGTCGGACCTGGCGCGTCACTACATCGGCGGCATCCTGAAGCACGCGCCGTCGCTGCTCGCGTTCACCAACCCGTCGGTCAACTCCTACCACCGCCTGGTGCCGGGCTTCGAGGCCCCGATCGCGCTGGTCTACTCGGCCCGCAACCGCTCGGCCTGTGTCCGCATCCCGATCACGGGCTCGAACCCCAAGGCCAAGCGCATCGAGTTCCGTTGCCCCGACCCGTCGGCCAACCCGTACCTCGCCTTCTCGGCGCTGCTGCTGGCCGGACTCGACGGCATCAAGAACAAGATCGAGCCGCCGGCCCCGATCGACAAGAACATCTACGAGCTGCCGCCCGAGGAGTACGAAGCCATCGACATGGTGCCGACCTCGCTCAACGCGGTGCTCGACTCGCTCGAGGCCGACCACGAGTTCCTCACCGCTGGTGACGTGTTCACGCCCGACCTGATCGAGACGTGGATCGACTACAAGCGCAACGAGGAGATCCTCCCCGTGCAGCTGCGCCCGCACCCGCACGAGTTCGAGCTCTACTACGACATCTGAGTCGTAGAGCTCGAACTCGCTAGTCCACGTCAAACGAAGGCCCCGGCAATTGCCGGGGCCTTCGTGGTTTCGAACCTTCCACATGGCTGGCGCAGTCGACGCCGGCTATGCGAGAGCCAGGAAGAGCTTCTCCATCTTCTTGACGTCGACGCTGTCGAGACCGTCGCCGTCCTCGAGACAGTGCTGCAGGCCCGTGGCGACAATCGCGTAGCCAGCACGCGAGAGTGCCTTGTTGACCGCGGCCAGCTGGGTGAGGACGTCCTCGCATGAGGACCCCTCCTCCATCATCCGGATCACGCTGGCCAGGTGACCGTTGGCGCGCTTCATCCGGGTGATGATCGCTTTGATCTCGGTGGGTTCGAGGTCCACTACTCGCTCCCTTCCGCGGTCTCAGGCCCCGACAGTGCTTCCAGCGCTGAGGCGAGCCTGCCGCGAGCGTCCTCGGACACCGCACGAAGTGTCTCGCTCGGTTCGTCGACGAACGTGGTCATGATGGCCGGGTCGAAGGCCTCGACCATCGTCGTCGTCGCGCCGACCGAGCGGACCACCACGTTGCAGGGCAGGAGCGCCGCGATCGACGGCTCGGCCTGCAGCGCTTGGTGGGCGAGTTCTGGTCGGCAGGCGCCCAGGATGATCTGCGGCTCGATGTCGACGTCGAGCTTGCTCTTCAGCGTCGCCTTGAGGTCAATCTCGGTCAGCACGCCGAAGCCTGCTTCCGCAAGCTGCTCGCGCACGGCAGCCACCGTCGCGTCGTAGGGGCGCTCCGTGGTGATGGACAGCGTGTAGTCGGTCATGCCCCCAACTGTACAACCCCCCGGGGGGTTCTGCTAACGTGGTCGCATATCCCCCCTGGGGGTTCCGTACGAGCGTTTGCCACAGCCACGAAAGGGAACAGTCCACCCATGACCGCTTTGACCGTCCTGACCATCGAGACGCCCTCGCTCGGCGACCGCAGCTATCTCGTGCATGACGGCGAGGTCGCCTTCGTCGTCGACCCTCAGCGCGACATCGACCGCGTCCTCGACCTGCTCGACGAGCACGACGTACAGCTGACCCATGTCTTCGAGACCCACATCCACAACGACTACGTCACCGGCGGTCTCGCGCTCGCGCAGCGCACCGGCGCCGCGTACCTCGTCAACGCCGAGGATGACGTGTCCTTCGACCGCACTCCGGTGCGCGACGGCGAGGTCGTGGCCGTCGGCGACCGGATGCGCGTGGTCGCGGTCGCCACCCCCGGTCACACCTTCACACACCTGTCCTATGCGCTCGTCGAAGTGGCCGAGGGCAGCGAGCTCGACCTGGACGCCGCGGCCGGGGTGTTCTCGGGCGGCTCGTTGCTCTTCGGGGCGACCGGTCGACCCGACCTGCTCGGGAAGGAGCACAGCGAGGAGCTCAGCCGCCACCAGCACGCGTCGGCCCACCACCTCACGCAACTGCTCCCGGACGCCGCTGACGTCTACCCCACCCACGGGTTCGGGTCGTTCTGCGCCGCCACTCAAAGCGACGCGACCGAGTCGACGATCGGTGAGGAGAAGTCGGTCAATCCGGTACTCACCCAGGACGAGGAGACCTACGTCCGCGAGCTGCTCGACGGGCTCGGCGCGTACCCGGCCTACTACGCACACATGATGCCGGCCAACGCCGCCGGCCCGGCCGAGCCCGACCTGAGCGCGCCGTCGGTCGCCGACACCGCGGAGCTGCGGCGCCGCATCGAGGACGGTGAGTGGGTCGTGGACCTGCGCAACCGGACCGTCTTCGCCGCTGGACACGTCGCCGGCAGCTACAACTTCGGGATCCAGGGGAACTTCTCCACCTACGTCGGCTGGCTGATCCCCTGGGGGACGCCGCTCACGCTGCTCGGCGAGACGGCCGACGACGTCGCCCAAGCCCAGCGCGAGCTGGTCCGCATCGGCATTGACCGACCCGTCGCGCACGCGACCGGAGACCCGGAGGAGTGGGCCGACGAGCTGTCGTCATTCGACACTGGCGTCTTCGCCGACCTCGCGCAGGTGCGCCACCATCGTGAGGTGGTCGTGCTCGACGTCAGGCGCGAGGAGGAATTCGCCGCGGCGCGGATCGAGGACGCCGTCAACGTGCCCCTGCACGAGCTGCTCGACCGGGTTGACGACGTACCCGCAGGCGAGGTGTGGGTGCACTGCGCGAGCGGTTACCGAGCCTCGGTGGCCGCGTCCATCCTCGACGCAGCCGGACGCAGGATCGTCGCGATCGACGATTCCTTCGACAACGCCGCCGAGGTGGGCCTGCACCTCGTCGGCCCCGACGCTTGACCACGGTCGCCGTCGCGATCCTGGCCGGGACTCTGATCGGGCTCAGCCTGGGCGCGCTCGGGGGCGGCGGCTCGATCCTGGCGGTCCCGGTGCTGGTCTACGCGCTCGGACAGAGCCCCGCGCAGGCCACCACCGGCTCGTTGGTGGTGGTCGGAGTGACCTCGCTGATCGGCTCGGTCACGGCCTACCGAGCCGGCCACGTTCTGCTCGCCAGGGGCGTCGGCTTCGGAACCGTGGCCCTCGGTGGTGCCGCCGTCGGCGCCAAGGCCGCCGCCCACGTGCCCGAGTCGGTCCTGCTCGCCTGTTTTGCGGCACTGATGCTCGTGGTCGCCGCGGTCATGGCCGTTCGTCTCCTGCGCGGCGAGCAGCACCCGGGCCGCCGCGGGTCGCTGGATGACCCGATCATCACCTTCAGTCCCACGTTCGCCTGTCAGTGCCCCCGCGCCCTCAAGGTCCTGATCACCGCCACCGCGGTCGGACTGCTCACCGGCTTCCTCGGCGTCGGTGGCGGCTTCCTCGTCGTCCCTGCGCTCCTGCTCGCGCTCGCCCTCCCGATGGAGTACGCCGCCGGCACTTCATTGGTCGTCATTGCCATGACCAGCGCCGTCGCCCTCGCCGCCCGCGCCGGCTCCGGCGCCTCCCCCGACTGGTCGCTCGTGCTGGTCCTGACGGCCGCTTCGGCTGTCGCTGCAGTTGCCGGCGCCCGCCTCGTGGACCACATCGACGCCCGCCGACTCCAGCTCGCCTTCACCGTTCTCGTGCTCGGCGTCGCGGTCTACACCGCTGTCCGCGCCCTCCCCGCCCTCGTCTGAACCGACCGAAAGAGATCGTCATGTCCACCACCACTCACCCGCGCCGCGCCGCCACGCCCGACCTCGGCCACCGACCCGGCCCCCTCGGCCGCCTCGGCCTCGCGGTCACCAACCATGCCCGCCTCACCGCCGTCGTGTGGCTGCTGGTGATCATCGGCCTCGGAGCGTTCGCTCCCCGCGTGGAGTCCGAGCTCTCCGGTGCCGGGTGGCAGGCGAACGGTTCGGACTCCGTGACCGCCCGCGAGCTCGCCAAGGAGCACTTCGGCGGCAACGCCTCGACCGCGATCCAGGTCGTCGTGCGCTCGACCGACGGGCCCCTCACCTCGTCCGGAGGGCGGGAGGTGCTGGCCAGCGCGACCGCCCTGCTCCAGGAGGACTCCCGTATCGCCGAGGTGATCCAGCCCCAGCGCGGCGCCTCGCTGAGTGGCGACGGCACCACCGCGGTGCTCATCGCTGGCGCAAACGCGGACCCCAACGAGATGGTCCGCGTCGCCGACGACCTCAAGGGGCCACTGCAGGACCTCAGCACCTCGAAAGTCCAGGTGAACCCGACAGGCGCGTCGCTGCTCTGGTCAGACTTCAACGAAGCCAACTTGTCCGCGATGCTGAAGTCCGAGCTCTTCTCATGGCCGGTGACGCTCGCGATCCTCGTGCTGGCCTTCGGCGCCCTCGTAGCTGCCGGGCTACCGCTGATCCTCACGCTCGCGGGGCTTGTCGCCTCGGCCGGATCCCTGGTGCTGATCAACCAGTTTGTGCCCGTGTCGATCTGGGCGATGAACTTCGCGATGATGTTCGCGCTCGCCCTCGGCATCGACTACGCCTTGTTCATGGTGGTCCGCTACCGGGCCGCCAGGGCCCGGCCCGGGAGCACGCCACAGCGTGCGGTCGCCGAGACCATGGACACCGCCGGCAAGGCCGTCCTGCTCTCCGGTGCGACCGTCCTCATCTCGCTGTCCGCGGTGATGCTGGTGCCTTCGCCGTCGTTTCGCTCGATGGCCGGCGGGATCATGCTCTCGGTCGTCTTCGTGCTCGCGGCGACGCTGACCCTGCTGCCCCTGGTGCTCGCCAAGCTCGATCATCGCATCAACAAGCTCTCGCTGCCCTGGTCCCGATCCGGCGAGCACCGCTCGCCGAAGTTCGCCGCCTGGGGCGAGCGTCTGTGGAAGCGACCGGTCGCCTTCGGGGTCGCCGCCCTCGTGGTGCTTGTCGCGCTCGCTGCGCCGGTGGCGGGTCTGAAGACCGCCATGCCCTCCATCAAGGTCCTGCCCGAGGAGTCCTCGGCCCGAATCGGCTACGACGCGGTCCAGGACGCATTCGGGGACGGGGCGCCGGGCACCCTCACGATCGTGGTCGACCAGGCCGCCGCGACAGAAGCGGGAGCAACGCTCGGCGATGACACGGGCATCGCCGGCGTCATGCCAGCCGTGCCCGCAGCCGACGGATCGCCGTACGCGCTCATCCAGGCGGTGCCGACCGTGGACCCGTCCGACCCGGCGCTGAGTGACACCGTCGACCGGCTCCGCGCAGCACTGCCGTCCTCGGCGTACGTCGGAGGGGCAGCCGTGGAGAACCTCGACCTCAAGACCCAGCTCGACGACTCGACCCCGTTGGTCATCGGCGTGATCCTGATACTGGGGTTCCTGCTGCTGCTCATCGCGCTCCAGGCGCCGCTGATCGCCCTGCTCGGGACCCTGGCCAGCCTGCTCTCGACCGCTGCGGCATTCGGCGTCGCCCGCCTGGTCTTCCAAGAGGGTTGGGGTGCCGGCCTGCTGGGGTTTGAGCCCCAGGGGTTCCTCGACGCCTGGGCACCGGTGTTCTTCTTCGCGATGATCTTCGCCATCGCGATGGACTACACGGTCTTCCTGCTCGCCTCGGCCAAGGAACACTTCGAGCACTCCGGTGACCCGAAGGAGGCGATGGTCGGCTCGCTGGCCCACTCCGGGCGGGTCATCTTCGCAGCCGGCGCTGTCATGGTTGCGGTGTTCTTCACCTTCGCGCTGTCCGGGCCGTTGCCGCCCAAGGAGATGGGCATCGTGCTCGGCGTCGCTGTGCTCCTCGACGCATTCCTGGTCCGGCTCGTCCTGCTACCCGTGCTGTTGCGCCTCACCGGCAAAGCGGCCTGGTGGGCACCACGCTGGCTGACCCGCGTCCTGCCCGACATCCGCTTCTCCCACAGCTGAACGGAGGCCACCTCATGTGCCGAGCAGTCCGATGCAAGACGTGCGGCCGGACCACGTGGTCCGGCTGTGGCCAACACATCGCGAGCGTCAAGGCGCGGGTTCCGGCTGGACAGTGGTGTCCCGGCGAACACGGCAAGACCGGCAAGACCGGCGCGAGCGAATCCAGCAACACCCCCGGCCTCGTGCGGAGGATCTTCGGCCGGTCCTGACTGCGGCTATGTGCTTGAAGACGAAAGGACTAAACGGAAATGACCCGGGCTCTCCACGCACGCGCCGAGGATCATGAAAGCTCCGAGCAGACCTCAGTGACATGCTCGACCCAGCGGGAAGAGGGTTTCCAGCGCAAGCGGTGCGCCGGTCATAGACTCACCTTGCGAGGTGTGCGCGCGGGTACCGGGTTGCGGAGCAACCCGGTGGCTGTCACGAAGGACGACGGCAGAGGCGGGTCCGGTATGGCGACGACGAAGGCGAGGTCAAGCCGGGGGTCGCTGCCCGCCGAGCTGACCAGCTTCGTCGGACGTCGACGCGAGCTGAGCGAGACCCGGCGGCTGCTGGCCAGCGGTCGGATGCTGACCCTGACCGGAGTCGGTGGCGTGGGGAAGACTCGGCTGGCGTTGCGGATGGCGGCCGAGGTCCGGCGTACGTTTGCCGACGGCGTGTGGTTCGTCGAGCTCGCAGCCCTCCACGACCCCCAGCTCGTGCCACACACCGTGGCCAACACCCTCGAGCTCCGCCAGGTCTCGGCCGACCCTTCGAGCGACCTCGCCGACTACCTGGAGGGAAAGAGCCTCCTGGTGGTGCTCGACAACTGTGAGCACCTCACAGACGCCTGCGCCGTGCTGGCCAGCAAGTTGCTGGCCGCATCCCCGGACTTGCGCATCCTGGCCACCAGCCGGCATGTACTCGGTGTCGAGGGCGAGCAGATCCTCTCGTTGCCTCCACTGTCCACACCGGACGCCGAGGCGGAAATGGGCGCAGGCGATCCCACTCGCTACGAGTCGGTGAGCCTCTTCATGGACCGCGCTGCGGCGGTGGCGCCGGGCTTCGCGATCTCCGAGAGAAACCGACCCGCGGTCGTCGAGCTGTGCCGACGACTCGACGGCATTCCACTGGCTATCGAGCTCGCGGCGGTGTGGCTGCGCATCCTCTCCCCCGCCCAGATCCTCGAGCGGCTCGAGGACCGCTTTCGGCTGCTCGCCAGCGGGCGGCCCGCGGCGCCGGCCCGGCAGCAGACGTTGGACGCCACAGTCGGGTGGAGCTACGACCTCTGCTCACCCGCTGAACAGGTCCTGTGGGCCAGGCTCTCGGTCTTCTCCGGAGGGTTCGACCTCGAGGCCGCCGAGGAGGTCTGCGCCGGCGACGAGATCTCGCGTGAAGACGTCCTGAACCTGATCGCGAGCCTCGTCAACAAGTCGATCGTCCTCCGGCACCAGGCGACCGAGCACCACACTGCCTGGTACCAGATGCTGGAGAGCATCAGGCAGTACGGCGGCGGGCGCATCACCGAACCGGACGACCTGCGAGCGCTGCGCATCCGGCATCGAGACCACTACCGATCGCTGGCCCACCGGTTCGCTGACGAGGGCTTCGGCCCGCACCAGGCGGACTGGTTCGTCCGACTGCGTGGGGAGTCGGGCAACATCCGGGCGGCGTTGGAGTTCTGCCTGACCGAGCCCGGTGAGGCTTCCGCTGCGTGTGACATCTCTGCCTCCATCTGGAACTTCTGGTTCGCCGGGTTCCTCCGCGAGGGCTACCGCTACCTGATCCGGGGGCTCGACCTGGCCACCGAACCGACCAGCGGCCGGGCACACGCGCTGTGGGCAGCCAGCTATCTGGCCATGTTCGCGACCGAGTTCGACCGAAACGCCACGATGCTGACCGAATGCGAACAAATCGGTGCCGGACTCGACGACGACCTGTTGCACGCGCGGATCAAGGAGTGCCGTGGGCACGCAACGCTCTACCAGGGCGACCTGCCAGGCGCCATCGAGCTGCTCGAGCAGGCTCGCCGTGAGTTCCACGCCCTCGGAGACCCGCTCGGGGAGTTCGACACGTTGATCCTGCTCACGGCGTGCACCTTCTTCCTCGACGACCCGCGGACCAGCCGGTTCAGCCAGGACGCATGGGAACTTGCCGAGCGTCACGGCGCGCAATCCTCGATGGGATACGCGCTCTGGAGCGTCGGCATCGCGCAATGGCGCACGGGTGACTTCGCTCAGGCGACGCGCTCCCTGCGGAGGAGCGTCCGGCTCTTCCTGCCGATGCGCGACCTGACCGGCGTCAGCTTTGGCGTCCAGGCGCTCTCGTGGTGTGCCGCGTTCGCCGAACCTGACGAGCGGGCGGCCCGTCTGCTCGGCGCCGCTCAGGCCGTCTGGCGGACGAGCGGCGCGAAAGTCGACGAGACGAACGCGTACAGCGTGTTCGACAAGAAGTCCGAGGTCATGCTGCGAGAGAAGCTGGGCTCCGGCGCACTGGACTCCGAGGCGTTCGAGATCGCCTTCGCGGAGGGAGCCTCGTACTCCTTCGAGCAGGCCGTTGCGCTCGCCCTCAGCGAGGATGACGAGAGCGAAAGCTCCGAGGGAGCACCCGGGCTGGCCGGAGGGCGACCCGCAACGCGTGGCGGTCTGACCCGGCGCGAGACGGAGATCGCCGCACTCCTCGCCGAAGGGCTGAGCAACAAGGAGATCGCTGCCCGGCTCGTCATCTCCCAGCGCACCGTCGAGACCCACGTCGACCACATCCTGAACAAGCTCGGCGTGACCTCGCGTGCCCAGGTCGCCGGCTGGGTTGCCGAACAGCAAGCTCACTGACGACGGTGGCGGCCCGGCCTACGTAGTTTCGACACATCTACGTAGTGATCTCCGTATTTGTCCCGATGTCGTGCCCCCAGCCTCAATGAGAGCGTTAACAAACGCCGCCCCACCACCCGAGGTCCCCATGTCCACCATGACCACCGACGCAATCTCCGCCAGCTGCCGCGGTCGGTCTCACGACATCCTCGGGTGGTGGCGGACCGGTGTCATCTATCAGGTGTACGTGCGGAGCTTCCAGGACTCCGACGGCGACGGCGTCGGTGACCTCGGTGGCGTGCGGGCACGGCTTCCGTACCTGCGCAGCCTCGGCGTCGACGCGATCTGGCTCAATCCGTTCTACGCCTCGCCCCAGCACGACCACGGCTACGACGTCTCCGACCACCTCGCCGTCCACCACGAGTACGGCGATCTGGCAACGTTCGACCACCTGGTCCGCGACGCACACCGGTTGGACCTCAAGATCATCGTCGACGTGGTGCCCAACCACTGCTCAATCGAGCACCTGTGGTTCACGGCTGCTGTGACAGCTGGCCCGGGCAGCCCGGAGCGAGGGCGCTTCCACTTCGCCGACGGCCGGGGTCAGCACGGCGAGCTGCCGCCGAACAACTGGCGCTCGATCTTCGGCGGGCCGGCCTGGCACCGGATCAGCGAACCCGACGGCACGCCGGGACAGTGGTATCTCCACACCTTCGCTCCTGAGCAGGCCGACTTCAACTGGCGGCACCCGGAGGTCGCCGAGCACTTCGAGACGGTCCTCCGGTTCTGGTTGGACCGCGGGGTGGACGGTCTGCGCATCGACGTCGCGCACGGCCTTCACAAGCGCGACGGGTTGCCGGACCACGAGTTCGCGATCGATGACGAGCTCACCGGCGACCCGGTCAACCCATACGCCTGGAACCAGCCGGAGGTGCACGACGTGTGGCGTAGCTGGAGAGCCCTGGCGGATGAGTACGCCGAGCGGACGGGCCAGGAGCGGATCCTCGTGGGCGAGGTCGGCGTGCTGGACACCGCCGAGCTCGCGTCGTACCAGCGTCCCGACGAGCTGCATCAGAGCTTCTTCTTCGAGTTCCTCCGTGCCCCATGGAGCGCCGAGTCGCTGTCGCAGGTGATCGACCGCGGGCTGGGGACGGTCGCGGCTCACGACTCCCCCGTGGCGTGGGTGCTCAACAACCACGACATGCCACGGTCGGTCACGCGGTACGCCGGCGGCGCACCCGGCGTGTCCGCTGGTGACGTCGACCTCGGGCTCACTCGAGCCCGGGCTGCCGCGTTGCTGATGCTCGCACTGCCGGGGACTGTCTACCTCTATCAGGGCGAGGAGCTCGGGCTGCCGGAGGTGGTCGACCTGCCCGATGCCGTGCTGACGGATCCGATGTTCCTCCGCACCGGTGGCGCACGCCGTGGGCGCGACGGCTGCCGGGTCCCGCTGCCCTGGACCTCCACGGACGACTCGTTCGGCTTCTCGCCGACTGGCACCCACACCCCGCCCTGGCTCCCGCAGCCCGAATGGTTCGCCCACTACGTGGTTGACCGCCAGCTCGAGTCCGGCGAGTCCATGCTCCACCTGTACCGCGATGCCCTCGCCTTGCGACACCGTGTGCCGGCACTTTCCGCGGGCCAGTTCCGGTGGTTGCCGACAGAGCCGGGCGTGCTCGCCTTCACGCGCGGTGACAACGTCATCTGCGTCGTCAACTGCTCCGATCGGCCCGCCTGCGCCCCGACCGGCTCCCAGCTGTTGCTGGGCAGCGATCCAGAGGTCGGGGACAAGCTTCCGCCCGACACCGCCGGATGGTTCCTCCTGGAGGCCGGGCAGTGAGGTACGCCCAAGAGCCACCGCTGCTGCTGGGCTACATTCGTGCCGACCTGCTCAGAAACGGCACCCAGCTGCCGCAGGCGAGAGCTCAGCTCCAGACCTTCGCCGATCGCGAGCAGTTCAACCTGGGCGGTGTTGCCGTGGCCGAGGGCGACGCGCCGGCGACCTTCAGCGCCCTCATGGCGGAGGTGGGGCACTACGAAGCGGCATGGGGCATCATCGTCCCGGACCTTCGCCACCTGACCGTCGTCGAGCAACTGATCCTGGCTCGTGACGCCGACGGCTGGCGGACGGCGATCTTCGCCGCCAGTCTCGGCCCCCGTTCCGGCGGGCCTGGCGGGAGATTCCAGACTCGCGTCAGGCCTGCCGTTCCACCTCTCCCGCATGGTCCGGGCAGCTGGTCGTCGGGCTTGAACTGGTCGTGAATATCGCCCGGTAGGAGTACAACGGACTGAACAGTCTGAAACCTAGGAGCGACCATGGACCGCAGCAACGTCCTTGACGGTGGCGGGTGGGTCACCGACGGCGGGCTCGAGACCGACCTGCTCTTCAACCACGGCGTCGACCTGCCAGAATTCGCCTCGTTTCCCCTCGTCGAGACCGATGACGGCTCCGCACTCCTCAAGAGCTACTACGGCGAGTACGCGGCCATCGCAGCGGCAGCAGGCACCGGACTGCTGGTCGAGACTCCCACGTGGCGCGCCAACCCGGACTGGGGCGCGACCCTCGGGTACGACACCGCCGCGCTCGACCGGGCCAACCGTGCCGCGGTAGCCCTCGCCCGCGCTTCCGCCCACACCGCCGATATCTCGCGTACGCGCGTCAGCGGGATCGTCGGCCCGCGCGGTGACGGCTACATCGCGGCCGGAGCCGACGCCGATGAAGCCGCCGACTACCACTCCGCCCAGGTGCACTCGTTCGCCGCAGAAGGCGCCGACCTCGTGCACGCCATGACGATGACGGAGCCGGCGGAGGCCAAGGGCGTCGTACGTGCGGCCCGTGCGGCGGGCCTTCCCGTCGCGATCTCGTTCACCGTTGAGACCGACGGGCGCCTGCCGGACGGCAACACTCTCCTTGGCGCCATCGATGCCCTGGAGGCGACCGATCCGGCCGACTGGTACGGCGTGAACTGCGCCCACCCGACCCATGTGATGGCCGGACTGGATGGTGCACCGTGGCAGCAGCGGCTCGTGTTCTTCCGACCCAACGCGTCGACCATGTCGCACGAGGAGCTCGACGCCATGGAGGTGCTGGACCCAGGTGACCTGGACCTGCTGGTCGACTCCACGACGTCGCTGCGCGAGCAGACCCCGGGACTCGCCGTCATCGGGGGTTGCTGCGGGACCGACAGCCGCCACGTCGCCGCACTGTGGGGCGTGCCGCCGACCCGCTGAACGACATCCATCCAGACCTCCACTGATCGAACATATGTTCTATCGTGTACGCATGGGGTTCGTCGACCGATCCACGAGTGAGTTCCCGGAAGGCCGCGACCCCGTCAAGCAGCCCGCGCGTCACGTGTGGGTCAAGCCGTCGGCCAACCATGCAATGACCCCGTGGGCCGGCCTGCTGATCGAGTGGCGGCGTACGTCGTCAGGTGAGTGGCTCGCCCTCGTGGCCGTCGTCACGGGAGGCGTCGGCAACAGCCTCACGGTCCAGTGGCACAAGGCCGACCAGCTCGTACCGGCCAAGGGCTACGAGACCCCGAAGCGATAGCTACAGCCCCCGCAGCTTGCGCAGCGCCACGCGGTAGGCCGGGTCGAGGAAGTAGTCGCTGTGCCCGAACAGCCGGGTCGACGGGCCGTACTGATCATCCGTGGTGACCGGCGCAGGGTCGAGCAGACGCCAGTCGTCGCCACTGCGGCGGACGCCAGAGCCCCCGACATACTCGTCGACGTCCTCCACCGCCGTGCCGGCGACGAACCGACCGGACGTGGCGAGGTCGGCCCCCTCCCCCAGGTGGTTCCAGGACAGGACGGGACCGGCGAGCGGATCGGTCTCGCGGTAGAGGTTGATCCACCCACCGTGCAGGTCGAGGTGGAGCCGAGAGACGGAATCGTAGTTGACGTATGCCGGGAAGGCGCGTGGGAAGATCTGGCGCAGCTGCGAGCCGTACGTCAACAGCCCGACTCGCGCCCGCTGCTCGTCGCTCAGCAGGTGCAGCGAGGCGAACGCGATGAGGCTGCCCTGGCTGTGGGCGCTGACGATCACGTCGCGGCCGGAGACAGGATGGGTCGCGAGGTGCTGCTTGATGCGCTTGCGGAGGTGCATGACGGTGTGCTGGGAGTAGGGCTTGGGCACGAACGGGTGGACAGCGTGCGGCCAGAAGGAGATGACGTCCCACACGACATTGACGCCACGGCGCGAGGTGTCGGTCTTGAACCCGCGGCGCGCCAGGAACACGATGAGCGCTGCGAGACCCAGCAGCATCCAGGCTCCGCCGACCATCGTGACATTGCTGAACGAGCTCACGCTCGGCGAGATCGAAACTCGCTCGCGGCCCGCCGACAGCTGGTCGAACCAGCCCCAGGCCCGCTGCGGGCGCCAGTCACGTGGGTCGTCCCAGGCAGGATGGATCTCATAGACGATGGCCAGTGACATCGCGACGCCGGTGCCGACGAACGTCAACGCGATCGACGGGATGTGGTTCTTGAGCCTGGCGATCCACATCGCCAGGACAGCCGAGCCGGCGTCAGGACGCCAGGGCGGCACGGCGTACTCCCCCGCATCGACGGGCGCAGCGCCCATGAACATCGCGCGAGCGCGCGCTGCAAGCTTGGCCCTGCGGGCGACGAAGTCAGCGAGCAGCCACAGGCCGATCCCCAGGACGACGAAGAACGTCAACCCCCACGCGTACGAGACGCGGTCGAGCATCGGGGTGACACCGACCTTGCTCCGCGACAGGTGGAGGACAGACGAGACGGCCGTGGGCACGGATGCCGAGAGGCCCACGCCGACGAACACCGCGAGGGCCGCGACGACGCTGGCTGCCCACCCTCGGGCGTACGGGCGGAAGTACCAGGCCGGGTCGTCTGCGGCGGGTGTCGTCGACGGCGTCGTGGCGACGATGCGCCAGTTGACCAGCACCAGGGCGCACACCCCGACGACCCCGGCGAGCAGCAGGATGACCGAGATCAGCTCATACCCCTCAATCGGCACCCGCAGCCCGGGGTCCTTGGGAGGCGTGAACCCTGGCATCTGGGCCATCGCTCGGCCGATCATGACGACCCCGGCCGCGACGGCGATCCACGACACGCGCGCGACGGCAGCATGCCACGTGGCGCGCATACGCAGGCCCTTCTCATCGAGGTCCGCGACGGCAAGTGACTCCGGGTCACCCAGCAGCACCACCACGACGACGACCGCCAATAGGAGCACCAGGGAGGCCCAGACCGTGACACCGTCACTCTGGGGCTCGCGCACCCACCGCGCCATCGCCGCGACGAGCAGCAACGCGGCGGCGAGGTGCAGTCGGCTGAGGATCGGTGAGTCCGACGTGCCCTGGTAGAAGTACGGATCGGCCAGCGGCGTGCCCCGCTTCTCGGCGCGGGCCCGAGCCTCTTCGGGAGTCATACCGCCCGTGATGTTGGGCGCCGATGTCGCGGTGATCCGGCCCAGCAGCCACAGCCCGACGACGACAGCCGCCGTGAGCAGGGTGGCGAGCATCAGCACCGCCGACGGGTTCCACGACGCCAGCTGTCGCGAGGTGGGCGCCCATCGCCACGCCACGAGGTCCATCAGGGTCAGGCCCACCGCGAACACCAGCAGCAAGGTCAGCAGCAGCGCGAGCAGGCGCAACAGCGCACTGGCAGCCGCCTGCGCGTTGACGGATCGCTTGGGCCGGCTGGCCGGCGCCGGCACCATGAACTGAGCGGCATTGATCAGGCCGAACGGGACGAGCAGCAGCCACAGTGCCTGCCACGACGTGCCCGACGTGTAGTGCCCCCAGTGATAGGCCTCGAGCGCCTGCCCGTCCTTGCCGGGGAGGATCACGCCGTCGGAGTCCACAGCACTGAAGAAGCGGCTCGCTCCGCCGCCGTCGGTCTGCGCGACGTGGGGATGCGCCAGCAACGATTCGGGCGGCGTGCCGCTGACCCCGTGCACCCTGAGCTCGACCCACTCCGCATTCGTCGCCATCACGGCTCCTCACTCTCGCGGTGCTCCCCATCATGGCGCACCCACGCCGCCGCGGACAGGCGCTCCGGGGCGCTCACGACGACATGATCGGCCTGCTTGAATTGCTGCATGGCGGTCAACACCGAACACCAGCTCGTCGAACGTTGGATCACGACATGGGTGCACGCCCGCGCGCTCGAGACATCGACCGTCGACGGGTGGCCGCTCGTGCACGTGCGTTCGCGCACCCGCGAGTCCGAGCTGATCTGCATCGATCCGGGTCCGGAGGCCTTCGCCGCGCTCTTCGAGCACATCGACGGCGATGCCCGAGCGATGCTCACCGTGATCGGCGACGACGTCAGCCCCTACTCCGCTGTGCCGCTACCAACCGGCGTACGCGTCGACCGTGATGACGAGACGCTGATGGTCACGACCTTCACTCCGATCGATGCACCTGCGCTCGAGCCGCGCTTCTCGATGCGGTGGGACATCGACGAGCATCGCGCACGGTACGTCGTGGAGTCCGGCGACCGGGTTGCCGCCGAGGGCACGATCGGCATCCTCGGCGAGGAGGCGACCTTCGACGCCGTCGAGACCACGCCCGCCTTCCAGCGGCGTGGCCTCGGCCGGCATGTCATGGCGATCCTCACGGCGTACGCCATGGAGTCTGGTGCACGCCGCGGGATCCTGGCTGCTTCGGCCCAGGGCCGGCTGCTCTACGAGTCGCTGGGCTGGGACCCTGCCTGCGAGATGCTCTCGCTGATGGGCGCCGTCCTCGACGACTGACTCTCATACCACCGCGCTGCGGCGGCAGACCTCGTCCCACGGCGTCGGCTCCATGCCGAAGTGCTCGCGGGCTGCGCTGTCGTCCAGGACGTAGGGCGCGGTCCATTGGTACGACAGCTGGCGCAGCTCCCGCATGAGCGGCACGACCTTCGCCATCGCGGAGAACACCGGCATGGGGACGGCACTGACCTTGACCGCGCGCTTGCCGACACTGCGGAGCACGTCGTTGATCGCCTGCTCCTGCGTGCGCGGCGGATTGCTCGGCACGTGCCAGGTGCGGCCCAGCGCCGACTCGTCCTCGGCCGCGGCGATCAGCAGTCGCGCGGTGTCGAGCACATCGGTGAACGTGTGCGGCACGTCTTTCCGGTTGAGGACCCAGGCACGCTTGCCCTTGAGGGCACCCGGCACCTGGCGGGTGATGTGGCCGTTGCCGCCGACGCCCGTGCCGACGTAGTCCGAACCGCGCACCTCCACCACGCGGATGCGACCGACATCGTGCAGCGCCTTGGCCCCGGCCCACATCGTCGCGCGGAGCCGGGCCTTGTGATCGGTCGCCGCGTCGGGCATGTCCTCGGTCATCGGCCTGTCGATCGGCCCGTACGGGTAGAGGTTGCCGGTGATCGCGTACACGGCGCCCGAACGTTCGGCGGCGACCAGGAAGGCGGCAGCGAGCGGCGGCCAGAACTTCTCCCACATCGTGTAGTCGGCGGGGTTCGCGCAGTTGTAGATCACCGAGACCCCCTCTGCCGCAGCGCTCAGGGCCTCGGCGTCCGAGGCGTCGAGCTTCAGATGGGTCACGCCGTCGATGCCGGTGTCGGTGCCGGACCTCGTGGCCACGGTCACCTCCGACCCACGCGCTGCGAGCAGCTGAGCCACGTGGCGGCCGACCGGTCCGGCTCCGACGATGAGGTGACGATCAGTCATGATGTTGCCTTTCAGATGATGGAGAGCACCGCTCTCGGTTTTGAGCATGGCACAGGCCCGCCCTCGATGCAAGAGCAATGCTCTCGTTTGTTGCGCCTGCTCTCATATTGGTCCACAGTGGACCCATGACAGTCGCCAGAACCGCCCGCGACAGGGCCCGCCAGGAGATCACAGCCGAGATCCTGGCGGCCGGGCGTGCCCAGCTGCACCGGACCGGTCCCAGCGAGCTGTCGCTGCGCGCCGTGGCCCGCGACGTCGGCATGGTCTCGTCCGCGGTCTATCGCTACTTCGCCAGCCGCGACGACCTGCTGACCGCGTTGATCATCGCCGCGTACGACGAGCTCGGCGCCGCAGCCGAGGCAGCGGACGAAGCGGTCGAGGACCGCACGGACCACCTGGCCCGCTGGCTGGCCACCTGCAAGGCCACCCGTGAGTGGTCAGTCGCCCACCCGCACGACTATGCGCTGATCTACGGCTCCCCCGTTCCCGGCTACGCCGCGCCACAGGACACCGTCATGCCGGCGACCCGCGTCATCGTCCGTCTCGTCGAGATCATCGCCGGGGCCCACGCGTCAGGCAATGCCTCAGAGTCGGCCCCTCCCCCGGCGAGCGCTGCCGATCCGTCCGCCGTCGTCGCCGACGCCATGGCGTTCATCGCCGAGCGCAGCGAGATCAGGCGTGAGGCACTGCCCGAGCTCGTGATGCGTACGCTCATGGCCTGGTCGACGATCTTCGGCACGCTCTCCTTCGAGCTCTTCGGCCACCTCAAGGGCTCGGTGAGCGACTACGAGAACTACTTCGAGCAGACGACCCTGCGTCTCGCCGGCGACCTCGGCCTCGCCTGAGCGCGTGAGCAATCCCTCACCTCTCGGGCACCGCAGAGCCCCTGCAACACGTGACAATGGGTGGACACGTCTTTGCCGCGCCGAAGGAAGCCCATGCACCGCATCACCCGCCGTACGTTTGTCGCCGCCCCCGCCCCCCACGTGTGGCAGCTGGCCGGTGACTTCGGCCAATGGCACCCCACGCTCCGCATCTATGCCAACGGGCCCGAGGCGCCGGCCGACGTCGTGGTGACGATCGTGTCGCGCGACGACGAAGCGATGACGCTGTCGTACCACATCCCCGATCCGCCGTTCCCGATCGCGAACCACCGCGCGACGATCCTCGTCGAGGACGCCGGCCACTCCTGCTCGTACGTCACGTGGCAGGCCGACTTCACCGCCGAGCCCGAGGTCCTGCAGGAGCTCGAGGACTCGATCGGCGACGACGTCTTCGCCAAGGCGCTGGACAACCTCGCGACGTACGCGCAGGACGAGTACGGCCGCCAGCAGGTCGCCCACGCCAGCTGACTGGTGACCATAGGCGGGCCCGCCCGGTGCGAGCGCCAGCGAGCCCGCCCGGTGCGAGCGCCAGCGAGCGACGGGAGTGAGCGCAAGGAACGAGCGCGTCCGGCTATCAGCTGCGCCAGTCTCGGAAGCCGACCACGATGAGGCGCATCTGCCTTCGGGCGCCGTCCTTGATCTGCTCCTCGAGGTCGGGGCGTCCGTCCGGCATCTCCACGACCTCCTCGGCGTTCGAGACCATGTTGCGAACGAACAGCCGCGACACCATCTGCACGTCCTCGGTCGACCAGTTCTCGATGTTTGGCAGGCGCGCCAGGACGACCGCGAGCTCGCTGACGAACAGGTCGAGCTCGTGGCGGATCGCCGTGCGTACGACCTCGGGGCCACCGACGCGCTCGCGGGCGACGAACGCGAAGTGCGCCTTGCTCTGCTTGACCGCCTCGACGAGCACGTCCGCGGCGGCGTCGATGATGTTGTCGAACACCTGCGGATCGCGCTGCGCGTCACGGATCATGCGGCGCAACGTCGAGAACGACTGCTCTACCAGGGCCAGGCCGAGCTGGTCCATCGACTCGAAGTGGCGATAGAACGCCGTCGGCACCACGCCCGCGTGCCGTGACACCTGACGCAGGCTGACCTGCGCGAACCCCTGCTTCTGGCTCAGCTCCAGCGCCGAGGCGAGGATGGCCTGCCGGGTCCGCTCCTTCTGGGCCTGGCGCGGGGCTGACTGCGCGGACTCGGACACCTTCACAGCCTAGTCACCCCTTTCGGTGCACACATGTATCACTGGTGGTCGAGGTCACGCGGCGCGTCGGTTGCGCGTGGACCGAGAGTCATGCACACTTTGAGTGTACGCATGTTCACTGATTTCGAGGAGGTTACAGATGGGCATCATCCGCAAGGCGCTCAGCTCGCGCCCGGTCGCCTCTCTGACCTCCCCCCACACGATTGACCACTACCTCGACCAGGTCCACCCGATGCTCGCAGCGGAGAACGTCCGCGCCCGAGTCGTCGAGGTCATCCAGGAGACGGGCGACGCCAGCACCGTGATCCTGCGGCCCAACGGCGCCTGGAAGGGTTTCACCCCCGGCCAGCACGTGCAGTTCGGCGTCGAGGTCAACGGCACGCGTCGCATCCGCTGCTTCTCGGTCTCCAGCTCCAGGGCGAAACCCTCCCGCTTCAAGCGGGGCAACACCTTCAGCGTCTCGGTCAAGGCCCACCCCGACGGCTACGTCTCGCAGTTCCTGCACAACGAGCTCAAGCCCCGCACGATCGTCTACCTGTCGCAGGCCGAGGGCGAGTTCGTCCTCCCCCGCGTCGTGCCCGACCACCTGCTGCTGATCAGCGGCGGCTCCGGCATCACGCCGGTCATGTCGATGATCCGCACGCTGCGCGACTCCGGCCACCAGGGTGACGTCACGTTCTTGCACTACGCGCGTTCGCGCGACGACGAGATGTTCACGTCGGACCTGGACGAGCTCGCTGAGCAAGCCAACGTGACCGTCCAGCGCATCTACACGCGCGAGCCCGAGCCCGGCGTCGAGCTCAAGGGCCGCTTCCACATCGACCACCTCAAGCACCTCGGGATCGACCCGACCGAGACCCTCACGTACGTGTGCGGGCCTGCCGGGCTCATCGCCACGGTCCGCGACACCTACACCGAGCTCGGGGCCGCCGACCAGCTCCGCCTCGAGTACTTCAAGGTCCCGTCCGTCGATCTCGACGCAGCGGACGCCACCGGGACCCTCGCGTTCGACGACGCCAAGATCGAGGCCGACAACTCCGGCGCCACGATCCTGGAGCAGGCCGAGGCCGCGGGACTCAAGCCCGAGTTCGGCTGCCGCATGGGCGTCTGCAACACCTGCGTCGTCAAGAAGAACCACGGCGCGGTGCGCCATGTCATCAGCAACGAGATCAGCGCCAACACCGACGAGACCATCAAGATCTGCGTGCACGTCCCCGTCGGCGACGTCAACGTCGCACTCTAGGAGAGACCGCCATGACCAAGAACGCACCCATCAAGCCGCACAGCGCGAGCAACCACAACGCCGCTCCCCTGTCGCTGGTCAATGCCCACAGCGACAAGAAGGCCACGATCGGCCTCGACCTGATGACGTACGAGCAGCTTGAGGAGTTCGGCGAGGAGCTCAACACCGTGCGCCAGCGCGTTCTCGACGACCTGGGCCAGAAGGACGCCGACTACATCCGTCGCGTCATCAAGGCCCAGAAGGCCAGCGAGGTGCTGGGCCGCATCGGCATCTTCATGCCGTTCTTCCCGCCCGCGTTCATCGCCGGCATCCTGTTCCTCGGCCTGGCCAAGATCCTCGACAACATGGAGATCGGCCACAACGTGATGCACGGCCAGTACGACTGGATGAACGACCCGATGGTCGACGCCAGCCGCTACGAGTGGGACAACATCGCCCCCGCCAAGGACTGGAAGCACGGCCACAACTACATCCACCACACCTACACCAACATCCACGGCATGGACCGGGACATCGGCTACAACATGTTCCGCATCGACGAGGACCAGCCGTGGTACGCCAGCCACCGCTTCAACCTGCCGCTCGCGTTCATCCTGATGCTCATCTTCGAGTGGGGCATCATGTATCACGGCGTCGAGCTGGACCAGTACCTCCAGGGCAAGATCACCAAGGAGGACTTCCAGGGCCGCAAGAAGCGCGCACTCAAGAAGATCCGCAAGCAGGTCTTCAAGGACTACATCGCCTGGCCGGTCCTTGGCATCGCGCTCGTGCCGTTCGTCGGCTGGTGGGCCCCGGTCGCCATCCTGGTCGCCAACATCGTCGCCAACGTCATCCGCAATGTGTGGTCGTTCATCATCATCTTCTGCGGCCACTTCCCCGCCGAGGTGCAGACCTTCGCCGAGGAGGACGCGCAGAACGAGACCCGCGGCCAGTGGTACCTGCGCCAGCTGCTCGGCTCGGCCAACATCTCCGGGCACAAGCCGTTCCACGTGCTGACCGGCAACCTGAGCTACCAGGTCGAGCACCACCTGTTCCCCGACATCCCGGCTCGTCGCTACCCCGAGGTCGCCGAGGACGTGAAGCTCCTGGTCGAGAAGTACGGCCTGCAGTACAACACCGGTCGCCTGTCCAAGCAGGTCGCCAGTGTCATCCGGCAGCTCGCCAAGCTCGGCCACAAGCCGGACGACCCGTACAAGATCGGCAACAGCCCCGAGTCCAAGGCGCTGCGTCGTGCCAAGCGCGAAGCGGCAGCCACCGATCGCGAGGAAGCGGCGCGTGCGCCACAATTGACCTCGTAGTCGACTGCGACCGAGAGGTACACCCGATGGCACTGAGCCGGCGTGAGATCGCCAAGGACGTACTCCAGCAGTCGACCGAGGCGGCGATAGCCAGTGCCGGGCACGTCGTGGCGATCCTTTTCGAGTCGGCGCGCAAGATCACGACAGAGATCGGCGCGTTCGGCACCGAGATCTTCGAGATCACCGAGGCCAGCAAGCGGGCCGGTCAGGACGGCAACGGCACCAATCCGGCTGCCGAGTAGCGACGAACCACTGGCATGAGCATCTCTGCCGACCGGCCACCAGCCCATTCCCTCGGTGTCTCGCGCGCCCCACGCACTCCGCTCAAGGCCCGCGCGGCCAAGGCAATCCTCAAGCCCACCGTCAATCGGGTGCCCGTACGTCTGAGGTTCGCGGATGGCCGCGTGTGGGGTGCCGGCGGGGCCGGCGCTCCAGAGATGCGCGTCGTACGGCCCAAGGCGTTCTTCGCCCGGCTCGGAGCTGAGACCAAGATCGGGTTCGGCGAGGCCTACATGGCCGGCGACTGGACGACTGGCAACGACACCGACCTGGCCGACCTGCTGGAGCCGTTCGCCGCGCGGATGGCGACGATTGTGCCGGTGCCGCTGCAGAAGTTCCGCGTGTTCGTCGACAAGCAGCTGCCGCACCACCAGCGCAACTCGGTCAAGGGCTCACGCAAGAACATCGAGGCACACTACGACCTGTCCAACGATCTGTTCGCGCAGTTCCTCGACCCGTCGATGACCTACTCCTCCGCCTGGTTCGAGAGCCCCGAGCAGACCCTCGAGGCCGCGCAGACGCGCAAGATCGACGCGATCCTCGACGACGCACACGTCACGGCGGGCACTCGGGTGCTCGAGATCGGCAGCGGGTGGGGTGCCCTCGCGATCCGTGCCGCACAACGTGGCGCCAAGGTCACCACGATCACGCTGTCGTCCGAGCAGGCGGCCCTCGCCGAGCAACGGTTCGCCGAGGCCGGTGTCGACGTCGACCTCCAGCTCGTCGACTATCGCGAGGTCACCGGCGAGTACGACGCGATCGTGAGCGTCGAGATGATCGAGGCGGTCGGCGAGGAGTACTGGCCGACCTACTTCGCCACGATCGACAAGCTGCTCGCACCCGGTGGCCACGTCGCGATCCAGGCGATCACGATGGCGCACCACCGCTATCTCGCGACCCGCAACTCCTACGGGTGGATCCAGAAGTACATCTTCCCCGGAGGGCTCATCCCCTCGCTCGAAGCCATCGACCAGACGCTGCACCAGCACACCTCGCTCGCGGTGACCAACCGACGATCGCTGGGTCAGGACTACGCCCGCACGCTGCACCAGTGGCGCGACACGTTCAACACCAGCTGGGACGCGATCAGGACGCAGGGGTTCGACGAGACGTTCCGCCGGATGTGGGAGTTCTACCTGGCCTACTGCGAGGCGGGGTTCCGCACCGGCTATCTCGACGTCTTCCAGCTGTCGATCCAGCGCCCCGCGGAGGGCTGAGCGATGGCCAGCATCGGTCGACTGCCCAAGCCGCTGCAGGAGTCGTACGAGTGGCAGTACGACGCGGCGTGCATCGGCGCCGACGAGTCGGTCTTCTTCTCCCCCGAAGCCGAACGCGGTCCGCGCCGTCGGGCCCGGGAAGCGGTGGCCAAGGCCATGTGCGCGGAGTGCCCGGTCGTCCGGCAGTGCCTCGAGCACGCTCTCACCGTCCGCGAGCCGTTCGGGGTCTGGGGCGGCTTGACCATCAACGAGCGCGAGAACCTGCTGCGCGAGAGCGCCTGATCCTCAGATTGTCGGCTGTCGCTGGCATGCTGCTGTCATGGCAGCCAATGAGCGGCAAGCGGCAGCGCACGCCCGGCTCGAGGAGCTCTCGATCGAGCTCCTCGCGATGCCCGGAGTCGACTGGGGCCCGATGTTCGGCTCGACCGGCCTGCGCATACGTGGCAAGGTCTTCGCGGTCGCGGCGCGCGCCGGCGGGCTGCTGATCAAGGTGCCCGAGGCTCATGCCGACGGCCTCGAGGAGTCAGGCGTGGCCGCCCGCATGGCCATGGGTGGCACGCCCCGGCGCGAATGGGTGCTGGTGCCGGACGACGCCGACGACGCGACCTGGTCCGAGCAGCTCGACGCCGCCTACACCTACGTCAACTCGATCACGCCTTGAGCGTCGCTCATTCGTAGAAGATGCGCTCCACGACCTTGCGGGCCTGCCGGGTCGTGCGGAGATACTCGTCGACCATGCGCTCGCTCTGGTCCATGCCGTAGCCCAGCAGGTGCGCCACTCCTGCTCGCTCGTGGGCCTGCTCGACCATCGACTCGGCGGGCTTGCCGCGCATCAGGACGACGGCGTTGCGGATGCGGCTGACCAGTCGCCAGGCGGCCTCGAGCGCCTGCGCGTCGTCGTGACTCACCAGATCGGCCTTGGCCGCGGCGTGCAGGGCGTCGAGAGTTCGGGTCGTCCGCATCTCGGGCACCGCGTGGGCGTGCTGCATCTGCAGGAGCTGCACGGTCCACTCGACGTCGGCGAGCCCGCCGCGACCCAGCTTGAGGTGGGTGTTGGGGTTGGCGCCGCGAGGCAGTCGCTCGGAGTCGACGCGGGCCTTGATGCGGCGCACTTCACGGATCTCTGCCACGGTCGCACCGCCTTCGGGCCAGCGCAACGGGTCGATCAGAGCCGTGAACCGCTCGTTGAGGCCGGCGTCGCCGACCGTCGCGCTCGCGCGCAGGAGGGCCTGGGCCTCCCACACCGCGGACCACTTCTCGTAGTACGCCTTGTAGGCCGCGAACGTACGCACGAGGGGGCCGTTCTTGCCCTCCGGCCGCAGCTCGGCATCGACGTCGAGCGGAGGGTCGTCCCCCGGAGCGGCGAGCATCTTGCGGAGCCCCTGCGCCACGGCCATCGCCGCCTCAGCAGCCTCGGTCTCGTCCGCGCCCTCGACCGGGTCGTGCACGAACATCACGTCGGCGTCCGACCCGTAGCCGGCCTCGCCACCACCGAGGCGACCCATCAGCACGATCGACATGCGGGTCGGCATCGTCCCGCGCTCCGCCTCGACCGCTGACGTCGCAGCGTTGAGCGCACCGTCGAGGGTCGCGGTCGACACATCGGTGAGAGCCTCGCCGACCTCGAGGATGTCGAGGCGGCCGAGCACGTCGGCGATGCCGATGCGGGACAGCTCGCGGCGGCGCACCCGGCGTACGGCGCGGATCGCGTCCTGCGGGTTCTTGTGCCGGCTGGTGGCGAGCTCGACCTCGGTGCGGAGCCGAGCCCGCTCGAGCGGACGCAGCTCGGCATCGTCGCCGAGCAGCGCCACGGAGTCGGGCGCCCGCAGGATCAGGTCGGTGACGTAGCGGCTCGACGACAGCACGTGGGCGAGCTGCTCGGCACCTTCGCCTTCGTCGCGGAGCTTGCGGAGATACCAATGCGTCTCGCCGAGGCCCTCGGAGATCTTGCGGAACGCCAGCAGGCCCGCGTCGGGGTCGGGCGACTCGGCGAACCAGGCGAGCATCGCCGGCAGGAGGGACTTCTGGATCGCCGCACGCCGGGACACTCCGGACGTCAATGCCTGGATGTGCGCGAGTGCACCCTTGGGGTCGGCGAAGCCCAGTGCCGTGAGGCGCTGCTCTGCGGCCAACGGCGTGAGCCGCATACCGTGCCGTTGGGAGCGACGCGACCGCCTCGAGCAGCGGTTGGTAGAAGAGCTTCTCGTGCAGCCGCCGCACGATGCGGCGGTGCGCCTGCCACTCGCGCGTGAGGTTCTCTGCCGGGTTCTGCCGGAACCCCATGCTGCGGCCGATGCGCCGCAGGTCTTCTGGATCGTCCGGCACGATGTGGCTGCGCCGCAGCTTGAACAGCTGGATGCGGTGCTCCAGCGTGCGGAGGAACTCGTACGCCTCCTCCATCGCGGCACCGTCGCGGCGGCCGACATAGCCGCCCTCGATCAGCGCGTTCAACGCATGCACCGTGGTGGGGCTGCGCAGCGACACGTCGGCGCGGCCGTGCACGAGCTGCAGCAGCTGCACCGCGAACTCCACGTCACGCAGGCCACCGGCGCCGAGCTTGAGCTGCCGGTCGCGGTGGTTCGGCGGGATGTTCTCGATGACGCGTCGACGCATCGCGCGTACGTCCGTCACGAAGTTCTCGCGGGTGCTGGCCATCCAGATCATCGGCGAGAGGGCGTCGAGATAGCTCTGCGCGAGCTCCTCGTCGCCCGCGGCATACCGGGCCTTGAGCAGTGCCTGGAACTCCCAGGTCGTGGCCCATCGCTCGTAGTACGCGACATGGCTCGACAGCGAGCGCACGAGCGGGCCGGAGCTGCCTTCGGGGCGGAGGTTGGCGTCGACCTCCCAGATCGTGCCCTCGCCGGTGTGCTCGCGGCACAGCTTCATGACGGCGGCGGCGAGGCGGGTCGCTGCGCCGATCGCCGCGCCGTCGTCGGCACCCTCGGCCGGCTCGTGGATGAAGATGACGTCGACGTCGCTCAGGTAGTTGAGCTCGCGACCGCCGGTCTTGCCCATCGCCATGATCGTGAGCCGGCACAGCTCGGATCCCTCGTCGGCCGCAGCGGCGATCTTGAGCGCGGCGCCGAGCGTGGCCACCGCGAGGTCGGCCAGCTCCGCCGAGGACTCCTCGAACGAGGTCAGGGCGGTCAGGTCGCGCGCCGCGATGTGCAGCAGCTTGCGGAAGTACGCCACGCGCAGCTCGTCTGCCGTCGTCGCCTCCTCCATCTGCCGCCGGCGTACGTCGAGGGTGATCGGCGTGGGCGACAGCTCGCTCGCGCTGAGGTCGACGAGGTGCTCGGGATGACGGACGAGGAAGTCGCCGAGGGCCTCGCTCGTGCCGAGCACGACCAGAAGTCGTTGACGCAGCTCCGCGTCGGATGCCAGCAGGTCGAGCAGCTTGGCAGCACCGAACCGCTCGCCGATCGCGCTGAGCGAGGCGAGCGCCGTGTCGGGGCTCGCCACGCCGGCGATCTGGTCGATGAGGGCGTCCGGCACGCCTCCGAGCCTCGTCAGGTCCGCGACGGCACCTTCGCCGTTGCGAAATCCCTTGCGGGCAAGTGCCAGGGCGAGCTCACGCGCGTCAGTTGCCACTCGATGAGGCTACTCGCCCCGCGACTGGCGCAGTGTGGCTGGCTGGGCGCCCGCCGATCTGGCCATACTGCGCCAGTCGCGGGGGTCTGACCGTCAGACCATGGGCATGAGGCGGTCGAGCTCGAACTGCGTGACCTGGGACCGGTAGTCCTGCCACTCGGCCCGCTTGTTGCGCAGGAAGAAGTCGAAGACGTGCTCGCCCAGCGTCTCGGCCACGAGCTCGCTGCTCTCCATCGTGCGGATCGCCTCGTCGAGGTTGCGCGGCAGCGGAGCGATACCCATCGCCTTGCGCTCGTTCTCGCTGAGACCCCAGACGTTGTCCTCGGCTTCGGCGGGCAGCTCGTACGAGCCCTCGATGCCCTTGAGGCCGGCAGCCAGCACGAGCGCGAACGCCAGGTAGGGGTTGCAGCCCGAGTCGATGCCGCGGTGCTCGACGCGCGCCGAGCCGCCCTTGTGCGGCTTGTACATCGGCACGCGGATGAGGGCCGAGCGGTTGTTGTGACCCCAGCAGACGTAGTTGGGCGCCTCTCCTCCGCCGGCCAGGCGCTTGTAGGAGTTGACCCACTGATTGGTGACCGCGGTGATCTCGGGCGTGTGCTCGAGGACGCCGGCGATGAACGCGCGACCGGTCTGCGACAGCTGGTACTCGGCGCCCGCCTCGTAGAAGGCATTCTCGTCGCCCTCGAACAGCGACACGTGCGTGTGCATGCCGGAGCCCGGGTGCGCCGTGAACGGCTTGGGCATGAAGGACGCCCACTTGTCCTGGCTCAGCGCGACCTCGCGGACGACCGTGCGGAACGTCATGATGTTGTCGGCCGTCGAGAGCGCGTCGGCATACCGGAGGTCGATCTCCTGCTGGCCGGGCCCGTTCTCGTGGTGGCTGAACTCCACCGAGATGCCCATGTTCTCGAGCATCGTGATGACCTCGCGGCGGAAGTCCTGCCCACCGCCCTGCGCGGTGTGGTCGAAGTAGCCGCTGTCATCGACCGGCACGGGCTGCTCGCCGATGCCCGGCTTGCCCTTGAACAGGTAGAACTCGATCTCGGGGTGCGTGTAGAACGTGAATCCCGCCTCGGCCGCCTTCTGCAGCGTGCGCTTGAGCACGTGGCGCGGATCGGCGTACGACGGCGTGCCGTCGGGCATGAGGATGTCGCAGAACATACGCGCCGTCGCGGGCGTCTCGCCGCGCCACGGGAGGATCTGGAACGTCGACGGGTCGGGCATCGCGAGCATGTCGGACTCGTGCACGCGGGCGAAGCCCTCGATCGCGGAGCCGTCGAAGCCGATGCCCTCGGCGAAGGCGCCTTCGAGCTCGGCCGGTGCGATGGCGACAGACTTCAGCGAGCCCAGCACATCGGTGAACCACAGACGTACGAACCGGACGTCACGCTCCTCGAGGGCGCGCAGCACGAAGTCTTCCTGTTTTCCCATACGCACAGTGTGACGACGACGTGTTACAGGCTTGTTACGTGGCGGCCGAGCGAGCTCTGCGAGCGGCGCCGAGGCGAGCTGAGCGATACGCGGCGAAGCCGCCAGGCACCGTCTCCGGCTCGACAGCGACCTGCAGCGCGCTCCAGCTGCGCCCAGTGCCTGGCGACCCGTCGGCGGCCGTCCTGGGTGAGCGTCGACGTTGGTGTTGGGCTTCTTGCGCACGAACCGCTTCTCGACGTGCACGAGACCCGGCGTCCTCGAGCTTGGTCAGGTGGCTCGACAGGTTGCCCTTCGTCAGCCCCGTGGTGCGCTGGAGGAAGACGAAGTCGGCGTCGCGACCGAGGAGAGCACGGTCAGGATCGCCAGCCGTCCCGGCTCGTGGATCAGCCGGTCGAGCACGAAGTCGTCGTCAGAGTCCAGCACGCTCGGCCTCGCTGTCCGTCGCCGATCGCAGGTCCGAATCGGCGCACAGGAGGCGGTGGTCCAGGATGCCGCTGACGATCATCGCGACGCCGGCGATCCACAGGGCCGTGTTGCCGCTCTCGCCAGCTCGCTCCCACACCGGCAGCGCACCGAGGACCACGAGCCCTCCGAAGATCGCGACGTGATGGGCACGGATGCCGACGGAGGCAGCGAACGACAGCAGGAAGACGAGTCCCAGCGTGATGGCGGTGGAGTTGACCGGCAGGTTGAGCGACCAGGAGGCCCGGCTCGACAACCACAGCGATCCGACGATGACGAAGGGGATCCCGATGAGAGCCGTGGCTATCTGGCGCCGCTCGGTTCTCGCCGACTGCTTGGCCCGTCCGAAGTGGGTCGTGTAGAAGCTGTGGACCGGCCAGGTCAGCCCCGCCGAGCACGATCACGCCCGACGAAGAATGCCCGCTGGTGCTCGAACGGTCCCCAGGCGGCGTTGCGCAGCGCGGCGAGGATGGCCAGCAGGCCACCGACCACGCCGTACAAGCCGCGGAACTGCGCGTTCTCCGCCACCGCGGTCTCGATCTCGTTGCGCTCGATCTCGTCCTCCAAACTGGTTGGTGTCGCAAACCTAGGCTCGTGCTGGCTGATTGTCAAACTAGTTTGTGTCGCAAACCTGAGCGCCGCGGCGAAGTGGCGGGTCGCCGCGCTCGATACGCTGGGGCACGTGCCCCAGATGCGACTCGCCCTTGCCCAGGTCAACGCCACGGTCGGCGATCTGGCCGCCAACGCCGACCTCGTCGTGGACTACTGCAAGCAGGCCGTCGCCAAGGGCGTCCACCTCGTCGTGTTCCCCGAGATGATGCTGACGGGCTACCCGATCGAGGACCTCGCGATGCGGGCGTCGCTGATCAGGGCATCCCGCGCGGCCGCCGAGGACCTTGCCGTACGCCTGCAGGACGAGGGCTGCGGCGACCTCGTCGCGATGGTCGGCTTCCTCGACCAGGCCCAGGACGTCACCGAGAGGCTCGGCATCCCCAAGAACGCGCCGCACCAACTCCGTCGCGGTCATGCACGGCGGCGAGATCGTGACCCGGCAGGCCAAGCACCACCTCTGGAACTACGGCGTCGGCGACGAGATCCGCAACTTCGTGCCCGGCGACACGATCAACATCGTCCAGATCGGCGGCATCGACGTCGCGCTCGCGATCTGCGAGGACCTGTGGCGCGACGGACCGTCGGCTGCCGCCAAGGCCGCCGACGCCGCGCTGCTCGTCGTGCCCAACGGCTCGCCCTACGAGGCCGACAAGGACGACGTACGCCTCGACGCTGTGCGCGCGCCGGGCCAGCGAGGGCGAGTGCGTGCTGGCCTACGTCAACCTCGTCGGCGGCCAGGACGAGCTGGTCTTCGACGGCGACTCGATCGTCGTCGACGCCGCCGGCACCGTGCTCGGCCGGTCGGGGCAGTTCGAGCCCGAGCTGCTCGTCGTCGACCTCGACCTGCCGGCCGCGACCCCGGCGATGCCGGACGCCGACGAGCGCTTCGGTGGCCTCGCGATCAAGCGCACGATCATCAGCTCCGAGCCGTTCGCGGCGTACGAACCGCGGCCCGACGGTCCCACCGAGCGGATGCCGCGGCACGAGGAGATCTGGACAGCGCTCGTCGTGGGGCTGCGCGACTACGTCCACAAGAACGGCTTCCAGTCGGTCCTGTTCGGCATGTCCGGCGGCATCGACTCGACTCTCGTCGCGGCGATCGCCGTGGACGCCCTCGGCGCCGGAGAACGTCTTCGGCGTCTCCAACCCCAGCGCCTGGTCGAGCGAGCACTCCAAGTCCGACGCCGCCGAGCAGGCGCGGCGCACGGGGCTGTCGCTCGACACGGTCCCGATCGCGCCGATCTTCGACGCGTACCAGGAGGCCCTGCACCTCGACGGTCTCGCCGAGGAGAACCTGCAGGCCCGCATCCGCGCCGTCATCTGGATGGGACTGTCCAACCAGCACGGCCACCTCGTGCTGGCGTGCGGCAACAAGTCCGAGCTCGCGACCGGCTACTCGACGATCTACGGCGACGCGGTCGGCGCGTACGCCCCGATCAAGGACGTGCCCAAGACGCTCGTGTGGGAGCTCGCGAGGTGGCGCAACCAGGTCGCCGCCGAGCGCGGCGAGACGCCGCCGATCCCCGAGGACACGATCACCAAGCCGCCGTCGGCGGAGCTGCGGCCCGGCCAGCTCGACTCGCGACTCCCTGCCGCCGTACGACCTGCTCGACGCCGTGCTCGACGCGTACGTCGAGCGCGACCTCGGCTCGGCCGACGTCATCGCCGAGGGCTTCGACCCGGCGCTGGTCGAGCGGGTCATCACGCTGGTCGACCGCGCCGAGTACAAGCGTCGCCAGTACCCGCCGGGACCCAAGGTGTCGCGCCGCAACTTCGGCCGCGACCGCCGCGTGCCGATCACGCACCGGTGGCGCGAGAAGCTGAAGCCTGTCATACGTCAGCCGTCACAGTCGCGCGATGCCCGTGCCGAGTTTCTGGCACGCTGGAGACATCCGTGGACTCCGCGAGGAGCTGCGAGACGACAGGAGAACACCATGGCTGACGCCACCCCTGAAGAGACCGCGCCGTACGGCTCCGGACCCGCGCACCGCAGCGCGACGCACCCGCAAGATCCGCACCCACCACCTGCAGCAGATGAAGGAGCGCGGCGAGAAGTGGGCGATGCTCACGGCGTACGACCAGTACGCCGCCGCGACGTTCGACGAGGCCGGCATCCCGGTGCATGCTCGTCGGCGACTCGGCCTCCAACAACGTCTTCGGCAACGAGACGTCGCTGCCGGTCACGGTCGACGAGCTGATCCCGCTCGTCCGCGCCGTGACCCGCTCGACGAGCCGCGCGCTGGTCGTCGCCGACCTGCCGTTCGGCTCCTACCAGCGCTCGCCCGAGCAGGCCTTCGACACGGCCGTGCGGTTCATGAAGGAGGCCAACGCGCACGCGGTCAAGCTCGAGGGCGGCCTGCCGATGGTGCCGCAGGTCAAGCTGCTGACCGACGCCGGCATCCCGGTCATGGCGCACATCGGCTTCACGCCGCAGGCCGAGCACAACCTCGGCGGCTACCGCGTGCAGGGCCGCGGCGACGGCGGCCGAGCAGCTCATCGCCGAGGCCAAGGCGCTCGAGGACGCCGGGGCGTTCGCGATCGTCATGGAGATGGTGCCCGCGCCGGTCGCCGCCGAGGTGACCAAGGCCCTGCGCATCCCCACGATCGGCATCGGCGCCGGCATCGACTGCGACGCCCAGGTGCTGGTGTGGCAGGACATGATGGGCCTGCGCACCGGCAAGGCGCCGCGGTTCGTCAAGCGCTACGCCGACCTGCACGGCGTCATGCTCGACGCCGCCAAGGCGTACGCCGACGACGTCGCCAACGGCTCCTTCCCTGCTGCCGAGCACTCCTTCGAGAGCTGAGATTCCAGCGGGGTTCTACGGGGTCCAGTCCCACACGACGGCGCCGAACCAGGCGACGCCGACCCACAGCACCAGGCCAACGACCGGCACGGCGATCGTGAGCGTGGGACGGCTGCGCGCCCACCTCGCCACGAGCCACACCTGCGGGACGAGCAGCGCGAACGCGATCAGGACCCCCCACCACGGCGCGAAGAGGGCGGTCGACACCGAGCACCACAGCACCATGAAGAGCCCGACGACCGCGATCCAGGGACCCGATCGTTCGAGCTGAAGCCTGCGGCGACTCACTCCTTGGGCTGCTCGGGGTCGTCGTTCCAGTCGGGGTCGTTGTCCCAGTTCTTCGTACGCTCTGCGGCGATCTCGTAGGCGTGCGACGGCCTCCTCCGCCGTGTCGTACGGCCCGAGGCGGTCGGCCGCTCGACAACCTTCCTCGCCTTCGACGGTGTTGTGCTTGGTGCAGTAGTAGAACGTGCCTTCGGTCATGTGGTGGCCTCCCTGCTCATGTCCCCATCCTGCCTCAACCCGTGTTCGCGTGCGGTCTCTAGACTCGGCGGGTGACTGTCCTGACTGCCGGCCGCCTGTCCCCCGAACGTGCCGTGCCGACGTCGATCGAGCGCCCGGAGTACGTCGGACAGATCGCGCCGCTGCCCTACCGCGGCTCCTACGTGCGCGACGCCGAGACGATCGACGCGATGCGGATCGCCGGCCGGCTCGCGGCACAGGCGCTCGACGCCGTCGAAGCAGCGATCGCGCCGGGCGTGACGACCGACGAGCTCGACCGCGTCGGCCACGAGTTCCTCGTCGCCAACGGCGCCTACCCGTCGACGCTGGGCTACCGCGGCTACCCCAAGTCGCTGTGCAGCAGCGTCAACGAGGTCATCTGCCACGGCATCCCCGACGACCGGCGGCTCGAGGACGGCGACATCGTCAACATCGACATCACGGCGTTCATCGGCGGCGTACACGGCGACACCAACAAGACCTATCTCGTCGGCGACGTCGACCAGGAGTCACGGCTGCTCGTCGAGCGTACGCATGAGGCCACGATGCGGGCCATCCGCGCCGTCAAGCCGGGCCGCGAGATCAACGTGATCGGGCGGGTCATCGAGTCGTACGCCAAACGCTTCGACTACGGCGTCGTCCGCGACTTCACCGGGCACGGCGTCGGACCGGCATTCCACGACGGTCTCGTGATCCCGCACTACGACGATCCCGCGTACGACACCGTGATCGAGAAGGGCATGACGTTCACGATCGAGCCCATGCTGACGCTCGGGTCGGTCGAGTGGGACATGTGGGACGACGGCTGGACCGCGACGACACAGGACAAGTCGCGCACGGCCCAGTTCGAGCACACCCTGCTGGTCACCGCCGACGGCGCGGAGATCCTGACCCTGCCCTGACGGGTCAGCGCAGGAAGGCCTTGACCAGGAAGGCCACGACGATGCCGATGCCGGCACCGAGGAGCGCCGCCGGCAGGAACAGGTTGTCCCCGGCGAACAGGCCGATCGCTCCGCCGACCAGGATCCCGAGCCCGGCACCCACCGCGTACGTGTAGGTCGATGACGGCTCGGGCGGGTGGTGTTCGCTCATGGCCCGAAGCGTATCCTCCGGCGCCGCTGGGTGTAACTGTTTGTGACAGTCGGCGATCGTGTCGCTCAGGGGATCCAGTTGAACTCGTCGGGGTCGGGCCCGGTGCGCTCGTCCTTGTTGAGCGCCGTGATGAGCCCCATGTCGGAGGTGGAGAGCTCGAAGTCGAACAGCTCGAAGTTCTCCTCGACCCGGCTGCGCGTCACGGACTTGGGGAAGACGATGTCGCCGCGCTGGATGTGCCAGCGGAGGACGACCTGCGCCGGGGTGCGCTCGTGGTCCTTGGCGATGCCGGTGACGACCGGATCGTCCAGGACGAGCCCCTGCGCGATCGGTGACCAGGCTTCGGTCGCGATGCCGAGCTCACTGTTGACCGCGCGCACGTCGTCGTTCGTCAGATAGGGGTGCACCTCGATCTGGTTGACCGCCGGCACGATCTCGGTCTCCTGGACCAGACGACGCAGGTGGTTGGCCTGGAAGTTGGAGACACCGATCGACGTGGCCCGGCCGCTGCGATAGATCTCCTCCAGCGCCTGCCACGTCTCGACGAAGTCGACGTCGATGCCCGGCAGCGGCCAGTGGATGAGGAACAGGTCGAGGTGGTCGAAGCCCAGCGCCTCGAGCGACTCGTCGAATGCCGCGATGGCGTCGTCGTGAGCGTGGAAGCCGTTGTTGAGCTTGCTCGTGACGAACACCTCGGAGCGCTCGAGACCGGACTCACGCAGGGCCTCACCGACGCCCCGCTCGTTGCCATACATCTCCGCGGTGTCGATGTGCCGGTAGCCGACCTCGAGGGCCGTCAGCGTCGCTGCCTTGGTGTCCTCGGGCGGGACCTGATAGACCCCGAAACCGAGCTGGGGAATCGAGACTCCGTTGTTGAGGGCGATGGTGGGCACGGTGCTCATGAAGGAGAACTCCTCGAAAGTCATGGACGTCTGGATCAGTCGGCGGGCCCCTCAGCCGTACGGCCAGCCGCCGTTGCCAGCCTACGGGGCACGTGATGGCGGCCAGGCCTAACTTCCGGCCCCCGCGGTCGTTTTAGATGTGGGGACTCAGACGAGGAGGTCAACCATGCATCGAGTGGTGCTCAACATGCAGATGAGCAGTGACGATGCATTCGCCACCGTGTCGACCGCCCTGGGCGCGATTCCGGACATCACGATCGACGCCCCCGGCTGGAACAACAACCGCCACCTCGTCGTCACGATCCAGACCGACGACCCCGACATCGTCGACATCGTCCGCGAGATCACGTGGCAGTTCGACGCCCTCGCGATCCAGCACTCCCTGCACCTCGCCGACGCCGGCTGAGGGCCTTCAGCGCCCTCAGGACACCGGGTGCGAATGAGCCGGCCTGTAAGCCGGATCCTGTCGGGCCACCGAAGTGACCCGGGCGACCATCCATCTGGGACGCCCATTGCTGGACGCCTCGTGCGACCTACCCGCTGACATCGGACGAGCAGCCCGTCAGCGCAGACCCCACGTCACCGAAGCGACGTGGCGTCCTCTTGGTCTTGCTCCCGGTGGGGTTTACCTAGCCGCCCCGGTCACCCGGAGCGCTGGTGAGCTCTTACCTCACCGTTTCACCCTTACCCGTTCCCCGAGGGGCCGTTGGCGGTTTGATTTCTGTGGCACTGTCCCGCACGTCGCCGTGGGTGGCCGTTAGCCACCACCGTCGCTCTGCGGAGTCCGGACTTTCCTCGGCACCCGGTGAAGGGTGCCGCGGCCGCCCGGCCGACTCATTCGCGTCGTCCAGACTACCTCCCACGAACCTGCCGTGGCGCCGTCCGCTAGGCTGGAGGCACGAAAGGGAGTAGTCCCCAACGGCTGTGTCGACATACTGACTCCACGAAACTGTGGATTCCGGTGCAGCAGGCCACCGCGAGGTGGCGGACGAGACTTTCGACCGGAATTTGTCGATGACATTGCCTGGTCGAAGGCTTGTCATCCCGGCTCTTCGTCCAGGTGGACGAGGAGCTTCTTTCATGTATGCGGTGCTGCTGAGTGCAGCGTTGGTGTTCATCGCCGAGCTGGGCGACAAGAGCCAGCTGATGTCGATGACGTTCGCGACCCGATACCGCGCCCGGACGGTGATCCTCGGCGCCGGCATCGCCTGCACCCTCACCAACCTCGTCTCGGCGCTGGTGGGCAACGCGATCGGCGACGCTCTGCCGGAGCACGCCGTACGCATCGCAGGTGGCGTGCTGTTCCTTGTGTTCGCCGCACTGACCCTGCGCCACCTGACCGCCGGCGAAGAGCCCAGGCCGCCGGCCACCGGTGGCGCTGCGGTCTTCGTCGTCGGGGTCGCGTTCGTGCTCTCCGAGCTCGGAGACAAGACGATGCTCGCGACCATGACCCTGTCGACGCAGTACCACTGGGTGCTGATCTGGATCGGCAGCACGATCGGCATGCTGGTCTCGATCGTGCTGGCGGTGTTCGTCGGCCGCGCACTGCTGCAGGTCCTGCCGATCAAGGCGGTGCACCTCGTCTCGGCGCTGCTGTTCGCCGCCGTGGGGGTGTGGCTGCTCGTCGGCTAGCCTCAACGCCGTGACGCATGACCTGGGCTCGCTGACTGAAACCATCGCGTTCCTGGTCTCGATCATGGTGCTGGCGCAGGCGTGCGCCGACGAAGGACTGTTCGACGTGCTGGGCAGCCACATGTCGCGCCTGGCTGCCGGCTCCAGCACGAGGTTGCTCGCATGGAGCATCGGGCTCGCGGCAGCTGTCACCGCCGTGCTCAGCCTCGACGCGACAGTCGTGCTGCTGACACCCATCCTGATCGCCGCCACGGGCGTCAGCCTGCATCGCTCCCATGCGTACGCCTCGGTGCGGATCGCCAACTCCGGATCGGTCCTGCTGCCGGTCTCCAACCTGACCAACCTGCTGGTGTTCAGCGCCACGGGGCTGAGCTTCGTCGGGTTCACCTGGGCGATGCTTCCGGTGTGGGTCGTCGCGGTCGCCGCTGAGTACGCCGTGCTGCGCTGGTGGTTCCGGGCCGAGCTCCGCGAGACGTACGCAACCACCGAGCGGTGAGCCGTACGCCATCCCGCTGTTTCCCGTCGCCGTCGTCGTGGCCGTGCTGCTGGCCCTCGCGAGCGGCACCACGCCATGGATCCCCGCGCTCGCCGGCGCGATCCTGCTCGGTGCGTACGCGCTGATCCGGCGCAACACCACGTGGAAGGACCTCCTCGAGGCGGCCAACATCCCCATGGCCGCGTTCGTGCTGGTGTGGGCCCTCGCCGTGACGTGGCTGGGCACCACCGACTTCGGCGACTGGTTCGGTGACGTGATGCCCAGCGGCACGGGGCTCGGCGCCCTGATTGCCATTGCGTTGATCTCCATGGTGGCGGCCAACGTCGTCAACAACCTGCCGGCGACCCTTCTGCTGCTGCCGGCTGCGACCGCTGTCGGCCCGGTGGCGATCCTCGCGCTGCTGATCGGCGTCAACGTCGGGGCCAACCTGACGATCATCGGCTCGCTGGCCAATCTGCTGTGGCGGCAGTCCGGCGGTCGTACGCTCTCGTCGGTGCGCGAGTTCCACGTGCTGGGCTTCGCCACCACCCCGCTGCTGGTGGTCGGGTGCACCGTCGTCCTGTGGGCGTGGACGTCCCTCATCTGGTGAGGGTGCGTCCCGCTAGGGTCGGTCCGTGCTGATCCTGCTCCCGCCCTCCGAAGGCAAGACCCGACCGGAGAGCGGGGCACCGCTCGACCTCGAAGCCCTCTCGTTCGGCCGGCTCACGCCTGTGCGCGCCCAGCTCCTGCGCACGCTCGTCAAGCTGTGCAACGGCAACCCCAGACGAGCCATGGACGTGCTCGGCCTCGGCACGACGCAGGCCGAGGCGATCGCGATCAACGCCGTGCTGCCCGAGGAGCCCACGGCGCGTGCTGACGCGATCTACACCGGCGTGCTGTTCTCCGAGCTCGACCTGCCGAGCCTCGACGCAACCGCTCGCACGCGCGCCGACGAGTCGCTCGCCATCGCCAGCGCGTTGTTCGGACTGCTGCGGCCCGACGACCTGATCCCCGCCTACCGGTTGTCGGGCAACGTCACACTGCCCCGGCTGGGCACGGTGGCTGGCCGCTGGCGTACGCCGCTCCCCCGCGTGATGCACGAGCTGGTCGGCGACGGGCTGCTGATCGACCTGCGCTCCGGGACGTACACCGCCCTCGGCAAACCACCTGCAGACCTCGCCCCCCGCACCGCGACGATGCGCGTGCTCCACGAGCACCGAGGCGTCCGCAAGGTCGTGAGCCACTTCAACAAGGCGACGAAGGGACGCATCGTCCGGGGCCTGCTGGAGTCGGGCGCCGATCCACGTACGCTCGACGACCTCCAGGCCGTGCTGGCCGATCTCGGCTGGACCGTCGAGCGCGAGGGCCAGCGCCTCGACATCGTCGTCGCCGAGGTCTGACCCGCGAGACGTCGGGCTACTCCGGGACGACGTTGAAGTTGCGCATCGACGATGCGCCGTCCGGGAACCACTGCAGCGTCGTGATCGACGCCGGCGACAGCTCGATCTTGTAGATGACCTGCATCGGCGCATCGAGAGCGCGTCGCACCAGCATCTTGATCGGCGTCACGTGGCTCACCGCGACCACCGTCTTGCCGGCGTACGTCTCGAGGATCCGGTCGCGCGGCCGCCGACACCCGCTCGTAGACCTCGTCGAACGGCTCGCCACCGGGCGGCGCCACGGCGGTCGACCCGAGCCAGTCGTTCAGCTCGCTGGGCCAGCGCTCCATGATGTCGGCGAACGTGAAGCCGTCCCACTCCCCGAACGCCGCCTCGGCGAGGCCCGCCTCGAGCTCGACGTCGAGCCCCAGCTCGTTGGCGACGACCGCGGCCGTCTCCCGGGTCCGCTGCATCGGCGACGAGACGATCGCGTCGACGCCACCCAGCCGCTTGAGCCAGGCGGCGGCGCGCTGGGCCTGCTCGACGCCCGTGGGCGTCAGTCCTGGGTCGGCTCCCCCGCTGCCGCAGAACAGCTTGCGCTCGGTCGACGGCGTGACGCCGTGGCGCAGCAGGATGATCGTGGTCGGTTCGCCGAGCGCCCCACCGCGCCAGCCGAGCTGCGCGCTCTGCTTCGCGGGCGCGGGTGCCTGACCCGCGGATCCACCGACCTTGCCCGAGCCACCGGCTGCCTCGTCGTCGAGCGCCGCATTGGCCAGCGCGTCGGCGGCGGCATTCTGCTCTCGCGGCACCCAGGTCCAGGTGACGCCAACGGCCGGCACGAGGCGCCGCGCCTCGGCGGCGAGCGGCTTCATGCTGTCGTGCTTGATCTTCCACCGGCCGGCCATCTGCTCGATGACCAGCTTGGAGTCCATGCGCACCTCGACGTCGGTCGCGTCGGGCGCGTGCTCGCGGGCCATCTCGAGGCCCGGCGATCAGGCCGGAGTACTCGGCGACGTTGTTGGTCGCGAAGCCGATCGTCTCGCCACGCTGCGCGATGACCTCGCCGGTGTCGGCGTCGCGGACCAGCGCACCGTACGACGAGGGCCCGGGGTTGCCCCGCGAGCCGCCGTCGGCCTCGACGATGATGCGGTCGGTCACAGCCCGGACTCGGCCGTACGTACGAGGATGCGGCCGCACTCGGGGCAGCGCAGGACGTCGTCCTCCGGTGCCGCAGCGATCTCGCGCAGGTCGGCACCGTTGAGCTCGAGCCGGCAGCCCTCGCACCGGCGGGCCCGCAGCGCCGCGGCGCCGAGGCCGCCGTACTGCGCGCGCACCTTGTCGTAGAGCGCGATGAGCTCGTCGGGCACGCCCTGCGCTGCCTGGGCCCGGTCGGCCTGCGCGTCGGCGGCCTGCTCGTCGAGCACGACGATCGCGGCGTCGCGAGCGCCGACCGCCTGCGCGAGGTCCTCGTTGACGGCGTTGAGGTCGGCCTGGAGGGCGGTCAGCTTGGTCTGCGCCTCCTCGAGCTTCTCCATGACCTCGAGCTCGTCGTCCTCGAGGGTCGAGATGCGTCGCTCGAGGGCGACGAGCTCGTGCTGGAGGCTCTCGAGGTCCTTGGGGTTGCTGATCGCACCGGAGTTGAGGCGCTCCTCGTCGCGGCTGCGACGCGTCTTGACCTGCTCGACCTCGGCATCGGCCTTCTTCTGCGCTCGGCTGAGGTCGGACACCTCGGTGTCGGCCTCGATGCGAGCTCCGTCGAGCTCGTTGGCCTTGGCCTGCAGGTCCTCGATCTGTGCGTGCTCCGGGAGGGAGTTCTTGCGGTGCTGCGAGCTGCGCGAGGACGGAGTCCTGGGCCTGCAGATCGAGCAGGGCGGACTGGGCGGTGGGGTCGGCTTTCACAAGGGCTACCGTACCGGCTGGCGGATCCGCGTCACGGCGCGCACGAGGGCTCCGCCCTCACGACACGTGAGAGGTCCAGGGATCGGTCACGATCGTCGAGACCTTGGCCTCGATGCCGGGCAGCCGCTCGCCAGAGCGCGGCCGAGGCGACCGGCAGCCAGGTCCACTCCGCCGCCCAGTGCGGCACGTCGATGACGGCACAGGCTCCCGGAGTCTCGAGGTGCTCGCTGACCGGATGGTGCCGCAGGTCCGAGGTCACGTAGACGTCTGCGCCGCTCGCGTTCGCGTGCCCGAGCAGGAAGTCGCCAGAACCTCCGCAGAGCGCGACCGTGCGGATCGGCCGCGTCTGGGTCGCCGGCGACGCGCGTAGCGCTGTGATGCGTCGGCAGGCGCGTCGGCGACCTGGGCTGCGAACGCCGCGAGAGTCATCTCGGCCGGCAGCGTGCCGATGCGGCCGCTGCCCCGGTCGGTGGCCTTGGCGGCCGGCTCCAGCACGTCGTAGGCGACCTCTTCGTACGGATGCGCGGCCAGCAGTGCGGTGCGTACGGCTTCGCGATCGGCGGCGGTCCGCCATCATCTCGATCCGGACCTCGGCCACACGCTCGACCGTGCCGACCTCCCCGATGGCCGGATCCGCGCCTTCGAGCGGACGGAACGACCCGGTGCCGGTCGACTGGAACTGGGTCGAGTCGTAGTCGCCCATCGCGCCGGCGCCCGCCCCGTGCATCGCGCTGGCCACCCGGTCGGCGTCACCTTCCGGGACGAAGACGACCCACGTGTCGGTCGGGTCGGCGGGATCGGCCTCCAGCGGACGTACGTCGGCCAGTCCGAGCGCCAGCGCCATCGATTCCGACACCCCGAGCGGCGGACTGTCGGCGTTCGTGTGGCAGGTGTGCAGTGCGATGCCGTTGCTGATCAACGTGTGGACGACCCGGCCCTTGGGCGAGGTCGCGGCAACGCTGGTGACGCCCTTGAGCCACAACGGGTGGTGGGCGACCACGAGATCGGCGCCCCACGCGACGGCCTCGTCGACGACTGCCAGGACCGGGTCCACCGCGAACAGCACCTTGGCGACCGGAGCGTCCGGGTCACCCACGACGGTGCCGACCGCGTCCCAGCTGTCGGCCCAACGCGGGTCGTAGAGGCCGTCAAGGACGCCGACGACGTCACGCAGTGTGGGCATGACCGCACTCTAGCGAGCACAGGACGTCATCCCGGGCGAGCCTGCCGGCCACCCGGGATGACGTCCCCCAGAGTCAGCCCGCCTTGACCTTGACGTGGTGCGTGGCCTTCACCGAACCGTCAGACCGCAGCAACACGGTGTGCTGCTGAGGGTGCCGGAAGTCGAACATGGAGGTGAAGTTGTTGGCCCGGGCGTCGAACGAGTGGTCGCCGATGGCCTTGACCCCCCAGTTCTGCTCGATGAACTTCAGCACCGATGGCTGCTCGAGCTGCGTGTGCGAGACCGCGTTGCGCTTTGCGTAGGGCGAGATCACGAGGAACGGCAGCCGCTGGCTCGGTCCACACCGGTCCGCGTAGCCGCCGGCCGGCGCGCTCGCCGGCTTGGCCGCAGCGGTGGTGCACACCGCCTGGTCCGTCGCGGGGTCGGCCGATCCGTTGAGGATCTTCGGCGCGACGTGGTCGTACCAGCCGTCCGAGTCGTCGTACGTCACGACGATCGCGGTGCTCGACCACGACTTCGACGACTCGATCGCGTTGATCTCGCGCGTCAGGAACTTCTGCTCGTCGAGCGGGCTCGAGTAGGACGGCGTGTCCGTCGTGGGCCTGCGGCGCCTTGACGAACGAGACCGCCGGCAGCGAGTTGGCCTTGACGGCCTTCTCGAAGTAGCTGAGGTCGTAGTTGTGGTTGGCCCGGCCGTCGTGGCCGACCTCGGCAAGCGACTTCGGCGCGAGGTGGTGCGGGTTGGACGTCGACTTGTAGTACTCGAACGGCGAGTGGTGCGGCGAGTAGTCGCGTACGTTCTGCCCGATCGTGTTGGTCGTGGTCGACTCGCACTTCGCGTAGTCACCCTTGACGCCGTCCCAGGCGGTCGACGGCGTGAATCCGCCCTGGAACCAGCCCCACGAGATGTTCTTCTCGTTGAGTCGGTCCCCCACGTTCTTGCCCGACATGCCGACGACGGCCGAGGTCGACGTGTGGTCGTTGTTCGAGCAGTCGTCGTAGGCCGGGTCCGGGTCGGCGATGACCGTGCCGACACCGCTGGCGTTGGCGCCGGCGACCGCCGTCGAGCCGGTCAGCGGCGCACCCGTCTTGGGGTCGTACGCCGTTCCGCCGTGCGTCTGCCCGGAGACCAGGTTGAGCGCGCCGGGAGTCGACGGGCCGAACGTGGAGTCCCACATGTTGTCGCTCATGGCGTAGTTCTGCGCGTAGTTCCAGAGGCCGGTGACGGTGTTGCCGTCGAAGTAGTCCATCGCCAGGCCGGGGCTGCCGTAGAGGCCCGTGCAGGTGTCGACGCTGGTGGACTCCACGAACTTGTCCATCGCACCGCCGTTCACGGCCTTCTGCTCAGGCGTGTAGTTGTGGTTCTGGCTGCACGTCGCGTTCTGCGCGTGGGTCAGCCGGGTGGGCGCGTACGCGTTGGGGTTGTTGGTCAGCGCGCCGGAGGTCACGAGGTTCTTGTTCTTCGGCGTGTGGCTTGCGGCGTGGAACGTCGTGCCGTCGGTGTTCGCGGCCTTGGGGTAGGTGCCGAAGTAGTGGTCGTACGAGACGTTCTCGTCGAACAGGACCACCAGGTGCTTGATGGGGGTCCTCGTACGGGCCGCGCGCCCGCTCTGGTGCGTCGCACGCGGATGGGCGCTCGCAGCGGACAGCTGCATGCCGCCGGCCACGAGACCGGCTGCGGCCATGAGTGCCATCGCACCCTGGCGCAGACGCTTGGTCCTTGTCACCATGTTTCGTTTCCTCATCTTCTCGGGGGTGGGTGTTGCCGGTGACTGGACCGACGGCTCAGGTGAGCAGGCGTCGGCCCAGCCAGTCCTGGTGATCTCGTACGCCCGGGAGGGCGAAGAAGTAGCCACCCCCGACCGGCGAGATGTAGTCGACGAGTGGCTCGTCGGCGAGACGCTTCTGGATCGCCACGAACTGGCGCTCCAGGTCGGCGTTGAAGCACGTGAAGATCAGGCCCATGTCGAGGTTGCCGTTGGCATCCGTGCCGGCGTCGTAGTTGTAGCCGCGGCGCAGGATCTGCTGCTTCTCGGCGTCTGGCGTGCGCGGGTTGGCCAGCCGGATGTGCGCATCCATCTGGATCACCTCACCCGACGGATCGGCGGCGTAGTCCGGCACGTCCATTTCCTCGGACCCGGTCAGCGGCGCGCCGCTGTCGCGTCGGCGGCCGAAGATGTTCTCCTGCTCGCGGATCGAGATGCGGTCCCAGAACTCGACCAGCATCCGGATCTGGCGGACCACGTGATAGCTGCCGCCGTCGACCCACGCCGGCTCGTCGCCACCTGCTCGCGTCCAGACAAGCTCAGCCATGAGCGACCTGTCGCCGGTCGACGGGTTGGCTGTACCGTCGCGAAAACCCATCAGGTTGCGCGAGGACCCGGCGGGGCGTGGCGGCGAGTGGAAGCCGTCACGGCGCCAACGCACCTGCATCGCACCGCGCGTCGCCCGGGTGATCGCGCGGAGAGCGTGCAGCGTCGTGTCCTGGTGGTGACCGCAGATCTGCAGCAGCAGGTCCCCGTCGCACATCGCGCGGTCGAGGTTGTCGTTGGGGAAGTCCTCCATCTGACGGAGCCGGGCCGGCTTGCCGGCGGCCAGCCCGAACCGGTCGTCGAACAGCGACGCACCGACGGACGTCGTGATCGTCAGTCCGTCGGTCGGGACCACCGGTCCCAGCACTCCGGAGTCCGCCGGCGGCGCACCGAGGCCGGCGTCCGGCGGCGTCCCACCGCTCGTCAACGCCCGGGCGGTCGACGTGATCTGGCGGAACAGCCCGGCAAGCTCCTTCTTCGAGCCAGCCGTGACGTCCAGCGCGACATAGATCGCCTGCGCCTGTGACGGGGTGAGGATGCCCTGTTGATGCGTGCCCTCGAAGGCGTACGCCTGCGATGGTGGAGCGTCGGTCGCGCTCGCCGATCGAGGCAGCAGCGTCGATCCGGCGGCGACGGCGACGGCACCGGCCGCTGCGCCGCCCAACAGGTTGCGACGGCTCAGGCCGGGTGCTGCGGTGTCGCGCCTCATGCGGTCCTCCTCGGGTCGCAGATCGCCGCGACGGGTGCCAGCAGCTCGAGCGTGGCGTCGATCCGGGCGTTGACGCGCGTCCGCTGCGAACGTGTCAGGGATCTGAGTGGCGTCCAGGTCCCGCCGGAGTGGCGGAACGTACGGACGAGCCGCTGGGTCGCGTCGATGGCGTGCTCGGTCGCCGCCAGGTCCGGGTAGCGCGAGGTCAGGATCGGTCGAAGCGGCGCGAGAGCCTCGCGTGTACCCGTGAGGTTCGCGTCGACCGTGGCCAGCGCGGTGTGGCTGCCCGCATCCGTGCGCCCGGTGAGCTCGAGCTCCAGGGCGTTCTCGAGGATCTCGTGCGCCCGCAGACCGATGTCGACCGGATCGACCCGGCCGTTCGTGAATGCCGCGCGCAGGTCCGCCACCGAGCGCACCAACCGGTTGGCATGAGGGGCCATGTCGCCCGCGGACGCGCCGCCGTAGAGCATCGACTCGATGCGATGAAAGCCCTCGAGGTGGCGGTCCCGGGCAGCGGCCTGGCCCGGTGCCGGCAGCCCGTTGATCGCGGTGTCGAGGTCGCCGAACGCGCCATAGGCCGCCCCGAGCGTCTCGTAGGTCAGGTGTGCCGTCAGCCAGTCCATCCTCGCCGTGCCGAGGTCACCGACGGCGATGTCCGAGCTGAGGCGTTCGACCTGCGCCTGGAGCACCGGCAACCGGCCCCGCACCCATGCCTCATAGCTCTTGAGGGCTGGCAACAGCTCGTTGCGGGTCACCGGCTTCAGCCCCGGCGTCACCCCGGCGACGTGCGCCGCGCCCGAGATTGTGACCTTCGGGCCGACGGCCGGCTCTCCGTCGGCGGGCAGGCACACGAATCGGTACGTGCCGTTGCCGAGGTTCACCGTCGCCGACTGGCGGGCAGCGGCTCCGAGGCTCTCGACGTCGAGGTAGATCGCACCCGACGACGCGTTCTCGAGATGGACCTCCTCACCGGCAACGGTCGTGTTGTGGAGCTCGAACGTCTGGCGGCCGCCGCGGGCCGAGGTCCAGCCGTCTCCGCAGTCATCCACACCGGCGGAGACTCGTACCACGGACGACGCAGTCGGGCCCTTCTCGTCGGCTCCGCCACACGCCGTCAGTCCGAGCATCGCCGCGATCGCCGCCGCGAGCAACCCACTGCGAGAGTCGATCGACCCCATCCTGATTCGTCCTGTCCGAGAGCTCATGGCTGTTTGCCAAGAGAAGGTTGCAGGACGAAACCAGGGGATCCAAGCCAGATCAGGCCTTCTCGCTGACCCTTCGGCAAGCGTTCACCTGTTGGTCACCGGCCGCCGCCGTGTGTTCAGGCAACCACTGCGAGCGCCAGCGGCAGGACCGATCCGGCGCCGTGCCGGCGCAGCTCGCGCGCGGCAACCGTGATGGACCAACGACTGTCGACGCGGTCGTCGATCAGCAGGACGGGCTGGCCGCCCAGGGCCTGCAGACCGGCCGCGAGCTCGGCGCTCACCCCGAACGTGCCCCACACGTCTGCAAGCCGGTAGGCGCTGTTGCCGCCCGGGCCGCCGCGGGAGCCCTCGCCCAGGAGATCGAGTCCGCCGAGGTCCTCGAGCCGGCCGATGCGAGCGATCCCCCGCGCCAACGAGTCGACGAGTTGTGGGTGGGAACGCGACGGCATGCTCACCACCGCCGCGGGTCGTTGAGCCCAGCCCCAGTCCTTGAGCACGCGGACGCAGGCACCCAGCAGCTCGTCGGTGACGGGGGCGTCGGCGACGCCGGGCGAGAACAGCTCACGGAGCACGCCGCCCCAGCCGAGGTCGGTCAGTCGCGCAACGGCACGGCCCGGCTCGTAGCGTTCGTCCTCGGCGATCTTGCCCTTGGCCTCGACGCCCAGGCGCGTCGCACCGGTGGGCCACTGAGCCCGAGGCTCGATCTCGACGCCGACCTTGTCGAGCGTGCTCGATGCGACCTGAGCGGCGTCGGCGGCGACGTCGCTCGGAAACCACGGCTCCGTGCAGTTGTCACACCGCCCGCACGGCGCCGCTGTCGGGTCGTCGAGGTCACGCTGCAGGATCTCCATGCGGCACGTCGAGGCCTGCTCGTAGGCGATCATCGACTTCTGCTCGGCCGCTCGCGCCTCGGCGATGCGCTCGTAGCGCTCCCGGTCGTACGTCCACGGCTCCCCCGTCGCGACCCACCCACCCTGGACCCGGCGCACGGCACCGTCGACATCGAGCACCTTGAGCAGCAGCTCGAGCGGCGTACGCCTGATGTTGACGAGCGCCTCGAGCGCCGGCGTCGACAGCGGTGTGTCGCTGAGCTCGCCGATCACGGCTGCGGCCCGCTCCTCGCTGGGCATCGACGAGGTCGCGAAGTAGTGCCAGATCTCGGCATCCTCACGCCCGGGGAGCAGGAGCACGTCGGCGTTGTCGGTGGCGCGCCCCGCGCGGCCGACCTGCTGGTAGTAGGCGACCGGAGACGACGGCGCCCCCAGGTGGATCACGAAGCCGAGGTCGGGCTTGTCGAACCCCATGCCCAGCGCGCTGGTCGCGACGAGGGCCTTGAGCTCGTTGTCCTTGAGCTGGCGTTCGAGCTCCTCGCGCTGCTCTGGATCGGTGCGCCCGGTGTAGGCCCGCACGGCGTGCCCGCCCTCACGCAGCAACCTGGCGGTGTCCTCGGCGGCCGACACCGTCAAGGTGTAGATGATGCCGCTGCCCGGCAGCTCGGCGAGGTGGCTGAGCAGCCAGCCGAGCCGGTCGCGCGAGCCGGTCAGCTCGAGCACGCCGAGACGCAACGACGTACGGGCCAGCGATCCGCGGATCGTGGTCACCTGGTCGACCGAGCCGAGCTGCTCGGCCACGTCAGTCACCACCCGGGCGTTGGCAGTGGCCGTCGTGGCGAGGACCGGGAGGTCGTCGGGCAACCTGCCGATCAGCTCGGCCAGCCGGCGGTAGTCGGGACGGAAGTCGTGACCCCAGTCGGAGATGCAGTGCGCCTCGTCGACCACGAGCATGCCCATGCGGTCGATCAGGGCAGGCAGCTGCTCGTCGCGGAACCGCGGGTTGTTGAGCCGCTCAGGCGACACGAGGAGGATGTCGACCTCGTCCGCGGCGAGCTTGGCGCGGGTCTCGTCCCACTCGTGCGGGTTGGCCGAGTTGATCGCCACCGCTCGTACGCCGGCGCGGGCTGCCGCAGCCACCTGGTCGCGCATCAGCGCCAGCAGCGGCGACACCAGGAGCGTCGGCCCGGCACCGCGCTGCCGCAGGAGGAGCGTCGCGATGAAGTAGACCGCCGACTTGCCCCAGCCGGTGCGCTGCACGACGAGTGCCCGGCGCCGGTCGTCGACGAGCGCCTGGATGGCCTCGAGCTGCCCGTCGTGGAAGACCGCCTCATCGCGCCCGGTCAGCTTGCGCAGTGCGGTGGTGGCGTCCAGCTCGGTGCTCGTCGTCGAAGGCATGACCCCACTGTGTCAGCCGACGCCGACAGCGCTCCCTGCCCACCACGAGACCTGTGGACAAAGAGTCAGGTGCGAGTGCCCATCACGACGGTTCCATCGACGTCCTCGGCCCGCCGCACCTCTGCGGTCAAGCCGCTCACGGCAAATGCCTCGGCCGTGCGCGATGCCTGCTCGCGGCTGGTCTCGATCAGCAGGTGTCCGCCCGGGGCCAGCCACTCGGCCGCGCCGGCTGCAACCCGGCGTTGGACGTCGACGCCGTCGGCTCCCCCGTCCAGCGTGATGTGTGGCTCGTGCTCGCGCGCCTCGGGTGGCATCAGCGCGATGGCATCGGTCGGTACGTAGGGAGCGTTGACGACGAGCAGGTCGACGCGTCCGCGCAACGAGGCCGGCAGGGGGTCGAACAGGTCTCCCTCGAACACCTGACCGCCGACCGACTCGACGTTGCGACGCGCACAACGTACGGCAGCCGGCTCGATGTCCGACGCATACAGCTCGACACCTCCGACGGCAGCATGGATCGCAGCGCCGACAGCGCCCGTCCCGCAGCACAGATCGAGGACGACGGACCCCGGCTCGGCGAAGGCAACCGCCTCGCGGACCACCACCTCGGTACGCCGGCGCGGCACGAACACGCCGGACTCGACGACGATCCGCAGCCCGGCGAACTCGGCCCACCCGACGATGACCTCCAGTGGCAGCCCGGAGACGCGCTGCACCACCATGGCCTCGAGCTCGTCGGCCGTACGTGCTTCGGCGATGAGCAGCTCGGCCTCGTCCTCCGCGAAGACGCTGCCGGAAGCGCGCAGCCGCGCGATGACGCGAGCGTGGTCGTCGGGACGTACGGACATTCAGCCGACGAACGGTTCTTGGCGATAGAACCTGCGGCGACCCAGGACGACCGGCTCCCACAGCCTCAGAGAGGTGCCGCGAATCGCAAGGAGCAGAAGCAGCAGGTCGGCGACGAGGTAGGCCGCCAACACGGCGACCCGATCCTTCGGGTGGACTGCGCTGGTCATGCGGCCACCCTAGGGCCAGCCGCCGCACCGCGACCGGAAGACCCGTCGAGATGTGGCACGACGAGTGGGACGTTATGGCAGCGAGTCCGGGGGTACGCCCATGGCAACCAACGGGATGGAGACCCTCATGACGACAGCTCGAGACATCATGACCAGGGGCGTCGAATGTGTCGGTGACCGCGACACCCTCGTCCAGGCCGCACAGAAGATGCGCGACCTCGGCATCGGCGCACTGCCGATCTGCGGCGAAGACCGCCGCCTCAAGGGCATGCTCACCGATCGCGACATCGTCGTGCAGTGCGTCGCCGACGGCATCGACCCCGGCACCAGGACGGCCGGCGACCTGGCGCACGGCAAGCCCGTCACGATCGGTGCCGATGACTCGATCGAGGACACGTTGCACACGATGAGGGAGCACGCGATCCGCCGTCTCCCGGTCATCGACGGGCAGGAGCTCGTGGGCATCGTCAGCCAGGCAGACGTCGCTCGCAACCTGCCCGAGGACCGCGTCGGCGAGCTCGTCGAGGCCATCTCCGGAGCACCGAGCAACGACGGCTGACCGCAGCTCCGGTACGCGTGCCGCTCTTGCGGCGGGCCACTGAGTCGGAGACGGTGGGTGCATGGACCGACGGCGACGGACTGGCGCGCGCCTCGCCGCCGTCGTCGTAGTCGGCTGCATCACGCTGGGCAGCTGCTCGTCCGATCCGAAGAGCACTCCGAAACGCCCCGCCCCCACGGCGTACACCGCCAAGGACGTGACCTGCGACCGGGATCAGACGTCGCTCGATGCCAAGAACATCGTCGAGGAGGTCGGCGGCCTGGTGTCCGACGACTACGTCGTGAAGTTCTCCGAGAGCACCCGCCTCGGCGTCGTCGCCTTGGTCGACGGCGACACCCGGAAGGCGTACGACGAGCTGGCCGGCACGTACCACGTGGCGGTCGTCGCGCAGATCGACGACGGCGGAGCCGACAAGGTCACCGGCTTCCAGCAGATCCGCGACCTCGTCGCGTCGATCTGTGAATGAGAGGGCGAAAATATGTCAAAATCGATGGTGACCCCGACCGAAGAGCAGTCGGGGTCACCATCGATGTGGGCGAAGAGGGACTCGAACCCCCGACCTTCCGGGTGTAAACCGGATGCTCTAACCAACTGAGCTATTCGCCCTCAGGACCAGCGGAACGATACCGCAAGCGGCGCGCAAGGCCCGCATTCACCGGGCGGCGGGACAGCAAGAACCGCGGCTGCCAAGGTCTCGGGTCCCTGGCAGCCGCGGCAGGACAATCAAACCTCATGGGCGGGTGCACCCGCAGGCAATTTGGGAAGATTTCAGGAAAGTTCGGCCACGGCAGTGCGGTAATCTGCCAGATCGCGCGGCTCGCCGATCCCCTTCTGCACCATCCACCTCACGGCCCCCTCGCGATCGATCAGATACGTCCCGCGGTTGGGCACCCCGGCATCGTCGTTGAACGTGCCGTAGGCCTTGGCCACCTCGCCGTGCGGCCAGAAGTCGCTGAGGATCGGGAAGGCATATTCATCGCGGTCCGCAAACGCGCGATTGGCGAAGAAGTGGTCGCACGAGACCGCGAGCACCTGCACGCCGTCGCCCTCGAAAACACCGGCGTTGTCGCGGATCTCGCCGAGCTCACCGGTGCAGATGCCGCTGAACGCGAACGGGAAGAACACGAGCAGGACGTTCGCCTCCCCGCGGAACGCCGAGAGCGTGATGTCCTCGCCGTGCTGGCTCTTGAGGGTGAAGTCCGGCGCGACAGATCCGACGTCGATGGTCATGGGGTCGAGGGTAGTGGCCGCTCGATCTCGATACTCGTGCTCGTTCCTCGCACGAACTCGATCAGCGCGAAGTCGCCCTAGCGTTTATGCGCTGTGAGTCTGGTCGAGGCCCACTCGTCGGAGGCCGATGCCGTCGTGGTCGTCGACAGCCCGGCGATCGGCGCTGCCTCCACGACGTCGGCACCGGGTACGTACCCGGGCCGGCCCACCTTGGGAGTGAACAACCAGACCGAACCCCCCTCGGCGAGGTCCTGCAGCGCGTCGACCAGCGCATCGATGAGATCGCCGTCCTTGTCGCGCCACCAGACGATCACGCCGTCGACGACATCACCATGGTCACCATCGACCAGATTGTTGCCGGTGACGCGCTCGATCTCGACACGGAGCTCCTCGTCGACGTCCTCATCCCAGCCAAGCTCCTGGATGACGGTGTCAGGACCGAAGCCCAACTTGCCCGCGTCCACCGCGATGTCTCCCTACGTTCGTGGAAAACCTACTGAAAAGTAGGTTCGTCAGCACTGTTGCCGCTAACACAGTAGCGAACCCGGGGTGGAATGATGGACACGTCCACAAGACTCTAGGGAGCAACCATGCCGCAATCCGGCCCCGAACGCCCGGCTGTCATTCACGAGGGTCTGCCGACCCAGTTGCCTGACATCGATCCGGACGAGACCTCAGAGTGGGTCAGCTCGCTCGACGAGATGATCGACAGCCGCGGCCGCAGCCGTGCGCGCTACGTGATGCTCAAGCTGCTCGAACGTGCGCGTGAGCAGAACATCGGCGTCCCCGCACTCCGCAGCACCGACTTCATCAACACGATCCCGCCCGAGCGCGAGCCGTGGTTCCCCGGCAACGAGGCGATCGAGCGACGCATCCGCTCCTACATCCGCTGGAACGCCGCCGTCATGGTGTCGCGCGCCAACCGGCCCGGCCTCGGCGTCGGCGGACACATCGCGTCCTACCAGTCGGCCGCCAGCCTCTACGAGGTCGGCTTCAACCACTTCTTCCGCGGCAAGAACCACCCCGGCGGCGGTGACCAGATCTACTTCCAGGGTCACGCGGCACCCGGCATCTACGCCCGGTCGTTCCTCGAGGGCGGGCTCAGCGAGACGCAGCTCGACCGCTTCCGCCAGGAGCACTCCCACGGTGCCGGCAACGGGCTGTCGTCCTACCCGCACCCGCGCCTCATGTCGGACTACTGGGAGTTCCCGACCGTCTCGATGGGTCTCGGCGCGATCAACTCGATCTACCAGGCTCGCTTCAACCGCTACCTGCACAACCGCGGCATCAAGGACACGAGCCAGCAGCACGTGTGGACGTTCCTCGGCGACGGCGAGATGGGCGAGCCCGAGTCGCTCGGCGCGATCGGCATCGCCGCCCGCGAGGAGCTCGACAACCTCACGTTCGTCGTCAACTGCAACCTGCAGCAGCTCGACGGCCCCGTACGCGGCAACGGCAAGATCATCCAGGAGCTCGAGTCCACGTTCCGCGGTGCCGGGTGGAACGTCATCAAGGTCGTCTGGGGACGCGAGTGGGACGACCTGCTCGCCCGCGACACCGACGGCGCGCTCGTCAACCAGATGAACCGCACGCCCGACGGCGAGTTCCAGACCCTGTCGGTCGAGTCCGGTGCCTACAACCGTGAGAACTTCTTCGGTCCCGACCCGCGCCTGCAGAAGATGGTCGAGCACCTGTCCGACGAGGAGATCGAGCGCCTCCCCCGCGGCGGCCACGACTACCGCAAGGTCTACGCCGCGTTCGACGCTGCCCAGAAGCACACGGGTCAGCCGACGGTCATCCTGGCGCACACCATCAAGGGCTGGCTGCTCGAGTCGTTCGCCGGCCGCAACGCCACGCACCAGATGAAGAAGCTCACCAAGGACGATCTCAAGGGCTTCCGCGACCGTCTCAACATCCCGATCTCCGACGCCCAGATCGACGGCAGCGACATCGCGCCGTTCTATCACCCGGGCGAGGACAGCGAGGAGATGCAGTACATGCGCGCCCGTCGCGAGGCGCTCGGCGGATCGCTGCCCAAGCGGGTCGTCAACCCGGTCAGCGTCAAGCTGCCCGAGGACAAGATGTACGACGAGCTCAAGAAGGGCTCGGGCAAGCAGCAGATCGCCACGACGATGGCGTTCGTACGCCTGCTGCGCGATCTCATGAAGGATCCCGAGATCGGCCACCGCATCGTCCCGATCGCGCCCGACGAGTACCGCACGTTCGGCATGGACTCGATGTTCCCGTCGGCCAAGATCTACAACCCGGCCGGCCAGACGTACGAGTCGGTCGACCGCAAGCTGCTCCTCGCCTACAAGGAGTCGGCCCAGGGCCAGCTGCTGCACGAGGGCATCAGCGAAGCCGGTGCCATGGCGTCGGCGATCGCGGCCGGCAGCGCGTACTCCACGCACGGCGAGCCGATGATCCCGGTCTACATGTTCTACTCGATGTTCGGCTTCCAGCGCACCGCCGACTCGATCTGGGCGATGGCCGACCAGCTGGCCCGCGGCTTCCTGATCGGCGCCACCGCCGGCCGTACGACGCTGACCGGCGAGGGCCTGCAGCACGCTGACGGCCACTCGCCGCTGATCGCGCAGACCAACCCGGCCGTCGTGCACTACGACCCTGCGTACGGCTTCGAGATCAGCCACATCATGAAGTACGGCCTCGAGCGGATGTACGGCTCCAGCGAGACGTTCCCCAACGGTGAGGACATCATCTTCTACCTGACGGTCTACAACGAGGCGGTCAACCAGCCGGTCGAGCCGGAGGACGTGGACGTCGAGGGCATCCTCAAGGGCGCCTACATCTACCGCAAGGCCACCGGCGGCGAGGCGACGGCGCGCATCATGGCGTCCGGTGTCTCCGTGCCGTGGGCGCTCAAGGCGCAGGAGATCCTGGCCGCCGACTACGGCGTCGAGGCCGACGTCTGGTCGGTGACGTCGTGGAACGAGCTCGCCCGCGACGCCGTTGCCGCCGAGAAGTGGAACCTCAACCACCCCGGTGAGTACAGCCGCATGCCCTACATCACGGTCAAGCTCATGGACACCTCCGCGGTGACCGTCGCGGTCAGTGACTACATGCGCGCCGTGCCCGACCAGATCGCCCGCTGGGTGCCCGGTCCGTGGCAGTCGCTCGGCACCGACGGGTTCGGTTTCGCCGACACCCGCGCCGCTGCCCGGCGTACGTTCCAGGTCGACGCCGAGTCGATCGTCGTGTCGGTGCTGCAGACGCTGGCTCAGCGTGGGGCGGTGCGGCCCGAGACGGTCCGCGAGGCGTTCAACCGGTTCCGCATCGACGATCCGACGGCCGTGGCCGATGTTCCCCAGGTCGGCGGGGACGCCTGACCTGGGAGACAAACCCTCACAACCACCTCTCAGGGTCGCCCAATAGGATGGCGACCATGCGTCAACGGCCCTACCACTTCGCGGTGTGTCTCTCGATCATCGTGGGGCTGGCGGCCATCATCGCATCACAGCGGTACGACGTCCCGTTGCGCGACCCTGACGGCTTCCTCGGTCCGGCCTACATCCGCCTGCCCGTGATCGGTCTGCTGTTCTTCGCCGCAGGCATTGCTCCCCCGGCGTACCGGCGCTCCCGGCGTACGTTCACCGAGACGCCACAGTGGCGCGAGTCGCGCGACTACGGGTCGCCGATCACGAGTCGTCTGCTCGATGCGCTCGTGACCACGTTCTTCTGGGGTCTCGTCGCCGGCATCGCCTCAATCGGCTGGATGGCGGCCAACGGCTCGACCGCCGGTCGGGTGGCCGTCGTGGTCGTGGTGCTCGCCGTCGTCGCGGCCTTCGGCGCGTACGAGCTCAGGAGCCAGACGACCACTGGCATGACGACGATCTCGCGGCTGACCGAGATCGTGGTGCTGGACGAGTCCACGCTGCGCCCCATCTCGTGGCGCCGGGCCCTGACCCGCCAGACCCTCCGCATCGTGCTGCCACTGCTGGCCGTACGCGCCGTTGCCAACAACGCCCACCCCTACATCGGCGACTGGGCCTGGCTCGGCGCCCTCCTCATCCCACTGTGGCTCATGACCAATGGCGCCGACCGCCTGGTTGCCGCGCGACGGTTCGAGGCCAACCGCATGCCCGACGACCTCGCCCCGCTGCGGGCCCGCCAGAAGCCCCCGCGGTTGTTCATGTTCATGGACATCATCCGCGAGGAGTGGACGTGGAAGCGCGTCCTCTACATCGTGCTCGGCCTGATCTCGTTCTACGTCTGCTACGTCAGCTACCGAAACCTCAAGAGCGATCTGCCCCTGGCGCGTGCCGGCGTGCACTTCGACAAGCAGATGCTCGACATCGACTACTTCCTGTTCTTCAACCACAACCCGGCGCCGGTGCTCCACGACCTGCTCGGCACGGGCTTCACCGCCCAGGTGCTCTCGGTCATCTACGTCGCCTACCTGCCGCTGATCCCGCTCACCCTCGGCGCGTTCCTGGTCTGGGGCAAGGACCTCTCGCTCGGCGCCTGGTATGCCACCGCGCTGAGCCTCAACTGGGTCCTCGGAGTCATCAGCTACTACATCTTCCCCACGTACGGTCCGGCGTTCGTCCAGCCCTCGATGTTCGCCGACCTGCCCGACACCAGCGCCGCGCAGCTCCAACGCAGCCTGTTCCGAGCCGCCACGAAGTTCTACGAGGACCCGGCCGGCGGCAGCACGTACGGCATCGCGGGCTTCGCCTCGCTGCACGTCTCGGTCGTGGTCTCGGCGGCGCTGTTCCTCCGCGCGACCAACCAGCGCAAGGTCATCCAGCTGATCGGCTGGGTCTACCTCGGGCTCGTCGTGCTCGCCACGATCTACTTCGGCTGGCACTTCATCGCCGACGACGTCGCGGGCGCCTTCATCGGCTGGGCGGCCGTCGTGATCGGCGCCTGGGCCACGGGCAACACCAAACGACAACGGCGAAAAGAGCAGGCGACTCTCGAGGCACCACCGCCGCTCGAGGCCAGGCCGGCCGTCTCTAGCTGATCGCTGGTGTGGCGCCTTCGGCGATCGGCGGCACGCTCTCCAGGGTGAACTGGTCGCCCCGGCGCAGCAACGCGCGCCACCTGCCGCGGTGATACTGCGCGGGCTCGTTCGACGCGATGAACTCCGTCACGAGGCGACAGAACTCCTCGGGGTGGTCCTTGTGCGGGAAGTGTCCGGCGTCGTTGAGCACGTGAACATCGGAGACCTGCGTGGGTGCGAAGTCGGCGTGCTTCGACGGGATGACCATGTCGTCGCGTCCCCAGACGACCAGGACCGGCATCAGGCGGGCCAGGTAGCTGCGATCCGTCATCGTGACGAACTGGCCCTTCCAGTTGAGCACGTGGCTCGTGACGCGCTGCACGGCCCTGCGGGTTGCCGGATCGGCCAGCGACTCGTAGATGCGGGCCACCTCGTCGAGGTCACGGGTCGCACTCAACGGCGTGCGGGACAGGGCCCGCATGCCGCCGGCGACCAGGGGACGCCACGGCCGGAACGTCGCGGCCGCGAGCGCGGCGCTGCTGCCCGGCACGGTCAGGAAGCGGATGAGCGGAGTCACGTCCCTGCCGAGGCCACCGGTCGACACGAGCACGACCCGCTCGGTGCGATCGGGGAACTGGTAGGCGAACTGCATCGCGACGCCGCCGCCGAAGCTGTGCCCGACGACCGTGACCTTGTCGATGCCCAGGACCGTCAGCAGGTCGCGCATGCCGTTGGCGTAGCCGCCGAGCGAGTAGTCGGCATCGGGCTTGTCGGACTCGCCGTGACCCAAGAGGTCGGGCGCGATGACCGTGTAGTGCTCCGACAGGGTCGGGATGACGTCGAGCCAGGTCGACGAGTCGCAGGCCAGACCGTGCAGCAGGAGCAGGGCAGGACCGGAGCCGGAGATACGAAATGCGCGCCGGTAGCCGTGCACCACCAGGTACTGGACGTCCTCGACGCTTTCCATCCCGACATCCTAGGGCGGGCCGGTCGCGTGCGCTGAGCAGGCCCTGCGTGGTGTGCGGGATCACCCAACCGGCTCGTTAGACTCGACGCGTGCCGTCCTCCTCATCAGTCCACGAACAGCTCACGGACATTCTCGTACGCGTCGTCGGTTGTCCTGCCGACGCGGTCGTGCCCGAAGCCAACCTCAAGGAGCTCGGCACCGACTCGCTGACGATCGTGGAGACGGCAGAAGAGCTGGGTCGGCGTTTCGACGTCTATCTCTCCGATGACACCGTCGACGCCCTGGTCACGGTGCAGGATGCGATCGACGCCGTCGTACGCCACGACGGCTCCACGCCGCCCGCTCGCAGCGGTCGGGTGCCCACGACTCTGGAGTCCCCCGCTCCCCCGGTCCAGCGACAAGGAGCAGGTGCGCCGGCGCCGACTGGCCGAGCGGCTGTTCATCTGGTTCGTGCTGCTCGGCGCGGGCCTCGGCGCGGTCATCGGCTTCGGCGGCTCGGCACTCGTCGAGGCAACCGGCCTCGGCTCGGTCAACCTGCCGCCGATCAGCAACCCGACCACGGCCCCGACCACGACGCCGACGGCCACGCCGACGCCCGAGCCGACTCGGACGACCACGCCCGGACGCGAACAAGCCGAAGCCGACGATCAAGGTCTCCAAGGAGCAGGTCTCCCCCGGTGAGCGATTCACCATCCAGGGGACGTTCGCCGGCGCCGGCGAGGGCGCCGAGCTGCAGGTCCAGGTCAAGGACGAGGGCAGCGGCTGGGACGACTTCCCGATCGAGACGACGACCCGTGCCGGCGGCAAGTTCAAGACGCAGATCTACACCTCGCGCACGGGCGACCGGCAGTTCCGACTGCTCAACAAGAAGACCGACGAGGCGACGCCCGCCGTGACCGTCCAGATCGGCTAGTGGCTCAGGCCGTCTTTCAGATCACCTGGTGCAGCCAGCGGACCGGGGCGCCGTCTCCGGCGTGGCGGAACGGCTCGAGCTCGGCATCCCAGGCCGTACCCAGCAGTCCGTCGAGCGCGGTCTCCATGTCGACCTCGCCGAGCGCGACCTTGACCCGGAACGCCTTGATGCGGTCCTCCGGGATCAGGATGTCGCCGTGCAGCCCGGCCATGGCGTGGAAGATGCCGAGCGACGGCGTGTAGGAGTAGCGCGCGCCCTCCGTGGATGCCGTGGGCTCCTCGGTGACCTCGAAGCGCAGCTTGTCCCACCCGCGCAGCGCGGACGCCAGGGCTGCGGCCGTCCCGGCGGCTGCCTGCCACGACAGCTCGGCACGGTAGGTGCCCGGCTCGGCCGACTGCGGCACCCAAGCGATGTCGGGAGTGCCGCCGAGCACGCCAGCGGCAGCCCACTCCACATGCGCGCACAGCGCAGACGGAGCTGAGTGCACGAAAAGAACACCCCGGGTCGGGGTGGTCGGCGAAGACATATTCATCGGTGCCTCCCTAGTGTCGCCTTCCCCAGCGTCTTGGGTGCACCTGAGACCATTGTGACGCATGTTGACCTGTACGGACAACATCCCAGCCGAAGGGAATGTCGGATGACGACCACCGTGGCGGACAATCCCGCCTCATCCCGCTTCGAGATCTCCGTCGACGGCGAGCTCGCGGGGTTTCTCGACTACCGCAAGGACGGCGACGAGTACGCCCTCCCGCACACCCGCATCTTCACGCAGTTCGAGGGTCGCGGCCTGGGCACCGAGCTGGTGATCGGTTCACTCGCCGAGATCAGCGAGCGCGGCGGCACCGCGTTGCCTTACTGTCCCTTCGTTCCCAAGGTCATCCGCGACCATCCGGAGTATCTCGAGCTCGTACCCAAGGACCAGCGCGACACCTTCGGGCTCTAGCGCCCTCCGCGACGACGGCGCTTGGGCCAGACCGCGACGACCGCCGGGCGCGGCACAGATCCCGGGCCGTCGGGCCACGCCGACGCAGGCGCCTCGACTGTGGCGCCCGAGACCTCGCCGGGGTGCTGCACGCAGACCATGACGCGCTCACGGTCGATGTGCGGTCCGCAGGTCTCAGCGCCATGAGGGACGCTGAGGAACTGCTTGACCTGACCGCGGTACTTGCCCTCGAGCGCGAGCCCGAACAGGCCGTCATGAGACCCGAGTGCGTTGCCGTCCGTGGAGATCCACAGATTGCCGTAGCCGTCGAAGGCCAGATTGTCAGGACACGAGATCGGTGACACCTGGCTCTTGTCGAAGCCTGCGAAGTACGTGGACGGATCCTGCGGATCGCCGCACAGCAGCAGGACGCTCCAGCGGAACGACGTCGCGCCGGAGTTGTTGTACGACTCGGTGAGCTCGATGACGTGCCCATGCTTGTTGCTGTTGCGTGGGTTGGCCTCGTCGGCGGCGGCCGCACCCGCGGCGCCGCGGTTGCTGTTGTTGGTCAACGCGATGTAGACCTTCCCGGAATCGGGACTCGGCTCGACGTCCTCGGGGCGGTCCATCTTGGTCGCCCCGACCTTGTCGCCGGCCTGCCGGGTGAACAGCAGCACCTCTTCGGCGGTCATGCCGTCGACGTACGAATGCGTGCCGCGCACCAGCGGGATCCACTCTCCCCTGCCGTCGAACAGGCCGTCGTCCGGTAGCTTGCCCGAGCCGTCGACCGGGCCCGAGTCGCCCGTGAATTTCGCGACGTACAGAGTGCCCTCATCGAGCAGCGTCGCGTTGTGTCTGCGGGCCGCAGCGCTGTGGCCGCGCGCCACCCGCTTGTCGGAGACGAACTTGTAGAAGTAGTCGAATCGCTCGTCGTCGCCCATGTAGATCGCTACCCGGCCGTCGCTCGTGATCCGGGGCTGCGCGGCCTCGTGCTTGAAGCGGCCGAGTGCCGTGCGCTTCTTGGGCGTCGAGTGCGGGTCGTACGGATCAACCTCGACGACCCAGCCGAACCTGTTGGGCTCGTTGGGCTCCTTGGCGATGTCGAAACGATCGTCGAAGCGCTCCCACTTGCGCTCTGAACCGGTCCCGGAGACGCCGTAGCGCTTGAGCCGCGCGGCCTTGACCGGGTCGGTCACGGTCGCGGCGTTCGCGAAGTACTGGTTGAAGTTCTCCTCAGCCGTCAGCCATGTTCCCCACGGGGTGAGTCCACCTGAGCAGTTGTTGAGCGTGCCGAGCACGGTGCGGCCCTCGGGATCGGCCGACGTTCGTACGAGCGGGTGGCCGGCGACAGGCCCGGTCAATGTGAACTCCGACCCTGTGTGCAGGCGTCGATTCTTGCGATCGCCGACGATCGGACGAAGCGACCCGTCGTGATCCGACTCCTTGACCGCGACGACACTCAGGCCATGCGCCGCCCAGGCGATCTCGACCTGCTCGCGCGTCGGATTGGCTGCGTCGTACGCCGGGAACATCAGCGTCTCGCTGGTGTACTCGTGGTTGATCACGAGCAGCTTGGTGTCCCGCCCGTACGGCAGCAGGCCCAGAAAGTCGTTGTTGAAGCCGAACTGGCCCCGCTGTGCCTCTGCGGTCTGCGCGTGCACGTCGAACGCCGGGACGCCCTTGAACAGTGGGTCACCCCACGCGATGACGACCTTCTTGTCGTATCCGGCAGGCACCACGACGTCATCGACAACATTGGGCGGCACGGTTGCGAAGTCGAGACCAGGCGCGAATCCCATTGATTTCTTGGTTGTCGCGGTCGCGGTCGCCGCCGTCGCCGGAGCGCCGACGAGAGCGGGCGCGGCCAGGCCAGCCACCCCGACGACGGCTCCGGCTCGCAACAGGCCGCGACGGGACACCGCGGAACGCATCATGTCGCCGAAATACTCGTTGTCCGAGCAGTTCGGCGCTGCCTGCGCGCAGGCATTGCCGCAGCGGTACAGGCACGTCAGTGACGAGCGTCCGGGGCGATGTGGAGAGTCGTCGTGCTTCTGGCGGGGTTCGATCGTGAACATGCGGGGTCCTCCCGGCGCGTTGGCGGCTGCTGCCGATGAGGCTAGGGTCAGCGGCTGGCGAGCGGCCCAACGCCGGATGAACGTTCGGGGACGCCCGCGAGCGCATGGCACGCAACCAATCGGGTATGGGAGTGTGATGACCGACGAGGCACTGCGGGACAGCGTTCGCCGTCTCGCCGAGGCGCTCAAGCCCGGCGACTACGACGAGACCCTCGATGCGATCACGGCGGCGGCCGTTGAGGTCCTGCCCGACGTCGAGTACGCATCGATCACGGTCAAGCACGCCGATGACAGTGTCGGCACCATCGCACCCACCCATCCGCTGGTACTCGACCTCGACGCCCGGCAGTACGAGCTCCGAGAGGGCCCCTGCTACGACGCAGCGACCAACACCGCGCACGTCATCTCACCCGACCTCGCGACCGACGACCGCTTCCCGGAGTACGGTCCCTACGTCGTCTCGAAGGGCATCCACGCCCAAGCGGGTCTACGACTGTTCGACGCCCCCGCCTCGCAGGGCGCGCTCAATCTCTACTCACCGACCAAAGGCGCATTCGAGGACTTCTCCACGCTCGCCGATCTGTTCGCCCACCAGGCGGCGGTCGCGATCGGGTACGCCCGCGAGATCGGCGACCTCAACGACGCGATCCGCACGCGTACGACGATCGGGCAGGCCGTCGGCATCATCATGGAGCGCTACGGACTCAACGACGAACGGGCGTTTGCGTTCCTGACCCGGCTGTCGCAGCACGGCAACATCAAGCTCCGACTCGTCGCGGCCGAGATCGTCGCCGACGTTGAGCGGCAACGCAACTGACGGTCAGTCGACGACGTGGACGTCGATGCCGTTGTCGCGCCACAGGTCGATGACTGCGGGCTTGTCGTCCCACGCCTCCAGCACGGTGAAGCCGTCGGCGGCGATCTGCGCGAGGATCTCCTGCTTGATCACGACATCCTTGCGATAGTCGCCGACGATCCGCATGTGGAGCGCGTCGTACGGGATGCCGTGCTCCACCAGCCAGTCGAGGGTCAGGTCGCGCCAGATGAACTCGCGCGACGTCACCACGAGGACCGCCCGGCCCTTGTCCCGCTCCGCACGGGCGGCCTTGACCACTTTGGGCCGCGGCGGGCACTGCGCCGAGGCCGCGTGGAACGCGTGGAAGTCCTTGTCCTCGCCTTCGATGAAGTGCTCGATCGTCGTGGTGTCGCACAACGTCCCGTCCATGTCGAAGATCACCGCATCGCGCATGCCTCGATTCTGTCGCATGCCCTAGACAATCGGGGCTATCGCCATCGCGGACCGACCGGCGTACCGTCTGATTCGGGGTACAAACAGAGGAAGAAGTCATGTTGAGCGATTCGGAAATCTACGCCGTCCTTCCTGCCTCGGACCTGGGACGAGCACGCGAGTACTACAAGGACAAGCTCGGTCTCGAGCCCGCTGAGGAGCGCAGCGACGGACTGATCTACCAGACCAAGGGTGGTCCCAAGTTCCTGCTGTACGAGACGCAGTTCGCCGGCACCGCGCAGAACACCGCGATGAACTTCGTCACCGACGACCTCGACGCCGAGATGGCCGACCTGCGGAGCAGGGGCGTCGTGTTCGAGGACTACGACTTCCCGGGGCTCAAGACCGAGAACGGCGTCGCCGAGTATGACGGTGGCCGCGGCGGCTGGTTCAAGGACTCCGAGGGCAACATCCTGGCCGTCGGCGAGATGGCCTGACGTACGCAGTAGGGAGGGCGGGGCTCGAACCCGCGACCCAGGGATTATGAGTCCCCTGCTCTAACCAGCTGAGCTACCTCCCCATGGGAATGCGGGCTTAGCCTAACGGTATGGAACCCACACCCCTCGAACCTGTCGACGAGAGCTGGGAACGCGCGCTGGTCGTCGTGGCGCACCCGGACGACGTCGAGTTCGGCGCTGCCGCTGCGATTGCCCGCTGGACCGACCAGGGCAAGGCGATTGTCTACTGCATGGTGACCAGCGGCGAGGCCGGCATCGACGGCATCACCCCGGAGGAATGCCGCGAGATCCGCATCGCCGAGCAGATCGCGTCCGCGCAGATCGTCGGCGTCGACGAGGTCGAGTTCCTCGGGCTGCCCGACGGAACCCTCGAGTACGGCGTGTCGCTGCGGCGCTCGATCACCGAGGTCGTCCGCAAGCACCGTCCGGAGATCATCATCACCAACAATTTCCGCGAGACGTGGGGCGGGACGATGCCCAACCAGCCCGATCACATGGCCGTCGGACGCGCGGCGCTGAACACCGCCGGTGACGCGGGCAACCGCTGGATCTTCCCCGAGCAGCTCGTCGACGGCGTCGAGCCGTGGGGCGGCGTCAAGCAGGTGTGGGCTGCCGGCTCCCCCGACGCGCGGCACGCCGTGGACATCACGGACACGTTCGACCGCGGTGTCGAGTCGCTCAAGGCCCACAAGGCGTACATCGACGGACTGGGCTGGGAGAACTTCGACCCCGCAGAGATGCTCGAAGGCATGTCGCGGCCGACCGGCTCACGCCTCGGCGTCACGCACGCGACCTCGTTCGAGGTCTTCTCGATGACCTGGGGCGAATGACATCAGGTTGCATGAGACAGCACGAATCGGTCAGTCATCTCTGCCGTTCCCCTGCGGCTCTGCAGCGTCGGTCGAGCGTGACCGGCGGGCTGCCCGGTAGGAGCCCTCACGCAAGCTGGCCGCCCACTGGTAGTACTCAAGGCCCGGCAGCTGGTTGAGAACCGGGTCGTACGATGGCGAGTCTCCTGAAGTGGTCACGGTCAGGGTCATCCGCGCGAACGACTCCCAAGGTCCGCCGAGCGACGCGCAGGCGAGGTCGAAGACGAGTCCGTCCGCGCCGACCGGCACCGCCGCGAGGACGACCGTCCCAGATGCGGTGCGATATGGCAGCAACGTCGAGTACGCACGCTGCCCCGGGCGCTGAGCCGGGATCAGGACGAAGCGCGAAAGACGACCGAGCCCGGTGGTCGCGAAGAGGATGTCCGCATGCGATCGTCCGTCCAGCGGCAGTCGCAGCGCCAGGCCGTGGATGTCAGGCAGCGAGGTGGGGATGCCGATGGCCCGCGACATGCGTACGAGACCCGTCGAGGTACCCGGCTCGTCGATCCACGGCACACCGATCGGCTCCCTGAGGCCCGACCGCTCGATCACGGCAGTGTGCAGCTCGCCCCTCGGATGCAGCGGCTTGCGGGCCGGGCGCAGATGCGCGCCAACGCCGAACGCCCCGGCCAGCACCTTGCCGGCAAGCGCCGCAGCGCCCTGACCGAGCTTGTCCACTGCTGTCGTGATCTCCACGACGCCCGCGTACCCCGCACTGCCGATCTGACGCACCCCAGAAACCACGAAACGGCGCCAGATCGGCGCCGTTCGGGTGATGCTCCCCCACTTGGACTCGAACCAAGAACCCTCCGATTAACAGTCGAATGCTCTGCCAATTGAGCTATGGGGGATCGGCTCCTCTTGCGAAGGAGCACGGTCAACTACTTTAGCAAGCCGCCGACGCAGTTGTCGCATCGCCTTGCCCTCGATCGTGCGGACCTGGGCGACGGTCAGGCCGAGGCGTTCGCCGACCACGCGACGAGGCATCGGGACGGCCAGCGGATCGCCCAGGCCGAAGCGCAGCCGCAGCACCTCGGCGAGCTCATCGGGCATGCCGTCGAGCAGGTCGGAATCGGCTGATTCGACCTGCGGTGCCGGTCGGTCCTCGTCGCCGAGCGGCTGCTCGGGGCGGTGCTCGACGGACATCGCGGCGCCGATCCAGTGCCAGGCGTACGTCGCGAGGCGTGCGCCACGGTCGGGATCGAAGCGGTCGATCGCCCGGATCAGCCCGACGGCGCCCGACTGCACGGCGTCGCGCAGCTCCTCGCCGCTGAGACCCCGCAACCGGGCCCGCAGCACGACGGCGCGCATCCCGGCGGTGATCAGGGCTTCGCGGGCCTCCCGGTCGCCACGTCGTGCCAGCCGGGCGAGAGCGAGCTCCTCAGCCGCGCCCATCGGCGGCAGCGAGAGCAGCTCGCGCACGAATCGGTCCATGCCACCAGACTCGGACAAGGCGCGGTCGTGGCGCCGCGTCCGCCCGGCGTCCTGTGGACTGCGGTCGCTGTGCGGATCAGCTGGGGACGTCGCCGCCGAGCGAACGGTCGCGCAGGGTGCGGAACTGCTGCTCGAGCGCGATCAGCTCACCGAACATGCGGTTGTAGGACTCGGCCTGCTCGATCGGGTTGGTGCGCTGCAGCTTGGACTTGACCTCGGTGATGCGACGACCGCAGCGTCAGCATCTGCAGCCGCAGGATCACCGATGCGACGACCGCGGCGGTGTTGCTCTCCCGGGCGCGCATGGGCTCGACCGCGGCGATCGACAGCACCCGCTTGGCGTCGTCGTCGTGCGACCGAGTCGGCGAGCCGGGGCAGCCAGTTGGTGTCGGGACCGGTCGGCCAGGTCATGCCCTGGATGTGCTTCCAGAGGTACTTGGACACGAGGTGGGTGAAGTCGTTGTCGTCGAGGTCGTCGGCGTGCTCGCTGGCGAGGTGCGGGTACTGCACGATCGCCTTGAGCGCCTCGCGCTCGTCGGCGAACTGCGGGAGCGCCGAAGCTGACGACCTGGCTCGGCGGCTGGGCGACAGGTGTCTCGGCGGTCGCTGGCGCGGCGGTCGCGGGCTTGGTCGTCGTACGCCTGCGGTGCTCGGCACGCACCTGCTCGATGTCGGTGCCGACTCGACCGGCGATCTCGCGGAGCAGCTCGTCGACCTTGGACTTGTCGCGGATCGCCGACGCCAACGACACCGCCTCGCGTACGGCGTCGACGCGCTGGTCGCCGCGGTCGAGGTCGTACTTGCTCAGCATGTTGTCGAGCACGAACCGGTAGAGCGGTATGCGCGACGCGACGAGCTCGCGCACGGCTGCATCGCCCTCGGCGAGGCGCAGGTCGCACGGGTCCATGCCGCGGGCCTCGACCGCGACGTAGGTCTGGGCGACGAACTGCTGGTCGCCGCTGAACGTCTTGAGCGCCGCCCGCTGACCGGCCTCGTCGCCGTCGAACGTGAAGATGACCTCGCCGTGGAAGGCCTGGTCGTCGAGCATGAGCCGGCGCATGACGCGGGCGTGGTCCTCGCCGAACGCGGTGCCGCACGTCGCCACCGCGGTCGTCACGCCGGCCTCGTGGCACGCCATGACGTCGGTGTAGCCCTCGACGATGACGGCCTGGCCCGACGACGAGATCGAGCGGCGGGCGAGGTCGAGGCCGTAGAGGACCTGGCTCTTCTTGTAGATCGGCGTCTCGGAGGTGTTGAGGTACTTGGCCTCGACGCGGTCGTCGTCGAACATCCGGCGGGCGCCGAAGCCGATGATCTCGCCGGTCATCTCGCGGATCGGCCACAGCAGACGGCCGCGGAACCGGTCGTAGAGCCCGCGCGAGCCGCTCGCGGCCAGGCCGCCGATCGTGAGCTCCTCGTCGGTGAAGCCCTTGGACTTGAGGTGGGCGACGAGCGCCTCTCCCCCGCGCGGCGCGAACCCCATGCCGAACTTCTCGGCGGCGGCCTGGTCGAAGCCGCGGTCCTTGACGAACTGGCGGCCGGCCTCGGCGTCCTTGGAGCTCTGCAGCGCGGCGGCGTAGAACTCCCCCGCCTCGCGGTGCGCGGCGAGCAGCCGGGGCCGCTGGTTGGGGTCGCGGCGGGGGCCGGTGTGGCCGCCGTCCTCGTAGCGCAGGGTGATGCCGGCCTTGGCGGCGAGCCGCTCGACGGTCTCGACGAAGCTCAGGCCCTCGATCTCCATGACGAACCGGAAGACGTCGCCGCCGGCACCGCAGCCGAAGCAGTGATAGGACCCGACCGACGGTCGTACGTTGAACGACGGCGACTTCTCGTCGTGGAACGGGCAGAGGCCCTTGCGGGAGCCGCCGCCGGCGTTCTTGAGCGTGACGTACTGCTCGATGACCTCGTCGATGCGGGTGCGCTCACGGACGAGCTGGATGTCCTCGTCCTTGATGCGTCCGGCCATGGGGTGAATGTTAGTCGGCCCCACCCACGTCGTCCGCGACCGGCGTCGAAGCGGTGCGCTGGCGTCGACGTCCGATCCGACGGCGTACGCTGGCGCACCGCGGAGCGGTGGACGCTGCAGCGAGGTCAGTGACGCGAGCGCCCAGGTGCGGGCCGAGACGTCGGTCAGGCTGGCGACCTGGTCGATCACGACCCGGCGCCGCGCGGCGTCGTCGGCGGCCGCGGCGAAGTCGGCGGCGAACTCGGCCTCGAGCTCCCGGCCGTCGGACCGGTCGAGCACCTCGACCAGCGCCAGCAGCAGCTCGCGCTGGCGGCTGCAGCGGCCCGGCCCGGTCGTCGGAGCGCATGACGTAGTGGGCGGCGATCGACTTGAGCACCGTGATCTCGTCGCGCGTGTCGTCCGGCACCTCGAGGTCGGCCGCGAACCGGATCAGCGGCCCGCCGCCCCACGCGCTCGACCGTCGCGAGCTCGGCGGCGTGCGCGAACCGGCCGATCAGCGCGCTCGTCAGGCTCTTGAGCACGGCCCGCGCTCGCGCGGCTGCCGTCGAACGGTCGTGGTCGGCCACTCCGCCATCTCCTGCAGCCGGCCGAGCGCGGCGTCGAGCCGGTCGTCGGTGGCGCCGGCGTCGTACCAGTCGCGCGCGACGCCGTGGATCGCGTCGCTGTCGAGCTCGCCGGAGCGCAGCGCGAACCAGCCGCCGACGACGCCGTCCTCGACGTCGTGCACCGAGTACGCGATGTCGTCGGCGAGATCCATGACCTGCGCCTCGATGGGCCGGCGCAGCGCGGGCGACGCCGTCGCGGAGCCACTCGAAGACCGGCACGTCGTCGGCGTAGACCCGAACTTGCCGCTGGCCGTCGGGCGCCTCGCCGCGCAGCCACGGGTACTTCACGCACGCCGAGAGCGTCGCGCGGGTCAGGTTGAGGCCGACGCTCGCGCCCGTCGGCGGCGAAGGCCTTGGACTCGAGCCGGCTGAGGATCCGCAGCGTCTGGGCGTTGCCCTCGAAGCCGCCGCACGACTGCGCCGCCTCGTCGAGCGCCGACCTCGCCGTTGTGGCCGAACGGCGGGTGGCCGAGGTCGTGCGCGAGAGCCGCCGAGTCGACGATGTCGGGGTCGCAGCCCGAGCGCCTTGCCGAGCTCGCGCGCGACCTGGGCGACCTCGAGCGAGTGGGTCAGCCGGTTGCGGACGAAGTCGTCGAAGCCCGCACCCATGACCTGGGTCTTGGCCGACAGCCGGCGCAGCGCCGCGGAGTGCACGATGCGGGCGCGGTCGCGCTCGAACGGCGTACGCCCGGAGCGCTTGGGCGGCTCGTCGACGAAGCGCTCGCGGGCCTCGTCGCCGTAGGGGCGTCGGTCACGCCGGCGAGATCCGCTTCACCACGGGTCCAAGGGTGAGCGCCATGCGGTCAGCGTAGTCAAGCTCGAGCGGCGGTGGATGCGACCTTGCGACTCGCGCCGCCCTGTCGGCGGTGGATCGTCACCGGAATGACGCTGCATACGGGTGAACATCCACCGCCGCCTGGAGAATCGGTTGACGATCCACCGCTTGACCGGCGGGCCACCTGCGTCAGAACTTGCCGTTGCGCGGGCGGGGCTGGCACGTGGGGCACCAGAAGGACGAGCGGTTCATGAACGCGTCGCGGCGGATCGGCGTGCCGCACCGCTGGCACGGCTCGCCCTCCTGCCCGTATGCCTGCAGGGACCGCTCGAAGTAGCCGCTGTTGCCGTTGACGTTGACGTAGAGCGCGTCGAACGACGTGCCGCCCTGCGCCAGCGCCTCGAGCATGACCTCGCCGATGTGCACCAGCAGCGCCTTCGACCTCGCGGGTGCGCAGGTGCCGGGTGTTGCGGGCGTAGTGCAGCGGCGTGCGCCACAGCGACTCGTCGGCATAGATGTTGCCGACGCCGGAGATCAGGGTCTGGTCGAGGATCGCCCGCTTGACGCCGGTCTCACGCTTGCGGAGCCGCGCGGCGAACTCCGCAGGGTCGAACAGCGGGTCGAGCGGGTCGCGGGCGATGTGCGCGATCTCGGGCGGCAGCTCGGCGCCGTCCTCGCTGAACGACATGCCGCCGAAGATGCGCTGGTCGGCGAACCGCAGCTCGCGGCCGTCGTCGAGGGTCAGCGCGATGCGCAGGTGCCGGGGCTGCGGCGCGCCGGCGTCGGAGACGAGGAACTGCCCGCTCATGCCGAGGTGGCACAGCACGGCGTCGCCGTGGTCGAGCTGCATCCAGAGGTACTTGCCGCGGCGGGCGGCGCCCACGACCGTGCGGCCCTCGAGGCGGTGCGCGAAGTCGGCCGGCCCGGGCAGGTGGCGGCGCACGCGAGCGTACGTCGTGGACCGCGGCGCCGCGTGATCGTGCGACCGACGACGTGGTCGATGGATGCCGAGACGGACGACTTCGACCTCTGGCAGCTCGGGCACGTACGAAGCCTAGGCGGGGTCGGCGACAGAACTCTCGAGGCCGGCGCTGATGGCGCGCCACGCGATCTCGGCGACCATCTGCTCGGCCTCCTTCTTGGAGCGGCCGGAGCCGCCGTCCGAAGACCCGCTCGCCGACATGACCTCGGCGGTGAAGGACTTGTCGTGGTCGGGGCCGGTGCCCTCGAGCACGTAGTGCGGCACACCGAGGTCGTTGTTGGCGGCGATCTCCTGCAGGGACGTCTTCCAGTCGAGGCCGGCGCCGAGCTCGGCGGCGACGGCGATCACCGGGTCGAAGATGCGGTGGATGACCTCGGCGGATCGCTCGATGCCGAACTGCACGTAGATCGCGCCCAGGAGCGCCTCGACGGTGTCGGACAGGATCGAGGCCTTGTCGCGACCGCCCGTCGCCTCCTCGCCGCGGCCGAGGCGTACGTGGTCGCCGATGCCGAGGGTGCGGGCCACCTCGGCGAGCGCCTTGGCGCTGACGACGGCAGCGCGGAGCTTGGCGAGCTGGCCCTCGGGGAGGTCGGGGTGCTCGGTGAAGAGCGTGTCGGTGACGACCAGCCCCAGCACCGAGTCGCCGAGGAACTCGAGGCGCTCGTTGTTGGGGACGCCACCGTTCTCGTACGCGTACGAGCGATGTGTCAGGGCATGCTGAAGGAGCCCCGCATCGAGGTCCTGGACACCGAGAACCTGCCGGAGCCCATCAGCATCGACTGCTGCAGAGATCAGAGGACCTGGCGACGCTCGCCGCGAGCTCCGTACTGTCCGCACTTGGTGCACGCGTGGTGCGGCTGCACCTTCGAGTCGCACGCGGGGTTCGCGCAGTCGACGATCGCGGTCTTGGTGGTCTTCCACTGTGCACGACGATGGCGCGTGTTGCTGCGCGATGTCTTCCTCTTCGGGACTGCCACGATCTACTCCTTGCTGTCGTCGGACGTGATGTCCGACCCTGTCTGGTCGGCTGGCGGGACCGGTTGCTCCGCCAGCTGGCTCAACGATGCCCATCTCGGGTCGATCGCCTCACCGTGTGTGTGATCTGGATCGTCCGCGAGCCGTGCTCCACATTCGGGGCACAATCCCGGACACTCCGGACCACACAACGGGTTGTGCGGCAGTGCGAGCACCACCGCGTCCCGCAGGACGGTCTCGAGGTCGAGCAGGTCGTCCTCGAGGAAGAACTCCTCTTCTTCGGCCTCTTCTGTGTCAGAAGGTGCTTCGTAGAGGTACAGCTCCTGGAATCCCACCACGACAGCTTCGTCGATCGGGTCCAGGCACCGCACACACTCGCCCACGGCCCGCGCCGAGATGGTGCCTGTTGCCAGAACACCCTCCATGATCGCCTCGAGCCGGAGCTCGATCTCGATCGGGGAACCCTCGGGCACGCCGTAGACGTCGTAACCCATGTCTGCCGGCGCCGGAACGGTCAGGGTGTGCGTACGTTCGGCGCCCGGTTTGCGACCCATCTCGTGGGTGTCGAAAACCAACGGTCCCGAAAGCACGGCTTGCCCATCCATCCAAGTGCACGACAAAACTTCAACCTGCGAACAGGCCGAAGAGAATCGTAACCCGCCGGGCCCAGCCGAAGCCAATCGCCCGTCGCCGAGGCCGTGTCTGGTGCACTGCAGGCATGTCGGTGACAGTCGCATGGACCGATGCGAGTGACCGAGGGCACCGTCCTGCACGCCGACCTCGACGCGTTCTACGCGTCGGTCGAGCAGCGCGACGACCCTCGCTGCGCGGCCGCCCGGTGATCGTCGGCGGCGGCGTCGTGCTGGCGGCGAGCTACGAGGCCAAGGCGCGCGGCGTGCGCACGGCGATGGGCGGCCGCCAGGCGCTGCGGCTGTGCCCCGACGCGGTCGTCGTCCCGCCGCGGATGAAGGCCTACACCGAGGCCAGCCGCGACGTGTTCGAGGTCTTCCACGACACGACGCCGCTGGTCGAGGGATCTCGATCGACGAGGCGTTCCTCGAGGTGGGCGGACTGCGCCGCATCCGGGCTTTTTTTTTTTTTTTTTTTTTTGTGTGTTTGTTTTTTTTTTTTTTGTGTTTTGTGTGTTCCGCGACACCACGCCGGTGGTCGAAGGGCTCTCGATCGACGAGGCCTTCCTCGAGGTCGGCGGGCTCCGGCGCATCCGCGGCTGCCGTCGTCGATCGCCGAGCAGCTGCGCCACGACGTGCGCAGCCAGGTCGGGCTTGCCGATCTCGGTCGGCGTCGCTCGGACCAAGTACCTCGCCAAGGTCGCCAGCGCTGTCTCCAAGCCCGAGGGCCTGCTGGTCGTGCCGGTCGAGAAGGAGCTCGAGTTCCTCCACGCGCTGCCGGTCGAGCGGCTGTGGGGCGTCGGCAAGGTCACGTCGCAGAAGCTGCGCGACCGCCGCATCGCCACGGTCGGCGACGTCGCCAAGATGTACGAGATCGAGCTCGTACAGCTGCTCGGCCCGGCAGCGGCCACCACCTCTACGCGTTGGCGCACAACCGCGACCCGCGACCGGTCGACGTCGGCAAGCGGCGCGGGTCGATGGGCGCCCAGCACGCGATCGGTCGCGGCCCGCACTCCCCCGCCGAGCTCGACCTGGCGCTGCTGACGCTGGTCGACCGGGTGACCCGGCGGATGCGGGCTGCCGGGCGTACGGGCAGCACCGTGACGATCCGGCTGCGGTTCGGCGACTTCACCCGTTCGACGAGCTCCCACACGCTGGACCGGCCCGACGGCGCACAACACGACGGTGCTCGAGGTCGCCCGGCTGCTGCTGGCCTCACGCGCCGGGGACGATCAAGGAGCGCGGCATCACCCTGATCGGCGTCGCGGTCGGCTCGCTCGACGACAACCCCGCCCAGCTGGCGCTGCCGCTCGACGTCACGAGCGGTGCGCAGCTCGACGAGGCGATCGACGCGGTGCGCGACAAGTACGGCTCGTCAGTCGCTGCGCCGGGCCGTGCAGCTCGGCAAGCGCGAGCACCTGGCCGTCCCCCAGCTGCCTGACTGAGGACGCTCTTCGGTCGCGAGGGAGGCCGTCCGCGGCCGACCGTGAGGGAGCGTCAGCGACCGAGGCGATGGTGCCCGAGATCATGCGAGCCGTGACGCGAGTCCGCCCGTCGCTCTCGCTCACGCCGCCTGCAGGCGCGCCTGCGACTAGAGCGGCGAGTTCGCGGCTCAGGCGTACTTGGCCTTCAGCTCTGTCGAGGACGAAGTCGGGGACCAGGCGCGAGACGTCGCCGCCGTGCTTGGCGACCTCCTTGACGAGGCTCGACGCCAGGAAGGAGTACTCCGGGCGTCGTCGGGATGAACAACGTGTCGACCTCGGTGAGGCTGCCGTTCATCTGCGCCATCTGCAGCTCGTAGTCGAAGTCGGTGACGGCCCGCAGGCCCTTGACGATCGCGGAGACCCCGTTGTCGGTGCAGAAGTCGACCAGCAGGCCGTTGAAGGACGCCGTCGAGACGTTCGGGAACTGCGACGTCGCCCGGTCGAGCAGCTCGAGCCGCTCGTCGATCGTGAAGAGGCCGCTCTTGCTCTCGTTGACGAGCACCGCGACGACGACCTCGTCGAACAGTCGAGACGCCCTCCCGATGATGTCGAGGTGACCATTGGTCACGGGGTCGAACGAGCCGGGGCACACGACCTTCGTCATGTCAGCGACCGTACCAAACCGTCGTCTCGCCGTACTTCTTGTGACGGAGAGCTTCGACACCCTCGGGCCACTCGAACGGATCGCGCGTCGCCCGCTCGACGACGAACAGCGCTTCGGCCGCAGTGCGCTCCTTGGCAACCGACGCACTATTGCCGCCACCTGCGTCGGTGGCCAGCGCGTACGGGGGGTCGAGGAACACGAGGTCGAACGGCAGGCTCGATCGGCGACTCGACGAACACGCCTGCCTTCATGCGTGCGACGCTTGCGTCTGCGCACCCAGCACTCGGATGTTGCGCCTTGATGACGGCTGCCGCACGCTGCGTCGGACTCGACGAACACCACGTGGCTGGCTCCGCGGGACGCGGCTTCGAGCCCGAGCGCTCCGGAGCCGGCGAACAGGTCGAGGACGTGCAGGCCGTCGAATCCGCCCGAGCTCGGACTCGAGCGACGAGAACATCGCCTCGCGGACCCGGTCGGACGTCGGGCGCGTGCCGTCGCCCTTGGGCGTCTCGATGCGTCGGCCGCCGTAGGCGCCGGCGATGATCCGGGTCATGTGCGCTCCAGGTAGTCGGCCTGCTCGGAGCGCTCGAGCTCCTGCACGGCGGCGGCCAGTCGCGGGGTGCGACGCCAGCGTCGGGTCCGCCTCGACGATCGCGTCGGCGACCCTGCGGGCCTCCTCGATGACCTCACCGTCCTTGACGACCGACAGCAGCCGGAGGCTGGACCGGATGCCCGACTGACGCGGCACCCAGCACGTCACCCTCACGGCGCAGCTCGACATCGAGCCGCGACAGCTCGAAGCCGTCGGAGGTCGAGGCCACCGCGTCGAGGCGCTCACGGGCCGGCGAGTCGACCTCCGATGCGGTGACCAGCAGGCACAGACCCGCCTCGGAGCCTCGACCGACGCGGCCGCGCAGCTGGTGCAGCTGCGACATGCCGAACCGGTCGGCATCCATGACGACCATGACCGTTGCATTGGGGACGTCGACGCCGACCTCGACGACCGTCGTGGCGACGAGCACGTCGATCTCGCCGCGCCGCGAACGCGTTCATCGCCGCGTCCTTGTCGTCGGGCGTCATGCGCCCGTGCAGGCTGCCGAGCCGCAGGCCGTGCAGCGCGCCACCTTCGAGCTCTTCGCGCAGCTCGAGGAGCGACCGGGTGTCCTTCTCGCCGCCGTCATCGCCCTCGCCGATGCGCGACACCACGACGTACGCCTGACGGCCGCGGCCGACCTCCTCGCGTACGCGCTCCCAGCCGCGATCGAGCCACTGCGGCCGCTCGGCGTATGGCACGACGGTCGTCTGGATCGGCTGCCGACCGGCCGGCAGCTCACGCAGCGTCGAGACCTCGAGGTCGCCGAACACCGACATCGCGATCGTGCGCGGGATCGGCGTCGCCGTCATGACCAGCACGTGCGGGGTGACCTCGGCACGATCGACCAGGGCGGCGCGCTGCTCGACGCCGAAGCGGTGCTGCTCGTCGACGACCAGCAGGCCGAGCTCGGCGAACTGCACGTGGTCCTGGATCAGCGCGTGGGTGCCGATCACGATGCCCGCCTCGCCCGATGCGGCGTCGAGCAACGACTCCTTGCGGGCCTTGGCGCCCTGCGAGCCGGTCAGCAGGCGTACGCGGGTGGCTCCGTCGGCGCCGCCGAGCATGCCTCCCTTGGCCAGGTCGCCGAGCATCGCGGTGATGCCGCGGTAGTGCTGCGCCGCGAGCACCTCGGTCGGCGCCAGCAAGCGCGGTCTGGGCTCCCGCGTCGACGACCTGCAGCATGGCCAGCAGGGCCACGATCGTCTTGCCCGAGCCGACCTCGCCCTGCAGCAGCCGGTGCATCGGATGCGTGCGGGCCAGGTCGGCGGAGATCTCCTCGACGACCGACGTCTGGCCGGCCGTGAGCTCGAACGGCAGCTGCTGCTCGAAGCGCTCGCGCAGGCCGCCGGGCGCAACGGGGACGCGCGGCCGCCCGCTCGTGCTCGAGCGCGTTGCGGCGCTGGGCGAAGATCGTCTGGACGACGAACGCCTCCTCGAACCGGAACCGGTCGCGGGCGCCCTGCCAGTCCTTGGCGTTGCGCGGCCGGTGGATCGCCTCGAACGAGCCCTTGAGGTCGAAGAAGCCGTGCGCCGCGCGAACGTCGTCGGGCAGCGGGTCGTCGAGCGGGCCGATCGCGTCGAGGCACATGCCGACGCACTGCTCGATCTTCCATGACGCCATCGGCGGCGGTCGCCCGATAGAGCGGGATGAAGCCGCGGCCCAGCCGCGCGCCGCCGGCGGGATCGTCGGTCTTGGTGAGCGCTTCCCAGTCCGGATGAGTCAGCTGGAGCTTGCCGTTGAACTCCGTGACGACACCCGCCCCGAGACCGAGGCGAGTCCGGCAGCATCGACTTGAGCCGCCAGGCCTGCTGGAAGAACGTCAGCGTGAGGTGGCCCGTGCCATCGGTGACCACGACCTCGGTGCGCGTGCGCCGGCCGCCTGGGCCGAACGAATAGTTCTTGACCGACGCCACCCGCGCCATGATCGTGACGTGCTGGCCGACCTCGAGCTTCGACAGGTCCGTGAGCTTGCCGAGCTCGGCGTAGCGCCGCGGATAGTGCCGCAGCAGGTCCTCGACGACGACCATGTCGAACGCCTTGGTGAGCGGCTTGGTGGTCTTGTCGCCGAGGACGTTGACCAGCTTGGTCGAGAGCTCGACCATCACTCCACCGCGATGAACAGCGGATAGTTCTCCTGGCCGCCGTCGTAGACCACGAGATCGACGTCGGGGCGCAGCGTGCGCAGGTATTGGGAGATCGACTGCTCGATCAGTCCCTCGGCGCCCTCACCCATCACGACCGTCAGCATCTCACCGGCCGGTGACAAGATGCGATCGATGACCTCGTACGCCACGGCGAGGACGTCCTGACCGACGACCGCGAAGTCGCCCGCGACCACTCCCAGCACGTCGCCGACGTCGCACGGCCCGACCATCGTCATGCCGGGCTCGGTGGCGATCGTGACGGCTCCGTGCTGCGTATGAGCGGCAGCGCTCGACATCGCCACGACGACCTCGTCGAAGCCCAGTCCCGGGTCGTGCACGGCGAGCGCGGCAAGGCCTTGCACCTGTGCGTGCGTCGGGATGACCGCGACACGGATGCCGTCCTGGCGGGCCGCCTGTGCGGCGGCCTCGAACTGCCGGACGTAGCGTTGGTTGTTGGGCAGCACGATGACCTCGTCGGCCCCGGCGGCGCGCAGCGATGCGCTCATCTCGGCGATGGTCAGCGGGCGGTCGCGGGTGAACTCCAGGGTCTGGGCGCCGGCCTCCTGGCACAGCGTCGTGAGGCCCTCGCCGGTCGTCGCGGCGACCACGACCCGGCCGGTGCGCGGGGCGTGTGCCATCTGGTCGGCGAAGTGCGTGACCGCAATGCGATAGGGGCGCCCCACCGCGATGCCGGCCTCGATGGCCGCGCCGACGTCGTCGACGTGCACGTGGACGTTCCAGAGCCGCTCGCCGCCGACGACCACGAGGGAGTCGCCAAGCGGCATCAGCGCCGAGCGCAGCTCGGCGATGCGATCGTCATCGGCCTCGAGAAGGTACATGACCTCGTACGACGGGCCGTCCGCGCTCAGGTCGTCACCGGCGCCGACCGCCGGCACCGGGATGCTGCTCGCGGCGGGCCTGGGGATGCGTCCGGTCAGCGCCTGCTCCGTGGCGTCCAGCACCACGACCAGAGCGCGGCCGCCGGCATCGACGACCCCGGCGCGGGCCAGCAGCTCCATCTGCTCAGGCGTGCGGGCCAGGGCCTCTCGCGCAGCCCGCGCCGCTTCGCCGAAGACCGTACGTCCGTCGACCCCGGCAGCAGCCGACTCGGTGGCTCCGTCTGCCGCGGCCTTGGCGACCGAGAGGATCGTGCCCTCGACCGGTGCGCCGACAGCCGCCCATGCGGCGTCCGAGGCCGCGACGAACGACTGAGCGACGTCAGCCGCCGAGATCTCCCCGCCGGCCAGGTCGAGGTCGCGGAAGCACGCGCGTACGAGCTGGGACAGGATCACGCCGGTGTTGCCCTTGGCCCCGGTCAGCAGCCCGTCGACGTACGCCTTGACCAGCTCGGCGAAGGTCACGTCGGCGCCCACTGCCGCCACCGCGTCGGCGCCTGAAGCGAAGGTCAGGTAGGCGTTGGTCCCGGTGTCGCTGTCGGGGACGGGGAACACGTTGAGGGCGTCGATCTCGGCACGGGCCGACGACAAGGCCCCTGCACACAGCTGCGTCCACGCACGGAACGCCGCGGGGTTGAGGGTGAGGCCCATGGGGCGAGGCTATCGGTCAGGACGGTGGAACAATGGGAGGAGTCGGGCGGATTCGCGTCGGCGTCGAGGTCTTCGGCTATTCTTGAGCGGTTGTCGTCGCACCGTCAGGTCGCGGGGACAGCCCCATTCATCAAAGTTGTCTAACCCTCAGGAGTTCGCCGTGGCTGCGGTCTGTGACGTGTGCGCCAAGGGACCCGGCTTCGGCCACAACGTCTCCTTCTCGCACCGACGCACCAAGCGTCGTTTCAACCCCAACATCCAGCGTGTTCGCGCTGTCGTGAACGGAACCCCCAAGCACGTCAACGTGTGCACCTCGTGCCTCAAGGCCGGCAAGGTCTCTCGCTGATTTTGGCAGCCAGCCTCTGGCTGCAGGTTGCGAAGTGACCCTAGAGTCATCTCGTGACCACTGAGAAATCCAATCGCGTACACGCGTTCGGCGACGACGCACTCGGCGACCTCGACACTGTCGGGGTCGCCGCTGCTGTTGCTGCAGGGCAGATCAGCGCCCGGGAGGCGGCTGAGGCGGCGATCGCCCGCGCGGAGCTGGTGAACCCCGAGCTCAACGCGATCCAGCATCGTGACTTCGAACGCGGTCTCACGGCGTCGGACCGTCCCGCGGAGGGCGTCTTCGCCGGCGTTCCGACGTTCGTCAAGGACAACACCGACTTCGCCGGGCTGCCGTCGGACCAGGGCTCGCTCGCGGTCAAGGCTCGGCCCGCTGTCGCGCACGCGCCGTTCACGGAGCAGTTCCTGTCGGCCGGGTTCACGGTGCTCGGCAAGTCGACCATGCCCGAGTTCGGCTTCAACGCGACGACCGAGTACGCAACGCTGCCACCGACCCGCAACCCGTGGAACACCGGCTACTCCGCTGGTGCGTCATCGGGCGGCGCCGCGGCGCTGGTCGCGTCCGGCGTCGTGCCGATCGCGCACGCCAACGACGGCGGCGGCTCGATCCGTATTCCCGCCGCTGCCTGCGGGCTCGTCGGCCTCAAGCCGACCCGCGGACGTGTCGTCCCCGCAGCGGACGCCGCGAAGATGCCGGTCGACATCATCTCCAACGGCGTCGTCACGCGTACGGTGCGCGACACCGCGCACTTCATGGCGGCCACCCAGACGTACCGTCCAGCGGCGGGCCTCAAGCCCCTTGGCCTCGTCGAGGGACCAGCAGACCGGCGCCTTCGCATCGGTCTGATCCTCAACTCGGTCACCGGCATCCCCACGGACGAGGACACCCGCAAGGCCGTCCTGGCGACATCGGACCTGCTCGCGTCGCTGGGGCACGACGTCGTCGAGGTCGGCGCCCCGGTCCAGCCCATGTTCGCCGAGGACTTCAAGCACTACTGGGGCCTCATGGCGTTCTCTCTCCAGCGATTCGGCCGCAAGGTCATGAGCCCGGACTTCGACAAGACGCTCACCGACCCGCTCACCCGGGGGCTGGCGCGGCGCTTCGTGCAGCAGGCCTGGCGTACTCCCGGCGCCCTCCGCCGGCTCAAGCGATCCGACGTGCCGTACCACGCAGCCTTTCGCGACCTCGACGTGATCCTGTCGCCGACACTCGGGCACACCACCCCAGAGCTCGGGTTCCTGTCGCCGGTCGTCGAGTTCCGCACCCTCTTCGACCGCCTCGAGGCCTACGCCGCGTTCACACCGGTCAACAACGCCTCCGGGGGCCCCGCGATCTCGCTCCCCCTCGGCCGCTCGTCAGCGGACCTGCCGATCGGCGTGCACTTCTCGGCCGACCACGGTGACGAGCAGACCCTGCTGGAGCTCGCGTTCGAGCTCGAGGCCGCCCAGCCGTTCGCGAGCATTCATTGAGCCTCATCCTCCGTCGTCTCGCCATCGCGGACGAGTCCGACGTCAAGGCCGCGGTCGCCGAGCTCGCCGCCGAGGGTGGCCATTGGTCGTACCGCTATCGGCCGGACCTCGCCTGGGCCGACTACGTCGCGCTCGTGCACGGCTGGGAGGAGGGTCGCGACCTGCACGGTGACTTCGTGGCGAACGCCGACCTCGTCGCCGAGGTCGACGGGGTGGTGGTCGGCCGGTCGTCGCTGCGGTTCGAGCTCAACGAGTTCCTCCGGACGCTGGGCGGGCACATCGGCTACGCAGTACGCCCTCAGTTCCGCGGCCGCGGGTATGCCACGGAGATCCTGCGGCAGTCGGTCGACCTGCTGCGGGCGCGCGGCATCAGCCCTGCGCTGGTCACCTGCGACGACGACAACATCGCCTCCGCGAGGGTCATCGGGGCCAACGGCGGCGTGCTGGAGTCCGTCGTCCCGGGGCTCGCCGACACGCCCAAGCGTCGCTACTGGGTCAGCTGAGCTCAGCCACCACCACCCGGCCGTTGCGCAGCGACTGCCGCTGCCTCATCGGCCGGTCGATGCCCTCAGCCAGCCCCAGCAGGTCGACATCGCTGGCAACCGTGAACCCGTACGACTCGAGGAGCCGTCGCATCGAATCGGCGGTCCATGTCGAACGCGTGGGCTCGCCACCCAGGGGGTTGCGCCTCCGGCTGAGGGTCGTGACGGCGCCCAGCACGAGGCGACCGACAGCCGCAGATGCCGACGGCGCCTGGTAGTTGACGACGAGACGACTTCCCGAGCCGGACAGCTCTCTGACGACGCGCATCGTCGCCTCCACCTCGGGAGGACTGAGATACGGCACGACTCCCTCCCACACCCACGTCGTCGGAACGTCCACCCGGTGGCCGTTCGCTGCCAGCGCCCGGTCGAGGTGGTCGCGCGCGAAGTCCACGGGGACGAATCGAAGGTTGCCCGCGAGCGGAGCCATGGCGGCCGCACGGGAACGTTTGTCTTCCTGCGACGCAGGATGATCGACCTCGAGGACGTCGGACTCGGCCAGCTCGCTCATGCGCCAGGCCCGGCCGTCGAGGCCCGCTCCAAGGATCACGACCTGAGGATTGAGCCGATCTCGCACCGCGTCGTCGATCGCGAGAGTCCGGGGCACCATGACCTCCGCCGTCGCCCGCAGCATCTCCCACTCCATCCGCAGGCCCCATCCCGGCGGTGGCTCGTCGTCGCTGGCCAGCTCGACGGCGGCACGCTCGTCGTCGAGCAGCAGGCGGCCTGCCGTCGGGTCCGAGAAGGGCCCGATGTCCTCCCAGGAATCCGCCACCGCGCGACCCTGGCACACGAGCACGGCCGTCTGGCTTGCTGTTGTCCCCGATTTCATACCGCCACGCTAGTTCGCGGCTCGGCTTGGCGACCATGACGAATCACCTAAAGTGCTGGTGGCCTTTCGCGCCTTCGTACGTCCCGCCGTCGACCGTCAGCCCGGTGCCGTCGGACACGGTGCCGATGCTGGTCCAGCCCTCCGGCAGCGTCGCCTGTGAGCTGAACGTCGCGACGAGCGCGTAGTCGTCACCGCCGGTCAGCATGAACGTGAGCGCGTCGGTGCCGAGCGCCTCGCTGACGGTCGCGACGGGCTCGGGCACGACGAACGTCGACGAGTCGAGGTCGATCGCGACCCCGCTGGACTCGGCGATGTGGCCGAGATCGGCCAGCAAGCCGTCGCTGACGTCGGTCATGGCGGTCGCCCCGGCACCGGCCGCCTGCGGCCCGGCTGCGTACGGCGGATGCGGCACGCGGTGCGCGTCGACGGCGGCCTTGGGCGATCGGAAGCCGCGGCTCAGCGCCGCGAAACCCGCTCCGGCCAGCCCGAGCTGTCCGGCGTACGCCACCACGTCGCCCGGCAGCGCACCCGAGCGCAGCACCGGTCGTACGGCATCGCCCATCGCGGTGACCGCGATGACGATCTTGTCCGATGCCGTGACGTCGCCACCGACGATGTGCGCGCCGACGTGGGCGCACTCGACCTCGAACCCGCGGGTCATCTCCAGCACCCACGACACCGGCAGCTCGGCGGGCGCGCCGAATCCCAGCGTCAGGGCGGTCGCGACGCCGCCCATCGCGTTGATGTCGGACAGGTTGCACGCCGCGGCCTTGCGGCCGATGTCATGCGGCGACGACCAGTCGCGGCGGAAATGGCGCCCCTCGACGAGCAGATCGGTCGAGACCACGAAGGTGCCGTCCTTGGTCGAGACGTGGGCCGCGTCGTCCCCCGGACCGACCAGGACGTGGTTGTTGGCACCGATCTGGGCGCGCACCTGGTCGATCAGGCCGAACTCGCCGATGTCGCCGATCGTGGGTTCGTCCGGTGCACTGGTCGCCATACGCGCCATTGTGTCGCAGGCGGCGGCGCACGCGAGGAGGCGCATCGGGTAGCGTGGCACAGTCCGGTCAACCGAAGGAGTTCCACGATGGCTGTGCAGGCATACATCCTCGTCCAGACCGAGGTCGGCAAGGCCGCCGACGTCGCGACCGCGATCGCCGCCATCGACGGCGTGACGCTCGCCGAGGACGTCACCGGACCCTACGACGTGATCGTCCGCGCCGAGGGACCCAGCGTCGACGAGCTCGGCGCCCTGGTCGTGACCACGATCCAGAACGTCCCCGGCATCACCCGCACGCTCACCTGCCCGATCGTCCGCATCTAAGACAGTGAGACGGCGCCTTCTCCTCGCCGCCGCACTGTGCGCCGCGCTCGTCACGGCGGGCTGCGGGTCAGACCTGTCGGTCGATGAGTACCCGACGGTGTCCGGCACCGAGGTCAACTGCAAGGGCTTGTTCGCCGACCGCCCGCTGAAGGTCGCCGGCCAGAAGAATCGCCTGGTCAAGGACGAGAACGCGTCCGCCTGGGGTGATCCGCCGATCATCCTGCGGTGCGGCGTCGAGAAGCCCGCAGGCCTCGGCCCGGCCTCGCGCTGCGACATGGTCGACGGCGTCGGCTGGTTCTCCGAGACGACGTCCGACGGCTACCTGTTCACGACGATCGGCCGCGACTACTACGTCAGCGTCGAGGTGCCGCACGACTACGACCCCGAGGCGGACGCTCTCGCGGATCTCGCCGATTCCGTCGACCGTCACGATCCGGTGAAGAAGCCCTGCGTCTAGGGCAGCTCCTAGCGCAGGCCGGTCTCCCGGCTCAGCGCGAGCTGGATCAGCCGCTCGACCAGCTCGGGGTATGACATCGCCACTCGCCTGCCACAGCACGGGAAACATCGAGTACGGCGTGAACCCCGGCATCGTGTTGATCTCGTTGATGACCAGTCCGTCGTCGGTGAGGAAGAAGTCGACACGGGCGAGCCCCTCACAGCCGACCGCCTCGAAGGCCTGCACGGCGTACGTACGGATGCGCTCGCTCAACGTGACGGGGATGTCTGCCGGGACGACGTTGCGGCTCGTGCCGTCGAGGTACTTGGCCTCGAAGTCGTAGAACTCGTGCGCCGACTCCTCATCGACCGTGATCTCGCCGACGAGGCTCGCGACCGGCTTGCCGTCGGGCCCCTGGATCGACGGCACACTCGAGCTCGCGCTTGCCCTTGGCGCCGGCCTCGACGATGACCTTGGGGTCGAAGTCGCGCGCCTTGCTGACCGCGCTGTCGAGCTCCTCCCACGTGTCGACCATCGTCACGCCGGAGCTCGAGCCGGCGCGGGCGGGCTTGACGAAGACCGGCAGCCCCAGCGCTCGGATGCGGGCCTCGACGCGTTCGCGGTCGCCCTTCCACTCCCACGGCAGCACCGTGACGTAGGGGATCTGCGGCAGCCCCGCGGCGGAGAAGACCGTCTTGGTGAACGGCTTGTCCATGCTGACCGCGCTCGCCAGCACCCCGGCGCCGACGTAGCGGACGTCCGCCATCTCCAGCAGGCCCTGGATCGTGCCGTCCTCGCCCCACGGACCGTGCAGCAGCGGGAACACCGCGTCGAACCCGCGCAGGTCCTCCCACACGAAGGCCGGGCGGTCGGCGCGTACCTCCGGGAGCTGCCCAGGCACCAGCTCGGGCCAGTCGCGCGGACTCCTGCGACCCAGGTCGCCGTCGCGGGTGATGCCGACGGGCTGCACGTCATAGCGTTCGGTGTCGATCGCCGCGATGACCTCGCGGGCGGTCAGGCACGAGACGCCGTGCTCACTGGAACGGCCGCCAAAAATGACAGCTAGTCGTGGTCTTGTCGACAGGGGTGTTCACCGAGAGGCTCATTGCGGAGCACGATACCGGTCAGGGCATGATGTCTTCATGCCCGGACACGAACTTTCGCCCTCGACCATCGCTGTCGGCGCGGGGCGGCCGAACCGCGTGCCCGGGGGGCCGCTCAACGCGCCGATCACGCTCGCCAGCGCACTCGTGCCCGGCGGCGCCTCGGAGTACGGCCGGCACGGCAACCCGACATGGGACTCGTTCGAGACGGTGCTCGGCGCGCTCGAAGGTGGCCGCGCCCTGGCCTTCTCCTCCGGGATCGCGGCCGCGAGCAGCGCCCTGTTCGACCTGGTGCCCGGCAAGGCCGCCGTCGTCGCGCCCCGTCACGCCTACTACGGCACGATCAACCAGCTCGCACGAGCGCGCCCGCCGCGGGACAGATCGAGCTCAGGCTCGTCGACATCGACAACACCCAGCTGGTCATCAACGCCGCCGAGAACGCGGCGCTCGTGTGGATCGAGTCGCCGACCAACCCGTCGCTCGAGATCGCCGACATCGCCGCGATCGCGCAGGCCGCTTCGCAGGTCCGGTGCGGCAGTGGCGGTCGACAACACGTTCGCCACTCCCCTGCGCCAGAAGCCGCTCGAGCTGGGCGCCGACTTCGTGGTGCACTCGGCGTCCAAGCTGCTGTCGGGCCACAGCGACGTGATCCTCGGCGCCATCGTGACCAACAGCGACCGCGCCCACGCGGCGATCGAGAAGCGCCGCTCCGTGCTCGGCGCGATCCCCGGCGCGATGGAGACCTGGCTCGCCGTCCGCGGCATGCGCACGCTCCACGTGCGGCTCGACCGGGCCGAGGCCAACGCCAAGGAGCTGCACAAGCGGCTGTCGGCGTCCAACCGCATCGTCTACTCCCGCTATCCCGGCTTCGGCACGATCATCGCGTTCGAGGTCGTCGGCGGAGCCGAGGTCGCGCAGAAGATGACCGAGCAGAGCGACGTCATCACGTACGCCACGAGCCTCGGCGGGGTCGAGTCGACCTGGGAGCGCCGCCGCCGGCACCCCGGCGAGCCGGAGTCCGTGCCCGAAGGCCTGATCCGGTTCTCGGTCGGCATCGAGGACGTCGAGGACCTCTGGATCGACATCCAGAACGTCCTCGCAGCGTTCAGCTAATCGCGTCTCGGGCTTGGCCTGACGCGAGATCAGCCTGGCGACGAGCTCGTCGGGGCTCATCTCGCCGGCGATCAGCGCCGCGACGTGCTCGACGATCGGCATCTCGACGTCATGGATCTTGGCGAGCTCGCTGACCGACACGCACGACTTCACGCCCTCGGCGACCTGGCTGGTCTGCGCCGTGACCTCTTCGACACTCATGCCCTGGCCGAGCTTCTCGCCGAACGTACGGTTGCGTGACAGCGGCGACGAGCACGTGGCGACGAGGTCGCCCATGCCGGCGAGTCCCATGAAGGTGACGGGGTCGGCGCCGATCGCGGCACCGAGCCGCGCCGTCTCGGCGAGCCCGCGGGTGATGACCGAGGCCTTGGTGTTGTCGCCGTAGCCGAGGCCGACGCACACTCCGACCGCGAGGCCGATGATGTTCTTGGCGGTGCCGGCGAGCTCGCAGCCGATGACATCGGTCATCGAGTAGGGGCGGAACGACGCCGAGTGGCACAGCTTCTGCAGGCGTTCGGCGACGCCCTGGTCCTCGCACGCCACGACGCTGGCGGCGGGCTCGCGGTTGGCGATCTCGCGGGCCAGGTTGGGGCCGGAGACGACCGCGATGCGCTCGGGACCGGCGCCGGTGATCTCGGCGATGACCTCGCTCATGCGCTTGTGCGTGCCGAGCTCGACGCCCTTCATGAGGCTCACCATGCACGGCGTCGGCGGGGACGTGCTCGCTCCACGACTCGAGGTTGTCGCGCAGCTGCTGCGACGGCACGGCGAGCACGACGATCTCGGCGTCGGCCATCGCCTCGGCGGGATCGTGGGTCGCCGTGATCTCCTTCGGCAGCGCGATCCCGGGAAGGTAGTCGGAGTTCTCGTGCTTGCTGTTGATCGTCGTCGCACAGCTCAGGCCGCCGCCCCCATAGACGTACGTCGTTGCCGGCGTCGGCCAGCACCATGGCGAAAGCCGTGCCCCACGACCCTGCGCCCATCACGGCTGTCTGCGCCATTCACGAATCCTGTCTCTTCGGAGGTACCGGGTGTGTGTAGTTGGTCCTCGGCTTGCTCAAGGTATGCACATCGATGCGAGGTGTCGAGGGCAGCTCGCCCCTCACCTCGGCCATCATGGCAGTCAAGGCGTCCATCAGCCGGTCGGTGGCCGCGTGGAGGACTTCCTCGGTGAGCGTCCTTGCCCTCGAAGTCGGACAGGTCGACCGGCTTGCCGACGCGGATGTGGATCGTCTTGCGTGGGAACAGGCGGAGCTTCTTGGCGTACGGCCACAGGATCTCCTGCGGCCCCCACTGCATCAGCGGCACGAGCGGCTTGCCGGTGCCAGCGCGACGCGTACGGCGCCCGTGCGTCCGCGTCATGGGCCACGCCGCGGGGTCGCGGGTGATCGTGCCCTCGGGATAGATCGTGACGACGTGCCCGGCCTCGACGGCGGCCGACGCGGCTCGCAGCGACTCGGCGGCTCCCTCGGTGCTGCGGTAGACCGGGATCTGCTCGGCCGTTGCGCAGGATCCAGCCGTAGCCCTTGGCGCCCACCAGCGTGTCCTTGGCGAGGAACCGCGGCGGAGATGTTGTTGTCGAGCATGAAGTGCGCGATCAGGAACGGGTCGAGCGTGCGAGATGTGGTTGGGCGCGAGGACGAATCCGCCGTCGGGCAGGTTCTCCATGCCGCTGCCAGTCCCGCTTGGTCGTCAGCATCAGGATCGGCCGGAGGAAGAACTTGATGACCTTGATCGTGAGCGGAACGGGGCGTTTCTCCATGAGGGCGAGCCTAATCGTTGCGGCCCCGACTAGGGTGACTGCCATGCAGGGCACCGTTGCGAGCTTCGACCAGTCCACGCGTGGCGGCAGCCTCCTGACCGACGAGGGCATGCCGCTGGAGTTTCCCGCCGCGGCCCTCGCCGAGCACATCCGTCACCTGCGCGTTGGCCAGCGCGTGTTCGTCGAGCACCGACGACTCGGCCAGGTCACGTCCATCAAGCTCTGGCTCTGACCCCACGCTGAGGAGTGGGTTGCGCACGCTGACGAGTGGGTTGTGTCGCGCGCATCCCACTCGCCACCGTGCGCAACCCACTCCTCGAGCGTGCGCAACCCACTCGTCAGCGGTGGGGGGTCAGAGGGTGACGGGCTTGAAGCTCGGGCGCGACTTCTCGTACGTGACGATGTCGTCCTCGTGGCTCAGCGTGATGCCGACGTCGTCGAGGCCCTCGAGCAGGCGCCAGCGGGTGTAGTCGTCGATCGTGAACGAGTCCTCGATCGCGTCGACGCCGTCGCCGGCCTTGACCGTGCGCGACTCGAGGTCGACCGTGATCGGTCGCACCGGGGTTGGCGTCGAGGTAGTCCCACAGCCGCTGCACGACCTTGTCGTCGACCTGCGCCGCGAGCAGCCCGGCCTTGCCGGAGTTGCCGCGGAAGATGTCGCCGAACCGCGGCGAGATGACGACCTTGAAGCCGTAGTTCTGCAGCGCCCAGACGGCGTGCTCGCGCGACGAGCCGGTGCCGAAGTCGGGCCCGGCGACCAGCACCGTGGCGTTCTTGTAGGCGTCCTGGTTGAGCACGAACGACGGGTCGCTGCGCCAGGCCGAGAACAGCCCTTCCTCGAAGCCGTCGCGCGTGACCTTCTTGAGCCAGACGGCGGGGATGATCTGGTCGGTGTCGACGTTGCTGCGGCGCAGCGGTGCGCCGACGCCGGTGTGAGTTGAGAACTTCTCCATGGTCAGGCTCCTGCCTTCTCGAGCTCGGCGAGGTCGGCGGGTCCGGCCAGGTGGCCGAGGATGCCGGTCGCGACGGCGACGTCGGGCGACACGAGGTGCGTACGCCCGCCCTTGCCCTGCCGGCCCTCGAAGTTGCGGTTGGACGTCGAGGCGCTGCGCTCCCCCGGCGTGAGCTGGTCGGGGTTCATGCCCAGACACATCGAGCAGCCCGCGCCGCGCCACTCGGCGCCGGCGTCCTTGAAGATCACGTCGAGGCCCTCCTGCTCGGCCTGCAGGCGTACGCGCACCGAGCCCGGCACGACCAGGATCCGCGTGTCGGCGGCGACCTTGTGGCCCTCGATCAGGTTGGCGGCGACGCGCAGGTCCTCGATGCGGCCGTTGGTGCACGAGCCGATGAAGACCGTGTCGACCTTGATGTCGCTTCATCGGGCGTGCCGGCCTCGAGGCCCATGTAGCGCAGGGCGTTCTCGGCGGCGATGCGCTCGTTGTCGTCCTCGAACGACGCCGGGATCGGGCACGTTGCCCGACAGCGGCACGCCCTGGCCGGGGTTGGTGCCCCACGTGACGAACGGCGTGATGGTCGAGGCGTCGATCGTGATGACCTTGTCGAACTCGGCGTCGTCGTCGGTGACGAGGCTGTCCCAGTAGCGCGACGGCGGCGTCCCAGTCGGCACCCGGTCGGCGCGTTCGGACGGCCCTCGAGGTAGTCGTACGTCGTCTGGTCCGGCGCGATGAGCCCGGCCTTGGCGCCCCACTCGATCGACATGTTGCAGATCGTCATGCGGGCTTCCATCGACAGCTTGCGGATGGCGTCGCCGCGGTACTCGACGATGTAGCCCTGGCCGCCGCCGGTGGTCTCCTGCGTGATGAGCGCCAGGATCAGGTCCTTGGCGGTCGAGCCGACCGGCAGCTCACCGACGACCTCGACGGCCATCATCTTGGGCTTGGCCTGCGACAGCGACTGCGTCGCGAGCACGTGCTCGACCTCGGACGTGCCGATGCCGAACGCGATCGAGCCGAATGCGCCGTGCGTCGAGGTGTGCGAGTCGCCGCACACGATCGTCATGCCGGGCTGCGTCAGGCCGAGCTGCGGGCCGACGACGTGGACGATGCCCTGGTCGATGTCGCCCATGGGGTGCAGCCGGACGCCGAACTCCTCGCAGTTGCGGCGCAGCGTCTCGACCTGCGTGCGCGACACGAGGTCGGCGATCGGCTTGTCGAGGTCGGTCGTCGGGATGTTGTGGTCCTCGGTCGCGAGCGTGAGGTCGGGGCGGCGCACGGTGCGCCCGGCGATGCGGAGCCCGTCGAACGCCTGCGGGCTCGTCACCTCGTGGATCAGGTGGAGGTCGATGTAGAGCAGGTCGGGCTCGCCCTCGTGGCTGCGTACGACGTGCTCGTCCCAGATCTTCTCGGCAAGTGTCTTGCCCATGGCGCTCTCCTCAGCTGCGTTCCGTGCCCCTCGGCACCACCACCAGTATGCACTTGCGTCTCACAATGCGATACGGCAGTATCAAGACATGGACAACTCTAGCGGAGTCGGCGTTCTCGACAAAGCCGCTCTCGTGCTCGCCGCGCTCGAGCCCGGACCCGCCACACTGGCCGGCCTCGTCGCGAGCACCGGGCTTGCGCGGCCGACCGCTCATCGCCTCGCGGTGGCCCTCGAACATCATCGGCTCGTCGCCCGGGACATGCAAGGACGCTTCATCCTCGGCCCCCGCCTCGGCGAGCTCGCCGCAGCCGCCGGCGAGGATCGCCTGCTCGCCGCCGCCGGCCCGGTCCTGGCCCGCCTGCGCGACATCACCGGCGAGTCCGCCCAGCTGTTCCGCCGCCAGGGCGACTTCCGCGTATGCGTCGCAGCCGCCGACCGGCCGACCGGCCTGCGCGACTCGATCCCGGTCGGCGGTCAGCTGACGATGAGCGCGGGCTCAGCCGCGCAGGTCCTGCTGTCGTGGGAGGACCCCGAACGCATGAACAAGGGGCTGCTCAAGGCCACGTTCTCGGCCGCCGAGCTGTCGGCCGTACGCCGTCGCGGTTGGGCCCAGAGCGTCGGTGAGCGCGAGACCGGCGTCGGCTCGGTCTCCGCACCGGTCCGCTCCCCCTCCGGCAAGGTCGTTGCCGCGGTGTCGGTGTCGGGTCCACTCGAGCGCCTGACGCGTCAGCCCGGCCGTATGCACGCGCCGGCCGTCGTCGCCGCGGCCGAGCGCCTCTCGCAGAGCCTTCGCCGGTCCAACTGAACCTGCGAGCTAAGCCGCGAGGTCGTCCGGCGACATCACTCGCAGGACCGAGTCGTCCGCAGTGTGGATCGGCCACTCGCCGAGCGAGTGCGCCTGCACGACGGCCGTGATCGCGCGTACCCATTGGATGTCGGACGTTCGCGTGCCGGCGTGCGTCGGACGTGCCCACAGGAGGGCGAGCGAGCCGTCGGGGTCGGCCTCGTCGAGGACGCCGCGCAACGAGCGGGCCAAGCTCACCAGCATCCGCCCGTCGGGTGCGGCCGGACAGTCCGTCACGTTGACGATTGAGGGATGGACCCGCCCGTCGCGGTCCAGCATGATCGCGAAGATCTGACGACTGCCGAACCCCAAGGGCTCGACGAGAAGGCGCCAGACCCGCTCGAGGTCGGCCGGTGCGTGGACGTCGGGAATGCGAGATGAGCTCATGCCCCACGATGTGCGGGAAACCCGCGCACCGTCGAGCCGGCCGTCCACAGGTGCGGCTAAACCCACCTAGATCAGCTGCGCGAGCAGCTGGTCCTTGCGCATGCGCGAGTAGCCCGGGATGCCCTGATCGCGTGCGGCCTGGCGCAGCTGCGCCACGGTCCAGGTGGGCTCCGGAGCCTTGGGCGCGTCTCGCAGGGCCAAGGGCTCGGCGCGGGGGTGATCGGCGATCGCCTGGCGTGCCTTGGCCTTGGCCTTCTTGCGCTTGGCGGTGGCTTCGGCGATCGCCTTCTCCGCCTTCACACGTACCTTCTGGACGCGCGACCGCTGCTTCTCGGCTCGCTTCTTCCAGGTCTCGGCCTCGACCTCGAGAGCCTTGACGCGGGCTCGAAGTGTCGCGAGCTCCGAGGTCATGTCCTCGATCGTCGCGGTCGCGGCAGCGAGCTTCTTGTCGGTCTTGCCGGGTCGCGCCTTCTTGCCGGGCTTGGCAGCCATCATCACCTCCGGTTCGGATGACCTGAACGATGGCCGACCGGGGTGAACGGACGACCAACGCGCAGGTCAGAGCGCAACCGGCTCGCCCGGAATCAGGCCTTGAGCGCCGTGACGAGCTGCGCCTTGGTCATCCGCGAGTAGCCCGCGACGCCCTGCGTACGAGCTGCGGCTCGCAGCTGCGCGACCGTCAGCTCCGACTTCGGCGCGTCCTGCACCGGGACGACCTCGACCTTCTCTGTCGCGGCAGGCTTCGTCGCGACAGGCTTGGCTGCGGCGGGCTTGGGCGCGGCGGGCTTGGACGCGGCGACGTTGCGTGCGCTCTTGCCGGCATCCTTGGCTGACTTCGCAGCCGACTTGCCGACGTCCGTGGCCGTCTTGACCGCCGACTTGCCGGCCCGCTCGGCCGAGCTGCGCAGCTTCTTGGCGTCACGCTGGAGCTCGGCGACCCGCTTCTCCAGCTTGCTCTCGAGCTTGCCGACGCTCTTCTCGAGCTTGGCCACGGTCGCACGAAGACTCTTGATCGCCTCCTGCGCGGCGGCGAGCTCGGAGTCCGGCGAGCGCTTCTTGCCCTTGCTCGACTTCTTCGACGACTTGGACTGTGCGGCCATGACCTGCTCCTTGTGCTCGAATGACGCTGGCTCGACATCGTGCCATGGCCGGGTGAACAGCCGGCCGCATTTCTCAAAAGAGGCCCGGCACCTCGAGATCGAGCAGTGTCTTCTTGCGCTCGAGGCCACCGGCGTAGCCGGTCAACGACCCGTCGGAGCCGATGACCCGGTGGCACGGCACGACGATCGGGATCGGGTTGGCGCCGTTGGCGGCACCGACCGCCCGGGAGATCACCGGTTCGTAGCCCAGCCGCCGGGCGATGTCGCCATAGCTGGCCGTCTCGCCGTACGGGATGCGCTGCAGCTCGGCCCACACCTTCTTCTGGAACTCCGAGCCCTCGCTCGCGAGCGGCAGGTCGAACGCGGTGCGCTCCCCCGCGAAGTACTCGGCAAGCTGCTGCTCGGCCCGGTCGAGCAGCGGGTCGCTTGCTCGGGTCTTGCGGGGGTTGGACGCTCCGAAGTCGATCGCGGTGATGAGACCGGCGGAGGCATGAATGCGGAGCCCACCGATCGGTGACTCCATCCAGCGTGTCGTCATTTCGTTGTCCCTTCGACATCGACGCTTGCGCGCCAGAGGTGCATGGCGGCGTAGGACCGCCACGGCTTCCATCGTTCGGTTCGTTCGTGGCCCGACGCCGTGGCGTTCGAGCATGCGTCGGATGATCAGGTCGGTCTCGAGCATCACGTCGGGGTGGGCCAGGGCCCGCATGCTGATGTAGTCCGCGGTCCACGGTCCGATGCCGGGCAACGCGACGAGGTCCTCGCGGACGGCGTCGCGGTCGGCGCCCGGATCGAGCTCGATCTTGCCGTCGGCGACCGCCTGGGCGACGCCGATCAAGCGCTCGCGCACGGCTGCGCGGCATGCTCAGCGCCGTGTCGTCGGCCTCGGCAAGAGCTTCAGGCGTCGCGAACGCATGCGTCAAGCCGTGCGAGGCGGCGAGATCGAACGCGACTGGCGTGCCGTACGCCTCGGCGAACCGCCCCAGGATCGTACGGGCTCCGGCGACCGAGACCTGCTGGCCGACGATGGCGCGCACCGCGACCTCGAAACCGTCGACCTGGCTCGGCAGGCGCAGCCCCGGCGTCGCTGCGACCAGCGGACCGAGCAGCGGGTCGGCCGACAAGACCTCGTCGATCGCCAGCGGATCGGCGTCGAGGTCGAGCAGGCGCCTGCAGCGTTGGACCGCGACCGCGGTGTCGCGCAGGTCGGCGAGCTCGAGCTCGCAGGCGACATGGTCGTCGTGGAGCGTCAGCTGCACCGCGCCGAGACCGTGAGGCAGGCGCAGCACCCGAGCGTACGTCCGGCCGTCGATGCGCTCGACACCCGCGATCAGGCGGCCGCCGAGGAACTCGAGCAAGCCGTCTGCGTGGAACGGTTGCCGCACCGCGAGGCGGAGCGTGACGCGGCCGGTGGGCGCGCTGCGGCGGCGGCCGCGCATCTCGGTCGGCGACAGGGCGTAGACATGACGCACCGAGTCGTTGAACTGCCGGATCGAGGCGAAACCGGCCGCGAACGCGATGTCGGACATCGGCATGTCGGTGGTCTCGATGAGGACCCGCGCGGCGTGCGCGCGGTTGCTGCGTGCCAGGGCCAAGGGACCGGCGCCGAGCTCCTGCGTCAGCATGCGCGTCACATGCCGGTGGCTGTAGCCAAGCCGGCTCGCCAGCCCTTCGACACCCTCACGCTCGACGACTCCGTCGGCGATCAGCCGCATCGCGCGCCCGACCGCATCGGCTCGGACATTCCACTCCGGCGATCCGGGCGTCGTGTCGGGCCGGCAGCGCCGGCACGCGCGGAACCCGGCGTCCTGTGCCGCCGCGGCGGACGCGTAGAACAGGACGTTCTCGCGCTTGGGGGTCACCGCCGGGCAGGACGGCCGGCAGTAGATGCCGGTCGTCTTGACGCCGACGTAGAAGACGCCGTCGAAGCGCGCGTCGCGCGACGATGCGGCTCGATAACAGCGTTCGTGGTCGGTGTGCATACGTCCATCATGACGGCCCCGACCGACACTTACCGGCGGGTTTCAGACATGGACGCGGACTGCGCTCAGGGCGTCTGGAACGCCCCGACGATCGCACCCATCATGGCGAGCCCGATCACGACATAGCCGGCGTTGATCAGGAAGAACCTGATGGATCTCGACTCGTACACGTAGTTCTGCGCGAGGATCGCGGCGCCGATGCCGGCACCCACGCCGGCACCGACCTTGAGGCCGTACTCCGTGCCGCACGATCCGATGAGCTTGGCGAGCGTCCCCGCGATCACGAGCGCCACCAGGATCGACCAGACGAACATCAGCGGGTCGGGGCTCTTTCCGGCAGCCTCTTCCTCGGAGACGCCCATCTCGGCGCGCCAGGCCTTGCCGAACAGGACCGTGTACCAGACGCCGCCGAGGGCGAAGAACGCCAACGCGGCGATCACGAGGCCGACGATCGAGATGTCATCCATGACGCTGAACGTACTCCCGCAAGTCCCCAGCAGTGTGCACATCAGCACGAAGGGGAGCAACGCGCCGCGCTGCTCCCCTTCGCTCGTGCCTGGTTCAGGCGGCGCCCTTCACCTCGTCAAGGGCGTCCTTGAGCGAGTCGAGCTCGCCTCCGCTCGGTGCGTTCTCCACACCGGTCCAGTCAGGCGACGGCAGGACCTGTTCGGTCGCATCTCCTTGCTGCACGGCGCGGATGGCAGCGACGATCTCGTCCAGGTTGTTGGGCACGGCTCGACCACACTTCGCCAGCTCCGATCCGATCTTGAGCGTCAGGCGCGGCTTGCCCTCGGCGACCGCGTCGGCCGTCGTGCCGGACGTGACCTCGCTGCCCGAGAGGTCCGAGACCGTGCCGCACACGTGGTAGACCTCGCCGCCGCCGGCCCAGTAGACCTTGTCCTCGCCGAGGAGCTGGATCACGGCCTGCTTCTCCGCCGTGTACTTCTCCACCGAAGCCGGGTTGAAGTCGATGCCCAGCGCGACCGCGGCCAGGGCCACGACGATGCCGACAGCGCCGGCCACACCCTTCTGTGTCTTGCCCATGTCCTTGTTCAGGAAGATCAGGACGATGATCGGCAGGAACGCGAGGATCGGGATGAACGCGCCGAGCTGGTTCTGGATGAAGAACCTGAACGGCTCCTTCTCCGAGGCCGGGTCGAGCTGGTTGGCCTTCTTCCACAGCATCGAGCCGATGACGACCGCGATGCCGTCGAGGATCAGCAGCACGATCAGCAGCACGAACGCCCAGGTCGGGAATGCGTTGTCGGTGATCAACTCACCTTTGGTGTTGACGGAAGCCTTTTCGGTGAGGATCGACTTGTTGAGCAGCAGACCGAAGATCGCGCCGATCTCGATCGCGATGCCGAGCGCCCACAGCAACACCGCATAGAGGCGCAGCTTCTTGGCCTTCGACTTCGATTCCGCGGACGCCTTCCACGTCGAGTCGTTGGCGGAGCTTTCGGTGGCACCCTTGCCCGAGCTGGTCATGGAATCTCCTGGAGTCGAGGATTGGCGAGTCGAATGCTATCGCCACCGACGCGTCTGCCGTCCCAAACGCGGCCCAAGACTCAGCGACGGAGCGCCGCCATGTCACGTGACACCTCGAGGGCGATCTGGATGGCCCGGCCGGCGAGTGGGGACAGCGTACGTCCGGCCGGCCAGTGCAGATGGATCTCTCGTGCCGGCAGGGAGGGTCGCAGCTCATGGACGCTGAGGGTCGGGTCGGACTCGACGTTGGCGCCGCGGACGGCCAGCCACGGAAGGACGGCGCAGCCGAGGCCCGCGCGCACCATCGACAACAGTGCGTCGTTGACAGCGGTGCGGAACACGACCTGTGGATGGGCGCCGCCGCGAGCGAGCGCCTCCTCCATCTCGGGCTGGTCACAGTCGAGCGGCCACGCCACCATGGGCACGCGGTCGAGCCGCGCCAGCCGGACCGGGCCGTCGGGGATGTCACCCGCACCGGCCACCAGAAGGTAGGGATCGTCGAGCAGCTTGACCCGCTCCACGTCGCCGTCGACCCGGCCGTCATAGAACAGCAGGTCGAGCTGGCCGATCTGCGGCTTGTCCGGTTCCTCCTCCGACAACCTGATGTCGCAGCCGGGGTGCTCGTCGCGCAGGCGCCTGATGACCGTCGGCAGGATCACGCTGGAGACACTCTGGAACGTACCGATGTCGATGCGACCGTCACCCGCCTTGAACCGCTCGACCGCGTCGCTCAGTGCCGCCGACTTCGCCAACAGCTCACGCCCTCGTTCCAGCACCACCGCTCCGAGCGGCGTCACTCGTGCCGGTCTGGGGCCGCCCGGACGGTCGAACACCGAGCCGCCGACGGCCTTCTCCAATGCAGCGACTTGTTGGCTCACTGTGGACTGGGTGTAGCCCAACCGCGCGGCGGCGCGACCGAACGAGCCTTCCTCGGCAATTGCCTCGAGAGCGGCCAGGTGGCGAAGCTCGACGTCTCCCATGCCGTCAGCCTAGGACACAGCGATTCTTTCTGGCGATGGAAATGATCGGAAATCATCGCTTTTCACGATGCCCGACAAGCCATAGCGTCCTCAACATGACCTCTTCTCACGCTCATGACGAGCAGCTCCTCGCCATCAACGGCGTCACCCTCTGCGTCCAGAGCTTCGGCGACCCGTCCGCACCGGCCCTGGTCCTGATCGGCGGCGCCGAGGCATCGATGGACTGGTGGGACGACGAGTTCTGCGCGCGCCTTGCCGTCGGCGGGCGCCACGTCGTCCGCTACGACACCCGCGACACGGGCCGCTCGACGACGTACGCGCCCGGCAATCCGCCGTACGGGCGCGATGCCCTGCTCGCCGATGCCGTCGGCCTGCTCGACGAGCTCGGTGTCGGGTCCGCACACATCGTCGGCGTCTCGATGGGCGGCGACATCGCTCAACGGCTGGCTGTCCACCATCCCGAACGCGTCACCTCGCTGACGCTCATCGCCAGCAGTCCCGGCGGGGCCGACCTGCCACCGATGAGTCAGGAGCTGGCGCAGAAGTTCGCGCAGGGCGGTGACGAGACCCCCGACTGGACCGACCGCGAGGCGGTCATCGCGTACTACATCGACGGTGAGCACACCTTCGCCGGCACGATCGCGGTTGACGAGGAATGGGTACGCCGGACGGCCGGCCGCGCTTGGGACCGCAGCCCGTCGCTCGCGTCCGCGCAGAACCACTGGCTGCTCGATGACGGCGCATCCGTCAGCGCACGGCTCGACGAGATCTCGGCGCCCACCGTGGTGCTGCACGGCACAGCAGACCCGCTGCTCCCGTTTGGGCACGGTGAGGCATTGTCGCGGGCGATCCGGGGCGCACGCCTGGTGCCGCTCGACGGCATGGGACACGGGATGCCGCCGAGCGAGGTGTGGGACACCGCGATCACCGAGATCCTCGACATCTCCAAGGCGAGCAGATGAGCAGGATGCGCTCAGCACTCTGGTTGCCGCTGTTCGACGAGCTCGCCGATCCCAAGGTCGTCGCGCAGCTGGCGGCCGACGCAGAGGCAGCCGGCTGGGACGGCTGCTTCGTGTGGGACCAGGTGGCCTGGCGTGCACCCGTCCGCCAGGTGGCCGACCCCTGGATCGTGCTGGCCGCCATCGCGACGACGACCGAGCGACTGCGGCTGGGCCCGATGGTCACCCCACTGCCTCGCCGTCGTCCCACCAAGGTCGCCCGGGAGACCGCGGCGCTGGACCGGCTCAGCGGTGGCCGACTGACGCTGGGGGTCGGCATCGGCAGCGATCGATTCGCCGGCGAGCTGTCGAAGACCGGCGAGCAGCTCGACGACCGGCTGCGTGGCCAGATGCTCGACGAGTCCTTGGCGATTCTCGCCGCTGCGTGGTCCGGCGAGCCGGTGCACCACCACGGCGAGCACTACACCGTCGACGACATCGCGTTCCTGCCGCGGCCAGTGCAGGAGCCGGGTGTCCCGGTGTGGGCGGCCGGGATGCCAGGAAACGTCAAGCCGATGCGCCGCGCCGCCCGGCTCGACGGCTTCTTCCCGGCCAATCTCGAGCACCCGGATCAGCTCGCGGAGGCGGTCGGCACGATCTCCGGGCTCCGCGACGACACCCCCCATGCGTATGACTTCGCGATCGGACTGCCGTACGACGTCGACCCTCTGCCGTACGCCGCAGCGGGGGCGACGTGGTGGCTGGCCGAGTTCGAGCCCGGCGTCCCGCTCGACGTCGTACGCGGCGTGCTGCGCGACGGTCCGGCGATTCCGGGAGGCGAGTGAGGTGTTCGACTACGACGCAGAGCTCGTCCGCCACAACGCGGTGCTTCGGGCCGCCGCCGCTGTCACCGCGAACGACCGCGTGCTCGACATCGGCTGCGGCACCGGCCAGGCCACCCGGGAGGCAGGCCATGCGGCCCGCGCAGGCAGCGCCTTGGGCGTGGACGTGTCCAGCGCCATGCTGCAGCGGGCCCGCCACCTGACCGACGCGGCGGACATCGACAATGTCATTTTCGAGCAGGCGGACGCACAGACCCATTCCTTCACCCCGCAGACCTTCACGCTGGCGATCAGCCGGTTCGGCACGATGTTCTTCGGCGACCCAGTCGCAGCCTTCGCCAACATCGCGTCGGCGCTGCAGCCCGGCGCCCGCTTGACGCAGCTCGTGTGGCAGGCAGCTGACCGCCAGGAGTGGGTCAGCGCGATCCGGGACGCACTCACGGTCGGACGAGTGTCTCCGACAGCACCCACTGGCGGTGCGTTCTCGTTGGCCGACCCGGCGGTCATGTCCGGAGTGCTCACGGCGGCCGGATTCACGGCGCTCGAGATCACTGAGGTGTGCGAACCGGTCTACTACGGCGCCGACGCGGGCAGGGCCCGCGCCGCACTCGACGAGCTCGGGATGGTCGACCACCTGGTCGCCGACCTGCACCCGTCAGGAGTCGAGCAGGCACAGCGCCGTCTGATGAGCCTGCTCGACGCCCATGACAACGGCGAGGGCGTGTGGTTCGACTCCGCCGCCTGGCTCGTCACCGCTCGTCGAGCACCCTGACGGCGACGACCGTCACGACGACTGCGGTGATCGCGGTGGCCAGAAGACGCTTCACCGCAGGCTGGCAAATATGTCGTCATTGAACGTCGGTGCGGCTGGTCGGCCGTGTTCGATGAACCATTCGTGACCCAGTGCGGGACGCATCAGCACGTCTGGGAGCGCCGTCAGGAACCGGACGGTTCGCGCTGATCTCCCGACCGATTGGCTGTGATGCGCGACGAGCGCAGATCGCTTGGCCGGCAGGTAGCGACGGACGTCGATGCGGTGCGTGATCTCTGAGCGCTCGGAGTAGGTGTGGGCGAAGTCATCCACCGTCACTTGTGGGGCATTGGGCACGAATCTGAGCATCCGCACAGCGCGGAGCAGCAGCCTGCGGTCGATCGTCGCCTCCAGCACAACCGGCGTACCAGCCATCCTGGCCGCCGCGATCCCGACGCGGTGGACGTGGATGTGGTCGGGGTGCCCGTAGCCCCCAGCTCTGTCGTAGGTCGTGAGGGCGTCGGCGTCTTCGTCTCGCAGCACGTTGGCGAGTCGGGCCGCGGCGGGCTGCAGGCCGACGGAGGCGAACTGGCCGTCGGGGAATCCGAGGGCGACAACGCGATGCACGCCGAGCGCGGCAGCCGCGTTCTCGAGCTCGCGAAGGCGCGTCCCGCCAAGGTCGCCGGACTGCCTGACGCTCGGTGAGGTCAGCCCGGCCTCGCCGTTGGTGGCTGTCACCAGGACGACACGGTGACCCTCAGCTGCGGCGCGGGCAAGGGTTCCACCCGTGAGTAGGGCCTCGTCGTCGGGATGTGCATGGAACGACACCAATGTGTACGGCATGGGGCAGACAGTGACACCACCACCCGTGAAGGCGGTAACGGCTCTCAGCGGGCACTCAGCGACCGCCCCGCACCATGAGGATCACCGATCCCGAGCTTGAGGTGACACTGTCATGGTCAACTGTCTTCCCGTCACACGGCTGGCGACGTGGCTGCTGTCGGCGCTGGCGTTTGCCGCGTCCATCGGAATCATCGCTCTCTTGCCGGCATTCCTGGGACTGTCGTGGTCCGCGATCGGATCATCGTTGGCCGGTGTCCCTGTCCTGACCTTGATGGCGCTCGCTGGGCTGTGGATTGCAGGCCTCCTGGTTCACACCGTCGTGCTGCAAGCCGCGATGCCCGGCCTGAGTCGGCGACGGGCCCTGCTGCTGAACGTTTCTGGCAGTGCGGTGTCGAACCTTTTCCCCTTTGGCGGCGCTGCCGGGATGGGTCTGGGCTACGTGATGACCCGTTCGTGGAACTTTCCGAGCCCGACGTACGCCTCCTACACCGCGATCACCAACGTGTGGAACGTCCTGGCCAAGCTGCTGGTGGGATCGGCGCTGCTGGGGGTTGCGCTGCTCTACGGTCTGCAGCTCCCCGCCGGTCTCAACGGCGTCATGGTCGTCGGTGCGCTTGGAATGCTGGCGCTCGTGCTGGCCGCCGCCGGGGTCGTCGCCAGTACCGCGATTGCCGGTGCCGTGGGCACGGCGATCGATCGAGTGGGCAGGGCATTCGCGTCGCGCGGGGGGCGCTCCCAGCGGCCCAACGTGCGGACCTGGATCCTCAAGGCCCGCGAGGAGAGCGCCAGCGCTGTGACCGACGGCTGGGTGAGGCTGACCTGCGGTGTCCTCGCCTACATGCTGTTGCAGGCCGTTCTCCTGGCGGCATGCCTCGCTGCCACGGGAGCTCATGCGACGCTCCTTGCCGTTGCCGTGACGTTCGGGATCGAGCGGCTGTTGACGGTGCTTCCATTCACCCCAGGCGGCAGTGGCCTGACCGAGCTCGGCTCTGCCGCTGTGCTGGTGGCGATGGGTGTCGCACCCGTCGAGGCCGCAGCGGGCATACTTCTCTACCGGCTGTTCACGTTCGTCATGGAGATTCCGGTAGGGGGCGTGAGTGCTCTCTGGTGGCTGCATCAGCACCGGGTCACCTCCCGGAGGCAGGCGGTCGCATGAAGATCCTGCATGTCACCGACTGCTATCTCCCACGACTGGGCGGTATCGAGATGCATGTCCACGACCTCGCCTCGGGACAGCGATCCGACGGTCACGAAGTCCTGGTCCTCACCAGGGGCGTGCCTGGAACGCAGGACGATGACATACCGGTACAGCGACTGGGTTGCAGCCCACTCGCGTGGAGGGCAGGCGCGGACATCAGCCGGATCGTCCAAGAGCGACAGATCGATGTCGTTCATGCCCATCTGTCGGTAGCGTCACCGCTGGCGTGGGGAGCCATGAGGTCCGTCACTGGCGTCGCATCGGTGGCCACCGTCCATTCCGTCGTGCCCGATGCGCCGGGCGTCTTGCGATCAGCGATCTCGATGACCGGATTCCCGGCCCGCACGGTCACGTTCACAGCAGTCAGTGAGGCTGCCGCCCGCCCATGGCGGCGTGCCATGGGCGAACGCATGCCTGTGCAGATACTCCACAACGGCATCGATCCGGCGCAGTGGGCCACCGCCCGCCGATCGCGCGACGCCGCCGTCTTCACAGTCGTCTCGGTGGGTCGGTTCGTGCGACGCAAGCGTCAACGTGCCCTGGTCGGTGTGCTGGCAGGTCTCCGTGACCGGCTCCCGGACAGCACTGGGCTGCGAGCGGTCCTCATCGGCGACGGACCACAACTGGCGGCCGTCCGCGACGACATCGGCCGAGTCGGACTGGCAGACCGGGTCGAGTTGCCGGGACGGATGACCCGCACACAGATCTGCAGGGTGCTGGCTGACGCCGACGCCTACGCTGCGCCGGCAACGCTGGAGTCGTTCGGCATCGCCGCACTTGAGGCGCGGTGCGCTGGCGTACCGATCGTCGCCATGAAGCAGGGTGGCGCAGAGGAGTTCGTCCAGTCCGGTCGCGAAGGCTTCCTCGTCGGCAATGATGCCGAGATGATCGAGAAGCTGCTCCTGCTTGCGTCAGATCCAGCGCTGCGCCATCGCATCGCGCGTCACAACGCGATGACAGCGCCGCCGATGGCATGGCCCGCGGTCCTGTCGCAGCACGAGCAGCTCTACCGACGCGCTTTGGCGAACGTCGACCGGCGCGTCCCCCACCCCGACCTACGATCAGTCGTGCACGCATCGTGAAGGGTGGATCACCATGGCGGTGAAGAGTCTGCCGTTGTCGTCGCCTGCGCGGCGCTTGACCGCGAGCGTCCGGGTTCGCTCCACTCTCGCTGCGACGGCGGTGATCCTCGTCGGTTCGATCATCGGCTCCGTCGTGCTGATCATCCTGCTGCAACGCACCCTCACGGCGACCGTGGAGAGCAATGCCGACGCCCGCGCCGCGGAGGTGACGCGGTTGGTGGCCGAGGGCGACCTGGGAAGGCTCGTCAGCGATCTCGAAGAGAACACCTCCGAGAGCCAGATCGTCCAGGTGGTCGACCCGTCCGGCAAGGTCATCGCCAGCTCGTCCGTTCGGGCAGCAGACCGCGCGTTGTCACCCCTGAGGCCCGCCATCAGCCGGACCGTGCGCAAGGAAAGCCACCGGTTGGCGATCCTGCACACCAGGGAGCCGTACATCATCACCGCTCGGGGCGTTTCACTTCGGGGGGGCACCGGGACGATCGTGATTGCCTCGTCAGTGGCTCCGCAGAGTGAGTCGGTCGAGACGTTGCTGACATATCTGTTGTTCCTCGTGCCGGCGGCAGGCGTCCTGGTCGCGATCGGCATGTGGGTCCTGGTGGGGCGATCTCTGCATCCGGTCGAGCAAATCACGTCGCGAGTTGCGACGATCCGCTCCAGTCGCCTGGGCGATCGAGTCCCGGTGCCCGACTCCCACGACGAGATCGCGCGGCTGGCCGTGACCATGAACGAGATGCTGGAGCGTCTCGACACCGGCCAGCAGGTCCAGCAGTCTTTTGTCTCCAATGTCAGTCATGAGCTACGAAGCCCCTTGGCGTCGTTGACGGCGTCGCTCGACGTCGTCGGCGACGCCCCGTCGCGAAAGCGCTGGCAGGACGCCAGAGCCGTCATGTCCTCGGAGGTCGAGCGGATGTCGCGCCTCGTCGAGGACTTGCTCCTGCTCGCCAGGGCTGACGACCACGGACTGCCGATGCGCCTCGAAGAGGTGGATCTCGAAGACATCGTCGACCAGGAAGCTCGCCGACTCCGCGCCCATCAGACGATCGAGGTGACGGCGGCGATTTCGCCAGTGCGCGTCCGCGGTGATCGCGGTCGATTGGCGCAAGTCGTCCGCAACCTGGTGGAGAACGCCGCCGTCGCCGCCGAGGGTAGCGTGCATGTCAGTGTCGCGATGGTCGACGGGATGGCCCAGATCTCGGTCGAGGACGACGGGCCCGGCATCCCGATGGCCCATCGCCGACGGGTCTTCGAAAGATTCGTGCGGCTGGACGAGAGCCGCAGTCGTGACAGTGGCGGGAGCGGCCTGGGGCTGGCGATCGTGTGGGAAATCGTGGACGGCCACAGGGGTAGCGTGACGATTGGCGACGCGCCCACAGGTGGAGCAAGGATCGTGCTGCGACTACCGCTGGATCAACCGCCGCCGGGGTCCAGCCGATAGCCCGCGCCGCGGAGCGTCTCAATGCTCTGACGACCGTACGGGGCATCCAGCTTGAGCCGCAGATATCGCACGTAGACCTCGACGACATTCGCGGCCCCCTCGAAGGCTGGGTCCCAGACGTTGTCGAGGATCTGGGCCTTGGTCTGCACCTGGCCCGCGCGCTGCATGAAGAACTGCAGGAGCGCGAACTCCCTGGGTGTCAGCGTGACCTCGTCGCCCGCACGGGTGACCCGCCGCGTCATCGGGTCGAGGACCAAGTCGCCTGCCTCCAGGAGAACTGGTCTCTCGGGCGCTCCGCGACGGATCAGCGCGCGCAGGCGGGCCATCAGGACGACGAAGCTGAACGGCTTCGTCATGTAGTCGTCGGCGCCGAGGTCGAACGCGTCGACCTGGTCGTACTCGCCGTCCTTGGCCGTGAGCATGAGGACCGGCGTCCACACCTTGCGGCTACGCAGATGCTTGATGACGTCGTAGCCGTGCATACCCGGCAGCATGATGTCCAGAACGATCGCGTCGAATGGCTTCTCGGATGCCAACCACAGTCCGTCGATGCCGTTGAACGCCGTCTCGACGACGAATCCGTGGTCGTTGAGCCCGTGCTTGATGGTGTCGGACAGGCGTCTCTCATCCTCCACCAGAAGCACCTTCATGCGTGCGCCCCGAGATCGGGCCGGGCCGAAGGAGCGTCGACGACACGTGCTGCTCGGTCGCGGAACATCCACATCCGCATAGCGGCGCATCGCGCAGTGGTCACGCACAGGTTCGCCCCCGTCAGGACGACCATCTCGGCGACGACCGAGGACGACGATGAGCTCTCGTGCAGAAGCGCCAAGGCGGCGCCGGTGGTGCCGAGGCCCGCGAGCAGCACGACCATCCCCTGAACCTGTGAGCGCACGGCGCCGGGACCCGAAACCCCGAACGTGAATCGGCGGTTGAGGCTCACGTTGAGGATCGTGGAAACGAGGAGGGCTACCCCATTTGCGGACTGACTGGTCATGCTCATGTCCTGTCGCAGCCAGACATAGAACGACCCATAGACGATCGTGGTGAGGGCGCCAACGGCGGCGAACAGCAGAAGTTGCGCCTTGAGTCGCCCGGCGTCACGGGCCACACCAACGCGTGCGCGGACATCCTGCAGCGGCAGCCGTCCGGTCAGGAGTGACCAGCCCAGTCGTCGCATCCCCTTGACATCGTCAACAGCGGTCCGCAAGACGTCCACGCGCGAGTCGGGGTCGTCGACCCAGTCGACAGGGACCTCATGGATGCGCAGTCCTGATCTCTCGGCGAGCACGAGCAACTCGGTGTCGAAGAACCACGTCTCGTCCTCGATCAAAGGCAACAGCACTTGCGCGACGTCGCGCCGGATCGCCTTGAACCCGCACTGGGCGTCGCTGAACTTGGTGTCCAGGACAGACCGGAGCAGCACGTTGTAGGAGCGCGAGACCAGTTCTCGTCGCAGCCCGCGGGTCACGTGCGAACCGCGTGTGAGCCGAGAGCCGATCGCGACGTCGGAATGTCCGCTGATGAGCGGTGCCACGAGCGGGAGCAGGGCCTTGAGGTCCGCTGACAGGTCGACATCGGTGTATGCGACCACGTGCGCATCTGACTCCTGCCAGACCCTCTTGAGGGCGCTGCCGCGGCCCTTTTCGGCAAACGTCACGACGCGGACGTTCGGGTACTGCTGCTCAAGTGACCTGGCCACGGCCGGGGTCGCGTCGGTCGATCCGTTGTCAGCGATGGTGATGCGCCAGGTCCACGGCAAGTCCTGCAGGGCGCGATCGAGGCTACGCACTGCCCCGGGCAGATCGACCTCCTCGTCATGAACAGGGATGACGACATCCAGCATGACCGGCATCGGATCACCGACCCCCCGACAGGTCGTACACGATCTGGCCACCCAGGCGCTCGGGAGCAAAGTTGGCTTGAACCCACGAGCGGATTGTCTGCGTCGGGACCCCTCCCGGGACTGCGTCGATGTAGTAGTGGACTCGTCCATCTCGGACCCACGACCTGAAGGTGTCCAACGTGGGCGACGGGTCGCTCTCCTTGTAACCTCCGATGCCGATGACGGGCCGCCGGCTGGCGAGCTGGTAGGCCGACGACGCTCGAGCGCCCGGCACTGCAGCAACCCAGTCGTATCGTCCAGGCCCGGACCGGAGCGCACGGATCATCGCGGGCGACACCTGGTTGTTGACCTGCCCTGGACCAGGTCCAGCCTGAGGACCTGAGCCCGCGTGCGGGACGGCGGCAGTCGCCAATCCGTAGACCATCGGGCTCACCACAGCGGCGGCGACCGCAACGCCAACAATGACCTGTCCGGCGAGCTTTGGCACCACATCGATGAGCGGCGCCGACATGGACGCGACTCCCAATATCCACATCCATGGAGTCAGGGCTGTCAGCTCTCCCGGGTGCGAATTCTGGAGCACGGCGGCCACGATCGTTGTCGTGGCCGAGGCAACCGCCAAGACACTGCCGACAGGTTTCTGATGTCTGGATCGCCACATGATGTGCCCACTGACCCCGACGAGCGCCGCGATGGCAGGGGCAAGCACGATGGTGTAGTAGGAGTGGAAGATCCCGGCCATGAGGCAAAAGACGAGCATGCTGACCAACAGCCACGACAACCACAGACAGAGAGCCCCATTCGTGGCGCGGTCGCCTTGGCGCGCCCCGCGGGACGCCCGGAGGGCGCCAGCCGCCATGATGAGTGCCGCTGGCATCAACCACATGACGCCGGTCCCGACGGGCACGCCGAACATGCGGCTGAAATTGGTCCCATGCCACCCTGCCGATGTGCTGGCTGCGGATTCATTCCCGGTGAGTCGGCCTACTCCGTTGTAGCCCAGGGCAAGCTCCAGCACTGAGTTCCCGGTCGAGCCGCCGACCCAAGGCCGGGACGATGCCGGCCACAGCTCGACCGTCAGCATCCACCAGCCTGCCGCAACGATCGTCGTGCCCGAGGCGGCAAGAAGGTGTACGAGTCGGCGTCTCACGGGAACAGCGGAGAACACCGCGTAGACCAGCACCAGCGAGGGCAGGATCATGAACGCCTGCAGGAGCTTGCACATGAAAGCGGTGCCAACCAAGGCACCGGTGAGGGCCAACCAGCGGGCCGCGTACCGACTGTCCAACGCCCTGATGGTCGTGTAGGCCGCAGCAACCATCAGCAGAGTCAGCATCGCGTCCGGGTTGTTGTATCGGAACATCAGCACGACGATCGGCGTGAAGGCAAAGATCGCGCCAGACAGGAGCGCAGCACCAGCCGAAGCCGTCGAGCGGCGCACTGAACCGTAGAGGAGGGCCACCGTGGCGACTCCTTCGAGCGCTTGAGGCACGAGCACACTCCACGACGACAGCCCGAATGCCTTCACCATCAACGCCATGGGCCAGAGCGCTAGCGGCGGCTTGTCCACGGTGATGGACCCGCCTGCGTCCAGCGATCCGAAGAACAGCGCCTTCCACGACTGGGAACCAGACAGCGCCGCCGCCGAATAGTACTGATTCGCCATGCCGGAGATGTTCAGGTGCCAGAGGTAAAGCACCGCGGTCGAAGCAAGAAGCAGCGTCAGCCCGAGCGCCTCACCGCGGGTATGTGAGACCGGGGCGACCCTGGTCGCTCGAGAGCCGAGCACCTCTGAGAGCCACGGCGGCGTCGAGTCCGACCGGGTTGGTCCAACGTCGGTGAGAGACACCAGACACCTCCAAGCCGTCTTCGATACTCACCGTGCCCGAACGAACCTGCACCAGACCTGACTGGTTCAGGCACCCGAACGATGGCGCCGGAGTGCTAGTCGACCTCGGCGTTCGTCTTCTCTTCGTGGTCCCACTCCTGGGACTTGGTGTTCTCGATGCGGTCGACCTTCGTCACCGACAAGAAGACCACCAGTGCCAGGATCACCACCAGAAAGATGACGCTCGTGCCGGTCGTGCCAAGACCGAGTCCACCCAGCTTGCGTGGCTGTGACATCCCATCACCGATCGAGGCGCCCAGCGGCCGAGTGAGGATGTAGGCGATCCAGAACGCCAACACCGCGTCGAGCTTCAAAACCAGGTGTGTGAACGTGATCAGGGCGATCAGGGCAGCGACGATGCCGACGGTCGGCCAGTAGCCCACTCCGAGCTTCTCATCGAACAGGTCTCCCGCCGACGTGCCCAGGGCGAAGGTGAAAAGGATCGCCAGCCAGTAGAACGTCTCGCGACGCCTGGTGACGATGCTGTGAATGGACAGCGTGCGCTCGCTTGCAAACCAGGCGGCGAAGGTGATCGCCAGGAGTATGGCGAAGGCAATCGTCGTGGACTGGAGTGGAACGCCCATGTCGTCCGCCAGCTTGTCAGAGAGCAAGGTCCCCACGACGCTGATCAGCACGACTGAGAGCCAATAGATGCCGGGGACATACTTCCTGGCGCGGAACTGAAAGCCGAGTGCGACGAGCAGGAGGGCGGTCATCAGGATGGACGTGTTGTTGAGCCCGAAGCCGAGCGTTTCGTTGAGATAGTCGGCCGCCGTCTCCCCAACGGTCGTGCAGAGGATCTTGATCACCCAGAAATAGAGCGTCACCTCCGGGACCTTGTTCAACATGAGCTTCGCTGTGCTGGTCGCTGACGTGGGACTCGAATTGTTGGCCATTCCCCCAGCATGCTGGTCCAACCTGCACGCCACCTGACCACCTTCGGGGACGCGGGCAGTCCGGCACTCATGCAGTATCACTTCATCAGTGAGAGCCTGGTCCTTCGACAGAGGTGACTGGCAGCCCGAAATGCGTCAGGCGGTGTTGCAGGTCCTGATGGAGCCACCGACTTATACCGTGGCTCACCACCGAGACGATGATCTCGTCGACAGGCTCGCTGAACAAGATCTCCTCGACAGCGTCCATCGGGTCATGCCGAACTGAGACCGAGCCGATCACGTGGCCGCGGGCAGCCTCCTCTATTTCGGGCAACGCCTGCAGCAGCACCAGCTCGGCCTCGGCGGCCTTCTCGTGGCGTTCTGGGTGAAGCATGTGCAATTCGGCCGCAGCCGGATTGGGAACCACGACTCGAAACTGGGCAGGGCCGCGCGCCGCGCGCTCTTCTATCGCGTCGATGAGCTCGGGAGTTGCCGCGGTCCTATCGGTAATGACGAGGATCCGGGCGTTGAATTCATCCGGCATGAGAATTCCTTCGGCGAGGTACCTTGGCGTCGGCTCGGGTGGTCGGCACAGGTACGTGTCAACGCAGACTATGGCGGCCGACCTGATCAGAACCTGACTAAGGAATACGCATAAGGCTGTCCACAGGCCGACCGCGGGATTGGGTACCGCGGATTCTCATGACGACGTCGAAGTGTCCCCGGTCGTCAGTTCGGGGGCTACTGCCTTCACGCCGACTGCCCCCGCTAGGTCTTTGGCACCCGCAGGGCCGACGGACGATCCGGGAGACTGCACGACAGCGACGTCACTGCCGACTGTCAACGCCACGTCGCGGGGTCCAGGCGTCAGGCGGGACCTCATGATCAGCGTGGGCCTGCTGGTCGTCCTGGTCATGGTTCAGCTCGTCTGCTCGCTGGGCTGAGGCGAGGTGGGTCAACGGGTCAGGAGCGCCGACCGCGTACCGCTACTCCTCCCCGTGCCCTCGATGCGACGGTGTGCCCTGTGGCGACTCCTGATCCAACAACATGATGAACTCATCGGCCATTTCCAAGTGACGTGCAAGCCGCTTGCGCCGCTCTCCCGCCTGAGATTTCACGTCAGTCAACTGCGCCGCGGCGGCATCACGCGCAGCCGAGGAGGCATTCGGGTCCCGAAGCGTCTGCAGATTCGACATCGCCGCCCTCATCTCGTCCAGGCTGAAACCGAGCGGCTTCATGCGCCGGATGACCAGGATCTTCTCGACGTCGTCCTCCGTGTAGAGCCTGAATCCGCCGTCGGTGCGTCCCGACGGCTGAAGCAGGCCGACTTCTTCCCAGTGGCGGAGGCTTCGGAGGGACAACTCCGTGCGTGCGGCGACTTCTCCGATGTGCATCGCGTCCGCGGTCGGTCGGTCCCCCGGTGCCTTGTCGCCAGCCACGTGGCCTCACTCACTCGATCAGGATTTCAACTCTACCCTTACGTAACGGTAGAGTTGCTGACAGACTTCCGCCGGCGACTCGCGTCGGCGCGCGGCCCGAGAGCCGCAGCGATTCATCATCTCAGCCTGGACCACGTGCGTGCTCACGAAGCAGCCAAGGTCCATGCCGTCCCGAACGGAGCCACCCTTGACCGCCCCTGCGCCCCAAACCGGCAGCGCCCTCGCGTCGCTCGAACCCACCGTTCGCAATGCGCTGCGATCGCCGAAGATGCTGCGCACTGAGGTCCTGGCCGGCCTCGTTGTCGCCCTGGCGCTGATCCCCGAGGCCATTTCGTTCTCGATCATCGCCGGGGTGGACCCGCGGGTCGGCCTCTTCGCCTCGTTCACCATGGCGGTCGCGATCTCATTCCTGGGCGGGCGACCCGCGATGATCTCTGCTGCGACTGGCGCCGTCGCACTGGTCATCGCCCCGGTGATGCGAGACCACGGATACGACTTCTTGATCGCCACCGTCCTGCTCGGCGGTTTGATCCAGCTCATCCTTGCCGTAGCCGGCGTCGCGAAGCTCATGCGGTTCATCCCACGCTCGGTCATGGTTGGGTTCGTCAACGCACTGGCAATCCTGATCTTCGAAGCCCAGATCGACCACATGCTCGACGTGCCGTGGGCCGTCTACCCGATGATCGCCATCGGAATCGCCGTCATCGTCGGCTTCCCCCGCATCAACCAGGTCATTCCATCGCCCCTCGTCGCGATCGTGGCCCTGACGGCGTTCACGATCATCGGTGCCGTCAACGTCCCCAACGTGGGTGATCAGGGTGACCTGCCCGACAGCCTGCCGTCGTGGTTCCTGCCGGACGTGCCGTTCAACCTCGAGACTCTCAAGATCATCGCCCCGTACGCGCTGGCGATGGCGCTGGTCGGCATCCTCGAGTCGTTGCTGACCGCCAAGCTCGTCGACGACATCACCGACACCCGCTCGGACAAGACCCGCGAAGCCTGGGGCCAAGGCCTGGCAAACATGATCACCGGGTTCTTCGGCGGCATGGGCGGCTGCGCCATGATCGGCCAGACCATGATCAACGTGAAGGTCTCCGGCGCGCGCACCCGGATCTCGACGTTCCTCGCGGGAGTCTTCCTGCTCATCCTCGTCGTCGGGTTCGGCGACGTCGTTGCCCTCATCCCGATGGCCGCCCTCGTGTCCGTGATGATCATGGTCTCTGTCGGCACCTTCGACTGGCACTCCATCCAGCGCAAGACCCTGCGCCGGATGCCCAAGAGCGAGACGACCGTCATGGTCTCAACCGTCGTCGTCACCGTGCTGACCCACAACCTCGCCATCGGCGTCGTCGTCGGAGTACTGGTCGCCATGACCCTTTTCACCCGGCGGGTCGCCCACCTCACCGAGACCAACCGCGAGCTCACCGAGGACGCCGACGGCAATGTCATCGCGGTCTACACCGTCACCGGAGAACTGTTCTTCGCCTCCAGCAACGACCTCTACACGCAGTTCGACTACGCCGGCGACCCCGAGCTCATCGTCATCGACCTCTCCCATTCCCACATCTGGGACGCCTCGACCGTTGCCTCTCTTGACGCCATCACCACCAAGTACGAACGCAAGGGCAAGGCTGTGCGAATCGTCGGCCTCAACGCCGCCAGCGCCGACCGCCACGGACGCCTCACCGGGCAGCTGAGCGGCCACTAGTTGTGCCGCTGATTCGCCAGGCCGACAACCCACCGGCGTCGTCCACCGGATAGCGTGAACCAGGACGTTGGCCACGAAGGACGGAGATCCTGATGTTGGCAAGAGATCTGGCGCGCGAGTTCCCGACGGTCACCTTGGAGACCGATGCCCTGGACGCGGCACGCCTGCTGGCGGAACACCGCCTGCCAGGACTGATCGTGCTCGATGAGGCAGGCCAGCCTCGCACCATCCTGCCCGGCTCGCAGGTGCTCCGTTTCATCGTGCCGACCTACGTGCAGGACGATCCGGCGCTCGCGCGGGCCTACGATGAGAAGTCGGCCGACGAGATGTGCACCAAGCTCGTGAGGCATCAGGTCAGCGACGTGCTTCCTCAGCGCAAAGACGCATTGGACCTGCCGATCGTGGCACCGGACGCGACCGCGATGGAGGTCGCCGCCGTGATGGCCGGCATGCGCAGCCCGATTGTCGCGGTCGTTGACGACGCGACACTGCTCGGTGCCATCACCGTCAGCTCGCTCCTGTCGCACCTGCTGGGTCACGGGACCATCCGTTGACAACATGGCTGGTGATCGCGGCGTTCGCTGCCGCGTACGTGTTGATCGCCACGGAGCGGATCCACCGGGTCGCCGCCGCGTTGACCGGAGCGGCCGCAATGGTGGTCCTGGGTGTCGTCGACGCCCACACCGCGTTCTTCAGCGAGGACACCGGTGTCGACTGGAACGTCATCTTCCTGCTGCTGGGCATGATGATCATCGTCAGCGTCATCAAGCAGACCGGCGTCTTCGACTACCTCGCCATCTGGTCGGCCAAGCGGGCCCGCGGCCGACCGTTCGTGGTCATGGTCATGCTGGTCGTGATCGCCGCGGTCGCCTCCGCCCTGCTCGACAACGTGACCACCGTGCTGCTGATGGCACCGGTGACGCTGCTGGTGTGTGACCGGCTCGGGGCGCCGCCGATCCCGTTCTTGATCGCCGAGGCCATGGCCTCCAACATCGGCGGCACAGCAACGCTGATCGGCGACCCACCCAACATCATCATTGCCAGCAAGTCGGGGCTCACCTTCAACGACTTCGTGGTCAACCTCGCTCCGATCGTGCTCATCCTTCTCGCCGTGTTCGTGCTGATGTGCCGGATCATGTTCCGCTCCGCATTTGTCTACGACCCTGAACGCGCGGCGGCCGTCATGGAGCTCGACGAACGAGAAGTCATCAGTGACCACCGGCTGCTGGTCCAGTGCGGCTTCGTGTTGTCCCTCGTCATGGTGGGGTTCATCGGGCACGCCGTGTTCCATCTTGATCCCTCGATCGTCGCGCTGCTCGGGGCCGGCGCCTTGGTCGCGGTCTCGCGAACCGAGCCGGCGCAGTTCCTCGAGGATGTCGAGTGGGCAACCCTCGTGTTCTTCATGGGGCTGTTCGTGATGGTCGGTGCGTTGGTCGAGGTCGGCGTCATGGCTGACGTCGGCAGCTGGGCAGTCGACTCCGTCGGCGACCACTACCTGCTTGCGGGCACCGGGATGATCTGGGGATCGGCAGCCATTTCCGCGATCGTCGACAACATCCCGTACGTCGCCACCATGGCACCCATCGTCAGTGACCTCGTCCAGGCAGGCGACGGATCCAGCCAGGCCAACGCCCTGTGGTGGGCCCTGGCACTGGGCGCCGACCTCGGCGGAAACGCAACCGCGGTCGGAGCCAGCGCCAACGTCGTCGTCATCGGCATCGCCGCCCGCAACGGCCACAAGATATCTTTCTGGCACTTCACCAAGTACGGACTTCTCGTGACAATCGTGACGATCAGCATGACCTGGGTCTACTTCTGGCTCCGATACTTCGCCTTCGCCTGAGACGACATGAGGCTCGTGTCAGGTGTATGCGTGTCAGCTCAAGGCGGCGAGGACGTCGCGATGCCGGACCCAGCCCACGAGCTGTCCGTCCGCGTCGGCCACTGCGACGGCGTCTGCACCGCGGTCCAGGGCCTGGATGGCTTCGCCGATCGGATGATCCAACGGCACCGGAACGGCCGTGCGCATGAGGGCGCGAATGCCGGGGTTCTCGCCGGATGCCAAGGCATCCATGAGGTCTCGTGAGGCGAGGATGCCAAGGAAGGCCCCGTCCTCGTCGAGAACCGGTATGGCGCTCTGGTTGATGGCGGCAAGCCTCGATGCGACCGCTCTGAGGTCAAGGGACACGTCGACGGCCTGCGGCGGGACCGACATCACGGCTGAGACACGGAGGTGACGCAGGCGCCCGTCCCCCGGCTCCTCGAGATCGATTCCGCGGCGCAGCAGCTTGCGGGTGTAGACGGTGTCTCGCGAGACCAGGTGGCTCACGCCCGTGGCAATCGCGATCGCCAGCATCAGCGGCAGGATGATCGAGTATTCACCCGTGAGCTCGAACAAGATGACCACAGCCGTGATCGGCGCCCGGGCCGCACCGGCGAACAGCGCGCCCATGCCGACAAGCGCGTACGCGCCTGGAGTTCCCAGTTGTGGATCGATGGCGTGGAGTGCTGTGCCGAACGCCTCGCCCAGCATCGCACCGCAGAACAGGCTCGGGGCGAAAACTCCGCCGGAACCGCCGATCCCGATCGTGAGACTGCACGCGACGATCTTGCCAACCAGCAGCACACAGAGGAAGAGCACGGTGTAGTGCCCGTCAACCGCCTTGCCCAGAACCGGATAGCCGACCCCATACATCTGCGGGAGGATCAACAAAAGGCCGCCCAGCACGATGCCCCCGGCAGCCGGCCGCAACCACTCCGGGCCCTTCCACAGCCAGTCACAGGCATCCTCGATCGCATAGAGGATGCGGGAGAACATCACGCCCATCAGGCCGGCCAGGACGCCGAGCATCGCGAACAAGGGGTACTCGACGAAGTGCTCAACCCGGAAGGTTGGCAGGCTCAGGAAGGATTCGTCGCCAAGAGCCGCACGACCGATGATGCTGGCGGTCACCGAGGCGAGGACGACCATGCCGAACGACTCGGCGGCCCACTGCCCGAGGATCAGCTCCATCGAGAAGAACACGCCGGCCAAGGGCGCATTGAAGGTGGCGGCGATCCCGCCTGCAGCGCCGCAGGCCACGAGCAGCCGGATGCGGCGCTCGTCCAGGCGGGCGAACTGGGCGACCGAGGAACCGAGCGCCGACCCGATCTGGACGATGGGTCCCTCCCGCCCCACCGATCCGCCGCCGCCGATGCACAGCGCACTGGCTACAGACTTGACGATCGCCACCTGCGGACGGATACGTCCACCGTTTCGCGCAACGGCCAGCATCACTTCGGGCACGCCGTGACCGCGCGCCTCCGGCGCGAACCTGTGAACCAACGGACCGTAGATCAATCCCGCAGCGACCGGCGCAACAAGGACGAACCATGGCCCGAGCCAGGGCACCAGGTGGTTCGCGGCGTGGCCTGATGCTGAGTAGTCCGCATGGCCGCTGCAGACCTTCGTCAGCCCGGTGATCATGTATCGGAAGACGATGGCGCCGACCCCCGCCCCGACACCGACCAGTACGGACAGGGCGAGGAGTCCGGCTTGACTGGTCCCGACCGAACGCATCGACCGGACGGGCGCGGCCGCGGCAGGATTCACGTTTGTACTATGCAACTATTGCCTTGTGCAAGGCAACTCGAGCCGGAGGGGACACCCATGCCATCCGAACATCCGAGCACATCGACAGGCCACACGGAGTCAATAGACGACACCGTGGATGCGCTGCTCGCCGCGTCCAGGGCGCTCGTGGCAGTCTCGGCCAGATCGATTGCGGACTCTCCCAACGTGACGTTTCCGCAGTTCCGCATGCTGGTCGTGCTCTCACACGGTTCGAGCAACCTGAGCGAGCTGGCTGACGCGCTCGATGTGGCGCCGTCGACCGCACTGCGCATGGTCGATCGTCTCGTCACGGCCGGACTCGTCGATCGCACCGTACGTGCGGACAATCGCCGCGAGACCAATTTGTCTCTGACGCAAGCCGGTCAGCGAGTGTTCCGGACTGTCACGCAGCGGCGACGCCGTGATCTGCAGGCGGTCGTCGAGCGCGTGCCCGAAGCAGATCGCCCACAGCTCGCTCGTGCCATGGCTCAGTTCGCCCGCGCTGCCGAAGAGTTGGGGCCAATCATCGACCGATCCGCCGACGCCGGCCGCCGACCGGCTCCGGATCAATGACCGGTGGCGGGATGTCGGGGCCGCTTCGACCAGAACCCGCCATGGCTGGCACTCACACCCTGCGACGGCGTTGCAGCGTTTGAGCCAGCAGGGTCAACAGCGTGGCACCGACGACCGCCGCGATGATCGCGAGTTGTGAGTCTGCGAAGAGCGAGTCGCCGACGATCCCGATGACGGTGTAGGTCACCGACCACAGGAGGGTCGCCAGCACGGCGGCCACCATGTAGCGCTGCCAGGGATAGCCCCCGAGCGATGCCGCGACAAGCACCGGCACCCGCCCACCTGGCACGAGCCGCGACACCAGCAGCGTCCGGACCTCGTGCTGGTCAATGCCCTGCCGGATCCGTCGCAGCGCAGCCTGGGGGTCGTCCTTCTGGAGCCATCCGATTCGTTGCGCCAGCGGTGCACCTGCCCGGCGAAGCACCCCGTACGTCACGACGTCTCCGACGTACGCGCCGGCAGCCCCGGCGGCCACCACCACCAGGAGCTCCCACGGGTGCTCGGGGCGAGCAAGGACGGCAGCCCCACTGACGGCTGCACCGGTCGGTACGACCGGGATGATCGAGCCGAACGCCACGAAGCTGAACAGGATCAGCAACCCGAGTGGGCCGATTCCCTCACTCATGGAGCACCAGCCGGCGGCCATGCTCGGGCACGACAGCTGTCGCCAAAACCTGTGTCATCGCTTCGGCGAAGCGCGACCCAGGAGATTCGAAGAGCCGTCGATGATTGGTGCGGTTGAGCGTGCGCATGCCAACCGGCCAGAACGTTCCGTAATGGACTGGCATGGCCCAGGTGGCCCCCACACGTGCGACCGCCTCGGCCGCCTGCTCAGGATCGAGGTGCCGGTCACCCAGGGTCGGCCCCCAGCCGCCGATCGGTACGAGCGCCAGGTCCACGGATTCCACCTCAGCCATCCCGGCATGTGGTCCGGTGTCGCCGGGATACCAGAACGAGTGCGACTGCCCCTCGACCCGGAATCCGAGAGCGGGTACATGCCGTCGTCCCAGCGGAAGGCGACGCCCATCGTGACGAGCGGGGACCACCTCGATGCCTACTCCGGCTCGCTCCAGCACGTCTCCTGGCTCGACCTCGATGACCTCGCGACCTGGCAAGGTGCGCAACAGGTCGGCCGCCCCCCGCGGCACGACGATCGGCGCTGCTGAGGAGATCTGCGCGAGTGACGGGACATGGAAGTGGTCGCCATGCAGGTGCGAAACCAGGACCAGATCAACGTCCGTCGCAGCCGGGCCGGGGGTGGGTGCATACCGACGCAGGTGCAGCAGTCGATCGACCAGCAATGGGTCGGTGCCGATCCGGGTCGTCCCCATCTGCACCGTCACCGAGGAGTGCCCCCACCACGTCACTGCCAACGTACTCACGGCGAGCCCGTCCGCAGGCCCAGCCGCTCGAGTCGATCCAGCAGCGCCCGATGGACCTGTGAACCCGTCAGCGAGTCTCCCGGCACGGTCCAGTCTGACGGGTGAATGAGCAGTGCTTCAGTCTGGCCACCGCCGAGGCCACCGTGCGATCCCACCAGTTCCTCGAATGCCACGACCTCGCCGAGCGACGTGTCGAACCGTCCCAGGACGATCAGGTCGCCGACGTGCTGCCGCTGGTCGAGGGACGCCACGTCTGCGGCTGCGGTGGGGCCAAAGACAGCCAGTGGATCGTCGCCCTCGCCACCGGAGGTAGCGGTCTCCGAGACCACCCTCCATCCCGTCGCGCCAAGGGCCACCACAGTGCCGTCCGCGCGGCGTACGACGACGGCGCCGATGTGCGGATGCAAGGCCAATCCGGAGACGAGCCCGTGGAAGCGTTCATCGATCGTCTCCAGCGGAACTCGACCCGGCTCGTCGATCAGGTAGATGTGGGCGAGGCTGCCAGAGGCCGCCACGACCAGGCCACTTGTCTCAGGAACCGTGCCCGGCTCGCGGGAGAACTCCCGCCGCCTCACGGCACCACGTGCTGCGGCGCCAACAACCCAGTCAGCGCGACTGGCACTCGACAGGAGATTGTTGACCGGCCCCCACGGCTCGACCGGCTTGTCGTCCGCGCGGGCAGGAATCGGTTGGGCGGCGAGCTCGTGAACCACATCCGACAACGTTCGGCCGGCCAGCTGCTTGAACGTCATTCCTTGGGCCTGGCCGTGGTCGGAGACGACGACCACCTCGTAGTCCCGGCGTACTTCGTCGGCCAGCTCGTCGAAGAACTGGAGGACGCGGTCGAGGCTCTCCAGCGTCCGCATGGACTCCGGGCGGCTGGGTCCGGCATGGTGGGCAACCTCGTCATAGTCGACGAAGTCCACGAAGATCACCGGAGCTCCACGGGCCATGTGCTCCGCGACGATCGAGACGTTGAGGTCGCGCAGGACGACTGTTGTCAGGCCCCGGAGGAACACGAACACGCCGCCGCGTCGCACCCGCGGGCTCACGTCTCGCCGCCGTTGGCGCCGGCCCTGGTGCAGCTCGGTCACCATCTGCCCGACGAACAGCACGGCCGACCGAACAAATCCTGTGCGCGCCACCGCGAACGACGCGGCACCACGCTCAGACGACGGCATCCGGGCGTCGCTCATCGTGAGGACGCGGGTGGGCGCGTCGCCGGAGAAGAGGTTGGACACGCTGACCCCGCCATCGGCAAGCAGGCCACGGCCGTCGCTGAAAGTCGCCTCGATGTCTGCCAGGTCTGCGGGCTGGCTCGCAACCACGAGGCGGCCCCGCTTCTTGTCATACCAGCGGAAGGAGGGAACTGCGGTGACGTCACCGTGCAGGAGGACGGATTGGCCCGCTGGTGTCGTGGCCGGCAAGCCGGTGTGCCAGCCCCGCAGCGCGTGGCTTCCCGACCTGAGCCAGTCGGACACGGTCGGCACCGCCCCGCTCGTGATGGCCTGGCGCATGAGCGGCTCGCTGACGCCGTCAAGCTGGACGATCAACAGTCCAGGCCCGGTCCTGCCGTGCCGGTGGGTGACGCGTATGGCGTGGCCGAGCACCTGGCCGAAGAACGCCTCGTCGCTGCTGGTGTCGAAGATCCAGTTGACGGCGGCTGCCGCTGCGGCAGCCGCCCACGAGGCCACGAAGACCTCACCGAGCGAGAAGGGCCGCACCGTGGGTACGAGGTTGAGTGCGATCCCGAGGATCAGGGCTTGGGCCAGCAATCCGGCGACCAGCAGGCCGACGGTCCCGGTGAGCACGGTCAGTCGCGTGAGCAGGGGCCGCAGCAGGGCACCCACCGCCAGCACGACGACAGCGAGCGTCGCCACCGACTCTGAACCGCGATTGACCTGTACGCCCGGCAACAACCACAGGCTGAGCGTCAGGGCCAGGAACGAGACGATGAACGAGCGGAGCGCGCCCATCACCCAGCTCCAGTCCGGTCGCCAACGAGCCGTGCGGCGACCGACCAGGCGTATTCGACGCCAGATCGCTGAAGACGTCGTCATGTCGCGGTGTCGGTGTCGTCAGCCGCGGTATGCACGTCTCGCACTCTAGCGATCGGTGCCGTCGAGGCTTCCGTAAACTCGTGCCATGGATGACCCGCGAAGACCCATGTCCGACACGAGTCCGACTGCTGCAGGCCCCCACCGGAGCCGCATCTGATGGACCAGAACACGATCATCAACCTCGTACTCGTCCTGATCTTCGTCCTGGTCGGCGGTGTGTTCGCCGCCACCGAGATGGCGCTGGTGTCACTGCGTCCAAGCCAGCTGGATCGGCTCGAGCAAGAAGGCACCCGTGGCGCCAAGGTCGCCTCGCTCGCCCGGGACCCCAACACCTTCCTTGCCGCCGTGCAGATCGGCGTCACGGTTGCCGGATTCCTGTCCGCCGCCTACGGCGCGTCCACCCTGGCGCCCGACTTCGCGCCGGTCCTGACCGCTGCGGGGCTGTCAGAGGGCGCAGCCGACAACATTGCCCTCGTGCTGATGACCCTGCTCATCGCGTACCTGTCGCTGGTGCTCGGAGAGCTCGTACCCAAACGTTTCGCGCTTCAGCGGTCAGCCGGTCTCGCCGTGGCCGTCGCGCCGCCGCTTTCCAGGTTCGCGACCGTCATGAAGCCGGTGATCTGGTTCCTCTCGATCTCGACGAACGCCGTCGTCCGGGTCCTTGGCGGCAATCCTCACGCAACCAATGAGGCCATGTCCGAGGAGGAGCTGCGCGACCTCGTCGGCGCGCACGAGAGCCTGGAGCTCGACGAGCGACAGATCCTCAAGGACGTCTTCGACGCCACCGAGCGCTCCGTCAAGGAAGTCATGCGCCCGCGCGGCAGCGTGGCGTTCATCTCGGCCGATCTGTTGCTGCCTGACGCGATTGCCGCGGTGCGCGGCAAGCCGCACTCGCGTTACCCGGTGACCGGTGAGTCGGTCGACGACATCCTCGGGTTCGTACACGTCAGAGACCTGCTCGACCCGTCGGCGGCGCCCCCGACGGCAACGGTCCGCGACATCGCGCGCGAGATCCCCGTGCTACCCGGCACCAATCGCATTCTGCCTGCCATGTCACAGATGCGCCGAGAGGGTGTGCACATCGCCCTCGTCGTCGACGAGTACGGCGGAACGGACGGCATCGTGACCCTGGAGGACATCGTCGAAGAGCTCGTCGGGGAGATCCGCGACGAGTACGACGCCGAGGATCCCGCACAACTTCAGCCCCGCGCCGGCATGATCGATGCCAGTCTCAGCATTGAGGACTTCGCCGACCTCACCGGGATCACCCTCGAGGACGGCTCGTACGAGACTGTTGCCGGCTACATCATCGACCAGCTCGGTCGGATCCCGGACGTCGGCGACTTCGTCAACGTCGACAGATCGGTGATCGAGGTCACCGCCCTGGACGGGCACCGCATCGCCGAGGTCGAGATCAAGTCGATCACCGAGAGCGAGCGGCAACTGCCCTCAGACACTCCCGAGCGGTGAGGTAGCTCATCAAGCTTGTCGGCACCGCTCGCATGTGACCGGCCAGTTCTTGAAGCGAGTCGTCTCGACTAGCCTGGGCTCTCCTGAGATCGTTCGCTCGCAGGCTTTCGCGAGCCTCGAGCGCCCCGGAAGGCCACGAAAACCGCCGCCACCACGATCACGGCCGTCAGGACGATCCAGCTGAGCCCGTACGGCCGGTTCAGCACCGTGTCGTTGTCCGGCTTGCCGCCTTGGCCCGACAGCACGTTGACGAACGTCACCGTCAACGTCGCCCAGACGAGGAACGCGATGGCCACCACAGCACGCGGGCGCCCCGGCAGCAGCCGCGCGGTGACGATGCCCAGCAGCACGGTCACAGGGGCGATGACGGCGTCGTGGAGGATCACGCCGCCGGCGAGCCAGGTGCCCATCGAGATGAGCTGCTCGGAGGTGAAGCCCCGCATGAGCCAGACTCCCCAGAGCCCGAAACCGACGCCTGCGAGCAGCAGCAGCGCTCGTACGAGCCTCATGTCCTCACCTCGAGCTCACGGACCCATTTGGTCTGCAGGACGCCGGGGCGGTTGGGGGCGATGATGCGGCACGGGTAGCCGTGGTCGAGGCTCAGTGGCTCGCCGTTGAGCTCGAGAGCGAGCAACGTGCGGGGGTCGTCCACGAAGTCGCCCGGCAACTCCGAGGTGCGAAAGGCGCCGCGGGTCTGCATCGACCGCACGGTGACCGTCGACCCGGATCGATGCCCCCACGAGTGCGAGGAGGTCCTTGACCGCGACCCCGGTCCACACAGCGCTGCGGCTCCATCCCTCGACGCACGCGATCGGCAGCCGGTGCGTGCGTTGCGGCAGCTTCGCGCAGCTCGTCACGAGTGAGCGACACACTCCGCCCACCGGCCTTGAGCTGGAGCACGAATCCCGGATCGCTGGCAGCCTGGGTTGCGCCGGCCGCCCGCGCCGTCCGGTTGACCGGCAGGTCCTGCGGCCCGTCACCATCACGCACACCGAACACCGAGATCCTGCGGAGGATCGGTACCGTCTGGCCGACCGTCAGCACCAGGGCCAGGCCCGAGGCCACCGTCGCACCGCGCAGCACCGCGCGGCGGCTCGGGCCTTCGGAGTCCACCGCCGATTCGTCCTTGACCGAGGCGCCCAGACCTTCGCGGATCACTGGCAGCTTGACCGCGATGTGCACGAGGAGGGCGCCGATGGCCACCCAGGCAACGGCCTCGTGCGTGCGCCGGAAGCTGAACCCCCACGGGTACCACTGCACGATGTTGAGCAGGCCGCTCGTGAGCTGGAAGATCGCCGCTGCGACCAGCACGCCGATCGACGCCCGTTCGAGCACGTCGATGAGCAGGTCACGGCGCGCCTTGGGCGGACGGATGAAGAATCTGGGATAGACCGACCAGAGTTTGACCAGCAGGAGCGGGACGGACGCGATGCCGGTCGCGACGTGGGTGCCTTGCGTGACCCGGTAGAGCCATGCCGGGTTGGGCCCGATCGGCAGCCAACCCGGTGACGTGTACTGAAAGTGACTCCACAAGCCGGTCAGGAAGCAGACGCCGAACGCGATGCCCAGCGCCGTGCCCACGCGGGCAGTGGTCGCGGGCCCCCGCGACCTGGCGGTGAAGTCCTCCGGCCTCGGGATCCGCTTCTCGATGTCCTCGACGCGAGGGAGCCTCATGAGCGTTCCATACGTGCAGTGTGCCTGCCGCCCGCGGCATGAGTCGCGACAACGCGCAGGCCGGCACGCTGCGCTACCTCGTCGATGGCGTCGAGGCCGACCACGGCCCACTCGAAATGCGCTGACAACCGGCCGTCGACTCGCAACTGGCGGTGTTCGCGAACCAGCCCGGTGCCCGCGGGAGCGACCTCGGCGATGACCGTGCCGTCGTCGGTCAGCACGTCGCGGAGGCGACGGAGCAGGCGCACAGGGTCTCCGCCGATGCCGAGATTGCCGTCGGCCAGCAGTGCGTACGCCCACCGGCCCTCGCCGGGGATGGCGCCGAAGACGTCGCGGCGCAAGGCAAGCGCTCCGCGAACGCGGGTCTGGCGGATCGCCTCGCTGGAGACGTCGATGCCCATCGCCGGGATCCGGCGGGAGGCGAGCTCCGCGACCAGACGTCCGGGGCCGCAGCCGATGTCGATCGTCGCGTCGTCGCACGGGTCGATGAACAGCTCCCGGTCGACCCAGTCAGGAGCAGAGGACCACTGTGCGACCTCGAACGGTTGCGTGCGTCCGACGTGGTCGACGACGTGTGCAGGTTTGCCGGCGAAGGCCTCGTCGTAGGCCGAGACGGCATCGAAGGTGATGCTCACGCCGTCACCTGGACGTTCTGCACGACGGCGGCGACGCGGGAGATGCGGGATGCCGCCGGCGATGTCGACAGCGTCGGCCCAGGTGTCCATGTCGCGGACGATGCGGAGCCGTTCGACGTCGCCCAAGGCGCGTTCGGTCTGGGCGGCGGTGTCCTCGACCGACATCTCGACCTCAGCGAGCACGCCAGCTTCTGCTGGGTCGGGCAGCCCCAAAAGCCACCAGCCTCCGTCGGCTGCCGGGCCCAGGACCCGCGATCCTTCGCGCACCCCGGCGCCGGCATCCAGGTAGTCCCGCACGGTCAACTGCGGCGTGTCCATGCCGACCTGCACCACTCCGTGTCCATCGTCGGCATCCGCGTGCGCATGAGCCAACCGCTCGACCGAGGCCGTCGCCTCGCTGCTCGACGACCCGTGCGCCCGCGAGTGCGCGGGTGATCTCGTCGGCGCGGGCCGCCTCGCCGAGGTCGCCGGTCATGGCGACGACCACGGGCCATCCGAGGGCGGCGACGGTCTCGAGCGTGTCGAGCAGGGCCGCAGCGGCCATCTCGGCCGCGGCGGCGTCGCCGACCGTGGCCGCGACCCGGGTCTTGGCGAGCCCCGGCACGGGCGCCTTGGCGACGACGAGGACGGTCGGATCGCTCATCGCAGCACCTTGGCGAAGTCCTGCACGACCCGTGCCGTGCCCCGGACGGAGCCAGAGACCTTGGACTTCGTGCCGGCGGCTCGTCGGTCGTAGTCGACGTCGACCTCGTGAACGGTCCAGCCAGCCTCGGCCGCGCGCAGCATGAGCTCGAGTGGATAGCCGAAGCGCCGGTCCTCGACGCCGAGCGCCAGCAGGTCGGTCCGGCGGCAGACGCGCATCGGCGCGAGATCGTGGATCGGGAACGCGGACTGCGGCGGCGGATCCAGGTCGCCAGCAGCTGCGTGCCCAGGCGCGCGTGCCAGGGCCACACGCCGCGGCCCGTGGGCCGCCGTCGGCCCACCGCCATCGTGGCCGCCCCAGAACGTACGAGCTCCAGCATCGGCGCGAGGTCGGCCAGTCGCATCGAGGCATCACCGTCGATGACCGCGACGAACTCGGCCTCGGCGGCGAGCATCCCTGCGTGAACGGCGGCGCCGTAGCCCGGCCGTGTCTCGGTGACGACGTGGGCGCCGAGGGATCGCGCCACCTCTGCCGTGCCGTCGGTCGACCCGTTGTCGACGACGATCACGCGCCATCCGGGCGGGACGTCTGCGAGCACGATCGGCAAGGCGGCCGCCTCGTCCCGGCAGGGGATCACCACATCGCACACGCTCATACCCATGATTCGACGCTAGGGGCTCGCCGGCTTGGTCGCCACGCGACGGACGATGACGGACCCGTGACGTCCGCCCGGCGGACGGCCCACACGTGAGGAGCACACCTAGGCTGACGACGTGCCCCCGCCTCTGCGTCTCCGCGCGTGCAGCGATCGGGTCCGCGACCGCCGGGCTGATGCTGGTGGTGGCCGCGGTCGGTCGTCCCGCGTTGGACCGACGAGGACGTACGCGTGCACTGGCCGCCGCTGCACGCCGACTGGGATCCGCGATTCGGCCTGCCTGACGTTGCCGGCGATCGTGATCGGCCTGGCCCTGTGGCTCGTGCTTCCCCGGCTGGCCGCCGCTGCGTCGTGGCGTGCCCTCCTCGCATACGCGTTCGCCGGCGACCTGGCTGTGGACCATGGCGCTGGCGATGACCGAGGGCACCGATGGGCTCGCGCGCGTCTTCGAGCGACCGGGAGAGTACGTCTACGACGCCCAGCGCGTCGGCTCGATCAGCACGATGCTGCAGACGTTCATCGACCACATCCCGATGGACTCGCCCGACAACTGGCACACCCACGTCGCCGGCCACCCGCCCGGCGCGCTGCTGTTCTTCGTGCTGCTGGACCGGCTCGGCATCGCCGACCCGTTCTGGATCGGCGTCGTCGTCGTCACGATCGGCAGCACCGCGGTCGTCGCGGTCCTGGTGACGCTCAGGACGCTCGGCTCGGCGCGGCTGGCGCGGCGCGGCCATGCCGTGGATCGTCCTCGCCCCGACCGCCGTCTGGATGGGGGTCAACGGCGATGCGCTGTTCACCGCCGTCGCCGCGTGGGGTCTCGCACTGCTGGCGATCGCCGCCGTCCACCGCCGCCCGGGAGCCGCCGTCGCGGCCGGCCTGCTGCTCGGCGCTGTGCGTCTACCTCTCGTACGGGCTGGTGCTGCTCGGGATCCTCGCCGTCGCGGTGCTGATCGTCGGCCGTACGTGGCGGCCGTTGCCCTGGGCTCTCGCCGGCGCGGCCGTCGTCGCCGCGGCGTTCACCGCGGCCGGCTTCGAGTGGTGGGAGGCCTATCCCGTCCTGCACGAGCGCTACTACGCCGGCATCGCGTCCGAGCGCCCCTACTCGTACTGGGTGTGGGCCGATGTCGCCGCGTGGACGTTCACCGTCGGGCTCGTCGTGTGGGCCGCGTTCCCACGGGCGGTCCGGGCCTTCAGGGACGGCGACGTCACTGGCCCGGCTCGCCGGGGCCGCGCTTGCTGACGATCCTCGTCGCGACACTGTCGGGCATGAGCAAGGCCGAGGTCGAGCGGATCTGGCTGCCGTTCACGATCTGGGTCGTCGCGCTTCCGGCGCTGCTCCCAGAGCGATGGCATCGCCCGGCCCTCGTGTCCCAGGTCATCCTGGCCCTGTGTGTCCAACAACTGGTGCTGACAAGGTGGTGATCATGACGGGCGTCGACCGGCCTCACGTCCTGGTGGTCGAGGACGATCACGCCGTGGGCGACGTCCTGCGTCGATACCTCGAGCAGTCCTACGAGGTCACCGTTGCGACCGATGGCGTAACCGGGCTCGCCGCCGCTCGCAACCTGGCGCCGGACCTGATCGTGCTCGACGTCATGCTGCCGCAGCTCAACGGCCTCGACATCTGCCGCGAGCTCCGCGAGACCGACGGCTCGGCCGTGCCGATCATCATGCTGACCGCCCTCGGGCGAGACCGATGACCGCATCGCGGGGCTCACGAACGGAGCTGACGACTACGTCACGAAGCCGTTCAGCGTCAAGGAGCTCACGCTGCGGGTCGGCTCCGTGCTGCGGCGCAGCTTGGTGCCCGCCGGTACGCGACCCGTCGCGGGGCTGCTGATCGACGGCGACCTGACGGTCCATCCGGTGGCGCGCGAGACTCGGCGATCGGGTACCCCCCTGCCGCTGACGACGCGGGAGTTCGACCTCCTGCACTTCTTCCTGCGGCACCCGCACGAGGTGTTCAGCCGTGAGGAGCTGCTCCGGCAGGTGTGGGGCTGGGAGTACGGCGACCACTCGACCGTGACGGTGCACGTCAAACGGCTGCGCCACAAGATCGAGGCCGATCCGGCCGACCCGACGAGGATCGTCACGGTCTACGGCCTCGGCTACCGCTGGGACCCGTCGACATGAGCAGCGACACGCTGCACGCGCTCGTCATCGGCCTGTTGGGCTCCCTCGGCGTCGTCGGGATCGGCGCCCTCGTGCTCTACCTCCTGCGCGGTCGCGCCCTGACGACATCGATCGTGCTGCTGACGCTCGTGCCCCTCGTGGCGATCATCGTCGGCGTCGTCGGCACGAGCCAGTTCATGTTCACCGCCGAGCTGCGGCGCACCGCGATCGTCTGGCTCGTCGTCACGGCCGTCAGCGTGCCCAGCGCGATCGTCCTGGGCAGCTCGTTGGCCCGCAAGATCGTGTGGGAGCGCGAAGCCCTCGAGCGCGAACGCAGCGCCGAGCGGTCACGCCGGGAGCTGCTCGCCTGGCTCAGCCACGACCTGCGCACTCCCATCGCCGGCGTGCAGGCCATGACCGAAGCGCTCGAGGACGGCGTGGTGTCGTCGCCTGAGGACGTCAAGCAGTACGCCCAGCTGATCCGGGCCGAGACGCTGCGGCTGGCCTCGATGATCGACGACCTGTTCGAGATGTCACAGATCAATGCCGGCACGCTGGCCCTCGACATCGGCCCGATCGCGGTCGACGACGTCGTCCGCTCTGCCGTCGAGGCCGCGCATCCGACCGGCGAACGTCATGGCGTACGTCTGGCCGTCGCCGGCCGACCGCACGGCACGCTCGCGGTCGGCGCCGCCCCCGAGCTCATGCGGGTGCTCCGCAACCTGCTCGGCAACGCGATCCGGCACACACCCGCGGGCAGCACCGTGACGGTGTCGATCGGGTCGGACCGCTCCGAGGTGTGGCTGCGGGTCGACGACTCGTGCGGCGGCATCCCCGATCACGACCTCGCGAAGGTGTTCGACATGGGCTATCGCGGCTCCGCGGCGCGGGAGTCCGACGGCCAAGGGGCCGGCATGGGCCTGGCGATTGCCCGCGGGCTGCTCGACGCGCAGTCAGGCTCGATCGACGTCCGCAACCACGACACGGGATGCCAGTTCGAGATCCGACTACCCGCCGCCTAGACTCTCGCGGGGGCGCAGGGGGTCCGTCGCCAGCTGAGCCAGGCCGACCTCGGGGGTGATCTCCGCAACGAAGCCGAGCCCTGCGGCCGCGGCCTTCGGCGACGCCACCACGTGGCGTACGTCGAATCGGCGGTAGTCGCCCGTCAGCTCCGGCGGAGCGCCTCCGGCGGCCGCTGAAAGAGTGGCTGCCATCTCGCCGATCGTGAAGGGGTGCCCCGACGCGACGTTGTACGGCGTCAGGCCCGACGCGGTGCGCCGCGACCTGCTCAATCGCCAGCACGTTGGCGCGCGCGACGTCACTGACGTGCACGAAGTCCCGCACCTGCCGACCGTCCTCGAACACCTGCGGCGCCTCGCCGCGCGCGATCGACGAGCGGAAGATCGCCGCCACACCGGCGTACGGCGTGTCCGCGGGCATGCCCGGGCCGTAGACGTTGTGATAGCGCAGCGCGATCGTCCGCGCGTCGTCGAGCGTGCACCAGGCGCCGGCGTAGTGCTCCTGCGCGACCTTGGACGCGGCATAGCTGGTGCGCGGCAGGAACGGCGTGTCCTCGCCGATCTCCCGCCACGTGATCTCGCCACCGCAGACCGGGCAGCGCGGATCGAACCGGCCGGCGGCGAGATCGTCCTCGCGACGTACGGCCGGTGGCACGTCGCCGTCGACCGGGCAGGTGTAGCGGCCGTCACCGTAGACCACCATCGACGAAGCGAGCACCAGGTCGCGCACGCCAGCCCGCGACATCGCCGCGAGCAGCCGCGCCGTGCCGGCGTCATTGTGCTCGGCATAGCCGGGCAGGTCCTGCGCGTCCACGCCGTTGCCGACCATGGCGGCCTGGTGGCACACCACATCGATGCCCTCCAGCACCTCGTCGAGCGGGTCGCGGCGCAGGTCGAGGCGTCGGATGCTCGGGTCGTGCGCTCCACCAGTCCCGTGCGCCTGCGGCAGGTAGGCGTCGAGCGCCACCACTTCGTGACCCCGCGCCAGCGCCTGGCTACTGATGTGCCCGCCGATGAAGCCGGCCGCACCGGTCAGCAGGATCCTCATGGCAGCTCGATCGGGAGGTCCATGCCGTCCACGGCGTGGGAGCAGCTGCAGTCCCGGTCCGTCCCGAGGCCGGCGACCACTGAGGTGAGCGCCGACTTGAGGGTCTCGGTATGGGCCGCGAACACTGCGAACACGTCGTCCATGCTGACCGCGCTCGCCTCGTCGACGCCGGCGTCGTGGTCGGTGACCAGCGCGACCGTGGCGTAGCAGAGCGCCAGCTCGCGGGCCAGGACCGCCTCGGGATGACCCGTCATGTTGATGACCGCCCAGCCCTGGTCGGCGTACCACCGCGACTCCGCGCGGGTCGAGAACCGTGGGCCCTCGATCACGACCATCGCGCCGCCGTCCACGGGACTCTGCTCAGAGAGCCCGCCGAGCAGGTGCGTCGCGCAGACGCGGGCAGTAGGGGTCCGCGAACGACACGTGGCAGGCGCCGGAGTCGAAATACGTCTGGTGACGCCCCGCCGTACGGTCGACGAGCTGGTCGGGCACGACGAACGTGCCGGGCCCGTGCTCGACCTGCAGCCCACCGACCGCGCACGGCGCGAGAACCTGCCGCACACCGAGGCTGCGCAGGGCCCACATGTTGGCCCGGTACGGCACGCGATGGGCCGGGAAGTCGTGGTGCGGCCCGTGGCGCGGGAGGAAGGCGACCGACCGACCCTCAACCGTCCCGATCGAGATGGGCGCGGACGGCTTCCCGTACGGCGTCTCGACCTCGACCGACCGTGGCTCGTCGAGGAACGTGTAGAACCCGGATCCGCCGATCACGGCGACGTCTGGGCGCTGGGTCTCAGTCATGTCGTCGAGCATGTCATCTCGCCGGCCCGGACGGGCGACGAGACGGTCACCGTCACCGGCTCGTCACGGGTGCGGACAGAAGTTTGCGAACCGGACCAATCATCGGCACCCCTCCGTGGCGAACCACAGGTGTCAGCAGATGACCCCACGACATACATACAAGGATGTGGACCACATGAGCTCCATCAGCTCTCGCAAGAAGAAGTTCGCCGGCCTCGCCATCGTCGCCATCGCTGCCCTGCCGCTCGCGGCGTGCGGTTCGTCAGGCTCCGACTCGGCGTCGTCCGACTCCAAGACGTCGGTCGCCAAGCCCGTCGCCCGGCTCAACGACCTCAGCACCGGCGGCACCACCGCCATCAAGCTGGACCAGGGCTTCGTCGACGCACTGACGTCGCTCAAGCTCACCCCCGGTGTCGTCGACGGCGCCAAGCTCGAGGACGGCTCGCTGATCTTCCCGATCACCGGCGGCAACGTCACGTACTTCAAGCCCGGCACCGCCAAGCCGTACGTCATCGGCCAGATCCAGCACGAGGCCTCGGGCCTGTCGCTGACCGCCGGCGACACCAAGGTCGAGCTGACCAACTTCAACGTCGACCCCGGCATCTCGCGGGTCTACGGCGACGTCACGGTCAACGGCAAGGTCGCCGCCACCAGCGCGTTCCTGTTCCAGCTGCGCGGCGCGACCCTGAAGCCGCTGCAGGCCGAGGGCAACACCGCGATCCTCGAGGGCACCAAGGTCTTCATCAGCCCGGTCGCTGCCGGTCTGCTGAACAAGACCTTCAACACCGACGCGGTGACCAAGGACCTCCTGGTGGGCGTCGCGAAGATCACCGTCAACACCAAGTAGTCGACGGCACGCTCTCTCCCCTGGGGTGAGAGACACAGTGGGCGCGTTTCCTCCGGGACCGCGCCCACTGTGCTGTCCACACGCGAGCGTGCAAGCAGGCGGATCACATCGCCGGAACGGGACCATCCGCGGCCCATCCAGATGCGGCACGGCAACGAATCACTCATAGCAAGCACCTACGAACCGGAGAGACCACGATGGGAGCGAACGCCGCTCATCTGAAGCTCGCGAGCTCCAGCACCAGCACGTCTGGCACGGCCGTCGACCTCGGCGATCTCCTGGTTCGCACAGGCCGGGGTGATGAATCGGCGTTCGCCGATGTGTACGACGCGCTCAGCCCCGCCATCTACGGCATGGCCCGCCGAGTCATCCGCGACCCGTCACGCGCCGAGGAAGTCTCTCAAGAGGTCTTCATCCAGGTGTGGAAGACCGCGGCACGGTTCGACGCCGAGCGTGGCAGCGCCAAGGGCTGGGTCCTGACGATTGCGCATCGCCGGGCCGTCGACGCGGTCCGCCACGACCAGGCGGCCAGCAACCGCGGACCGGAAGTACATCTCCAGCAACGGCCCCGACTTCGACGAGGTCGAAGAATCCGTGGCCCTCAGCCTCGAGCACGAGCAGGTTCGCCGGTGCCTGGCCGGGCTCACCGATCTGCAACGAGAGGCGGTCAATCTCGCCTACTACCAGGGCTACACGTACGCCGAGGTCGCCGAAACGCTCAACGTCAACCCGGCCACGATCAAAACTCGAATACGCGACGGCATCGTCCGTCTGCGCGACTGCATGGGAGTCGAAGCATGACAACCGACTTGCACACCCTCTTGGCTCCGTACTCGCTCGATGCTCTCGAGCCGCACGAGAGCGAACGCTTCAAGGCGCACCTCGAGCAGTGCCCGTCATGCCAGGCCGAATTGGCTGGCTTTCAGGCCACGGCGACAAGGCTCGGCGACGCGGCCGGCCTCACGCCGCCGGCAACCATGCGCACCCGCGTGCTCACGGAGGTCGCGAGAACTCCTCAAGAGCGTCCGGTGGTGACCGCGATCGCCCAACGGCGTCAGTCTTCGGTCCGGCGTCCCCCGGATGGCTGCCGCTGCGGCGTTCCTGGTCGGCACGATCGGTGTCGGGGGTTACGCCATCGAACGCGACAACGCGCACGAGGCTGACGCCCGGAGCACCACCATCACGTCCGTCCTGGCGGCGCCTGACGCGGCCACCACCTCGAAGACGTTCTCCACCGGCGGCAATGTTCGCCTGGTCGCCTCACCGGCCAAGGACTCGGCGGTCATCGTGGCCAACAACCTCGCCCGGCTCAAGGGACACAAGATCTATCAGGTGTGGATGATCAACGGGGCTGGCCCGAAGTCCCAGGGGACGTTCACGAGCAGCGGCACGATGATCATGCACGGTGCCGGGGGCGCGGACTCGGTGGCCATCACCGTCGAGCCCGAGGGCGGCTCGAAGCAGCCGACCACGGCTCCGATCGTGACGATCGCGATATGAGCCAGCCGTCCTCCCTGCGCAGCCGAGACAAGAAAGACCCCCTGACCGGCATTTCTGCTGGTCAGGGGGTCTTCTCCATGGTAGCCCCGACGGGATTCGAACCCGCGCTACCGCCTTGAGAGGGCGGCGTGCTAGGCCGCTACACAACGGGGCCATGGGTGGTCTTGCGACCGCACGAAACCCTACCAAAGCGTGCTCGGGAGCTGCTCGGAGGGTTTCGCTGGGATACTAGGACTCGAACCTAGAATGGCGGTACCAGAAACCGCTGTGTTGCCAATTACACCATATCCCAATGGCTGCGGACGGGGTCCGAGCCGAGGTCACACTTTACCCGACCGGACCTCTCGCGCCCAAACCGGGACCACCCTCACGAGGCGATCACAGCCGAGAGTCGCGCCAGCGTGGTCTCGCGTGCCGAGCAGCTCGAGCGACTCGAACAGCGGCGGCGAGATCCGGCTGCCCGTGACCGCGACGCGTACGGGCCCGAATGCCAGTCTGCGGCTTGAGCCCGAGGCCCTCGATGAGCGCCGCACGAAGCGCCTCCTCGATCGGCTCGGTCGACCAGTCCGAGACCGCGGCGAGCGCCTCGTGCGCGGCGCGCGCGACGTCGAGGCCGGCCTCGTCGAGGTTCTTGGCGCGGTCGGCCTCGTCGATCGACGAAGTCGTCCTCGTCGATGAACAGGAACCGCAGCATGTCGACCGCCTCGGTCAGCAGCGTCATGCGCTCGTGGACGAGCGGCGTCGCGGCCTCGAGCGTGCTGAGCTGCGTCTGCCGTCGGCTCGGCGTCGATCAGCCCGGCGTCCTGGAAGTAGGGCACCAGCCGCTCGCGCAGGTCGCTCGGAGCAGCAGGCGTACGTGCGAGCCGTTGATCGCCTCGCACTTCTTGATGTCGAAGCGCGCCGGGTTGGGGTTGACCCGGCCGATCTCGAACGCCTCGACCATCTCGGGGATCGAGAAGATGTCGCGGTCCTCGGCGATCGACCAGCCCAGCAGCGCCATGTAGTTGAGCAGACCCTCGGGCAGGAAGCCCTTGGGCTTGTAGTCGAGCAGGTTGGACTCGGGGTCGCGCTTGGACAGCTTGCGGTTGCCCTCCCCCATCACGAACGGCAGGTGGCCGAACTCCGGGCGTGAAGCCGCCGCCGATGCCGATCTCCGCGAACGCCTCGTAGAGCGCGATCTGCCGCGGCGTCGAGCTCAGCAGGTCCTCGCCGCGCAGCACGTGCGTGATGCCCATCATGGCGTCGTCGGTGGGGTTGGTCAGCGTGTAGAGCGGCTGGCCGTTGGCGCGTACGAGGACGTAGTCCTGCACGTTGGCGGAGTCGAACGTGATCTCGCCGCGCACCAGGTCGTTGAACGTGTAGGTCCGCTCGGGCATCTTGAACCGGATGACCGGCTCGCGGCCCTCCGCCTCGTACGCCGCGATCTGCTCGGGCGTGAGGTTGCGGTGCAGGCCGTCGTAGCCGCTGGGCTTGCCGGCCGCTCGGGCGGCGTTGCGGCGCTGCCTCGAGCTCCTCGGCGGTGTCGTACGCCTTGTAGGCGAAGCCCGCGTCGAGCAGCTGCTGCGCGACGTCGGCGTAGATGTCCATGCGCTCGGACTGGCGGTAGGGGCCGTGGGGGCCGCCGACCTCGGGGCCCTCGTCCCAGTCGAGGCCGAGCCAGCGCATGACGTCGATCAGGAGCTGGTAGGACTCCTCGTTGTCGCGCGAGGTGTCGGTGTCCTCGATGCGGAAGACGAACGTCCCGCCGTGGTGGCGGGCGAACGCCCAGCTGAACAGCGCCGTGCGGGCCATGCCGACGTGCGGGTTGCCGGTCGGCGACGGGCAGAAGCGCGCGACGACGGGGCGGGCTGGCGCATGGATGTCACTGCTCACGGGAGACCACGCTGTTCGTCAGGGTGCCGATGCCTTCGATGGTCACGCTGACCTCGTCGCCGACCTCCATCGGGCCGACACCGTCGGGCGTGCCGGTCAGGATCACGTCACCGGGCAGCAGCGTCATGAACGACGAGACGTACTCGATGATGGCCGGGACCGTGAAGACCATGTCGGACGTGTTGCCGTCCTGCTTGATCGCTCGTCGCCGAGACGCGGGTCGTGACCTGGACCTTGGACGGGTCGAAGTCGGTCTCGATCCACGGCCCGAGCGGGCAGAACGTGTCGAAGCCCTTGGCGCGGGTCCACTGGCCGTCCTTGGCCTGCAGGTCGCGCGCCGTGACGTCGTTGCCGATCGTGTAGCCGAAGATCACCTTGGCGGCGTCCTCTGCGGAGATGTCGCGGCAGATCCGGCCGATGACGACGGCGAGCTCGCCCTCGAAGTGCACGTTCTCGCTCTGGTCGGGATAGAAGATCGGCTCGCCCGGCCCGATGACGCTGGTGTTGGGCTTGAGGAAGATCAGCGGCTCCTCGGGCACCTCGCCGCCCATCTCGGCGGCGTGCTTGGCGTAGTTCTTGCCGACGCACACGACCTTGCTGCGCGGGATCACCGGCGCCAGCAGGCGTACGTCCGCGAGCGGGATCTTCTGGCCGCTGAGGTTGAGCCCCGCGTAGAGAGGATCGCCGTTCAGGACCGCGATGGTGGGGACGCCGTTGTCGTCCCCGATGACTCCGAAGCGGGGATCGTCGTCCCCCGCGAACCTGGCGATGCGCATATGCACCACATATGCGCCAGCCTATCGGTCCCTTCGCGAGCCGCTTGCCACGACCGAGACCCTAGGAGGCCGCGGTCGGCGCGGTGGGCGTGGCGTCTGTCGGCCCTTGGCGTCCAGATAGGTCATCCGGTGACGACCGACCACCCTGCAGCCTCATGCGGCTCTCCAGGATCCGTCCGGTGCTGGGCTCTACGACGTACGTCATGGCGCCCAGCGAGATGCCGTAGCCCTGCTCTGCCCTTGGCGTCCTTGGTCGGACCGTGTTCGACAGACGCCTTTGAGGTCAGCGGCGGCGTCCCACATGGCCTTGCGGAGCGCCGGTGGAGCGGGGGTCTGTGCCAGCAGGTCGCCCAAAGTCTTGAACGCGTAGTGGTCGGGAGTGCCGCCCTTCAGGTCGCCGGTGTCCTCACGGAGCAGTTTGAGAAGCTCGGACTTCGACGTCGTGAGGTCGAGCAACTGGTCCCAGGTGAGGCTGCGCTGCTGGAGCTGACACTTCGCCTGGCCCATCTTGACGAGCCCGCCATCGCCGAAGCCCTCGTCGAACAGGTAGCCGGTCGACGTGTGTCCCTGCCCAGAACGTGCGCTGATGGACTGGGTCTCCGGTCTGCGTGATATTCGGAGTCGACTCGCCAGTAGCTTCGCATGTGTCACGTCGACGACCTGGGCGGCCGCGGACGGCCCGCCGCCTGCAGGACCTGCGAAGCATTGCGGAACTGCTCGGCGTCTCGACCGGAGTCGAGGGTGCTGTCGTACGAGCGGGAGGTTGACTACGGGCGCTGCGTCCTGACCCAGGTTCGGCGCGATCACGACGCACGGCCGTTGCAGCGGCGGCGACCATCACACGCCGGCCGTACGCCTGCGGCGCGTGCGAGCCCTGGCGATGTGGGTGATCCGGCTGACACTTGCCTGCGCCGCAGCGAGCGACACGGTACGCCCTCGTTCGAGCGCTTCGGAAGACGGGCCGGAGATGTCACGGGTGTCCTCGAGGACGTCGTCAATGTGCATGGTCATGAGTCCTATCGGTGTGGTTCTGGAGAGATGGCGGACAGCACGGACTCGGCCCGCGCACGTGCGCGGTGAAGGCGGCTGCGCGCGGCGACATCTGTGATGCCGAGCGCCTCTGCTGCCTCCGAGACGGTCAGCTGCTCCCAGGCGACCAGCAGCAGGACCTCCCGCTCCCCCGGCGACAACTCGTCCAGGGCGCTGCGGAGGCGTGAGCGGAGCGAGTAGGCATCGATGCGGGCGTCGACCGCATCCCAGTCCAGGCTCACGCCCGAGTCCGATGGGCCACCCTCAGGCTGGCGATGGCGCAGGTGCGACCGCAGGACGTTGCGGGCGATGCCGTAGAGCCACGGCAACGCCGAACCGCTCGTGTGCGGCCTCGCACGAAGCCTTGCCTCGACGGCGACTGTGAACACGTCGCCGAGCAGATCCTCGGCGGTGGATGTCCCGGCGACGCCGCGCCAGGAAGCGGAACACCGCAGTGCGTGCCGCGAGTAGATGACGCCGAACGCCTCGACGCTTGTCCGCGACCTGACCAGGAGTTCCGCGTCCGACGGCTGCATGCTCGACACCCTGCTTATGCCAGTTCGCGGCAAAGCGTTGCATCGGAGCCTCAGGCCGAGCCGTAGCGGCGGTTGCGCGCGGCGTACTCCTCGATCGCGGCCCACAGCGCGCGGCGGTCGACGTCGGGCCAGGCGATGTCGGAGAACACCATCTCGGCGTAGGCCGACTGCCACAGCAGGAAGTTGCTGGTGCGCTGCTCGCCCGACGTGCGCCAGAACAGGTCGACGTCCTCCATGTCGGGCTCGTCGAGGTAGCGGGCGAAGGTCTTCTCGGTGACCTTGTCGGGGTTGACCCGGCCGGCGGCGACGTCGCGCGCCAGCGCCGCGGCGGCGTCGGCGATCTCGGCCCGGCCGCCGTAGTTGACGCACATCGTGAGGGTCAGGACGTCGTTGTCGCTGGGTCAGCTCCTCGGCGGTCTCGAGCTCCTTGATGACGCTGCGCCACAGGCGCGGACGACGGCCGGCCCACCGCACGCGGACGCCCAGCTCGTGCATCTCGTCGCGCCGGCGCCGGATGACGTCGCGGTTGAAGCCCATGAGGAACCGCACCTCGTCGGGCGAGCGCTTCCAGTTCTCGGTCGAGAACGCGTAGGCCGAGATCGGCCTTGACGCCGATCTCGATGCGCGCCCTCGACGACGTCGAACAGCGCCGCCTCGCCCATCTCGTGGCCGGCCGTGCGGGGCAGGCCGCGCTGCTTGGCCCAGCGGCCGTTGCCGTCCATGACGATCGCGACGTGGCGCGGCACCTGCGTCGAGCGGGATGCGCGGGCGGCGTCGCGCCGGAGGCGTGCGGGACCGGCCGGCGTACGTGACCGCGTCGCCTACCGGTCCACGTGGCTCAGGGAGCGCAGCCCGCGCTCGAGGTGCCACGAGAGGTAGGCGCTGACGATGCTGCTGGCCTCGCGGCGCGACCGGTCGTCGGACGTGCCGACGATGGTCCAGTCGCCGCTGAGCAGGCCGGCCAGCAGCGTGACGGTGAACGGCGACGGCGCGGCGGAGCCGGCGACCCGGCAGTCGTCGCACAGCATGCCGCCGGATGCGGCGTGGAAGTTGCGGTGCGGGCCCTCGGCGCCGCACCGGGCGCAGCCGTCGAACGTCGGCGCGTAGCCCGCGATCGACAGCGCCCGCAGCTGGTAGGAGTCGAGGATCAGGCTCGGCGTCATGCGTCCCTCGGTGAGCGCCCGCAGCGCCCCGACGAGCAGCTGGAACTGCGGCACGGCGGGCTCGCCGTCCTCCTGCACGAGCCGCTCGGCGGTCTCGAGCATCGCGGTGCCGGCGGTGTAGGCCGCGTAGTCGAGGCCGAGGTCCTTGGCGAACGCGTTGATCGTCTCGACCTGCGTGATGATGTCGAGCGAGCGGCCCTCGGCGAGCTGGAGGTCGACGTGCATGAACGGCTCGAGCCGGCCGCCGAAGCGTGACGTGGTCTTGCGGACGCCCTTGGCCGACGGCGCGCACGATGCCGCGCTCGCGGGTCAGCAGCGTGATGATGCGGTCGGCTTCACCGAGCTTGTGGACGCGCAGCACGATGCCGGTGTCGCGGTAGAGGCTCACCCGTCCATTGTGCCGTGCGCGGGTGACGTAACGCGCTCGCGCCACACCCGCCGTGCTAGGACGCGGTGGGCCTTCGCCTGAGCCTTCGCGTACTCACGATCCACCCGATCGATGCTGGCCCGGCTGGTCAGGTCGACGCCGGCCCGCTGCGGCGGCGGCGCGGATGGCCGGTGTGTTGAGGTCCGGGAGCGACGAACCGCTCGGTCCGGATCTTGGCATCCTCGGGTCGCATACGGACGTTGCTGGATGGCCAGCTGGTCGGCCGAGCCCACTGCGCGAGCGTTGACCGCCGCGTTGACGGCGACCGCAGCCCCGATCAGCTGCGCGCTGACCAACGGCGTGTAGCCACTGGAGTGGCCGAGCTTGTTGGGGTGGTACGAGTCCGAGATCGGGTTGGACAAGCCGTTGAGCCATTCGGGGCTGTCGCAGACAGCGTGACCGATGAACGCGTTGACCGGACTGACGAACGTGAAGCCCTTCGCGGTGGCCGCTGTGGAGATCTTGGAGTTGATCAGGTCGGCGGTCGCGTTGAGCCGCGACTCGTCGTCGGGTGAGAACCAGGTCAGGGCGTTGCAGTCCTCGCCGTTGAACAGTCGCGGATAGCCGACCGCGACGACCTTGGCGTTGGGCGCCTTGGACTTGATGCTCGCGTAAAGCGTCGACAGCGAGCCCGGGAGCGTGTTCTTGATGTAGTTCTGCGCCGTCGTCACCTGGCCGGCGCAGTTGCTGGCCCAGGCGGGCAGCGCGCACTCGGTGAGGACGTCGGTGAAGCCGGCATCATTGCCGCCGACCGAGAGCGTGACGTACGTCGTGCTGGTCGACAGCGCGCTCAGCTGGCCGTCGTGACATCGGAGACCTTGGCGCCCGAGCACGCCCGGAAGTTGAGGGCATAGCCCTTGGCGGAGGCAATCAGGGACGGAAAGGCGTACACCGAGCGCTGGCAGCTGGTGCCGTCATCGATGTACGTACGAGTGCCGACCCCGGAGGAATACGAGTCACCGAGCGCGACGTACGGCAGCGGCGGCGGCACCTGCGCTGGGTTGCCAGACGAAGCTGGGAATGACAGCAAGAACGACAGCGGCAAGACCCAGACGACGGAACATGAAGCGCAACCCCCCGATTGCTCACGATGTGACGTGCGTCACTCGCGCCTCAACGTAGGGCATCGTGGCTGATCCGTCCATAGCCGTAGGCCAAGTCAGCCGGCGCCGCGTGACGCGTGGCATTCGTCCTCGACGCTGCCCAACACCACGCCGAATGCCTTGTCGTCGTCGGCATCGTCGAGCTTCCGTGCCGCGCCGTTGTCATTCGTGAAGCTACGCAGTGCATCGTCAGAGAGATCAGACCCGACCAGCACCTTCGCGACGCAATCCGCCTTGGACTCGGAGTATGCGAGCCCGGAGTTGCCCGACCTGATCGCATCGGCCAGCTCATCGCTGGACGGGCGGCAGGAGGACGCATCTCCGCCGAACAGGCTGAAAGGAGGAAAACGAAGGCGGCGACACCCATACCGGACGTGAGGAGGTTCATGCCGGGCAACGTATCGGTCGACACACGACCTTTCGCGAGAGGGTGTCCGTATGCGGCGCGAGCACTAGTCTCGGCCATGGCGCAGGACTCCGGCTATTCCGGCACCCCGCAGCTCAAGAAGCTCGGCATCAAGCCCGGCCTGCGGCTCGTGGTCGTCGGCGCCGACTGCCGGCTGGGAGTTCGCCGAGCCGCTCGACGACGTCGAGCAGGTGCTCGACGGGCCCGACCGACGTCGCCCTGGTGTTCGTACGCTCGGCGGCCGAGCTCGACGGGCTGGCCGCGTGGGGCGAGTGGATCTTCCCGGCCGGCTCGCTGTGGGTCGCCTGGCCCCGCAAGGCCGCCGGTCACGTCAGCGACGTCACCGAGAACGCGATCCGCGACGGCGCTCTCGAGCTGGGCCTGGTCGACGTCAAGGTCGCCGCGATCGACACCGACTGGTCGGGCCTCAAGCTCATGTGGCGCAAGGAGAACCGGCTCGCTAGTCGAGGCAGAACTCGTTGCCCTCGGGGTCGTGCATCACGATGAAGCCGGCTCCATCGGGGGCATGGCCTCGACGCACTAGACGTGCGTCGCGCCGAGCGGCGCCAGCCGGTCAGCCTCGGCCTCGAGCGCCGCCATGCCGCTCGTCACCCTCGTGACCCGGCGCCGCGCGTACGTCGAGGTGCACGCGGTTCTTGGCGACCTTGCCCTCGGGCACGCGCTGGAAGAAGATCCGCGGCCCCTCGCCGTCGGGGTCGATGATCGCCGACTGGCTGTTCCACTGGTCCTCTGGCACGCCCCAGGCGTGAGCGCGTCGGGCCAGGTGTCGAAGCCCCGGAGGCGGCGCCTGCACCTGGTAGCCGAGCGCCTCTGCCCAGAACTCGCCAGGGCGCCGGGATCGGCGCAGTCGAACGTGACCTGGACTTCTCTGCTCATGACCCCGACCGTGTTCATCAAGCGACCGGCAAATCCGCTCGTCAGACGAACTCGACGCCCTGCGCCAGCGGCAGCTCGGTGGAGTAGTTGACCGTGTTGGTCGACCGGCGCATGTAGGCGCGCCAGGCGTCGGAGCCGGACTCGCGGCCGCCGCCGGTCTCCTTCTCGCCGCCGAACGCGCCGCCGATCTCGGCGCCCGACGGGCCGATGTTGACGTTGGCGATGCCGCAGTCGGAGCCGACGACCGACACGAACGTCTCGGCCTCGCGCACGTCGAGGGTGAAGATCGACGACGACAGGCCCTGGGCGACCTCGTTGTGCAGCGCGAGCGCCTCGTCGAAGTCGGTGTAGGTCAGCACGTAGAGCAGCGGCGCGAACGTCTCGGCCTTGACGATCTCGGTCTGCTTGGGCATGTCGATGATCGCGGGGTGGACGTAGTAGCCCGTCACCGTCGACGTCGGCCGCGCGTGCCACCGGTGACGAGGTCGCCGCCGTCGGCCGTGCGCCTGCTCGACCGCGGCGCCGAACGCATCGAACGCGGGCTCGTCGACCAGCGGGCCGACCAGCGTCGACGGCCTCGAGCGGCGAGCCGATCGGCAGCGTCTCGTAGGCCGCCTTGAGCCGGCCGACGAGGTCGTCCTTGATCGACTCGTGCACGATGATGCGGCGCAGCGACGTGCAGCGCTGACCGGCGGTGCCGACCGCGGAGAACACGATGCCGCGCACCGCGAGGTCGAGATCGGCCGACGGCGCGACGATCGCGGCGTTGTTGCCGCCGAGCTCCAGCAGCGTACGTCCGAGGCGGGCCGCGACACGGGGCGCGACCTGCTTGCCCATGCGGGTCGAGCCGGTCGCCGAGACCAGCGGCACGCGCGGGTCGTCGACCAGCACCTCGCCGATCCGGTAGTCGCCGAGCAGCACCGCCGACAGGCCCTCGGGCACACCGGCGCGGCGAGCGGCCTCGGCGGCCAGCGCCTGGCAGCCCAGCGCGGTCAGCAGCGTCTTCTCCGACGGCTTCCACACGACCGCGTCGCCGCAGACGAACGCCAGCGCGGCGTTCCACGACCACACCGCGACCGGGAAGTTGAACGCCGAGATGACGCCGACGACACCCAGCGGGTGCCACTGCTCCATCATCCGGTGACCCGGGACGCTCGGTGGCGATCGTCAGGCCGTGCAGCTGGCGCGACAGGCCGACGGCGAGGTCGCAGATGTCGATCATCTCCTGGACCTCGCCGAGGCCCTCGGACACGATCTTGCCGGCCTCGATCGAGACCAGGGCGCCGAGATCGTCCTTGTGCTCGCGCAGCAGCTCGCCGAGCTCGCGGACGAACTGCCCGCGTACGGGCGCCGGCACGCTGCGCCACTGCTCGAACGCCGACTGGGCGCGGCCGATGACCTCGGCAGCCTCGTCGGCGGTGTGCGACCGCAGCCGGCCGATCTCGCCGCCGTCGATCGGCGAGCGGCAGACCAGGTCGCCGTCGGCGACGAACGGGTTGCCCGCACCGAGGCGGTCGAGGATGTCCTGCGTACGTGTGGCGATGTCGGTCATGTCAGACCTCTCCCTGCTCGGCGAAGTGGCGTCCGGCTTGTGTCGAGAACAGCTGCTCGAGCGTGATGTCCTCCTGCTTGATGAATCCAGTGTGCGGCAGCGTGCCATCGGCGACGAGCTCGACGACGCTGACCGCCGAGGCGGCCGTCGTCCACGAGATCGCGCGCCACGTGCGGCCGGAGATGTCGAGCGGCTTGTAGGCGCGTACGTGGTTCTCGCGGAACGGGTGGCCGTTCTTGACGCCCTCGACGGCGGCGTGGATGAAGACGACGTCGTCGTTGACCGGCGGCTTGGAGTCGACCAGCATCTTGCCGACCAGCTCGCGCTGCTCCCGCAGGTTGAGCTCGTCGAACAGGAAGTGCATCTGGTCGAAGTGGCCGGGGTAGCGCAGCGTCTTGTAGTCGAGGCGGTGCACGCGGCCCTCGTACGTCTCGCACATCGTGCCGAGCCCGCCGGAGGTCAGCGCCGCCTCGAGCTCGATGCCGCCGATGAAGACGCGCTCCTTCTCGGTCATCGCGGGCACCATCTGGCGGTTGCCCGAGCGCAGCACCTCGCAGTCGTTGAGGTACTCGTTGACGACGCCCTCGGGCGACCAGTTGATGGCGTAGCCGAGCAGGCCGGTCGGGTTCTGCGGCAGCGCGCCGACCTTGAGCTCGATCGAGCGGATCTCGTCGAAGGTCTTGGCGATCGAGGCACCGATGATGCCGATCAGCCCGGGGGCGAGTCCGCACTGCGGTGCGAACGCCGCACCGGCGCCGCCCGACTCGCTCTGCCCGGCGAGCTCGATGACGCGGTTGGTCGTCGGCACGTCCTCGGTCAGGTCGAAGTAGTGGGTCCCGGCGTCGTACGCAGCCTCGGCCACGTCGATGTTGAGGTGGTAGGGCAGGCACGACACGACCGCGTCGACCCCGCGCAGCGACTCACGCAGCCCGGCGGCGTCCTGCACGTCGAGGGGCTTGACCTCGAACCGCCCGAGGGCGGTCGCGGGGTGCGGAGTCGTAGCCGATGACCTTGAAGCCCGACTCCCCCAGCATGACGGCGACGAGCTCGCCGACCTTGCCGAGCCCGAACACTGCGACCTGATTGATGATGCGCGCCACGTATCCTCCTCACGACCGCGGTGGATCTCACCGCGGTGCGACACTGCGCCGAGGGTGGTCGGCGTCCCCTCGAGCGTATCGCGAACCGCGGCGCATTTACTGTACCGGCCGGTGCAGTGATCCGCGGCACGTCGGGAAGCCGTGGGCGGCCCTGCTGGTTGACTTCGGGCATGGCACCCCTCAGCGGAGGCCGCGCGTTCGCTGCGCTCGCCTTCACCTTCGCCGTCACCATGATGGGCACGACGCTCCCCACCCCGATGTACGTCATCTACCAAGGGCGAGTTCGGCTTCTCGATCACGATGTCGACGGTCATCTTCGCGACGTACGCGTTCGGCGTGCTCGCGGCGTTGCTCGCGTTCGGCCGGTGGTCCGACACGCTGGGCCGGCGACCGCTCCTGCTCGCCGGCCTCGCGGTCGGCCATCGTCAGCGACGTCGTGTTCCTGCTCGCCGGCAACACCGAGACGCTGCTCGTCGGCCGCGTGCTCTCGGGACTGTCGGCAGGGATCTTCGTCGGGACCGCGACCGCGGCCGTCGTGGAGGCGGCGCCCGCGGCCTGGCGCTCGAGGGCGGCCCTGCTCGCGACGGCTGCGAACATCGGCGGCCTCGGCCTCGGCCCGCTCGTCGCCGGCATGCTGGTCGACTGGCTGCCGTGGCACCTGCACCTCGCGTTCCTCGTCCACATCGTGCTGTCGCTCGTCGCCGTCGCGCTCGTCTGGGGCGTCGCCGAGACGGTCGACGTCGTGCCCGGGTCGCGGCCCGACCTTCCAGCGACTCGCCGTCCCGGCGAAGGTACGCACGACGTTCATCGGGGCCGGCATCGCGGCCTTCGCCGGGTTCGCGGTGATGGGCCTGTTCGTCGCCGTCTCCCCCCGGTTCGTGGCCCAGGCGCTCACGAACCCGAGCCCGGCCCTCGAGGGGCTCGTCGTCTTCACGGTGTTCGGCGCGTCGGTCGTCGCCCAGGTCGTCCTGCAAGGGAGTCTCGACCACACACGCGGTCAACGCCGGGTGCGCCCTGCTCGTCGCCGGGATGGCGGTCCTCGCATGGGGGCTGCAGGTCGAGTCGGTCCCGCTGATCGTCGTTGCTGCCGTCGCGGCGGGCGCTGGTCAGGGGATCTCGTTCAGCAAGGGCCTCGCCTCCGTGCTGGCCAAGGTCGACCCGCACCAGCGCGCCGGCGTGACGTCGGCGTTCTTCGTCGTCGCCTACGTCGCCATCTCGGTGCCGGTCATCGGTGAGGGCCTGGCCGCACAGGAGTGGGGCCTGACGTCGGCGGGCACGTCGTTCTCTGCCGCGGTTGCCGTGCTCGCGGCGCTGGCCCTCATCACCCTCGTGATCGACCAGCGCCGCGAGGCCAAAGCAGCCTAGACGCGGACCGAGACCGGGACGACGTCCGCAGCGCCCTTGCGGGCTGCGTCGGCCGTGTCGTCGTCCGGCATGGTCTGGCTCTCCCGCTCGGCCTCGACCCGCTTGAGGTAGTGGTCGACCTCGTTGGCGCGCTGCGCATCGTCCCAACCCAGGACCCGCCCCATCAGCTCGGCGACGACCGGTGCCGACGCCACGCCACGGTCGAACTCCTCGAACGAGATGCGCGTGCGCCGGGTGAGCACGTCGTCGAGGTGACGGGCGCCCTCGTGCGTCGCGGCATAGACGACCTCGACACGAAGGTAGTCCGGCGCGCCCTCCAGAGGCAGACCCAGGTCCGGGTCGTCGGCGACGAGCGTCAGCAGCTCGTGGACCAGGGAGCCGTAGCGCCCGAGCAGATGGGTGATCCGCTCGTCGTGCAGGCCGGAGTCGCGCGCCAGGAGCTGCCGCTGGTTGGAGACGGCTTCCCAGCCTTCGGCGCCGAGCAGCGGGATGTGCTCGGTCGCGCACGCCGGGACGCGCCGCTCGAGCTGTCCCTCCAGGCCGTGGGCCACCTGGTCGATGACGTCCTTGGCCATGATCCGGTACGTCGTGTACTTCCCGCCTGCGACGACGATCAGACCTGGCGCTGCATGGCCTACGGCGTGCTCGCGGGAGAGCTTGCTGGTCGCGTCGTCCTCGCCGTGCAGCAATGGCCGCAGCCCGGCGTAGACGCCCTCGACGTCGTCGTGCGTGAGTGGCTCGACCAGCACCTTGTTGACGTGCTCCAGCAGGTAGTCGATGTCACTGCGACTGGCCGCCGGGTGGTCCTTGGACAGCGACCAGTCCGTGTCGGTCGTACCGATGATCCAGTGCCGGCCCCACGGGATCACGAACAGCACCGACTTCTCGGTGCGCAGGATCAGGCCCGACTCGCTGCGGATGCGATCGCGCGGAACGACGAGGTGCACGCCCTTGCTGGCACGCACGTGGAACTGTCCGCGCTCCCCCGCGAACGCCTGGGTCTCGTCGGTCCAGACGCCGGTGGCATTCACGACCTGTCGCGCACGAACGACGATCGTGCGATCCGACTCGAGATCGCGGACCTCGGCGCCCACCACCCGGCCGCCCTCCTTGAGCAGCGACATCACCCTGGCGCGGGTGGCGACATGCGCCCCGTATGCCGCTGCGGTCCGCGACAGGAACATCGTGTGCCGGGCGTCGTCGACCTGGGCGTCGTAGTACTGCAACGCACCCACGAGGGCGTCCTTGCGCAGCGACGGTGCGATGGCCCGCGCGCCTCGCCGCGTCAGGTGACGGTGCAGCGGGACGCCTGCTCCGTACCCCGAGGCCTTGCTCATGGCGTCGTACAGGGCGACGCCTGCGCCTGCGTAGACCCGCTCCCATCCGCGGTGCTGCAGCGGATAGAGGAAGGGCACCTCTCGCACCAGGTGGGGCGCCAGCCGCTGCAGGTGGAGACCGCGCTCCTTGAGCGCCTCGGCCACGAGTCGGAAGTCGAGCATCTCGAGATAGCGCAGCCCTCCGTGCATGAGCTTGCTCGAACGGCTCGACGTGCCCGGAGGCCAGGTCACGCGCCTCGACCAGGCCGACCGACAGCCCGCGGGTGGCGGCGTCGAGGGCAGCTCCGCCCCCGACGACACCACCCCCGATCACCAGGACATCGAGTGTCGTGGCCGCCATCGCCTCGAGTGCGTCCTCGCGGGATTGCGGGCGACAGGGGTGCTGACCTCATGCTCGTACCTCTCGATGTCGTGGTGCTCGGTGTGCGGTTCGGCTAGCTGACGTCGACCCAGTCGAGGGTCCGGGTGACGGCCTTCTTCCACTGGCCGTAGCCGGTCTCCCGCTGCTCGTCGTCCCACTGCGGCTCCCACCGCTTGGACTCGTTCCAGTTCTCGCGCAGCTCGTCCGTCGAGCTCCAGAAGCCGACTGCGAGACCTGCGGCGTACGCCGCACCGAGCGCGGTGGTCTCCGCCACGACCGGGCGGCTGACCGTGACGCCGAGGACGTCGGACTGGATCTGCATGCACAGCTCGTTGGCCGTGACACCACCGTCGACCTTGAGCACCTCGAGCACGACGCCGGAGTCCTTCTCCATCGCCTCGGCGACGTCGCGGGACTGGTAGCAGATCGCTTCCAGGGTCGCCCGCGCCAAGTGGGCGTTGGTGTTGAAGCGCGAGAGACCGACGATCGCCCCGCGCGCATCCGAACGCCAGTAGGGCGCGAAGAGCCCCGAGAACGCCGGCACGAAGTAGACGCCGCCGTTGTCCTCGACCTGGCTGGCCAGTGACTCCGACTGAGCGGCTCCGGAGATGATGCCGAGCTGGTCACGCAGCCACTGCACCGCCGAACCGGTCACCGCGATCGAGCCCTCGAGGGCGTAGACCGGCTTGTCGTCGCCGAACTGGTAGCAGACGGTCGAGAGCAGGCCCGCGTTGCTGCGCACGAGCTCGGTACCGGTGTTGAGCAGCATGAAGTTGCCCGTGCCGTACGTGTTCTTGGCCTCGCCGGGGGCGAAGCAGACCTGGCCCACGGTCGCCGCCTGCTGGTCGCCGAGGATGCCGGTGATCGCCACCTCGCCACCGAACGGCCCGTTCTCGAGCGTCACACCGTACGGCTCCGTGGTCGACGACGGCTTGATCTCCGGGAGCATCGCCCGCGGGATGTCGAAGAAGCCGAGCAGCTCGTCGTCCCACTCGAGCGTCTCCAGGTCCATCAGCATCGTGCGGCTCGCGTTGGTCGGGTCCGTGACGTGGACTCCGCCGTTGCGGCCACCCGTGAGGTTCCAGATGACCCAGCTGTCGGTGTTGCCGAAGATCGCCTCACCCTTCTCAGCCGCCTCGCGGACCCCGTCGACGTTCTCCAGGATCCACTGGATCTTGCCGCCGGAGAAGTACGTCGCCGGGGGCAGTCCCGCCTTGCGTCGGATGATGTCGCCGCGCTCATCACGGTCGAGCGCGCTGGCGATCCGGTCCGTGCGGGTGTCCTGCCACACGATGGCGTTGTAGTAGGGCCGGCCGGTGTTCTTGTTCCACACGACGGTCGTCTCGCGCTGGTTCGTGATGCCCAGGGCGGCGAGATCCTCGGCGCCGAGACCGGCCTTGGTCAGAGCCGTCTGGATCACCGCGGACGTACGCTCCCAGATCTCCGCCGGGTTGTGCTCGACCCACCCGGCCTGCGGCATGATCTGCTCGTGCTCGAGCTGGTGGCGGGCGACCTCGTTGCCGCTGTGGTCGAAGATCATGAAGCGCGTGCTGGTGGTGCCTTGATCGATGGATCCTACGTATTCAGCCATGGTGGTTCCTCTCGGTGGAGTGACGGTGGATGGGGGTCTGCGGGGCGGCGGTCATACCAGGCTGTCCGCGTCGCGGGCGGGCTGGCGGGCCGGCTCCTGCACGGGCTCGGAGACCGTGATCTCCTCGGGCTCGTCGGGCAGGTGGCTCTCGATGAGGTACTTGAACATCGCTCCACCGATCAAACCACCGAGGATCGGCGCGACGATCGGCAGCCAGAAGTAGAGCGGATGACTGCCGCTGGTGCTCCACCAGGCGTCGCCGTAGCCCGTGATCCACGAGGCCAGGCGCGGCCCGAAGTCACGTGCCGGGTTGATGGCGTATCCGGCGTTGCCGCCGAAGGCCATGCCGATAGCGACGACCAGGAGGCCCACGACGACCGGGCCGATGTTGGCCATCGGCGGGTTGTTGGTGGCCGTGGTCAGGGCGAAGATCACGAAGACGAGGATCGCCGTGCCGACGACCTGGTCGAGGAACGCCGAGGGGATCGAGACGCCGGCGGTCGGTGAGGTCGAGAAGATGCCCTGGGTCGAGTAGGTGTGCCCGGGATCGATCTTGCCGATCAGGTCGGCGTACGTTGCCCGGATGATCAGGGCCGCGATGAACGCGCCGACGACCTGTGCCGCGATGTAGGGCGCAACCTTGCGCCACTCGAATCCCTTGAACGCCGCGAGGGCGATCGTGACGGCCGGGTTGAGGTGCGCCCCCGAGATGCGCGCCGCAACGTAGACGCCGAGCGTCACGCCGATGCCCCAGGCCCAGGCGATCGAGTCGTGATCGCCCGCGGCTCCATCGCCTGTGACGACCTGCGCCACGACACCGGTGCCGAACAGGATGAGCACCATCGTGCCGAGCAGCTCAGCCGAGATCTCACCCCAAAGAGTGTTCTTCTTCATGTCCTAAACCTCACTGTCCGGGCGGCTCGTGCCGCCGGGAGCGACGCTAGGACCGGGTATGACGTGGCTCAAGGCCAATCGTTCGACATCGTCGAACGGTCGGCCGTGCACCTCACCACTGGCGCGCTAACGTCGGTGATGTGCCGGGGGCCATCCAATCTGTCGAGCGTGCTGCCGCGGTGCTTCGCATCCTCGGCGGAGCAGGGCGTCCGCTGCGACTCTCCGAGATCGCCGACGCGCTGGACCTGCCCAAAGCCACGATCTTCGGGCTGGTCCGCACCCTTCGCGACGTCGGGTTCGTGCACCAGGACCGCGCCACGTCGGACTACTCGCTCGGTGACGGCATCCGCAACCTGCACGAGTCCGGACTCGATCCCAACGACCTTCGCTCGCACGCCATGAACTGGTCGGATGCCCTCGCGTCACGCACCCGCCTCGAGGTGCACATCGGCTTCCCCGATCCAGACGGCGCCCGCATCGTGCATCACGTCTTCCGGCCCGGCGGCTCCAAGCAACACCTGCGCATCGGCGAGGTGCTGCCGTTCCACGCCAGTGCCCTGGGCAAGATCATGCTCGGCTTCGTCGCCGGTACGCCGTCGAGTCCGCGCATGCTCGAGCGCTACACCCAGCGCACCCTGGTCAATCGCGCAGCGCTCGACGCGGAGATGCATCGCATCCGGGCACGCGGCTGGTCGTCCGAAGGCGGCGAGCTGACCCCCGGTATCGGCGCCGTGGCGGTGCCCCTGCGCGGCTACGGCGGCATCGGGGTCGGCGCGCTGGCGGTCACCGGCCCGGTCGAGAAGGTGTTCCGTCACGCCGGGCCCCCGCTCGACTCGATCGTCCAGGCCACGACCGACACCGCCGCGTCGATATCCCGTTCACTGGGCCTCCACGCGTGAACGACACCGTCATCGCCGCGATCGACCAAGGCACCACGTCGACACGGTGCATGATCTTCGACCGGCAGGGTCGCACCCGGTCATTGGCACAACGCGAGCACCACCAGGTGTTCCCCCGCCCGGGCTGGGCCGAGCAGGACGCCGACGAGATCTGGCGCCACGTCCAGCGACTCGTCCCGGAGGCATTGGCCCAGGCAGGCCTCGACCGTCGTCAGGTGGCCGCGCTCGGCATCGCCAACCAGCGCGAGACCACGGTCGTCTGGGACCGCACCACCGGCAGGTCCGTCGCGCCCGCGATCACGTGGCAGGACACGCGTACGTCGGACCTGGTGGATGACCTGGTCGCCAAGGGAGCCACCGACAAGATCATGGCCGTGACCGGCCTGCAGCCTCGTACGTACTTCGCCGGCCCTCGACTTCGCTGGCTGCTGGACCATCGACGCGGGCTGCGCCAGCGCGCCGAGGCCGGCGAGCTGTTGTTCGGCACGATGGAGAGCTGGCTGATCTGGAACCTCACGGGCGGCGTCGACGCCGGGGTCCACGTGACGGACGTGACGAACGCCAGCCGCACGATGTTGATGGACCTCTCGACCGGCCAGTGGGACGACTCGATGCTCGAGCTGCTCGACATCCCCCGCGCCGGACTGCCGAGCATCCGCTCCAACGCCGAGGTCTACGGCACCTGCGTCGCCCCGCTGCAGGGCGTGCCGATCGCCGGAGCACTCGGCGACCAGCAGGCAGCGTTGTTCGGCCAGACCTGCTTCGAGCCGGGCGACGCCAAGTGCACCTATGGCACCGGGGCATTCCTGCTGATCAACACCGGCAAGGAGCGGCCGACGCCCGGCCCGTCCGTGCTGCCGACCGTCGCGTACGCCTTGGGCGACGACGATCCCGTCTACGCTGTCGAGGGCTCGATCGCGATGGCCGGATCCCTCGTCCAGTGGCTGCGGGACGCCCTCGAGATCATCCCCACGGCGCCGCAGATCGAGACCCTGGCGCGCTCGGTGGATCACAACGGCGGGTGCTACATCGTCCCGGCCTTCTCCGGCCTGTACGCCCCTCGCTGGGACCAGGACGCCAGAGGCGTGATCGTCGGCCTCACGTCGTTCGTGACCAAGGCCCATCTGGCTCGCGCCGTGCTCGAGGCGACCGCGTGGCAGACCTGGGAGGTCGTCGAGGCGATCCGCAACGATCTCGGCCTGACGCTGGAGACCCTGCGCGTGGACGGCGGCATGACCTCCAACCACCTGCTGATGCAGATGCTCTCCGATGTGCTCGACGTGGCGGTCGAGCGTCCGCTCGTCTCCGAGACCGTGTGCCTGGGCGCGGCCTACGCCGCCGGGCTCACCGTCGGCTACTGGTCCGATCTGGCAACGCTCAGCCACCACCGGCACGTGGCCGCGGTGTGGCGGCCCCAGATGGACGCTGCGGTCCGCAAGCGTGAGTCGACCCAGTGGAACCGGGCGGTCGACCACGCCCTCGGGTGGGTCCTGCCGCCGGACTGAGACCAGCTCGTACGGCAGGACCCCCGCTGGTCAGCCCGGGATCGTCTGAGCGGCAGCCCGGTTGGCGGCCGACACGACGGCTCGCAGCGATGCCGTGACGATGTTGCTGTGGATGCCGACGCCCCACACGGTCTCGCCGGCGACATCGCACTCGACGTAGGCCGCGGCCTGCGTGGTGGCGCCCTCGGTGCGCGGAGCCAGCGCGTGCTCGGAGTAGTCGAGCAGGGGGATGTCGGCCCCGGCCTGCCGCAGGCTGTCGACGAACGCCGCGACCGGACCGTTGCCGGCACCCTTGAACTCCTTGACCTCCCCGCGTACGCGCAGCTCGACGACCTGCTGGTCGCTGCCGTCGGTCGCGGTCACGGAGCTGTAGCTCTCCAGGAGGTAGGGGTCCTCGGCCTCGAGGTACTCGCGCTCGAACGCGGTCCAGATCGCGCTCGGCTCGATCTCGCCGGCCTCACCCTCGGTGAGCTCCTGCACGACCTGGCTGAACTCGATCTGCAGGCGGCGCGGCAGGTCGAGCTGGTGGTCGTTCTTGAGGATGTAGGCGACGCCACCCTTGCCGGACTGGCTGTTGACCCGGATGACGGCCTCGTACGTGCGGCCGACGTCCTTGGGATCGATCGGCAGGTAGGGCACCGCCCAGGCGACGTCGTCAACATGCTTGCCCTGATCGGCGGCGTCCTTGGCCAGCGCCTCCAGGCCCTTCTTGATCGCGTCCTGGTGCGAACCGCTGAACGCGGTGTAGACCAGGTCGCCGCCGTAGGGATGACGCTCCGGGACCGGCAGCTCGTTGCAGTACTCCACCGTGCGACGGATCTAGTCGATGTCGCTGAAGTTGATCTGCGGGTCGACGCCCTGGCTGAACATGTTGAGTCCCAGCGTGACGAGGCAGACGTTGCCCGTGCGCTCACCGTTGCCGAACAGGCAGCCCTCGATGCGGTCGGCGCCGGCCAGGTAGCCCAGCTCGGCGGCGGCGACGCCCGTGCCGCGGTCGTTGTGCGGGTGCAGCGACAAGACGATGCTGTCGCGGCGGGCAGGTGCCGGTGCATCCACTCGATCGAGTCGGCGTAGACGTTGGGCGTCGCCATCTCGACGGTCGCCGGCAGGTTGATGATCAGCGGCCAGTCGGGCGTCGGGTCGATGACGTCGATGACCCGGCTGCAGACCTCGAGCGCGTAGTCGAGCTCGGTGCCGGTGTAGGACTCCGGCGAGTACTCGTAGGAGATCGTTGGTGTCCGGAGTGTGGATCTCGGCGTACTTCATGCACAGCGCGGTGCACCCTGCGTCGCGATGTCGGTGATGCCGTCCTTGTCCAGGCCGAAGACGACCCGGCGCTGCAGCGTGCGAGGTCGAGTTGTAGAAGTGGACGATGGCCTGCTTGGCGCCGACCAGCGACTCGAAGGTGCGGTCGATCAGGGGCTCGCGGCACTGGGTCAGCACCTGGATCGACGACGTCGTCGGGGATGTGGTCGCCCTCGATCAGCTGGCGCACGAAGTCGAAGTCGGTCTGGCTCGCGCTCGGGAAGCCGACCTCGATCTCCTTGTAGCCCATGCCGACGAGCAGCTGGAACATCGCCAGCTTGCGGGCCGGGGTCATGGGGTCGATCAGGGCCTGGTTGCCGTCGCGCAGGTCGACGGCGCACCAGCGCGGCGCCTGCGGTGATGGTCTTGCCGGGCCACGTGCGGTCGGGCAGGTCGATCGGCACGAACGGCGCGATAGCGCTGGTACGGCATGCCGCTGGGCTGCTGGGGGTGTTGAGCGTAGGTCGGTCATCTGGACTCCTCGGGGTGTTTGTCTGGCTGGTGTGCGGCCGGGACGTGACAAACTCCGCGCCGAGGGGTCCGACCTAGAGGACCTCGACGCGGCAGAGAAGGAGCAGGCTCTGGATCCGCATGATCGGTGGCTAGGTTAGCAGCATGAGCACCGACGACACCACGGGTCCGTACGTCGAGCCGGGCGAGGAGTTCGACCGCGACATGAACTACATCCCCGACCGGATCGTCCGCGACCGACGGCTCGCGACGGCCGCGCTGGCCCGTCGAGGCCGGGCCGCTACCGGCTCGATCGTGGCCCGGGCCTGCCCGTGGGCCAACCGGGCGATCATCGTGCGGCGGCTGCTCGGGCCTCGAGGACGCCATCTCGATCGGCTACTGCGGGCCGACCCACGACGACCGCAGCTGGACGTTCGACCTCGACCCCGGCGGCAGTCGACCCGGTGCTCGGCATCGAGCGCATCCAGGAGGCGTACCTCGAGCGCGTACCCCGACTACCCGCGCGGCATCACGGTGCCGGCGATCGTCGACGTCGCCGACCGGCAAGGTCGTCACGAACGACTTCCCGTGGATCACGCACGACTTCCGACCGAGTGGACGCGAGTACCACCGCGAGGGCGCCCCCGACCTGTGGCCCGCCGGAGCGTGCGCGACGAGATGGAGGAGGTCATGCGAGCGCGATCTTCACCGAGGTCAACAACGGGGTCTACCGCTGCGGGTTCGCCGGCATCGCAGGAGGCGTACGAGGCGGCGTACGACCGATTGTTCGCGCGCACTCGACTGGCTCGAGGAGCGGCTCGCCGACCGGCGCTACCTGATGGGCGACACGATCACGGAGGCCGACGTCCGCCTGTTCACGACGCTGGCGCGCTTCGACGCCGGTCTACCACGGCCACTTCAAGTGCAACCGGCAGAAGCTCACCGAGATGCCGGTGCTGTGGGCGTACGCGCGCGACCTGTTCCAGACGCCGGGCTTCGGCGAGACGATCGACTTCGAGCAGATCAAGAAGCACTACTACGTGGTGCACGTCCGACATCAATCCCACCGGGATCGTCCCGAAGGGCCCCGACGACCGACGTCTGGCTCGACGCCGCACGGACGCGAGACAGCTCGGCGGCCGCACCTTTCGGCGACGGCACGCCACCGTTACCCGAGCGTTGACGCGGCCTGGAGCGGACCCGATGGTGCGTACGCCCTGCGGCCCGAGAGGGATCGCGGCAGCGCCAGCGCTCGCCAGCCGCTCCTGCCGCGATGCGCCCTGCGCCAGCGAGGCGATCACCGTGCGGAGGTCGTCGACGCCGTCGACCATCGGCGACACCGGAGCGGGCGAAGCGGGCTCTCTCGACTCTGCCGCAGCAGCCGGTTCAAGCGCCTCGTCGTCGATGCCGTCGCGGGCGCGAAGACGTGCGGCGAAGCCGCGAGGCGTGTCGGTCGGCGAGAACGGCAGCCCGAAGTCGCGTGCGGTGTCCTCGAGCTCGCGCCACAGCGGGTCGACCGACGAGCCGGCCCGGCTGATCCGCCAGCGGCGACGCGCCCATCGCAGCAGCGCCGGGATGCCGATCATGACCAGCAGCACGGCGAACGTGATCAGGGCCGTGCGCGGTGCGGTCTTCGTCGTGCTCGAGGTGGGCGTCGCTCCGCTGTCGACGTTGGTGGACTCGTCACGCGCCGCCCTGCGCGGGCTGCCGGAGAACTCGCCGTCGTCCGCGTTCGAGGCCGGCGCACCGGGCTCCTTGAACGCCGTGGCCGATCCGACGCCCGGAGTCGGCTCGAACGTGACCCAGCCGACGCCCTCGAAGTAGATCTCGGTCCACGCGTGCAGGTCGTCCGACGTCGCCTCGTACTGGTTCTGGCCGTCCTTGACGTTGACCACGCTGCCGGGCGCGTAGCCGACCGCGATCCGCGACGGGATGCCGAGCGTCCTGGCCATGACCGCCATCGCCGACGAGAAGTGCACGCAGTAGCCGGACTTCTTCTCGAGGAACTTCGCGATGACATCGATGCCGTTGCCGTCGTAGTCGTCGGCGACGGGTGCGGTCTCGGAGTAGGTGAACCCGCCGTCGTTGCGCAGGTAGTCCTGCAGCGCGATCGACCTGGTCGTACTGGTTGGTGGCGCCCTTGGTGACCCTGCGCGCCGTGTCCTCGATGATCGCCGGCATCTTGTCGGGAAGCTTGACCTCCTCCTGCAGGAGCAGGTCTCTGGGGTTGGACGAGATCGCGCGCATCTGGGTGGCGGTCGGCTGGATGTCGAGGCTCGTGACGGAGTACGTCTGGCCGCGGGTGTCGTCGTCGGGCGACGTCATGGTGCGGCCCGAATCCCGAGCAGCCACTCGCCCTTGAGGCCCGAGACCTTGTCCAACGGGTAGGGCACCGGCAGCATCGTGGTGCGAAGCTGCCGGATCGTGATGGTCGTCGAGCTCCTTCTCGACCTTGATGTCGGGGCTGACTGATGCGCCTCGGCACCCTCGGGGGCGGCGAACTGCTGGGTGGTGCCCGGCTTCCAGGTCTTGCCGGTGAAGTCCCGCAACGTCGCGACCTTGAGGTAGGGCGCCTGGGGCAGGCCTGTCGTGTAGGTCAGCGCCGTCGTGGTGCCGTTGCGGCGCAGGTTCTGACCGAGCTCGAGCATGGGGTTGATGCCGCGGCCGAACACCGCCGGTGGCGGCTTGCCCCACGAGGTCGCCACCGCGCTGACGTCGGGCGAGATGACCGGGAAGGCCACGGCGGCGGCCAGGGCGGCGACGCCCAGCACGAGCGGCGGGGCCGCGCTGGCGACGGGCGAGCGTACCGCCGAGGGCAGTCCGGGACCGCAGGATGACGAGCCAGAGCGCCGCGACCGCGACGAACAGCCATACCGAAGGAGTGTCGCCCGAGATCAGCGCCGGCGTCACGAACACCGAGAGCAGCAGCAGGCCGATCGCCGATGCCGCCCGACGGCGCTCGAGCAGCAGGTCGGCGACGATGACGAGCAGGCCGAACGAGCTCGCGACGACCAGCACGACGGGCTTGGCGGCGGCCACCGGTGCCTGCTCCTCGATGATGATGTCCTGCGCTGCCGACGCCAGGTTGCCGAGCTCACGGAACGTGTCGAACGTCGGCAGGATGCCGATCAGGGTGTCAGGCACGAAGATCCAGGCGAGGGCGAGCAGCTCGACCACGATCGCGATCGGCGCGACCCAGCGCAGGCCGACCGCGCGAAGGACGGCGCAGGCGAGACCCGTGAGCGTGGCGACCAGGACCGTGGTGATCCACCAGTCGTTGCCAGCGATGACGCTGCGGAAGCCCGACAGGAGCAGCGCGAACGCCACCGCGATGATGACGTGGTCGAACCACGTGTCACGAGTCGTGCGGCCGGTGAGCCGCTGCGTCGACGCCTCAGCCCGCAGCATGCGCACGCGCCCCGTCGAACTCGGTCCACAGGTCGCTGATGTCCTGGTTGGGCTGATAGGTCACGATGCGCCAGCGCGCGTCCTCGAGGAGTCCGCGCGCCTCCGCCGACGTGTTGGCGGCGACCAGGGCCAGCACCGCGCGCGACGTCGACATCGCGTGGGCCCAGTGGTGCGCGCGTTCGACGCTCAGGCGGCCCAGCACCATGAACGCGGCTCGCTCGGGCGCCACGAGTCGCTCGTTGTCGTGCTGCTCCGGCTCGACCACGGCGAGGTCGACCATCGCGTCCTCGAGGGTGTCCTGCCCGTCGGCGATGAACCGGTCGATGGCGCGGCCGCTGGACTGCAGCACCACGACGTACCCGGCCTTGACCAGGTGCGCCGTGATCGAGGCGGTCGCGACGACGCACCACTCGAAGACGGAGGAGTACTCCCACGCTCCCTGCCGATCCTGGGCCGTGCCCTGGCTGACCGGCTCACAGTCGAGGATGACGGCCGCACGCGGGGTGAGCTGCTGCTCCTCCTGGCGCACCATCAGCTCGCCGCGGTGGGCCGTGGCCTTCCAGTGCAGCCGCTTCATGGCGTCGCCGGGCAGGTAGCTGCGCGCGATGACGTCGTCCTCACCGAGCCCGACGTGCTGCGGTGCGGGCCGCGTCGCGCCGTCCTCGCTCGTGCCGCGCGGGGCGATGGGTCGCAGGTCGACGCGGCGCGGCAGGACCGTCAACGGCTCGGGGCTGCCGAACTTGTGCCGGCGGAAGACGAGCCCGAACGGGTCGAGGACGTTGACCCGCAACGGCCCGATCGGGTGGCGACCCCGCCGCAGGCCCTGCAATGCGTACGAGAACGACACCCGCGAGTCGGTGCCGTGGCTCCCGCCGAGCGCGGGGAGGATGCCGGATGCGTCGCCGGAGATGCCGGGCGGCAGGTCGTCCGACCACTTGGCCTCGAGGCACGGCAGGACCGACAGGTTGGTGATGCGCACCGTCGCGTGCGACATCTGGCCCGGCGGCACGACCTGCGGCGCGAACGACCGCTCGATGCGTACGCGCGAGTGGCCCGCGAACACGAAGACCGCGGAGAACAGCACCAGCGCGAGCAGCAGGCCCGTGACGTAGAGCAGCGCCGGCAGCGACAGCACCGGCGCGGCGACGAAGCTGACGACAGCCGCCGACGAGGAACCCCACGCCGCGGCGGGTGAGCACGACCGAGCTCGCGGCCCTTCGGAGGCGGCCGGCGGACGTGTCGGTCGGCATGCTCGTCAGCTCGGCTGGACGGCGCCGGCCGGGACCGGCGTCTCGGCGACGATGCGGTCGACGACGTCCTCGACGCTCGACGCGCCCCGCATCGGGATCAGGCGGTGCGGCAGCACGACCGGGACGAGTGCGTCGATGTCGTCGGGAAGGACGAAGTCGCGGCCCTGCACGGCCGCGCGAGCCTTGGCCGCACGTACGAGCTGGAGCGTGGCACGCGGGCTCGCGCCGAGGCGCAGGTCGGCGTCGACGCGCGTCGCCTGCGCGATGTCGACGGCATACTGCTCGACCGCCGGGGACACGTAGATCGCCCGGGCCGCGGCGATCATGGCCTGGACGTCCTCGATCGAGGCGACGGACTCGAGGTCGTCGAACGGGTTCTCGGCGTCGCGGCCGCGCACCATCGCGAGCTCGGCAGCGGCGTCGGGGTAGCCCATCGAGATGCGGGCCATGAAGCGGTCGCGCTGGGCCTCGGGCAGGGCGTACGTGCCCTCCATCTCGTAGGGGTTCTGCGTCGCGACGACCGTGAACGGGCTGGCCAGCACGTACGTCGTGCCGTCGACCGTGACCTGGCGCTCCTCCATCGCCTCGAGCAGCGCGGACTGGGTCTTGGGCGAGGCGCGGTTGATCTCGTCGCCGATCACGATGTTGGCGAACACCGCACCGGGCTTGAACTCGAACTCGCGGTCGGCCTGGTTGTAGACCGAGACGCCCGTGATGTCGGACGGCAGCAGGTCGGGCGTGAACTGGATGCGGCGCACCGAGCAGCTGACCGAACGGCCCAGCGCCTTGGCGAGGACGGTCTTGCCGACGCCCGGGACGTCCTCGATCAGGAGGTGTCCTTCGGCGAGGAATACGACCAGGGCGGCCTCTGCGGCCTCGGGCTTGCCGTCGATGACCTTCTCGATGTTGGCGAGAATGGCCCGAGCAGCTGTCTCGAACTCCATACGTGATGGTAGTCACATCAGCCCAAACGTGCACTGAAATGCGGACGGTCATCGGGTGACCACGAGATGTCAGGTCGGCTCTGCCCACGGTCGACAGCTGTCGCCTCACGGAAGGTAGGCCGCCTTGAGACCGACGCCGCCGTCTTGCCAGGGGCGACCTCGACGACCACCTCGACGCGATCCGCGGTCTGCGACAGGCTCTTGTTCGCGGAAGCGACGAACGCGGTGACGACTCACCCGGGCGCAGCCAGAACCGACGCGAAGGTGTCGTGATCTCGCTCGGGCAGCCAGTCCCATACCCGCGACCTTCTGATTGCCCGCGTACGCGTTGACGACGAACCGTTCGACGTCTTCGGACGTCGTCGAACTCGATGAGAAGACGCATCGCCTCCAGGCCCTGGATCGGGAAGCTGAACGCCTCCGCGACCCTCGACGTGGCACGCGACCTTGAACTCGTCGGCTGGGCGACGCGGACACGTCGGCCTTTCCGGCAGGCAGCATGTCAGCCGGCAGCCGGACATCGATGAAGTCGCGGTCGCTCCGAGAGGGGCACGGACGTACGTACGGCGGGACGGCCGGTCGCCTCCCTCACGCGTACCGACGGCTCGGGGCTCGCGACGCGACCACGAGGCTCCAGGTGTTGGCCAGCGGCTCGACGTGGTGCGCATACAGGCCGGCGCCGTCCAGCATCTGCTTGAGACGGGCGGCGTCGAAGACCGAGACATGGCCCCACACGCCCTCCAGCCGGCCGTGAAGCGGCACCGAGAACAACAGCTCCGCGCCGTCCGGCAGCGCGTCTGCCAGCACCTTCAGCGCCTTCTCGGCATCCGGCACGTGCTCGAGAACCTCGCAGCAGATCACGAAGGTCGCGCCGAGCTCGTCAAGACGGTCCCTGGTCAGGTCGTAGAGATCGCCGATCTCAGAGCGTGGCAGGCGCATCGGCCAGACCGTTGGCCGCCAAGGCTCGCGAGGCTCATCTTCAGCCAGTCGTCGACGATGTCGATGCCGTGATAGCTCTCGACGTTCGCGTCACGGATCAGGAGCGACGCGAGGTAGCCGCGCCCGAAGCCGACGTCGAACAGCCGATCACCGGGCCGGACGAAGTCCATCGTCCGGCGATAGCGCAGGCGGTTGCTCTTGCCCTCCTCGTGCTTGATCTGGGCCTCGAGGCTCGCGGCGTCAGCCACGTCCGGGTGCTGGAACTTCTCGATCGTGTCGTCGGCGTAGTCGAACCACGCGGCCAGCTCATGCCCGAAGACCCGTGAAGCGCCGGCCGTGCTCAACCGCTCGTGCGCGTCGATCAACAGCCATCCGGCTCGCACCGCCGCTGCCTCCGCCGGGTCAGACACCTCGCGATCCACAGGGTGCGGCGCGTCGGCCGGTGTGTGGACGACGCGAATCCATCGACCGTTGACGTTCTTGGCCTTCGGGGCGGGTCGGTGTCGCTCCGGTCAGTGCGGCTCGCAGCTTGCGAGGCGCGGCGGTCGCTGCCTCGCCGCGCGGGAGCGCGGCGTGAGGTGGCGTGCGACAGCCGCGCCCTTCACGGCTTGGACGCGAGCGACGGCTGAGGCGCGTCATGGGACGGCGCCCGTCGAAGGCCCTCAGCTGGCCGACGCTCAGTGCCCGTAGCAGAGCCGGCCGTCGGAAGGCGATCACGCGGCTTGCGGGGCGTTTGACGCGACCAGTTCCAGCTTGCCGCCGATCCCCGCGACGTCCCGACGACATCTGTCGCTGCCGTGCCGGCGAAAGGCGACAGGCTGGCGCATGGTCAGTACGCGCCCGCAGTGAATTGGCGATAGCGTCCGGCACATGCCACGCCTGCTGATCGTCCATCACTCCCCCACGTCGAACCTGCAACGGATTCTCGAGGCAGTCGTCGACGGTGCGTCGGACCCGGCGATCGAGGGCGTCGAGGTCGTCGTACGTCCCGCGCTGGAGGCGGGCGCCGATGACGTCCTCGGCGCTGACGGCTATCTGCTCGGAACGTCGGCGAACTTCGGCTACATGAGCGGCGCGCTCAAGCACTTCTTCGACACGATCTTCCTCGAGGCGGGCGGGTCGCTCGCCGAGGACGGCTCGGCGGGCAAGGGTGCAGGCGGCAAGAAGCCGTACGGGCTGTGGGTGCACGGCCGGTACGACACGACCGGCGCCGTGCGGTCGGTGCAGAGCATCGTGCAGGCACTGTCGTGGACGCAGTCGGCCGACGGTCCTCGAGATGCTGGGAGACGTCGGCGATGCCGAGCTCGAAGCGGCCCGCGAGCTCGGCGGCACCTTGGCCGCGCTGCTGATGGACTGAGCAGTCGCGTTCCTTGGCGTGCAGGTGGAGAATTGCTGGAGAACGAGGGAGTGACCATGACCGTGCCCGATGCCCTGCCGACCCTGTCCGCGGGCTCCCACGACGCCGAGCACGGCGAAGCCTGCGTGATGGAGTACGTCTCGCTGCTCGCCGGCGAGGAGTGGAGCGACCGTCCGGAGTGCACGCACCCGATGCTCGCGCACGAGGCGCGTACGACGAACGACCTCCTGCGCGACAGCGACCGCGCGCGGCTCGTCCCGTTGATCGGCCGGCTGTTCGGCACGACCGAGGACTCCCCCGAGCTTCGCGCCGGCTCCGCATCGCCCAGGCGCGCCAGGTCATGGCGCTCCTGGAGCCCGACTCCCGCGGACGCGTCGTCGCTGCCGATCGAGGAGGCCGAGGCGTGGCTCGACCGGGACGGTGGCTCGACAGACGTCCAGCAGGCGATCGATGGCGCGATCGCCTACCCGCGGCACACCGGCGACCTCGACCCGGTCCACACGAGCTTCCACCTCGAACGCGTCGCGGGTGTTCGCGTTCGCATGACGCCAGAGCTCGGGGCCGCCGAGGCGTACGCCGCGAAGGCGCACGTCATCGCGCACCTCATGGCCGCATCCGGCGAGTGCCGGGCCGACTGCGGCAACGAGCCGGCCCGAGCGCGACGCATGGTCAAGGACCTGGCCGGACTGATCGACGTCTACGACGAGGTCACCGGCCGAGCGGCGACGCCGCGTCAGCCAGGTGAACGTGTCGAGAGCTCGCCGAGAGCCTCGCACTGAATCCGAGCCGGTGTCCCCGGCCCGGACAGCACTGCCTTCCTGAGCTTGTCCAGGTCCTGGATGGACTCGACGGCGGCGGCACTGAAGTACGCCTCTTGCCAAAACGGGATACTTCGACAACCCGGAAGTCGGACTTGAAGTCGGGCGCGCCTTGAACAGGGCCCTCTTGAAGGCCTTGTCGACCGCCTTGTTGCCCTTCACCATCCGGTCGTACTCCTCCCGGAGCTTGCTGTTCGTCGGGGCGATCGTACTTGAAGACCGCGCCGTAGTCGCCGATGTTGGCGAAGTAGGACGACAGGTTGCGACTTGAGCGTGGAGCACAGGTCGTCGTACGAGGTGCGGTCACACGAGCCGGGCGGCGAACCAACGCTTCGTGAGGTACGTCTTCTCCACCTTGAGTCCCTTGAGGATCAGCTCGACGTACCTGGTTCGCTCCTGCACGCTGGCGGGGAGGCAGGAGTACCTTGGACGTCGGAGGGGCAGTAGTAGTTGCCTGCGCTGCGACCTGGCTTCAGCAGAAGACCTTCGTGCCTGGTCGAAGATCTTCTTGGAGCCGGAGTTGCCTCGCCTTCGTGGCGTTCACCTTGATGTTCCAGGTGCAGTCCCTGCGCAGCTGCACCAACACCTTGTCGGCTGCCTCGGCGTACGCCTTCACGGCCTTCTTGCGCCTCACCGAGTCCTTGATGGCGTTGCGCTCGCGGAGCTCAGGAAGCTTGAAGAAGGAGTCGGGAACCTCCGGGACCGCCGCGGCGTTCTTGGCAGCGGAAGCGCGGAGCGTCAGCACCCGCGCGCAAGCGACTTCTTCTGCTCCGCCAGCGACTTCTTCGGTCGTGGCGTCGCCGAAGTCCCACAACTCGCTGTTGGCCGCCCGGGTGCGCCGAGGAGGTCGTCCCTCTTGTCGCCCCATGCGTTGAGAGCCTTGGCGTATTCCTCTGCCTTCGCATCGCCCTTGGCCTTGACACCGTATGCCGCTCCGCCGAGCCCCAACGCGAGGAAGACCACGACGGCAACGGCGACGATCCACCTCCGGCCGATCTTGCGGCGCCGAGGAGTGGGTTCGAGCGCAGGAAAGGGCAGGGGCGAATCAGACATGGTGCTTCCCGGTATGTCGTCATGAACGGTCAAGCTGCCGGACCGACAAGTCCCCCGAGACGAGCCGAATCAGTATACGGACGAAAGGCGTCAGCGTTTCGCGTTTGACCAATCGAGCAGGCGCTCGACCGGCCAGGTCGTGACGATGCGCGACGGCCGGCACACCGTTGTCGCGCCGCGCGCTCGGCGCCGTAGTCGAGGAAGTCGAGCTGCCCCGGCGCATGGGCATCGGTGTTGATCGCGAACAGGCAGCCGTAGTCGAGCGCCATCTGCATCAGGTTGCTGGGCGGGTCCCGGCGCTCGGGCCGCGAGTTGATCTCGACGGCGACGTCGAACTTCTCGCAGGCGGCGAACACCTTCTCGGCGTCGAAGCTGGGACTCGGTCCGCGTGCCCCGCGCCGCCCGCGACGAGCCGGCCGGTGCAGTGGCCGAGCACGTTGGTGTGCGGGTTCGGCGATCGCGCTGACCATGCGGCGGGTCATGAGGTCGCGAGTCCATCTTGAGCTTGGAGTGCACGCTGGCGACGACGACGTCGAGCCGTTCGAGCATCTCGTCGGTCTGGTCGAGGCTCGCCGTCGTCGAGGATGTCGACCTCGATGCCGCTGAGCAGCCGGAGATCGTCGTGCTCGGCATCGACAGTGCGTCGATGACGTCGAGCTGCTCGGCAAGGCGTTCGGCCGACAGTCCGTTCGCGATCGTGAGCCGCGGCGAGTGGTCGGTCAGTGACCTGGTACTCCCGGCCCAGACGATGCCGCCGCGCGGCCATCTCCTGGATCGGCGAGCCGCCGTCGGACCAGTTGGAGTGGCTGTGCAGGTCGCCGCGCAGCTTGGCTCGCAGCTTCGCGCCGCCCGCGGCGAGCGGCGCCTTCCCGCGTTCACGCAGGTCGGCGAGGTAGCCGGGCACCTCGCCGGCGACCGCTTCGGCGATGATGCCGAACGTACGGTCACCGATGCCCTTGACCCGCTTGAGGCTGCCGTCCTGGACCTGCTTCTCGACCTCGGCCGGCGCCAGGTGCTCGATCGCTGCGGCAGCCTTGCGGAAGGCTTCGACCCGGTAGCTCTTGGCCAGCTCGCGCTCGAGCCAGAACCCGATCTCCTTGAGTGCCTCGACAGGATCCATACGACTCTCCTACCCCGCCCAGTGTCCCGGGCGCACGAGCACGGACGGGATTCTCGTACGTACGTCGCCTCTGCGCGGAGTTGACCTGCGTCTGGGTCAGGAACAGCGCGCCGGTCAGGTCGGCGCCACGCAGGTCGGCGTCGCGCAGGTCCGCGCCGATCAGGTCGGCCTCGCGGAGATCCGCACCGCGCAGGTCGGCGGCGATCAGCAGCGCGCCGCGGAGGTTGGCGCCCCGGAGGTCGGCCTCGCGGAGCTTGGCGCCCACGAGATCGGCGCCGCGTCGCTCGGGCCCGCCGGTGCGCCGCATCGTACGAGCTCGCTCGTGCGCTGCAGCAAGGGATCGACGCGCTGCGCGGTGGTCCGGCAGATCGAGTCCGGCGAGGGTCGTCGGCGTGCCGTACGCGTGAGGGCCTCCGTCGCGGCGTATGCCTGCTCGAGCTCGAGGTGCAGCGACGCTGGCGGCAGGACAGGCCAGGGCTCAGCGAGGTACCAGAGCATCTCGTGCAGCTGCCGCATGACCGGGAGCGCGGCGAACATCGGCGGCCGAGGTCCCGGGCGTCCCGCCAGCTCGCGCCCGCCGAAGGTCACCTGGGTCACCTGCTGGCCGGCGCCGAAGCAGTCGTAGACGGCGCAGCCCGGAAGCCCTCGTCCGGCAGCCGGTCGTGGATCCCGCAGCGGAAGTCGTCGCCAGGTTGACGCACGGCTCGCCGGCGCGCTTGTCGACCGGGAAGTCGGCCGATTTCTCGAACGCGAGGGCGACGCAGCACAGCCCGAAGCAGCGGTTGCAGTCGGCGACGAGATCGAGACGGCGGTCCACGCCGGGAGCCTAATACGCTGGGACGATGATCCGCCGACGCGTCGTGGTGAGCGGCAACGTGCAGGGCGTCTTCTTCCGCGCCTCGTGCCAGCAGGAGGCGTCGAGGCATGGTGTCGCCGGGTGGGTCTCGAATCGCCCCGATGGGTCGGTCGAGGCGGTCTTCGAGGGCGCGAACGCGGACGTTGAGGCGTTGGTCACGTGGTGCCGTCAGGGTCCAGCGCGGGCCGAGGTCTCCGCCGTCGACGTGAGCAACGAGGAACCGGAAGGCCTGCGCGGATTCGACGTGCGCTGAGTTCGGCGCCCGGAGCAACCAGTTGTGCGGGAGGATCTACGTCATCGGCGGAACCCCGCCGCCACGCGACGCGAAGGATCGACATGCCCAAGACCACGTTCACCGTGCACACGAGCCTGGCGCAGAGCGACGTGCTCGGCCTGCTGACCGACTTCGGCCCTGAGCGGCCCGACATCTGGCCGAGCATCGACACGGCGCATTTCACGGTGCACGAGCTCGGCGCGACCACCGCCGATGTCACCGAGGGCACCGCGATGGGCTGGGAGCGCAGCCACTACACGTGGGACAGCGCTGCCGGCACCGTCAAGGTCGACACGGTGGAGTCCAACCTGTGGGGACCCGGCAGCGGGTGGCTCTACGAGCTCGAGCCGGTCGCCGAGGGCACCGACGTCCACGTCACGCTGACCGCGTGTGGCAACTCGCTCAAGGGCAAGCTCATCGGCGCACTGATCCCGGTCGTCGGGGCGAGCGCGCTCAGCAAGCAGCTCAAGTCGGTGCTGCGAAAGGCCGAAGCACGCTGATCGCGAGCCGTCGTCGGGCAGGATGACTGCGTGACTACCAGTCTCAGTCCGCAGCGCACCGTCATCCTCGAAGCAGACGCGGGCCACCGCGAGGACATCTACCGGGCCCGGCACGAGGTGTACGCCCTCGAGCTGGGCCAGCATCAGCCCAACGACCAGGGCTTGCTGCGCGACCGGCTCGATGAGGTCAATCGCTACCTCGTCGCGGTCCGTGACGGGACGCTCGCCGCGTTCGTGAGCATCACCCCACCGGGCGAGCACGGCTACTCGATCGACAAGTACTTCGAACGTGCCAAGGTGCCGTTCGAGATCGGCACCGGCACATACGAGATCCGCCTGCTGACCGTGCTCAAGGAGCATCGGGACTCCGACCTCGCTGCGACCCTCATGGTGGCCGCATTCCGTTGGATCGAGGCGCGGGGCGGCAGCAAGGTCGTCGCCATCGGCCGGGACGAGGTCGCGGGCATGTACCTGCGTGGCGGGATGCTGCCCACCGGGCTGTCGGTCAGCTCAGGGGCGGTGAACTTCGAGCTGATGTACGCCGATGTCGCCCAGGTCCGCTCCGACTTCGACGCCCTCGAACCAGTCGTCGCCTCGATCGAGCGGTCTGTGGAGTGGCGACTGCACGTGCCGTTGCGCAAGCCGGCGGCCTGCTTCCACGGGGGTGAGTCGTTCGACGCGATCGGCACCGGATTCGACGACCTCGGGCGCCGTCGCGACGTCATCAACGCCGACGTGCTCGACGCGTGGTTCCCGCCTGCACCGGCAGTGATCACGGGCTGTGGAGGACGAGCTGCCGTGGCTGCTGCGCACCTCGCCGCCAGTCGACTGCGCAGGGTCTGGTGGCCGCCATCTCCTCGGCGCGAGACCTGGACGTCGCGTCGATCCTTCCGGGCGCCGGATCGTCCGACCTGATCTTTCGTGCCCTGCCGCGCTGGTTGTCACGCGACTCACGCGTCCTCCTGCTCGACCCGACGTACGGCGAGTACGCGCATGTCCTCGACAAGGTCGTCGGCTGTCACGTCGAGCGCGTTCCGCTCGAACGCTCGGCGGGCTATCGCCCGGACCTGGCGCAGCTCGAGGCGATGGTCGCCTCCGGCCCCGACCTCGTCATCCTGGTCAACCCCAACAGCCCGACCGGGCAGTTCATCACGGCTGCCCAGATCGAGAGACTGCTGCTGGCAGCACCACCGTCGACCCGGCTCTGGATCGACGAGACGTACGTCGACTACGTCGGTGAGACCGTCGAGCCGCTGACACGGCGACACGACAACCTGATCGTCTGCAAGTCGATGTCCAAGGCGTACGCGCTCAGCGGTGCTCGTGTTGCCTACCTGGCCGCCGGGCCGCACCAGCTGGAGGACCTGCGCGGCCTGACGCCGCCGTGGGTCATCGGCCTGCCTTCCCAGGTCGCGGCGACGCGCGCGCTCGAGTCGACGGCGTACTACGAGACACGATGGGCCGAGACCCATCGGCTCCGCGAGACGCTGGCGGAAGGTCTCGTCGAGCTCGGCTGGGACGTGGTCCCGGGCTGCGCCAACTTCTTGCTGGCGCACGTGCCCGACGACGGCCCCTCAGGTGCCGAGGTCGTGGCTCTCGCGCGTACGCACGGCCTCTACCTGCGGGACGCGACCAACATGGGGAGCGTCATCGGCGACCGAGCCGTCCGGCTCGCGGTCAAGGACGCCGCAACCAACCAGCGGATGCTCGAGATCCTGGCCGGTCTCGCCACCTGTTAGGTCTCGGCGCGATCATTTCGGCCAGCTTGTCTCCCAAACCCGGGGCGCGACGGCTCGATCGCTGACATCATGCGGTGACCCTACGGAAGGATCCACGTGACAACGTCAGGCGTGCCGGATCCGGCACCACGCTCAGCGACGCTCCTCGAGTCGATCGACCACACGCGGTCGTCCCTGCTCGACGCGGTTCGGACGGGCGTCACTGCTTACGCGGCGGTGTGGGTCGTGACGTTCCTGCTGACCGGGACCGCGTTGCTCGCGGCGGCGACAGAAGACGATGTGCCGGGGTCGTGGTACGTGACTGCTCCTGGCCAAGCCGTCGCCATGTCGTCCACGGGACGTTCGACTACACGACGACCGTGAATTTCGACGACGAGTTCGACGATGAGTTCAGCGAGGACTTCGGTGAGGACAGCGAGGGCTTCGGCGAGGACGGCGAGGAGCTCGAGGACCTCCCTCCGAGTGAGCTGGATGAGGGCTCGATGATCGGCGGAGAGCTCACGTCGAGCACACACTTCACCACGATCTCGTTGACCGTCCTCGCTCTCATGATCGCGGCGATCTGGCTGGCCAGTCGCCGGGCCGAGCGTCGCCGCCCGACCCCGTCGCGGCGAGCAGTGCTTGCGGCATCGACGGTGACGGGTCTGACGTTCGCCGTGCTGACCTGGGCCGTGGCGTTCGCGACGCGAGTGCGTATCAGACGGCGAATTCGGGCATGCCGGAACGTTGTCGATCTTGTTCTACGCCTCTGTGCTCGGGACAGCCGTGGCCCTTGTCGCCCGACGCCCTCTCGCGCGGCGCCGGGTGGTGTCCCGCCTGCCTGCCGAGCTCACAGCATCAGTCCGAGGCGTTGCGGTCTACCTCGCCGTGTTCGTCGCGCTGCTCGTGCCGGCAGCGGCCATCTACGCCATCGCCAACGGCGAGGCGGAAGCCATCTTGGCGTTCCCGCTGGCAATCCTCAACATCGCCGTGTACGCCCTGACCTTCGGTCAGCTCGCCGGCATCGAGGTGCCGGGGCTGCCATTCGGCGACGTTCAGGCGCGACCTTCATCTGGCTGTTCAGCGAGGACGTCGACCGGTCCTGTCGTGCTGATCCCGCTCGTGATCGCTTCCCTCGCCGTCGCCGTCGCGGTTCTCGCCCGGCTCTCAGCGGACCGTCCCAGGACCTCGCGGGATTCGTTCTGGCTCGTCACGACCTTCGCCGGAGCAGGGGCACTGCTCACGCCGCTCAGCGCCGTGACGACGACCAGCTCGATGTTCGGCAGCGGAATTGGCGGGAACGGCGGAATTTCCGCCATCTCCCTCGCTCCCGTGCCCGTGGCTGTTCCTGGTCATGGCTGGATGGGGAGTCGTCGCAGAGATTGCCATACGAACCATCGGACGACCCTTGGCCACGCTGGTGCCGGACAAGATCATGGATCGACTGGCAGGAGGCTGAATCCGAGCGCTCTGGGAGTGACGTTTCTGCGGTCGGCGACGGCGTGTCGCGACAAGAACGTCACTCCCAGCGCGATGCCACCTCAGAAGCCGAGCTTGCGCAGCTGCTTGGGGTCGCGCTGCCACTCCTTGGCGACCTTGACGTGCAGGTCGAGGTAGACCGGCGTGCCCAGCAGCTTCTCGATCTGCGAGCGGGAGTTGGTGCCGATCTCGCGCAGGCGGGCACCCTGCTTGCCGATGATGATGCCCTTCTGGCTGTCGCGCTCGACGTAGACGTTGACGCGTACGTCGATCAGCGGCTTGTCCTCGGGGCGGTCGGCGCCGCGGGACCATCTCGTCGACGACGACCGCGATCGAGTGCGGCAGCTCGTCGCGTACGCCCTCGAGCGCGGCCTCGCGGATGATCTCCGCGATCAGCGTCTCCTCGGGCTCGTCGGTCAGCTGGCCCTCGGGGTAGAGCGCCGGGCCCTGGGGCAGCGTGCCGATCAGCAGGTCGGCGAGCAGGTCGACCTGGTCGTCCGCCACCGCCGACACCGGGATGATCTCCTGCCACTGCAGGCCCGCATCGGCGCCGGCCTGCTGGATCGGCAGCAGGTGGTCGCGCAGCTTGTCGGGCTTGACCAGGTCGGTCTTGGTGGCGATCGCGAAGACCGGTTTGCTGCGGATCTGCGGCCAGCTCGCGGATCGAGGAACTTGTCGCCCTCGCCGACGGTCTCGTTGGCCGGCAGGCACATGCCGATCGTGTCGACCTCGGACCAGGTCGACCGGACCAGCGCGTTGAGGCGCTCGCCGAGCAGCGTGTGCGGCTTGTGCAGGCCGGGGGTGTCGATCAGGATCAGCTGCGCGTCGGCGCGGTTGACCAGCCCGCGGATCGCGTGGCGCGTGGTCTGCGGCTTGGACGAGGTGATGGCGATCTTGCCGCCGACCAGCGCATTGGTCAGCGTGGACTTGCCGGCGTTGGGCCGGCCGACGAAGCAGGCGAAGCCGGACGTGAACTCGGTCATGACTCATGTCACCGATCGCGACGGCTCCAGCTGGAGTCAGCGACGAAGACGCTGACGCCATGGCCAGCCAGATCACGTACGGATGCTGGATCGACCGACTCTGCGTCGGTCACGACGGCGGCCGCCTCGAGGCCCTTGGCCCCGGACGACACGGCCATGGCGACGGCGAGGTCGAGTGCGGCGACCTGCAGCGAGTCGAGGGCCACGGTCGAGGCGGCGTAGGTACGGCCGTCGAGGTCACGCACCGCGGCGCCTTCTGCCGCACCGGTGCGGGCGCGCGAGGCACGCGCGAGCGTCACCAGCTTGGCGTCCTCAGGACTGAGTTCCATGGTCCGAACCTCTCGATGCAGTGGTGTCCGTGGGTTGGTCGATGCGGCTGACGACGACCTGACCGATGCGGTTGCGGCGACCTGACGGGCCCTCGGCCTCGAACCGGAGGCCCTCGACCTCGACGACGCTGCCGCGGATCGGCACCTTGCCGAGGTGCTTGGCCATGAGACCGCCGACCGAGTCGACGTCCTCGTCCTCGATCGGGATGTCGAACAGGTCCTCGAGGTCGTCGACCTCGAACCGCGAGCTGAGCCGCCACGAACCGTCGGGGAGCTGCTCGCTCTCCTCGGGCTCGGAGTCGTACTCGTCGGTGATCTCGCCGACGATCTCCTCGAGGATGTCCTCGATCGTGACCATGCCGGACGTGCCGCCGAACTCGTCGACGACGATCGCGACGTGCGTGCGCTCGGCCTGCATCTCCTTGAGGAGGTCGTCGGCGTGCTTGGTGTCGGGCACGAACAGGCAGGGCCGGGCGATCGACTCGATGCGCTCCGTCGTCTCGGCGACGTGGTTGTCGAAGACGCGCTTGGTGACGTCCTTGAGGTAGGCCATGCCGATGACGTCGTCGAGGTTCTCGCCCACGACCGGCATGCGGGAGTAGCCGCTGCGCAGGGCCAGCGACATCGCCTGCCGCAGCGTCTTGTGGCGCTCGATGAACACCAGGTCGGTGCGCGGCACCATGACCTCGCGCGCGATCGTGTCGCCGAGCTCGAACACCGACTGCAGCATCTTGCCCTCGTCGGACTCGATGACCGAGCTCGCAGCGGCGAGATCGACGAGCTCACGCACCTCGACCTCGGAGGCGAACGGTCCCTCGCGGAAGCCCTTGCCGGGGGTCACGGCGTTGCCGAGCAGGATCAGCAGCTGCGGGATCGGGCCGAGCAGCCGGGTCACGCCGATGACCGGGAGCGCGGAGGCGAGCGCGATCGACTCGGCGTGCTGACGTCCGAGCGTACGGGGGCCGACGCCGATCAGGACGAAGCTGACCACGACCATGATCGCCGACCGCGATCAGCAGCCGAGGCCACAACCCGTCGACGTGGTCGGCGACGAACGAGGGCGACCAGCACGACACTCGAGGTCTCGGCGAGGACCCGGACCAGCAGGACCGAGTTGAGGTATGGCGCGGGGTCCTCGAGGATCTGCGCGAGGCGGCCGGCTCCCCCGCGGCCCTCGTCCTCGAGCTCCTCGGCGCGCGCCTTGGAGAACGCCGAGATCGCTGCGTCGACGCTGGCCAGGGTGCCCGCGACGAGCGCCAGGGCGACCGACACGACGATCGGCGCCCAGCTCATCGTGGGCTCGTCACGGTTGTTCGGGGTCCTTGCCCTCGGCGGCCTGCTGCCACTCGAGCAGCAGGCGGCCCTGGATGCCGAACATCTCCTTGTGCTCCGCTGGCTCGGCGTGGTCGTAGCCGAGGAGGTGGAGGATGCCGTGCACCGTCAGCAGGTCGACCTCGTCCTGCGCCGTGTGGCCGGCGGCCGGCGCCTGCTGCTCGGCGACCTGCGGGCACAGGGCGATGTCGCCGAGGTAGCCCTCGGGGCTCTCGGCGTCATCGCGGCCCGGCGTGAGCTCGTCCATGGGGAACGACAGGACGTCGGTCGGCCCCTTCTTGCCCATCCACTGCTCGTTGAGCATGGCGATCGTGTCGGGGTCGACGAGGCGTACGGTCAGCTCGGTCGCCGGGTGCAGGCGCATGCGCCGCATCGTGAAACGGCACAGCCGGGTCAGGCCGACGACATCGACGTCGGCCCCGGACTCATTGAGTACGTCGACGTTCATGCGGCTCTGCACCCGCCTCGGCCACCCGGCGCTGAGGCTGATCGGCCTCGACAAACCTGTCGTTTCGCGGGCCTTCGGCCTCGAACGAGTCGTAAGCGGCCACGATGCGACCGACCAGCTTGTGCCGGACGACGTCGGACGCGGTCAGCTGCGAGAAGTGGATGTCGCGCACGTCGTCGAGGATGTTCTGGACGACGCGCAGGCCACTCTTGGTGCCGTTGGGCAGGTCGACCTGGGTGACGTCGCCGGTGACGACGATCTTGGAGCCGAAGCCGAGGCGGGTCAGGAACATCTTCATCTGCTCCTGGGTCGTGTTCTGCGCCTCGTCGAGGATGATGAACGCGTCGTTGAGCGTGCGACCGCGCATGTAGGCCAGCGGCGCGACCTCGATGACGCCCGACGTCAGCAGCTTGGGGATCGACTCGGGGTCGATCATGTCGTGCAGCGCGTCGTAGAGCGGCCGCAGGTAGGGGTCGATCTTCTCGCCGAGGGTGCCGGGCAGGAAGCCGAGGTGCTCGCCGGCCTCGACCGCGGGACGGGTCAGGATGATGCGGGTGACTTCCTTGGCCTGCAGCGCCTGGACGGCCTTGGCCATCGCGAGGTAGGTCTTGCCGGTGCCGGCCGGGCCGATGCCGAACACGATCGTGTGGTTGTCGATCGCGTCGACGTAGCGCTTCTGGTTGACCGTCTTGGGCCGGATCGTGCGACCGCGGTTGGACAAGATGTTGAGGCTCAGGACCTCGGCGGGCTTCTCCTCGGTCTCGGTGCGCAGCATCGAGATGCTGCGCTCGACCGTCTCGCGGGTGAGGTTCTGGCCGGTCCGCACGATCGTGACGAGCTCGTCGAGCAGCCGCTCGACCATCGCCGCCTCGGCGGGCGATCCGGTCACCGTGATGGTGTTGCCGCGCGCGTGGATGCGCGCCTCGAAGGAGTCTTCGATGAGGCGCAGGAATTCGTCGGCGGGCCCGAGCAGGGCAACTGCCGGAACGCTCGACGGGATCGTGAACGTGTGAGCAGGCGTGGTGTCATCAGTCATGTGGTCTCAATCGTACGCAATCGCAGTGACAGCGTGCCAATTCAGACGGCCGGGGAGCCCAGCCAGTGCCGCACGCTGTCCCACGTGCCCGGGAGGTTCACGTCGACGGTCGCCGCCAGGTCACCGATCGTGACCGCGCGCAAGGAGTCCCGCCACGCACTCTCGGCCGTGGCCATGACCTTCGCGATGCCGCAGGGGATCTTGCACGCCTCCCCTGTCGTCGGCAGCGGCCCCTGCTGACGGATCTCCGTGCAGCGGAAGGCCGCTTCAGGACCGTCGACCGCGCGCACGACGTCGTACACCGTGACGTCCCCGGCCGGCCGGGACAGCTCGTAGCCGCCGTCGCGCCCCTCCACGGCGTGGATCAGGCCCGCCCGCGACAGGGCCTGCAGGTGTTTGGCCAGGTACGTCTTGGAGACCCCGTGCAGCTCGGCGAGCCGATGGGCCGGGACGGGAGCACTCGCCGTGCTCAGCACGGTGCAGCAGTGCAGGGCCCACTCGACTCCGGCAGACATCTTCATGCCCCCGACTATACCCGGACACGTTATATCTGAGTATGATCGCCACATACTCGGACAACAGTTGTCCGACTCATTGAGAGGATCACATCATGCGCATTGCTGTCGCCGGCTCCACCGGACTCGTCGGACGCAACGTCGTCGCGGCCGCCACCGCCGCGGGGCACGAGGTCGTGGGCCTCGCCCGCGAGAACGGGATCGACCTGACCTCCCCCGACGGACTCGCCGACCGGCTCGCCGGCGTCGACGCCGTCGTGGACGTCACGGCCAGCCCAGGGATCGACGGAGACGCGTCGACGACGTTCTTCACCACGGTGGCCCGCAACCTGGGCGAAGCCGCGACGAAGGCCGGGGTCGCCCGCACCGTCGTGCTGTCGATCATCGGTGTGGACGCGGCGCCCGACTACGGCTACTACCTCGCCAAGCTCGCGCAGGAGCAGGCCGTCAAGGACCACGCCCCGGGTGCCCGCATCCTGCGAGCCGCCCAGTTCCTCAACTTCCCCGCGCAGATGCTGGACTGGAATCGCCAGGGCGACGTCGTGACGCTCCCCGCGATGAAGACCCAGCCGGTTGCGGTCGAGGAGATCGCCAAGCTGCTGCTCGCCCTCGCCGACGGCACCGAGACGCGTACGCAGGTCGAGCTCGCGGGACCCAAGCCCGAGGAGCTCGAGCGACCTGGTCCGGCAGCTCGCGGCGCACCGCGGCGAGCAGGTCACGGTCGAGACCGAGGTCCAGAGCCAGGCCCTGGCTAACGGCGCAACCCTGCCGGGCCCCGACGCGATCATCGCCGGACCGGACTTCGCGACCTGGCTGTCCGAGCAGGACTGACGCGCCGGTCGGACCCGCGTCAGCCCGGGGGCCAGCCGAGCTCGCGGCCGGCCAGCACGTGGGCGTGGCAGTGGAACACCGTCTGGTGGGCGTCGGCGCCGGTGTTGAACACCAGGCGGTACGAGCCGTTGCCCTCGGTCTCCGCGATCTGCTTCGCCTCGGCGAGCAGCGCGATCGTGGCCTCGGCATCGGCCGCCGCCAGGCTGCCGATGTCGGGCTCGTGTCGCTTGGGGATCACCAGCACGTGGGTCGGGCGCCTGCGGGTCGAGGTCGCGGAACGCCACGGTGTGGTCGGTCTGCGACACGATCTCGGCCGGGATGTCGCCCGCGACGATCTTGCAGAACAGGCAGTCGGGATCGGTGCAAGCTCACTTGAATGCGTCCTTGATCTTGCCGAAGACGCCCTTGTGGTTGTTGGCGATCAGCGCCTCGGGGCGTTCCTCGTCGCGGAGCCTGGCCAGCTGGACCAGCAGGTCACGCTGCTCGTCATCCAGTCGCGCCGGCGTCTCGACGATGACCTGCACCTTGAGGTCGCCGCGACCGGAGCCGCGCAGCCGCGGCACGCCGTGTCCCTTGATCGTCAACGTGTCGCCCGACTGGGTGCCGGCGGCGACGTCGAGCTCGACGGTGGTCGAGCCCTCCGGCGGCTCCGGCAGGTCGGCCTCGAGCGTCGGCAGGTCGAGGTGGGTGCCGAGCGCGGCCGCCGTCATCGGCACCGTGATCTGGCAGAACAGCTGATCGCCCTTGCGCTGGAACACCGCGTGGCGGGCGACGTTGATCTCGAGGTAGAGGTCGCCGGCCGGTCCGCCGCCGGGTCCGACCTCGCCCTCGCCGGTCAGCTGGATGCGGGTGCCCTGGTCGACGCCCGGCCGGGATCGTGACCGAGATCGAGCGGCGCGAGCGCACGCGTCCCTCGCCGGCGCACTCGGGGCACGGCTCGGGGATGACCGTGCCGAAGCCGTGGCACGTGGGGCACGGGACGTGACGTGCGGATGTCGCCGAGCAGCGAGCGCTGGACGTGCTGGACGTCGCCGTGGCCGTGGCACGTGCGGCACGTGACGGGCTGCGAGCCGTTGGCGGCGCCGCTGCCCTTGCAGGTCGTGCAGGTGACGGCGGTGTCGACCTTGATCTCGTGCGTCACGCCGAACGCCGCCTCGGCGAGGTCGACGTTGAGCCGCAGGAGCGCGTCCTGGCCTCGCTGCGTGCGCGGGCGCGGGCCGCGGCTGGCGTTCTGGCCGAAGAACGCGTCCATGATGTCGTCGAAGTTGAAGCCCTGGCCACCGAATCCACCGCTGCCGTGGGCGCTCAGCGGGTCGCCGCCCCGGTCGTACGTCGAGCGCTTCTGCGGGTCGGAGAGCACCTCGTAGGCGACCGTGACCTCCTTGAACCGGTCGGAGGCGTCGGGCTCGCTGTTGACGTCGGGGTGCAGCTGGCGCGCGAGCTTGCGGTACGCCTTCTTGATCTCGTCCGCTTCCGCGTCGCGTCCGACGCCGAGCGTTGCGTAGTAGTCCTGGGCCATCAGTGGTGGGTTTCCTTGATCACGTGGGGGTTCAGTTGTCGGCCAGCATGCGGCCGACGTAGCGGGCGACGGCGCCGACGGCGGCCATCGTTGCGGGATAGTCCATGCGGGTCGGCCCGACGGTGCCGAGCGTCGCGAGGGCCTGGTCGTCCAGGCCGTACGCCGAGGAGACGACAGCCGTGCTCGACAGGCTCTCGTGGCCGGTCTCGGTGCCGATGCGCACCGTGAGACCGCCGGTCGCCTCGCCGAGCAGCTTGAGCAGCACGACCTGCTCCTCGATCGCCTCGAGGACCGGCTTGATCGCGGTGTCGAAGTCGCTGCCGAAGCGAGCGAGGTTGGCGGTGCCGCCGACCGCGATGCGCTCGTCGGAGCGCTCGTTGGTGAAGGTCTGCGACAGCGTCGTGACGATCGCGGTGACGATCGGACGGTCGTTGGGTGCGAACGTCTCGATCATGTCGGCCAGCCGCAGCGAGGCCTCGGGCAGTCGCTGGCCGACCGTCGCATGGGTGATGCGCGAACGGATCTCGCCGATCAGGTGCTCGGTCGGGGTCTCGACGAGCTCGATGATGCGCTGCTCGACCCGGCCGCTGCTCGTGATGACGACGAGCAGCACGCGGGCGCCCTCGAGCGCGACGACCTCGATGTGCCGCACGGTCGACCGGGTCAGCGAGGGATACTGCACGATCGCGACCTGGTTGGTGAGCTGCGCCAGCACGCGTACGGACCGCTGGACGACGTCGTCGACGTCGACGGCACCGGTCAGGAACGTCTCGATGGCCCGCCGCTCGGCCGGCGAGAGCGCCTTGACCGTCGCGAGCCGGTCGACGAACATCCGGTAGCCCTTGTCGGTGGGGATGCGGCCCGCGCTGGTGTGCGGCTGCATGATGTAGCCCTCGTCCTCGAGGGCGGCCATGTCGTTGCGGATCGTCGCGGGCGAGACGCCCAGCTGGTGGCGGTCGAGCAGCGATCGGGAACCGACCGGCTCCTGCGTGGAGACGTAGTCCTCGACGATGGCTCGCAGCACGTCGAGGCGGCGATCGTCAGACATGCACAATCCCCTCTCCGCGAGCCTGCTGGCACTCTCCATGGTCAAGTGCCAGTCTAGCGACGTGAGGGGAATCAGGACGAACGACGACGGCGCGATCGTGGTCGATGGCACTGAGCGATCCCTCACATACACGCCCCGGCTCATCACGCTCGACGACGGCACCACGGTCGCCCACGAGTCACAAGGCGGCGAGATGTCGTCGGTATGGGCGACGGATCTCGGCGGCGGCTGGTTCGTCGAGGTGGCACATCTCGGCGACGGCCCGGTCGGCGGCGAGCTCGTGATGACCGTGACCTCCATCGGCCTCGACGAGACGGTTCGCTACGTCGCGATCGGCGACCTGTGGGCCGACGAGCTGCCCGCCGACGTGCCGCCGAGCTGGCCCGTCGCGGTCGACCTCGCGCTGGGGCTCATGGAGGGTCAGGTCCAGATCCTCGGCGCGGACATCACCAAGGACGACGTCGAGACGCTCCACCAACGACTTCTGGGGGCACTGCATGGTTGACCGCTACGGCACGGACGTCCTGTCGAGCGACTGGCGCAAGCCGCCTCGCGGGCGCACGGTCGATGTCGTCGTCGAGCACGGCATGGTCGTCGAGGACGCCACGACCGGCTTCTGCGGCGAGGTCATGATCATCGAGAAGGACCTCGGCATGATGATCCTCGAGGACCGCCGGCTCGTCCGCCGGTCGTTCCCGTTCGGCCCCGGCTTCCTGCTCGACGGCAAGCCGGTCAACCTCAGGCCGCCGTCGGCCGCGACCAAGGCCACCTCCGGGCGTACGGCATCGGGGTCCCGCGCGGTCGTGGGCGCCAAGGCCCGCGTCGCCCTCCCGAGCCGCATCTACGTCGAGGGCCGCCACGACGCCGAGCTCGTCGAGAAGGTGTGGGGCGACGACCTGCGCATCGAGGGCGTCGCGGTCGAGTACCTCGGCGGCATCGACGACCTGTCCTCGATCGTCGACGAGTTCTCGCCCGGCCCGGACCGGCGTCTCGGCGTGCTGGTCGACCACCTCGTGCCGGGCTCGAAGGAGACCCGCATCGCGCAGCAGGTCTCGGGGCGTCCCCACGTGCTCGTCGTCGGCCATCCGTACGTCGACGTGTGGCAGTCGGTCAAGGCCGACCGGCTCGGCATGGCGGCATGGCCGGTCATCCCGCGGGGCACGGACTGGAAGCACGGCATCTGCGAGGCGATGGGCTGGCCGCACCGCGACCAGGCCGACATCGCCCGGGCGTGGAAGCACATCCTGAGCCGGGTCGACTCCTACGCCGACCTCGAGCCGGCGTTCCTCGGCCGCGTCGAGGAGCTCATCGACTTCGTCACCGCACCCTGAGGTAGACCGTCCGGCTGCTCGCGGTGAACGCGACCGATCGCCGATAGCGCACGCTGATCGCCCAACGGCCCTTGCGCTGCCGCGGCAGCGTCACGGTCTGCCGGGTGCCGCTGCGTCATCGTGATCCGCTTCAGCAGCGTCGAGCCACGCATGATGTCGACCGTGCCGCTCGCCTGCGTCGGCGCGAGGGTGACGCGAACCTTCGGGTGCTGGGTGCGCGAGATCGACGAGTCGACGAACGACGCCCGAGTGGTCGACGTCGCCCGGATCGTCACGGCGCGGCTGCCCAGCAGGACATCGCTGCCTGCCGTCCCGGGCTCGTTCAGGGCGTACAGATACATCGTCGTCGGGCCCCTGGTGCCGACGTTGCTGATGCGGTGGAACCGGAAGAACTCGCTCTTGAACGTGTACGACTCCGCGCCGGCGGTGCCACGAGGACCGCCGAGGCTCACCAGATAGCTCCGCTCACCGCCCTGAGCGTCGGGGTCGCTCGCGGAGCCCCAGAAGTCGAGCATGCCGGCGTCAGGGGACGCCGCCGAGATGAACGTGCCCGCAGGTGAGCCGTCGGACGCCGGGTAGTGGATGAATCCGGACGGCCACGTGCCGTCCGTCGGAGTCGTGAGGCGCCAGCGGAAGTCGCCGTTCAGGTTGTCCTCCGACACCAGCACGGCCCCCGGCAACACCGCCTCGACATAGGCGACGTGCCCCGATGTCGCCGACGCCCCGCCGACACCGGCCTCCCACCACGCCACTGCCCCGACAGCAGGGACGTCGTCGACCGGGATGCCCGCTGCGACGGCCGCTGGGCCCCACGTCAGTGCACTGTTGGTCCCCGGCGGCCGCGCGACGAGCCGGCCATGGGTCAGCCGGTACGCCACGTAGTTGGTGCAGTTGTGCCCGGAGGTCATGCCCCAGAAGGACCCGAGGTAGACGGCGCCGTACCCGCCATCGGTGCGGCCGGCCGCCGAGCAGCCGACGAATCCCGTGCACAACACGGTGATCGACAGCCCTTGTGCCGGTGCCGCACAAAAGGTCATGACCAGCGCGACCGCTGCACCCAGCAGTCGTATCGGCCCATGCGCATGGCGCATAGCTCCCTCGCCGTTTCTCCCCCGAGCTCCCAGGGTCCACTCCCATAGACCCACTCCCTGCTCGGAGCGTATGCCGTAACTCCGCGTTACCTCAGCGGAACGCCATCATTCGACGAGCTCGCGCACCACGGCGTCGGCCAGCAGCCGCCCGGAGCGGGTCAGGACGAGCCGGTCACCCTCGCGGGTTGCCAGGCCGCGTGCCACCACGCCGGGCACGGCTGCCTGGGCCGATGCTCCGAGCGAGTCGAGTCCCAGCCCCGTACGGAGGCGGGTCTCCAGCATGATCCGCTCCACGCGGGCCGTCGCCGCGTCGATCGTCTCCCCGTCGTGCCGCGGCGAGTCCCCGGCAGCGAGCCGTTGGGCGTACGCGACAGGGTGCTTGACGTTCCACCAGCGCTCGCCCTCGACGTGTGAGTGCGCGCCCGGGCCGATGCCGAGCCAGTTGTCGCTGCGCCAGTAGAGCACGTTGTGCCGGCATTGCGCCGCCTCGTCGCGGGCCCAGTTGGACAGCTCGTACCAGCCAAGACCCGCGGCAGAGAAGAGCTCGTCGGCCAGCAGGTACTTGTCGGCTGTCTCGTCGTCGTCAGGCATGACGACCTCGCCGCGCCTGACCTTGCGGGCGAACGCCGTGCCGTCCTCGACGATCAGGGCGTAGGCGCTGATGTGGTCGGGCTCCAGCGCGATCGCCTGATCGACGCTGGCTCGCCAGTCGTCCATCGACTCCCCCGGCGTGCCGTAGATCAGATCGACGCTGAGCTGCTCGAACCCGGCCTCGCGTGCCCAGTGGACGGCCTGCGGCACACCGGCCGGGTCGTGCGTACGGTCGAGGGTCGCCAGCACGTGCGGCACGGCCGACTGCACGCCGAAGGAGATGCGGGTGAAGCCGCCTTCGCGGAGGGTCGCGAGTGACTTGGGCGTGACACTGTCGGGGTTGGCCTCGGTCGTCACCTCGACGTCGTCGGCAAGCCCGAACGTGCGCCGGATGGCGTCGAGGATGCGTACGAGATCGGCCGACGGCAGCTGCGTCGGCGTGCCGCCGCCGAAGAACACCGTCTCGACCAGCGGCGCGCCGGTCAGCCTGCGCCCCGCCTGCTCGATCTCGAGGATCGCCGTGTCGGCATACGACGCGCGGGTGGCACCCTCACCCAGCTCGTCCGCGGTGTAGGTGTTGAAGTCGCAGTAGCCGCAGCGCACCGAGCAGAACGGCACGTGGACGTAGACCCCGAATGGTCGCTGCGCTCCGGGCACGAACGGCCGCTCGCCGAGCCTCGGGAGCGGTCGTTCGGTCAGTGGCACGGGGTCAAGCGTAGAAGCCGTCGAGCAAATCCTTGTTGTTGGCTTCGACGACGTTGCGCTTGACCTTCATGCTGGGCGTGATCTCGCCGTTCTCCACGCTCAGGTCGTGGTCGAGGATCGCGAACTTCTTGATCGTCTCCCAGCGGTTGAGCTTGGCGTTGAGCTCGTCGATCTGGCCCTGGATGACGTCGTGGATCTCCGGCGACGCGACGACCTCGGCGTACGACTTGCCGCTCATGCCGTGCTTGCCGGCCCACTCCGCGACGCCGTCGGGATCGAGCGTGATGAGCGCGGAGCAGAAGTTGCGCTCGTTGCCGTGCACGACGATCTGGCTGGTCAGCGAGCTGATGCCCTTGAACATGCCCTCGATGTGCGGCGGGGCGACGTACTTGCCGCCGGAGGTCTTGAACAGCTCCTTCTTGCGGCCCGTGATGAACAGGAAGCCGTCCTCGTCGATGCGTCCCTCGTCGCCCGTGTGCAGCCAGCCCTCGGTCGTCAGCGACGACGCGCTCTCGGCGTCGAGGTTGTGATAGCCCTGCATGATGTGCGGGCCCTTGATCAGGATCTCGCCGTCCTCGGCGATCTTGGCCTCGCTGCCGGGGAACGGCGTGCCGACCGAGCCGAGCTTGAACGCGCTCGGCTGGTTGACGAACGCGCCGGCCGACGTCTCGGTCAGGCCGTAGCCCTCGAGGATCAGCACGCCCGCCGCGTGGAACCACTCGGCGATCTCGGGCGACAGCGCCGCCGCGCCGGAGATGAAGAAGCGCACGCGACCACCGAAGCGCTCACGCACCTTGGAGAACACGAGCTTGTCGGCGACGGCGAACTTGGCCTTGAGCACCGGCGACACGGACTTGCCCGAGCCGCACAGCACGGGAGTGCTCGACCCCGACCCCCTCGGCCCACCGGAAGATCTTGAGCTTGGCGCCGCCCTCTGCCTCTGCCATGCCGACGATGCGGCCGTACGCCTTCTCGAAGATGCGCGGCGCAGCGCCCATGAACGTCGGCTTGATGATCGCGAGGTTGTCGACGATCTTGGGGCACGCGGCCGTCGATCGCGGTCGGGAAGCCGATCGCGATCTGCGTCGACAAGCAGGACCTTGCCGAACGAGTGCGCCATCGGCAGCCACAGGAACTGCAGGTCGTCCTCGGTGAGGATGCTGGCCCGAGACGATGACCGCACCCTCGTAGGTCCAGCCGTCGTGGCTCAGGCGCACGCCCTTGGGCCGGCCCGTCGTGCCGGACGTGTAGATCAGGGTCGCGAGCGAGTCGGGTTTGGTCGCCGCGACCCGGTCGGCTCGACGATCGTGGGGTTCTCCGCAAGGTAGGCCTCGCCCAGCTTCTCGAGCTCGTCGAAGCCGATGACCCAGTCGCCGTCGGCCGTGCCTTCGAACACGACGACCTTGATGATCGAGGGCAGCTCGGAGTGCTTCTCGCGGAGCTTGGCGACCTGCTCGTCGTCCTCGGCGAACACGATGCGGCTGTCGGAGTCGGCGAGGATGTAGGCGACGTCATCGGACATCGTCGACGGGTAGACCGTGGTCGTCGCGGCGCCGGCGGCGACGATGGCCAGGTCGGCCAGGATCCACTCCAGGCGGGTGCCTGAGGCGATCGCGACGCGCTCCTCGGCCTCGATGCCGAGCGAGACGAGTCCGGCGGCGAGGCGGGTCACCCGCTCGCCGGTCTCGGTCCAGGTCAGCGAGTGCCAGTTCTCGTCCTCATCGGGGTAGCGGTAGGCCTCGCGCGGGCCGGACTGCTCGACCCTGGAGAAGAACGCCGCGCCCATGTTGGGGGCCCGGTCGTTGACGATCTCGATCTGTTCAGGGGTGGCGACGGTGACGGTCATGAAAGGTCCTCTGGCGCAGGCGTGCAGGCTGGTGGAGCTGTGGTGCGGATCACCCTAACTTACCGCCGAGTCACGTTGAGGTGTTGAGGTTGCGCGCACCGAGGCGACGCGCGACGAATGCATCGAGGCGCGGCTCGTCGGCCAGCTGCGGAATGAGGTGCCGCTCGGTCGTCAGGGCACGGAACAGCAGGTCCACCGTCACGTCGTGGTCGCGCCGCTCGACGACCTCGATGGCATCACCGGCCTTGACCGGGCCTGGCTCCAGAACCCGGAAGTAGGCGCCCGGACGACCCTCCACGGTGAACCGCTTGACCCAGTGCCTCTCGTCGATGAACCCCTGGAACACCGAGCACGGGATGCGTACGCCCGACAGCTCGAGGAGGGCGCCGCCGACGCGCCACCGCTCCCCCGCCCTGGCCGCGTTGAGGTCGATGCCGTGCGTCGTCAGGTTCTCACCGAACTGCCCGGCGCCGGATCTCACGACCAAGCACTGATCTCCCACACCGCGAGATCCTCACGGGCGTACGCATAGACCGCCTGGACCGGGCCGCCGTGGTGCTGCAGGTCGGCGATCTCGTCGTGCCCGACGCCGTAGTGGTGGACGTGCACCGGCCCCGTCGACCGGGCGCTTGTCGATCGCGGTGCGCTTGAGCTGCCCCCACGGCACGTCGACGGTCCGGCCGACGTTGACCGACTCGACGAACGCCATGACCCCGAGCGTATCGCCCAGCTACTTGTCGGCGTCGCCGGTGGAGAGGGCGGCGATGAAGGCTTCCTGGGGGACTTCGACGCGGCCCACCATCTTCATGCGCTTCTTGCCCTCCTTCTGCTTCTCGAGCAGCTTGCGCTTGCGGCGAGATGTCGCCGCCGTAGCACTTGGCGAGCACGTCCTTGCGGATCGCGCGGATGTTCTCGCGGGCGATGACCCGGGCGCCGATCGCGGCCTGGATCGGCACCTCGAACTGCTGGCGCGGGATGAGCTCCTTGAGCTTCGAGGCCAGCGACACCCCGTACGCATACGCGTTGTCGCGGTGCACGATCGCGCTGAACGCGTCGACGACCTCGCCCTGCAGCAGCACGTCGACCTTGACCAGGTCGGAGGCCTGCTCGCCGGTCGGCTCGTAGTCGAGCGACGCGTAGCCCTTGGTGCGGCTCTTGAGCGCGTCGAAGAAGTCGAACATGATCTCGCCCATGGGCAGCGTGTACTTGATCTCGACACGGTCCTCGGAGAGGTAGTCCATGCCGATGAGCTGGCCGCGGCGGGCCTGGCACAGCTCCATGATGACGCCGATGTAGTCCGACGGGCTCAGCACCGTCGCTCGGACGACCGGCTCGTAGACCTTGTCGATCTTGCCCTCGGGGTACTCCGACGGGTTGGTCACCGTGATCTCCTTGCCGTCCTCCATCTCGACCCGGTAGACGACGTTGGGCGCGGTGGAGATGAGCTCGAGGTTGAACTCGCGCTCGAGCCGCTCGCGGACGATCTCGAGGTGCAGCAGGCCGAGGAAGCCGATGCGGAAGCCGAAGCCCAGGGCGCCGGACGACTCCGGCTCGTAGACCAGCGCGGCATCGTTGAGCTGCAGCTTCTCGAGCGCGTCGCGCAGCGTCGGGTAGTCGTCGCCGTCGAGCGGGTAGAGGCCCGAGTAGACCATCGGGATTCGGGGTCTTGTAGCCGCCGAGCGGCTCGGTCGCGCCGCGGATGTTCGACGTGACGGTGTCGCCGACGCGGGACTGGCGGACCTCCTTGACGCCCGTGATGAGGTAGCCGACCTCGCCGACGCCGAGGTCGCCGGCCTTGACCGGCTCGGGCGAGATGACGCCGACCTCGAGCATCTCGTGCACGGCGCCGGTCGACATCATCTTGATCCGGTCGCGGTGCGAGAGCTTGCCGTCGACGACGCGGACATACGTCACGACGCCCCGGTAGGTGTCGTAGACCGAGTCGAAGATCAGGGCGCGCGGCGGCGCGTCAGGGTCGCCCTTGGGCGGCGGGACCTCGTCGACGATCAGGTTGAGCAGCTCCTCGACGCCCTGGCCGGTCTTGGCCGAGACCCGCAGGACGTCATCGGGGTTGCCGCCGATGATGCCGGCGATCTCCTCGGCGTACTTCTCCGGCTGCGCGCCGGGCAGGTCGATCTTGTTGAGCACCGGGATGATGTCGAGGTCCGCGTCGATCGCGAGGTAGAGGTTGGCGAGGGTCTGCGCCTCGATCCCCTGGGCCGCGTCGACGAGCAGGACAGCGCCTTCGCACGCCTCGAGGCTGCGGCTGACCTCATAGGTGAAGTCGACGTGTCCGGGGGTGTCGATCATGTTGAGCACGTAGACCGTGCCGGCGTCGTCACCGCTGGACTTCACGAACGGCATGCGTACGGCCTGGCTCTTGATCGTGATGCCGCGCTCGCGCTCGATGTCCATGCGGTCGAGGTACTGCGCCTTCATGTCGCGGCCGTCGACGACACCGGTGTGCTGCAGCATGCGGTCGGCCAACGTCGACTTGCCGTGGTCGATGTGCGCGATGATGCAGAAGTTGCGCAGGACCTGCGGGTCGGTGGCCCCGGGCTGGGGAACGGGGCTGGTGCTCATGATGGCTCCATTGTCCCATCACCCCAGAGGTACTCGTGCCACCCGCCCTCGGCACCGTTCGCCAGTGAGGCCGTCTGCGGCCGAACGTGGGCGAAGCGAGGGCGAAGCGAGGTCCGCTGCGCGTCCAGACGCTGGGCGCTCAGCTCACCTCGCTTCGCTGCTGGCGGCTTCGCCGCGTACGCTCACGGTCGCTTCGCTCCCTAGCGTGGCTCAGCGCTCGGCCGCGGGCGGCCTCGGCTTCGCCAATTTGAGCCTCCTGCCCGCTCACTGATAGAGTTGGCGGTCGCGTGCCTCGGCACGTCCAACAACACTTTTTTGAACGAACACCGTTCGCAGCATTCACACATTCGAGAGAAACAGGTTTGCCCCGTGGCGAATATCAAGTCGCAGATCAAGCGCAACCGGCAGAACGAGCTGGCTCGCGAGCGCAACAAGTCCGTGCGCTCGGCCCTCAAGACCGCCGTGCGTCGCTTCGAGGAGGCCGTGACGGCCGGCAACACCGACGAGGCCAAGAAGTTCGCCGGCGAAGCCACCAAGAAGCTCGACAAGGCGGCCTCCAAGAAGGTCATCCACAAGAACCAGGCGGCCAACCGCAAGTCGGCCATCGCCAAGAAGGCCGCGTCACTCTGACGCACGCCTGAACTGAGCCGCCCCTCGGGGCGGCTTTTTTCATGCCCTGGATCGCCGCCAGGAACAGCACGAGGACCGTGTAGGGCGTCAGGGTCATGGCGCCCACCCGGGTTGCCGTCAATGGCGGCGGCGAGCCGCGGCCACCTGGAGAACCATGCGTTCGATCGCGTAAGCCGGATCGGCTGAGCCACCCTTGACGTCGATGTCGGCCTGCGCCACGGCGCCGAGCGCGTGCGCCAGGCCGTCGGTCTCCCACGACCGCAGCTGCTGACGCATCGACCGGATCTTGAACGGCGGTGCGCCGATGTGCGCCGCCAGGTCGTTGTCGCGCATGCCGTCAGGGGCGCTGGCGAGCTTGGCCAGTGATCGCAATCCGCTCGCGAACGCGCTGGTGATGAGCACCGGCGCGACCTTGGCGGTCTCCGCCCAGCGCGCCGCCTCGAGCGCGACGTTGATGCGCCCGTCGATGGCGGCGTCGGCGATCTCGTAGCCGCGCACGTCCGCGCGGCCGCCGAAGTACTGGCGTACGAGCGAGGCGCTGATCTCGGCGCCCTTCTCGAGGTTGGACACGAGCTGGTCGGCCGCGCCGCCAAGGGCCCGGAGGTCCTGCCCGACGGCCGCGACGAGCAGCGTCGCCGCCTCCTCGTCGATGCGCGCGCCAAGGTCACGGATCTCGGTGTAGACCCAGCGGGCGTAGTCGCGTTCGTACTTGGGCTGCTCGAGCTTGACCTCGCTGACCGTGCTCATCTTGCGCAGCTTGTCGAGCAGGCCCTTGGCCTTGGTGCCGCCGCCGTGGACCAGGACCACGGCGATGTCGGGGGACGTCTCGGCCGCGTACGCCAGCAGCTCGGCCTGGGCCACGTCGGGAAGATCCTGCAGCTCGGTCAGCACGAGGGCACTCACGTCGCTGAACAGCGAAGGGCTGGTCAGCCCGGCCAGCTCACCGGGCTGCAGACCCGCGGCGCTGGCCTCGGCGACCTGGCACTCGGGGTGCTCCGCCGTCACGGCCTTGACGGCTCGGGCGCGGGTGCGGTCGGCGAGGAACTCGGCATTGCCGGTGATGAGCAGGATCTTGCCGAATGCCGTGGCCACGGGCCAAGCTCTAGTGCCGGGTGACGACGAGAAGTCGCCCGTCGCGCACGACGATCGCGATGTCGCCGTCGGTGTCGGTGCGCCACCAGCGCATGTCCTCGCTGGCGAAGCAGCCGGAGGCCTGCGGCGGCGGGATGTCCGTAGTCGTTGTCCTCCCCCGCGCTGATCGTGGCGAGCCGTGCACCGACGGCCTCGAAGAACTCCTTGGACTGCCTGGCGCTGCCGTGGTGCGGCATCTTGAGGACGTCGGCGGCCAGGTCGGGATTGTCGCGCAAAATGCCGTCCTGCGCTTCGGGCTCGATGTCACCCGACAGCATCAGGCGTACGCCCCGGACCTGCGCGTGCAGCACCAGGCTCGCATTGTTGGCGGTCGAGCCGTTACTGCCCACGCGCATCGGCCCTGGCGTCGATGGCCACAACACCTGCGCCGTGACATCGCCGACCGTGAACGACTCCCCCGGCGCGGCCACATGCTGCGGGATGGCAGCACTGCCCGGCCCTCCGGTCGGCCCGACCGCGATCTGGTCGACCTGCCTGCCGCCGAGCACGCCCGGCCAGCCGTCGATGTGGTCGGCGTGAGCGTGGGTGAACACCATGAGGCGTACGCGATGGATGTCGAGCCGGTCGAGACATCGATCGACGGCTGCCGGGTCCGGCCCGGCGTCGACGACCACCGCGGAGCCACCGCCGGCGTTCAGCGCCGTCGCGTCTCCCTGTCCGACGTCACACGCCACCATGACCCAGCCCGCCGGTGGCCATCCTGTTTCAGGTGGTCGCCAGATCGCGATGAGCAGGCCCGCCGACAATCCGATGAACAGGACCGGACGCGACGAGATGGCGAGGATCGTGGCGGTTACCAGCGGGACGACGACGAGCAGCCACTGCCAGGGCGACCGCCACTCCAGCGACGCGGCGTCGAGCACAGCGGCACGGTGGCCGACCGTCAGGATCCAGCTGGCGCACGCGCCTGCGACGATTCCGGCCACATGGCTCAGCGGCACCGAGACGAGCGCCACGAGGCCGCCGAGCAGTCCGGCGACGGTGGCGGGTGCGACCGCCGGCGCTGCCAGCAGGTTGGCGACCACGGCAACCAGGGAGATCTGGCCGGATATCGCCGCGATCGCGGGTGTGCAGACCAGCTGGGCGGCAATGGGTACGGCTATCGCCAGCGCGCACCACCGCGGCATCCAGCGCTCCAGACGACGGGCGAACGGCGGCGCCAGCAGCAGGATTCCGGCGGTCGCCGTCGCAGAGAGGATGAAGCCGGCCGACCGCGACAGCCACGGGTCGAGGAACAGCAGCCCCACGATGGCCCAGGCCAACGCGCGTACGCCACCACGCACGCCGAAACCCAGCGCCGCCACACCGACGGCACCCATCGCGGCGGCCCGTATGACGCTGGGATCTGGACGGGCGAGCAGCACGAACGCGACGATCGACAGCGCCCCGAGCAGCCAGAGGCCCCGTCGCCGTATGCCGGCAGCCCGCCCCACGGCCATCACGACGGCCAGGACGATCGTCAGATTGGTGCCCGAGACCGCCATCAGGTGCGTGAGACCGCTGCGCCGGAAGTCCTCCTCGACCTTGTCGCTGACCCGCCCGTCATCGCCATCGACCAGGGCAGGCACCAAGGCCCGTGGCTCATCGCTGACCGGTGACACCGACCGGCGTACGCCCTCGCGCACCCGCTCGGACGCCTCCCACCACCAGGTCGCCCGGTCCGCGGGGCCTCGGCGGACCACGTCGATCACCGCAGCCTCGTCCGAGGCGTCCGACGGAGCGAGCCGGCCGACGGCCGTGAACCGGCGCCCGACGACGAGGTCAGTCGGCGTCACCGTCGATGAATGCCGTGGCGTGGTCGCGTGTCGTGATGTCGACGTCGCGGCTCACGGCTCGCCGTACGAGCACCTCGACCACGACCGAGTCGTGGCCGTGATGCGTGAACGTCCGGGCGTCGCGGCGCACCTCGAGATCGAGGGTCGCGAGCCGTTGATCGTTGGCGAGGTCCGTGAGCGGCGAGTGCTCGATCGTGGTGAGCGCGCCAGGCACACGAGGCCGCGATCGCCGCGAGGCAGATCGCGGCGAGGAGCCACGGCATCGCCCCGCGCGGGCGCCACCGGGCCAGGACGCCTGCACACGATGACCGCGGCGACGGCAACACCGACCGAGACGTACGAGCTCGACCGTGACGAGCCATGCCGCCGCGCCCCAGGCAACGAGCGCCGACGGCACCATCCGGAGGTCGTGCATCAGACCGAGACGTGATCGCGGAGCTCGGCAAGCGTCGCGTCGCCGATGCCCTTGACGTCGAGCAGGTCCTCGACCGAGCCGAATCGGCCGTTCTCCTCCCTCCAGTCGAGGATCGCCTGCGCCGTGACCGGGCCGACGCCCGGCAGGGTGTCGAGCTGCTCGGCGGTCGCGGTGTTGAGGTTGACCTTGGCCCCCGGCAGCATCCGGAGCTCCTGACGGCCGCACCTGCGGGCGCCGATCGACCGGCTCGATGCCCGACGAGGATCTGCTCACCGTCGGCGAGGACACGCGCCATGTTGAGCGACGCCGTGTCGACGCGGCCCTTGAGGCCGCCGGCGGCCTCGATCGCCTCGTAGACCCGCGAGCCCTTGGGCACCGTGACGATGCCGGGCTTGCGGACCTTGCCGACGACGTCGACGATCAGCTCGGCGGCCGGCGCCTTGGCCGCCGTGCCGGAGACGCTGTCGACTCGCCGAAGGCCAGGGGTGCTGCGGGCTCGCTGGTCTCGGGCCGGCCCGACAGCAGCCACCAGACCAGGAGCACCGACGCGGCGACGGCGATCGTCGCGAGCACCTTCGCACGTGCGGGAGCTCGACCGTCCGGCGTACGGGAGCGGCTCGGGCTCCTCGGCCGGCGGCAGCTCGGCGTCGAACGAGGCCGCGAGCTGGGCCAGCCGTGCGCCGGGCGATCTCGGCGCGGGTCTCGTCGGTCGGAGGACGGGCGCCGGCTTCACATGTCGACGTTAGGCAGGGCGGCTCGCGCTCCGAGCGTGGGTTGACGGGCGGCTGTGGACGGCGCCGAGCGGCGTACGTCCCGTGGAAAACCTCCCGCACCGACGATGAGCGGTGAGTCAGCGACCCGATCAACAGCGCGGATAGATCGCTGGGTCACCGCTCGGTGCGTCGAAAGGTCGCTGAGTCACCGCTCGGAACGGTGACGTCGGTCAGCGGGGGGTGACGGTCACCGAGATCATGCCGGGGCCGACGTGGGCGCCGATCGACGCACCGACCTCGTCGACGCCGATCGCGTCGAGTCCCAGCGCCGCCGCGAGGCGCTCGGCGACGGCCGTTGCCACGGGCAGGCTCGCGAGGTGCTGGACGCCGATGTCGAAGCCGTTGTCGCAGGCGCCGGCCTTCTCGACGGCCAGCGACTCGAGGCGGCCGAGCGCCTTGGCCTGCGTGCGTACGCGCTCGAGCGGCACGACCAGGCCGTCGGTGATCGTGAGGATCGGCTTGACCGCAAGCGCCGAGCCGATCAGGGCCGCCGCGGCGCCGACGCGTCCGCCCCGCTTGAGGTACTCGAGCGTGTCGACGTAGAGCAGAACCGTGGAGGCCTCACCGGCCCGACGAGCCGCGTCAGCGACGCCGATCGCATCCTCGCCGGCGTCTCGGGCGGCGGCCGCACGGCCGGCGGCGAATCCGGTCGCGATGCCCACCTGCGTCGAGTCGATGCAGGTCACCGGCACCGAGGCCTGCTTGGAGGCCAGGATCGCCGAGTCGAGCGTGCCGGACATCTTGGCGCTCAGGTGCACCGAGACGATCGCCTCGGCGCCCTCGGCGGCGAGCCGCTCGTAGACCGCGAGGAAGTCGTCCGGCGTGGGCCGGGACGTGCTGACCGGCACGAACGAAGCCAGCGCGTCGGCGATCATGTCGGCCGTGACGTCGACGCCTTCGGTGTAGGTCTCGGCGCCGATGATGACCTGCAGCGGCACGACCGAGATCTCCTCGCGTTCGGCGTCGACGCGCGACAGCGACGACGTCGAGTCCGTGACGATTGCGATGCGAGGCATGAGCGAAGCACTATCGGTCGCAACGTCGCGTCAGACGACGATGCTCACGAGCTTGGGCGCCCGCACGATGACCTTGCGGATCTCGCGGCCGTCGATCGACCGTACGACGTTGGGCTCGGCCAGCGCGAGCGCGGTGAGCTCCTCGTCCGAGATGTCGGGGCTGACCTCGATCTTGCCGCGCACCTTGCCCAGCACCTGGACGACGCAGGTCACCGACGCCGCCGCGAGGTGGGCCGGGTCAGCGACCGGGAACGGCTCGTGGGTCAGCGACTCCGCGTGGCCGAGCCGCGACCACAGCTCCTCGCCGAGGTGCGGGGCCAGCGGCGCGAGCATCAGGACGAGCGGCTCGACGGCCGCCCGGCTGCGTACGCCGACCTTGGTCAGGTGGTTCGTCAGCTCGATCAGCTTGGCGACGGCGGTGTTGAACCGCATGTCCTGCATGTCGCCGCGGACGCCGTCGATCGTGACGTTGAGGACGTGCAGCGTCGCGGCATCCAGCTCGGAGTCGTCCACGAGCAGCTCGCCCGATGTCCTCGTCGACCAGCAGCCGCCACACGCGCTGCAGGAACCGCTGCGCGCCGACGACCGCGCGGGTCTCCCACGGGCGCGACACGTCGAGCGGGCCCATCGACATCTCGTAGACCCGGAACGTGTCGGCGCCGTACGCGTCGTACATCTCGTCGGGCGTCACGACGTTCTTGAGGCTCTTGCCCATCTTCCCGTACTCGCGGTTGACCTGGGCGCCGTCGAACCAGTACGTCGCGTGGCCCGACTCGTCGAGCCGCTCCTCGACCTGGTCGGCCGGGACGTACGAACCGCGCGCGTCGGTGTAGGCGTACGCCTGGATGTAGCCCTGGTTGAACAGCTTGTGGAACGGCTCCTCGCTGGAGACGTGGCCGAGGTCGAACAGCACCTTGTGCCAGAACCGCGCATAGAGCAGGTGCAGCACGGCGTGCTCGACGCCGCCGACGTAGAGGTCGACGCCGCCGGTGCCGCCCGGCTCACGCGGGCCGAGCCAGTAGCGCTCGTTCTCCGGATCGGTGAGCCGGTCCGCGTTGTGCGGATCGGTGTAGCGCAGCTCGTACCAGGACGATCCGGCCCAGTTGGGCATCGTGTTGGTCTCGCGGCGGTACATCCTGGGCCCGTCGCCGAGGTCGAGCTCGACGTTGACCCACTCGCGGCACGCGCGCCAGCGGCGGCTCGGGGTTGCTGCCGGCGTCCTCCGGCTCGTACGTCTTGGGCGAGTAGTCCGGCACCTCCGGCAGCTCGACCGGCAGCATCGAGTCGGGCAGCGCGATCGGCTGGTCGGGCTCGTCGTAGACGATCGGGAACGGCTCGCCCCAGTAGCGCTGCCGGCTGAACAGCCAGTCGCGCAGCCGGTACGTCGTGGTGCCCTCGCCGGCGCCGTGCTGCTGCAGCCAGGTGATGACTGCGGCCTTGGCGTCGGCGATCTCCATGCCGTCGAGGCTGAGGTCGTCGTTGGCCGAGTTGATGACCGCGCCCTGGCCGGTCCAGGCGCCGCCGTCGAACCCTTCGGGCGCCTGCACCGTGTGGATGATCGGCAGCCCGTACGTCTCGGCGAACTCGTGGTCGCGCTCGTCGCCGCCGGGCACCGCCATGATCGCGCCGGTGCCGTAGCCCGTGAGGACGTAGTCGGCGATGAACACCGGGATCTCGGCACCGTTGACGGGGTTGGTCGCGTACGCGCCGGTGAAGACGCCGGTCTTGCTCCTTGTTCTCCTGGCGCTCGAGGTCGGTCTTGGCCGCGGCCATGGCCCGGTACGCCGCGACGGCCTCCGCCGGCGTCTCGGCGCCGTTGGTCCACGCCCGCGGCGTGCCCTCGGGCCAGGCCTCGGCGGTCGAGCTGGTCGACGAGCTCGTGCTCGGGCGCCAGCACCATGTAGGTCGTGCCGAAGATCGTGTCGGGACGCGTCGTGAACACGTCGATCGGGGTCGCGAGGTCATCGACCGGGAAGCTGATCCGCGCGCCGTGCGAGCGGCCGATCCAGTTGCGCTGCATGTTCTTGACCGACTCGGGCCAGTCCATGCGGTCGAGGTCGTCGATCAGGCGGTCGGAGTAGGCGGTGATCCGCATCTTCCACTGGCGCAGGTTGCGGGTGAAGACCGGGAAGTTGCCGCGCTCGCTGCGCCCTTCGGCGGTGACCTCCTCGTTGGCCAGCACCGTGCCGAGGCCCGGGCACCAGTTGACCGGCGACTCGTCGACGTACGCCAGACGGACCGCGTCGATCAGGACGCTGCGCTCGATCGGCGTCAGGTCGGCCCACGCCGTTCCGTCGGGAGCCGTGCGGGCACCGGACTCGTAGTCGGCACGCAGCTCGCTGATCGGCCTGCGCCCGGCCCTGCTCCTCGTCGTACCAGGACTCGAAGATCTGCACGAAGATCCACTGCGTCCACCGCATGAAGTCGGGGTCGATCGTCGCGAAGCTGCGGCGCGGGTCGTGCGCGAGCCCGAGGCGGCGCAGCTGGCGGCGCATGTTGGCGATGTTGGACTCGGTGTTGGTGCGCGGGTGCTCACCGGTCTGCACGGCGTGGATCTCCGCCGGCAGGCCGAACGCGTCGTAGCCCAGGGCGTGCAGCACGTTGTCGCCACGCATGCGGCGGTAGCGGCCGACGACATCCGTCGCGATGTAGCCCAGCGGGTGACCGACGTGGAGGCCCGCGCCCGAGGGGTACGGGAACATGTCCATGATGAAGTACTTGTCGCCCTGGGACCTCGCCGGCCAGGTCGCCGACAGGGTTGGGCGCCTCGAACGTGCCCTCAGCCTCCCAGCGGTCCTGCCACCGCTGCTCGATCTCGCCCGCGAGCGCGCTCGTGTAGCGGTAGGGAGCCGGGGTCAGGTCAGGCGTGGTCACCGCCCGAATGTTACCGGTGACGCATCACCCTCCGGGCGGCGGTGAGGGCGTGGACGCTGCGTCGTCGGGGACGATGACGGGGCGAAGCCTGGCCCACGCCATGAATGCGGCGCCGACGACGAGCATCCCGAGGCCCGCCCACAGGTTGATGTTGAGCCCGTCGCCCTTGGCGAGCTCCTTGTCGGTCGCGTTGAACAGTCCGAGGAACGTGAGGATCACGCCGTAGAGCCCGATCAGCCCGCCGATGATGAATCGGATGTCGAACAGCCCGACCGTACGTTTGCCGTTGGCAGCCATGAGGTGCTCCTTACCAGAAGATCACGTTGAGGATGATGACCAGCACGAGGGCGACGCCGGCGAGCTTGGGCGGCGACTGCCACCACGGGAGGTGCACCTCGTCGGGGTCGACGAGCGACTCCTTGGGCGTCAGCGAGTAGACCAGCCCCTTGAGGTCCTCCTCGTCCTTGGGCCTGGTGAAGCTCGTGACCGACGACGCTCACGATGATGTCGACCACGAACGCCGCACCGGCGGCCACGAAGCTGGCGCCCTGACCGCTGACTCCCAGGACTCCCAAGCTCGCCGAGCCGAACGTGTCCTCGCTGAGGAACGCGACCAGCACGGCGGCGACCGTGCCCGACACGAGGCCGGTCCAGCCGGCCGTGGCCGTCATGCGCTTCCAGAACATGCCGAGGATGAACGTGGCGAACAACGGCGCGTTGAAGAATCCGAACAGGGTCTGGAGATAGTCCATCAGGTTGGAGTAGTTGGACGCGATGCCCGCCGTGCCGATCGCGATGAGCGTCGCGGCGACCGTCGCGATGCGCCCGACCTTCGTGTAGTAGGTGTCTTCCTCGTCCTTCTTGACGTACTGCTGCCACAGGTCGTAGGAGAACACCGTGTTGAACGCCGAGATGTTGGCGGCCATGCCGGCCATGAACGACGCGAGCAGGCCCGCGATCGCGATGCCGAGCATGCCGTTGGGCAGCAGGTCCTTCATGAGCAGCAAGATCGCGTCGTTGTACTTCACGTCGCCCTTGCCGGTCTCCTTGAGGTCGGCGAGCTTGGGGATGATGATCGCCGCGATCACGCCCGGGATGATGACGATGAACGGGATGAACATCTTGGGGAAGGCGCCGATGATCGGTGCCCGCTTGGCCGCCGAGATCGAGTCGGACGCCATGGCGCGCTGCACCTCGACGAAGTTGGTCGTCCAGTAGCCGAACGACAGCACGAAGCCCAGGCCGAAGATGATGCCGATGACCGACAGCAGGGGGCTGTCGATGCCGGTCAGGTCGGTGCCGGGCCACGACGAGAGCTGCTCCTGGCCGGGCTGGACCTTGTCCTTGATGCCCTCCCAGCCGCCGACCTTGTGCAGCGCGACGATCGTGAGCGGCAGCAGCGCGGCGACGATGACGAAGAACTGCAGGACCTCGTTGTAGATCGCCGCCGACAGACCGCCCAGAGCCGTGTACGACAGCACGATCGCGGCAGCCGCGAACAGGGAGACCCACAGCGGCCAGCCCAGCAGCCGGTTGACGATCGTGGCGAGCAGGTAGAGGTTGATGCCGGCGATCAGCAGCTGCGCCACCGCGAAGCTGATGGCGTTGACCAGGTGGGCTCCGGTGCCGAATCGCTTCCGCATGAACTCCGGGACGCTGCGGACCCCGGAGCCGTAGTAGAACGGCATCATCACGATGCCGAGGAACAGCATCGCCGGGACGGCGCCGACCCAGAAGTAGTGGACCGTCGCCATGCCGAACTCGGCACCGTTGGCCGACATGCCCATGATCTCGACCGCACCGAGGTTGGCCGAGATGAACGCCAGGCCCGTCACCCATGCCGGCAGCGACCGGCCGGACAGGAAGAAGTCGAGGCTCGTGGAGACCTGACGGCGAGCCATCAGGCCGATGCCCACCACGACCACGAAGTAGAGCGCGACGATGACGTAGTCGATGGCGTTGGCATCGAGCCGGAACGTGCTGTCGGCGGCGTGAATCACGGACATTCTCCGTTCGAAAGGGCGTCAACCCCACCCCCCTGGCGGGATCCTCAGCGCACGTTACTCCCGCCGGTCAAGGGCCGCATTCCGACCGGCGAGGGTGTCGATCGACTCGCCGAGCTTGCGCAACAGGCCCGCGAGAGTCTCTCGCTCGTCGGCGCTCAACCCGGACAGCAGCCGCTCCTCGTTCGCGACGTGGTCGACGACGGCCTCGTCCACGATCGTGCGGCCCTTGGCCGTCAGCTTGATGAGCCTGGCGCGTGCGTCCATCTCGCTGACGCGACGCGTGACGAGCCCGGAGCGCTCCAGTCGGTCGACCCTCTTGGTCACGGCGCCGGAGGTCACCATCATCGAGGCGCCGAGGTCGCCCGGCGACAGCTCGAACGGCTCACCCGACCGCCGGAGGGTCGCCAGCACGTCGAACTCCCCGTCGCCGAGCCCTCGCGACGTGAAGACCGGGGCCAGGAGCGGATCGAGATCCGCGGCGAGCCGCGAGATGCGGCCGATGACGTGCATCGGACTCGCGTCGATGTCGGGTCGTTCGACTTCCCACTGCGCAACGATCAGGTCCACGATGTCCATGGTTGCATATTATCTTCCTCGGAAGGTATTATGTCTTCCATGGAAACTAACTCGTGGACCTGGCGCACGCCCGCTGTCACGGTGGTCGCTCCGGTGGCCTGGGGCAGCACCTACGTCGTCACCGAGAACTTCCTGCCGCCGGACCGCCCGCTGTTCTCCGCCGCGGTCCGCGCGCTGCCGATCGGCCTCGTCATCGTCGCGGCCCGGGGTCAGCTCCCCCGCGGCTCCTGGTGGTGGAAGTCCCTTGTGCTGGGCACCTGCAACATGGGGCTGTTCTTCGCCTTGCTGTTCACCGCTGCGTACCGGCTGCCGGGCGGCCTCGCCTCCACCGTCACCGCGATGTCACCCCTGGCGGTCATGCTGATCGCAGCGGTGCTGATCCGTGAACGCGCCACGATCGCCGGGATCGGCGGCGGCATCGTCGGCGTCGCCGGCGTCGCCCTCCTGGTGCTGCGATCGGATGCGGCGATCGACCCGATCGGGCTGCTGGCGGCGATCGGCGCGGTGCTGGTCTCCGGGATCGGCTTCGTCCTGGTCAAGCGGTGGGAGCGGCCGACAGACCTCATCACCGTCACCGGTTGGCAGCTGACGGCCGCAGGGCTCGTGCTCGTGCCGATCGCGTTGCTCGTCGAGGGCCGCCCGCCCCACGTGGACGGCACGAACGTCATGGCGTACGTCTACCTGGGCACGATCGGCACCGGGTTGGCGTACGTGTGCTGGTTCCACGGGCTGAGCCGCATGCCCGCCGGCTCGACCGCGCTCGTCGGACTGGTCAACCCGGTCGTGGGCACCGCGCTCGGCGTCGCCGTGATGCACGAGGCCTTCGGACCCGCCCAGCTCCTCGGCGTCGTCCTGGTGCTCGGCGGAGTGCTCGCCGGCCAGCCCGCCGCGGTCTCAACCCTGCGCAGGCTGGTCCCCGGCCGGATTCAGGGCAGGGCGCAGAACGCCTCGACCTTGTGGGTGGGGCCCGAGACGATCAGCTCGTCGGACTGCGAGATCGAGGTCTCCGGCCGGGCGTAGGTGAAGTCCTCGCCGCGGGTCTTCACACCCACGACCGTGATCCCGTATTTCTGGCGCAGTGCCGACTCGGCGAGGGTCTTGCTCGCACGCCACCTGGGGCGTACGGGTCCGGGCGATCGCGAAGCCGTCGTCGAACTCGATGTAGTCCGTCATCGTGCCGGTCACGAGGTGAGCGACGCGCTTGCCCATGTCGGACTCCGGGCGTACGACGTGCGTCGCGCCGACCCGCTCGAGGATCGCCGCGTGCTTGCCGCTGATGGCCTTGGCCCAGATCTCGGCGACGCCGAGGTCCGACAGGCTCAGCACCGTGAGGACGCTGGCCTCGATGTCGGTGCCGATGCCCACGACAGCCCGGCGGAACTGCTCGGCACCGATCTGCCGGAGCGCCTCGGTGTCGGTGCTGTCGGCCGAGACGACGTGGGTGAACTCCCCCGCGAACTTCTGGACGATGTCGGCCCGTTCGTCGACGGCCAGCACCTCGTGGCCGAGGCGCACGAGCGACTTGGCCACGGACGAGCCGAAGCGACCCAGGCCGATGACGAGGACCGGGGCGGTCGGAGATTCTGCGCTCTTAGCCAATGATCGGTTGCTCCTCGGGAAGGCGGTACCTGGGGACACGCTGTCGAAGGACGAACGCGGACGCAGCCGTAATCGTGCCCACTCTGCCCAAGAACATCAAGACGATCAGCACGATCTGCGCATCGGCCGGGAGGTCCGGGGTGATGCCGGTGCTCAGTCCCGCGGTCGCGAACGCCGACGTGCTCTCGAACAGCGCGGCGTCGAACGCGACGTCGGTCATGAGCATGATGAGCAGGGTCGTCAGCGACACGAGCATGACCGCGAGGAGGGCGATCGTCAGCGCCGAACGGATGACCGCCGAGCTGATCGACCGGGTGCCGATCGTGACGTCGGGGTCACCTCGCAGCTCGGCCAGGATGACGTACGCGAGCAGCAGGAACGTCGTGATCTTGATGCCGCCGGCGGTGCTCGCACTGCCGCCACCGATGAACATCATGACGACGCCGATGTTGAGGGTCTCCGGCCGCACCGATCCCCAGTCGAAGCTGTTGAGCCCACCCGAGCGCGGCATGATCCCGCCCTCGATGCCTGACACGATCTTGTGACCGAACGGCAGCCCGCCGAGGGTGTCGGGGTTGTTCCACTCGAGCGCGAGGAACGCGATCGCGCCGACCAGGAGCAACCCGATCGAGCCCCACACCGTCAGGCGCGTGTGGATCGTCCAGCGTGCGGGCGAACGCCAACCCTGGAACAGCTCGGCAAGCACCGGGAAGCCGATAGCGCCGACGAACACTGCGAAACAGATCGGGATGATGATCAGGCCGTCGCCGGCATAGGTCGTCAGGCTGTCGCGGTTGAGCGAGAACCCGGCGTTGTTGAACGCCATGACGGCGTCGAACACCCCGTGCCACAGCGCGGTGGGCAGGTCGTCGAAGTAGTGCGCGCGGTAGCGGATCGTCAGGATGACGGCCGTCACCGACTGGAAGAACACCATCGTGACAGCGACCCGGCGAAACAGCGGGCGCACCTCGCCGAGGCTCACGACGTGCATGTCGGCCTGGGCGACCATGCGGGTGCGCAGGCCCAACCGGCCGCCGATGAACAGGCCCAGCACGGTCGCCAACGCGATGATGCCGAGGCCGCCGATCTCGACGAGCGCCAGCATGATGCCCTGGCCCGCGGGTGACCAGTACGTCCCGGTGTCGACCGTTGCCAGGCCGGTGACCGTGACCGCCGACGCCGACGTGAAGAACGCCGGCATGAAGCCCGCGGAGCCGTCGCCGGACCGGGCGAACGGCAGCAGCAGGAGGATCGTGCCGATCAGGATCAGCGTCAGGAACGTCAGAGGCAACAGACGCACGGGATGTGCGATCGCGGCAGGGATGCGAAGGCTCCGAGGGCGGGGCACGCGATGACGTTACCGCAGAGAACGCCACAGACACGCGTGATAATTTCGTCGGCATGGTCTCGCCCGTTCGTGCTGCTCAGGCCACATTCTCCCGATTGGGCCGGACCGAGGAGCTCCCCGGCTTCCTGCTCTCGGTCGGCTGCCTCTTCCTCGCCCTGTTGTGCGCCGTGCTGGGGCTCGAGATCGGCGCTCTGGCGTTCTTGCTGCTGTCAGTGATCGGCGAGCTTCCGTTCGAGGTGCGGTCGTCCCAGTCATCCCAGCTCCTGGACCAGGCCGAGTTCGGGATGCCGATGCGATTCATCCTTCGCGTCCTCGCGGGTCTCGTGGTGAGTGACCAGATCGACGGCGAGAACGCGGTGCGCACGTTCGCGGCGGTCGCTGTCGCGTACGTCCTGGTGCTCTGCGCCCGAGCTCTGCACCAGGAGTACCGCCGGGTCGGCCCGCTCAAGCCCATGGAGACCCGCAACATCCCGGGCTCGCCGCGCCTCCACGACGCTCCGCCACGCCGGGCGCTCGAGGTCGTCGTCACGCAACTCCTCGTGCTGGCGCCCGTGCTGTTCGGCGCCCCGTGGCTGCTGGTCCTGCTCACCGGCATCGTGGCCATCGCCGTGCTGGCGACCATCACGATCCCTGACGCCCGCGCCTCCTGGGCCCTGCGGCAGCAGAAGCGGGCCACCGGGTTCACCGCACCGCTGCGGCAGATCCAGGAGTTCCTCGACGACTACCAGCCCGAGGTCGTCGTTCACCTGAGCGGGCCGGCGGAGGCCGGTTACCAGATCAACACGTGGCTCGAGAGCCTCGAGGCCCTCGATCGTCGGGTGTTCATCGTGCTGCGCGACCATCGGTTGTTCACCCGGCTCGCGTCGACCTCGATCCCGACGCTGGAGCTGAAGGATCCCGGTGAGCTGCTGATGCTCGACTTCTCGTCGGCGCGCGTCGCGCTCTACCCGTCCAACACCGGCAACAACATCCACCTGCTGCGGCTGCCGACGCTCATGAGCGCATTCATCGGACACGGCGACAGCGACAAGAGCGCCTCCAACAACCCGTTCTCCCGCGCGTACGACGAGCTGTGGGTCGCGGGTGAGGCCGGCGCCGACCGCTACCGCCGGTCCAAGCTCGGGGTGCACGAGGACCAGTACCGTTTCGTCGGCCGCCCGCAGGTGCACGGCATCTCCCGCGAGCCACGGCTGGGCGACGAGACCGTCCCGACCGTGCTCTACGCGCCGACCTGGGAAGGCGTCAACCACGACCAGGAGTACTCGTCGGTGTCGGCCGTCGGCGTCACGGTCGTCAAGGCCCTGCTGGCCGCCGACCCCCCCGTGCGCGTCGTGTTCAAGGCCCACCCCTTCACGGGCCAGCGCGACGCCAAGTACCGCGCCGTCCTGGCCCGCATCGCCGGGCTCCTCGACGATGCGGCCGCGCAGACGGGCGTCGACCACCGGGTCATCAAGGGCGGCTCGATCAACGAGTGGTTCAACCGTGCCTCCGCGCTCATCACCGACATCTCCAGCGTCGTCAGCGACTTCCTCGCCAGCGAGAAGCCGTACGCCGTGTTCAACCACACCGACGACGACGATGCGACGTTCCGGGCCGACTACCCGTCGACCCGCGCGGGCACGACGATCGGGCGTGACGGTCGCGGCATCGCGGGGTTCATCGATGTCGTGACGCAGAAGGCGCCCGACGCACAGGCCGGCGCCCGCGCCCAGCTGGCGACCTACCTGCTCGGTCCGCCGGAGCAGCGCACCCTCGAGTCGTTCGCTGCGTCGATCGACGCGTTCATCGCGCGCTCGGAGTCCGAGCGGGCGGACTACCGCGGCACCTCGTACGCCGTCGAGCCAAGCGACTCCGACGACGAAGTCGTGCTGTAGCCAGCTCCCCCGCTCCCTAAGGAGGCCACCCCTGACAACGTCACCCTGCTCACCACCACCGCAGCGGGCGCCCGAGAGGGCCTGGTACGCACGGTAAGGTTGACCGGGTGAATTCGGCTCCTGGGAAGATCGCGATCGCGATCGTGACGTTCAACCGATCGACGTTCCTCAAGGAGCTCCTGGCCAGCGCGGCGACGATGGACACGCCGCCCTTCAAGATCGTCGTGGTCGACAACGCCAGCACCGATGACACGCAGGACGTCCTCGCGGCCGCCGCCAAGGACTTCCCCACCGATCTCCTCGTCAACCACCGGCTCGAGACCAACACGGGCGGCTCCGGCGGCTTCAGCGAGGGCACCAAGGTCGCGCTCGAGCTCGGCGCCGACTGGGTGTGGCTCATGGACGACGACGTCGAGATCCTGCCCGACGCGCTCGAGCAGTTCGCTCCCTGGATGCAGCGGTTCCAAGTCATCCACGGCCGCCGCTACGACTTCGACGGCACCCCGTTCTACTGGCAGGCCAAGTTCAACGAGTTCCTCGGCGTGCCGTTGCCCTACAGCGGCAAGCAGTTCGGCCGCGAGGGCTACGCCGTGACCAACTCCGGCACGTTCGAGGGCATGCTGATCAGCGCCGATGTCGTCCGCAAGATCGGCCTCCCCGACCCGCGCTTCTTCATCTCGTGGGACGACGCCGCCTACGCGTGGCTCGCCGCACAGCACACCGACGTCGTCTACGTCGACGCGTTCGTGCTCAAGCGCAAGCGCGAGCAGAAGCAGGTCAACCTCGGCATCCGCCACCTCAACGACGGCAGCCCGCTGTTCCGCTTCCACGTGATCCGCAACCGCGCGTACGTCGGCAAGTACTTCGCCGAGTACGGCAAGCTCAACCGCGTCGGCTTCGGCATCGGCACCGCGCTGACGCTGGCCAAGGAGGTGTTTCGTCTCGTGGTCGTCCAGCACACCCTCAAGGGGCTTGGCGACCTCGCGCGGGGATTCCGGGCCAATCGGGCGCTGTGGCGGGACAAGACGTGGCGTCCGATGGATCCTGCAGACGTACCGGCACACCCTGCCCCACTCAAAGGCGGTACCCATGACGACTGACCTCCTGATCGTCGGGTCCGGGTTCTTCGGGCTGACGATCGCCGACCGGTGTGCCCGTGAGCTCGGCCTGCAGGTGCAGGTCATCGACCGCAGGGATCACTGGGTGGCAACGCCTACACCGAGATCGAGCCCGAGACCGGCATCGAGGTGCACCGCTACGGCGCCCACCTGTTCCACACGTCCAACCAGCGGGTCTGGGACTACGTCAACCAGTTCACCGACTTCACGCCGTATCAGCACCGCGTCTACACGACGTACCGCGACGAGGTCTTCTCGATGCCGATCAACCTCGGCACGATCAACCAGTTCAACCGGTCCGCCTTCACCCCCGCCGAGGCGCGGGCGTGGGTCGCCGACCAGGCGTCGCAGCTGACCGGAGAGCCGGCCAACTTCGAGGAGAAGGCGATCTCGCTGATCGGGCAACCGCTCTACGAGGCGTTCATCAAGGGCTACACCGCCAAGCAGTGGCAGACCGATCCGCGCGAGCTCAGCGCCGAGATCATCTCCCGCCTGCCGGTCCGCTACACGTACGACAACCGCTACTTCTCCGACACCTACGAGGGCCTGCCGGTCGACGGCTACACCGCGTGGCTCGAGCGCATGGCCGACCACCCCAACATCACGGTCACGCTCGAGGCGGACTTCTTCGACGAGTCGCAGCCGCACCACAAGGCCGCAACCGTCGGCCAGGTGCCGATCGTCTACACGGGTCCGGTCGACCGCTACTTCGACTTCGCGCACGGCGACCTGTCATGGCGGACCCTCGACTTCGAGACCGAGATCCTGCCGGTCGGCGACTTCCAGGGCACGACGGTCATGAACTACGCCGACACCGACATCAACTACACCCGCATCCACGAGTTCCGCCACTTCCACCCCGAGCGCAACTACCCGGCCGACAAGACCGTCATCATGCGTGAGTTCAGCCGCTTCGCCGAGCACAGCGACGAGCCGTACTACCCGATCAACACGCCACAGGACCGCGAGCGGCTGCTGGCCTATCGCGAGCTGGCCAAGAACGAGACCGACGTGCTGTTCGGCGGCCGGCTCGGGACGTATCAATACCTCGACATGCACATGGCGATCGGCTCGGCGCTCAGCATGTACGACAACAAGCTCGCGCCGCACTTCACGGACGGGAAGGCCTTCGCCGATCATGGCCTCTGAGGCGCGCGTCGGCTGGGTCCGCCGCTTCCAGCTGTGGGCGATCGGTCGCCTGCGCCGCTCGCGATTCCTGCCCGTCGGCATGCCTGACAAGCTGACCGACGAGTCGCGGCTCGGCACACCGTTCGACCAGCAGGTCATGGTCTACTTCCCGACTCCGCAGGACAGCCTCTACCAGCTGCGGCCCTGGTATCACGCGCTGAGGTCGCTCGACGAGGTCCACCCGATCGTGTGCGTCTTCAAGGACTCCCGCACCGCCAAGGTCGTGCGCGACGAGACCGGCCTCGACTGCGTGACGCTCGCGCGCTACGGCCAGCTCGACGAGATCCTGTCGATGTCAGATGTCAAGCTCGCGCTCTACATCAACCACGACCCGGTCAATTTCGAGTCGCTGCGGTTCACCTCGCTCGTGCACGTCTACCTCGGCCACGGTGACAGTGACAAGGGCGTCTCGGTCTCCAACCAGGTCAAGGCCTACGACTGGTGCTTCCTCGCCGGCCAGGCGGCGCTCGACCGTACGGCGTCGGCCGTCATGCTCTACGACGCGCCCGCCCGCAGCATCCTGATCGGCCAGCCACAGCTCGACGGGGCTGCAGCCGTCAGCGGCACACCGTCCCCCGACGGCCGGCGGACCGTGCTCTATGCGCCGACGTGGGAGGCCTCGCAGCCGTCGGTGTCGTACGGCTCGCTGGAGACGCACGGCGAGGCGCTCGTCCGCGCGCTGTCGCCGGCATACCGCGTGATCTACCGCCCGCACCCACTCAACGGCGTGATCCGCTCGTCGTACGCCGCCGCGGACGCCGTCGTGCGCGGGCTGGCCGACCGGGTCGACACCGACGTCACCCTCGAGCAGTCGTTCGCCGACGCCGACCTGCTCGTCACCGATGTCTCGGCAGTGACGCTCAACTGGCTGCCGACCGGCAAGCCGCTGCTCGTGACCACACCGCTCGTCGCCTGTCCCCCGAGCCGGTTGATGCAGGTCGTGCCCCAGCTGGCGGCGACCGACGACTTCGCCGCGATCGTCGGGGAGCAGCTGTCCGCCGATCCGACCAAGGCCCAGCGCGACGCCCTCGTCGACCACTACCTCGGCGATCCGACGCCGGGCGTGGCGACGGCTCGCTTCATCGCTGCCTGTGAAGATGTCATGGCCATCCGCGACCGTGAGTGGGACGCCGCGAAGGCCCGCGGCGCCAACGGGATCTAAGGCGTGCCGACACCCCCACGTCGCCGCATTCCGGCACGGGCCGTCATCCCCGCTGCCATCGCCGTGCTGGTCGCCGTGCGCCTCGTGATGTTCCGGACGTACGTCGGCGGCGACGAGGCCGGCTTCCTCATGGTCGGCAACCACTGGCACGGCGGCACGTCGCTCTACGGCAACTACTGGGTCGACCGCCCTCCCCTGCTGCTGTGGCTCAACGACTTCGCCGGAGGCGTGACACGGTTGCGGTTCCTCGGTCTCGCTGCGTCCGTGCTGACCGTGCTCGGCGCTGCCTGGGCCGCGCAGCTCGCCCGCGGCGCAGACGCTGCTCGGTGGGCGGCCGGCGCGGCGGCGGTGTTCGGTGTCGCCCAGTGGCTCGGGATCGCGCGGGTCAACGGTGAGATGCTGGCCGCCCCGTTCGTCGCATGGAGCATCGCCCTGACGCTGTACGCCGTCACGCGTACGTCTTGGCGCGTGCCTGCGGCGATCGGCAGCGGGATGCTGGCGGTCGGCGCGCTGTCGATCAAGCAGAGCGTCATCGAGGCGTTCGTGTTCGCCCTGGCTCTGGCGCTGGCCACCGCCGTGCAGCGGCGCGAGTCGCGCGGCGTCGTCGTACGCGTGCTGGCCTGGGGCGCGTTGGGCGCCCTGCTCACGCTCGCAGCGGTGGTGCTGGGCGCCGACGCACGCGGGACGTCGCCGTCGGACCTGTTCGATGCCGTCATCCGGTTCCGGGCCGAGGCCGGTGAGGTGATCCGGTCATCAGCCAGCGATGCGACACCTTTGCGTCTGCTTGTCATGATGGGCACGTGGACTGTCAGCGGGCTGGGTGCGGCCACCGTCCTCACGGTGTGGCAGGGCGTACGCCGCAAGGACCCGCTGCTCCTGGCAACCGCAGCAACGTTGCTGTGCAGCCTCGTCATCGCCCTGTTCGGCGGCAGCTATTGGGCGCACTACCTCATCCAGATGGTCCCCGCTGCGAGCCTGGGCATCGGGCTCCTGGCCGGCCGCCTGCCCTCACGCCTGATGCGCCGCCTCGCGGTCGCAACGGTGGCGGTGACGATGGTCAACCTGGTGTGGTCGGTCGGCTTCCAGCCCGACGACAACGGACAGCAGCACACCGTCGGGACCTGGCTGCGCGAGGCACGGCAGCCCGGGGACACCGGCGTCGTCGCGTTCGGACAGCCCAACGTCCTCTACGAGGCACACCTGTCCAGCCCCTACATCTACCTCTGGAGCCTGCCCGTACGCACGAGGGACTCGCACCTGCGCGAGCTCTCGCAGGTCATGGCCTCACCACAACACCCCACCTGGGTCGTCAACTGGTCGGGACTCAACTCATGGGGCATCGAGCCCGGTCGCACGGAGGCACTGCTCCGTGACGGCTATCGCAAGGTGGCGACGATCTGTGGCAGGTCGATCTGGTTGGTGACCACCCAGACACGTACCCTGCCCGCAGTCCCGACGGCGTGCCCATGACGACCCGTACCGATCAGCTGACCACGACCTCCTGGCGGTGGCGCGGCCCAGCCATGGCTGCGTACGCCATCGCCCTGTGCGTCTGGATCGTGCTGATCGGCGTGCCCACCGACCCCTATCAGATGTTCGGGTGGCTGTGGCTCGCGACGATCGTCTGGAACATCCAGGCGCCGGTGCGATCGCATCTGGCGTTCGTGCGCGACTGGTGGCTGATCTTCGCCGGCCTGATCCTCTATCTCTACAGCCGCGGCATGTCCGACAACCTCCTGCCGGTGTCGGTGCACTGGACCTTCCCGATCCGTTTCGACGAGTGGCTCGGGCGCGGCGAGATCCCCACCGCCCGCCTGCAGGACGCGTGGTGTGCGGCGCCGTGCACGAGCTCGACCGATCCGCGCTGGTACGACGCGGTCCTCACGACGGTCTACTTCTCGCACTTCGTGACCGGGCTGACGATCGCGGTGGTGCTGTGGCTGCGCAACCGTGAGGCGTGGATCCCCTGGATGCGCCGCTATCTGGTCATCAACTTCGCTGCGCTGGTCGTCTACATCGTCTACCCGATGGCTCCCCCGTGGCTGGCGTCCAAGGAGGGCTACCTCCCCGACCACATCCCGCGGCTCACCGGCCGAGGCTGGGACGACCTGGGCCTCGGCGGGTTCCACATCCTGCTGGCCAAGGTCGGCAACCCCGTCGCCGCGATGCCGTCGCTGCACGGGGGCCTGGCGATGCTGGTCGCGATCTACGCGATCAGTCGCCTGCACAGTCCGTGGCGTTGGCTGCTGGTCGCCTATCCCCTGCTGATGGGCCTTGCGCTCGTCTATTCCGGCGAGCACTACGTCATCGACATCCTGGCCGGCTGGCTGCTTGCGGCCGTCGTGATGCTCGGCTGCAGCTGGTGGGAGCGAGCGCATCCGCGTACTCCCGTCGAAACCTGAGCCCACAGGGAACCGAACTGCCTCGAGATCCGTCGTAAGGTGACAGGTCATCTGAGGAGGCGGCGTGGACGCGACGTCCGAGGCGAGCTTTGCGGAGTTCGTGCGCACGCAGTGGCGTGACCTCGTGCGCGCCGCGATCTTCCTCGGCGCCAGTCCGCACGAGGCAGAGGACCTCGCCCAGCAGACGCTGGTCCGCTGCTACGCCAGCTGGCAGCGCGTCACCGACGCCGACAACCGTGATGCGTACGTCTACCGGATGCTGCTCAACCAGCTGCGCGACGTCAGGCGTACGCGCTGGTGGCGCAGCCGCGTCGACGCCGAGCCGGCTGGCCGGGTCGACGATGCGAGCAGCCAGGTCGTCCTCGCAGACGCGGTCCACCAGGCCCTCGGCGGGCTGACCAAGGAGCAGCGCGACGTCGTCGTGCTGCGCTACTTCGTCCAGCTGACCGAGGCGCAGACCGCGGCCGCGCTCAGCGTGCCGGCCGGCACCGTCAAGAGCCGCCTCTCGCGCGCGCTCGCTGCCCTGGCCGGCTCCCACCACCTCACCGAACTCTCCGAGGAGCGCGATCATGAGCAAGCTTGAAGACCTCTGGGACGGGGCGCCGACCGGCAAGCCACCCGTCGACGCGATCCTGGCTGCCGGCCGGGCCGAAGCCGCTCGGCGTCGCAAGCTCAGGCAGACCGTGCTGGCAGTGGGCGCAACGGCGGCGGTCGTCGGCGCGTTCGTCGCCGGGGCCGCTGTCGGCAACGGACCCGGTCCCAACATCTCGGCGTCGCGCAGCGACGCGAGCCCCGCAGCGTTCCAGGCCGATCTGGAGCCGGCGCAGAGCTGCGCCCAGCTGCTCGAGTCGTACCGCGACCGCGGGCTGGGCATCGTCACGGCGTGGGGTTGGGGATTCGGCGACCGCCGCGAAACGTACAAGGCGGAAGACCTTGGTGCAGACATGGCGGACCAGGCGGCTCCCGAACGTACGTCTGGCGGCCAACGCTCGCAGACGTCGAGCGAGACCGGCACGAACGTGCAGGAGACCGGCGTCGACGAGCCCGACACGGTCAAGACCGACGGCGACCTCGTCGTGCGGCTGCGCGGCCGGGACCTGGTCGTCTACGACGCGACTGGCGCCACGATGGTCAAGCGGGCGACGCTCAACCTCCCACGCCTCGAGGACGGCGAGATCCTGCTGTCCGGCTCCGGAGTCGTGGCGATCGGCACGGATGCGGTCAGCCCCCGGGACGAGCTGACCGGTGAGCGCCGAGGCAGTCGCGTCATCGCCGTCTCCCTCGCTGATCCGGCCGACCCCGAGATCACGTCCACGGTGACGTACTCCTCGCGCGTGATCTCCGCCCGACAGCACAGGTCCACCGTGCGGCTGGTCCTCGCAGCCGGACTGCCGACGCTCGACTTCGTCCAGCCCGGAGGCAAGCTGACCGAGCGCCAGGCACTGACCGCCAACCGCCGCGCGGTCGAGAAGTCGACGATCAAGGACTGGTTGCCGTCGTACGATGCCGGCGACGGGTCGACGCAGCTGCTCGACTGCACCAACGTCGCCGTGCCACCGGACTCAGCCGGTCTCGACACCGTCAGCATCGTCGGGTTCACCGCCAAGGCGCCGACCAAGCCGCATGCCATCGGGCTCGCCGGCGCGACCACCATCGCGTACGAGTCGGCAGATCACCTCTACCTCGCCGACGGCCAGATGCCTTGGGACTGCGGCAGGTGCATGGTCGACGGCCGCATGGGACCCTTCGTGCCGCCGAAGGGCACCGGGACCACCCACCTGTACGACTTCACGCTCGACGGCATCGACGCGGTTCACGTCGCCTCCGGCGAGGTCGAGGGCAGGATCGCCGACCGGTGGTCGCTCGACGAGGCCGACGACGTCCTGCGGGTCGCCGTGGGCCCGTCGCGCGAGACCGGCAACTTCAACTCCGTCGTCACGTTCCGCCGCGAGGGCACGGAGCTCACCGAGATCGGCCGGCTCGACGGCCTGGGCAGGAACGAGGAGCTCAAGGGCGTCCGCTGGTTCGACGGCCTCGCGGTGCTGGTGACGTACCGGGAGACCGACCCGCTGTTCACGGTCGACCTCGCAGATCCGGCGAAGCCGCGCCTGCTCGGCAAGCTCAAGATCCCCGGCTACAGCGATTACCTGCACCCGCTGAGCGACACCTGGATGCTGGGCATCGGCGATGGTGGCGGTGGCTCAGGGGCCCAGATCGGCCTCTTCAACACTGCGGACCTCACAGACGTCAAGCGCACGGCGGTCGAGAGCTATCCCGGCGCCTACGCCATCGCGTCGCAGGATCCCCGGTCTTTCACCTGGTTGCCGCTGCGCGACACCGCCCTGACGGTGATCCAGCACGGAGGACGGGTCAAGCTCGTCGTGCTCAAGGTGACCCATGGTCGACTGAGCAGCAAGGTCAGGACCGTGGAGTACGGCGATGACGCCGCTCTGGTCCGCACACTCGGCCTGCCCGACGGCCGAGTCGTCCTCGTCACCGGCGAAGACGTGCGCTTCCTCAACCTGCCCTGAGGGGTGACGGATGTTGATGCGTTTGCGCTGCCGTGGCAGCGCAAACGCAGGGAGATCGGTGCCCCTTCACACCTCCGGCGCGGCCCACTCGCCGAAGTCGCCGAGGCGGCGCGGGAAGAACGTCGCCAGAGCGGCGCCGACGGTCCACCAGCCGCGGTGCACCAAGGCCCGGCACAGCGCCGGCTCGAGCTTGTCGAAGACCGTTGGCACGAGGGCGAGGTCGCGACCGTCGTACGCACGCGCCTCCGGGAACGCGGCGCGCCACGCTCTCAGTGGCGCAGGCCCAGGATCGGGCAGCGCCGTGACCAGGCCAGTCAGCACACCCCGGCGAGCATCCGCAGGCAGCGGCCCGGCGCCGGCCTTGCGACCGCGCTGGAACTGCGCCACGAGGCTCGTCGTCCGCAGGGCGACGCTCTGGCGATAGAGCAGCGAGTTGGCCCGTGCCAGGTCGCGGATCACCGGCAGCCGCCCGTACGGTCCCGGTCGCAGCAGGCCGCCGGCGTTGAGCGCCACGAGGAACACGTCGCGGTACGCCTTGTCGTCGAGCGCCTGCAGGCCGGTGTTGTCGTACGTCCCGCCGTCCATCAGCACCGGCGCCTGCTCAGCGCCCGGGAACTCCGGCGACTTCAGCACCACTGGCGCGAACGCACCAGGCACCGCAGCAGATGCGGCCACGGCGGTGCTGAGCCGAAGCCCCGTCCCGGCCGTCGGCACGTGCCCGATCGTGTAGTCGCCGACCATGTCACGCTCGAACCCGAACCGCACGCCAGTCGTCAGGTTGGCCGCGTTGACGATCCAGCGCACCCCGCGGTCGAGCTGCTCGAGCTCGACCCCGTCGAACCACCACTCGTCGAAGCGCCGGGCGAGCAGATCCGTACGCGTCGACGGTCCGATCGTGCGCCAGATCCCCCGCACCAGCGACCACATGAGCGACTGCGACGAGATCTGCTCGATGAACGGGTCGATCAGGTGCTCCTGCACGGCCGCGCCGGTGAAGCCCGCCTCGCGCAGCACCGACCAGCGCGACGCCAGCAGGCCGTTCGCCAGCGAACCGCCCGAGACCGATGAGACGTACCGGAGGTCGGGCAGCATCCCGGCGTCGGCGAGCAGCCGGATCGCGCCGAGACCGGCGAGCGTCGCCCGGAACCCGCCGCCGGAGATGGTCAGGGCAACCGGCGCCGCCGATCGTGGTGGCTTGCGGGGCGGCCTGTCACCGCGGAACCGCGAGGGCTGGAGCCCAGACCCGAGGGCCGGTGAGTCGACGACCCACCGATTCGGGTCGACCGGCCCCCCAGCCATCGGCCTACGAGCCTCCGCCGACCGCGGCCGGGCCGTCCTCGCGCCGGATGTCGATGATGTGGCCGGTCTGCTCGGCCAGCAGCACGTCGAGCGACTGCCGCGCGACCTCCATCGAGCTCAGCAGCGTGCCTTGGGGCTCCTCGCCGAACGCCTTGGTGCGCATCGGCGTGCCCGTGCGTTCGGGGTTGACGCAGTTGACCCGCACCTCGCCGGCCCACTCGTCGGCGAGCGCCTGCGTGAGGTTGACGACGGCGGCCTTGGCCGAGGAGTAGAGCGAGTAGCCGCCACGACCGCGCGTGTAGGACGACGAGGTGAACAGCAGCAGCGAGCCCGACGACTGCGCGAGGTGCGGGTAGAACTCCTGCGCGATGAAGATCGGCGCGAGGTAGTTGATCTCCGTGGCGGCGAAGATCGTCTCCTCCGACGTGTCGGCGAGGTCCTCGATCACCAGCACCCCGGCCGTGTTGACCACGAAGTCGATCGAGTCGGACTCCTTGAGCACGGCGGCAGCGGCTGCGGCGATGTCCTCACGGCGATCGACGTGCGTGTTGGTCGACGAGCGCGAGAACGCGTGCACCGTCGCGCCGAAGCCGCGGGCAAGCTCGGCGATGTCGCCGCCGATGCCGTACGAGCCGCCGAACACGACCATCGTCTTGCCCTCGAGGGCGGCGCGATACTGCTCGTCGGTCAGCTGGTCAGGGGTGTCGGCCGAGTGCAGCTGGAAGAGCTTGTCGGCGATGTAGACGTCGATCGGCTCGGTGACCTTCATGTTGCGCTCATGCCCCTGCACGACCGCGATCGGCACCTCGGGCAGATAGCGCAGCACGACGGTGCAGTCGTCCGTCGCGGTGAAGTCGGGGTCCTGCCACGCCAGCTCGTACGCCTTGCGGATCACCGAGAGGCGGAACGCCTGCGGGGTCTGCCCGCGGCGGAGCAGGTGACGCGGGAGGACGTCGGAGATCGTGTTGGTCTCGTCGGGGGTGTCGTGCACCTGCACGACGGTGTCCGCCGACGGGATCGCGGTGTCGACCGCCTCGTGCGTCGCCAGCGCCGCGACGACGTCGCCGATGATGGTCTGCGACACCAAGGGGCGCACGGCGTCGTGGAACAGCACGTTGCACTCCTCGGACCCCAGGGCCTCGAGCGCTCGGCTGGTCGACTCATTGCGGGTCTCGCCACCCTCGACGATCTGGGTGACCTTGCCGTAGCCGCCGTTCTGGACGATCGCGCGTACGGGGTCCAGGTGGCCCGGAGCCATGAGGATCACGATCTCGTCGATCAGCGGGGACGCCTGGAACGCCGCAATCGTGTGCTCGATGATGGTCTTGCCGGCGATCTTGATGAGCTGCTTGGGGATCGACAGGCCGACCCTCGTGCCGGTGCCACCGGCCAGGACGACAGCCACATTGCGGAGTTCAGTCACCCGACGAGGTTACCGTCAGCAGGCTTCTAGGACGCCCCCGGCCGCATGACCGCGTCCTTCTGTGCCGACTTCCACTGGCGGAAGCCCTCCTCGGTCGCGCCGCGCCGCCAATAGGCCGACACCGACACGTCGGCACGGGCCACTCCACGGTCGTTGAGCACGTACGGTCGAACGCTCTTGAGCAGCGCGGACTCGCCGTGGATGAACGCCTGTGCGCGGCCCGGGAGCCAGTCCCACGCGCGCACGGCATCGTCGAGCAACGTCGTCGTGCCAGCGACGGCATCGCCGCGGTGCAGCCAGTGAATCTCGAGATCGGCGACCGTCGCGATGGCGATCTCGTCGTCCGGTCCCCCGACCTCGACGAACGCCACGGCGCTAGCGCCGGCGGGCAACGCCTCGAGGCCGGCGCAGATCGCCGGCAGGCCCGCCTCGTCGCCGACGAAGAGGTGCCAGTCCGCTGTGACATCTGGCGCGTACGCCCCGTTGGGCCCGCGCAGGTGCATGAGGTCACCGGGCTCGGCGCGTGCCGCCCAGGGGCCGGCGATGCCTTCGTCGCCGTGCACCACGAAGTCGATCGCGACCTCCTGCGCCGCAGGATCGACCCAGCGGATCGTGTAGGTCCGCAGCACCGGCCACGCCTCGTGGGGCATCGTCTCGCGCACCGCGTCGAGGTCCAACGGCTCGGGATACGTGGTATCCCTCGGCGAGGAAGACAAGCTTGACGTACTCGTCGGTGAACGAGCCGCTGAGCGCCAGGTGACGGCTCAGGAACTCCGGGAATCCGTCGCCCCCGAACACGACGCGCCGCATCGACGGCGCCACGAATTCGGTCCGGATCACGGTCATTTGGACGGGAAGGGTCTTGCTCACTTGTGTAGCCTACTGGCGTGACCCACGGCATCGACATGACGCAGTTCGACCCTTCCATCCGCGTTCAAGACGACCTGTTCCGACACGTCAACGGACCCTGGCTGCGCACTGCCGAGATCAAGCCCGACCGGGCCACCGCCGGCTCGTTCGTGACGCTCGTCGACGAGGCCGAGGCCAAGGTCCGCGAGATCATCGAGACCGCGAGCAAGGCGCCCGAGGACGACGAGCAGCGCAAGATCGGCGACCTCTACGCGAGCTTCATGGACGAGGACCGCGTCGAGGCGCTGGGCGCTTCCCCGCTCGAGGGCGAGCTGGCGCAGGTCGACACGATCACCGACGTCGCCGGCTTCATCACGACGCTCGGCGCTCTGGACCGCCAGGGCGTCGGCAGCGTCTTCGGCATGTACATCGGCCCCGACAGCGGCCAGCCCGATCGCTACGTGACGCATCTCGGCCAGGGCGGCATCGGCCTGCCCGACGAGGCCTACTACCGCGAGGAGGGCTCGGCCGCGATCCGCGAGGCGTACGTCGGACACCTCACGACGATGCTCGGCCTCGCCGGGCTCGACGACACCGCCGGCGCGCGCGCAACGGATCATGGACCTCGAGACCCGCCTGGCGAAGTTCCACTGGGACCGCGTCGAGTCCCGTGACGCACAGAAGACCTACAACCTCAAGACGCTCGAGGGTCTGCGGGCGCTCGCCCCGTCGTTCGACTGGACCACATGGTCCGAGGCCGCGAAGATTCCGGCACCTGTGATCGCGGAGATCGTGGTCGCGCAGCCGTCCTACCTCGAGGGGCTCGAGACGCTGCTGGTCCCGGCCGAGCTCGACGCCTGGAAGGACTGGCTGCGCTGGCAGGTCGTCCACAGCGCCTCGCCCTACCTGTCGTCGGCGTTCGTCAACGCCAACTTCGAGTTCTACGGCAAGACGCTCAGCGGCACCGACGAGCTGCGTCCCCGCTGGAAGCGCGGCGTCGGCTTCGTCGAGGGCGCGATGGGCGAGGCGGTCGGCAAGATCTACGTACGCACGGAGTTCCCGCCCACCTCCAAGGAGCGGATGACCGAGCTGATCGACAACCTCCTCGAGGCATACCGGCAGAGCATCTCCGCGCTGCCGTGGATGAGCGACGAGACCAAGAAGCAGGCGCACGAGAAGCTCGACACGTTCAACCCCAAGATCGGCCATCCCGACGAGTTCAAGGACTACTCGGCCCTCGAGACCGCGCCCGACGACCTGCTCGGCAACGCCCGCCGCGCCATCGCCGTGGCCACCGACCGCGAGCTCGCCAAGATCGGCTCGCCGATCGACCGCGACGAGTGGTACATGACGCCGCAGACGGTCAACGCCTACTACAACCCGACGATGAACGAGATCGTCTTCCCCGCCGCGATCCTGCAGCCACCGTTCTTCCACGCCGATGCCGACGATGCGGTCAACTACGGCGCGATCGGCGCGGTCATCGGCCACGAGATCGGCCATGGCTTCGACGACCAGGGCTCGCAGTACGACGGCACCGGCGCGCTGCGCAACTGGTGGACCGACGAGGACCGCGAGTCCTTCGAGAAGCTCACGTCCGCCCTCATCGCCCAGTACGACGCGCTGTCGCCCGAGGGCGCCGAGGATCGTACGGTCAACGGCTCGCTCACGATCGGGGAGAACATCGGCGACCTCGGCGGCCTCGGCATCGCCTACCAGGCGTTCCGGCTCACCCACCCCGATGACACCGAGATCGACGGTCTGACCCACGACCAGCGCTTCTTCATCTCGTGGGCCCAGGCGTGGCAGTCCAAGGTACGTCCGGCCGAGACGGTGCGCCGCCTCACGGTGGACCCGCACTCGCCGCCGGAGTTCCGGTGCAACCAGGTCGTCAGCAACATCGGCGCCTTCTACGAAGCATTCGGCGTCACGGCCGACGACGACCTCTGGCTGGACGAGGCAGACCGCGTCATCATCTGGTGAGCCGCGCGCACCTCAACCAGCACACCACGTCCACTAGATTGCTCGGGTGACTTCACCTCCTGACCCAGCCCAGCGGAGGATCGTTGGGGTTCTCTCGATCGTCCAGGTCATTGGCGGGGTCGGCAACGGCGCCGGGCTGGCGGTCGGTGCGATCCTCGTCAAGGACGTCAGCGGCTCCTCCGGCTGGGCCGGCATGGCGGTCGTGATGCTGACCCTCGGGGCTGCCGCCTTCACGATCCCGCTCTCCTCGATCGCCGCCCGCACCGGCCGCCGCCCGGCCCTCACCCTCGGCTGGCTGAGTGGAGCGCTCGGCGCCGCCATCGTGGTCCTCGGCGCCGAGCTGGAGTCGCTGTGGGTCATCCTGGCCGGCCTGACGCTGTTCGGCGCGAGCACCGCGGCCAACCTGCAGTCACGCTTCGCTGCCGTCGACCGTGCGGCCCCGGGCCAGATCGGTCGCGCCCTGTCGCTCGTGGTGTGGTCCACAACGGTCGGAGCGGTCGTCGGCCCCAACCTCACCGGTCCGGGCGCGACGTTCGCCGACCAGCTGGGGCTCCCCGATCTCGCGGGTCCCGTGGTGTTCTCGGCGGCCGGCTTCGCGCTCGCCGGCGCCCTGACGTTCATCCTGCTGCGCCCCGATCCGCTCGTCCACGCAGCCGACGCAGCACCGGCGGCCCGCGGCATGCGCGCCGCGCTCCCCCACATCCGCGGACGTACGTTCACGGCGATCTGGGCGATCGGTTCGTCGCACGCCGTCATGGTCGCGGTCATGGCGCTGACCTCGGTCCACATGGAGGACCACGGCTCGGCCCTTTCGGTCATCGGCCTGACGATCAGCCTGCACATCGCCGGCATGTTCGCGCTGTCGCCCCTCGTGGGTTGGCTCAGCGACAGCTGGGGCGCCGACCGGACGATCCTGCTCGGCCAGTCGATCCTGTTGGTCGCGGTCGCGGTCGCCGGCACGTCAGGCCACTCGGACGTCCAGATCACGATCGGCCTCGTACTGCTCGGCGTCGGCTGGTCCGCATCGGTCATCGCCGGTGCGGCCAAGCTCACCGCGTCGCTCGCCGTCCAGAACCGCCCGGTCGTCCAGGGATTCTCCGACCTGGTGATGAACCTGTCCGGTGCCCTCGGCGGCCTGCTCGCAGGCATCGTGGTCGCGCTGAGCGGCTACGGCACCCTCAACGCGGCCGCAGCCGTCCTGACCCTGCCGGTCATCGCGCTGGTGCTGTCAGGCCGCCGCGTGGCCGCCACGGCAGCCTAGTCGGCGCTGCGCGAGACCAGACTGGGTTGCTTGGGGCGTCCCGGCAGCTTGTCGACGATCGGGTCGGTGACGTCGAAGAACAGATCGGCGACGGGTCGCAGCTTGTCGCGGATCCACCGGTCGAACAAGATGAACGTCGACGTGCTCACGAAGATCGCATCGAACGCGATCATCGACAGCGAGAACCACGGCAGTGCCATGAGGACCGCGATCGACAGGTGGAACATGATCGCGCAGAAGATCGCAACGCGTCGCGCGATCGGGTGCAGCAGCGCGAACCCGAAACCGATCTGCACGCACATGGCGACGTATGTCGACAGTCCGACCATCACGCCGACGTGGGTGAACGCGTCAGTGAGGAACGGGAACGGCTTGTACTCCTGGAGTTGCAGGGGGTAGTAGAGCGCCGTGCCGTGATACCAGAGCGACCCCTGTGCCTTGAACCAGCCGGCCGAGAAGTAGATCATGATGAGCTGCCACGCCAGCGCGATGAGCACGACGTTGTGGACGCCGTTGGTGAACCACAGCGGAAGCACGCGGTGGCCGTTGTAGGCGTTCTTGACGGCAGCCACGAGGCTGCCGCCTCCTCGGCCCATCGGTTCGGACTGAGTCCGGGCTCGTCTGCGAGCGTCGAGCGACCAGTGCTCACTGGTGTTCATGAACAGGATCAGGAAGATCCCGACGCGCAGGATGTTGTCGCCCTGGTCGCCGAGGACCGGGATCCGCTCGATGATCGAGACGTGCCCGATCAGCATGAGGATGCCGACGACCCGGGTGTGCCAGCCGAGCACGAACAAGAACGCGATGAAGATGACCAACAGGTAGTAGAACAGGAACGTCGTGTTGCCCATGTGACTGACGATGAGGCGCGGCGGCCAGTACATGTCGTTGCCGTCCTGGCTCGGCTTGTTCCACACCGATCCCGGTCCGAACATCAGGTTGCGGACCCGGAAGTTGGTGATCAGGATGCCCATCACCGAGCAGCCCGCGAGGATGCGCGCCAGCGAGGCGCCGTAGATCGAGCGCTTGTCGGTCAGGAGCCATGACTCGAACTTGTCGTACCAGTCATTGACGAGATCGAGACCCCGCGAGGCGATGGAAGGCTGCGACATCACTATTCACCGGCCTTCGTGGACTTCGAGGACTTCGTGGTCTCAGGTGCCTTGTGCACGTAGCCGTCGAATGCCGCCTGCGCGTCGGCGTTGCCAGGCATCGCCTTGCGGATGCCGATGCGGTAGTAGGTGAACGGCACGTCGAGGAAGTTCTCGGTGTTGCGCTTGGTGTAGTTGGGCACGGAGCGGTGGCCGACCTGGAACTCCACCGCCGTCACGCCCTTGCCCCACCGCGCATTGGCGTACATCGTCCCGTAGCGGGTCAGCATGTCGTCGTTGTCGAGGTACTGGTTGATGTTGGCGAGGCCCACGAGACCCTTGGTGTTGGCCTGCTTCAGCAGCTTCGCGAGCTTGCTGCGCGGCGACGTGATGAGCGTGCCGCCGATGATCAGCTGTTGCTTCTCGTTGAACTGACTCACCGTCGAGTTGATGTTGCCGCCGAGTCGTCTGGTCGCCGAGTGGAATCGTGAGGGGTTGACGAGGAACTTGATGCGTTTGTCCTCATCGGCGGTGATGTCGAACCACTCGGTCACCCGTGTGTCGGTCTCGCCGGGAGTGCCGTAGTAGGCCCTGATCTTGACGTTCTCGCCACCGCGACGGGGAGTCGGCGCGAAGACCGACCAGGACTGCTCGAACGGGAAGACATCGTTGTTGATGTAGGAGTACACGTTCTTCGGACCCACAGCATCACGGAACGGGTTGGGCGGCTGGATCCAGATCGTCACCAACGCGGTGTGCAGGGCGAACACCACGCCGATGACGACGATCACGGCGCGCCGTCCGAGCGAAGGGATGGGCGTCGCGTGACGCGATGGTTCCGGTGCTTCCACTATTGCGTGTCCTTACGTGACAGACGCTGTCCACAACTACGCCGAAGCGTAGCCGTGGACAGCGTCTGATACAGAGTTGTCAGGCTCGTGTTGCTTGTCTAACTCAGGCCTGCTGGCGGCGACGTGCGCCGTAGATGACCGCGCCGCCCGCAGCGACGAGAACTCCGCCGGCTGCCAGCAGTCCGAGGTTCGAGCCACCGGTGTCCGGCAGTGCGTCGTCGTCGCAGTTGTCCGAGGCTGCCTTGAACTGCGTCGCGCTCAGCACGCCGGTCGTGCTCGTGCCCGTCAGGCCCGTGGTCAGGAGTCCGTCGAGGGCTCCGGCCGTGGCCACTGCGTCGAGGTCGGTGTTGCCCGTGATCGCGTTGGTGCTGGCGACCGCGTCGAGGTCGAGGCCGGCGGCCGCGCCGCCATCGGTCTCGGTGCCAGTGGCCAGGAGTCCGGCGACGCCGACCGAGTTGGGACTGGCGACGGCGTCGATGTCCAGGTTCGACTCGATGAGCTCGCCATCGGTCGTCGCACCGGCACCCGCAGTCGACGCACCGCCCGTGACGGCCTCGATGCCGGCAACGCCCACCGAGTTGTTGGCCGCGAGCGCGTCGACGTCGAGTCCGGCGGCGACTTCACCGTCGGTCTCCGCGCCGGTCGTGCTGGTCACGGCCTGGATGCCTTCGATGCCGATCGAGTTGGTCGAGGCCACTGCATCGATGTCGGTGTTGGAGGTGACGAGCTCGCCCGTGGTCTGGGTGCCGGTGACAGCTTCCAGACCGGTCGTGCCGTCAACGTCCGTGGCGACCGAGTTGGTGGAGGCGACCGCGTCGAGGTCGAGGCCCGCGGCGACTTCGCCGTCCGTCTCGGTGCCTGTGGTGCTGGTCGCGAGGAGACCGTCCAGAGCGGCGGAGTTCGTCGAGGCGACCGCGTCGATGTCGAGGTTCTGCGTCACGAGGTTGCCATCGGTCTCGGTGCCGGTGGCGATGGTGCCGCTCTCGTTGGCGCCGACGTCGGTCGCGATCGAGTTGGTCGACGCGACCGCGTCGATGTCGAGAGCGTCGTCATCAGTGCCGAGCGCGAGGCTGCCGTCGGTGTTCTGGCTGGTCGCGATGACACCGTCGGTGACGGTCGAGTTGGTCGAGGCGACCGCGTCGATGTCGAGGTTCTGGGTGACCAGGCTTCCGTCGGTCTCGGTGCCCGTGGTGAGCTGACCGGCGGTGGAGTTGATCGCGTTGGGGCTGGAGACCGCAACGCCTTCGATGCAGGGTCACGAGTTGACCGTCGACCTGGGTGGCGTTCGTGTCCGTCGAGGTGGCATCGACAGCGTCGACGTCGGTCGAGTCGACATCGGCGTTGGTGTCGGCATCAGTGTCAGTGTCGGCGTTCGTGTCGGCGCTGGTGTCAGCGCTGTCGTCGACACAGCTCGAGGCTGTCGCGAAGCTGGCCGGGGCAGCGCTCGCGCTGCCGGCGAAGCCGATCGACGTGCCGGAAGCCAGGACCAAGGTTCCGAGTGCCATGGTGGCTTTGCGGATCTTCATGCGATTCCTCGTCATTTCTGCGTGTTCACGGGAGTGCTTAAGGCTGCGTGCGGTGTCGCGCTCTGCGCCCTACGTCGTTGGGCAACACGAGCGCTTGAAAATTACCACACCCAAGCCTCGTGCTGAGACATTATGTCGCGCGACGCCGACCGGGATCGGCGTGACGCTCGTCTCATACATGGGTCAACGATCGCCGCCGCAGTGGGTTATTGGATCGCGGAGACAATTTCGACCTGCTGCGCGACCTGCACCTGGATCCCCTTCTCGAGCACGGCCAGGCGTTGGAAGAGCTCGACCGGACGGTCGCCGAGCTGGAAGTAGAATGCCTTCTGCTCGTCGATCTTCTTGGCGCCCTTCTTCGTCATCGAGATGATGTCGTTCGCATACGTCACGAGGTCGAGCTGCAACAGTTCGGAGCCCTTGGGCGTGTCCAGCTTCTTCAGCCGCTTGCGCGCCTTCTCGTACGCCGGAAGGACGCGCTCACGCAGCGGGTCGCCAGTGAGGACGGGATCCTCGCCCAGCAGCGTGCCGGGGCGTAGCGCGACGAGCTTCTTGCCGGCCGCGATGAACCTGGACGTGGGGATCGCCCTGCTCCGAAGGTAGGCATCGAGGGTCGTGATGGGCGCCAGCGCGGCTTCCCGGCGATCGTCGGCGCCCTGGTAGTCGTCGCTGTGCTCCCGGCCGTACGACGTGGTGCCGTCGGCCCGCAGCCGAGGCGCGCCGGCGATCCTCGCCTTGGCCAGCTTCAACAGCTCGGGGTATCCGTCTTGATCCGCGTCGCGCTTGCTCTTGAGCTCGGCAGCTGCCTTCGCGACATACCGCTGGAGGGACGCATCGAACCGCTGCGCCACCAGGTCGGCCGCGTGGATCTCGTCGCGCTGCTCGGGCGACTTGGCGACGACGGCGCTCAGCCCGGTGAGGACGAGCCCGATGACGAATGTCGCCAAAACGGCGCGTCGCAGACGAGACCTCATGACTCCAGTGTGCGGTGAGCCGGGGTCGGCGCGTCGCGCCCCCCGCTGCCCGCCATGTTCACTGCGTGTCATCGCACGTGACCGGTCCGGTTGGCTCCTCGTGGAACGCGAGGTAGCGATTGACGACCCGGTCGATGCACGCGTTGTCGACCCCGTAGCCCGTGTGCCCGTTGCCCTTGCGGGTCACCAGGATCCCCGACGACAGGTCCTTGGCGAGCGTCCGCGCCCACTTGTAGGGCGTTGCGGGATCCCTCGTCGACCCGATCACGACAATGGGGCCGGCTCCCTCGGCACGAACAGCGCGTTGGGGGTGCTTCGACCTGGCCGGCCAGTTCTGGCACTCAGCCGCCGACCACGCCATGACGCCCCCGAACACGGGTGACACCTTGCGATAGTCGGGCAGGAGCTTGGCGATCTGCCCGTCGTCGGGTGCCTTGGGGAAGTCCAGGCAACGGATCGCGTAGAACGACTGCGCACCGTTGTCGCGGTAGGTGCCGTCCTGACGTCGCCCGTAGTACTGGTCGCTCAGCGTCAACAGGATGCTGCCGTCGCCGAACCCGGCCCGGACGAGACCCGTTGTCAGGACCGTCCAGCTGTCGGGGTGGTACATCGCATAGGCGATGCCGTAGATCGCAGCCCCCTCGGTCAGCTTGCGGTCGAAACGGGTCTTGATCGGCTTCGTCTCCAGGCTGGCGAGCAGCTCGACGATGTTGTCGTTCGCGGCCTTCTGGTCCTCGCCCAGCGGGCAGTTGCCGCCCTCGATGCACGAGGCGATGTAGGCCTTCAGCTCACGCTGGAAGCTCTTGGCCTGGTCGAAGCCCTGCCGCTCCTTGCTCCGCGAAGGGTCGACGGCCCCGTCGAGGACCATCGCCCCGGTGCGCCGTGGAAAGAGGTCGGCGTACGTCGCCCCGAGCTGCGTACCGTACGAGGCTCCGTAGTAGTCGAGCTTCTTCTGCCCCATCAAGGCGCGCAACACGTCGAGGTCACGGGCCGCCTCTTCCGTCGAGACGTGGGAGGCGAGAGCTCCGGAGTTCTTGACGCAGGCCTTGCCCAGCGCGCGGAAACCGTCCCCGAGCTTGTCGACGAGCTTGAGCGTGTCGGGATCAGGGTCGAGGGCTATGAGCTTGTCGAACGTCGCGTCCGACTCGCAGGTCACCGGATCGCTCTGCCCGACGCCGCGCGGGTCGAAGCCCACGATGTCGCGGTCTCGAAGCACCTCATCGGAGGTCAGCGAGGCAAACGTGTTGACGAAGCCGACGCCCGAGCCGCCGGGGCCGCCCGGGTTGATGAAGATCCGTCCTTCGGCCTTGCCCGACGTCGCGGGGCGCAGCTTGACCCGCAACCGGATGGTCTCCCCCGCCGGCTTGTCGTAGTCCAGCGGAACCCGCACCCAGGTGCACAGTGACCCGGCGCACGGCGCCCAGTCCAGCTTCTGGTCATAGAACCGCGCGAGCCCCGCAGGCGCCTTCTCGCCGGTGGCAACCGGAATGAGACTCGCGTCGTCCTCGCGACTGTTGACGTACGCCGCCACGATGAGCACTCCGACCATCATGGCGGCGATGCCGATGCTGATGCGGGCGAGCACGGGTGGCGGGACCTTCCTGGTACGACGTGGGCGAGGACCAGCCTAGGGCGTGGGTGCACGCAACCGTTCGCGACGCTCACGACACCGGACATTCAGAACGACGTAGGAGACTCCGTCGCGCGCGCTCGTGCCCGAGCGTCACCCACGTACTCACCAGCACCGGGAGAACCTGCGCGCACTCCTCGTCGAATCGCTGTCCGTAAACAAGCCACGAGGCCCGAGCAAGAGCGCTCGAGCCTCGTGATCTTGTGGAGCATAGGAGATTCGAACTCCTGACCTCTTCCATGCCATGGAAGCGCGCTACCAACTGCGCCAATGCCCCGCTGCAGCCCGTGTGTTGGGCCTCGCCAATGTTAGCCGCTGACCCCGTGCATGCCCAAACCGGGTCACTCGTCGTCCGAGAGCACCGGCTCCGGGAGCGTGCCGGCGTTCCACTCCGTGAGGCGCCACTGGGACCAGTCCTTGTGGCGCGACTCCTCGAGCACCGACCACGAGCAGTTGCCGAGGCCGCCGAACGTACCCCAGTGCGCCTCGGGGATGTCGAGGAACGCGCACGCGCCCGTACGGAGGACGGCTCCGTGCGCCACGACGACCATGACTCCCTCGGGCGGCAGGCCGTCGAGCAGGTCGTGCAGGGCAGCGGCGAACCGGTCCCCCGCCTGCCGGTGCGTCTCGCTGCCGGGGATCTGGGTCTCGTCGCCCTCGACCCACGCCTGCATGCCGTCGGGGAACGTCGTCCACGCCTCCCGCCACGTGAGCCCTTCGCGCTCGCCGAAGTTGAGCTCCCGCAGGCGTGGATCGAGCTCGACCTCGGTGCCGGTCAGCTCACCCAAGATCCGTGCCGTGTCGGCGGCGCGTACGAGGTCCGAGCTGACGATGCGGTCGGGCCTGAGGGCGGCAAGCCGCGCTGCGGCCGCCTTGGCCTGCGCCTTGCCCACCTCGTCGAGCGGGATGTCGCTCTGGCCCTGGACCCGTCCCTCGACGTTCCACTGCGTGCGACCGTGGCGCCAGAGGATCACCTGGCGAGTCGTCATGACAGCGGAACCACCGGGCAGTCGCTCCACAGTCGCTCGAGCGCGTAGAACACCCGCTCGTCCTGGTGCTGGACGTGCACCACGATGTCGGCGAAGTCGAGCAGGACCCAGCGGCCCTCCCGCTCGCCCTCGCGGCGTACGGCCTTGGCGCCGAGCTCGATCATGCGCTCCTCGATGGCGTCCTGCACGGCCCTGACCTGGCGCGGGCTCGAGGCGGAGCACAGCAGGAAGACGTCGGTGATGGCCAGCAGCTCGGACACGTCGAACGCGATGATGTCCTGCGCCAGCTTGTCCTCGGCCGCGGCGGCCGCTGCCTGCGTGAGCTCGACGGCGCGTTCTGTCGCGGTCATGCAGGTTCTTTCCGGTAGAGCTCGTGCTTGCCGATGTACTGCACGACGCCGTCGGGCACGAGGTACCAGACCGGCTCACCGCGCTCGACGCGCTGACGGCAGTCCGTCGACGAGATCGCCAGGGCGGGGATCTCCACCAGGGTGATGCGGTCCTTGGGCAGGCCCTCGAGCGACGAGTCGTTGAGCTCGTGGCCCGGCCGCGTACAGCCGACGAAGTGTGCCAGCTTGAACAGCTCCTCGTGGTCCTGCCACGTGAGGAGCGCCGCCATGGCGTCGGCGCCGGTGATGAAGTAGAGATCGGCGTCGGGGTGCAGCGCCGTGAGCTCGCGCAACGTGTCGATCGTGTAGGTCGGGCCGACCCGGTCGATGTCGACGCGGCTGACCTCGAAGCGAGGATTGGCGGCCGTCGCGATGACCGTCATCAGGTAGCGGTGCTCGGCCGGCGAGACCTCGCGATCGGCCTTCTGCCAGGGCTGGCCCGTCGGCACGAAGATGACCTCGTCGAGGTCGAACCACGACTGCACCTCACTCGCAGCGACGAGGTGGCCGTGATGGATCGGGTCGAACGTGCCACCCATGATGCCGACGCGTCGGCGCTCCGTGCCCTCGCTGCGGGTCATGCCTTTCAGGAGTGCTCGCGACCCTTGCCGAACGACAGCAGCGCCAGCACCAGGACGACCAGGATCGCCAGAGCGATGGCGCCGACTGCCCAGGGGTCGATGCCGATGTCGCGAAGGGGCTCTTCGGCCGCCACGAGGTTCGAGAACATGGCCCATCGTCAATCGTATCAGCGGACGTGCCCGTCAGCCGGTGACGACGTAGGTCGTGGTCGTCATCTCGGTCAGGCCCATCGGGCCACGCGCGTGCAGCTTCTGGGTCGAGATGCCGATCTCGGCGCCGAAGCCGAACTCTCCGCCGTCGGTGAAGCGGGTCGACGCGTTGACCATGACTGCCGCGGAGTCGACGCCGGCGGTGAACCGGGCCGAGGCGGCCAGGGACGAGGTGACGATCGCCTCGGTGTGCCCTGAGGAGAACGTACGGATGTGCTCGATCGCCTCGTCGATCGAGTCGACGACCCGGGCCGAGATGTCGAGCGAGAGGTACTCGGCGGCGTAGTCGTCGTCGGTCGCCGGCACGACGTCGGCCTGGACGGCACAGAACGACTCGTCGCCGTGGATCGTCACGCCTGCCGCCTGCAGCGCCGCGACGACTCGCGGCAGGAACGCGTCGGCGACGGCCTTGTGCACCAGCAGCGACTCGGCGGCGTTGCAGACGCTCGTGCGATGGGTCTTGGAGTTGAGGACGATGTCCAGCGCCATGTCGAGGTCGGCGTCGGCGTCGACGTAGACGTGGCAGTTGCCCGACGCCGGTCTCGATGACCGGGACGGTCGAGTCCTCGACGACCGCGCGGATCAGGCCGGCGCCACCGCGCGGGATGACGAGGTCGACGAGGCCGCGAGCCTGCATCAGGTGCGTCGCCGAGGAGCGGTCGTCGGTCGGGGATCATCTGGATCGCGTCGGCCGGCAGTCCCGCCTCGGCAAGCGCGCTGCGCATGATCTCGATGATCGCGGCGTTCGAGCGGGCTGCCGACGCCGAGCCACGCAGCAGCACGGCGCTGCCGGCCTTGAGGCAGATCCCTGCGGCATCGGCGGTGACGTTGGGGCGGCCCTCGTAGATCATGCCGATGACGCCCATCGGGACGCGGATCTGCTGCATGCGCAGGCCGTTGGGGAGGGTGGAGCCGCGTACGACCTCGCCGACCGGGTCTGGCAGCGCGGCGATGTCGCGGAGTCCGTCAGCGAACGCGGCGACGCGCGCCGGGTCGAGGCGCAGCCGGTCGATCACGTTCTCCTCCGTGCCGCCGGCGCGAGCCGTCTCGACGTCGAGCTCGTTGGCGGCGACGATCGTGTCGGTGCCGGCGACGAGCGCGTCTGCCATGGCAGTCAGGGCCGTGTCCTTGCCCGATCGCGGCGTCACCGCCAGCGTTGCGGCGGCGACGCGGGCGCGGCGGGCTGCGGCGTGGACCTGCTCCTTCATGCGGCACTCCTGGGACTCATCGTCAGATCACCATCATGTCGTCGCGGTGGACGACCTCACGCTCGTACTCGGCCCCGAGCTCTGCGGCCAGGTCGCGCGTCGACCGTCCGAGCAGACTGGGCAGCTCGGCGCTGTCGTAGTTGACGATGCCGCGAGCGATCACGACGTCGTCGGGCCCGATCAGGTCGACGGGGTCGCCGGCCACGAACGTGCCGGTCGACGCCCGTGATGCCGGCGGGGAGCAGCGAGGCCTTGCGAACGACCAAGGCCCGCACCGCACCGGCATCGAGGTGCACGCCGCCCTTGGTGTTGCTGGCGTGCGCGAGCCACAGCAGCCGGGTGGGGCGACGGCGTCCGGTGGGGTGGAACGTCGTGCCGACCGACTGCCCCTCGAGGGCCGCGGCGGCTTGCGGCGCGGACGTCAGGACGACCGGGATGCCCGCGCCAGTCGCGATGCGGGCGGCCTCGATCTTGGTGACCATGCCACCGGTGCCGATCGCCGACGCGCTCGGACGGACGATGTCGAGCTCGGCGATGTCGGCCTCGCCATGGACGTCCGTGACGATGCTGGCGCCGTCGCGCCGCGGATCACCGTCGTAGAGCCCGTCGACGTCGGAGAGCAGCACGAGCAGGTCGGCATGGACGAGATGCGACACGAGCGCCGCGAGCCGGTCGTTGTCGCCGAACCGGATCTCGCTCGTCGCCACGGTGTCGTTCTCGTTGACGATCGGCACGACGCCGAGCTCGAGCAGCCGCGCGAAGGTCTGGTAGGCGTTGCGGTAGTGGCTGCGGCGGGTGACGTCGTCGGCCGTGAGCAGCACCTGGCCGACGACGAGCTCGTGCTGGGCGAACCGCTCGGCGTACCGGGCGATCAGAGCGCCCTGGCCGACGCTCGCCGCAGCCTGCTGGGTCGCCAGGTCACGGGGGCGGCGCGGCAGCGACAGCGGCGCGAGGCCGGCCGCGATCGCACCCGAGCTGACCAGGACGATCTCGTCGCCGCGCGCGCGACCCGCCGCGAGCGCGTCGACCAGGGCGTCGACCCGTTCCCCGTCGAGGCCGCCCTCAGCCGAGCTGAGCGAGGACGAGCCGACCTTGACGACGATCCGGCTCATCAGCGCGGATCCTCGTCGGCGAGCTCACCGTCCGGACCTTCATCAGCCAGGTCAGGATCATCCTCGGGGAAGCTCCAGTCGGGCGCCGCGACCCTCTTCGCGCGCTTCGCGCTTCTCGGCCTCGTACGCCCGTCGGGCGGCGAGCTCCTCGCGCCGCTGCACGTTGGTGCGGCGATCCGACTGGTCGATGCGCAGGTCCTCGCCACGGCGGCCGAGCACCTCGGCGCCGGCCGGGATCTGGGGATCGAAGTCGAACATGACGGCGTCGTTCTCGTCGCCGATGATGACGTCGTCGCCGGCCTTGGCGCCGAGCTTGAGCAGCTCGTCCTCGACGCCCAGGCGGTTGAGCCGGTCGGCGAGGAAGCCGACCGCCTCGTCGTTGCTGAAGTCGGTCTGGCGTACCCAGCGCTTGGGCTTGTCGCCGCGGACGACCCACTGGCCGTCGCGCTGCGTGATCGTGAACTCGCGTCCGACGCCTGCCTCGGCCTTGGGCCGCAGCACGATGCGGGTGACCTCGGCGACCGGATCGGCCGCACGGCGAGACGCCACGATCTCGGCCATCGCGAAGGAGAGCTCGCGCAGCCCCGCGTGGCTGGCCGCCGACACGTCGAAGACGTCGAGCCCACGTGCCTCGAGATCGGCGCGGACGAACTCGGCGATCTCCTGGGCGTCCGGGACGTCGGTCTTGTTGAGCGCCACGAGACGGGGCCGGTCGCTCAGGTCGCTGCCGGTCGTCTCGGCGTACTTGGTGAGCTCTGCCTCGATGACGTCGAGATCGGTCAGCGGGTCGCGGCCGGGATCGACCGTCGCGCAGTCGATGACGTGCACCAGGGCGGCGCACCGCTCGACGTGGCGCAGGAAATCGTGGCCGAGCCCTCGGCCCTCGCTGGCGCCTTCGATGAGTCCGGGCACGTCGGCGACGGTGAATGTCGTCGAGCCCGCCGTGACGACGCCGAGGTTGGGCACCAGCGTCGTGAACGGGTAGTCGGCGATCTTGGGCCGTGCGCGCGACAGGGCGGCGATGAGGCTGGACTTGCCGGCGCTCGGGAAGCCGACCAGGCCGATGTCGGCCACGACCTTGAGCTCGAGGGTGAACACGAGCTCGTCGCCGGGCTCGCCCTTGAGCGCGAAGCCGGGGGCCTTGCGCTTGGAGGATGCGAGCGCGGCGTTGCCGAGCCCGCCACGGCCGCCGGCGGCGATGACGAGCTCGGTGCCGGGGCCGACGAGATCCGAGAGGACTTCGCCCTGCTCGTTGCGGACGACGGTGCCGTCGGGCACCCGAAGCACGAGGTCCTCACCATTGCTGCCGCTGCGGTTGCTGCCTGCGCCCGGTGCGCCGTTGGTCGCCTTGCGGTGGGGCTCGTGGTGATAGTCGATGAGAGTCGTCACATCGGCAGCCGACACGCAGGATGACGTCGCCGCCGTGCCCGCCGTTGCCGCCGTCGGGACCACCGAGCGGCTTGAACTTCTCGCGGTGGACCGAGGCCACACCGTCACCGCCGGACCCGGCTGTGACATGGAGCGTGACCTTGTCGACGAAGCTGGGGACAGCCACCGGCCGCTCCTTTCGTGTGGGCCCGGTCAGGGCCAGAAATCGCTTTTTCGGCTTGAAATGGGACGAAGGGGCAGCCCGCAGCTGCGGACTGCCCCTTCAAAGAGAGTGTTCGCTCGTGTTACTCCGCCGGGACGCCGGGGACGATGTTGACGACCTTGCGTCCACGACGACGGCCGAACTCCACCGCGCCTGCGGACAGCGCGAAGAGCGTGTCGTCGCCGCCACGGCCGACGTTGGTGCCGGGGTGGAAGTGCGTGCCACGCTGACGGACGATGATCTCGCCGGCGTTGACGAGCTGACCGCCGAAGCGCTTGACGCCGAGGCGCTGTGAGTTGGAATCGCGGCCGTTCTTGGTGGAGGCTGCGCCCTTTTTGTGTGCCATGTGCTCAGTCCCCTACTTCTTGATCCCGGTGATCTTCACCTGGGTGTACTTCTGACGGTGACCCTGACGCTTCTTGTAGCCGGTCTTGTTCTTGTACTTCTGGATCACGATCTTGGGACCCTTGGAGAGGCCCAGGACCTCGGCGGTCACCGTGATCTTGGCGAGCGAGTCCGCGTCTGCGGTGACGGTGTCGCCGTCGACGAACAGCACCGCGGGAAGCGACAGCGTCTCGCCCTCGGCCTGTGCGACCTTGTCGATCTGGATGACGTCGCCGACGGCTACCTTCTGCTGGTTGCCGCCACTGCGGACGATTGCGTACACCACGGGATTCCTCACTCGTTTCAACTCTGGGGGCACGACCGCTGGAGAGCGGGACGCGCGAGAACGGCACGCAGAGCGCACCGAAGGACTAGTTTACGGAGCCTGACCCTCGCTGGTCAAAACGGGGTCGTCCCCGCCCTGGCCAGAAGGCTCAGAAGTCGTGTCGTTGCCGGGCGCTGCAGCGTTCTCGACGGGCGGCGGAGGGCCGGCCGGTTTGGACGCGGAACCGCGCTTGCGTGGGGTCTTCTTGGCCGGGGCCGCAGCTTCGACCTCGGGCGTACGCTCGACCCTCGGCGAGTCGCCCGACGGGCTGGCGCCGTCGGCCGGCTTGTCGTCGGCCCGCTTGTCGTCGGCCCGCTTGCTGTCGACCGGCTTGTCGTCGGCCCGCTTGCTGTCGACCGGCTTGTCGTCGGCCCGCTTGTGGTCCGGTGCATGGTCGCCGCCGGACTCGTTGCGGCTCGAATCGTTGCCGCCACGGCCCTGGTTGCCGCCACGGCCACCGCCGTTGCCACCGCCGCCCGTTGCCACCACCGCGGCTGCCACGGCCGCCACGGCGCTGCGTCGTCCTTCTTGGGCTCGACCGGAGCTTCCTGGATCATGACGCCGCGCCCGTTGCAGTGCTCGCACTCGTGGCTGAACGACTCGAGCAGGCCCGTGCCGATGCGCTTGCGGGTCATCTGCACGAGACCCAGCGAGGTGACCTCGGCGACCTGGTGACGCGTGCGGTCGCGGCCCAGGCACTCGACGAGGCGGCGGAGCACGAGGTCGCGGTTGCTCTCGAGGACCATGTCGATGAAGTCGACGACGATGATGCCGCCGATGTCGCGCAGCCGGAGCTGACGCACGACCTCTTCGGCCGCCTCGAGGTTGTTCTTGGTGACGGTCTCCTCGAGGTTGCCCCCGGAGCCGGTGTACTTGCCGGTGTTGACGTCGACGACCGTCATCGCCTCGGTGCGGTCGATCACGAGCGAACCGCCCGACGGCAGGAAGACCTTGCGGTCGAGCGCCTTGTGGATCTGCTCGTCCAGCCGGTACGCCGTGAAGGCGTCCTTGCCGTCGGCGTTCTCCCAGCGCTTGACCCGCTCGGCGAGGTCCGGCGCGACATGGTCGATGTAGCCCTTGATCATGTCCCAGGCGTCGTCACCCTCGACGACGAGACCGTGGAAGTCCTCGTTGAACAGGTCGCGGACGACCTTGATCATCAGGTCGGGCTCGGAGTAGAGCAGCTCGGGCGCCTTGCCGGCCGCCACCTTGCCCTCGATGACTTCCCACCGAGCCGACAGCGCGGTGACGTCGCGGGTCAGCTGCTCCTCGGTGGCACCCTCGGCGGCGGTGCGCACGATGACGCCGGTGTCGTCCGGCAGGACCTCCTTGAGGAGGGTCTTGAGCCGGGCCCGCTCGTTCTCGGGCAGCTTGCGGGAGATGCCGCTGGTCTGGCCGCCGGGAACCAGGACCAGGAAGCGGCCTGGAAGGCTGATCTGGCTCGTGAGCCGGGCGCCCTTCTGGCCGATCGGGTCCTTGGAGACCTGCACGAGGATCGTCTGGCCGGGCTTGAGGGCGTCCTCGATCTTGCGCTGCTTGCCGTTGCCGAGCGTCGGTCCAGTCGACCTCACCGGCGTAGAGCACGGCGTTGCGGCCGGCCCCGATGTCGACGAAGGCGGCCTCCATGCTCGGCAGGACGTTCTGCACCTTGCCGAGGTAGACGTTGCCGATGATCGAGATCTGCGACTCGCGGGCGACGTAGTGCTCGACGAGGACGTTGTCCTCGATCACGGCGATCTGCGTGTAGTCATCGCGCTGGCGCACGACCATCTCGCGCTTGACCGACTCGCGACGGGCCAGGAACTCGGCCTCGGAGACGATCGGGGCGCGGCGACGGCCGGCCTCGCGGCCCTCGCGACGGCGCTGCTTCTTGGCCTCGAGGCGCGTCGAGCCGGCGACGCCCGTGATCTCGTCCTCGGCGCTGCGCCCGTTGCGGACGCGCACGACGGTGTTCTCGGGGTCGTCGGGCGAGGCGTCTGCGCCCTCGCCGGCGCGGGCGCGGCGACGGCGGCGACGTGTGCCGCCGTTGCCGTCGTCCTCGGACTCGTCGTCCTCGGTGCTGTCGTTGTCGGTGGAGGCCTCGTCGCCCTCGCTGTCGCCCTTGCGGCGACGGCGGCCTCCGCGACTGCGGCGGCGTCGCTTGGGCGCATCGGGATCGTCGTCGTCCTCGTCGTCCGAGTCGTTGTCGGAGTCGGCCTGGACGGGCTTGGGGCGAGCGGGCGCAAGGCCGGGCTCGGGCGCCTTGAACATGGCCGCGGTGGCGGAGACGGGTGCAGACTCCTCGGCCGCTTCGCCGTCATCCTTGGCAGCAGCGGTCTTCTTGGCGGTCTTCTTGCGAGCGGGATTCTTGGCCGGAGCTTCGACCTTGTCCTCGTCGACCGGCTCGTCCTCGGCTGCGGACTGATCCTTGGCGGCCGCGCGCTTGGCGGGCGCCTTCTTGGCCTGCGGCTCGGCCGGTGCCTCGTCCTTCGGCGCCTCGACCTTGGCCTTGGCCTTGGGCGGCGCAACGGGGGCGGAGAAGCTGACAGCTGCTGGGGGTCCGGCGGGGCGGCCGGCGGCCCGGCGTCGTACGGGTTGGGATTCTGTGGTGGTTTCAGCGGGTGTTTCGTTGTCGTCGAGCATCTGCTCTCCTTCGCCCGAGGCCGATCGAGATCGGTCTGGGCACGTCTGCGGCCCGGCAAGCGGGCCTTAAGCCTTCGGTCAACCCCTGCGCCACGCGCCGGGGTGTTGACGGGTTCCTCGGCCTGTCACATCAGCTCCCACATTCACCGCCGCGGTCGGCACCCGGTCAGGATGCGTCGCGGTCGAAGGCAAATGGATCGCCCACCGTGCCGGTCTCTGTGTCCAGAGGGCCCTGGGCCAAGCGAGTCGCGATGGGCGTCTGCTCGACCGTGAGGCCGCCGCTGGATCGGAGTCCGGCGAGAACGTCGTCTGGTCGTATTGACGGTGTGTCGTGTCGTACAACCACAGCCAGTATCGCACATGGGCCGCTGCGGGTCTCGTCGGAACGCGCCGACAGAGCCAGCACCGCGTCGCGGCAGTCGAGCGTCCGAAGGCCGCGCTTCATCATGCGCTCGATCAGAACCTCGTCGGTGGCGAGGAACGCGGCGACCGCTGACTGTGCGTGCTCGGGGCTGACGCCAGGCAGCGCGATCTCCCACGAGCTGGCCTGCAGACGCTCGGCCAGCGCACCCGGCCTTGCTTCGATGACGTCGACGATGTCGAGCCCGTCCGGCAGAGCCGAGTCGAGCGCGGCCCGCACCTCGGCAGGGTCGCACGGTCTGGTCATGCCGATCTCGAGGTACTCCGCCTCGCTCGCGGCCCCGGTCGGCGACGCGTTGGCGTACGAGATCTTGGGGTGCGGCGTGAACCCCGACGAGAAGCCGATCGGTATGCCCGCGCGGCGCACCGCTCGCTCGAACGCTCGCGCGAAGTCGCGGTGGCTCGTGAACCTCAGGCGGCCTCGTTTGGCGTAACGGATGCGCAGCTTCTGCACGATCGGCAGCTGCGGGTTGGGGGCTTCGGGGTTGGGCGTCCCCTCGAGGGTGGTCACCCGATGAGGCTACCCGCGCGCCGCCCGGCCGGGACCTCACAGGGCAGGATGGGCACGGTGACTCCCCCTGCGTCCGCGCCGACCACCCGCGGGCGCCTGCTGGTCGGCGCGGCGATCGTGCTGCTGGCCCTCAACCTGCGCGTGGCGGTCGGCAGCCTCGGAGTCGTGCTGGGTCCGGTGCGCGACGACCTGGGCATCTCGACGGCTGTCGGCGGCATCCTCACGACGGTGCCGGTGATCTGCTTCGCGGTGTTCGGCGTCGGCGCCCACGGCGTCGTGACGCGCCTGGGCCTGCACCGTACGGCCGCTCTGGTGCTCGTGATGATCACGGTGGGGCTGATCGCGCGGGCCGCTGTGGACACCACGGCGCTGTTCCTGGTGTGCACCGTCATCGCGCTGGCCGGCGCGGCGATGGGCAACATCATCCTGCCGCCGCTGGTCAAGGTGCACTTCCCGGACCGGCTCGCCCTGGTGAGCGCGCTCTACGGTGCCGCCCTCATGACCGGGGCAACGCTGGGCTCGATCTCGACGGTGCCGCTGGCCGATGCCCTCGGGGGCTGGCGCGGAGGCCTGGGCGTCTGGGCGGCTCTCTCGTTGATCGCGTTGATCCCGTGGCTCGCGTTCGTTCGGCACGACGTGCGTACCGACCCGACGACGGCGGACCGGATGGCCATCCGGGACGTCGTACGCTCACCGCTGGCCTGGGCCATGGTGCTGCTGTTCGGCTCCCAGTCAGCCGGCGCATACGCCCAGTTCGGCTGGTTCCCCGAGATCTTGACTGACGCGGGCTTGAGTGACGCGAAGGCCGGGACGATGCTCGGCCTGCTGAGCGCGGTGGGCATCCCACTGACGCTGGGGCTGCCGTGGATCATGAGACTTGTCGGCGACCGACCGGTCCTGCCGGTCGCGTTCGCCGCTTCGACGGCCGGCGGGTGGCTCGGGGTGCTGCTGGCTCCGACAACCGTGACCTGGCTGTGGGCGATCCTGCTGGGCGTTGGCGGCGGCGCCTTCACGTGGACGCTGACCATGATCGGCAAACGAACCCGGACCGCGGCCGGAACGGCGACCCTCTCTGCCTTCACGCAGGGCACCGGATATCTCATCGCCGGGATCGGACCATTCGGCGCGGGGGTCCTGCACGATGCCACAGGCTCGTGGACCGCTCCGCTCGTCGCCCTGATGGGACTGGCCGCCGTGATCGCGGTCGCCGGCTGGTTCGTGGCGCGACCCGTGACGCTCGAGGACACCCTCGGTCACGGGTCGCGCGAGATCAGCAGCTGACGGGGCGAGCGGCGACGGCACGGGTGGCGCGTGCCTGACGAGCCAGGTGGGCGATCATCGCCAGACGATCGCCGTTGAAACGCCGTGCGGTGACGCGCTCCGCCACGGCCCGGCGACGCTCGAGCTTCTCGACGAGCTCGGTCTCGTGCTGCTGGATGTCAACCTGTGCGATGTAGTCGGTGATCATGATGGGCTCCCTTTCTGGAGTGCCTTTCGACATCACCTACATTCGTCGCTGAGGTGGCGCGTCCACATCGGACGGATGCCCTAACTTCCAGGGCTGTTCTCGCCCTAGGTAGATCTGAGGTACCTCAGACATACCTAGACGGGGACGTTCGACCGCTCGGCGATCATCGCCGCCTCGGTCCGACTCGACGCGCCGAGCTTGCGCAGGATTGCGGACACGTGCACGCTCGCGGTCTTGACGCTGATGAACAGGCGCTCGCCGATCTGCCGGTTGGTGAGGCCCTCGGCGATCAGTGCCAGCACCTGCTGCTCACGAGCGGTCAGCTCGACTGATCCTGCCTCGCGCCGGCTGGCCGCCCCGCCGAGCGGCAGTCCAGCGCGCTGGGCGAATGCGAGCGCCTGATGAATGGTCAAGCCCGCACCGAGCTCGGTAGCGGCCTCGATGGCGCGCTGGATGGTGGCCGCGGCGTCCGACCGCGAGCCCGCGGTGTGCTGGGCCATCGCCAGCCGCAGCAGCATGTAGGGACCGGTTTGCGCCGGCAGGACCTCGACTCCCTCCATCGCACGCTGCCACTCGACGACACCATCGCCGGTGTGGGTCGGGCCACCGAGCTCGGCATCGACGACGGTGGCCCAGCGGCTGGCGTTGGGCCAGAACGAGTCGGTGTCAAGCGCCTGGCGGAGCCGCTTCTCGGCGCCGTCGACGTCCACCTCGGTGCTGCCGTCCGCACGCAGGCGGGCGAGCGCCCGGGCAGCTTCGGCGTAGATCACGACCGACGTGCCCCGGCAGGGAGTGGAACTCAGCGGAGACCACGTGGGACAAGTGGCGCCAAGCAGTGGCCGCATCGTCCTGGGCGAGGGCGAGCTCGCCGGCGAGCCGGACGTACTGGAGCCGGGTCTGGACCTCGACCTCCGCCAGCGCGACCATGTGAGGGCTCCAGTGCTTGAACATCCGCTCGGCCGCCTCGATCTCACCGCGCCAGAGCGTGGACCAGACCTTGGCGCGCAGCAGATAGACCCGGAACGTCAGTGGCGGCGACAACGCGATCACCCGGTCGAGCAGGCGGTTCGCGCGTTCCCACTCGCCCCGCGCGAACAACGGGTCGATCATGTTGGACGCGAGGATGGCGCCCGAGCTGCGCTCGACACCCAGCTCGCGCGATCGGTCGAGTCCTTCGTCGGCGACCGCCACCGACTCCTCGTAGCGCCCCAACAGGTTGAGCATGTCGGAGTAGTTGACCCAGAACCGCAGCAACGCGTCCGAGTTGCCCTGGGCGAGCTCCTTGGCTCGCTCGAGGTCGGCGACACCGCCCTCGACGTCGCCGCCATGCGCGCGGGCGACGCCGCGGATGTTGGAGGCCACCGAGGCGGCCTCGGGGTCGCCGATCTGCTGTGCAATCTCGAGCGCCCGGGTGGCCATGTCCACCGCGCTCGGGCTGGGCGCCCTCGATCATGTAGCGGGCCGCGAGGCGGTAGAGGATCGTCGCCCTCAGCAGCTCGTCGGCTCCCGGCGGCACCAGCTCGAGCGCCTCCTTGAGCAACGGGATCGCGCCGAGCTTGGCGATGTTGTGCAGGCACTGCGCCTTGAGCATCAGATGGCGCGCGAGATCAGGGCCCTGGACGTCGCCGATCGATATGGCGAGGGTGATCGTGGCGAGAGCACGCTCGGGTTCGCCGGCGGTGTGGAGGTAGGCGGCGACCTTGCCCATCAACCTCGAGCGCGGCATGCCTGCGACAGCCTCGGCGTCGTCGATCGCGTCCCAGATCTCGAGTGCACTCTCCCCCATCTGGGCGGCCGTGGCATAGGCGTAGGCCTGCGAGGCGCTGCGCATCGCCGCGATCTTGGCAGGGAACGCCTTGGCATGGTTGCTGGCTGCGTGCCAGTGATAGGCGATCTCGGTGATGTCGCCGGGCTTCTCGCGGCCGGCCAGCGCCTCGGCATATCGAGCGTGGAAACGCGTGCGCTCCCCCGGCAGCAGATCACCGTGCACGGCCTCGCGCACGAGGGCGTGGCGGAACGTGTAGGCACTGTCGTCGACGACCAGGACGTTGGCCACCACAGCCGCCCGCGCCGCTGCGTCGAGCTGGTCGGCGTCGCGGTCGAAGACCTCTTCGACGAGCGCGTGCTCGACACGCTGACCGCCCGCCGAGACGACGCGGAGGAAGTATTGCGTCGCGTCGTCGAGCCGTTCATAGCGCGCCAGCAGGACATCGCGGAGGGTCTCGGGCAGGACCGAGTCCTCGCAGCCCACCAGCTCCTCGACGAAGAACGGCACGCCTTCGCTGCGCTCGAAGACGCTCTCGACCAGGTCGAAGTCGGGCGTACGACCGAGGATCGACTGTGCCTGCTTGCGCACCTGCGCCCGAGTCAGCCGGCGCAGCTCGAGCCGCTTGGCCCGACGGCCACGTTCGACCTCGGTCAGGAAGACCCGCAGCGGATGACCGCGATGCACGTCGTCGCTGCGATAGGTCAGGACGATCATGATCGGGCCCGACGCCACTGCGCGGAGCAGGAAGCGCAGCACCGTGAGAGTCGCGTCGTCAGCCCAGTGCAGGTCCTCGATCACGAGGACGACCGGGCGTTCGTGGGCAAAGTGCTCGAGCAGCAGGGCGACACTCTCGTGGAGGCGGTTCTCGCTGGCCCTGCCCGCAGCATGGTCGCCGAGCTCGGGCAGCAGGACGCCGATCGTGTCCCAGCCGGGACCAGCAGCCTCGAGCACGCGGTCGGTGCCGACCTGGGCGACGAGCTCACGGAGCACCGCCGTGATCGGCGCGTAGGGCGGTGCGACATCTCCGAGGTCGACGCACTGACCCCGCAAAACGCGGGCGGAATCGGCCGAGCGCTCGATGAACTCGGCGAGCAGCCGGCTCTTGCCGATGCCGGCCTCACCCGCGATCACCACGGCCCGCGGCTCACCCGCGACGACCTGCGCGTAGAGCGCATCGAGCTCACGCAGATCGGGCGCGCGGCCGATCAACGTGGAGCTGGAGGGCGGGAGGTGCACGAGCTCATCGTGCCACCCCCCGCCGACGAATCCAGCGCCTTCAGCGCTCACCACCCGGTGGCTGTCAGCCACGTGCGGGCGCGTCGGAGAACAGCTCCGTCAGCCGATGCCGCACGACGTACGGCAGGCCGCCCCGGCCCCGCGTTCGGTGGGCCTTGGCGCGTACGCCCTGACGCTCCAGGACGACGCGGCGACGCTCGTTGCGCAGGTTCATCTCCTGCTCATGCTGACGGTAGAGCGCGTACTCGACGTAGTCCGATGCAGTCATGGTGACCACTCCTTTGAATCTCGATGACTCCATCGTGATTTCTAAGGTGGGTCCCCCACATCGGACACATGCCCTATCTTTGCGCTGACCTGCGGCTGAGCCGCCCTAAGGCGCCCAGACCACCCGGCGCGGGAGCGCCTCAGACAACAGTGAGCGGCAGCAGCGTCTTGCCGGTCGGGCCGATCTGGATCTCGAGGTCCATCTGCGGGCACACGCCGCAGTCGAAGCACGGCGTCCAGCGGCAGTCCTCGACCTCAAGCGCCCCGTCGGGGTTGAGCGAGTCCTGCCAGTCCTCCCACAGCCAGTCGCGGTCGAGACCGGCGTCGAGGTGGTCCCACGGCAGCACCTCGGCGTACTCCCGCTCACGGACGGTGTACCAGTCGAGGTCGACCGGCTCGTCGGCCAGCGCCTCGGCGGTCTGGTCGGCCCAGCGGTCGTACGAGAAGTGCTCGCTCCAGCCGTCGAAACGGCCACCGTCGCGCCACACCGCCTCGATGACGCGGCCGACACGGCGGTCGCCGCGGGACAGGAGTCCTTCGATGATGCCGGGCTTGCCGTCGTGATAGCGGAAGCCGATCGCCTTGCCGTACTTGCGGTCGGCGCGTACCTCGTCGCGCAGCTTCTTGAGCCGCTCGTCGGTCGTCTCGTGATCGAGCTGCGAGGCCCACTGGAACGGCGTGTGCGGCTTGGGCACGAACCCGCCGATCGACACGGTGCAGCGGATGTCGTTGCGACCAGAGACTTCGCGGCCGGTCTGGATGACGCGCTTGGCGAGCTCGCCGATCTGCATGACGTCCTCGTCAGTCTCGGTCGGCAGCCCGCACATGAAGTAGAGCTTGACCTGACGCCAGCCGTGCGAATATGCCGCGGCGACCGTACGGATGAGGTCCTCCTCGGTGACCATCTTGTTGATGACCTTGCGCAGGCGCTCGCTGCCGCCCTCAGGGGCGAACGTCAGGCCCGAGCGTCGGCCGTTGCGGCTGAACTCGTTGGCCAACGTGATGTTGAAGGCGTCGACGCGGGTCGACGGCAAGGACAGTGACGTGTTGGTGCCCTCGTAGCGATCGCCGAGCTGCTTGGCGACCTCGCCGATCTCGCTGTGGTCGGCGCTCGAGAGGCTCAACAGACCGACTTCCTCGAACCCGGTCTTGTCGAGACCGTTCTGCACCATCGCGCCGATGCCCTCGATCGAGCGCTCACGCACGGGGCGGGTGATCATCCCGGCCTGGCAGAACCGGCAGCCACGTGTGCAGCCGCGGAAGATCTCGACGCTGAAGCGCTCGTGCACGGTCTCCGCGAGCGGGACCAGCGGGTTCTTGGGGTACGGCCAGGAGTCGAGGTCCATCAGCGTGTGCTTCGCGACGCGCCACGGCACGCCCGGCCGGTTGGGCACGACGCGCTGGATGCGACCGTCGGGGAGGTAGCTGACGTCGTAGAACTTCGGGACGTACACGCCGCCGGACTTCGCGAGGCGCATCAGGACCTCGTCACGCCCACCGGGCCGGCCCTCGTCCTTCCACTCCCGCACGACTTCGCTGATCGCCAGCACGATCTCCTCGCCGTCGCCGAGCACCGCAGCGTCGAGGAACGTGGCGATCGGCTCCGGGTTGAACGCCGAGTGGCCGCCGGCGATCACGATCGGGTCGTCGTCGCCGCGGTCGACGGCGTGCAGCGGGATGCCGGCCAGGTCGAGCGCGGTGAGCATGTTGGTGTAGCCGAGCTCGGTCGAGAACGAGATGCCGAACAGGTCGAAGGCCTTGACCGGTCGGTGCGCGTCGACCGTGAACTGCGGGATGTCGTGCTCGCGCATGACCTTCTCCATGTCGGAGAACACCGCGTACGTGCGCTCGGCCAGGATCCAGTCGCGCTCGTTGAGGACTTCGTAGAGGATCTGGACGCCCTGGTTGGGCAACCCCACCTCGTACGCGTCGGGGTACATCAACGTCCAGCGCACCTTGGCGGAGTCCCACTCCTTGCTGGTGGCGTTGAGCTCGCCTCCGACGTACTGAATGGGCTTGCTGACGGAGGGCAGCAACGGTTCCAAGCGCGGGAAGACGGACTCGACGGACATACCTCTAGGTTAGGCGCTGCCCGCCACCGCGCGAAAACGTCGGGGGGTGACCGATCTTCATGCGTTTGCGCTGCCCGAGCATCCCAAACGCAGGTGGGTCGCCGAGCCGGTCGACCGATCTCCATGCGTTTGCGTTGTGTGAGCAGCTAGAACGCATGAAGATCCGTGACTGTCCACAGAGGTGGGCGGCGGGCCCTCAGTCCACAACACGTACGCAGGCGGGTGCGAACTCGTCGTGCTCGAGACGAGCGTGTGACACGTGGAGACCGTCATGCGCGTCGCAGAAGTGAACGCCCGACACGGCAAGGGCGTCGTCCGTCACATGGTCGCCCGAGGCATGTGGCAGAGGCCGTGCCGCGGCGTGATCGTCACGCACAACGGTCCACTCACCAGCGAACAAGCCTGGGCGGTCGCGCTGGCGTCTGCGCCGCCCCGATCGGCTCTTGCCGGGCCGACCGCGCTGGCAGTGCACGGGATGGATGGCTTCGAGCACGATCAGATCCACGTCGTGATCCCAGCCGGCGGTCGTGCACCCTCATGGGAGGGGCTCGTGATCCACGAGAGCACCGAGCTCAGCAACGCTGACGTTCATCCACTGGAAGAACCACGGCGCACCCGAGTCGCCCGCAGCGTCATCGACCTAGCGAGCTGGTGCGACAACGACCGATACGCCCGCGCAGCCGTCATCGCCGCGCTGCAGCAGGGTCTCGTCAACACCGCCCGGATGCGCGACGCACTGACCCGCCGAGGACCCTGCAAGAGGCGCGGCCTGATCATCGAGTCGATCCTCGATGCCGCTGGCGGCATACAGTCGTTGCCCGAACGCGACTTCGACGCACTGTGGCGAGCCGCGGGACTGCCTCGGCCCACGAGGCAACGCCGCGTACGAAGCAAGGACGGTCGCTACTACCTCGACGCCACGTGGGAGTCGCTGGGGATGTCCGCGGAGATCCACGGGATCCCTCACCACGCTGTGCGCCAGTGGGATGCCGATCTCCGACGGGCGAATGAGATCGTCATCGGCGGCGACCGCCTGCTGATCTTCTCCTCGTACGCGATTCGCCACGAACAAGTCGCAGTCGCCGATCAACTGTTCCGGATGGCCCGAGCCTGCGGGTGGACCGGTCCCGAGCCCGATCTCCATGCGTTGCGGGCGCTCCAGCAGCCCAAACGCATGAAGTTCCGTCCCCGCTGAGTACGACCTACCTGCGTTCGCGTCGCCCGGACAGCGCAAAGGCAGGTAGATCGGTCCCACTAGGCTCGGTGTGTGAGACGTAAACCCCGGCAGCAGCGCCCGTTCTCGCTCTCGTACGTGCCGGTTGCGGCCGACGGAGGGCCCGACCAGGTCCTGACGGTCGAGAACCACACCGAGGTCACGGTCCAACCGACGTTGGCGTTCACGCCTCTCGACGTCTACGGCCGAGAGCTGCCCAACGTCGTGACGCAGACCGTGCACGGCTCCCACCGCGGCGGACCGTTGCTGCCCGCCGGCGGGTCGCTGCGCGACATCTTGCGGTTCGACGGCCCGGGGAGCCGTCAGGTCCGCGGCGTGCACGTCGAGCTGGCCGCCGTCGAGGAGCTGGACCATCCGGCGCTCGAGAAGGACACGCGCAGCGTCATGATCGACCTCGAGCAGAAGGCCACCGACATACCGAGTGAGTTCTGGGGCATCGGCCTGGTCAACCCCAACCCGTTCGGCGTGACCGTCCGCGTCTCGCTGCTCGAGTTCGAGGAGCGGGAGCGCGACTTCCCGCGGCAGGTCGTCGACGTCTTCACACTGCAGGAAGATGTCGACCTGGCGTCGGTCTCCAACCACGTCATCTGGCTCCCGGAGGACGTACGAGGCCAGTTCCACGAAGTCGAGCACCACCTGCGGCCCCCGACGTACGTCTAGTAGCCGGAGTTGACGGCCCAGTTGAACCGGGGGGCGCCCGAGCCTCGTGCGATCGTGACCCGCATCCACAGCGACATCGTCATCTCGACAGCCGCAGCCGTGTCGATGCCGCCGAGGTCGATGACCTGCGCCGGGCGCCAGCCCAGCGTGGCGAGGAGCTCGCGGGCCCGCTCCTTGGCGCCCGCGTCATCACCGCTGAGGAACACGACGTGGTCGCCTTCGACGATCGCCGGATCCACCATGACGGTGCAGTTCATGGTGTTGAGCGACTTCACGACGAAAAGGTCCGGGAACGCCGCCTGGATGCGCTGACCCAGCGAGTCGTCGGCTGATGCGAGCGGCTTGGGAAAGCCGCCCTCGACCGGCTGCAGCTCGTTGGAAACGTCGATGAGGATCTTGCCTGCGAGGGCCTCCGCGCCGACGCTCTCGAGAGCGTCGATCGAGTGCAGGCCGTTCGTGGCGTTGACGATGACATCGGCGTGGGCGACCGCATCGGCGAACGACCCGGTCCGCACGCCGAGGGCGGCCAACGGGTCGAGACTTGCCGAGTCCGCCGTACGCGCACCGACCAGGACATCGACACCGAGCTCAGCGAGCCGGGCAGCGAACGTACGGCCGACGATCCCGGTGCCGAGCACGCCGATCGAGGTCATGACAGCTCAGGAAACCAGAGGGCGATCTCACGCTTGGCCGAGTCCTCGGAGTCCGACGCGTGCACGAGGTTCTCGCGGTTGGACAGCGACAGGTCACCGCGGATCGTGCCGGGCGCGGCCTGCCGCCCGTCGGTGACCCCGTTGAGCAGGCGTACGACGGCGATGGCCTCGTCGCCCTCGAGGACGAGAGCGACCAGCGGCCCGGAGACTGCGAACTCGCGCAGCGGCGGGTACCACGGCTGGTCGACGTGCTCGGCGTAGTGGGCGTCGGCCTGGGCGGCGTCGATCGTGCGCTGCTCCAGCGCGACGACCGTGAGTCCCTTGGACTCGAAACGGGAGAGGATCTCGCCGGTCAGGCCGCGGCGTACGGCATCGGGCTTGATCAGGACGAGGGTGCGTTGCGACATGGCCAAAACCTATCCTGCGCAGTCGTACGCCCGACGTGGACGCCCGTTCGGGACCCTGCGTACGTTTGGGTGCGGCGCCGGTCCGGCGCCCGGAGGGAGACGAACATGGCGGGCTCAGGCGAGCAGTGGTGGCGTGACGCGGTGATCTACCAGGTCTATCCGCGGTCGTGGGCCGACTCGAACGGCGACGGGATCGGCGACCTGCCCGGGATCACGGCCAGGCTCCCCCACCTTGCCGACCTGGGTGTCGACGCCGTCTGGCTCTCGCCGTTCTACACCTCACCCCAGCACGACGCCGGGTACGACGTCGCCGACTATCGCGACGTGGACCCGGTCTTCGGTGACCTCGCCGCCTTCGACCAGCTCGCGGCCCGGGCGCATGAGCTCGGGCTACGGGTCATCGTCGACATCGTCCCCAACCACTCGTCCGACGAGCACCCGTGGTTCATCGAAGCGCTCGCGTCGCCTGCCGGGAGCCCGGAGCGGGCTCGCTACATCTTCCGCGACGGCCGTGACGGCGGCGATCAGGCGCCCAACAACTGGCAGAGCCTGTTCGGGGGTCCCGCGTGGACCCGCATCACCGAGCCCGACGGGTCACCGGGCCAGTGGTACCTGCACCTGTTCGACACGACCCAGCCCGACTTCGACTGGACCAACCCCGAGGTGCGGACCGAGCTCGAGGACGTCTTGCGATTCTGGCTCGACCGCGGTGTCGACGGGTTCCGGATCGACGTCGCACACGGCCTGGTCAAGGCCGACGGACTGCCCGACGCGGACCTCAGCCACGATCGACATGCCGACGCGACCGCGCTGGCACCCATGTGGGACCAGCCCGGCGTCCACGAGATCTATCGCAGCTGGCGCCGGCTCACCGACTCGTACGCGGCCGAGGGCGAGGACGCCGACCGCATCCTGTGCGCCGAGGCGTGGGTCCTGCCGGCCGAGGCCCTCGCGCAGTACGTCCGCCAGGACGAGCTCCACCAGTCGTTCAACTTCGAGTACCTCATGACCCCATGGCTGGCCGCGGATCAACGCGCGACGATCACCCACTCACTCGCCCAGGCGGAGGCCGTCGGCGCGCCCCAGACCTGGGTGCTGTCCAACCACGACGTCGTACGCCATGCCACCAGGCTCGGCTACCCGCAGTCGCCAGGCCTCCAGAAGATCGAGGGCATCGGCCCTGACGATCCTCAACCCGACGCCGCACTCGGACTCCGCCGAGCCCGCGCCGCGACTGCCGTGATGCTGGCGCTGCCCGGGTCTGCTTACCTTTTCCAGGGCGAGGAGCTGGGCCTCCCGGAGGCCACCCAGCTGCCAGACGAGGCGCGTCAGGACCCGACCTTCGCGCGTACGAACGGCGCCTCCACGGGCCGAGACGGCTGCCGCGTGCCGATCCCGTGGGAGGGTGGCGTGCCGTCGTACGGTTTCGGACCCGGCGACGAGTCCTGGCTGCCCCAGCCGGTCGAGTACGGCCTGCTCGCCGCCGACCGGCAGCGGGTCGACCCCGACTCGACGCTCGCGCTCTACCGGGAGCTGCTTCGGCTGCGGCGCGAGCTCCGGCTGGGTCGCGGCACGCTGACCTGGCTCGACGGGTTCGCCGACGACGTCCTGGCGTTCACGGTCGAGTCCGCCAAGGGCGCGGTGATCATTCTGGCGAATCTCAGCAGAACCGAGGTGCCCCTTCCGGACGGAATGGCCGTGCTCGCAGGCAGCCTGCCCCGACCCGACCGAGCACCGCTTCGCACCGACGAGACGGTGTGGCTCCGGCCCTGAAGATGCGCGGTTGCGCTCCTCCGGCCATCGCCGTTAGGTTCGATTCGTCCCTGTGACCCGCATCACGTGTGCGGCCAGCTGAGGGGACGTGGCAGGGGGAGCAATGGCCGTACGTCGGATTCGTCGAGTCGTCGCAGGCATCGCCGCGGCGACGCTGTCCGCGAGTGTCCTTGCCGCTTGCGGTGGTGGCAGCGGTGGCAAGGCGACGCTCAACTGGTACATCAACCCTGACGGCCAGGTCACGCTCAACAAGCTGGCCAAGGACTGCAGCACCGACGACTACACCATCAAGATCCAGCTGCTCCCAGCCAGCGCGACCGACCAGCGGACGCAGCTCGCCCGCCGCCTCGCGGCCAAGGACAGCTCGACAGACCTGATGAGCCTTGACCCGGTGTTCGTCCCGGAGTTCGCCAACGCCAAGTGGCTCGCACCGTTCAAGGGTGCGCAGGCCGACCAGGTGCTCGACGACGACGTCCTCAAGGGCGCCGCCGAGACCGTCCAGTGGGAAGACCAGGTCGTCGCGGCTCCGCAGTGGGCCAACACCCAGGTGCTCTGGTACCGCCGCTCGCTCGCCGAGAAGGCCGGCCTCGACATGACCCAGCCCGTCACGTGGGACCAGGTGATCGAGGCCGCTGCCGACAACGGCGGCACGGTGGGCGTCCAGGCCAACAAGTACGAGGCCTACGTCGTGTGGATCAACGCGCTGATCCAGGGTGCCGGCGGCAACATCCTCGACCCGGCGACAGTCGAGAAGGGTCGCGACGCCAAGGTCACGATCAACTCGGCCGCCGGCAAGGACGCGGCAGCAGTCATCCGCAAGCTCGCTCGCTCCAAGGCGGCGCAGCCCGACTTCTCCACGTCGAACGAGGGCACCAGCCTCGGTTCGATGTTCCCCGCTGAGGGCGTCGGCGAGTTCATGACCAACTGGACGTTCGTCTACAAGAACTACGAGGGCCTGATCGGCAAACCCGGCGGTCCGGCCGACAAGCAGGGGTTCGAGGACCTCGGCTGGGTCCGCTACCCCCAGACCGTCGAGGGCGAGGAGTCCAAGCCCCCGATCGGAGGCATCGACATCGGGGTCGGGGCCTACTCCAAGCACCTCGACTTCGCCCAGGAGGCCGCCGTCTGCGTGACGAACGCCGACGCGCAGACCGCTCTGGCGGTCAACGAGGGCCTGATGCCGTCACGCCAGTCGGTGTACGACTCCGACGCGCTCAAGAAGGCCTACCCCGCCGACCTGCTCACGCTGTTCAGCCAGAGCGTCGACGAGGGTGGACCGCGACCCAAGAGTGCGTACTACAGCCAGATCTCCAGCGCGATCCAGTCGAGATGGCACTCACCCAACTCGGTCGGACCGGGCACACCCAAGAAGTCCGCCGCATTCCTGACGGCAATCCTCAAGGGAAAGGCGTTGCTGTGAGTACGTACGTACAGACCGCGGCTGACGACCCCGACACAGCGCCCAGGCCACCCGACTCCGACCGGACCCGGGCGGAGAACAACCTGGCGCGCAAGCTGGTGGCACCGGCCCTGGTGCTGATGCTGCTGGTGACCGCATTCCCGATGCTGCGGGCGCTCTACCTGTCGATGTTCGACTACTCGCTGACGGCTCCTGACGACAAAAATTTCGTGGGCTTCCAGAACTACGCCACGGCGCTCGGCGACGGACTGTTCTGGCGCGACACCTTGACGACAGTCTTCATCATGATCGTCACAGTCGCGTTCGAGCTCGTCATCGGCTTTGCGTTCGCGATGGTCATGCACAAGGTCATCTTCGCCCGCGGCGTCATCCGCACATCGATCCTCATCCCCTACGGCGTCATCACCGTGGTCTCCGGTTTCGCCTGGCAGTTCGCGTTCTCCTACCAGAACGGCTTCGTCAACAGCTGGTTGCCGTTCATCGACACCGACTTCAACTGGTTCGCGGAGCGCAACTCATCGCTCATCGCGATCATGGCGTCTGAGATCTGGAAGACCACGCCGTTCATGTCGCTGCTCCTGCTGGCCGGACTCGCACAGGTGTCCGGCGACATGCTCGAGGCCGCCAAGGTCGACGGGGCCACGTGGTGGCAGCGGCTCTACAAGGTCATCCTGCCCAACATGCGGGCGGCGATCATGGTCGCGGTGCTGTTCCGTGCGCTCGACGCCTACCGGATCTTCGACAACATCTTCGTGATGACGGCCGGTGCCAACAAGACCGAGTCGATCTCGTTCCTGACCTACAGACAGGTGATCGAGCAGTTCCAGCTGGGCATCGGCTCAGCCCTCTCGGTGCTGCTTTTCCTGTCGGTGCTGGTCGTCGCCTTCGTGATCGTCAAGCTCTTCAGGGTCGATCTCGCCGACGCACGGCAGGAGAGCTGACATGCAGACCGACGTGAAGTCCAGGATCGGCACCGCTCTCGGCGTAGCCGTGATCCTGGCCTGGTGCCTGTTGCCCGTCGTGTGGATCATCTCCCTGTCGTTCAAGTCGCAGGCGGCGGTCACCAACGGCAGCCCTGGCTTCTTCCCGTCCGACGGCGGCGGAGCGGGCTGGCAGAACTACAAGGATGTCCTGGACAACGGCCAGTTCAGGCACGCCATCTTCAACTCGATCGGCATCTCGCTGATCGCCACGCTGCTGTCGGTCGTCATCGCGACCCTCGCGGCGTACGCGATTGCCCGCTTGGAGTTCAAGGGCAAGAAGTTCGTGCTGACCACGGCTCTGGTGATCGCGATGTTCCCGGTCGTCTCGTTGGTGGGCCCGCTGTTCGACATGTGGCGCACGTTCCACCTCTACGACACCTGGCTGGGGCTGATCATCCCCTACATGTCGTTCACGCTGCCGCTGGCGATCTGGACCCTGTCGGCGTTCTTCCGCGAGATCCCGTGGGAGATGGAGCAGGCCGCCCAGGTCGACGGCGCCACCGCGTGGCAGGCGTTCCGCAAGGTCATCGTGCCGCTCGCGGCTCCCGGCGTGTTCACCGCGGCGATCCTGACGTTCTTCTTCGCGTGGAACGACTTCGTCTTCGGCATCTCGCTCACCTCGACCGAACGCGCGCGTCCCATCCCTGCCGCCCTGTCGTTCTTCGTCGGTGCCGATCCGTTCAACCGGCCGGCGTCCCTGCTGGCGGCGGGCGCCGTCGTCGCCACGGTCCCGATCGTCGTCCTCGTCCTGTTCTTCCAGCGCAAGATCGTCGCCGGCCTGACCGCCGGCGCAGTGAAGGGTTGATCCATGGCTGCCATTGAGATGAAAAACATCGTCAAGAAGTACGGCGACGGCTTCCCCGCCGTCAACGACGTCAGCATCGATGTCGCCGACGGCGAGTTCATGATCCTGGTCGGCCCGTCGGGCTGCGGGAAGTCGACGCTGCTGCGGATGATCGTCGGCCTCGAGGACATCACGTCAGGCGACATGCTGATCGGCGGTGACCGGGTCAACGACCTGGCGCCCCGCGACCGCAACCTGTCGATGGTCTTCCAGAACTACGCGCTCTACCCGCACCTCACGGTCTACGAGAACATCGCGTTCCCGCTCCGCCTCGCCAAGATGAGCAACAGGGAGGTTGACGAGAAGGTGCGCGACGCCAGCAAGACGCTGGACCTCGACGAGCACCTGCAGCGCAAGCCCGGCAACCTGTCGGGCGGCCAGCGCCAGCGCGTCGCCATGGGCCGCGCCATCGTGCGCGAGGCCAAGGCGTTCTTGTTCGACGAGCCGCTGTCCAACCTCGACGCCAAGCTCCGCGGCCAGATGCGCACCGAGATCGCCCGCCTGCAGAAGCGGCTCGGCATCACGACGGTCTACGTCACGCACGACCAGACCGAGGCCATGACGCTGGGCGACCGGGTCGCCGTCATGAAGCGCGGCATCCTGCAGCAGCTCGCCACCCCGCGCGAGCTCTACGAGCAGCCCGTCAACCTCTTCGTCGCCGGCTTCATCGGCTCGCCGCCCATGAACTTCCTGCCCAGCCACGGTCGAGGGCGACCAGGTCACACTGCCGTTCGGCACGTTCAGGATCCCCGCCGCCAAGGCCGAGAAGACCGCCGGCAAGGGACTGCTGATGGCCGGCATCCGGCCCGAGCACTTCGAGGACGTCTCGGTGATCCAGGGCGGCAACGTCGACACGGCCCAGACCTTCAAGGCGCACATCGACGTACGCGAGTGGCTGGGCGACCAGCAGTACGCGTACGTGCCCTATGAGGCCGAGGCCAAGGTGCAGGACCAGCTCAAGGAGCTGGCCCGCGAAGCCGACAGCGACTCGCTGCGCACGCAGCTGGTCGTCTCGCTCGACTCCGACAGCAAGGTCACCGAGGACGACGACGCCACCTTGTTCATCGACACCGACAAGATGCACCTGTTCGACCCGTCGACCGGGGACAACCTCACCGTCGGGCTCTGAGCCGCACCGCGCTGGGGGTGACGTTCGGGTCGCCCACGAGCGGCGATTCGCGACGCGAAGGTCACACTCAGCGACGCTTTTTGCCTTTGCTGGTGACGGCGCCCATGACCTCGGCATTCCACTCGTGCTCGCGGATCAGCCGGTAGCGCTCACACGCCACCCGGAGGTACGCCTCGGCCGGCCGCTCGTCCTTGCCGCGGACCCCGGCGTCCTCGATCATCTCGACGACGGGCTTGAACTCCTCGGCGTACCAGCGGTTCGCCATCGTCGCCTTGTCCATGTAGGCGCCCTCGGCGTGCATCATGCGCGCCGCCCACGCCTCGACGGTCTCGGCGATGACTCCGTAGTCGAACGGCTCGTCGACCGCGACCGCCGCCCGCGCCTCCCCCGTGAACGGGACACGCTCGAGCATGAGCCGTCGCCAGTACTTGAGCTCGAGGTCGGCGCGAGCACCGATGCCGACCGGCGTCAGGAACGTGTCGATCGCCGTCACCTTGGCCTCGATCAGGTCGATGCCGAGGCTGCGGGCGACCGAGACGCGGTGGTGCCCGTCGCGGACGAAGTAGTAGTCGCCGATCTGGTAGACCTCGATCGGCGGGATGACCTCTCCACTGCGGCTGGCCCGGGCGAGTCGTTCCCAGCGCTGCCTGCTGACCGCCGAGGTCGGCCGGAAACGCCGATCGAAGTCGCGCACCTTGTCGACCGATCCCACGATGGCGTCGAGCGGGATGACCTTGGCGCCGAGGTAGTTCTCGGCCTTGCGCCCGAGCGCTTCGACGACATCGTCGAACGACATCGACTGGACCACGTCGTCGGTGTCGTTGCGCAGCCGCGCCGCCAGCCCGGACAGCACCTGATGGCGCCGCGCGCGCATGAAGTCGCTCTCGGCGTCGACCCGCGGCGATCCTGAGCTGCCGACCATCTCAAGCCCGCCGTCCCGTGCCGGCAACCGCAGGGGTCGAGGCCGGCGCGATCTCGATGATCTGCCACGGGATCACGTTGCGGACCGTCGTGCGCCCGACCTCTCGATCCGGCTTGTGCATGCCGTACGGGTGGATGTGGCCGTGCAGGTGCCAGGCCGGCTGCAGCGTCTCGAGGACGCCGTGCAGGGCGGAGATGCCGACGTGGCATGGGTCCGGCTCGTCGCCGAGGCCGAACGGAGGCGCGTGGGTCAGGAGCACGTCGACCTGACCGGCCTTGCGGGCACCCTTGAGCAGCTGCCGGGCCCGTCGATCGTACTGATCCTGCGTGTATTGATGTGGCCCCTCGTTGTAGCGGACACAGCCGCCCAGCCCGGCAATGCGCAGGCCGCCGATCGTGAGCACGCGTTCGTCAAGGTCGACCAGGCCGCGGGGCCCTTTGCCACGGGCCGTGCTCGGATCGTGGTTGCCCGGCACGTACGCGGCCGGAGCGTCGACCAGCGAGACGAGTGACTCCAGGTATGCCCAAGGCAGGTCACCGGCGGCCAGCACGAGGTCGACGCGCAGATCGCGCACCCGCGACTCCATCGCGGGGACCTCCTCGTCGGCAACCGCCAGCACGCGCACCATGCACCCGACACTAGCCCGCAGAGCCGTGCCGCACACCCCTCAGCTCTCGCGAGCCTCGCGGGCCCAGCGGGCCTTGTCCTCCTCGATGCGCTTGCCGAGGAAGAACGCCCCGAACCAGAGTGCCGCGAACATCGCGCCGACGAAGAACATCGCCGTGACGAGGAAACCGAGAGCGATCGCGCCGAGCTGGATCGCGTGACCCACGAGGTACGCCTGAGGACGGCGCAACGCTCCGGCCGTCAGGAGGCACAACACCGCGAGTCCGAGCCCTGAGGTGAGCGCCAACGGCGTGCTGACGTCCTCGACCGAGATCATGACCGGCACCGCCAGCGCCAGGATGACCGCTTCGAGCAGCAGCATCGCGGCACACATTCCCCTCATGCGCGCGGCCCGTTCACGACGGCGTGCCGCCGAACAGCACCCGCGCCTCACCGACCGTGATGACAGATCCGGTGATCAGCACACCGCCGCTGCCGATCGCATCATCGTTGCTCTCGGCGGAGTCGGCCATGCCGACGGCCCGCTCGATCGCATCGTCGAGCCGAGGCACGAGGATGACGCGCTCGTCACCGAAGATGTCGCCGGCCAGCTCGGCCAGCTCGGCCGCAGGCATCGATCGCGGCGTGCTGTTCTGGGTGCACACGATCTCGGCCATCACCGGCTCGAACCGGCGCAGCATCTCCTCGACGTCCTTGTCGGCCATGACCCCCACGACCCCGATCAGCGGGCTGAACGTGAACGCGTCCTGGATCGCCTCGACGGTCGCCTGCGCGCCGTGCGGGTTGTGCGCCGCGTCGAGCAGCACGGTCGGGCTGCGGCGTACGACCTCGAGCCGGCCGGGCGAGGTGACCTGGGCGAACGCCTCGCGCACGAGGTCCGGGTCGAGCTCCTTGGTGCCGGTGAACGCCTCGACGGCCGCCAACGCGTACGCCGCGTTGTGGGCCTGATGGGCACCGTGCAACGGCAAGAAGATGTCGGAGTAGGCCGAGGCGACGCCCTGCAGGTCGATCTGCTGGCCGCCGACGGCCGTGGTGCGGTGGTTGACGCCGAAGTCGACACCCTCGCGCAGGGCGATCGCGCCGACGTCGACCGCGCGCCGCATCAGGACGTCCATGACGGCGTCCTCCTGCTGCGCGACGACGACGTGCGAGCCGGGCTTGATGATGCCGGCCTTCTCGACCGCGATGATCTCGGGTCGGTCGCCGAGGTAGCGCTCGTGGTCGACGCCGATCGGCGTGATGACCGCAACCTGTCCGTCGGCGACGTTCGTCGCGTCCCACGAACCGCCCATCCCGACCTCGATGACTGCCGCGTCGACCGGAGCATCGGCGAACGCCGCGAAGGCCATCGCGGTGATCATCTCGAAGTACGACAGCGGGTGCTCCGACGAGTCGTCGACGATCTGGGCGTACGCGGCGACGTCCGCGAAGGCATCGACGAACAGCTCCTCGGACAGCGGCACGCCGTCGAGGCAGATGCGCTCGGTCATCGACTGCAGATGTGGGCTGGTGAAGCGCCCCGTCCGCAGGTCGAGGGAGCGCAGCAACGCGTCGACCATACGACTGGTGGACGTCTTGCCGTTGGTGCCCGTGAGGTGGATGACCGGGTAGGCGCGCTGCGGGTCTCCGAGGAGCCGGCAGACGGCAGCGATCCGGTCGAGGGACGGCTCGAGACGTGTCTCGGGCCACCGGCCGAGGAGCGCGCGCTCGACCTCCGCGTAGGTGGGTGTCATCGCGATCCATTGTCGCAGGACATCAGGGGGAGAATCAGGGGCACCACCTATGTCACATTTGTCGGTGCATTACGTCATGATGTTGTCACCGTGTCTCGCGTCCCGATCGGACGCTCACTCGAGGGAGAATTGCATGAACCGCCAGATAGCGGGCTGGATCGCCCACCGCTGGGCCAAGTGGGTCACTCTCGTGCCTCGGGCTAGTCTTCATCGGCGCCATGGCGTCGGTGGGATTCAAGCTCACCAGCATCCAGGAGAACGACATCGGGTCGTGGTTGCCCGGCGACGCCGAGTCGACCAAGGTCATCAACAAGGCCGAGGCGTTCTCCGACCCCAACAGCGCCCCGGCTGTCGTGCTCTACGTCCGTGACTCCGGCATCACGCCGGCCGACATGGCCAAGGCCAAGGCTGACGTGGCGGCCTTCGCCGACGTCAAGCTCGTCGACAGCAAGGTCCTCGGTCCCATTCGCGTCCAAGGACGGCAAGGCGCTCCAGGTCATTCCCACCATCACGATGGACGAGGACGGCTGGGACAAGCTTCCCGACGCCGTCAAGGACGTCCGCAAGGTCGCCGAGAAGGACGCCAACGGTCTCGACGTCAAGATCGCCGGTCCCGCAGCACTTGGCGCCGACCAGGCCAAGGCATTCGCGGGCATCGACGGCATCCTGCTGCTGTCGGCACTGGGTGTTGTCGTGGTCCTGCTCCTGCTGACCTACCGCAGTCCGGTCCTGTGGCTCATCCCGTTGATCTGCGGCGTCTTCAGCGTCCTGACGGCCCAAGGGTTCGTCTATGTGCTGGCCAAGGGCTTCGGGCTCACGGTCAACGGGCAGAGCGCAGCGATCCTCAGCATCCTGACGCTGGGTGCCGGAATCGACTACGCACTGTTGTTGGTGGCTCGCTACCGCGAGGAGCTGCGACACTACGCCGACCGTCACGAGGCCATGGCCCACGCGCTGCACCGTGCAGGTCCGGCCATCATCGCCAGCGGCGCGACGGTCATCGTCGGTCTGCTGTGCCTGATGTTCGCCCAGATGAACTCCACCAGCAGCCTTGGTCCGGTGACTGCGGCAGGCATCGTCATGGCACTCCTGATGATGATGGTCATGCTGCCTGCACTACTCGTGATCTTCGGCCGCTGGGTGTTCTGGCCGTTCATCCCGCACTTCGGTGACCCGGAGCGAAACGAGTCCGGCATCTGGGGACGGGTCGGCCGTGGCATCTCCAAGAAGCCCCGGTTCGTCTGGATCGTCACGGCCATGATCCTCGGCGCGTTCTCGCTGGGCATCTTCCAGCTCGACGCGACCGGCCTGAGCAACGAGGACAGCTTCACCAAGACCCAGCCGTCGATCACGGCTGACAAGGAGCTGGCCAAGCACTTCGACGGTGGGGCGGGGTCACCGGTCGCGGTGGTTGCCAAGGCTGACCACGCGGACGCCGTGAAGTCGGCATTTGCATCGGTCGAGGGCATCGATCCGACGAGCGTCGAGGTCAAGGGCAGCGCCAAGGGCGTGGCCTACCTCGAGGGCACGTTGACCTCGGCGCCTGACTCCTCGAAGGCGTTCGACACGGTCGACCGGGTGCGCGATGCAGTCCATGAGGTTCCTGGCGCCGAAGCGCTGGTGGGCGGCAACACCGCGGTCAACAAGGACGTGCAGTCGGCGTCCTCGGCCGACAACCGGCTGATCATCCCGATCGTGCTGGTGGCGGTGTTCATCATCCTGGCGCTGCTGCTGAGAGCGCTGGCGGCACCGTTGATCCTGCTGGGCACGGTGGTGCTGTCGTTCGGCGCCGCCCTGGGCATCGGCGCACTCGTGTTCCGGCACGTGTTCGACTTCGCCGGCGCGGACTCCTCGTTCCCGTTGTTCGCCTTCGTGTTCCTGGTGGCGCTGGGCATCGACTACAACATCTTCCTCATGACCAGAGTCAGGGAGGAGTCGTTGCAGAAGGGCACCCGCCGCGGAGCCCTGATCGGCCTCGGCGCGACAGGAGGCGTCATCACCTCGGCGGGTCTCGTCCTGGCCGGCACGTTCGCTGCCCTGGCCTCGATCCCGATCGTGTTCCTGGCCGAGCTCGGATTCACGGTTGCGGTCGGCGTCCTGCTCGACACGATCATCGTGCGTTCGGTGCTCGTGACGGCGCTCAACCTGGACATAGGCCGGCACATCTGGTGGCCGAGTCAGCTCGCCAAGAAGGAGGACGTCCCAGTCGGCCCGGCCAGTGACGACGTGATCAAGTCGCCAGTCGACGCCTAGCACGATCACATCGGCGTCGCGGGTCACCTCGGTGGCCCGCGACGCCGATGCCTTTGGGCCCAGGTCACACGCATAGACTTGCCTGCTGTGAACACAGTCCCGGAGAAGCCCGTCCTCGAAGGCCTCGAGGCCACCTGGTCCGCCCGCTGGGCCGAGCTGGGCACCTACACGTTCGATCGCACGAAGACCCGCGAAGAGATCTTCTCGATCGACACTCCCCCGCCGACCGTCTCGGGCTCCCTCCACGTCGGTCACGTGTTCTCCTACACGCACACCGATCTCATCGCCCGGTTCCAGCGCATGCGGGGCAAAGAGGTCTTCTACCCCATGGGCTGGGACGACAACGGCCTGCCGACCGAGCGCCGGGTCCAGAACTTCTACGGCGTACGTTGCGACCCGTCACTGCCCTACGATCCCGACTTCACGGCACCCGACCCTTCGACAGGCCCAGGGGGCAAAGGGGCGCGGCAGGTCCCGATCAGCCGCCGCAACTTCGTCGAGCTGTGCAATGAGCTCGTCGAGGAGGACGAGAAGGTCTTCGAGCAACTGTGGCGCACGCTGGGCCTCAGCGTCGACTGGTCGCAGCAGTACACGACGATCGGCAACGCGTCGCAGGTCGTCTCGCAACGCGCATTCCTGCGCAACGTCGCCCGCGGCGAGGCATACCAGCAGGACGCTCCGACATTGTGGGACGTGACCTACCAGACCGCCGTCGCGCAGGCCGAGCTCGAGGCGCGGGAGTATCCCGGGGCCTACCACCGCGTCGCGTTCCACGGGAGCGACTCCCCCGTCGTCATCGAGACGACGCGACCCGAGCTCATCGCAGCATGCGTCGCGCTGATCGCGCACCCTGACGACGAGCGCTACCAGTCGCTGTTCGGCACCACGGTGACGTCCCCGCTCTACGGCGTCGAGGTCCCCGTCGTCGCGCACACACTGGCCGATCCCGAGAAGGGGTCCGGCATCGTCATGTCGTGCACCTTCGGTGACCTCACAGACGTCCAGTGGTGGCGCGAGCTGCAGCTGCCCAACCGTACGATCATCGGTCGCGACGGCCGGGTGCTGCGCGAGACACCGGACTGGATCAGCGACGATGGCGTCGCCCGCTACGAGGAGATCGCCGGCAAGACGACGTTCTCGGCGCGCGAAGCGGTCGTCGCGGCCCTCAGGGAGACCGGCGACCTCGACGGTGAGCCCACCCCGACGCAACGCATGGCCAACTTCTACGAGCGCGGCGACAAGCCGCTCGAGATCGTGTCGACCCGCCAGTGGTACATCACCAACGGTGGGCGTGACGCAGACCTGCGCCAGAAGCTCGTGGCGCGTGGCGACGAGATCGACTGGGTTCCCGCCTACATGCAGTCCCGGCTGACCAACTGGATCGAGGGACTCAACGGCGACTGGCTGGTCTCCCGTCAGCGCTTCTTCGGCATCCCGTTCCCGGTCTGGTACCGCCTCGACGCCGACGGCGAGCCTGACTACGACGACCCGATCTTCGCCGACGAGGCGAGCCTGCCGGTCGACCCGTCGTCGGAGGTTCCGCCCGGCTTCACCGAGTCGCAGCGCGGCGAGCCCGGCGGTTTCCTGGCCGACCCTGACGTCCTCGACACCTGGGCCACGTCGTCGCTCACGCCGCAGATCATCTGCGGCTGGGAGCGTGACCCCGACCTGTTCGAGCGCACGTTCCCCATGGACCTGCGCCCGCAGGGCCACGACATCATCCGCACCTGGCTGTTCTCCTCGATCGTGCGCGCGCACCTCGAGCACGGCGTCGCTCCGTGGACGCACGCGGCGCTGTCAGGCTTCGTGGTCGACCCCGATCGCAAGAAGATGAGCAAGTCCAAGGGCAATGTCGTCGTCCCCGACGAGATCCTCGACAAGTACGGCGCCGACGCGGTTCGCTGGCGGGCTGCCGGTGCCCGGCCGGGCGCCGACTCGCCGTTCGACGAGGCCCAGATGAAGGTCGGCCGACGCCTCGCGATGAAGGTCCTCAACGCCAGCAAGTTCGTGCTCGCCTCCGAGGAGGCGTACGGGCTGGGTGCCGGTGCGGGCGACCTCGATCCGTCGCGCGTCACCGAGCCGATCGACCTGGCGATGCTGAGCCGGCTGCGGATCGTCGTCGACGACGCCACGACGCGATTCGAGGAGTACGACTACGCCACGGCCCTCGAGGTCGCCGAGAAGTTCTTCTGGGACTTCTGTGACGACTACCTCGAGCTCGTCAAGGAGCGCTCGCGCCGCGACGACGCAGCCGGCCGGTCGGCCAGGAGCGCGTTCGTGCTCGCGTTGTCGGTCCAGCTGCGCCTGCTGGCGCCGTTCCTGCCCTACGTGACCGAAGAGGTCTGGTCGTGGTGGCAGGAGGGCTCGATCCACCGTGCGGCGTGGCCGGTCAACGACGTCGACCTCACGACGGACAACCACGACCCGGCGCTGCTGGGTTCGGCCGCATCCGTCCTGGCCGACATCCGTGGCGCGAAGTCGACCGCCAAGGTCAGCCAGAAGACCGAGATCAGCAGCCTGACGATCAGCGCCACCAAGGCGCAGCTCGATCACGTTCGCCTCGCGATCGCGGACGTCCTGGCAGCCGGCCGGGTCGTCGCCGAACCGACGTACGTCGCGGACGAAGCCGTCGACGGCTTCCAGGTCGACGCGACGCCGGCCCTCGTCGACTGATCAGGCCAGGACGGCTGTGGCGGCTTCTCGCGCCGCGGCCGGGTCCCTCGCGTCGAGTGCGGCCCTCGCCGCTGTCTGGCAGGCCTCGAGTCCCACCGACCCCAACCGGGCACCGACAAGTGGCGCGGCCGACGCGGCCGCCGACAGCGAGCTGACGCCGAGGCCGGCCAGCACACAACCGAGGTGTGGATCGGCGGCTGCCTCACCACAGACGCCGACCGGCTTGCCCGCGTCGATGCCGGCTTGCGCGACGCGCTGGATCAGTGCGAGCAGGGCAGGCTGCCAGGGGTCGGTCAGGTGTGCCAGCGACGCCGCCATCCGGTCGGCCGCGAACGCGTACTGGCTGAGGTCGTTGGTGCCGATCGACACGAAGTCCACGTGCCGCAGGATGCGATCGGCGAGCAGGGCCGCGCTCGGGATCTCGATCATGACACCTGGGACCAGACCTCGCTCGCGGACTCGTGCGCCGAACCACTCTGCCTCGTCCTCGGTCGCGACCATCGGCGCCATGACCCATACGGGCCCCGCGGAGTCCTTGGCGGCGAGCGCGATGGCATCGAGCTGGCGGTCCATGAGTCCTTCGTCGCGGAGACCGAGCCGCATGCCGCGCACACCCAGTGCCGGGTTGGGCTCGTCCTTGATCGTCGCGAAGCCGAGCGGCTTGTCCGAGCCGGCATCGAGCGTGCGGATGACCACCTTGCGCTCGCCCATCGCGCTGAAGACCTCTCGATAGATCTCAGCCTGCTGCTCGACGGTCGGCTCGACATCACGGTCGAGGAAGCACAGCTCGGTGCGGAACAACCCAACGCCCTGGACCTTGGTCTCGGCAGCCTTGCGCGCTCCGGCACCGTCCTGCACATTCGCGAGAATGTCGACCGGGTGCCCGTCAGATGTCGCGCCGGGTCCACGCCAGGACGCTGCGGCCTCCCGAGCGCGGTCAGCCGCTTCCGTACGTTCACGGGCGACGTCTGGCTCGGGATCGATGACGACCTCGCCGCTCGAACCGTCGACCAGCACGGACGTGCCTTCCACGATGTCGTCGAGTCCCTCGGTGCCGACCACGCACGGGATGCCGAGCTGGCGGGCGATGATCGTCGTGTGACTCGTCGGGCCGCCGAGTGACGTGGCGATCGCCACGATCGAGACGGGATCAAGGCCCGCGGTGTCGGCGGGCGCCAGGTCATCGGCGCACAGGACCGACGGCACCTCAGGAGCCGGCAGGCCGGGCTGGGGTTGATTCGTCAGCTCGGCGACGACGCGGTCACGGATGTCGGCGAGATCGGTCACCCGCTCCGCCATGACCCCGCCGGCGGCCGAGAACATGCCGCTGAGCTCCTCGATCGCCCCGGCCGTCGACGCGCAGATGCCCGAGCCGTCTGAGAGCCGTTTGTGCACGAGTGCTGCGAGCCCGCGGTCACGAGCGAGTGCCGACGTCGCCATCAGCACCTCCGAGGCCGCGCCGGTCGCACGGCCGGCGCGCTCGGCGAGCCGGTCCGCGACGGCGTTCGCCGCCTGGCTGAAGCGCGCCGCGCCGGCCTCCGGGTCCATGCGTGGTTCATCGGCAGGGACGACTGGGCGGGGCATGGGGCGGACCACCGGCCCGACACCGATCCCCGGCACGACGCCGTTGCCTCGAAGGACGGATGCAGGCATGGGCTCTCCAGATCAGTGCGACACGACAGGTGATTTCGCCCGACTCTACTCGCGACCGGGCACAAAGCCATAGGATCAGCGAGGAAAGCCACACAAAACCACGTTCCGCCGATCCGGGAGCCCGTCGTGTATGCCGCAGAACGCCAACAGCTTCTCGCCGAGCGCCTCCAGCATGACGGCCGCCTGGCGGTCATCGACCTCGCCGAAGAGCTCGAGGTCAGCAGCGAGACGATCCGTCGCGATCTCGCGGTGCTGGAGCGCGAAGGCGTCGCGCAGCGCGTGCACGGCGGCGCCGTCGCGACCCGGGCACTGACGATCCTGGTACCCAACCTGGCCCAGCGCGAAGTCGTCCATGCCGAGCAGAAGCGCCGCATCGCGCGTGAGGCGGCACGCCTGCTGCCAGAAGCCGGCGGGAGCGTCGTGCTGGACGCCGGCACCGACAGTAAGCTGGACTCATCGACGCGTTTCCCCTCGACCGCAGCCTGACGGTGATCACGCACGCGATCCCGGCGGCCGCCAAGCTCATCACGATGCCGTCCGTCGCCCTGCACGTGCTCGGCGGGCAGGTCGACGGCGCCACCGCCGCCGCCATGGGTCCTTCCACGATCGACGCGCTCGCTGGTCTGCGGACCGACGTGTGCTTTCTCGCGACGAGCGCCGCGTCGACGGCGCACGGGCTCAGCACCCCCGACCCGGATGAAGCAGCCGTCAAGCGCGCCCTCGTCCGGTCCGCACGCAGGGTCGTGGCGGTGTTCGACTCGTCGAAGTTCTCGCTCGATCACGTGTTCTCATTTGCCTCGTACGACGACCTCGACGTGGTCGTCACCGACACGGACGCGAGCGACGACGACGTCAGCGCTCTGCGTGCCCACGGGGTCGAGGTCGTGCGCGCCTAGCCTGCTGTCTCGTGCGACTCGGACCAGCGCTCGCTCTGGGTCAGCCAGAACAGGTAGGTCAGCGCCGGCACCACGATGACGCCAGCGAGGCCGACGACGACCAGGAGCCCGGCGAGCGTCGCGTCGGCGCCCGCGGCCGCCGAGATCTTGACCTCGTCGACCAGCATCCAGGGATATTGCGCGACGCCCCAGCCGATCACGACGGCAGCAACCGCCACGACCGCCGCCAGTCGCGCCGGGGAGAAGCGTCGGACGTACAGGAGGATCAGCGTCGCGAGCCCGGCGATGGCGGAGACCACGATGATCGGCGCAGCCGGTCCGAGGAGCCGGTCACTGAGAGTTGGCGAGTCGTGCTTGATCGGGACCAGCGCGGCGAACACGATGATCCCGGTGACGACGCCGACGCCCATCGTACGGATGCGCAATGTCTCGCTCAGTGAGCCATGGCCCGAACGCGCGGCGTCGGCGGTCAGGAAGACCCCGGCGAGGAAGGCACACGTGCCGACCGCGATGAGTCCACCGAACAGCGACGTCGGGTGCATCCACGAGCTGAGCTGGTCGCCGTTGCCCTCGGCCGGCACCCGGCCCGGACGCGACTGCGCCGGCAGCAGCGCCGAGGAAGAACGGCGTGATCAGCGACGAACCGGCGAACACCGCGCCGAAGAGCCGCGCCTGCGCGAGTGTTGCGGAGTACTTGCGGAACGCGAAGCTGGCGCCTCGCAGCACGATGCCGACCAGCGCCAGCGCGAGCGGCAACGTGAGCGTCGTGGTCGCCGCGGCGAAGGTCTCGGGGAAGCCGGTCCACCAGATCACCAGGATGTAGATCAGCCACACGTGGTTGGCCTCCCACACCGGACCGATGCTGTGGTCGATCAGGACGCGCAGCTCTCCACCGCGTTCAGAACCGCCGGCCGTCAGGTCGAAGAATCCCGAACCGAAGTCCGCGCCGCCGAACAGAGCGTACAGGACGATGCCGGCGAACATGGCGATGGCAACGACGACCGCGAGACTCATCGGGCACCTGCCTCGTCGACCGTCGCGCTGCCGGGCCCATAGGGACTCGGCAGATCCTCGTCGCCGGCACGCCATCGCCGCGCCATCGAGCGCAGGACGACGAACGCCCCGATCGTCATGCCGACGTAGACCACGACCGCCGCGGCATAGCTCCACCACAGCCCCGCGCTCTGACTCGCGGCGTCCTCGGTGCGCAGGATGCCCCAGACCACCCACGGCTGGCGACCGACCTCGGTGGCGATCCAGCCGGCCTCCATCGCGAGGATCGCGAGCGGACCGGCCACGACCGCGCCGCGCAGGAACCAGCGCTTGGACAACGGGTCATGGCCGCGCCAGCGCGCGAACCAGAACAGCACCACGACAATCGCGAGCAGCGTGCCGATGCCGACCATCGACTGGAACGCCAGGTGGGTGATATTGACCGGTGGGCGGTCTGCCGGCGGGACGGTGTCGAGCCCCGGCACGGGCTTGTCGAATGAGTTGCGGGCGATCAGGGAGCCGATCTTGGGGATGTCGATCGCCCCGTGCACCTTGCCGTCGATCAGCACGCCGCCGAGGCGCAGCGGGGCGGGCTGCTCGGTTGTCGTCGCCAGCTCGAACGCCGCCAGCTTCGACGGCTGGGTCTCGCCGACGCGGAGGCCCAGGATGTGGCCGATGAACGGCTGCACGATCGCCGCAACGGTCGCGAACACGAACGGCACCGTGAAGCCGAGCCGGTGATGCGCGTCGACTCGCCCCTTGAGCATGCCGGCGGCATAGACACCTGCGACGACGAAGCCGACGACCATGAACGCGGCGAACCACATGTGGGCGAACTGGAGGTAGACCCCGTCGTTGAACATCGCGCGCCACGGGTTGACGTCGGTGACCTCGCCGTCGACGAGCTTGAACCCCGTCGGGTTGTTCATCCAGGCGTTGACCGAGATGACGCAGAACGTGCCGACAACACCCGCGATGCCCATCGGGATCAGCATCATGAGATGGCGGCGCGGCGGCATCCGGTCCCAGCCGTAGAGATAGATGCCGAGGAAGATCGCCTCGACGAAGAACGACAGGCCCTCGAAAGCAAAAGGCAGGCCGAGGACGTCGCCGAACTTGCCCATCAGGCCGGGCCACAAAATGCCCATCTCAAAGCTCAGCACCGTGCCGGAGACCGCGCCGATGGCGAACAGCACCGCGGAGACCTTGGCCCAGCGCTTGGCGAGGGCCAGCGCGACCGGGTCGTCGCGGACGATGCCGCGGCGGTGCACGACGTAGATCATCGTCGGGAAGGCCACCCCGAAGCACGCGAGGATGATGTGCCAGCCCAGCGAGAGTGCCATCTGCTCGCGGGCCGGGAGCAAGCCCGGAGGGGCATCGCTCGAGGTCAGGACGGTGGTGATGACTCCGGCGAAGTCCATGCCTTCACCCTACGTCTGGGGACCGGCCGAACCCCGTCGCACGGGTGTGAGAAGGTCCGCGCGAGGAATATGTCACATCGTCACGGGACGGTCCGGAACGTGATGCCGGCCTTCTGCAGACGCTCGATCAGCGCATCGCCCATGGCGACCGCCGTGGTGGTCTGACCGGCGACGTCGGGCAGGTCGTCGTACGCCAGGCACAGGGCCGACTCGCTGAGCATCTTGGACGTCTCGGTGTAGCCGGGATCGCCGCCGGTGACCTCGGCGCGGACCTTCTCGCCGCCACCCTCGGCGAACACGGTGAATCTGAACCAGGACTTCTCGCGCTTGTGCTCCGACGGGCCGGCGCCGGGGTCCTTGAGCTTGAGCAGCAGCGCGCGCGTGGGCGGAAGCTGCGCGCCGGCGAATGCCACGCCGAGTCCGAGACCCGAGGCAGCCAGCATGCGGAGGGTCTTGAAGTGCGCGAAGTGCGAGTAGGTGAACTCCGGGCCGTACCGGTCGAGGGACCGAGCCGACCGAAGCACGATCTGCGGGTCGATCGTCGGCATCGGGACGCCCCAGCCGCCCAGCTCCGGCGCCTTGCCGACCTTGCCGGATCCGCGCACCTTGCGACGTTCGGGCCTGGACTCGGCCTTGCGACGGGCGGCCGCGATCTTGCCGGACTCGCGCATCGACGAGAACTGATTGATCGCCGAGTGGTAGGTGCCGCCGGAGAACTCCGCATTGGCCCGGATGTAGCCGCGCACCTGGATCGGCACGTCCTTGGGCAGCTGCTGCACGGCGTACAGCACCCCCAGGTCGTACGGGATCGAGTCGAAGCCACAGGCATGGATGATCCGTGCGCCGGTCTCGATGGCACGATCGTGGTACTTGAGCCACATGTCGTCGACGAACTGGGGCTCCCCGGTGAGGTCGACGTATGCGATGCCGGCCTCGACGCTCGCCTTGACCGCAGCCTCGCCATAGGCGAGGTAAGGCCCGACCGTCGTGACCAGCACCCGGGTGCTGCGGGCGAGCGCCGTCATCGAGTCGGGGTTGCTGATGTCGGCCGAGATGATCTCCGGACGCACTCCCCCGAGCCGTTCGATCCGGTCGGCGACGGCCCCGAGCTTGGCCTGGTTGCGGCCGGCGATGGCCCACGAGCCGCCCGGCGGCAGGTGCTCGCCCAGGTAGTCGGCGGTGAGGCCGCCGGTGAATCCCGTGGCTCCGAGCAGGGCGATGTCGACTGAAGTCATACAGCCAACCTACCGACGGTATGGCTGGAGCAGAACCCAGGACGGGCTAGGAGGCCTTCTTGGCCACTTCGTCGTGGGTCAGGATCGTCGGGCCCTCGGTGCCGGCCACGGTCGCGTCGGTGACGATGACCTTGGCGACGTCGTCGCGGCTCGGGATCTCGTACATGACCGGCTCGAGCACGGCCTCGATGATCGAGCGCAGTCCGCGGGCACCCGTGCCCCGGGCCAGCGCCAGGTCGGCCATCGCCTCAGCAGCGTCGGTGCTGAACTCGAGCTCGACCCCGTCGATCTCGAACAGCCGGACATACTGCTTCGTCAACGCGTTGCGGGGCTCGGTCAGGATTGCGACGAGCGCTTCCTTGTCGAGGTTGTCGACCGCAGCGATGACCGGCAGGCGGCCGATGAACTCCGGAATGAGCCCGAACTTGAGCAGGTCCTCGGGCAGCACCTTGGAGTAGAGCTTCTCGGGCGCGACGGCCTTGCCGATGTCGACCTGTCCGGTGTTGAAGCCGAGGCTGGTCTTGCCGCTGCGCTGCTCGATGATCTGGTCGAGCCCGGCGAACGCGCCGCCGACGATGAACAGCACGTTGGTCGTGTCGATCTGGATGAACTCCTGGTGCGGGTGCTTGCGGCCGCCCTGCGGAGGAACCGAGGCAGTGGTGCCCTCGAGGATCTTGAGCAGCGCCTGCTGCACGCCCTCGCCCGACACGTCACGCGTGATCGAGGGGTTTTCGCTCTTGCGCGAGATCTTGTCGACCTCGTCGATGTAGATGATGCCGGTCTCGGCCTTCTTGACGTCGTAGTCCGCGGCCTGGATGAGCTTGAGGAGGATGTTCTCGACGTCCTCACCGACGTAGCCGGCCTCGGTCAGGGCGGTCGCATCGGCGATCGCGAACGGCACGTTGAGCATGCGGGCCAGGGTCTGTGCGAGGTAGGTCTTGCCGCAACCGGTGGGACCGACGAGCAGGATGTTGGACTTGGCCAGCTCGACCTGGTCGTCCTTGCTCCGGGAGCTGCCGACCTGCGCCTGGACGCGCTTGTAGTGGTTGTAGACCGCGACGGCCAACGACTTCTTGGCGCCGTCCTGGCCGATCACGTAGCCGTTGAGGAAGTCGTAGATCTCGTGCGGCTTGGGCAGCTCGCCAAGACTCAGCTCAGCACCTTCGGCGAGCTCTTCCTCGATGATCTCGTTGCAGAGGTCGATGCACTCGTCGCAGATGTAGACGCCTGGTCCGGCGATGAGCTTCTTGACCTGCTTCTGGCTCTTTCCGCAGAAAGAACACTTCAGCAGATCGGCCGTTTCACCAATGCGTGCCACGTGGAGAGTCCCTTCTTGGTTCAGCGCGGTGCGAGCCGGAGCCGGCCCGTGACCGGGAGAGCAATATTTTCACCCTAGCGGCGAATGTGTGCTGCGTCTCGGTCACGGGGCCGGTTGTCATACGCGTGTCGTCAGACTGCCGGGACCTTGAGGGTCTCGAGGACCTCGTCGATCAGGCCGTACTCCAGCGCCTGTGCGGCGGTGAGGATCTTGTCGCGGTCGACATCGCGGCTGACCTCCTCGACCGGCTTGCCCGATGCGTCGGAGATCATCTTCTCCATCAGCTCGCGCATGCGCAGGATCTCGTTGGCCTGGATCTCGAGGTCCGAGATCTGGCCGCCGGTGCCCTCGGTGTAGGGCTGGTGGATCAGGATGCGGCTGTTGGGCAGCGCCAGACGCTTGCCGGGCGTGCCCGCGGCGAGCAGCACCGCGGCGGCCGAGGCAGCCTGACCGAGGCAGATTGTCTGCACGTCGGGCTTGAGGTAGCGCATCGTGTCGTAGATCGCCGTCAGCGCGGTGAACGAGCCGCCGGGACTGTTGATGTAGATGCTGATGTCACGATCGGGATCCATCGCCTGGAGGCACAACATCTGGGCCATGACGGCGTTGGCGACATCGTCGCTGATCGGCGTGCCGAGGAAGATGATGCGGTCCTCGAACAGCTTGGCGTAGGGATCGATGCGCCGGAAGCCATAGGACGTGCGCTCTTCCCATTGGGGAATGTAGTAACTCATGATGTGAGGTCTCCTGCGCTCGCGACGACGTGATCGATCAGTCCGTACTCCTTGGCCTGCTCCGGCGTGAACCACCGGTCGCGGTCCGAGTCGAGCTCGATCTGCTCGACGGTCTGGCCGCTGTGCTGGGCCTGCAGCTCGTTGAGCTGCTTCTTGAGCAGCAGGCTCTGCTGCGCCTGGATCTTGATGTCCGACGCCGAGCCACCGATGCCGCCCGAGGGCTGGTGCATCATGATGCGCGCGTGCGGCAGGGCGTAACGCTTGCCGGCCGTGCCCGCGGCGAGCAGGAACTGTCCCATCGAGGCGGCCAGCCCCATGCCGAACGTGGCGACATCGTTGGAGATGAACTGCATCGTGTCGTAGATCGCCATGCCGGAGTCGACCGAGCCGCCCGGCGAGTTGATGTAGAGGTAGATGTCGGCCTGCGGATCCTCCGCGTTGAGCAGCAGCATCTGGGCGCAGATCGCGTTGGAGTTGGAGTCGCGGACCTCGGAGCCCAGGAACACGATGCGTTCCTTGAGCAGCCGCTGGTAGATGTGGCCGTCGAGATCTGAGGGGCCGGCCTCGCCGGCCATTCTCGGCGACATGGGGCTGTGGGTATCCGGTGTGTTCACGCCCCCAAACCTAGACGGCCCGGGGATCGAACACACGCGAAAACACGGCTGTTCGCTGACAGCGTGAACGCCACGCCCATTCCATACGGTCAGCTCAGGCCGGTACGTCCGCGCGACCGCCCGACTGGTACGACTCGATGCACGCCTGGGCGATCGCGAACGCCGCGCGGGCGTCGTCGCCCGTCACCGACGGCGCGCGACCCTCGATGATCGCGGTCGCGAACTCGGCGAACTCGCCCGTGTAGGCGTCGATCATGAGCTCGACGTCACCGTGTGCCGTCGCCGCCACACGCCCGGTCGCATCGTGCAGGCGCATCGACGTGGCGGCGCCCTCACCGGCGGTCACCATGCCGGCCGAGCCGAGCACCTCGCCGCGCACGTCATAACCGTAGGCAGCCGCGAAGCTCGCCTCTGCCGTCGCGATGGCGCCGTTGTCGTAGCGGATCACGACCGTCGCGTGGTCCAGGAGCGTCGGATGACCCGGCGCCGTGAGCGAGTCGGCCGTCGTAACGACGTCGATCGCTCTGGCACCCGGGTTGAGCCAGTTGAGGGTGTCGAAGTCGTGGATCAGCGTCTGGGTGAAGATCGTCCACGGCGGGACATCGTCGGGATCGGCCGGACCCGCGCCCGGGTCACGGGTCAGGGAGCGCAGCTGCCGGACGGCGCCGATGCGACCCGCGACGATCGTCTCGTGGGCGGCGCGGAAGTCAGCGGCGAACCGGCGGTTGAAGCCGACCTGGAACGCCACGCCGGCCTTCGCCGTCGCCGCGATGCCGCTCTCGATCTCCTCGAGGCTCATGCCGGCCGGCTTCTCGGAGAACACGTGCCTGCCCGCCGCCGCTGCAGCGGCGATCAGCTCGGCGTGCGCCACCGACGAGGCCGCGATGACCACCGCGTCGACGTCGTCAGCGGCGAGGATCGCCTCGGCGAGGTCTCGCCGCGTGCACCCAGCGACTCGGCGAGCTCAACGGCGACGCCGGGTCGTGGGTCGGCGACCGCGACGAGGCGCGCCTCCGGGACGCGGCGGGCGATGACAGTGGCGTGGGACGCACCGATTCGCCCCGCTCCGATGAGCCCGATCCGGACGGGTGTGACTGCCATGTGGGGGTTCCTAGGCGTAGAGGTCGGGGCGCGGGTCGAGCGCGATGGTCTGGCGACCACCGGCGGTGAGTGAGGCGACACCTGCGGCGGCGACGACGTTCGCGACGTAGCCGTCCCAGGCGCTCGGGGCCGTGCACCACGCCGTTGAGAGCGTCCTCGGCCCAGGCGCCGAGCTCGAGCCGGTACGCGTCGGAGAACCGGCCGATGAAGTCGTCCCGCACGCGTACGCCGTCGAGGCCGGCCTTGCGCAGGCTCGACGGCGTCGGCGGTACGAGCGACACGGTCCCCGAGGTGCCGACGACCTCGCAGCGGACGTCGTAGCCGTAGGCGGCGTTGACGAACACCTCGACCGAGACCAGGACACCCGAGCGCATCTGGATCGTGGCCAGCTGCGGATCGCGCAAGCCCTCCGCGATCGGGGACTCGACCCGGATGCTCGCCACCTCGTCGTCGAGCAGCCAACGGACGATGTCGAGCTCGTGGACCATCGAGCCGGTGACGATGCCCTCGCTCGTGGTGCTGGTGTGCGAGGAGGCGTTGCGGTGGACGCAGTGCACCATGCGCGCCTCACCGATGTCGCCATTGCGCAAGGCGTCGCGCATCTCCCGGTATCCGGGGTCGTAGCGACGCATGAAGCCGAGCTGGACGAGCTGGCGCCCGCGCCGCGACCTCGGCCTCGACGACCGAGAGCGAGTCCTCGGCCGTCACGGCGAGCGGCTTCTCGCACAGCACCGGCTTGCCGGCCGCAATGCACGCCTTGGCGAGGTCGGCGTGCGTGTGGTCCGGCGAGCAGATGATGACGGCATCGACGGCCGACGAGTCGATCAGCGCCTCGGCCGAACCGGCGACGCCGGCGTAGACCGGCTGCGCGACGGCGTAGGCCCGCTCGACGTCGAAGTCGTAGACCTCGGACACTCGCGCTGCTGGGACGGCAGTCGAGATCGTCCTGATGTGGTCGGCGCCCATGGCACCGACCCCGATGACGCCCACACGAAGGCTCACAGCGAAACCTCCGTGAAAGAAGGAGCGCACGGAGGCTTCACAGTGATGCCTGAATTGTTCTCTCGCTGGCGCTCGCTCACAGAGAGACCCACTTTCGTTCGTCGGCCGACACGATCATCGCGTCGACGGTGCGCGCGGCGATCAGCGCGTCGTGGATGGTGGCCCCGTGCGGCTTGCCGTCGGCGATCGACTGCACGAGCCGGCGAGCCTCGATGACCTTGAGGTCGTCGAAGCCCATGGGGTTGTTGGCGCCGGGCTGGAAGGCCGCGAGCTCGCCGTCGCCCGGAGCGACATAGCGCGTGGCGTAGAACGCGTCCTGGTAGTCCTGGTCGAGGCAGACCTGCAGCTCACCCATGCGGCGGAAGTCCCACTTCAGCGCACCCGTGGTGCCGTGCACCTCGATGCCGTACGTGTTCTGCTCCCCCACCGCGGACCGGCTGGCCTCGAGGATGCCGCGCGACCCGCCGGCGAGGCGCAGCAGCGCGGAGACGTAGTCCTCGTTCTCGACCGCGCCCATCGCACCCGAGCCGCGCTCGTAGTGCATCGCGCCGGGTCGGGCCTCTGGGCGCTCGGGGATGAACGTCGCCCGGTCGGCGATCAGCTCGTCGATGTCGGCGACGACGTAGCGGACGAGGTCGGCCGCGTGGCTGACCAGGTCGCCGAGCACGCCGCTGCCGGCGAACTCGTTCTGGAACCGCCACGACAGGGCGCCGTCGGGGTGCGCAGCGTAGTCGGACAGGAAGCGTACGGACGTGTGCTCGACGGTGCCGAGCCGTCCGGACGCGACGAGCTCGCGCGCCAGCTCGACGGCCGGGGCGTTGCGGTAGTTGAACCCGGCGGCACTCTGCACGCCGGCCGCCTCGACGGCGGCCACGATCTCGGCGGTCTCCTCGGCGTTGCGCCCGGCAGGCTTCTCGACCCACAGGTGCTTGCCGGCCTCGCGCCGCAGCGACCGCGACGTCGCGGTGGATGAAGTTGGGCCCGGTCACGCAGACCAGGTCGACGTCGTCGCGGGTCGACCAGCTCGCGCCAGTCGGTGAGCTGGTGCTCGAACCCGAAGGCCTGCGCGGCGCGTTCGCGTACGGTCGTCGTCCGCCGTGTCGGCCACGGCGACGAGCCGTGGCCGCAGCGGGCTGTCGGGGTAGTGCTGCGTGAGCCGGCTCAGCGCACGGGCGTGCACCTGGCCCATCCAGCCCAGGCCGACGATGCCGACGCGGAGCTCGGGTCGTCACGTCATGCTCTGCCTTCATCTCCTGCGCGATCGTCGAGTCGGCGCCCATCGAGCGCTCCAGCTCGTGCGCGAGCGACTCCAGCTCGGCGCCGCCGGCCATCATCGCGGTCAGCTCGTCGAGCGTCATCTCGGACTTCGGGAAGTCGCCCATGCTCTTGCCGCGGCGCAGCAGCATGAACCGGTCGCCGACCGGGTAGGCGTGGTGCGGGTTGTGGGTGATGAAGACGACGCCGAGGCCGCGCTCGCGCGCCTTGGCGATGTACTTCAGCACCACGCCGGACTGCTTGACGCCGAGCGCCGCGGTCGGCTCGTCGAGGATCAGCACCCGGGCGCCGAAGTAGACCGCGCGGGCGATCGCGACGCACTGCCGCTCGCCGCCCGACAGCGTGCCGATCGGCTGGTCGACGTCGCGCAGGTCGATGCCCATCGCGGCGAGCTCGGCCTTCGGTGGTCTCCTTCATCGAAGTCGATGTCGAGCTGCTTGAACGGCCCGACGCCCTTGGTGATCTCGCTGCCGAGGAAGAAGTTGCGCCACACCGGCATCAGCGGGACGACGGCGAGGTCCTGGTAGACCGTCGCGATGCCGAGCTCGAGCGCCGCGCGGGGGCTCGAGAGGTGCTGCTCCTCGCCGTCGATCAGCAGCTGCCCGTCGGTGTGCTCGTGGGCGCCCGGCGAGGATCTTGATGAACGTCGACTTGCCGGCGCCGTTGTCGCCGAGCACGCAGGTGACCTCGCCGGCGCGCACCGACGTCGAGACGTCGCTGCAGCGCGATGATGTTGCCGTAGCGCTTGCCGATGTCGCGGACCTCGATGATCGCGGTCCCGCGCTGCCGGTTGGACGCGTTCGTGACCGGTGACGCCGTCTTGCCTCGGTCTCGTTGCTGTCGTCGGTCATCGTGCTGTCTCCGCCCGCTTGCGAACCCATTCGTTGAGGAGCACCGCTCCCAGCAGCATGACGCCGAGGAACGCCTTGAGCCAGTTGTTGTCCCAGCCGCGAGTAGACGATGCCCTGGTTGACCATGCCGTAGATCAGCGCGCCGAAGGCCGCGCCGATCGCCGAGCCGTAGCCGCCGGTCATGCAGGCAGCCGCCGACCACGGCGCAGATGATGTAGATGAACTCCTGGCCGACGCCGGTGTTGCTCTGCACCGTCGAGGTCGTGAAGAGCAGCAGCATGCCGACGAGCCAGCCGGCGCCGGCGGTCGTCATGAACAGGCCGACCTTGGTCTTGAAGACCGGGACGCCGACCTGGCGGGCCGCGGTCTGCGCGCCGCCGACGGCGAAGATCCAGTTGCCGGTCCGGGTGCGCAGCAGGATCCAGGTGGCGACGGCGGTGACGCCGATCCACCAGAACACCGAGGCGTAGATCGCCGCGCCGCCGTTGATGCTCGACCGACGAGCCGAAGACGCTTCTTGGCCTGGTCGTAGTACGGGCACGTCGGTCATGCCCTGGATCGCGACCTGGCCGATCAGCGCCTTGGTGCCGGCGAGGTCGATGCCCTGCAGCACGAAGAACGTGCCGAGCGTGACGATGAAGCTCGGCAGCCCGGTCTTCATCACCAGGATGCCGTTGAGCGCGCCGACGCCGAGCGCGAGCGCGAGGGAGACCAGGATCGCGGCCCAGATGTTGAGGCCGTACTCGGTGGTGAGGACACCGACGACGAGGCCGGTGAAGCCGGTCATCGCGCCGGCGGAGAGGTCGAACTCGCCGCCGATCATCAGCAGCGCGACCGCGACGGCCATGATGCCGATCGTCGAGGCGCCGCGCAGCCAGGTGCTGGCGCCGCTCGGCGTCGGCGAAGGCGTCGGTCGTGAGCGGCGAAGAACGACGAAGATCACGATGGCGGCGACGAGGGCGCCGATCTCCGGGCGTTTCAGGAGCTTGGTCAGGGTCGACGTGCGCGCGATGCGCTCGTCGGCCACGGTGGCTGTGGTCATGATGGCTCCGTCGTCGTCGCGTGTCGGAGCTGCGTGGTGGGCTGAGCGGCCGGGGCCCGGCCGCGCCGGGCCCCGGGTCAGCTCAGCGGGTGCCGTTCGCGGCGTACTTCAGCGACCGCGGCGGCGTTGTCCTTGGTGACGAAGGCCGGGCCGGAGTTGATCGGCTGGCCGCCGCCGATGTCGTTGCCGTTGATCGACTTCAGGTAGAGCGTCGTGACGCCCAGGAAGCCCTGGACGTAGGGCTGCTGGTCGACGGCGAACAGGATCGTGCCGGCCTGGATGTCCTTGATGACGTCCTCGGAGAGGTCGAACGTGCCGACCTTGGCCGTGCTGCCGGAGTCCTCGACGGCGCCGACGGCGTCGATCGCGTACTGGCCACCGAGGGTCAGCACGGCGTCGATGCGACTTGTCGGCCTGCAGCTTCGACGTGATCGTGGCCTGCACGGCGTTGTCGTCGGTGCCGTCGACCTGCAGGTTCTGCATCTTGCCGCCGAAGGTCGTCGGCGGCCGCCTTGCAGCGCTCCTCGAGACCGACGTTGCCGGCCTCCTGGATGACGCAGATGCGCGTTCTTGAGGCCCTCGTCCTTGAGCCGCTCGCCGACGGCCTCGCCGGCGATGGTCTCGGTCTGGCCGATGTGGGTGATCGCGCCGAAGTCCTTGGACTGGTCGACGCCGGAGTTGATCGTGATGACCGGGATGCCGGCCGCGACGGCCTTCTTGACGCTGGCCTCGAGGCCGTCGGGGTTGGCCATCGAGACGACGATGCCGTCGACCTTGTCGGCGACCGCGCCGTCGATCAGCTGCGACTGCTTGGCCGGGTCGGCGTCGGAGCTGTACTCGACCTTGACGCCGTAGTCCTTGCCGGCCTGCTCGGCGCCGGACTTGACCCGGTCCCAGAAGGCGTCACCCGGGGCGCCGTGGGTGATGACGGCGTAGGTGTAGGTCCTTCTTGGCGGTGTCGGCCGTGCCGTCGTCGCTGCCCGGTGCCGCTGCACGCGGCGAGCAGGGCGCCGGCGGCGACGATGGCGCCGACGAGCTTGAGTTCTCTTCATCGTGGTGGTGTTCCTTCTCTTCTCGGTGGCCCGGCGTCATTGTGCCGTCGGGAAGTTGAGCTGGGCGAGGGAGTCCTCGCTGACGTGCGGCCACCGGGTGGTGACCACCTTCGCCTGGGTGTAGAACCGCACGCCTTCGGGACCATGGATGTGGTGGTCGCCGAACAGTGAGTCCTTCCAGCCCCCGAAGGAGTGGAAGGCCATGGGGACCGGGACCGGCACGTTGATGCCGATCATGCCCACGTGGACCTTCCGCTGGAAGGTGCGTGCCACCTCGCCCGAGGAAGTGAACACCGCTGTGCCGTTGCCGTAGGGGTTCGAGTTGATCGAGCTCGATCGCCGCGTCCAGCGTCGGAACCCGCAGCACGGTGAGCACGGGTCCGAAGATCTCGTCGGTGTAGACCGACATGTCGGTGGTGACGTGGTCGAGCAGCGTGGGGCCGACGAAGAAGCCGTCCTCGTGGCCCTCGACGACCAGGTCGCGGCCGTCGACGACGACCTTGGCGCCGGCCGTCCTCGCCCTGGCCGATGTAGTCGACGATGCGGTCGCGCGACGCCGCGGTGACGACCGGGCCCATCTCGGCGTCCGGGTCGGTGCCGGCGCCGACCTTGAGCGCCGGTCGATGCGCTCGCGGATCTTGTCGACCAGCGTGTCGGCGGCCGGTCCGACCGCGACGACGGCCGAGATCGCCATGCAGCGCTGGCCGGCCGAGCCGTAGCCCGCCGCGACGATGTGGTCGGCGGCGAAGTCGAGGTCGGCGTCGGGCATCACGACGGCGTGGTTCTTGGCGCCGCCGAGGGCCTGGACCCGCTTGCCGGTGCGCGAGGCGCCCTCGTGGACGTACTTGGCGATCGGCGTCGAGCCGACGAACGAGACCGCGGCGATGTCGCGGGTGCTCGAGGATCGCGTCGACCGCGACCTTGTCGCCGTGCACGACGTTGAACACGCCGTCGGGCAGGCCGGCCTGCTGGTAGAGCCGCGCGACCAGGTCGGAGGCGCCGGGGTCCCGCTCGGACGGCTTGAGGATGAACGTGTTGCCGCAGGCGATCGCGACGGGGTGCATCCACAGCGGCACCATGATCGGGAAGTTGAACGGCGTGATGCCGGCGACGACGCCGAGCGGCTGGCGGAACGTGTGCGAGTCGACGCCGCCGGAGACCTGGTCGTTGAACTCGCCCTTGAGCAGCTGCGGGATGCCGCGCGGCGAACTCGACGACCTCGCGGCCGCGGACGACCTCGCCCCTGGCGTCGTCGAGCGTCTTGCCGTGCTCGGAGGAGATGATCGCGGCCAGCTCGTCCTCGTGCTCGACGAGCAGCTGGCGGAAGTCGAACATGATGCGCGAGCGGGCCGTCACCGACGTCTCGCCCCAGGTCTCGAACGCCTTGGCGCGCGGCCGCACGGCGGCGTCGACGTCGCCGGCGGTCGCGAGGCGTACCTGCGACTGCGGCGCGCCGACGCGCCGGGTCGTAGACGTCGGCGAAGCGGTCGCTCTCGCCGGCGACGCTCGCGCCGCCGATCCAGTGGTCGTACGTCGGTCATGCGTGGTCCTTGCTCGTTGTCGTGTGGGCGGCGCGAGGTGGTGTGCGCTGGTCGGGTCTTGTGCTCGTCGTACGCGTGCGGGCCTGCTGGGTGCGACTCGAGCGCGGAGACCTCGGCGACCGGGACGTCCCACCATGCCGGGCTGTCGGGCGCCGGGACCAGCGGGTCGGTCTCGACGTGGATCACGGTCGTGCGGGTCGGACTGCCTTGGCCTTGAGCACGCGCCGTGCGGAAGTCGTCGATGCCGCGTGGCGGCCAGCACGTCGGCGCCGAGGCTCGCGGCGTTGGCGGCGAGGTCGACCGGCAGCCGGTCGCCGTCGAGGCCGGTGCTCGGTGCGGTAGCGGTACTGCGTGCCGAACCGCTGCGAGCCGAGCGACTCCGAGAGCGCGCCGATCGAGGCGAAGCCGTGGTTCTGCACCAGCACGACGATGATCTTGACGCCCTCGGCGACCGCGGTGACGAGCTCGGTGTTCATCATCAGGTAGGAGCCGTCGCCGACCATGACGAACACGTCGCGTTCGTCGCTGCTCGTCGAGCGCGGCCAGCTTGACGCCGAGGCCGCCGGCGATCTCGTAGCCCATGCAGGAGAAGCCGTACTCGACGTGATAGCCCTTGCGGTCGCGCGTGCGCCACAGCTTGTGCAGGTCGCCGGGCATCGAGCCGGCCGCGCAGACGCACGACGTCGCGGGGGTCGGACAGCTCGTTGACGGCACCGATGACCTGCGACTGACGCCGGCCGCGGCTGGCCATCCGCATCCGGCGTCGGTCGTACGCGCCCTGGACGATCGCGTCCCACTCCCCCGCGAGCTGCGGTCGCCCGCGCGGTGTGGGCGGCGTCGGCCGTCCAGCCGTCGAGCGCCGCGGCCAGCGCGCGCAGGCCCTCGCGCGCGTCGGCCACGAGGCTGGTGGCCGAGAGCTTGTGGGCGTCGAACGCCGACACGTTGAGGTTGACGAACCGCACGTCGTCGCGCGGCGAACACCGTGCGCGACGCGGTCGTGAAGTCGCTGTAGCGGGTGCCGACGCCGATCACGAGGTCCGCCTCGGCGGCGAGGGCGTTGGCGGCCGTCGTGCCGGTGGCGCCGATCGCGCCGACGGACTGCGGGTGGTCGTAGGCCAGCGCGCCCTTGCCGGCCTGCGTCTCGGCGACCGGGATGCCCGTCGCCTCGGCGAAGGCCCGCAGCGCGTCGTTGGCCCGGCTGTAGGTGACGCCGCCACCGGCGACGATGAGCGGCTTGCGCGCCGACGCGGATCGCGGCGACGGCGCGCTCCAGCGCGGCCGGCTCGGGCACCGGTCGGGCGACGTGCCAGACCCGGCGGGCGAACAGCTCCTCGGGCCAGTCGCACGCCTCGGCCTGTACGTCCTGCGGCAGGGCGAGCGTCACGGCGCCGGTCTCGGCAGGGTCGGTCAGCACGCGCATCGCGTTGCAGCAGGGCCGGAGCGAGCTGCTCGGGACGGTGCACGCGGTCGAAGTAGGCCGAGACCGGCCGGAAGGCGTCGTTGACCGAGATGTCGCCGTTGGCCGGGTCCTCGAGCTCCTGCAGCACAGGGTTGGCGACCTTGGTGGCGAACGTGTCGCCCGGCAGCAGCAGCACCGGCAGCCGGTTGATCGTGGCGAGCGCGGCGCCGGTGATCATGTTGGTGGCGCCCGGGCCCGACCGACGCGGTGACGGCCATCGTCGCGAGCCGGTCGCGCTGTCGGGCGTACGCCACGGCGGCGTGCACCATGGCCTGCTCGTTGCGGCCCTGGAGATAGCGCAGGTGTGACGGCTCGTCGGCGACCTCGCGCTCCAGCAGCGCCTGGCCGACGCCGGCGACGTTGCCGTGGCCGAAGATGCCCCAGCAGCCGGCGAAGAAGGCGTTCTCGACGCCGTCGCGCTCGACGTGCTGGGCCTCCAGGAAGCGCACGAGGGCCTGCGCCACGGTCAGACGTACGGTCATGCGGTCACCTCCGATGAAGGGCTCACGGCGTGGAATGGCAGTCGGGGGTCGACGGCCTGGTCGGCCCACGTGTCGCGGATCCAGGTGTGCGCCGGATCGTCGCAGATCAGCCAGGCACGCTCCGCGCCGGGCCCGGCCATGACGTTGAGGTAGTAGAGGTCGTAGCCGGGCGCCGCAATCGACGGACCGTGCCAGCCGTGCGGGATCAGGACGGCGTCGCCGCTGCGGATCTCGGCGGTGACGTCGATGTCGGCGCCGTCGTGCCCGTAGACGCGCTGGAAGCCGATGCCGGGACCGTTCGGGCCGTCCGCGACCTCGAAGTAGTAGATCTCCTCGAGCGCGGTCTCGCCCTCGCGCTCCTCGTCGTGCTTGTGCGGCGGCCACGACGACCAGTTGCCGCCGGGCGTCAGCACCTCGCACGCGATGATGCGGTCGGCCTCGAGCACGCCGGGGACGCCGAAGTTGTTGACCTGCCGGCTGGACTGGCCGGCGCCGCGCATCTCGACGGGCACGTCGGACTTCGGCAGGTAGGCCGGCTCGAGCCGGTTGTCGCAGCGCGCCGAGGCGAGGGCGAAGCGGCCGCCGGCTTCGCTGGTGACCGACAGCTCGGCGTCGCGCGGGGCGTAGACGACGTCGCTGGGGCCGGCGAACACGTCTGCTGCGGCCCTCCAGGGCGTACGCATGACCGTCGACCGTGACTCGGCGGACCCGCCGAGCGACAGCACGACGTACTCGGAGCCGTCGGTGCCGAGCGTCTCGCGCTGTCCCGCGGCGAGCTCGAGGATGCGCAGCCCGCTGTAGCCCCAGCCGGCGGACTCCGGCGTGATCTCCGTCGAACCGCATCGCACCGACCGTGGGTCATGAACGGATCATCTCCACAGTCGCGTCGACGGCGGCCTCGACGTTGCCGTCGGGCGGGAACAGCAGGGTGCGTCCGACGACCATGCCGCGCACGTTGGGGCTGGTCAGAGCCTTGGACCAGGCCGCGAACTGCGCGCCCTGGTCGGCCGACGACCTCGCCGCCGAGCAGCACGACGGGCAGGGTCGTGGCGGCCAGCACCGACGTCCATGTCGTCGACGACCGGCAGCTTGAGCCAGGTGTACGCCGAGGTGCTGGCCAGCCCCGCCGCGACCGTCGCCGAGCGGACGACGGCCTCGGTCGTCAGGTCGTTGCGGATGCGCCCGTCGTCGTCGCGACGGGAGATGAAGGGCTCGACCATCGCCATCACCTGGTGCGCGGCGAGCTCGTCGACCGCGTGGGCGCAGGCCTGCATCGTGGCCGGAGTCGCGTGGTCTTCGGGGTCGATGCGGAACAGCATCTTGCCGCCCTGGTAGCCCGCTGCCGGCGATCGAGCCGGCGTCGTAGCCGGTGAACCGGTCGTCGATCTCGAAGACCGTGCCGGCCAGGCCGCCGCGGTTCATCGACCCGATGACGACCTTGCCCTCGAGGGCGCCGAGCAGCAGCAGGTCCTCGATGACGTCGGCCGTGCCGAGCACGCCGTCGACACCGGGGCGCTCGAGCGCGCGGACCATACGGCTGAGCAGCTCGGCCCGGTCGCCCATCGCGAGGGCGTCGTCGCCGGCCCGGAGGGCGCCGCGGGCCGGGTGATCGGCCGCGACAAGCAGCAGGCGGCCGGTCTCACCGACCAGCCCGGACGGCTGCTGTCGGCGCGGCCGCCAGCTCGGCGATCCGCTCGGGATGGAGTGCGCGCGTCGCGACGACGCTCGCAATGCTTTCGGCGTTGACGGTGGTCATCAGACCTTCCCCCGTTCGAGCACCGCGGCGACCTGGTCGGCGGTGGGCATGGCATCGGCACAGGACAGCTGTCCGGCGACGTAGGCACCTGCGGCGTTGGCGAACGCCAGTGTGGTCGTGAGGTCCCAGCCGCTGAGCAGGCCGTGGACGAGCGAGCCGCCGAACGCGTCGCCGGCGCCGAGGCCGTTGACGACGTCGACGGGTACGGGCGGCACGACGACGGACTCCTCGCCGCGTACGCCCAGCACGCCGGCGGGGCCCTGCTTGACGACGGCGAGCTCGACACCGGTGGCCCGCAGCGCCTTGGCGGCGGCCTGCGGGTCGGTCTCGCCGATCGCGACCTGGCACTCCTCGCGGTTGCCGACGGCCACCGACGACGTATGGGAGCGCGGCCTGGATCTGGGCCGTGGCCGCCTCGGCGGACTCCCAGAACATCGGCCGGTAGTCGAGGTCGAGCACCGTGATGCCTCGCTTGCCCCGCGCCTCGAGGGCAGCGAGGTGGGCAGCGCGGCTCGGCTCCTGCGACAGCCCGGTGCCGGTGATCCAGAAGACGTCCGCGGCGCGGATCGCGTCGAAGTCGAGCTCGTCGACGTCGATCTCCAGGTCCGGCGCCTTGGGCTCACGGTAGAAGTAGAGCGGGAAGTCGTCCGGCGGGAAGATCTCGCAGAACGTGACGGGCGTCGGCAGGCCGGCGACGGGTGTCACCCACGTGTCGTCGACGCCGAAACCCTGCAGCGCGGTGTGGATGAACCGGCCGAACGGGTCGTCGCCCGTACGCGTGATGGTGGCGACCCGGTGGCCCAGCCGTGACGCAGCCACCGCGACGTTGGTCGAGCTGCCGCCGAGGAACTTGGCGAACGACGTGACGTCCTCGAGGTGGACGCCGACCTGCTCGGGGTAGATGTCGACGCCCACGCGCCCCATCGTGATGAGCTCGAAGGTCGGTCACGCCAGGACAGCCTTCACGTAGTCGAGGCTCGCGCGGACGTCGGCGATCGGGCCCTCGCCCTCGGGCTCGCCGTCCTTGAACATGACGTCCTGCTCCAGGACGTACCAGCCGTCGTAGCCGGCGCCCTGCAGCGCCCCGACCATGGCCTTGACGTCGACGTCGCCGGTGCCGAGCACGCGCCACATCCCGTCGGCGACCGCGTCGGAGAACGTGATCTCCTTGGCGACGACCTTGGCCGCCTTGGCGGCGTCGACGTCCTTGAGGTGCACGTGCTTGACCCGGTCGAGGTTGGCGAGGGTGATCGCGACGGGGTCGGCGCCGGCGGCCGCGAGGTGGCCGGTGTCGATGCAGAAGCCGATGTGCGATCCGTCGACGACCCGCTGGACGTCGTCGGCGTCCTCGACCATCGTGCCGATGTGCGGGTGGATCACCGCGAGGACGCCGCGCTCGGCGGCGTGGTCGGCGATGCGGTCGAGGTTGGTCAGCAGGCGTCTTCCACTGCACGTCGTCGAGGACGGGCCGCTCGTCATAGCCGTCGTGTCCCGGTCGAGGCGGCCAGCACGACGACGCCGGCGCCGGTCGCGAGGCAGCTGTCGATGAACGCGTCGACCTCGGCCATGCGGGTCGTGCGCCGGGTCGTGCAGCAGCGACCGGGAGGAAGCCGCCGACGGCCTGCAGGTCGTACGTCGCGAGGAAGGCCGCCTTCGGCCTCGGGGTCGTCGGGCAGGAACCCGTCGGGGCCGAACTCGGTCGCGGCGAGGCCGAGCCGCTCCATCTCGGTCATGACCCGCTCGGCGCGGCATCTGGTAGCCCCAGCCGGGCACTTCGCACACGCCCCAGGAGATGGGGGCACCGGCCACTCGGGGGCCGGTCGGGCGGAGCTCGCTCGCGGTCATGCTGTATCCTTTGCGGGTTTGTGCTGACAAACTATCAACCACGAGTGTGTCGGCCCTCACACGCCATGTCAACCCTTTGTCCTGACATATTGACGTCTAGTCATGAGTCGATACATTGTCCGCATGCCAGGCCCCAGGTTCACGCTCGACCGGTCGAGCCCCGTGCCGTTGTACTTCCAGGTGGCCGAGCAGTTCGAGAAGGCGATCCTGACCGGTGACGATCGCGCCCGGCGAGCGGATCGACAACGAGATCGCCCTGGCCAAGGACCTCGGACTGTCCCGGCCCACGATGCGCCAGGCGATCCAGGTGCTCGTCGACAAGGGCATGCTGGTCCGCAAGCGCGGCGTCGGCACCCAGGTCGTGCACGGCAAGATCCGCCGCTCGGTCGAGCTGACCAGCCTGTTCGACGACCTCAGCGCCGCCGGCCAGAAGCCGCGCACCGAGGTGCTCGCCGTCGGCAAGGTGCCGCCGAGGAGGACGTCGCCCACGAGCTGCAGCTCAGCGTCGGCGACGACGTCTGGTCGCTCGAGCGCCTGCGCTTCGTCGGCAAGCAGCCGCTCGCGCGTGATGCACAACTTCATCCCGGTCGACGTCGTCGACCTGGACGCCGTCGACCTGGCGAAGACCGGGCTGTACGCGTACATGCGATCGTCCGGCATCCTCATGCGGGTCGCCCGCCAACGCATCGGCGCACGCGGCGCCGGCGCGGAGGAGGCGGCGCTGCTCGGCGAGAAGAAGGGCGCTCCCCTGCTGACGATGGAGCGCACGGCGTACGACAACGCCGGCCGCGCCGTCGAGTACGGCCGGCACGCGTACCGCCCCGACCTGTACGCCTTCGAGCTCACCCTCGTCGACCGCTGAGTGCACGTCGACCGGGTCCATGTGCACGAGCAGATCCGCATGCCCGGCACCGACCACCGCATCGACCCCGACCGCTGGCGCCCGCTCATCATGAGCTTCCAGCACTTCTACGGCCTGGGCGACCGGCTACACCCGTCGCGCCTCGCGAGCATCGACGAGGAGCTCTACCGCTGACCTGCGTCCTCGACCTCGGACTTGATCGTGGCCAGCGTGCGGTCGATGCCGTCGAGCAGCTCCGCGTCGTGGGAGTCCGCGCCACCGAGGGCGTACCGGGCGGTCAGACGTACGCTCAGCGACGGGTCGGGCAGCGCCGTCCGGCGCTCGGTCAGCTCGGTGCCGCCGTCGACGGGCTCGATCTCGTAGGACCAGTCGACGTTGGTCGGCCACACGTGGAACCGGAAGGCGCCACGGCCGTTGTCGTTGGCCGGCGGCTTCCACTGGACGATCCGGCTCAGCGTCGGCCAGGCGAAGCCCTTGCGCCGGTTGAGGTTGATCCCCCGGCGGCCGACCCGCGGCTTGCCGAACAGCCACATGCCGACCAGCTCAGGGCTGCGCCGCGGCATGGCCTTGACGTCCGAGACCGCCGCCCACACCTCGTCGGGCGTCGCGGCGATCTGGATGCTCGACTCGAGCGGGGGTTGCCCCATGGATCGGTCCTCTCAGTGCGTAGGAGGCTCAGGCGCGCCGCGGTGCGGCGGGCAGTGCGCGCACGTTGCGCGTACGGGAGTTGAGCCACTCGACGAGCCAGTCTCCCACCTGGGGGTGGTTGAGGAGCGCGAAGTGGTGGACGCTCGGCAGGTACTCGAACGTCGCACCGTCGACGATGGGCCCCGCGCGGCCGACGCCCGTCGCCGACGAGAAGTGCACCAGCAGGTCGCCGAGCACGGCACTGAGCGGGTGGCGCTGCGAGGCGCCGAGCGTTGCGGCGACGAAGTGGTACTCCGCGAGCGGCAGCGGCGCCGCGGCGATGCGGTCGAGGCCCCACTGACCCGTGAGGTCCTGCCCCTCCCACTCGTCCTTGGTGATGTAGCCGTGGCGCAGGTCGACGATGCCGGCCGAGCGGCTCTCGAGGATCGAGCTGAACGGCGTGGACTCGGGCCAGAACCGCAGCAGGCGGGATCCGAGGTGCGCGACCTTCTCGAGGTTGGCGCCGGCGTGCGGCGTGCCGAGGCAGACCACGTCGCGTACGAGGTGCTGCCACGTCTGACCGGAGGCGGTCGCGTGGTTGGTCGCTGCGCGGGCGACCAGGCCGCCCATCGAGTGACCGACGAGGGTGATGCGGGTGACCGGCACGGGCCATGACTCCACGACCTGCTGGAGCAGTGCGTCGAGATGCTTGCCGTTCTCGGAGATGTGCAGCCCGGTGTTGTAGCGGACCATGACCGGCGTGCCGTCGGTCTCCGCCAGGATCCGCTCGGCGTACGTCGTGCCGTGCACCTTGGCGCCGTTGGTCCACGACTCGTCGTTCTCGCACAGGCCGTGCAGGAACACCACGGGATGACTCGTGCCGTCACGGAACGCCTCGGCCAGCGGCCACGACGTCGCGGGCACGTCCTGGCCCTCCGAGCGGATCGCCATCGTGATGGCCTGCGGGTCGTCGAGCATGCGGAGCTCGTCACCGATCAGGCCGTTGACCGCCGCGACGACGAGCCGGCCCCGCCGGGTGTCCTCGATCGGCCGGCCGACGCCGCGGGTCGCAAGGGCCCGCACCGAACCGCTCGAGACCCGCAGGACGCCGGAGATCGCGCCGTAGACCGACGTCACGACGGCATCGTGCAGCGACTCCGGGACGTGACCGCCCACGACGCGCGTCGCCTTGAACATGCGTGAGGCGACGGCCGAGTGCAGGTCGCGTACGGTGCCGACGATCAGGCGGTCGCTGTAGTCGAGAGCCAGCGCCGCGACGTCAGTCGTCCGTGCAGGTTCATCGGGCATGCGTACATACTGCCGGTATCCGAACCGAAAATGAACTCCCACGCCGGGAGTCATGCATCACGCCTCGGCGGGAGCCTCTGCGTCATCCGCCTCCGCGTCGTCACCGTAGGTGCCGTCGGCGCGCAGCTTGGACAGCTCGATGACGTTGCCGGACTTGTCGGTGACCTTGGCCGACTCCACGAGCGATGCGAGCGCCTTGCCGCGCAGCACCTCGCTCACCATCTCGGGCACGTGGTTGTGCTCCATGATGTGCTGGATGTACGCGTTGGGGTCCTCGCCCGACTGCTGGGCGCGGCGCATGATGTGCTGCGACAGCTCGGCGTCGTCGATGCCGAACTCCTCGTTGGCGACGATCTGGTCGAGCACGAACTGGGCGATCAGCGAGTCGCGCACGCGCTTCTCGAGGTCGGCCTCGAACTCGTCGATCGTCTGCTTCTCGTCGTCGAGGTAGGTCTGGAACTCGACGCCGGCCATCGCGAGCTGCTGCTCGATCTGCTGGCGGCGGCTGTCGATCTCCTCGGTGACGAGGTTCTCCGGCAGCGGCGCGTCGATCTTGCTGACGATCTCGTCGAGCACCAGGTCGCGGGCCTCGTTGGCCTGCTCCATGCGCTTGCCGCGCGTGACGCGGTCGGTCAGGTCGGCGCGGAGCTCGTCGATCGTGTCGAACTCGGACGCGGTCTGGGCGAACTCCTCGTCGAGCTCGGGGAGCTGCTGCTCCTTGACGTCCTTGACCGTGACGGTGACGTCGACGTCCTGGCCCGCGAGGTCGCCGCCGACGAGCTTGGTCGTGAAGGTCTTGGACTCGCCGGCCTTGAGGCCGATGAGTGCCTCGTCGAGGCCGTCGAGCATCGTGGCCCGGCCGATCGTGTAGGGCATGCCGTCGGCCTGCGCTGCCTCGATGTCCTCGCCGTTCTGCGAAGCCGACAGGTCGATCGTCAGGAAGTCGCCGTCAGCGGCTGCGCGGTCGACCTCGGCGAACGTGGCGAAACGCTCGCGGAGCGCGGTGAGCTGCTCCTCGACGTCGTCGTCGCCGACAGCAGCGTCCTCGACGGTGACCTCGATCGTGGAGATGTCGGGCAGCTCGAGCTCAGGACGTACGTCGAGCTCGGCGGTGACCTCGATGGGCTCGCCGTCCTCGAACTTCGACAGGTCGATCTCGGGCTGGCTCAGTGGCTGGATCTTGGTGTCCTGCAGGGCCTGGCTGTACCAGCCGGGCAGTGCGGAGTTGATGGCCTCGTCGAGGACCGCGGTGCGTCCGACACGCTGGTCGACGATCGCCGCGGGGACCTTGCCCTTGCGGAAGCCGGGGATCGTGATCTGCGAGCCGATGGTCTTGTATGCGGCGTCGAGGCTGGGCTTGAACTCCTCGAACGGCACCTCGATGGTGAGCTTGATCCGGGTCGGGCTCAGTGTCTCGGTGGTGCTCTTCACGTGACTGACTCCTGCATGATCTCGGTGCTTGACGGTGGGGGCTGCCGCGGACGTACGCCCGGCGATTGCAGCGACGTACCAGTCTCTCATGGGCGACAAGCCAGCCCGAATCGAGTCTCGCCCCGGCGATCAGGCGTCGAGCGGGCGATTGACCGGCTCGACCCGCGGCACGCCGGACTTCACCGCCCATGACGTCAGCCGCCGGGAGCCCGAGCGCGGGTCGCGGCGGTCGTCCACGGCATACCAGTCCATCTGGATCCGCTCCGGCGTCACCTCGAGGACGGAGTGCCCGTGGTCGTCGAGGTTGACGAACCGTACGTGAGGGTTCTCAGTCTGGATCGCCGCCTCCAGGGTCAGCGACACCGTGCGAGCCCGGGCGCCGATGAAGTCGTCGACGTTGTTGCTCGTGACCGAGCTGCACACCAGCTCGGTGGCGACGACTCTGCCGCTTGGACCGGGCACGTCGTTGGCCCATGCCGTGTGCACGTCGCCGGTCAGGAACACCACATCGGTCGTGCCGTCCGCCTCGACCCGGCCGAGCAGCCGTCGGCGGTCTGAGGGATAGCCGTCCCACTCGTCGGTGTTGGGCGTCGACGACCGGAGCGGCGTGAGACTGACGGTCTGGCTCAGCGCGAACTCCTCGGCCGCCGGCCTGGGCGGCAGCCGCACAGGTGCGAGCATGACCGGGTTGCCGACGAGCTTCCAGCGGCACGGCGACGTCGCGAGGTTCCCGCTGAGCCAGGCGAGCTGGTGCTCCCCCGCGATCGTGCGCGTGGAGTCGTTGAGGGCGGGATCCTCCTCGTCGACCCGCTTGCTGCGATAGCTCCGCAGATCGAGCATCGACAGGTCGACCAGCCGGCCGAACTGCAGCCGCCGGTAGATCTTCCGCCCGTCCCCCGCCACCGCCGTCCCCGAGATCCGCACCGGCATCCACTCGTCGTATGCCCGTTGGGCGGCGCGCACCCGCTTGGCGTACGACCCCTCGCGCGCCTGGTGCTCGTACGCTCCGTGTGCCCAGCTGCCGTCGGCCACCTCGTGGTCGTCCCACGTGGCGATGAAGGGCACCGCGGCGTGCAACGCCTGGAGGTCGCGGTCGGTCTTGTACTGCGCGTGCCGGCGGCGGTAGTCGCTCAGGCTGACGATCTCCCGCGGCGGGTCATGCCTGCGCACGTCCTCGTTGCGGTGGCCGTACGAGTACTTGCCGGGCTGGTACTCGTACAGGTAGTCGCCGAGGTGGATCACGGCGTCGAGGTCTCCCCGCTCGGCGAGGTGGCGGTAGGAGTTGAACCAGCCCGCCTGCCAGTTGGCGCACGACACGACCCCGAACCGCAGCCGCTCAGGCAGTGCTCCCCGGTGCGGGTGCGGTGCGCGTTCGCCCCGTCGGCGACACAGCGTCGGCGCACCTGAAGCGGAACCAGTAGTCCGTCGCCGGCGCGAGCCCGGTCGCGTCGAGCTTGACCGTGTGGTCGCGCCCCGCGTCGGTGTGGACCCCGCCGGAGCGCACGACGTCCGTGAAGGCCTCGTCCAGGGCGACCTCCCAGCGCACCGCGGCGCGAGGCCCGTGACCCGACCCCGGCACCGCCTGCTCGGTCGGGGTCACCCGGGTCCACAGCACCACGGCGTCCGGGAGCGGGTCGCCCGATGCGACTCCATGGCGGAACGGCGACACCGTCGACGACGCTGCGGGCGTCGACAGGACCTCCGACCCCAGGATGCCCAACCCGGCAGCAAGACCGACCCCACCGATCAGGAACTTCCTACGATCCGGGAGCAGGGCTCCAGTCCTCGTCGTCACATGCCCATTCGGACAGGTTCGACAGAACCAACCCTCCAGTGGAGGGTGAACGTCACGCGACGGTCAAACGTACGTCTGGTGCCGATGTCGTAAGAGTCGGGATGACAGGATTCGAACCTGCGACCCTCCGCTCCCAAAGCGGATGCGCTACCAAGCTGCGCTACATCCCGTAGCCGCGTCAGTCTAGTGGACACTTGCCCCGTGACCTCGCATCGGTACGACGAACTCGTCGCTCTCATCCACGAACGGCAGCCTGCGTGCGGCGCAACGACCATCGTGGCGGTCGACGGGCCCAGCGGATCGGGCAAGACGAGACTCGCCGGCGAGCTGGCTGATGCGTCCCGATGCGAGCGTGCTGCACCTGGAGGATCTCTACCCCGGCTGGCACGGCCTCGCCGCGACTCCCCCGATGGTCGCGCGGCGTCCTCGAATCGATTGCGGTGGGCGACGTCGGTACGGCCGCCCGATGGGACTGGGTCGACGACCTGCCCGGAGCGCCTCTGCATCGTGCCGCCGGCCCCCTGCTGATCCTTGACGGCGTTGGCAGCGGGGCGGCGGTCATACGGCCGTTCCTCAGCCTGCTGATCTGGGTCGAGGCGCCCACGGCCGTACGCAAGCAGCGCGCGCTGGCACGGGACGGTGGCGTCTACGCGCCGTTCTGGGACATCTGGGCAGCGCAGGAGGCGGCGCACTTCAGGGCCGAGGAGACCCGCCGCCACGCCGACGTCATCGTGCAGACCGACGCCTGATCCAGCCGCGGCGCATGTGGCAAGATGGACGTCGTTGCCGCAAGGCTTCGCGGACGTAACTCAATTGGTTAGAGTCTCTGCCTTCCAAGCAGAATGTTGCGAGTTCGAGTCTCGTCGTCCGCTCCATCTACGCGAAGCGTTTCGTCGAGGGGACGACGAGACTCATGGGCCCCACATCGCGGCGAAGCCGCCAACTAGGGATCGTCGTCCGCTCCATCTACGCGAAGCGTTTCGTCGAGGGGACGACGAGACTCATGGGCCCCACATCGCGGCGAAGCCGCCATCTAGGGATCGTCGTCCGCTCCCATCAAGAAGCGCCATTCCCCATTGCCGACACCAGCGCGCCCGTGAACGCGTCCAGGTCGTCGGGCGAGCGGCTCGTGATCAGGTTGCCGTCCGTCGCGACCTCCTCGTCCACCACGTTCGCGCCGGCGTTGCGCAGGTCGGTGCGGATGCTGGGGAACGATGTCACGGTCCGGCCCGAGACGACCCCGGCCTCCAGCAGGCTCCACGGTCCGTGGCAGATCGCCGCAACGGGCTTGCCGCTCTCGACGAACTCCCGCACGAACGCCATCGCGGACTCGTCGACCCGCAGCTTGTCCGGGTTGACCGTCCCTCCCGGCAACAACAGCGCGTCGTAGTCGTCGACCGAGGCGTCGCCGACCAGCCCGTCGACGTCGAACGTACCGGCATCCTCGAGGTCGTTGTTGCGAGCCGCGATCTGCCCGTCCTGCAACGACAGCAGGTGTGTCGTAGCGCCTGCGTCAGCCAGGGCGCCACGCGGCTGCTCGAGCTCCACTCGCTCGACACCGTCAGCGGCCAGGATCGCCACCCGTCGTCCGTTCAAGTCCGTCATGTTCCGTCCCTCCGATCGTGTCGTGATGTTCTCGATACCCAGGCGATGAGGGCCGAACCACCCGAGATCGCTTGACATCCCTGCGAGCTGGGTAGTCCTTGCACCACACCTCGTGATGAGGCGTATCCGCGCTGGACGACAGGAGACTGCCATGATCTGGAACAGGGACAAGGGCGAACACATCGGCACCGACACGCGTACGCGCGACGACGTGGCCGACCGCACGGCAGCTGACGCCCCCGACGAGCGCGACGCCGGGGTCGAGCAGCACCAGCGGGAGCGCTGGGGCGGTATGAACGCCGGCGCCGGGTTCTTCGGCTGGCTCGTCGCGGTCGGCATGGCGGTGCTGCTCTCAAGCATCATCGGCGCTGTCGCGGCAGCTGTCGGCGATGCCAACGACGTGACCCAGTCACAGCTCGACCGGGAGGCCGGCAAGATCAGCATCGGCGCTGCGATAGCGCTGCTCGTCGTGCTGCTGATCAGCTTCTACGCGGGCGGGTACGTCGCCGGGCGCATGTCGCGATTCGACGGTGCGCGACAGGGCTGGGCCGTGTGGCTCATCAGCCTGGTGGTCGTCGTGATCGCAGCGATCGTCGGCGCCGTGTACGGCTCGGAGTACGACGTCATGAACCGCGTCGACATACCCGACGTGCCGATCCCCACCGACGACCTGACACTCGGCGGTGCGGTCACGATCGCGGCCGCGATCTTCGCGACGCTGCTCGCAGCGTTGGCCGGCGGCAAGGCCGGTACGCACTACCACCGCAGGGTCGACCGCACCTCGTAGGTCAGTGCAGCGTCTCCCCGCGCTCGAACATGGCGACGAACTTCGCGATGCGCCGGGCGCGGGTCTCGGGACGCTTGGCGTGGTGGAGCTGGTAGTAGACCGCGAACGTGTTGCGCCGGTTGAGCGTCGTGAAGAACTCCTTGGCTGCCGGGTTGGCCTCCAGCGCCTCGAGGAAGTCCGCCGGCACCTCAGCCGTGGAAGGGCTCGCGGTGGCGGCGTCCCACCGGCCGTCGTGCTTGGCCCGCTCGACCTCCGCAAGCCCGGCCGGACGCATGCGGCCGGCCGCGGTCAACGCGGCGACCTTGTCCCGGTTGATCACCGACCACGGACTCTGCGGACGCCGGGGCCCGTACGACTGGAGGTAGGCCTGCTCGTCGAGCGATCGCCGCTGGCCGTCGATCCAGCCGAACGCGAGAGCGAGGTCGAGCAGCTCAGTCAACGTCGGCGTCTGCAGCGTCGAACCCTTCTTGGCGATCACGAACCACGCTCGATCGGTGTCGGCGTGATGCGCCTCGTACCAGGCCTCCGCTTCGGCGACGTCGGCGAATCGTATGGGCTCGGGGGCGTCGGCCATTCCCGTAGCGTAGCCACGATCTGCCGCCATACTGAGCGACATGACCGATCCAGCTGCTCGAACCGTGCTCATCACCGGCTGCTCGTCCGGCATCGGGGAGGCCACAGCTGCCCGCATGTCGCGGTCCGGCTGGACCGTCTACGCCACGGCCCGCAAGCCCGAGACCCTCGAGGCGTTGGCGGCGGGCGGGTGCCGCACCCTCGCACTCGACGTCACGAGTGAGGAGTCGATGACCACAGCCGTGGACACGGTGCTCAGCGAGGCGGGCCGCATCGACTCACTCGTCAACAATGCCGGCTACTCGCAGTCCGGTGCGGTCGAGACGCTCGACCTCGACGACGTACGCCGGCAGTTCGAGACCAACGTGTTCGGCCTGGTCCGGATGTGCCAGCTCGTGCTGCCGTCGATGCGGGAGAAGGGCGCCGGACGCATCGTCAACATCTCGTCGATGGGCGGCCGACTCGTGTTCCCGGGCGGCGGGGCGTATCACGCGACGAAGTACGCCGTGGAGGCCCTGTCGGACGCATTGCGGTTCGAGGTGGCCGGGTTCGGCGTCAAGGTCGTGATCGTCGAGCCCGGGCTGATCACGACGAACTTCGAGAACGCCGCAGTCGCGTCGATGGCCGGCAACGACGACGGCCCGTACGAGGAGTTCAACTCCGCGGTGGCCCAGGCGACCAAGGAGGTCTATTCCGGGCCCATGCGGCACCTCGGTGGCGGCCCGGACGCAGTCGCCAAGGTCATCGAGAAGTCGCTGACGACCCGTCGGCCCAGGATCCGCTACACCGTCACTCCGTCGGCGAGCCTGTCGATCCGGAGCCGCAACCTCATGGGCGCGCGGGGTTGGGACGCGATGCTGAGGACCCAGTTTCCTCAGCCGACAGCGCCGGAACGCCAGGACGACTGAGGATCAACACCGCACGGTCGTCGTCGCCCGTGGTGACCAGCTTGAGGATGCGCCGCGGTGCCTGGTCGAAGCCGGCCGTCACGATCGTCGCCGCCTCCGTGCGCAGCCACTCGATGCCGGCCGTGAAGTCCTGGGTCCGCGACTCGACGACACCGTCGGTGTAGAACATCAGCGCGTCGCCGACTCCGAGCCGGCCGGTCGTCTGGTGGAAGTCCGGCCGCTTCATGATGCCGAGCGCCGTGCCCCGCGCACCGTCGATCTGCCACACCGAGCTGGCCGCGTCCCACCGCAGCGCCGGGGGATGGCCGGCATTGATGATCGAGTAGTCGCCGCTCGGCAGGTCGATCAGGACGTGCACCGCCGTGGCGAAGCCCTCGTCCCAGTTCTGCCGGACCAGGAAGTCGTTGCCGGCGGCGAACAGGCCGAGCGGAGGCAGGGCGCCGATGAGGCCACCGAGCGCGCCCGCGAACTGCAGGGACTGGGTGCCGGCGGCCACGCCCTTGCCGCACACGTCGACCAGGACCATCTCGAGCTTGGTCTCGTCCTCGGACAGGTTGGCGACGAGGAAGTCGCCGGCGAACTTGGCGCCGCCCGCCGGCAGCATCGCCGACTGCGACTTCCAGCCCTCGGGCAGCGGCGGAACGACGCCCTGCGCCTGGAGCCGGTCCTTGAGGTCGACCAGCATCGCCTCGCCGAGCGGGCCCGGCAGGCCGCTGCGGTGACGGCTCGACTCGAACAGCACGATGACAGCGACGAGGGCCATGACGATCAGCGTGCTGATCCGGCCCGTGGTCATGCCGGACTTGATCGATCTCGTGCGTCACGGTGATCGCGTCGCAGCGACGATGAACAGCACCAGCGCCAGCAGGGGCTTGTAGCGCAGGGCCATCGTGCCGAGCAGGATCGGGATCACGAAGGTCGCCGCAGGGAATGTGTTGTAGCTGATCAGCGACAGCAGCATGACGCCGGTGGACAGGATGATCAGCGCCGACGAGGACCGCGACCTGTCCCTCGCTCGTGCCGGTGCGCCACCGCACGATGCGCTCGTCGACGTAGCCCGCCACGTGTGGGCAGCGTCCGCCGGAACCGAGTTGTCACGCCATCGACCCTATCCACGATGCTGGCATGCCGGGCACCAAAACAGGTTTCTGCCGGCGAGGACCCTGCGGCGGACCGGCGTCCCGCAGACCAGACAGGCTTGCCCCTCGCGTCGGTAGACGTAGACCTCTCCCCCGTGGTCGTCGGCGCGCGGCGGGCGACCCATCGCTTCAGGCTCGTGCTCCGGCCTGACGGTGTCGATGCGGCCGGTGCGCACCCCGTCGCGCATCAGCTCGACGAGGTCGGCCCACATCGCGTCCCAGCGCTTGCGAGTGAGCTCGGCGGCCGGCGGTCATCGGCGCCACCTCGTTGCGGAACAGCACCTCGGCGCGGTAGACGTTGCCGACCCCGCCGAGCACCGCCTGGTCCATCAGCAGTGCGGCGATCGGGCTCGTGGAGCGGTGGATGCGGTGCCAGGCGCGATCCGGGTCGGCGTCCGCGCGCAGCGGGTCCGGGCCGAGCCGGGCGATCCGCGCGTCGACCTCCGGAGGCGTCAGCAGCTCGCACGTGTTGGCCCCGCGAAGGTCAGCCGTCGAACCGGCCTCGAGGCGCCACCGGACCTGGCCGACGACGGGACGTTCGACGCCAGGACTGATGACGAACGTTCCGTAGAGGCCGAGATGGACATGCACGTGCTCCGGCACGTCAGCGAACGAGACGAACAGGTGCTTGCCCCACGCCTCGGCGCCGTCGAGGACGTGCCCGTCGAGCCGCGCTGCCTCGGCGGCGAATCGGCCCTGCGGGCTCGTCGAGGTGACAGCCCGACCTGCGTACGCTGTGCGGAGCGCGTCGGCGAGACGGTGGAGCGTATGCCCCTCAGGCAAGCTCGCCGGTCTCCTCGTAGGAGAGCAGCATGTCGATCCGGCGCTGGTGGCGCTCGGCGTGGCTCCACGGTGTCGTGAGGAACGTCTCGACGATCGCCGTCGCCTCGTCGGCGGTGTGCATGCGTGCACCGACGGCGACGACCTGGGCGTCATTGTGCTGGCGAGCCAGCGAAGCGGTCTCGGTGCTCCAGGCCAGCGCGGCACGCGCACCCTTGACCTTGTTGGCGGCGATCTGCTCGCCGTTGCCCGAGCCTCCGATGACGACCGCCAGCGAGCCGGGCTCTGCAACCGCCGCCGCAGCCGCGGAGATGCAGTAGGGCGGGTAGTCATCCTCGGCGTCGTACGTCTCGGCACCGTGGTCGACGGCCTCGTAGCCGTTGTCGTTGAGCCAGGCGATCAGGTGGGTCTTGAGCTCGAAGCCGGCGTGGTCTGAGCCGATGTGGACGCGCATGTGCTCAGTCTTCCAGTCCGTGCCACGACATGCTCATGCACCTCTGACGAGCTCACGTACGAACGTGGCGAAGGCATCGGCGGACTCCTCACCGACGAAGTCCCCCAGCACGTAGCGCTTGCGCTCGGCCCGTGCCGCGGCCAGCGGATCACGTACGAGGAGGTCGTCCAGCACCTCGTCGAGGTTGGACATGTCGCCGAGCAGGACGTAGCCGGTCTGAGCGACCGAGAACTCCTCGCGGAACTCCTCGATGCCGGCTCGCATGCTCGTCATGGCATACGGCTTCTCGGACTGCAGGAAGTCCGAGACGACACTCGAGACGTCGGAGATGAGGGCGTGCGCATGGTTGGCGCAGTCGACGACGCTCCACTCCTTGTCGACGACCTTGCCCCACCGATGGCGACGGTCCGAGGAGTTGCGGTCCGCGCGCAGGATGTCGCGGATCTCCTGGATGACCGCTGCCCGACGGCGCCATCGATAGCTCAACGGGTGGGGCCGGAAGATCACCGTGACATCGCGCGCGATGAGGGCTCGCACGATGTCGGGCCCCTTCTCGAGCGACGAGAAGTTGACCGCGTCGTCGACGCCGTGCCAGGTCGGCGCGTAGAGCACGCGCTGGGGCCGGCGCTCGGCGATCGGACCTCGCGCCGGCAGCACCCCGGAGGCCTGGGGACGGCCCAGGATGCGGAACTTCTCGGGAGCAACGTGGATGCCGTGCCGCTCGTAGCGGTCGATGCCGGCCTGGCCGCAGACCACCAGCACGTCATACAGCGCGTGGCGCGGGTTGAAGTTGGCCGGCTTGTCGGAGTCCCCGTGGTTGAGCCACACGTGGGTCAGGTCGGTGTGGTCCATGAACCCCTTGTTGGACTGCGCGTTCTGCACATAGAACACCGCGCGGATCGAGCGTACGAACAACGAGTCGAGGTCGCGCGTCCCGCGGGATCCGAGCTGGACGAGCGGCGAGGTCAGGTCGGCGCCGTCGAGGATCAGGGGGAGGTACTTCTCATGCATCGTGATGACGACGCAGCGCTCGCCGGAGCGCAGCAGGTAGGGCTCCCACATGCGCAGCTGCCAGGGCCCGCCCGAGCGCCCGGCGAAGCCCATCGCGATCGTCGGTGCGTACGCCTCGAGGGCCTCCCGGACCCGCCGGCCGTGGCGCAGGTAGCGCAGCACCGTCCCGGCGCACGCGACCCACGCGACGACCGAGACGGCGGCCAGCGCCACGAAGGCCGGCGGCGGCGCGCCGATCACGGTCAGCAGCACCGCCACGACGGCAGCGGCGAGGCTGACCCAGGTGTGCGCCTCGACAGGGATGCGGCTGGGTCGCGGTGGGCCGTCCGGCACCCCCGGCAGCCCGTACGCGTACGACGGGGTCTCCGAGATCCGCGGGATCACGAAGGATCCGGCGACCAGGACGACCAGCGACGCGAACGTGGCAGGCGCGGGCAGGAGGGCCAGCAGGACGATGAGAGCGACGCCGACGACCGGCAGGACGATCAGCGTGGGTCGCTCGGCGACCTGCTGGCGGAGGGTCTGGGAGCGCTTGCTCGGCAGCCGCACATCCCCGCTCACGCGCCCAGTATGCCAGTCAGCGGGCGCGCGCCCGACGGGCGTCGAGCAGCGCACCGACCATCGTCACCGACGCGCGTGACGCATCGAACGCCGCGGGCTGGCGCCAGTAGGAGTGCACCATCCCCACGGCGCGGAACGCCGTCACGTCGACGCCGGCCTCGGCCAGCTGGGCCGCATAGGCCTCGCCCTGGTCCCGCAGCAGGTCGTGCTCGTTGGTCACCAGGAACGCCGGCGGGTGGTCGGCGAGGTTCGTCGCGTTGACGACCGACACCTCAGGCAGGTCGCCCGTGTCGCCGGGCGCGTACGCCTCCCAGAACCATTCCATCGCCGCGCGCTCGAGTGCCGCATTGTGGTCTGGGCCGCTCAGGTCAGCGCGCCGGTCGACGGGCGGGTACATCAGCACCTGGAAGTCCAGCGCGGCCGGCTCCCGCACCGCCAGCCCGGCGACGAGGTTGGCGCCTGAGGAGTCGCCGATCGCCGGCAGGAACGAGGCGTCGACGCGATGCCCTCGATCATTCGACCGCAGCCACCTCGCAGCGGTCTGCACGTCGTCGAGCGGCGCCGGATAGGGCTCTTCTGGTGCTCTGCGGTAGTCGACCGCCAGCAGCGCCCAGCCCGTCGTGTGCGCGAGGTAGCGGCAGAAGGCGTCGTGGGTCTCGAGGTCGTGCAGGACCCAGCCGCCACCGTGCACGTACAGGGCGATCGGCGCGCCCTGCCTCGGCCGGTAGAGGCGGCACGACACTCCGTCGGCGTCCACGTCGCTGACATGGTCGAGGCCGATCCGGTCGGTGCTGGCCAGTGCGGCGGCCCGCGCGGTCGCACGGACCTCCGCATACGTCTCGCCGAGCGAGCCGTATGCGGAGGGGCCGAGCGTGTCGAGCAGCGCACGCGACTGCGGGTGGAGACTCATGCCAAGAGCCTAGTGGCGAGCTCGCTCGGTTCAGTCGAACGACAGCTCGCCCGTGCGGGTGCGCTTGAGCTCGAAGAAGTCCGGGTAGTCCGCGAGCAGGCGGGCACCGTCGAACACCGAGCCGGCCACCTCACCACGCGGGATGCTCTGGAGCACGGGACCGAAGAACGCCGTGCCACCGATGGAGATGACCGGCGTACCGACCTCCTCACCGACCCGGTCGATGCCGTCCTGGTGCGAGGCGCGCACGGCGTCGTCGAGGGAGATGTCCTCGGCGGCGTCGGCGAGGTCGACCGGCAGCCCGATCTCCTCGAGCACCTCTGCGTAGAGCTCCTTGTCGAACTCGCGGCCCTCGTTGTGGTGCTTGGTGCCGATCGACGTGTAGAACGACCGCAGCGCCTCTGGACCGTGGGCCTGCTCGACCGCGATCGCCAGGCGTACGGGCCCCCAGCCGCGCTCCAGCATGTCCTTGTAGCGCTGCTCGACGTCCTTGTCGGCGTTGAGCACCGAGAGGCTCATGACGTGGAACGTCGTGCGTACGTCTCGGACCTGCTCGACCTCGAGCATCCAGCGGGAGGTGATCCAGGCGAACGGGCACAACGGGTCGAACCAGAAATCGACCGTCTCGGTCGAGGTCGAGACGGTCGGGGACATGGCGGTGTCAGAAGAAGTCATGGAAAGTTCAACAACGCATGACCGACGCGCATTTCCTCGACGAGAGATCCGACCACGGCGTCGAGCTCCCCACCGTTCAGTGCGGCGACCCGGCGCTGGCGCTGGTAGGACGCACCGCCGGAGATGATGTCGTGGATTCCGGCCAGCTCGTCGGTGCACCCAAGGCGCTCGGCGACCGGTGCGAGCTGCTCCAGGACGCGGTGCAGGTGGGTCGTGACGAGCTCCTCGTCGGCATGCTTGTCGAGGATCAAGATCGCGTCCATGCCGTACCTCGCCGAGCGCCACTTGTTCTCCTGCGCGAACCACGGCGGCACGGTCGGCAGCTCGCGGCCCGCATCGAGCTCGGACGAGAAGAACTCGACGAGGCAGTGGGTCAGGGCCGAGATGCTGAGCAGCTCGGCCATCGACGGGATGCCGTCGCACACGCGCACCTCGAGCGTGCCGAACTTGGGCGACGGCCGGATGTCCCAGCGGATCTCGTCGAACACGTCGATGACGCCCGTGTGCAGCATGTCGTCGACATAGCCCTCGAGCTGGCTCCACTCCTCGAACTGGAACGGCAGCCCCGCCGTCGGCAGCTGCTGGAACATCAGGGCGCGGTTCGAGGCGTAGCCCGTCTCCTTGCCACCCCAGAACGGCGACGACGCGCTGAGCGCCTGGAGGTGGCCGTAGTAGGTCAGCAGGGCCCGGCTGATCGGCAGGACCTTGTCGCGGTCCTCGATGCCGACGTGCACGTGGACGCCGTAGATCAGCATCTGGCGGCCCCACCACTGCGTGCGGTCGATCAGCGTGGCGTACCGCTCCTTGTCGGTGACCTTCTGGTGGTCCCACGCGGCGAACGGGTGCGTGCCGGCGCACATCAGCTCGACGCGCAGCGGATCGGTGACCTCGCGGATCTCGTCGATCGCCCGCTCGAGGTCGGCGCCGGCCTGGCCGACGGTGTGGCACACCCCGGACACGATCTCGACGGTGTTGAGCAGCAGCTCCTGGCGGATGTGCGGGTGCTCTCCGCCGCTCTCCGGGGCGACCGCGTCGAGCACGGTCTGCGCGACCTGGCGGAGGTCGCCGGAGTCCGAGTCGACGAGTGCGAGCTCCCACTCGATGCCGACCGTGGAGCGCTCGGACTCGGCGAACGGGATGTTCATGGCCCGGCCTCCCAAAAGAACCCACGATACGGAGGCCAGGTCACGACTGCCACACGTTTCGCTCGCTGCGCTCGCTCATGGGTCCATCCTGCCCGAGATCGGACCGTCCACCCGCCTCGTCCCACGAACGGCAGCGTGAAACCATGACGAACATGCCTGGTACCAACCTCACCCGCGAAGAAGCCAGCGAGCGCGCCTCGATCGTCTCCACAGAGACGTACGACGTGCAGCTCGACCTCACCCTCGACTCCGACACCCGTTTCGGGTCGATCACCACGATCCGGTTCAGCGCAACCCCCGGTGCCTCGACGTTCGTCGACCTCGTCGACGCCGAGATCTCCTCGATCACGCTCAACGGCGCCTCGGTCGACCCTTCGGCGTACGCCGACCACCGCATCGCACTGACCGGCCTCGCCGAGAGCAACGAGCTCGTCGTCGACGCCACCTGCGCCTACTCCCGCTCCGGCGAGGGCCTGCACCGGTTCGTCGACCCGGTCGACCAGCGGGTCTACCTCTACACGCAGTTCGAGGTGCCGGATGCCCGCCGCGTGTTCGCGACGTTCGAGCAGCCCGACCTCAAGGCCGTCTTCACGTTCCACGTCACGGCGCCGTCCGAGTGGGCCGTCGTGTCCAACTCCCCCACGCCCGAGCCCGTCGCGGCCGGCGAAGGTGCGTCGACGTGGCACTTCGAGCCGACCAAGCGCATGTCGACCTACATCACCGCGGTGATCGCCGGTGAGTACGTCTCGGTGACCGACTCCTACCGCGGAGCGTACGACGAGATCCCGCTCGGCATCTTCTGCCGTCAGTCCATCCTCGAGCACCTCGACGCCGACGACATCTTCCTCGTCACGAAGCAGGGCTTCGAGTTCTTCGAGGGCGCATTCGAGATGGCATACCCGTTCGGCAAGTACGACCAGCTGTTCGTGCCGGAGTACAACATGGGCGCGATGGAGAACGCCGGGGCCGTGACGTTCCGAGACGAGATGATCTTCCGCAGCCGGCAGACCGTCGCCGCGTACGAGCAGCGCGCCAACACGATCCTGCACGAGATGGCGCACATGTGGTTCGGCGACCTCGTGACGATGAAGTGGTGGGACGACCTGTGGCTCAACGAGTCGTTCGCCGAGTTCGCCGCCTCGCACGCGGCGACGAACGCGACGCGATTCACCGACTCGTGGACGAGCTTCACCAACGCGCGCAAGAACTGGGCGTACCGGCAGGATCAGCTGCCGTCGACGCACCCGATCGCTGCGGACAACTACGACCTGCGCGCGGTCGAGGCCAACTTCGACGGCATCACGTACGCCAAGGGCGCGTCCGCGCTCAAGCAGCTCGTCGCGTGGGTCGGCGAGAAGGACTTCTTCGCGGGCCTTCGGGCGTACTTCGGCAAGCACGCCTACGGCAACACCGAGCTCAAGGACCTGCTCGTCGAGCTCGAGGAGGCCTCCGGGCGGGAGCTCAGCGACTGGGCGGACGAGTGGCTGCAGACGTCGGGCGTCAACACGCTGCGGGCATCGTTCGAGACCAACGATGAGGGCTACTTCACGTCGTTCTCGGTCGAGCAGACCGCGATCGATGCCTACCCGACCTTGCGCCGCCACCGCATCGCGATCGGCCTCTACGACCAGGTCGAGGGCAAGCTCGTCCGCACCGAGCGGGTCGAGACCGACATCCGTGGCGCGTCGACGCAGATCGTCGAGCTGCTCGACACCAAGCAGCCCGACCTGATCCTGCTCAACGACGACGACCTGACGTACGCCAAGATCCGTCTCGACGAGCGCTCGTTCGCGACGCTGATCGAGAGCATCGCGACATTCGAGGACTCGCTCCCCCGCGCGCTGTGCTGGGGATCGGCGTGGGACATGACCCGCGACGCCGAGCTGTCGTCGTCGGACTTCGTCACGCTGGTGCTCGCCGGTGTCGGCTCGGAGACCGACCTCACGGCGGTCGCCTCGCTGCTGCGACAGGGTTCCAGCGCGATCAACCTGTTCACGCCCGACGCGGCACGTCCCGAGCTCAAGGAGCGCTGGGAGTCCGGCGTTCGTGCGTTGATGGAGTCGGCCGAGCCGGGCAGCGACCACCAGCTCGCCTTCGTCCGGGCGTACGCATCAGCGGCCTCTGGTCCTGACCGGCTGCGCGAGATCCTCGACGGCGGGCTCGACGGCCTCTCGGTCGACACCGACCTGCGGTGGACGCTCGTCATGGCGCTGGCTCGCATCGGTGCAGCCGACGGGGCCGAGATCGCCGCAGAGCTGGAGCGCGACAACACGATCTCCGGCAAGGAGAACGCCGCCGCGGCCCGGACGATCCGCCCGTTGGCCGAGGCGAAGGCCGAGGCGTGGCAGGTCGCAGCTGTCGACCCCACGACGCCCAACGAGACGCGCCGCCAGACCGCGCTCGCGTTCCAGGTCGCCGGGCAGGCCGAGATCCTCGAGCCGTACGTCGACCGCTACCTGGAGATGGCCGACTCGATCATCGACGACATGGGTGTGTGGATCGGCCAGGTCGCCCTGATCTACATGTTCCCGTCGGCCAACCCGGCCCAGGCGACGCTCGACAAGGTCGATGCGTGGCTCGCGTCGACGAGCGCCAACCCGGCCGCCGTGCGCTACGTCTCGGAGGGCCGTGACGACCTCGCCCGCGCCCTGAAGGCCCAGGCCGCCTTCTGACCCAAGCTGGATCCCGCTGGGAGTGACGTTCGGTCACTCCCAGCGGGGAGTCCCCTGGGTCAGTGGTGCTGGGTGGGGGTGGTGTCGGTGCGGACGTGGATCTCGTTGCCGGGCGCCGGCGGCACGTAATTGGTGCGGGCCGTGAGCAGGGCGAACAGCGAGATGAGCACGAACAGGCCAACCGTGCCGCCACCGAAGAGGATCAGCAGGTCGAGGTGGCTGCGCTCAGGACCATCGGGCCAGGCACCGCCGGTGGGCGCGTCGGCAAAGGCCGCAGCCGATCCGGCAACGAACGTGATGACGAAGGCGAACGCGGGGCCGAGCAGGCGGGCGGGTGTCCTCATGGGCCCATCGTATCCACCCGTACGCTGGAGGAATGCCCTACCTCGACGTCAACTGGGACCTCCCCGCCGGCCAGGCATACAGATGGTTCGTTGCCGCCCCACTCTCGATCCTGCTGATCATCGCCCTCGGTCTCTTTTTCCGCTGGTTCGTGTGCCGCTCGATCGACCGGCTGGTGTCGCGGGCGATCAAGGGCACCGTCCCCGGCGTCATCGCCAACAGCAGGGCGGGTGAGTTCCTCGCCGACCTGCGACCGGGCACGAACGAGCGCCGCACCCAGCGCGCCCAGACCATGGGCTCGCTGCTCAAGAGCATCACGACCGGACTGACCCTCGCGATCGTGGTGGTCATGGTCCTCGCCAAGCTGGGCCAGCCCATCGCGCCGATCATCGCCAGCGCCGGCATTCTCGGGTTGGCGTTCGGCTTCGGCGCTCAGAACCTGGTCAAGGACTTCCTCTCCGGCATCTTCATGATCCTCGAGGACCAGTACGGCGTCGGCGACGTGGTCGACCTCGGCGAAGCCAGTGGCACCGTCGAGGCGGTTGGCCTGCGGGTCACCCGCCTCCGGGACGTCAACGGCACGGTCTGGTACGTCCGCAACGGCGAGATCCTGCGCGTGGGCAACCAGAGCCAGAACTGGGCACGCACGGTCCTCGACATCACGGTCGGCTACGAGGCCGACCTCGACCGCGTCCAGGTGGTCCTCGAGGATGAGGCGACCGCGATGTACGAGGACGAGCGCTACCACGACGTCATCATCGAGCAGCCCGAGGTGTGGGGCGTCGAGCGCTTCGACAAGGACGGTGCGGTCGTACGCGTCGTGCTCAAGACCGCACCGTTGCAGCAGTGGCTCGTCGCGCGGGCCATGCGCCAGCGCGTCAAGGCTCGCTTCGACAAGGAGGGCATTCGCATCCCGACCACATTCCGGACGACCGTCGACGAGGAGCCCCCGGCATGAGCGAGCGCCAGCGAGCGAGCCATCGGGCTGGGATCACGTCGTTGTCTCCGTATCGTGGGTTTATGACGGGGGCGACGACGTGAGCGACGAGCAGACGTTCTACGACGCGATCGGCGGGCACGACACGATCAAGCTGATCGTCGACACGTTCTATGAGGGTGTCGCGACCGACGACGTCCTTCGCCCGCTGTACCCCGAGGAGGACCTCCGCCCCGCGGCGCACCGGTTCACGATGTTCCTTGAGCAGTACTGGGGCGGGCCCACGACATACTCCGACCAACGCGGACACCCACGCCTGCGGATGCGGCACGCGCCGTTCGCCGTGACCCCCGAGGCCCGCGACCGCTGGCTGCTGCATTTCCGCGAGGGGCTCGACCAGGCCAACCTCTCCCCCGAGCTCGACGCGCAGTTCTGGGCGTACGTCCAGCACGCCGCGAACTTCATGGTCAACACTGCGGTCTGAGCGACTCGAACGCCGCGCGCTCCTCGTCGGTGTAGCGCCGGGAGCGTTGCGTCTCGAGGTCGAAGCCGATCAGAACGGCACTGGCCTTGGCGTGCACCGTGCCCTCGTCGATGATCTCGGCCTCGATCACCGCCGACGACGTGCCGAGCCGGCTGACCCACGACGCGATCTCGTACGGTTCGCGGCGCCACGGCATACCGGCGCCGTACGTGACGTCGACGCGGCCGACGACGAACCGTCCGGCCGACAGCGCCTTCAATCGGCTGGCGATCAACAGGATCCGTGCCTCCTGCAACAGCTCGAACACCTTGACGCCCGTGACCAGGCCGTCCGGGCCGAGGTCGCTGCGCCTCAGCCGGCAGGGCAGCGTGTCTGCATGCGACGGCGCGGGACCCATCGGCTCGGGCGTGCCGAACGTCGTGACGACGCGGGCGAACGGCGAGGATCCCGGAGCAGGACGGATCTCCTGCACCAGCTCGTCATCGGCAATCTCTGAGGTGAGGTGAACCGGGTGACGGCTCAGCAGCAGCGGGCGCAGGAACTCGACGACGATCCGGCGCGTGGGGCGCTCGTCGAGCAGTCCATCCTCCACGAGCAACGCGCGACTCTCAGCGGCGTAGTCGAGGTAGACGACGTTGTTGACGTGGTTGAGCACGTCGAGGTCCGCCCAGCGCATGGGCAGCTCATGGACGACGTTGGCGGACACCCGCCGATGATGCCAGACGGGTCAGGCGTGGCTCTCGTCGATCTCGATCAGCGGGTCGCCCTCCTGGACGATCTGACCGACCTCGACGAGGACCTTGCTGACGAAGCCGGACGCCTCGGCGTAGACCGGGATCTCCATCTTCATGCTCTCCAGGACGGCCAGCACATCGCCGACACCGACCTGGTCACCCTCGCGGGCGACGATCTTCCAGACGTTGGCAACGATCTCGGCCCGCGCAGCGAACATCAGATCGACGACTCGTGGGTCAGCATGCGCAGGGCAGCAGCCATGCGGTCGCGGGTTTCCTCGGGCATGATCACGTCGTCGACGATACCGGCTTCGGCCGCGATGTAGGGCCGCGCGACCTCTTCGCGGTAGACAGCGGCGAGCTCGTCGCGCAGCTTGGTCGGCTCCTCGGCCTCCTTGAGCGCGCGACGGTGCAACAGCGCCACGGCGCCGCCGGGACCCATGACCGCGATCTCCGAGCCCGACCAGGCCCAGTTGACATCGGCCCCGAGTGAGGCCGAGCCCATCGCGATGTAGGCGCCGCCGTACGCCTTGCGGACCACGACGGTCAGCTTGGGCGACTTGGTCTCGACGTACGCCTTGAGGAGCTTGGCGCCATGCGTGATGACGCCGCGTCCCTCCTCGACCGTGCCGGGCAGGAAGCCGGGCACGTCGACGAACGTCAGGACGGGCAGGTCGAACCGACCACAGAACTCGACGAACCGGGCGGCCTTGACCGACGCCTTCGCGTCGAGGATGCCGCCGCGGGAGTTGGGCTGGTTGGCCAGGATGCCGACCGCGTGGCCGTCGAGCCGGCCGAACAGCGTCAGGATGCTCGGTGCATGCGTCGGCATGAGCTCGAGCCGGGCACCGTTGTCCAGCACGCCGTCGAGCAGGGCGTTCATGTCGAACACGACGCTCGACTTGTCAGGCACGAGGCCGGGCAGCCGCTCGACCGCACCCGGGTTGGCCGGCACGGAGCTGTGCCGCTTCTGCGGACCGCCCTTGTGCGTCGGCAGGAACGACAGGAGCAGGCGGGTCGCGTGGAACGCCTCTTCCTCGCTGTCGACCTCGAGGTGCGCGACCCCGCTGACCTTGGTGTGCAGCGCCGATCCACCGATCTCTTCCGCTGAGGCGTCCTCACCCGTGGCGGCCTTGACGATCTCGGGGCCGGTCAGGAACATCTGGCCCTGCTCCTTGACCATGATGGTCCAGTCCGTCAGGGCCGGTGAGTATGCCGCGGCGCCGGCGCACGGCCCGATGATCAGTGAGATCTGCGGGATCCGCTGCTGGGCCTCGATGTTGTTGGCGAAGATGCCGCCACAGCCGTGCAGCGCGAAGATGCCGTCGTGGATGCGCGCGCCGCCCGAGTCGTTGATGTAGACGATCGGGTAGCCCTTGTCGATCGCAAACCGCTGGGCCTTCATGATCGCGTCGGCCATGACAGCGCCGATCGCGCCGGAGGCCACGGCCGCGTCGTGCGAGACGACGACAACCGCGTGGCCGTCGGTCGTACCCCAACCGGCGACGACACCGCTGCCGGCGCCGCCGCCCGCCGTGCGCAACGGCGTCATCTCGACGAAGGAGCCGTCGTCGACGAGCATCTCGGCCCGCTCGCGGGCCGTGAAGACCCGCTTGCCCTTGGGCTCAACCCGGGCGAAGCGATCCTGTCGGCGCTGCGTGAGCGCCGTACGGTGATCGGCCTGGTCCGGCGCTGAAACCACCGAGGGGGTGTCGAGCTGCGTCACAAGGACTCCTAAAACATGAGGTTTTCCTCAACTATACACAAACGTGAGGAATCCTTCATCTTCTGCAGCGCCAATTTCGGTGGTGATCTCGCACACGCGGACGTCGTGCGATAACGTGCGGGAGGAATCACTAAGCAAGCGCTTAGGCGCACCGTCGAAGGAGCAAGTCGTGACCGAAACCCGTACCGCGATCGTCACCGGAGCCGCACGAGGCATCGGCGCCGCCGTCTCGCAGCGACTGGCCGCCGACGGCTTCCAGGTCGCCGTCGTGGACCTCGACGAGGCATCCTGCGCCGGGACCGTCGACGCGATCACTGCTGCCGGTGGCAAGGCACTCGCCGTTGGCGCCGACGTCAGCAACGAGGAGCAGGTCGCAGCGGCGCTCGAGCGCATCACCGCCGAGCTCGGTGCGCCGACCGTGCTGATCAACAACGCGGGGATCATCCGCGACAACATGCTGTTCAAGATGACGGTCGACGACTGGGACGCCGTCATGAACGTGCACCTGCGCGGCGCGTTCCTCATGACCAAGGCCACCCAGAAGCACATGACCGAGGCCGGCTTCGGTCGCATCGTCAACCTCTCGAGCACGTCGGCGCTCGGCAACCGCGGCCAGGCCAACTACTCGGCCGCCAAGGCCGGCATGCAGGGCTTCACCAAGACCCTGGCGATCGAGCTCGGCAAGTTCGGCATCACCGCCAACGCGATCGCACCCGGCTTCATCCAGACCGACATGACCGCCGCGACGGCCGAGCGCATGAAGGTGCCGTTCGACGACTTCATCACGTACAACGCCGAGCAGATCCCGGTCGCCCGCGTCGGTCAGCCCGAGGACATCGCCCACACGGTCTCGTTCCTCGTCAGCGAAGGCGCCGGATTCGTCTCGGGCCAGGTCATCTACGTCGCCGGCGGGCCCAGGGACTGACATGACTGGCGATCCCAAGGGGCTGGACCTCGCCGCGCTGCAGGACTGGCTGGAGCGCGAGCGTCCCGAGCTGGTCACCGGCCCGCTGTCGGCGAGCCTGATCACCGGCGGCAAGTCCAACCTGACGTACACCTTGAGCGCGGGCTCCCGCGACTACGTCGTACGCCGGCCGCCCCTGGGTCATGTCCTGGCCACGGCACACGACATGGGGCGGGAGTACCGCGTCATGGCCGCGCTGGCACCCACGAACGTACCCGTGCCGCAGATGATCGCGCACTGCGAGGACACCGACGTGATCGGCGCACCGTTCTACGTCATGGAGAAGGTCGCCGGCACACCGTACGGTCGCGCGTCCCAGCTCGAACCTGTGGGTCCCGCACGCACCCGCGCGATCACCGAGCGCATGGTCGACACCCTCGTGGCGCTGCACGCGGTGGACTATGCCGCGGTGGGCCTCGCCGACTTCGGCCGGCCCGACGGCTACCTCGGGCGCCAGGTCGCCCGCTGGAAGAAGCAGCTCGAGGCATCGACCAGCCGCGACCTGGCGGGCATGGACGAGCTGGTGGCCCACCTCGAGTCCCACCTCCCGGCCAGCGGTGACGGCACGATCGTGCACGGCGACTTCAGACTCGACAACCTGCTCGTCGACGACGCAGACCAGGTCACGGCGGTGCTCGACTGGGAGATGAGCACGCTCGGCGATCCGCTGACCGACATCGCGGTGCTGCTGGCGTACCAGCAGATCGCCGAGATCGCTCCGCGCGAGGGTGCGGCGATCGTCACCGACGCACCCCTGGCACCGGGCTACCTCACCCGCGACGAGGTGCTGGCGCGGTATGCCGAGCAGTCGGGGCGCGACGTGAGCGACATCGGCTTCCACCTGGCGCTGGCGTTCTTCAAGCTCGCGGTGATCCTCGAGGGCATCCACTACCGCCACTCGCACGGTCAGACCGTCGGCGCCGGGTTCGACGGCATCGGCGACATGATCGTTCCTCTGATCGCCGCGGGACGCGCCGCTTCAAGATAGGGTTGCGCCCGTGACGGCCGAGATCCTAGAACCCCGGCGCCGCCCGACGCAGGAGCGAAGCCACAAGAAGTTCGACCACCTGTTGCAGGTGTCGCGCGAGCTGCTGCTCGACGTCGGATTCGAGTCGTTCACCTGCGAAGAGGTCGCGCACCGGGCCGGACTGCCGATCGGCACGCTCTACCAGTTCTTCCAGAACAAGTACGTCATCGTGTGCGAGCTCGACCGGGTCGACGCGGTCGCCGTACGTCACGAGCTCGCAAGCTTCGCCGAGGCGATTCCGACGCTCGACTGGCTCAAGTTCCTCAACCGGCTCGTCGACCACATGGCTGCCTTGTGGGTCAACGACCCGTCACGTCGCGCCGTGTGGCTGGCGGTGCAGTCGACGCCCGCGACCCGTGCGACCGCGGCGGTGACCGAGCGCGAGCTCGCCGCTGAGGTGTCGCGTGCCCTCGCTCCATTGACCCCCGGCACGCCCCGTGAGCGCCGGACGATCATGGCCGAGGTGCTGGTGCACGTCGTCTACTCGATGCTCAACTTCTCGATCCGCGACAGCCAGGAGCACGCCGAGTCGATCATCGAGCTCAAGCGCCTCGTCACGGCGTACCTGCTGAGCGCCGAGCACGCCTGACGCTCCCGCCTGTGGCGGTTTACCACGGGGCCTAAGCAAACGTCGTCTGCCCGATGCAAACTTGCGTGGGGCGGATGACCGTTGCCGCGGGCAGACGCATCGTCCACAAGCTCCCGGTCGCCCGTGACCGTCCACATACCGCTGGGTCGTATGTTCCATTGGGTCGTCGCTTCCAGCACCGTCGGCGACATGGACGAACTCGCGCGCATCGCCGAGATCAACGGCGGCTACCTGATGCGACACCAGTTGAATGACATCGGATACAGCGACGCGCTGATCCGCAAGGCCAAGCGAGATGGAATGTTGACGCGCCTGCGTCACGGGACGTACGCGGTGACTGCCGTCTGGCGGCACCTGTCTGCAGCCCAACGCCATGCGGTGCTGGTCCGATCGATCCTCGACAAGCTCGGGCCGAACGTCGTAGCGACTCACCAATCGGCGTCGGCTCTGCACGGGCATGACCTGTACGGCGTCGACCTGTCGCAGGTGCACGTCACGCGCCTCGACGGGCACCGCGGGCGGCGAGAAGCCGGGGTCACCTATCACGAAGGACAGATCGATCCCGGCAACGAGCTCACCGAGATCGACGGCCGACTTGTCATCAATCCGGGGCGTGCGGTCTTCGAGGCGTGCAGCCTGGTCTCGGTCGAGTCCGGGATGGTGTTGGCGAGCTCTGCAATGCGCCAAGGCGATGTGACCAAGGCTCAGCTCGAGGAGGAATGGCACGCCTTCGATCATTGGCCCGGCACGCGCAACGCACGGCTGGCGATCCGACTCGCCGACCCTCGCCTCGAAACGGTGGGAGAAGTGCGATCGCTGCACATGATGTGGCGCCACGGCATTCCGCACCCAGAATTGCAGTGGCGGGTGATCACGTCGAGTGGTGTCACCGTGGCGCGTACGGACTTCGCCTGGCTCGACGACAGCCATACCGGCGAGTTCGACGGCTTCGTTAAATACGGTCGCCTCAATCCATACGCGGTCGATCCCGGCCGGGTCATCACGGACGAGAAGATCCGCGAGGATCTCGTGCGGGAGGAGTTGCTCGGCATGTCCCGTTGGGTGTGGTCGGAGCTGAAGTCCGACGCTCAAGCTCGGACCGCGGCCAAGATCCAGCGAGGCATCGAGCATTCCCGACGGCTCTATCGCCGCAACGCGACGACCATTCCGCTGAGCTGATTGCGGTCTGCCCGAGGCAACGGTCATCCGCCCCACGAAAGCTTGCATCGGGCGGACGACGTTTGCTTAGGCCCCGTGGTAAACCGACGCCGGCGGGGGCGGCTCAGCGGGACAGGACGACGTACGCGATGGCGTAGTCACCGTCGTGGCTCAGCGACACCTCGAGCGTATGGTCCGCGAGTCGCTTCGCCACCTCGCCGTGCAGGCGTATGCGCGGGCGACCCCACGCATCGGCCACGACCTCGATCAGATGGTGCACGTGCTCGTCCATGACCGGCGGCTCGCCGTAGAGCGACGCCGACCAGGCCTTGATGACCGCTTCCTTCGCGGCCCAGCGCACGGCGAAGTGACGCGCGGCGCCTGAGGGACGACTCCGCACGTCACTTCGCTCACCGGGCAGGAACGCCGTGACGAACGTGGTGCCGGGTTGGTCCAGCTGGTCCGCGAACGTGGGTACGTGGACCAGATCAACACCGACACCGACGATCGTCACTGGCAGGACGCTCCGAAGTAGACGTCGTCCTCGCCCAGCCGTGCCTGCGGATCCAGGAGCATTCCAGCCTCCCGGTTCCGCACTCCCTCACTGCCGAGGCGCCGATCGGCAGGACGCTCGTACAGCGAGGGACCGCCGTACATCGCCCTGACGAGACGCATCCGACCCTCGATGAGCCGCGCTTCCGCACGGGCGGCGTAGGAGTCGCGCTCTTCGCCGCTCAAGGTCGCAAGGAATGCCTGTGGGTGCGCCAGCGCGATCAGGCCGGCGACGTGACCGAAGCCGAGGCTCGTCAGGATGCCCGCCTTGAGCTGACCCGTCTGCAGCGGCTTGCGCAGCCACACCAGGTGCTCGTGCTCGGCGAGGTCGTCCATGACGCAGTCGAGGCTCCGGTTCGGCGGGATGACCCCACCGGACAGGACCTGGCACAGCCCGACGATCTGGAACGCCGCGGCGCCGCCCTTGGTGTGGCCCGTGATGGTCTTCTGCGAGATGACGTAGAGCGGGTTGCCCTCGCTGCGACCGATGGCCGCGGCGAGCCGCTCGTGCAGCTCGGACTCGTTGCGCTCGTTGACGCCGGTCGACGTGTCGTGCTTGGACAGCACGCCGATGTCGTCGGCGGTGAGGCCGAGCGTGCTCAGCGACTTGGCCAGAGCGGACTGACGACCGCCGAGACCCGCAGCGAGTGCGCCCATGCCCGGAGCCGGGATCGACGTGTGCACGCCGTCGGCGAACGAGCCGGCGTACGCCACGACGCCGAGGACCGGCAGGCCCATGCGCAGTGCGAGGTCGCCGCGGGCGAGCAGGATCGTGCCGCCGCCCTGTGACTCGACGAAGCCGCCGTAGCGACGGTCGTTGGCCCGGCTGAAGTAGCGGTCCTCGAGCCCCTTGGCGCGCATCGCTCCCGAGTCGGCGGTCGCGGACATGTCGGCGAAGCCCACGATGCCCTCGACGCTCAGGTCGTCGAACCCGCCGGACACGACGAACTCCGCCTTGCCGAGCTTGATCTTGTCGACGCCCTCCTCGACCGAGACGGCCGTGGTGGCGCACGCGGCGACCGGGTGGACCATCGCGCCGTACGAGCCGACGTACGACTGCACGACGTGCGCGGCGATGACGTTGGGCAGCGCCTCCTGCAGGATGTCGTTGGGCTTGTTCTCACCCAGCAACGTGTCGAGGTAGAGCGACTGCATCGACTGCATGCCGCCCATGCCGGTGCCCTGCGTGTTGGCGACGAGCGCGGGGTGGACCCAGCGCATCAGCTCGGACGGGTTGAACCCGCTCGAGAGGAACGCGTCGACCGTGCAGATCAGGTTCCACAGGCCGACGCGGTCGATCGACTCGACCATCTCGGCCGGCACGCCCCACACCGTGGGGTCGAAGCCGGTCGGGATCTGGCCGCCGACCGTACGCGTGAGGGCCATGCGGCGCGGCACGCGGATCTCGGTGCCGGCCTTGCGGGTCACGCTCCAGTCACCGTCGGCCGTCGCGGCGATGACCGTACGCTCGGGGTCGGCGTCGCGCATCGCCTGCGCCTCGGCCTCGTTGGACACCGTGAACGTCAGGTCCTTGTCGAGGAACACCGACGTCAGCAGCGGGGCCGAGTTGTCGGTCATGTTGCCCTCGTCGACGTAGCGCCGGATGCCGACCGCCTCGCGGACCGTCTCCTCGTACCGGTCCACGAGGTCGGCCTCGTCGACCTTCTCCTGGGTCGCGGTGTCGAACCAGCCGCCACCCTGCTCGTCCCAGCTCACGAGGCCCGTCGTCCAGGCCAGCTCCAGGACGCCGGCGGCCGACAGCTCGTCGGACACCTCCATCTCGAAGCGCGTGCGGGAGGAGCCGTAAGGTCCGAGCTCGCCGGCGCCGACGATGACCACGAGGTCCTCGGGCCGGGCGTCGACGGGTGCCCAGTCGATCTGCTCGACGCGGTCGAGCTGCGCCGGCGAGGCAGCGAGCGCGGCGATCGTCGCACCCTCGTCCTCCTCGACGGCGGCGGGACGCTCGACACCCTCGGCGAGGGCCTTCATGTCGAGCTTGACGCCGGCGAGCCCACCGGTGAGGTCGACCGTGAGCGGCTCGACCCGGGCGGCAGCGCGTGCCTCGGTGGTCGCCGTCTCGAGCAGCGCCTCGGCCATCTCGGCCGGCGACCAGGTGCGGACGCCGCGAGCCTCGATGGCCTCGACCAGCGGGTCGTTGCCGCCCATGAGGCCCGTGCCGCGGACCCAGCCGATGATGGCGTGGCTCAGCGTGACGCGATCGGCCCACGTACGCTCCGCGGACCAACGGGTCACGAGCGCGTCGAGCGCCGACTTGGCCTCGCCGTATCCGCCGTCGCCGCCGAACATGCCGCGGTTGGGCGAGCCCGGCAGCACGACGTGCAGCGTCGACGTGAGGTCGCGGTCCTGGATGTTGGCGGAGAGCTGCCCGATCAGGCGCTCGACCGACCACAGCAGGATGCGCATGTCGATCTCGGTGCGGCTGCCCGCGTCCGTGAGGTCACCGGCCACCCGTCCGGCGGCGAACGGGAACAGCAGGGTCGGCGTCATGGCCGGCTTGGCCACCGTGGTGACACCCGCGCGGGTCTGCGTCTGCTCGCTGGCGATCCAGCTCGTCAGCGCGTCGACGTCGGCGTACGACGCCATGTTGGCCGGGACGATCCACAGGGCGGCTCCGTCGACCGCGTGGGTGCGGTAGAGCTCCTTGTAGAACGCGAGGCGCTTCGGGTCGAGGCCCGACGTCGTCGCGACGACCGTCGCGCCACCCGCGAGCAGCTTGCCCGTGACGGCGGCGGCGATGGAGCCCTGGCTGGCGCCGGTCACGACCGCGAGCTCGCCGGACCAGGTCTGGTCCGTCGGGCTGAGCGCGTCCGCGGCGATCTGCGTGAAGCGCTCGGACAGCCGCGGGTCGGAGTGAGCCGCGTGCCAACGAGCCTGCGCGGCGACGACCTTGCCGGCACCGACGAAGCTGGCGTCGACGGTCTCGCCCGCGGCGATGCGGGCGAGGTCCTCACGGGCGCTGGCCCAGCGGTCGTCGAGCACGACGGCCTTGAGCGGGTCGAACGCCGGGGCGGTGAGCTTGGCCCAGTCGCTGCCGAGCTCGGTCTCGACGCGGGCCAGGATCTCGGCCTCCGCCTCGTCCGTCTCGACGACAGCCGGTACGTCGGTGAGTCCGAGCTGGTCCAGGACCAGACGGGCCGACGAGGCCAGGACGCCGTCAGGGCCGGTGATCTGCGCGGTGAACTCGCCGAGGGCGGCCGCGTCGATCGTGGCGCCCTCTCCCCCGCCGGTGGACGGCAGGTCGACGCTGACGCCGTGACGCGCGGCGACGGCCTGGACGCTCGCGTCGATCGCGGCGTCGACGTCGGCGCCGGAGGCGAGACCGCTCAGCGAGCCGTAGTCACCGCCGCGGACGCTCGAGCCCTCGCGGCTCGAGAGCGCGAGCTCGACGAGTGCGTGACTCGCCCAGCCCGGTCCGAGCTGCCAGACGTCGGAGACGCGCTCCGCGACGGCCGACTGGCGCTTGCCGGTGGGGCCGAAGACCTTCTTGAGGTGGTCGCCGAGAGCCTCGGTGAGCACCGGGCCGAACGGCTTGTAGCCGCGGGCCAGGCCCTTGACCTGGGCAGACAGGGTCGGCAGGTCAGCGTCAGCGGCACCGTCGATGGCGCCGAGGCTGAGCTCGCCACCCAGGTCGACGAGCAGCTGGTTGCGGCGCGAGGACGCACCGTCGCACAGCGACTCGATCGTGTCGGCAGCACCGATCTGGTCGAGGCGCATCTTGGTCCACCAGGCGATGAGCACCGTGGTGGCGTCGGCGGCGTCGAACGTCAGGTCGGCCGGGCGCGGACCGCTCGAGGTCGCCGGAGCGGCAGCAGGTGCTGCTGCGGCGGCAGGAGCGCTCGACGCCTCGGTCGGCGCGATCTCCTCGGCCTCGTCGTCGACGACGATCTCCTCGTCGGTCGAGAACACCGCGGCGCTGTCACGCTCGAAGTTGAGCACCTCGACGGGTCCGCCGAAGCGGCCCGGGAGCTTGAGCGTCGACGAGGCGAGGTTGGCCACCGTGGGGGCCTGGCCGACGCCGATCTCGATGAAGCGCTCGACGCCGAGGCCACCCTCGGTCTCGGGACGGAAGAACAGGTCCTGCGTCTCGATCCAGCGCACCGGGCTGGCGAACTGCCAGGCCAGCAGCTCGATCAGCACGACGCGGCACAGCTCGCCGGGCTTGGCCGACCAGGTCGCGAAGTCCGCCAGGACCGCGTTGAGCGGCTCGGACGGCACGAGATCGGCGATCTCCTGCAGGAACGCCCGGTCAAGCGAGAACGGCTTGGGCACGAGGTTGGGGACGTAGCGGCCCGCGAGGATCTCGGGGTCGATCGTCGTCGGCAGCAGCTCGGTCAGGCGGTCGCGGAAGTCCGGGACGCCGTCACGCAGCACCGTGGAGTGGAACGGCACGTCGATGCCGGGCACCAGGATGTAGGCAGCCTTGCCACCGAACTCCTCGCGGCGACGCGTGATGTCCTCCTCGAGGACCTCGAGGCCGCGCACCGTGCCGGCGATCGCGTACTGCGAGTCGCGCAGGTTGTAGTTGACGATCTGCAGGAACTCGCCGGACTCCTCGGCGATGCGGTCGACGTATGCCGTGACGTTGTCGTCGTTGAGCCCGATCTGCGCGGGGCGGATCGCGGCGAGCCGGTAGTTGCTGCGGCCCTCGGCGTCGCGGGGCACGAGCGTGTGCATGACCGAGCCGCGCTGGAACACGACCTCGACGACGGCCTCGAGCGGGATGACGCCCGAGACGGCGGCGAGCGCGTTGTACTCACCGACGGAGTGGCCCGCGAGGATCGAGCCCTCGACGAACGCGCCGGACTCGCGCAGCTCGGCCATCTGGGCAGCGCCGAGCACGGCCATGGCGACCTGCGTGAACTGGGTCAGGAACAGCACACCGTCGGGGTGCTTGTGCGTCACGCCATTGGTCACGAGGACCGTCGGGTTGTCGCGGACGACCGTCAGGATCGAGAAGCCGAGCGCGGCGCGGGTGTGCGCGTCGGCGCGGTCCCAGATCTCGCGGGCGGCCTTGGAGCGCTGGTACGCCGCCATGCCCATGCCCTGGTGCTGGATGCCCTGGCCCGGGAAGGCGTACGCCGTGCGGGGTGCCTCGAGCCGTGCGGTCGCCGACATGACGACCTCGCCCTCGGCGCGGCACGTGATGTCGACCAGCTCGGCACCGGCGTCGAGGCCGATGCGGTCGGCCTTGACGTCGACCGTCACGCCGGGACGTACGGGCGCGAGGAAGCGCGTCGTCCAGCCCGTGATGCGGCGGTCGGACAGCACCTGCTGCGCGGCGGCGGAGACCCACATGCCGTGCACGATCGGCGCGCCGAGACCCGCGAGGCGGGCAGCGGCGATGCTGGTGTGGATCGGGTTGTGGTCGCCCGTGACTGCGGCGAAGCCACGCAGGTCGGTCGGTGCCGTCAGGCGTCGCAGCACCGCGCGACTTGCGCGGGGTGTCGGCGACGTCGTCGCCGAGCGCGCCACCGGCGCGGGCCGGATCGGCGAGCTCGCCGGCACCGGTACGTCCGCGGATCGCGAAGCGCTCACGCAGCGTCGCGATCTCGCCGCTGGCAGCGGAGACCGTGACGTCGACCGCGACGACGCGGCCGAAGCCGGTGTCCTCGATCGAGTCGATGACCGACGAGATCGTCAGAGCAGACGGCGCGACGGGAAGGGTCCCGTTCAGGGCGATCGCGTGATCGAGGTGGACCAGGTCGAGCATGCCCTCGATGACCGGGATGCCCTGGCTCGTGGTGGCCTCGCCGAGCACGGCGAACACCGACGGCCAGGCGAGCCCGACGAGGACGTCGGGGACCGGGTGGACCGGGGTGTGCGCGCCGGTGACACCGGCGTGGTCGGCGATCAGGTCCGGGTCCCAGTCGACGTTGACCGTCGCGCGGCCGTTCGTCACCGTCGGGACCACGCCACCGGCGGCACCGGCGACGAGCGAGGACATCGCGGACGCGGCGACCTCGGTCGACACGACCGGAGCGGCACCGGCGAGCACGGCGTCGTCGACCGCGATGCGCAGCGAGAGCGGACGGGCCAGCGGCACCTGGAGCTCGGCGGTACGACCGTCGATCGCGACGAGCGCGGCACCGGTCTCGGGGTGCTCGGCGCGCTCGGGGTCGACGATGACCCACTCGGCACCGAGACGGTGGACAGGGTTGCGCACCGTGCGGCCGGCCCAGACCAGGTCGGGAGCGGCGAGGACGAGCGAGAGCACGTCACCGGCCTCCTCGACCCGACGGCGGCCGGTGACGCGCTGCGCGGAGCGGCCCGCGGCGAGGAGACCGTCGATCGTGGCGTCCTCGAAGCGGCGCAGGAGCTCGGCGACCGGCTCGTCGACGCGGTCGATGCCGGCGACGGAGACCGTGCCGGGGATGACGCAGACCTCGTCGGCGGCGTAGCGCGGGTCGTGCGCCTGCCACAGGGAGTCCGAGCGCCACCAACGGCGTACGTCCTGGTCGAGGACCGGCACGAAGTTGACCGGCTTGCCCGGCGTCCTGCACTGCTCGACGAAGAACAGCACGTCAGCAGGGTGGATGATGACGTCTTCGGCGTGCGGGTAGGCCTCGACGAGCGTGGCCAAGCGCTGCTGCACCGTCGTCGACCAGGGAAGCATCGGCGAACAGCGTCGGGATCGTGCCACGATCGGCCTCGTTGAGGCGGGCCTCGGCACGCTGCAGCATCGCGTGGAACCGGTCACGGATCGTCACGTCGAGCCAGGTCGGCGTGCCGGACAGCTCGAGGTAGCGACGAAGCCACTGGGCGTACGTCATGGTCTCGACGTCGCCGAAGTAGGGCTTGGCGGTGCGGTTGAGCGCCTCGATGATCTCGTCGCGACGCGCGGCGACTGCCTTGGCGTCGCCGGCGACCTCGTCGAGCAGCCGGCCCGTGCGGGACGCGGTGTTGTCGATCTCGTGGATGTCGGCGCCGAGCTGGCTGCGGCCCGAGGCCATGCCACCCTTGGCGCTGCCCGCACCGACCCAGGTGCCGGTGCCGCGGGTGTCGACCAGCAGCTGCTTGACCTCCGGAGCGGTGGTCGCCTCGAGCGTCGCCATGGCGGCGGTGCCGACGAGGATGCCGTCGAGCGGCATGACGGGGAAGCCGTGGCGGCGGGCCCACTCGCCGGTGAGGTACGCCGAGGCGACCTCCGGCGTGCCGATGCCGCCACCGACGGCGACGACGACGTTGTCGAGCCCGCGCAGCTCGCCGTACGTCGCGAGCAACAGGTCGTCGAGGTCCTCCCACGAGTGGTGTCCGCCGGCGCGGCCGCCCTCGATCTGGACGATGATCGGCGTCGGCGCGACGGCCTTGGCGATCGCGAGCACCTGGCGGATCTGCTTGACCGTGCCGGGCTTGAAGACGACGTGGGTGATCTCGGCGGCACGCAGCTCCTCGACGAGCGCGACGGCGTCATCGAGCTCGGGGATGCCTGCGGTCACGACGACGGCGTCGATCGCGGCACCGGCGGCGCGGTGGCGCTGCACGAGACGCTTCTGGCCGAGCTGGAGCTTCCAGAGGTAGGGGTCGAGGAACAGCGAGTTGAACTGGTACGTCCGGCCGGGCAGCAGCAGCTCGTCGAGCTCGGCCACGCGGTCGGCGAAGATCTCCTCGGTGACCTGGCCGCCACCGGCGAGCTCGGACCAGAAGCCGGCGTTGGCGGCGGCGGCGACGATCTTGGCGTCGACGGTCGTCGGCGTCATGCCGGCCAGCAGGATCGGGGACTTGCCGGTGAGGCGGGTGAACCGGGTCTCGACGTGCAGCGTGCCGTCGGGCAGCGTGACGACGGTCGGGGCGTAGGCGGACCACGGGGTGGCGAGGCGCGGTGCGGCGCCGGCTGCGGTCAGCTCGCGGTGACCGCGACGGGTCGTCGTCGCGATGACGCCGGCTCCGCGGCTGCGCAGCTCGCGGGCGGAGAGGCGGGCGGCGATGTCGCGAAGGACCGAGGTCGAGGATCCAGGTCGCGCCGGCGTCGAGCGCCGACTCGAGCGACTCGACCCAGTCGACGGGGTCGACGATCGAGCGCATCGTGAGCGTACGGGCGCGTGCACCGTCGAAGCCGCAGGCCTCGGCCCAGCGTGGCGACCAGGTCGGCCGCCTCGGCGAGGTCGGGGTGGTGGAACGCGAGCTGCGCCGGCAGCGGCTCGAGGACGGGGGCGAACGGCGAACCGCCCGTGACCTTGCGCTCGCGGTCCGACTTCTCGGCGGCGGCGACCTCCTCGAGGCGGGCCTCGACGACGCGCAGGCTGTCGGCCGGGCCGGAGAGCACGACACCGCGACGACCGTTGCGCAGGCGCGAGACGACGCGCAGCGAGGCCGGCAGCTCCGCGAGGATCGCGTCGATGCGCTCGGGCACGACGTTCGAGACGCTGAGCATCGTGGAGCCGAGCAGCCCACGACGACGGCCGACGAGCTGCGCGGCGGCACCCATCAGGCGGGCGAGGGCGAGCAGCTCGACGTCGTCGACGCCGGCGATCGACTGGGTCGCGAGGTCACCCTGCGAGTGGCCGATGACGGCCGCCGGCGCGGTGACCTGCGTGTCGACGCCCTGACGGTGCAGGGCGCGGAGACCGGCGAGCTGCGTCAGCAGGATGCCTGGTACCGAGGCTCCGGGTGTATCCAGCACCTCGGAGCTCGGCAGTTCGGGAGCGTCGTCGTCCTCGGCGGACTCGCCGACGGCGATGACATCGGCCCACTCGAGGGGCGTGAACGTCACGCCGACCCGCGCGAGCTCGGCGGCGACCGGAGCGAGACGCTCCTCGGCCTGCGACACGAGGGTCTCGAGCTCGGCCTCGAGCGCGAAGTCACGGATCAGCCCGGCGAGCGGCTCGAGCCACGGAGCACCCTGGCCACCGAACGCGATCGCGTACGGAGTGCCGGATCGAGATGCGATCGACGAGGGCGCCGCGGCGCTCGGTCGGCTGGATCGTGGCAAGCGGGGTGTCGATGGTCGTCACGTGTTGTCCCTCTGGGTACTGCCGTCGCTGGATCGACGGGCGGTCCCTCCATCATCGCAAAACATGAGGGGTTCCTCAAGTTTAATGCGAGGGTTTCCTCATGTTTTTCGAGATGTGTTTCTTCGGAGATCTGGCTCACATGCTCGGCTGAATTGCCGCGCGCGCTCGCGGCGACCCGCGGATAAGGTGGCCCGAGGGGGTCACATGGAGATCGAGACGCGCCATCTGCGCATGGTCAAGGCCGTGGCGGACGAAGGCAGCATCACGCGTGCCGCATCCACGTTGGGGACGACACAGCCTGCGCTGACGCGACAGCTGCGGCGCATCGAGGACAACCTCGGCGGTCCGCTCTTCCAGCGCTCACATGCCGGAGTCGAGCAGACCCCGCTCGGACGGCTGGTCGTCGGCCGGGCCACCGCGGTCCTCTCGGTGCTCGACACCCTCAAGACCGATGCCTCGAGCCTGCGCACCGCGCCTGCCCAGGTGCGCATCGGCGTCCGCTTCGGCAACGCCCTGGTCGGCCTCATCCGCGGATTGCGCGCGACGCTGCCGAGCACCGAGATCGTCACCGAGAGCGAGACCCGCATCGACGGCTTGCTCGACCTGCTCGGCTCCCACCGGATCGACTTCGCGGTGATCCATGAATATGTCGGCAACGAGATCCCGCTCGACCCACGACTGCTCGTGCGGCCCGTGGGCTGCGAGCCAGGCTTCGTCCTGATGTCGGCCGACCATCCCCTCGCCGATCGCGGCGAGCTCGAGCTCGCCGATCTGGCGGACGAGACATGGCTGCTGTCACCGCTCGACGTCGACCGCGAGGCCGACTGCATGACCCGCATCTGCTGGGATGCCGGCTTCACTCCCAAGATCGGCCACTACCTCAGCGACGGCCTGAGCGTCGAGCTGATCCGCGCGGGCGAGGCGATCGCGCTCAGCACGCCGACCAACCGCGACTCCGGCATGGTGCTCAAGCCGGTGGCCGGCACTCCGATGCAGGTCCGCCGCCTGCTCCTCACCGAGCGCGACAATCCCTTCGCCGAGCACCTCGACAAGCTGGCCCGGTTCACCGCTGACGTTCTCACCGAGACACTGGAGCGCCAGCCCGTCTATCGGTCGTGGCTCGACCGTCATGGCCCCTTGGCGACGACGGGTCCACGACCCTGACGTCTGCCCGATGGCATGGGCATCTGGCATGACCCAACGTCCCTCGATGTGACTAGCGTCACGCCTACGTCAACCGAGAGGACCACCACTCATGAAACATGTCTTTGCCATCGGAGGAGCAACCCTCCTCGTGGCCGGGCTGGGCGTTGCCACGCCCTCTCTGAGCGCAGCAGCCGACAGCAGCGGCGATCCCGCTGTCGTGGCCAAGGAGTACATCCAGGAGCATCCCGGCAAGGTCGAGGGCACGTCGAAGGACAGCTACCAGCTCGTCGACACGGTCGGCTCGAGCAACGGCGCATCGCACGTGCGGTTCAACCGTACGTACGACGGACTGCCGGTCCTCGGCGGTGACCTCGTGGTCCACCTCGATGCCGCCGAGAACCCGCAGAGCGTGTCGGTCGCGCAGACGGAGCCTGCTGCGGTGAGCACGACCCCCAAGGTGCCGGCGTCATCGGCAGCCGACCGGGCCCGCGGCGAGTTCTCCGGCCGACGCGTCTCGAAGGCCGGCTCGCCCAAGCTCGTCGTCGACGCGCGCCACGGCAAGGCGGTGCTCGCCTGGCGCTCCACCGTCACCGGCGTCCAGGCGGACGGCCAGACGCCGAGCCGGCAGGTCATCGTGACCGACGCCAACACCGGCAAGGTCCGCAGCGCCGACGAGACGATCCTGACGCCGATCAAGGTCGGCACCGCGTCCCACCAGTCCGCCGCCGCACGCCAAGGCCGGCGTCGCGGCGACCGGATCGGGTCGCGGCATCTTCGTCGGCACGGTGTCGCTCAGCACGAGCGGCAGCGGCAGCAGCTACACGATGGTCGACGCGACGCACGGCAACGGACGTACGTGTGACCTCAAGAACCGGACCTCCGGGACGTGCACGACGTTCGCCGACTCCGACAACTCGTGGGGCAACGGCACGGTGAGCGACCGCGCCTCGGCCGGCGTCGACGCCCACTACGGTGCGGCCAAGACCTTCGACTACTTCAAGTCGAGCTTCGGCCGCCAGGGCATCTTCAACAACGGCAGCGGCGTGCCTTCGCGCGTCCACTACGGCAACAGCTACGTCAACGCCTACTGGGACGGCAGCCAGATGACGTACGGCGACGGTGCGGGCAACCGCGCTCCGCTGGTCGAGCTCGACGTCGCGGGCCACGAGATGTCGCACGGCGTCACCGAGAACTCGGCCAACCTCGGCTACTCCGGCGACGCCGGTGGGCTCAACGAGGCCACCAGCGACATCTTCGGGACGATGGTCGAGTTCTACGCCAACAACCCCAGCGACACGCCGGACTTCCTGATCGGCGAGGAGATCGACATCAACGGCGACGGCACGCCGCTGCGCTACATGGACGATCCCCGTCGTGACGGCGCGTCGTACGCGTGCTGGAGCACCTCGGTGCCCCGGTCGGACCCGCACTACTCGTCGGGAGTGGGCAACCACTTCTTCTTCCTGCTCGCCAACGGCAGCGGGCAGAGCACGTACGGCAACAGCCCGACCTGCAACGGCTCCAGCGTGACCGGAATCGGCCGGGCCAAGGCTGCGGCGATTTGGTACAAGGCGCTCACCGAGCGCATGACCAGCACCGAGACGTACGCCAAGGCGCGGGTCGACACCGTCGCCGCCGCGACGATCGCTCTACGGCGCCAGCAGCACCGAGGTCGCTGCCGTCAAGGCCGCGTGGTCGGCGGTCAGCGTCAACTGACCCGCTCCGCAAGCGTGCGGCCCATCTCCTCTCGGGAGATGGGCCGCACCGCGTTTGAAGGACCTAGACGCCGCCGGTCAGCGTGAGCGCCGCCGTCGATCGTGATCGTCTGGCCGGTGATCCACGCGGCGTCCTCGGACAGCAGGAACGCCACGACCGAGCCGATGTCGTCCGGCACGCCCAGCCGCTTGAGCGGGTAGGTCGCCGCGACCTCGTCCTCACGGCCCTCGAAGAGCGCCGTCGCGAACTTGGTCTTGACGACCGCCGGGGCCACGGCGTTGACCCGGATGTGCGGGCCGAGCTCGAGCGCGAGCTCCTCGGTGACGTGGATGACGCCGGACTTCGACGCACCGTAGACACCGATGCCCGGCGCGGGCTTGAGCCCGGCCACCGATGCGACGTTGACGATCGCTCCGCCGTTGGCCTCCATCCACGCGCGATAGACCTTCTGCGCCCAGGCGATCGAGGAGATCACGTTGACCCGGAAGGTCTTCTCGGCGGCACCCAGGTCGACATCGATCATGCGACCGTACGTCGGGTTGATCCCGGTGTTGTTGACCAGGAAGTCGATGCGGCCGAACGCCTCGATCGTCGCGGCGACGGCCTCGTCCTGGTGGTCCGCGTCGTCGGCCGCACCGGCGGCGAAGATCGCGTGATCGGAGCCGCCGAGAGCGTCGACCGCCTCGGCGAGCGCATCGGCCTTGCGAGCCGTGATGCACACCTTGGCGCCGTCGGCGACGAGCCGCTCGGCGACGGCGAGGCCGATCCCCCGGCTCGCGCCGGTGACGATCGCGACCTTGCCGTCGAACCTCCCAGAGCCCATCAGGACAGCCGCTCCAGCACCATCGCCATGCCCTGTCCGCCGCCGACACACATCGTCTCGACGCCGAACTGCTTGTCGTGGTGCTGCAGCGAGTTGATCAGCGTGCTGGTGATGCGCGCGCCGGTCATGCCGAACGGGTGGCCGACCGCGATGGCGCCGCCGTTGACGTTGAGCTTGTCGATGTCGATGCCGAGCGCCTGCGCCGAGCCCAGCGCCTGCACCGCGAACGCCTCGTTGATCTCGAACAGGTCGATGTCGTCGATGCCCATGCCCGCGTGACCGAGCGCCTGCTTGACCGCCTCGACCGGGCCGAGGCCCATGATCTCGGGCGAGAGGCCCGTGACGCCGGTCGAGACGATGCGGGCGAGCGGGGTGAGGCCCAGCTCCTTGGCCTTGGTGTCGCTCATGATGACGACCGCGGCGGCGCCGTCGTTGAGCGGCGCAGCAGTTGCCGGCCGTGATCGTGCCGTCGGGGCGGAACACGGGCTTGAGCTGCGACACGGCTTCGTACGTGACTCCGGCGCGAGGTCCGTCGTCGGTGCTGACGACGGTGCCGTCGGGCAGCGTCACCGGGGTGATGTCCTTGGCCCAGAAGCCGTCGGCGAGGGCCTTCTCGGCGAGGTTCTGGCTGCGTACGCCGAACTCGTCCTGCTCCTGGCGGCTCATGCCGATGAGCTGCTGCACGTTCTCGGCCGTCTGGCCCATCGCGATGTACGCATCGGGAAGCGAGCCGTCCTCGCGGGGGTCGTGCCACGCCTCGGCGCCACCCTGCGCACGCTTGTCGGTGCGGCTGACCGCATCCTCGAAGAGCGGGTTGTGCGCAGCGGCCATGTCGGACATGCCGTTGGCGAACCGGCTGACGGTCTCGACGCCGAGCGGACAGGAAGACGTCGCCCTCGCCGGCCTTGATCGCGTGGAACGCCATGCGGGTGGTCTGCAGGCTCGAGGAGCAGTAGCGGTTGACCGTCACGCCGGGGACGTGGTCCATGCCGGCCTGCACCGCGACGATGCGGCCGAGGTTGTTGCCCGACTCGCCGGCCGGCTGGCCGACGCCCAGGTGCAGGTCGACGATGTCGCGGCGGTCGAGCTCGGGAACCTTGGCCAGCGCAGCCTCGAGCATCAGGACCGACAGGTCGTCGGGACGCATGTCCTTGAGCGATCCCTTGTTGGCTCGACCGATGGGTGAACGTGCGGTGGAAACGATGACTGCTTCGGGCATTGCGTTGCCTTCCTGATGGGTGGTCCGGCCTCAGAATCCGAGGTCGCGGCCGATGAGCTCTTTCATGATCTCGTTGGATCCGGCCCAGATCTTGCTGACGCGGGCATCCCGCCATGCACGCGCGACCCGGTACTCGTTCATGAATCCGTAGCCGCCGTGCAGCTGGACGCAGTGGTCCAGCACGTCGTTCTGGATCTCCGACGACCACCACTTGGCCTTGGCCGCATCGATCGCGGTCGCCTCGCCGTTGGTGTGGGCGAGCACGGCCTGGTCGACGTACGCCTCGGCGACCTCGATCTTGGTCACGAGCTCGGCGAGCAGGAACTTGTTGTGCTGAAGGCTGCCGATCGACTGCTTGAACGCCTGACGCGGTCGTGGGCGTACTGGATCGTCTCGGCGAGGATCTGCTTGGCGTGCGCGACGTTGGAGACCGCGCAGCTGAGGCGTTCCTGCGGCAGTCGCTCCATCATGTAGATGAACCCGCGGTCCACCTCGCCGATGATGCGGTCGTCGCCGACCCTGACGTTCTCGAAGAACAGCTCGGACGTGTCGGCCTCGCCCTGCCCGACCTTGTCGAGCTTGCGACCCCGGCTGAAGCCGGCGTCGGTCGCCTCGAGGCCGAACAGGGTGATGCCCTTGGCGCCCTTCTCCGGCGACGTACGTACGGCCGTGAGCACCAGGTCGGCGGAGTAGCCGTTGGTGATGAAGGTCTTGGAGCCGTTGATGACCCACGCGTCGCCGTCGCGAACCGCCGTGGTCTTGAGCGCCGCCAGGTCCGAGCCGCCACCGGGCTCGGTCATGCCGATCGCCGTGACGATCTCGCCGGTCGCGCAGCCGGGCAGCCAGCGCTGCTTCTGCTCGTCAGTGCCGAGGTCGACGAGGTAGGGCACCGCGATGTCGGAGTGGATCGCGGCGCATGAGGCGAGCGCGGCATTGAGCTTGCTCAGCTCCTCGGCCCAGATCGCGTTGAACCGGAAGTCGTTCGCCTCGGCTCCGCCGAACTCCTCGGGGATCTCGAGCGCCAGGAAGCCCTCGGCACCCGCTGCGAGCCAGAAGTCCCGCGGAAGCGCCTTGTCCTCGAGGTAGGACTCGAGGTTGGGAGTCACGTGCTTGGCCAGGAAGGCCGCACAGGAGTCCCGGAATGCCTCGTGGTCGTCGTCGTAGATCGCTCGCCGCACTGCGCTGCCTTCGTGGTCAGGAAAACTCGGAACAGGTACACGCCCTAAGCGCTTGCTTAGCATGCAAGCACTCCGTCATGCTGTCAACCGAAGAAGGGGTGGACATGACGACGATCACGGCACGTGAGCGGCTGATCAACGCTGCGATCGAGGCCTTCGCCGAGAAGGGCTTCGCGGGCACGACGACGCGCGACATCGCGTCGCGGGCAGGGATGAGCCCGGCGGCGGTCTACGTCCACCACGACTCCAAGGAGAGCCTGCTCTTCACGGTGAGCATCGAGGGGCATCGCAGCGCACTCGACGTCATCACCAGCGCGGCGGCATCGAGCACCGACCCCATCGAGCGCCTGCGGACGATGGTCTACGACTTCAGCCTCTGGCACGCCGACAACAGCCGGGTCGGACGGATCGTGCAGTACGAGTACCACGCCCTGACCGACGAGCACCGCGCCGAGGTCGCGACCTACCGGCGCAGCATCGAGAAGACGATGCAGGACGCCCTGGCCGACGGTGTCGGCCAGGGCGTCCTGGATGTCGACGACATTCCCGGGACAGCGTTCTCGCTGCTGTCGCTGGGCGTCGACCTGGTGCGTTGGTTCGAGCCTGGCGGGTCACGCTCCGGCCACGAGCTGGCCGGCCTGCATGCCGAGCTGGCCGTCAGGATGACCCTTCGGACTCCGTCCTCACGGACTTCGTCCTAGGGCAAGCCGGACTCCGTCCTCACGGACTTCGTCCTAGGGCAAGCCGGACTCCGTCCTAGGGCAAGCCGGGCTCAGGCCTGGAGAACGGCCTCGGCGTTGATGTGGATCGAGATCTGGTCGCCGACCATGACCTTGCCGCCCTCGAGCGGGATGTTGAAGTCGATGCCGAACTCCTTGCGGCTGATCTCGGTCGTGGCCTCGATGCCCACGCGCGTGCCGCCCCACGGGTCGCCGCCCTCGCCGAGGAACTCGGTCTCGAGCTCGACGGGCTTGCTGACGCCCTTGATCGTCAGGTCGCCGCGTGACGACGAACTCGGTGTCGTTCTTCTGGACGATGTCCGGTCGAGACGAACGTCATCTTGGGGTGGGTCTCGACCTCGAAGAAGTCGGCGGACCGCAGGTGGTTGTCGCGGTCGGTCGTGCCGGTGTTGATCGAGTTGAGGTCAACCGTGACGTTGACGGTCGAAGCGGTGACGTCGTCGTTCGTGACGATGGTGCCTTCGAAGGCCTCGAACTTGCCGCGGACCTTGCTCACCAGGTGACGGACCGAGAAGCCGATCTCGGTGTGAGTCGGGTCGATCGCCCAGGTGCCGGTGCTGACTGCAGTTGCGGTGCTCATGAATCTCCTCGAGACAAATAGTTGATGGTTCAACAAGTTCAACACTAGCACGCAATTGAAAATTCAATCAACGTCTCACAGAGTAGGATACGTCACATGGAAACCACGACGGCCACCCCTTGGCTCAGTGCGGAGCAGCAGCGCGTCTGGCGCTGCGTTCCTCGGCGGCACGACCGTCTTGATGGATCGCCTCGACCGCGACCTGCGCGCCGCGCACGGCCTGTCGATGCCCGAGTACGAGATCCTCGTACGCCTGTCCGAGGCGCCGGGCCGCTCGATCCGCATGGCCGAGCTCGCCGACGCCGTCGCGCACTCGCGCAGCCGGGTGACCCACACGATCGCCCGGCTCGAGCGCGAGAACATCGTCGTGCGCGGGCAGTGCTCCGAGGACGGGCGCGGCGTGTCCGCCGTGCTGACCGACCACGGCTTCAGCATCCTCGAGGCGGCCGCGCACACCCATGTGCAGGGCGTGCACGACTACCTGATCGAGAACGCCGACGCGGCGGACTTCGTCGCCATGGGCCGCATCATGCAAAACGTCGTCGAGGACCTGCGCGGCAAGAACTTCTAGTCGCGCGTCAGCTTGCGGTAGGTCACGCTGTGCGGGCGGGCTGCCTCTTCGCCGAGCCGCTCGACCTTGTTGACCTCGTAGTCGGCGAAGTTGCCCTCGAACCAGAACCAGCGAGCCGGCGTCTCGGCGTTGCCCTCCCACGCCAGGATGTGCGTCGCGACGCGGTCCAGGAACCAGCGGTCGTGCGAGACGACCACGGCGCAGCCCGGGAAGTCGAGCAGGGCGTCCTCGAGGGACTGCAGCGTCTCGACGTCCAGGTCGTTGGTCGGCTCATCGAGCAGCAGCAGGTTGCCGCCCATCTTGAGCGTCAGGGCCAGGTTGAGCCGGTTGCGCTCGCCGCCTGACAGCACGCCGACCTTCTTCTGCTGGTCGGGGCCCTTGAAGCCGAACGAGGCAACGTAGGCGCGACTCGGGACCTCGTAGTTGGCGACCTTGATGAAGTCGAGCTCACCCGAGACGAGCTGCCAGATGTTGAGGGTGTTGTCGATGCCGCCGCGGCCCTGGTCGACGTAGGAGATCTTGACGGTCTGACCGACCTCGAGCGAACCCTCGTCGGGCTTCTCCTCCCCCACGATCATGCGGAACAGCGTCGACTTGCCGACGCCGTTGGGGCCGACGACGCCGACGATGCCGGCGCGCGGCAGGTCGAACGTCAGCCCGTCGAACAGCTCGCGGTCACCGAAGCTCTTGTGCAGGTCCTTGGCGTTGAGGACGACATCGCCGAGCCGCGGCCCGGCCGGGATGTTGATCTCCTCGAAGTCGAGCTTGCGGCCACGCTCGGCCTCGGCGGCCATCTCCTCGTAGCGGCTGAGTCGGGCCTGGTTCTTGACCTGGCGGGCCTTGGCGTTGGACCGCACCCACTCGAGCTCCTTGGCCAGGATCTTGGCGCGCTTGGCGTCCTTCTTGCCCTCGACGACGAGACGGGCCTGCTTGGTCTCGAGGTAGGTCGAGTAGTTGCCCTCGTAGGGGTGCGTCTTGCCACGGTCGAGCTCGAGGATCCACTCGGCGACGTTGTCGAGGAAGTAGCGATCGTGGGTGATGGCCAGCACGGCGCCGGGATAGGACGCGAGGTGCTGCTCGAGCCACAGCACGCTCTCGGCGTCCAGGTGGTTGGTGGGCTCGTCGAGCAGCAGGAGGTCGGGCTGCTCGAGGAGCAGCTTGCAGAGCGCGACGCGGCGACGCTCACCACCCGACAGGTGGTCGACCAGCTCGTCCGGCGGCGGGCACCGCAGCGCGTCCATGGCCTGGGCGAGGCGGGAGTCGAGGTCCCACGCGTTGGCGTGGTCGAGGTCGGTCTGCAGCTCGCCCATCTCGGGCAGCAGCGTGTCGTAGTCGGCATCCGGATCGGCGAGCTCCTCGCTGATCTTGTTGAACCGGTCGATCTTGGCCTTGATCTCGCCGACGGCCTCCTCGACGTTCTCGAGCACCGTCTTGCCCTCGGTCAGCGGCGGCTCCTGCAGCAGGATGCCGACCGACGCGTCGGGGTCCTTGATCGCATCGCCGTTGTCGGTCTGGACCAGGCCGGCCATGATCTTGAACAGCGTCGACTTGCCGGTGCCGTTGGGGCCGACGACGCCGATCTTGGCGCCGTGGAGGAACGACAGCGTGACGTCGTCGAGGACGACCTTCTCGCCGAGCTTCTTGCGTACGTTGCGGAGGGTGAAGACGTAATCGGCCATATCCCCCAGCCTAACGAGCCGAGCCCAGTGTCGACGAATCGGATCAGGCTGCTGGAACCTCGACCGACTCAGCCTCGAGCTCGGCAAGGGCTGCGACCGTGCCGTCAGTCTTCGCCGCCGCGGCAGGCTGGCGGTCGACGCGCTGCAGCTTGGTCACACCCCACGTGAGGTCGTGCGCCGATCAGGTTGGCCTCGAGGACCGTGCTCTCACGCGGCTGGCCGTCCTGCGTCGTCCACTTCTCCGTGCGAACCTTGCCGATCACGACGACCGGGTCGCCGACCTCGAGCGACTCGGCAGCGTTCTGGGCGAGGTTGCGCCACGCCTTGACCGAGATCCAGATCGTCTCGAGGTCGCGCCAGGTGCGCGTCGCCTGGTCGAACCAGCTCGGCGTGGACGCGACCCGGAACAGCACCCACGGGACGCTGCCCTCGCGGAGCTCGACCTTGGTGCCGACCCGGCCGTGGAACGTCATGGTGTTGTCGTTGGACATGGATGACTCCTTCGCAGTTGAGGAGTCCAGACTCGCGAGCCACTGCGGGCGACGACAGCACCCGCAACCGCCGCTGTGGAGACGCGCCGAGCGCCTGCTCACCTGTGGAAACGGTCAGGACAGCGCGTCGAGGATGCCCGAGCGATATGCGGCGTAGGCGTCGAGCTCGGCCTGGATCGGCGCGATGACCCGCTCGGCGGTCACCCGGTCGATCGCCTCTCGCAGCTGCCGGTCGGCCCGCTTGGCCTTGCGACGACCACCGATGCGCGACGCCAGGCTCGACACTGCGGCCAGCACGAGCCCCGCGACGAGGGAGCCACCGGCCACGACCGCGGCCATGGGGACTCCGCCGACCTTGCCCAGGTCGGGCAGGTCGAACGAGGCGAGCTGCTGGATGCCTTGGGCGGCGAGCCAGCCGAGCCCGCCCACCATCGCCAGGAACAGCAGCATCTGGACGCCTTGGACCAGGCGCCACCAGATCGCCGGACGCGCCACGCCGAGACTGGTCTCGTGGATGGCCCGGTCGAGCGCGTCGATGATGTCGTCACCGGGCGGGTTGGAGGCATCGCGGACGGCGTCGCGCCACGGCCGCTCGAGCCCGACCGAGGCCTTCTCGGCCGCATCACGGATAGCCAGCTCGGCGTTGGCCCGCTGCACGTTGCCGGTCTCGGGCACGGCCGCACGTGCCAGCGCCGACATCGACAGGTCGTCGCCGAGACCCAGCTCCTTGAGCGGGTCCTTGCGGAGCCGGCCGAGCCACCTGGCGACCGGCCAGCCGGTGCGCTGCGCGGCACGCCGGCGGGTCGACGTCGACACCGCGTCCACGATGTGCGGAACACCGGCGCACTCGACGAGCGCCTCGTCGAGGGCCTGCCGGTCGGCCGGTGCCAGCCCCGGAGTCTCGCTGGACCCGCCGACCTGGGCGATGACGCCGGCCGCAGCCGAGATGTCGGAGGACAGCCGCGACTTGGCCGACGACTTGGCCCGGATGCGGGTCGCCATCTCGCGCTTGAGGTCCTCGATGCCGTCGCCGCGGGTCGCTGAGACCCCGATGACCGAGACGTCGGGCAGGCCCTCGTCGGCGAGGATGCGCTTGACGTCAGTCAGCGCCCGCTCGCGCTGCTCGAACGGGATGCGGTCGATCTGGTTGAGCACGACGAGCGTGACGTCGGCGTAGGACGCCATGGGCCGGATGTAGCGGTCATGGATCGCTGCGTCGGCGTACTTCTGCGGATCGAGGACCCACACGAGCAGGTCGGCGTACTTGATCAGCCGATCCATCTCGAGGTGGTGCGAGACCTCGGTCGAGTCGTGGTCGGGCAGGTCCAGCAGCACCAGCCCGTCGAGCTTGGTGTCCTCGGCCGAGTGGTCGAGCATGCTCATGCGGGACACCTGGTGCCGCGGCGGGATGCCCATCCACTCCAGCAGCCCCTGGGCGCCGTCGGGACCCCACGCGCACGCCAGCGCCCACGACGTCGTCGGTCGGCGTACGCCGACGCCGGCGAGCTCGAGATCGGTCAGCGAGTTGAACAGCGACGACTTGCCCGAACCTGTGGCGCCGGCGAGCGCGACGATCGTGTGGTCGCCCGACAGGGTGAGCCGCTCGGCGGCCCGGCCCGACAGCATCTCGGCGGGGGCGAGGATCTCCGTCATCGATGCGGCCGCGGCTCGCCTCGACCGCCTTGGTCAGGCCGTCGAGTCGTGTGGCGACATCGTTTCGACCACCGCCGAACACTGCTTCGGCGGCGTCGCTCGGCGCGGTCATGACGTCGTCTCTCCGTTCAGGAAGTCGGCATGTCGAGCGTATTCGGCCTGACGTGCGGATTCGCGGAGGACCGCCTGGTGAGCCTTGACGGTGTCGGGAGACTCGACGAGGTCGAGGAAGCGCTGCATCTCACCCTCGAACAGCGCGGCGACCCGTGACTCGAGGTCGGCCTGGGCGCGCGCCGACGAGGGATTCGACGGTCTCTTCGCCGAAGATCGCGTCGAGGAGCTTGTGGCCGAGGGCGGCGGTGCCGCCGGCCTCCTTGCCCTCGCCGTTGCGCGAGAACATCACGATCATCAGCGCGACGCCGATGCCGTTGACGCCGAACGCGAGGAAGCGCGCCGTCATGCGCTTGTCGGCACCCTCGATGCGTACGAGCTCGAGCACGGCCTGCCGCCAGTCGTGCACCATGCGCTCGCGCCCGGACGCGGAAGTCGCGCGACGCGCGGTCGATGCCCGCGGTTGGCGTCGAGCAGCGTGCGACCGGCCGGGTTGTCCGCCCAGGCGCGGGACGCCGTCTCGGCGGCCGCCTCGGCATGCTCGACGAGCAGCATCTGGACGCCGTTCTCGATCGCCTCGACGACCTCGGTCGAGCGCGTACGCTTGCCCGTCACGCCGTCGACGAAGCGGTCACGGATGCGGGTGACCTTCTCCTCGACGGAGCGGAGCAGCTCGCCGGTGCCGACGAACTCCTGCCAGCGCGCCAGCACCTCGCCCTTGAGCACCGTGCCGTCGGTGACCTGCACCGCGAACGTGTCGAGCGCCTTGCGGTAGATCGTGTCGATGTCGCCGTGCAGCACCTCTGACGCCGCGATCTGGGCGTCCATCGCGTCGGCGACGTCGTGCGTGCGCAGCACGACGTGGCGGACGGCGCCGTCGAGCGTACGAGTCATGACCATCTTGCGGGCGGCGGGATCGGCGGCGAGCTCGTGCAGCCAGCCCACGATCGGCGAGACCGCGTCGCGCGGCAGCAGGCCGTCGGCGTCGACGCCGGACTCGGGCACCGTGAACAGCGGTGAGTCGGACAGCCCGCGCGAGGTCATCATGCGGGCGAGGTGTCCGCGCACCTCGACCACGGCTTCGGCGGTCGTGCGGTCGAGGACGACGGCGACCGAGGTGCTGCGCTCGGCCGCCTGACGCAGGTAGTCCCACGGCACCTGGTCGGCGTAGCGCGCCGCCGAGGTGACGAACAGCCACAGGTCGGCGGCGGCCAGGAGCTGGGCGGCGAGCTCGCGGTTGCCCCGGTCGATCGAGTCGACGTCGGGCGCGTCGAGGATCGCCAGGCCACGCGGGATCTTGTCGGACGTCGCGAGCCGCAAGCGCGTACGTGTCGTTGGTCGGCACGTCGGTGCGCGGCAGGTCGGGCAGGATGCGGTCGGGCAGGAACCACTCGGCGTCGTCGGGGTGGTGCACCAGCACGGGCGACCGGGTCGTGGGCCGCAGGACGCCGGACTCGGTGACGCGCTCCCCCACCAGCGAGTTGACCAGGGTCGACTTGCCGGCACCGGTCGAGCCACCGACGACCGCCAGCAGCGGGGCGTCGAGCTGGACGAGCCGCGGCAGGATGTAGTCGGAGAGCTGGTCGGCGACCTTGGACTGCGTCGTCGCGGGCGGTGTCGACGCCGTCGACCTCGAGGCGCAACGTGAGGTCGCGAACGCTGGTCAGCAGCTTGCTCATCGCGCCAAGGAGCTCGGCCGAAGCGTGTTCGCTGGCCACTGGTTGCTCCTCTCGTCGACGATGATCTGCGCGAATGCGGGTCTGTGCACAGATTAGTGGACGAGGGGGCACTTCGCCGCCACGCCTCGTGCTGACTGGGGGGTCAGGAGTGACGAGCGGTGGTTTGCAGCGCCGGCGGGAATCGCAACATCGGCCGCAGCTCGTACATCGCGTCGAGCAGGGCATACGTACGTTCGACGCCTTGCGGGATGGTGCGGCCGCTCATCAGCCCGTCGTGCAGGAACGCCATCTCGGTCGCGAGCCGCTGGTATCGGGTGACGACCTGCGCCGCGACCTTGCCGCCGTGGTCCTTGGCATACCGGCGTGCAGCCTTGCGGTAGCCGAAGCGCGACAGGTAGGGGATCTCGGCCGGATGGATCCAGCCGCGCTGCGCGACGTACGACAGCGACCGCTCGAGGATGCGGACCTGGCGGCTGCGGACGATGATCGCCAGCACCGTCAGGCCGACCAGCACGGCGGCGAGCGCGAGGTAGGCCAGGAAGAACCCGGCACCGCCGCCGTAGCTCAGCGAGCCGTTCCACAGCCCGTGCAGACCCGCGCTGACGAGCAGCCCGGCGGAGCAGATCAGGACCTTGACGGTCTTGGACCTGCGCGCCGCAGCGAGGCCGATGGCGATCCCGAACGCCGAGGTGAACAGCGGGTGGGCGAACGGGCTGAACAGGCCGCGCACCACGAACGTCGTCGTGACGCCCTCCGCGCCGGCGACCTGGATGTCGGGCGAGCCGAGGTAGCTGCTGGCGTAGTAGCCGATGTTCTCGACGAAGGCGAAGCCGATGCCGACGATGCCGGCATAGATCAGGCCGTCGAGGAAGCCGTCGATGACGCGGCGGGCGCGCAGGAAGGTCAGGATCAGGAACAGGCACTTGGCCGGCTCCTCGACCAGCGGTGCCACGAACGACGCCGCCTGCTTGTCGCTGAGGTCCCACGTCTTCTGGATCCAGATCTCCAGCACGAGGGCGATCGCGACGGCGACGACGCCACCCCAGACGAATCCGGCGAACTTGTAGCGACGCGGCTCGGGCTCGTAGCGGTCGAGCCACCAGTAGACGAACCACAGCAGTGGCAGCGGGATGATCGCGAACAGGATCGAGAGTCCCGATCCGGCGGCGTCGCCCGCACTCAGGGCGATCACGACGGCGCCCACGACCCCGGCGACCGCGATGAGGACGAACAGGACGATCAGCGCCGTGCGACCCTTCTGCCGGATCGCCTCGCGGTACTTGGGCAGCGCGGGCGGAATCGCGGTGGCGGTCGCTTCTGTCACCCGCAAATCCTAGGGCATGCCGCGGACCCGGCTGCGGGGTCCGCGTGCGGAGCGACCTGCGCGGATAGGCTTGGGGCGGGTTTGACGACCCGAGCGCCCGTAGCTCAGCCGGATAGAGCAAGAGCCTTCTAATCTCTAGGTCGCAGGTTCGAGTCCTGCCGGGCGCGCTTCTTGCTGTTCGACTCAGTTGACCCGTGCCGGGCGTAACGTGGGAGGCACGTGACTGAGGTCGGGGGCCGAGGCGGGGTTTCCCATGGACGTACAGCTGGTGATCGACATCCACCGGCACTTCGATGCTCCGCGTGAACGGGTCTACCGGGCGTTCACCGACGCAGCAGAGCTGACCGAGTGGTTGGGCCCGTACGCAGGCTGGGTCGTGCCGGGCACCGTCTCGATCGACGCCAGGGTCGGGGGCCATCGCCGGCTCTCGATGGAGACCTACAGCGGCTCGATGAGCTGGACGGTCGAGACGACCTACACCGAGGTCGTCGAGAACACCCGGCTCGTCGGGTACGAGACGGTGACGGGATTCCCCGCGTTCGAGGGCGCCGATCCGATCACGGTCAGCCTCGAGTTCTTCGACGAGAACGAGGGCACCCGGCTCGAGCTGCGCGCCGGCCCGTGCCCGCGTGAGGCGGAGAGGACGAGCCGCGACTTCTGGATGCAGTCGTTCAGCAAGCTCGACAGCTTCCTGGTCCGCCAGGAACGCACCTGAAGCAGGCCACGAACGGTTGCCGATCTGTACGCCTGGCGACTCCTGGTGACAGCAACTTAACATGGTTGTGCAAGAGATTCGGTTGTGCATATGCTGACCGCATGACAGTCATCGATGACGACCTGGACCTGGTGTTCGCGGCGCTCGCGGACTCGACGAGGCGCTCGATCCTCGAACGCCTCGCCGAGGGGGACGCCACCGTCAGCCAGCTCGCCGAACCGTTCAGCATGACCCAGCAGGCGGTGTCCAAGCACCTCAAGGTGCTCGAGCGCGCCCACCTCATCTCCCGCACCAGGGCCGCGCAGTCCCGGCCATGCCGGCTCGACGCCGGGCAGCTCGCCGAAGCGGTCAGCTGGATCGAGCGCCACCGCCAGGTCTGGTCCGACCGCCACGACCGACTCGAGGAGCACCTCGCGACCATGCCTCCCGAAGGGAGCACCGCATGACCGAGACCGGGGAGATGACGTTCCGCAAAGTGCACCGGGCATCGCCGGAGCGACTCTTCGACTGCATGACGACACCCGAGCACCTGACCCACTTCTGGGGGCCGACCGGCACGACCACGCCGATCGACAACATCATGGTCGACCTGCGACCGGGTGGCGTCTTCGAGACCACGATGGTCAACGAGGCCGACGGCGGGGCGTACGCCATGAAGGCGGTCTACGCCGAGGTCAGTCGCCCCGATCGCCTCGTCTGGGTCGAGGCCGGCGTCGAGGGCGGCATGCGCACCGAGGTCACTTTCACCGACCTGGGCGACGGACGCACCGAGGTCGTGACCCACCAGACGAACGTCCCCGCGGCATACCTCAGCGCCGAGGCGCAGGCCGGCTTCAGGACGAGTCTCGATCGCTTCGACACCTACCTCGCCTCGCTCGAGCGCGAGCAATGACAGGAGCCTGACCATGCCAACACTCACCTCGCCCGACGGAACCACCATCGCGTACGACCAGGTCGGCGCCGGGCCGCCGATCGTCCTGGTCGACGGTGCGATGTGCTACCGCGGGGCCGGACCGATGGACGCGCTCGCGCACCAGCTCGTCGGCGCAGCTTCACGGTGTTCACGTACGACCGAAGGGGCCGCGGCGAGAGCACCGACTCCCACCCGTACGCAGTGGAGCGCGAGGTCGAGGACCTCAGTGCACTGATCGAGAAGGCGGGCGGGGCAGCCCACGTCTACGCGATCTCGTCGGGCGTTGCCCTCGCACTCGCCACTGCCGCAGCGGGCGCGAGCATTCCCCGCCTCGCGCTCTACGAGCCGCCGTTCCTTGCCGGACTCGAGGAGAGCGGTCGGGCCGAGACCTACACGGCCCAGCTGGGCGAGCTGCTCCAGGCCGGTGACCGCGGTGGCGCGGTCGCCCTGTTCATGGCCCGGGTCGGCATCCCGCAACAGGTGATCGACGGCATGCGCGGCAAGCGAGGGCTGGCCTCGGATGGCGGCGATCGCCCCGACGTTGGCGTACGACGACCGACTGCTCGCCGGTGGTCACGTGCCCCGCGAGATCGCCGCACAGGTCACCGCGCCGGCGCTCCTGCTGAGCGGCAGCGCGAGTCCTGAGAGCCTTCAGAAGGCGGCGATGGAGACGGCAGACGCGTTGCCGAACGGCGTGCACAGGACGCTGGAGGGACAGACCCACGACGTGGCACCAGACGTCCTGGCACCTGTGCTGCGAGAGTTCTTCAGCTCCTCAGTCGCGGCGTAGACCGAGCGTCGAGAGCGCTTTCGGCGTCAAGGCTCCCCCGGCCTCTCCACGATCGACCGGGGTGAGGAAGCCGCGCTTGCGCGATCTCCGCCACGCGATTGGTCCAGGTGCCGGCCGTGCCGCCGAAGCGCTCCGCGAGCACCTTGGACGGCGTGCGGACGCCCGACTCCACCAGCGCGACGTACTCGAAGGCGAGAGCAGCGAGCGCGTCGTCCCCGCTGCCGAACGTGCCGCCGCTCTGCTCGAGGAGCTCGCCGAGCCGGAGCCGCGGGGCGGGCGGCGGTGACGCGAGCGAGTCCTTGGTGGCGAGCCTCTTGGCCTCCGAGAGCAACGCACCCAGCGGCAGCTCGCGTACGTCGTTGCCGCTGATGCTCGACTCGGTGTCGAGGAGCCGGAGCGTGACCTCGCGAACGGTCCACTGCCGGTGCGTCCCACGACGGTGCAGACGCACGCCGACGCCCCAGTCGTCGGCCAGCCGGAGCGCCACGAGACGGTCGCCCTCGGCGTCGGCCAGGACGGCATGCGGTTCGAGCAGATCGTCGAGCATCTCCTCGAGGCTCATCGCCAGCTCCTCAGTGGTAGTGACTTGACGTTACCACCGCGCGCTCGTCACGTCAGGTGCTCGGCAGCAGCCTCGCGGATGGCCCGAGCAGTCGCCTCGAGGGCGGGCGTCGCAGGGTCCACTGCTGCCAGTAGAGCGTGACGTCGACGTGGCGGGCCGGGTCGACGTTGACCAGTCGGCCAGCCGCTTCGCGCTCCTCGGACTGCTCCTTGGGCAGCATCCCCCAGCCCAGGCCCAGGGCAATCGCTTCAGCGAACTGCGACGACGCCGGGATGTGCTGGCGCGGCGGGTCCAGCCGGCGCCGGCTGCGTCGACGCAGGTAGGCGTCCTGCAGGTCGTCGTTGCGGTCGAACACCACGACCGGAGCCACCGCAAGGCTGGCCGCATCGACACCGTCCGAGAACCAGGTCGCGGCGAACGCCGGACTCGCCATCGGGCGATAACGCATCGTGCCGAGCCTGCTCGACCGGCACCCTTGCACCGGCGCCGAGTCGGAGGTGACAGCGGCCATGACGGTGCCCGAGCGCAGGAGCTCGGCCGTACGCCCCTCGTCCTCGCGCCGCACGTCGAAGTAGGCCGTGCCCGACAGCGAAGCCAGCGCCGGCAGGACCCAGGTGGCCAGCGAGTCGCCGTTGACCGCCAACGGGATCGTGGGGAGTCGCGGCTCGTCCGGGTCTGCCTCGACCCGTACGTCCTGCACGAGCGCCTCGACCTGTCGCGCCAGCCGCAGGTAGGCGTGGCCTGCCTCCGTGGCCTCGGTCGGCTTGGTCCGGCGTACGAGCACCTGTCCCGCCGACTGCTCCAGTGCCTTGATGCGCTGGCTGACTGCTGACGGTGTCAGGTGCAGCGCAGTGGCCGCGGCATCGAAGGACCCCTCGTCGACGGCGGCGGCGAGGGCGCGGAGCTGCGAGAGGTCGACACTCTTCACATCAGCGATGCTAATGCATCATTCAAAACCTGAACTGGTCTTCAGCGGTTCGGCCCCAGACGAATTGGTTCCATGGACCACGCCGCTCTCGTCGCCACGCTCGCTGGAGCCGGGTTCGGCCTGTCCCTCATCGTCGCGATCGGCGCGCAGAATGCCTTCGTGCTGCGTCAGGGCCTGCGTGGCGAGCACGTCCTCGCCGTCGTGCTGATCTGTGCGGTCTCCGACGTGGTCTTGATCGCGCTCGGCATCGCCGGTGTCGGACGCCTGCTGGAGCTCGCACCGTGGCTGCTCGACGTGATGCGCGTCGGCGGTGCCGCCTTCCTGCTCACGTACGCCGTGATCGCCGGGCGCCGCGCCCTACGTCCCGGCGAGCTGGACGCCGAGACCTCGGGGGCGCCAGTCGCGTTGTGGCCGACCGTCCTGACCGCCGTCGCATTGACCTGGCTGAATCCTCACGTCTACCTCGACACGATTCTCCTGCTGGGCTCCGTGGCGGGCACGCACGGCGACTATCGCTGGTGGTTCGGGTTCGGCGCAGCGGCGGGGTCGATCGTCTGGTTCGCGTCTCTGGGGTTCGGCGCACGGCTGCTGCGGCCGCTGTTCGCTAAGCCTGCGGCGTGGCGGATCCTCGATGCCCTCATCGCCGTCATCATGGCGGCGATCGCCGTCAGCCTGCTGCACGGTCTAATGGAGGGGTGAGGTCCTTTGCTCTGGTCGCCGTCGGTGGCGCCGCGGGCACCCTCAGCCGATACGGCGTCGCCGAGGCGCTCGACGCCGACCGGCTCTTCCCGCTGGCGACGTTCCTGGTCAATGTCACCGGTTCGTTCGCCCTCGGAGCACTGCTGGCGGTGCTGCTCGTGCGGGATCACAGCGCTCCTGCGAACCGCTTGCGGCTACTCCTCGGCACGGGCTTCCTGGGTGGCTACACGACGTACAGCGCTCTCGCAGTCGAGACCGACACGCTCCTGCGGGGCGACCACGTCGCGCTCGGACTGACGTACGCCCTGGGCAGTCTCGTCGCCGGCCTCGTCGCCGCCTTCGCAGGCGTCGCCGCCGGACGCGCGGTGGCGCGATGACCCCGCTGCTGATGGCGCTGGCCGGTGGCATCGGTGCCGGCACGCGCTGGTCGCTCGATGCGTGGTTGCGTCCTCGGCTCTCGCCACGACTCCCCTGGTCGACCCACCTGATCAACATCAGCGGCTCGCTCCTGCTCGGGCTGATCGTCGGTCTCGGCGCCGACGACACCTGGCACACGGTGCTCGGCACCGGCTTCCTCGGCGGCTACACGACGTTCAGCACCGCGAGCGTCGAGTCCGTGCACCTGGCCTCGACCGGCCGATACCGCGCCGCGACGGTCAACGCCGTCGGCATGCTCGTGCTGAGCGTCGCGGCAGCAGCACTCGGCTACGCACTCGGCCGCACGTCGTAGCCCCGCGGGTCAGCTCTTCTTGGCGGCGGCGATCGCCTTCTGGAGGTTGGCCGACGTCGGGCTCTCGATCTTCTTGCCGTCGACCATCACGGTCGGGGTCGCGGTGACGTTGGCGCCGCGCGAGGCGTCTGTGGCCTTCGCCATGAACTTGCCGTACTTCTCGGACTTGACGCACGAGTCGATGCCCGTCGTGCCGGCCTGCTTGGCGTAGTCGATCAGCTCGGCGTCCGTGCGCCCGTTGGCGTTCTCCTCGGGCTGGTTGGCGTAGAGCACTTCGTGCATCTTCTTCCAGCCCTTGATGCCGTCCTTCGCCAGCACGCAGTAGGCAGCGCTGCCGGCGCGCGTCGAGTACCTGTTGCCGTTGCTCCTGTCATCCAGGAACGCGATCGGGCGGTACTCGACGGTGATGTCGCCCTTCGCGACGGCGTCAGTGAGGAACGCGCCGCTCTGCTGCTCGAAGCTCAGGCACGCCGGGCACTGGAAGTCCTCGTACGCGATGACCTTGACCGGGTTCGTCGCGGGCTTGCCGGTCGCCACCTCGGTCGTGTAGTCGACGCCGAACTCCTTGGTGACGCTGGGCGGTGTGATGACCTTGCTCGACCGTCTTGTTCTTGTCACTCTCGCTCTTGATGGCATAACCGCCAACGGCGACCAGGGCGATGACGACCACGACGATTCCCACGGTGATCAGGTTGCGCTGCTTGCGATCGGCCTTCTCGCGTTCCTTGCGCATCTGCTCGGCGCGGGCGGCTCGCTGCTGACGTTCGTTGCTCACTGGGTTCTCCTGGGTCGGGCGGTCACCATGGGGACCAACGCGGCTCGCTCGTGGAAGGTTCCATCAGACCCTATCGGCCCGTACGAAGGGCGGTGACGACCTGTGCCGTCCGCAGGGCGTACTAGTGTCGGGCGCGTGAATGACAAGCTGGTGTGGATCGACTGCGAGATGACCGGACTCTCGCTCGAGACCGATGCATTGGTCGAGGTGGCCGCCCTGGTCACCGACTACGACCTCAACGTCCTCGGCGACGGGATCGACCTGATCGTCAAGCCCCCGCAGGCCGCGCTCGAGCAGATGAACGACTTCGTCCGCGACATGCACACCAACTCCGGGCTGCTGACCGAGCTCGACGGCGGGCTGAGCCTGCGCGATGCCGAGGAGCAGGTGCTCACGTACGTCCGCGAGTTCGTCAAGGAGCCCAGCAAGGCGCCGATGGCCGGCAACACGATCGGCACCGACCGGGCGTTCCTGGCGCGTGACATGACCGAGCTCGAGACGTGGCTGCACTACCGGGTCATCGACGTCTCGTCGATCAAGGAGCTGGCCCGGCAGTGGTTCCCGCGTGCCTACTTCGCGGCGCCCGCCAAGGCCGGTCACCACCGCGCCCTGGTCGACATCCAGGAGAGCATCGAGGAGCTGCGCTACTACCGCCGAGCCGTTTTCACCCCGGATCCCGGCATCGACACCGAGACCGCGAAGGCCATCGCCGCCGAGGTCGCCGGATCCGTGACGGGTGGGGCCCGGCCTACGGTCTGAAGCGCCCGAGGTCTGCGTTAGACTGACCGACGCCGTGTCGGGCGTATGCCCGGCACGCGTGGTGGGCGTAGCTCAGTTGGTAGAGCACCGGCTTGTGGTGCCGGTGGCCGCGGGTTCAAGTCCCGTCGTCCACCCCACGAAGACCCCCGTTCCGCAAGGACCGGGGGTCTTGTCATTGGTTGGCGAGGTGGATGTCGCCGCTGTCCGTCATGGCCACGACGAAACCGTCGCCCGCCTCGGCCACCGACAGTGAGCTCGCGACCTCACCGTCGAGGGTGTTGTCGATGTCGCCGGACTTGGACGAGACCACCACGCCGTACTTGCGCTTGCCGGCCGGCACGGTGGCCCGGATGTCTCCGCTGCCGGACTTGGTCTTGAGCCCGAAGGGTTGCGTCGCGAACGCCGCGTCGATGTCTCCAGAGCCTGTGGTGGCCTGGAACTCGTCGACCTTGAGGTCCGCGACGGTGACGTCGCCGCTGCCAGAGCTGACCGTGAGCACACCTTCGGAGAGCGAGTCGGCCCTGACGTTGCCCGACGTGCTCTTGACGACGACCGGCATGCCCTTGGGCACCTCGAGAGTCGCCGAGACGCCGCAACCCGGGGACAACCAGGTCTGGCAGCCCGAGACGATCTTGATCTCGTTGCCTCGTCTGCCCAGCTGGTAGTCGGTCTTGCGCAGCCCGGACGTGATGCGGGCGCGAATCCTGACCATGCCCTCGTCGCCCTCCACCAGACGTACGTTGGCCGCACCGGCGTTGATCACGAGCTGCGAGACAGCTCCGAGCTCGACGTCGGCGGTCGCGATACGGGTGTCGCGCTTGATGAGCGACGCGCCGAGGACGAATCCGCCCAGGAGCACGACGGTCACGATCGTGCCGATCACCGTCAGCAGCGTGCGCGACGCAGGAGAGCGGACGTCATAGTCCGCAACGGTCTCCCGCGACATCAGGCGGTCTTCGCCTTCGATGCCGTGGTCGCGATCGGTACGACGTCCTCGGCACCCATGCGGGCGGCGTCCGCGGTCTCGTCGTCCGGCATCGTCTGGCTCTCCCGTTCGGCTTCGACACGCTTGAGGTAGTGGTCGACCTCGTTGTCGCGCTGCGCCTTGGTCCAGCCCAACACCCCTGCCATCAATTCAGCGACCTCGACCGCAACATCCGTCCCACGATCGAACGTCTCGATCGAGATGCGCGTACGCCGGGCGATCGCATCGTCGAGGTGACGGGCGCCCTCGTGCGTCACGGCATAGACGATCTCGGCACGGAGGTAGTCATCCGCACCGGTCAACGGCTCGCCGAGATCAGGGCGTTCAGCGATCAGGTCGAGCAGCTCCAGCGTGAGCGATCCGTAGCGGTGCAGCAGGTGCTCGATGCGACCGACACCGATTCCACTCGATCCGGCGAGCATCTGCCGCTGGTTCCAGATCGCTTCGTAGCCGTCGGCGCCGAGCAGCGGCACGTCCTCCGTGCACGAGTCGGGCACCTTGCGGTCCAGCAGCGTGGACATCCCGTGGACCGCCGCGTCGACCGCGTCCTTGGCCATGACCCGGTACGTCGTGTACTTGCCGCCGGCGATCACGACGAGCCCCTTGACGCTCGTCCCGACCGCGTGCTCGCGTGACAGCTTGCTGGTCGCCTCGTCCTCGCCGGCCAGCAGCGGTCGGAGGCCGGCATAGACGCCTTCGACATCGTCATGGGTCAGCGGCTCGACGAGCACGCTGTTGACGTGGTTGAGCAGGTAGTCGATGTCACTGCGACTGGCTGCCGGGTGGTCCTTCGACAGCGACCAGTCGGTGTCGGTCGTGCCGATGATCCAGTGGCGGCCCCACGGGATGACGAACAGCACGGACTTCTCGGTGCGCAGGATCAGTCCGGACTCGCCGCGGATCCGGTCGCGCGGCACGACGAGGTGCACGCCCTTGCTGGCGCGGACGTGGAACTGGCCGCGCTCTGACGTCAGCGCCTGCGTCTCGTCGGTCCACACTCCGGTGGAGTTGATGACGGCCTTGGCGCGGATGTCGAACTCGCGGCCCGACTCGAGGTCCTTGACCGTCGCCCCGGTGACGCGGCCACCTTCGCGCAGCAGCCCGACGACGCGCGTACGGCTGGCCACATGGGCGCCGTACGCCGCGGCCGTGCGCGACAGGAACATCGTGTGCCGGGCGTCGTCGACCTGTCCGTCGTAGTAATGGAGCGCGCCGATGAGGGCGTCCTTCTTGAGAGCCGGCATCATCCGCCGGGCCCCTCGACGGGTCAGGTGGCGGTGCAGCGGCACCCCCTGGCCGTAGCCGGAGGCCTTGCTCATCGCGTCGTAGAGCGCGACGCCGGAGCCGGCATAGAACCGCTCCCAGACCCGGTGCGTCAGTGGGTAGAGGAAGCCGACCTCGCGTACGAGGTGAGGCGCGAGCTTCTGCAGGCTGAGGCCACGCTCCTTGAGCGCCTCGGCGACCAGCCGGAAGTCGAGCATCTCGAGATAGCGCAGCCCGCCGTGCATGAGCTTGCTGGAACGGCTCGACGTACCGGATGCGAAGTCACGTGCCTCGACGAGGCCGACCGACAGGCCGCGGGTCGCGGCATCGAGCGCTGCGCCACCCCCGACGACGCCACCCCCGATCACCAGGATGTCCAGCGGGGCCGCGGCCATCGCGTCGAGAGCGGCTTGACGGTTCTCAGGTGACAGGGCTACCGATCGCATGACCCCAGTCAATCAGGTCCGCAAATCGGCGCCCGGTCGGCGGACGGCCGCGGCTTGCCGGTGGCTGACGTGCGAAGGCCGCCCGCGGCCGGAGCCTCGAAACCCACGCTTCGAGGAGATCTCACGAGGTTTCGTCACCTGCCGCCTTCGGCGTGATCGCGCCCCCTACTCGCAGAGATCGTGGGGGGACCCCCAAACCCGCTCTGAGCGCTCGCTCGACTCAGACCGCAACCCAGCCGAAGGTGCGCTCGACGGCCTTCTTCCACTGCGCGTGACCGTCCTCTCGCTGCTCCGGCGTCGAGGTGGACTCCCATCGCTTCGACTCGTGCCAGTTGGCGATGAGCTCGTCGGCGCTGTCCCAGAACCCCACCGCGAGACCCGCTGCGTACGCCGCACCGAGCGCCGTCGTCTCGGCCACGACCGGCCGGCTGACGGGCACGCCGAGGACGTCGGCCTGGATCTGCATGCACAGCTCATTGGCGGTCACGCCGCCGTCGACGCGCAGGATCTTCAGGTCGAGACCGGCATCGGCGACCATCGCGTCGACGACGTCACGGCTCTGGTAGCAGATCGCCTCGAGAGCGGCGCGTGCGATGTGGCGCGACGGTGTTGAAGCGCGACAGGCCCACGATCACGCCGCGAGCGTCGCTGCGCCAGTAGGGCGCGAACAGGCCGGAGAACGCCGGCACGAAGCACACGCCGCCGTTGTCGTCGACGCTCTCGGCGAGGCTCTCGGAGTCCTCCGCCGCCTTGATGATGCCGAGCTGGTCGCGCAACCACTGGATCGCCGAGCCGGTGACCGCGATCGAGCCCTCCAGCGCATACACGGCAGGCGCGTCGCCGAACTTGTAGCCCACCGTCGTGATCAGGCCGTTGGTGGACCTGACGATCTCGGTGCCGGTGTTGAGCACGAGGAAGTTGCCGGTGCCGTACGTGTTCTTGAGCTCGCCCGGCTGGAAGCACACCTGGCCGACCAGGGCGGCGTGCTGGTCGCCCAGGTCACCCGCGATGGCCACGTCGCCGCCGAACGGCCCATCCGCCCGGGTGTGGCCGTACACCTCGGACGACGACCGGATCTCGGGCAGCATCGCCCGCGGTATGCCGAACAGAGCGAGCAGCTCGTCGTCCCAGGCGAGGGTCTCGAGGTCCATCAGCATCGTGCGGCTCGCGTTGGTCACGTCGGTCAGGTGCAGTCCACCGTCCGGGCCACCCGTGAGCCACCACATCAGCCAGCTGTCGGTGTTGCCGAAGATCGCGTGCCCCGCCTCGGCGTCCGCGCGGACGCCCTCGACGTTCTCGAGGATCCACTGGATCTTGCCGCCGGAGAAGTACGTCGCCGGTGGCAGGCCGGCGCGTTCGCGGATCAGGTCGCCGTCGCCGCTCTGCCGTCGAGGGCGTTGGCGATCTTGTCCGTACGCGTGTCCTGCCAGACGATCGCGTTGTAGTACGGCTCGCCGGTGCGTCGGTCCCACACGACAGTGGTCTCGCGCTGGTTGGTGATGCCGATCGCCGCGAGTCCCTCGAACGTGATGCCGGCGCGGCCGAGGCCGGCCTCGATGACGTCCTGCGTCGCCTCCCAGATCTCGTGCGGGTCGTGCTCGACCCAGCCGGCCTGGGGCAGGATCTGCTCGTGCTCGAGCTGGTGACGTGCGACCTCGTGCCCGTCGTGGTCGAAGATCATGAAGCGCGTGCTGGTCGTTCCCTGGTCGATCGCACCGACATACTGCCGCCCAGCGTCCGTTGCCATGCGCGAGAGCCTAGCGACGTCACGCTCAGGCTCGGGCATGCGCTTGATCCTTGTCCGCCACGGCCAGACGCCCGCGAATGTCGACGGGATCCTCGAGTCGACCGTGCCCGGGCCCGGGCTCACCGGCATTGGGTCATGACCAGGCCGAGCAGCTCGTCGACGCGCTGGCCGACGAGAAGATCGATGCGATCTTCGTGTCGTCGATGATTCGTACGCACCTGACCGCCGCCCCCTTGGTCGCCTCACGCAGCATCGAGCCGGCGGTGCGCGACGGCATCCGCGAGATCGCCGCGGGTGACGTCGAGGGCAGGACCGATGAGGACTCGGTCCACCAGTACGTCCACACGCTCCTCGCCTGGTGCGCCGGCGACCTCGACGTACGCATGCCCGGCGGCGAGACGGCCACGAGGTCATCGCCCGGTTCGACGAGGTCGTCGGCGAGGCGGAGGCCCTGGGCGCCGACAGCGTCGTGCTCGTCAGCCACGGCGCCATGATCCGCGCCTGGTGCGCGGCCCGCACCGGCAACATCGATCTCGACTTCGTCAGCAACCACTACGTCGTCAACACCGGCATCGTGGTCGTCGAGGGGTCGGTCAGCGCCGGCTGGGAGGTCGAGTCGTGGCTCGGCGAGAGCGTCAGCGAGGCGGCGGCGATGGGCGTGTCGTCCGACCACAGCCCCGCAGCCGAGCCGCCTCGAGGACTAGCAGTCCTGCAGCATCTCGCCGTGGACCTCGGCGTGCGGGACGCTCGGGATCGTGCCGAGCCGGCCCTTCTGGAAGTCCTCGAACGCCTGCTGCACCTCGGCCTTGGTGTTCATGACGAACGGTCCGGCCCAGGCGATCGGCTCGCGGATCGGCAGGCCGCCCAGCAGGACGACCTCGAGCGCGGGGTGCCGGCTGTCCTGCTGCTGGTCGGCGCCGACCGTGATGGTCTCGCCGTGGCCGAGGACCGCGAGCTGGCCGGACTCGACGGGCCGGCGCTCACGGCCGACGTAGCCGCTGCCGCTCATGACGTAGACCAGGGCGTTGAAGTCGGTGCGCCACGGCACGGTCATCTCCGCACCGGGCAGGACCGTCGCGTGCACCATCGACATGGGCGTGTGGGTCGAACCCGGCCCCTTGACCCCGTCGACCTCGCCCGCGATGACGCGCAGGAGCGCTCCGGCGTCCGGCGTGGACCCCAGGCCGACCTCGCCGCCGCGGATGTCCTGGTAGTGCGGCGGCAGCCACTTGTCGGCCTTGGGCAGGTTGACCCACAGCTGCAGGCCGTGGAACAGCCCGCCCTTGACCACGAGCCACTCCGGCGGCGCCTCGATGTGCAGCAAGCCGCTGCCTGCGGTCATCCACTGCGTGTCGCCGTCGGTGATCGAGCCGCCGCCGCCGTGGCTGTCCTGGTGGTCGAAGACGCCGTCGACGATGTAGGTGACGGTCTCGAACCCGCGGTGCGGGTGCCACGGCGTGCCCTTGGGCTCGCCGGGCGCGTAGTCGACCTCGCCCATCTGGTCCATGTGGATGAACGGGTCGAGCTTGCTCGGGTCGACGCCGGCGAACGCGCGGCGGACCGGGAAGCCCTCCCCCTCGTATCCCTGGGGCGCGGTGGTCACCGTGACCGGCGCGCGGTCCTCGGTCTGCGTCGGCGCCGCGATCACGCGGGGCAGGACGGTCCAGTCAGCAACATTCACAGCAGGCATGGTGTGCTCCTCGTTCAGGTCTCCTAATCTAGTTTAACTTTCAATGAGCGTCAAGCATTCCCGTACTCTGTCGCCATGAGCGTCGCTCCCTGGTCTCAGCGATTCGCGACGCCCTGCGCGACGCCGCCGATGCCGAGCGAGCGTCCGCCATGCAGGCGTACATGAAGTCGGCGATGCCATTTCGCGGGGTTCGGGTGCCCCGGGTCCGGCAGCTCACGAAGGCGGCCGCCGCGAGCCCACCCACTCCTCACGCTGGGCGAGCTCGAGACGGCCGTGCGTACGTTGTGGGACGAGGCGGTGTTCCGCGAGGAGCGCTACGCCGCCAGCGCGCTCCTCGCCTCGAGCCTCGGCACCGGGCGCCTCGAGCTCGTCCCCCTGTACGACCACCTGGCCACGACGGGCGCGTGGTGGGACCACGTCGACGACCTGGCGCACCGGATCGCCGAGCTGCACGACGCGCACCCGGTCGAGACGGCGGCGGTCGTACGCCGCTGGAGCACGGCCCCCGACTTCTGGCTGCGCCGGCTGGCGATCATCAGCCAGCTCGGCCGCAAGGACCGGCTCGACCCGGACCTGCTTGCTGAGGTCATCGAGCCCAGCATCGCCGACCGCGAGTTCTTCGTCCGCAAGGCGATCGGCTGGGCGTTGCGGGACCATGCGCGAGTCGAGCCCCGAGTGGGTCCGTGCGTTCGTCGCCGACCACCCGGACCTGAGCGGTCTCTCGAAGCGAGAGGCGCTGAAGCACCTCTGAGGTGCGACCGGTCCTACGCTGGGGCCATGGAAGCAACCGAGAAGCACGACGTCGTCATCGTCGGCGGCGGCCACAACGCGCTCGTCGCCGGGACCTACCTCGCCCGCGCCGGGTTGTCCGTCACGATCCTCGAGCGCCTCGCGCACGTCGGCGGTGCGGCCATCAGCGCTTCGGTGTTCGAGGGCCTCGACGCCCGACTCTCCCGCTACTCCTACCTCGTCAGCCTCATGCCCCAGGCGCTCATCGACGAGCTCGGGCTCGACCTCGAGCTCCGGTCACGCGAGACCGCGTCCTACACGCCTTACGACGGCGGCGGCCTGCTCGTCGAGACGGTGCCCGGCGAGGCCACCGAGGAGTCGTTCCGTGCGCTCACGGGATCTGACGACGAGCTCGAGGCGTGGCGCCGGTTCTACGCCGAGGTCAGCACCGTCGCCGATGCCATCGCGCCGACCCTGCTCGAGCCGCTCCCCCACATCGGCGAGCTCCGCGACCAGGTCGAGATGGCGATCTGGACCGACCTCGTCGACGAGCCGATCGGCACCGCCCTCGAGCGTCGGTTCACGCACGACCTGGTGCGCGGCGTCGTCGGCACCGACGCGCTGATCGGCACCTTCGCGTCGCTGCACGACCGTAGCCTCGTCCAGAACCGGTGCTTCCTCTACCACCTGATCGGCAACGGGACCGGCGAGTGGCGCGTGCCGGTCGGCGGCATGGGCGCCGTGACAGCCGAGCTCGAGCGCGTCGCCCGTGAGGCCGGCGTCGACATCCGCACCAACTGCGAGGTCGACGGCATCGACGCGTACGACGTGGGTGCGACAGTGTGCGGCGACGGGTTCGTCATCGAGGCCGACTGGGTCCTCAGCGGGGTCGCCCCGTACGTCCTGGCGCGCCTCCTCGGCAAGCCCATGCCGCCGAAGCCATCAGGGTCGCAGTTCAAGGTCAACCTGCTCGTCTCGCGCCTCCCTCGGCTCAGGTCCGGCATCGACCCGGCGATCGCCTTCGCTGGCACACTGCACATCGGTGAGTCGATGAGCGAGCTCGAACGGGCATACGCGCAGGCGGCCGCAGGCGCGCTGCCTGAGTTCGCCTCCGGCGAGCTCTACTGCCACACCCTGACCGACCGCTCGATCCTCGGCCCCGAGCTCGCCGACTCAGGCGCCCAGACCTTGACGTACTTCGGGCTCCACACGCCGTACGAAGTGCTGCCCGACGATGCTGCAGCCGCCAAGGCGTACGAACAGTTCCTCGCCGCGATCGACGCGCACCTCGCCGAGCCGATCGAGCCGCTGATCCTCGGCGTCGAGCACAAGACTCCTGCGCAGATCGAGGACGCGCTCGCGATGCCGGGCGGGCACATCTTCCACGGCGACCTCCAGTGGCCATGGCTCGAGGAGGACGAAAAGCCCCATCATTCCGGACAGCGCTGGGGTGTCGCCACGAGCCATCCGCGGGTCTTCCTGTGCGGCAGCGGCGCCCGTCGCGGAGGTGCCGTCAGCGGCATCGCGGGGCACAACGCTGCCCAGGCGCTCCTCGATGCTCTCCCGATTATGGGCAGACCGGAGGCGGCTGATAACGTTGCACCCGCTTCGCGGCATTAGCTCAATTGGCAGAGCAGCTGACTCTTAATCAGCGGGTTCGGGGTTCGAGTCCCTGATGCCGCACTGTGAAGGCCCCGTTCCTCGCCGAACGGGGCCTTTGCTCCTTTGAGGAGGCCAATCCACATGGACCAGGCCACAGCACTCGCCCTCCTCGATGAGGAATGGCAGTCAGCGCTGCAGATGCTGGCCACGCTCACCCGCGACTTCATCGGCATCGTCGATGCGTCCGCCGACTCCAACGCCGACGACGAGCACGATCCCGAGGGCTCCACGATCGCGTTCGAGCGGTCGCAGGTCGGCGCACTGATCGAGCAGGCTGAGCGGCGCCTGACCGAGGTCGACGCCGCCCGTGCTCGCGTCGACGCGGGCACGTACGGCCGGTGCGAGGTGTGCGGGGAGCCGATCCCGGACGGGCGCCTCGAGGCGCGGCCAGTCGCGCGTACGTGCGTTGCCCACGCCTGACCGGGGGCTCGTGGGGGATCCCAACGCTCGGCCGCAGGCGGCCTCCCTGGGAACCGCGACCTGGCAGCGGAAGGGCGCCCGTGTGAACCTCGTCACGAAATAGCACCTCCGATACCCCGGTTGAGTCAGACATGAAGATCTTGCTCACCGGGGGAACCGGTTTCATCGGCTCGGCCGTCCTCGACCAGCTCGTCGCAGCGGGTCATCACGTGACGGCTGTCGTCCGCAACCAGAAGTCCTCGCTCCAGGTGCAGGATGCCGGCGCCACCGGCATCATCGGCGACCTGTTCAACTCCGAGTGGCTGGCCGCGGAGATGCGCGGGCACGACGGCGCGATCCACACGGCCGCCGGCGGGGACGAACGCGATGCTGAGCTCAACGACGCGGTCATCGACGCCGCCGTCAGCGCGTTCGCCGGCACGACCAAGCCGCTCGTCCACACCGGTGGCATCTGGGTCTACGGCAACAACGCCTCCATCACGGAGTCGAGCCCGCTCGACGCTCCGGCTCTCACGGCGTGGCGTCCCGCCGGAGAGCGGCGCCTGCTGGAGTCCGGCATCAAGGCTTCCGTCGTGCAGCCGGGCATCGTGTACGGCTACGGCAAGGGCATCCCGGCGATGCTCACCGCCGAGTCCGGCACCGTGGCCCTGATCGGCACCGGCGAGCAGCACTGGACGACCGTTCACGTCGACGATCTCGCCGACCTGTACGTTCGCACGCTCGAGCAGGCGCCCGGCGGGCGCACATACATCGGCGTCAGCGGACAGAACCCGACGGTGCGAGAGCTTGGCGAGGCACTCGGCGGCGATGTGGCGCCCGAGGATCCCGCCGCGACCCTCGAGCGGCTCGGCGGGTTCGGCGAGGCACTGCTCCTCGATCAGCAGGCCAGCGGCAACCGCGCCAGGAGCGAGCTCGGCTGGCTGCCGACCAGGCCGAGCCTGGTCGACGAGCTGCGCGAGGACGACGCGGCGGCCGCCTAGCTCCTGGCAGCGGTCAGCAACAGGTACTCCCAGGACATCGCCCCGCCGTCGAAATGCTTGGCGGCGAGCTCGACGAGCTCGTTGTCCAGGCTGGCCACGTTGTCGGGCTCCTCGGCGATGTTCTTGTAGACCGCGATGGTCGGGCCGTAGGTCCGCTTGAAGAAGTCCCGCATGTCCTCCGGAGCCCCGAACCGGTCGACCCTGAGCATCTCCTTGCGCGCATCGACGCCTGTGACGCGATCGCCCAGCAGCGAACGTACGTGCGCCTCGTCGCCCCACAGCGGTGGCGGCTGCGCGCCGGGCGGAGGCGGTGGGGCGTACGGCTTCATGGTGGCAAACATCTGTCCGATGAAGCCCTCGGGCGTCCAGCTCAGCAAGCCGATGGTGCCACCTGGCCGACACACGCGCACGAGCTCGTCGGCAGCCGCCTGGTGGTGCGGGGCGAACATGACGCCGACGCACGACATCACCACGTCGAACTCCGCGTCGCCGTAGGGCAACGCCTCGGCGTCGGCCTCCTGCCACTCAAGCGTTGCCCCCTGGTCGTCGGCATGCTGGCGACCGACCTCGAGCAACGCCGGCGCCAGGTCCGACGCCACCACGTCCGCGCCGGTGAGCGCCGCCGGAATCGCGGCGTTTCCGGAGCCCGCCCCGACGTCCAGGACTCGCTGACCGGCCCTGATGCCGCAGGCCTCGACGAGCCGTGGGCCCGTCGCCGGAATCACCTCCGAGGCCACGGCTGGATAGTCACCCATCGACCACAGCGCCCGGTGCTTCGTCTTGAGTGCGCGATCTGCTTCGACGTCCTCACTGCTCATTTTCAATCTCCTCCTCTTGACGTATCCCTCAGGATGGCCCTGCCATCCCGGGAAGTCACTGACTACGGAGAACTGCCGAACCCTAGGAGCGGTCGATCGAGAGCACCGGGAACCGTGCCGACAGCACGTCGACGAGTGGACCGAGCAGGAAGATCACCAGCAGCGTCCCCGGCCCGACGGCCGCGCCACACAGCCAGCCGAGCAGGGCTCCACCGCCCTGCACCACGCTGTAGCTCCACTTGAACGGCACCGGCGGGTCAAATGCCAGGGCAGCGGCCTCGGTCGGTCCCGCACCGGCATCGACGGCGAGATAGCCGGCGACGCCGACCGCGAGGACAGGGAACGACAAGACGAGCAGGATGACTCGCACCCACATCTCGTCGGGCTCGGCAAACGCGTCCAGCAACCCGGAGACCACGAAGCCCACCACGAGGGGCTGGGTGATCGTGCCGAGTCCCGGCTTGAGTCCGCGTGCCCACGCCATCGCGACCAACAGGATCCCGATGACGAGATTGACGATCCAGAACGGCACGTCCAGGGCGATCGAGAGGCCGTTGATCATCGTCGAGTAGCCGTCCGACCCGAGCGAGGCGATGAGCAGCATCGCGACCCCGACGCCGAGGATCACGCACGATCCGACGAGACGTGCGAGCTGTGACACCACGGACACGATCCTCGCAGGCCCTGTCATGATCGTGGTCATGTGGATCGGATGGATCGAGTTCGACATTCTGCTGGGCGATGTCCACTCCCTCAAGACCAAGCGGTCGATCGTGCGGCCGCTCGTCGCGGATGTCCGCCGTACGTTCAGCGTCTCGGCCGCCGAGACCGGGAGCCTCGACCTCCACCGCCGCGCAGGCGTGGGAGCGAGCCTCGTCGCGGCCGACAGCAGGCACGTCATCGACGTGCTCGACTCGATCGAGAACTTCGTCGCGGGGCGGCCCGAGATCGACCTCCTGTCAGCCCGCCGCGGCATCAGCAACAGTGACGACTCCTAGGAGCGACATGTACATCCCCCATTTCAACGCCATGGACGACCCCGACGAGATCCGCCGGTTCGTCGAGTCTGTCGGCAGCGCCGAGATCGTGACGGTCGGCGCCGACGGCACGCCGGTCGCGACCCTGCTCCCCGTCCTGTGGAGCGACGACGGCACCACCGTCATGGCCCACCTGGCCCGCGCCAACCCGCACTGGCGGGAGATCGCCGACGGCTCGCCCTGCCTGGCGATCATCGCCGGTCCGCAGGCCTACATCTCGCCGGCCTGGTATGCCGCGAAGGCCGAGCACGGCCGGGTGGTGCCGACCTGGAATTACTCTGCCGTCCACCTCACGGGCACGGTGCGGGTGCACGACGATCCCGAGTGGACACGGGAGGCGGTGACGACCTTGACCGACCGTCACGAGCAAACGCGCCAGGAGCCGTGGGCCGTGACCGACGCACCGTCGACGTACATCGACAAGAACCTCAAGGCGATCGTCGGCCTCGAGATGACGGTCGCGAGGGTCGAGGCCAAGGCCAAGCTCAGCCAGAACCGCTCGGCCGCCGACCGGGCCGGGGTCGTGGCCGGTCTGCGCGCCGAGGGCGGCTCTCCTGCCGTCGCCGACGCGATGGATCTCTAGCGCAGCGGACACAGGAAGGGGAGCCGCCCTGCGGCGACTCCCCTTCTTGTGCTCAGCTGTTGATCAGCGACGTCGTCCCCTGAAGAGGGAACTGATCGCTGCGACGACAGCCTTCATGAGGCCGATGTGCTCAGCCGCGGCGTGTGCCCGCCTGATGCGCACCGACATGTTCGACGACATCTGCGAGACCGGCTCGCGGCGCATCAGCATCATGAGTCCCGCTGCCGTCATCGGACCGACGAGCAACAGGACACCGAGCGGCAAGCCGCCCGTGTCCGGCAGCAGCTGGTCCTCCGCGACAGCCGGGTCCGCGGGATCCTCGGGATCCTCGCTCTCCTCGGCACCCGCCGACACAGGAGTCCGGGTCTCCGGCGTCCCCGGTGAAGACCGTCTGCGCCCCCTCCGCGAAGACGTAGCCGTCACCAGCCAGCGTTGCCGTGATCTCCCATGGGCCCTTGATGCCGTCGCCCTTGGTGAACGTGTAGACGACACCTTCGATCGGCACGGCGGTCGGCGCCTCCCCCTGGTCACACGTCGACTCCAGATCTACCGCCGGTGACACCTCGATCGGACAGGCCTCGCCGACCTTGACCACGCTGAAGTAGTCGTGCGGATGCAGTCGTGCGTCGTCCGCCGGGCTGTTCAGCGTCACCAGGTTCTTGAAGTACTCCCAGTCGTCCTTGCCCTTGATCCAGTACGAGTCGTGCTGGTACTCGACGGTCTCGCCGCACTTGGCTGGCGCGTCGCAGTCGTCGCCCCACACTCGGGTCTGCGGGAACTCGTAAGTGCCTTCGACTTCATCTGACCAGGACATCTTCCAGCATGCGGTGACCTCCTTGGGCTTGTGGCACTTGGGGCCAACCTTGACCACGCTGAAGTAGTCGTGCGGCTCCAGCCGCGCATCACCAGCCGGGCTGTAGAGCTTCCACAGACCGGCGAGGTACTCCTCGTCGTCCTTGTCCCTGATCCAGTACGTGTCGTGCTGGTACTCGACGGTCTCGCCACACTTCGGCGTCTTGTCGCACCATGCGCCCGAGACCTTGTACTGCGGGAACTCATAGGTCCCCGCGACTCCGTCCGAGGACTTCATCTTCCAGCAGACCTTCACCTCGTACGGATACGTGCCAGGGCACTCGGTGCCCGTGGTCGTGTTCACGGACGGCTGGCCGCCGGAGCACTCCTCAGGTGGTTCGTGGCCCTCAGTACGTGACTGGGACTCGTTCGTCTCCTGGTCGGCCTTCTCGGCTGCGGCCTTAGCAGCAGCCTCCTCGGCGGCCTTCGCGGCAGCCTCCTCAGCGGCCTTCGCGGCGGCCTCTTCAGCCGCCTTCGCGGCGGCCTCTTCAGCCGCTCGCCTTCTCGTCAGCCGCCGCCTTCTCCTCAGCCGCCGCCTTCTCGTCGGCCGCCGCGGTCACCAGCTGATCCGTCGAACCTGAGCGGTCGTCGTGTCGTCCGCCACGGCGATCGAGGGTGCAGCGAAGCAGACGCTCCCGGCAAGCAGGGCCAGAACAATCACTAGTCGTCTCATGGTGAGCAAAACTCCATCCGTAGTCCCCTGGCGGAAGGGTTCGTTGCGCCTCGCGAGGGACTCCTCGCAGGCGGAGCGGCAACGACTGTGTGCTCAGGAGAGCGAGCCGCGGCCTGCCCTCAGGGAACCGTGGTCCAGCGAGACTGGTGTGCCGAATGGACAATTATTTTGGGCGGAATCTCCGATAATTCCACCTAATTCATCACGAAGAACTACGCCCGAAGACGCAAGAAGGGGAGCCGCCCGAGGCGACTCCCCTTCTCGTGCTCATCTGTCGATCAGCGACGTCCTCCTCGGAAGAAGGCGCCGATGGCGGCGACGACGTTGCCAACGGCCTTCATGAAGCCGATGTGCCCGTGCCGCCGCGTGCGCCCGCTTGATGCCGAGCGGCTTGGGAGCCGGCGGCAGGATCAGCGAGTAGGACGGCATCCCACCACCGGTCGACGTACGGCTGACCGGCTCACGACGCATCAAGATGATGAGTCCGGCTGCTGTCATCGGGCCTGCGATGAGCAGGATCCACAGCGGCAGGCCACCGGTGTCGGGCAGGAGCGCGTTCTCGTCCTTGGCCGGCTCTTCACCAGATGACACGCAGTCCGCCGTCGGCAGCTTGCCGCCCACGTTCAGCTCGAACACCGTCTGGCCGATCAGCACGAAGCCCTCATCAGAGATGCTGGCCGTGACCGTGTAGTGACCGGGTCCGTCGAACTCAGGAGTCACCGAATAGGTCACGTGATCGGTCTCCGCCAGCACGAGTGATCCGTCCTCGTCGCACGTGGCAGGATCTGCCACCGGCGGTTCAGCCGCGATCTGGGTCGGGACCACCTCTGGCTGGCATTCCGTCAACGGCACGTCCTTCGCCTGCTCACCGTCTTCCGCGTAGCGAATCGCGTACGAGCCCAAGGAGTCAGCGAAGTCGGCTGGGAACATTCCGTCCCAGTCCTCGCCCAGTGCACTCTCGTCCACGATGATGATGTGGTCGAAGTGGTACGGGGGCGGTCCGGTGAACTTGCAGACGACGACCTTCTTGCCGTCGTCTGTGATCACAGTGCAGTCGGTTCCCTCCGGCTGGTCGCCCTCGATGTCCGGGCACTGGTCGAAGGGTGGCGGTGTCACGCACTCTGACGTCGCGACATCCGACGCTTGTTCACCATCTTCTGCGTAACGGATCGCGTACGACCCGTGCGCGTCGTTGAAGTCAGCCGGGAACAGTCCGTCCCAGTCCTGGCCCAGGGCGCTCTCGTCCACGATGATGATGTGATCGAACGTGCCCGGGGGCGTTCCGGTGAACTTGCAGACGACGACCTTCTTCCCGTCGTCCGTGACGACCTCGTCACAGTCCGTGCCCTCAGGCTGGTCGCCAGGGACATCTGGGCACACGTCGACGACATCCGTCGCGCCACATTCCGTGAGCGAGACGTCCGAAGCCTTCTCCTTGTCTGCTGCGAAGCGGATGGCCTTCGACTCCTGCGCGTCACTGAAATCGAATGGGAACGAGCCGGTGAAGCCCTTCCCCTCGAGGGAGCTCGCGTTGACGATGATGACGTGGTCCGGCGTGCCGGGAGGCGTGCCGACATACTTGCAGACCACAACCTTCTTGTCCGCGGCCACGACGGCGTCCTTCTTCGGCTCCGCGTTGGAGGTGTCGTCCTTCTTCGGTTCGTCGACCTTCTTGACCTCACCGACCGGCGGGACGGACTCCTGGTTGACCACCGGAGCAGTTCCCCCGGCATTCGCCGGAGGCCCGGTGTCGGCAGGCGCCTGCTGCTGAGGCTCTTGCCCGGCCGACTCGTTGGCGGGCTCGATCTTCGGCGCCGCGTCGGCCGGCTCGGTGTTGGTGGTGGTCTCGGCGGTCTGTTCGGCCGGCGTATCGCCCTCGGCGACGGCGGGCTGCGCGAGAAACACGCTGGCCGCAATCATCGCGAGTACGAGCACTATTTTTTTCATGACAGATAACTCCATCCGTATCGCCCCTGCACGGGAACGGTGCGAGTCGTAGTCAAGGGGGATTCCTCGGCTGCGTGGTGGCAACGGCAATGTGGGAGTGCGCCGTGGCCCGTGCCCTCAGACAACGCCATTTGCGTGGCGCGCGCTATGTGAAGACAGGTAAAATCGGTCCATTTCCGACAAACGACCAACATTTGATCACGATGGACCATCCGCGTTTAGTCACAACGGGCCATGTAGAGAAGGACTAGACCTTAAAGTGCCCGGGATCGCCGGACAGTAGGCGCCGTCGCTTGCGGCGACCTCGTACGACTACGGCTCGAAGCGGTAGCCCAGGCCCGTCTCGGTGACGAGGTGGCGCGGTCGCGACGGGTCGTCCTCCAGCTTGCGCCGCAGCTGGGCGAGGTAGACCCGCAGATAGTTGGTCTGCGACTCATATGCCGGTCCCCACACCTCGCGCAGCAGGTCGGCGCGCGCCACGAGCGTGCCTCGCCGGCGGACCAGGACCTCGAGCAGGTGCCACTCGGTGGGAGTGAGGCGAACGTCCGTGGCGGCACGCTGCACCCGCGCCGCCGCCAGGTCGATCACCAGGTCACCGGCCGTGACGACCGGCCCGTCGTCGCGAGGCGCCGCGCGACGGGTCGCCGCCCGCAGACGCGCCAGCAGCTCCTCGACGCCGAACGGTTTGCCGACGTAGTCATCGGCACCGGAGTCGAGTGCGGCGACCTTGTCGCGCTGGCCGTCACGCGCGGACAGCACGATGATCGGCACCTGCGTCCAGGTCCGCAGCGACCTGATCACCTCGGTTCCGTCCATGTCCGGCAGTCCGAGGTCGAGCACGACGACGTCGGGACGCGCCGACGATGCGTCGCGCAGAGCAGATGCACCGTCCCGAGCAACCGTCACGTCATACCCGCGCGTGCGCAACGTGATGGCAAGCGCGCGAGCCAGAGCTGAGTCGTCCTCGACCAGCAACACGCGGGTCACGGCGACGCCACCGGAATCCGTACGGTCATCGTCACGCCACCGCCCCGCGTCCCGCCAGCTTCGACGCTGCACCCCATCGCACTCACCAGTCCCCCGACGATCGCGAGGCCGAGGCCACTTCCGGCGCCGATCCGGTCCGACCCGGGTTGGGCAGCGAAGGGCTCGTTGGAACGCGCTGCCGGCAGACCTGCACCGCGATCGATCACGGCAACCTCGATCCAGCCGGCCGACTCGTGCGCGGCGACGTCGACCGTACCGCCACCGTGCCGGAACGCGTTGTCCACCAAGTTCGCGATCACCCGCTCGAGCAGCCCCTCGTCCGCCATGACGAGCGGCAGCTCTTCGGACACATCGATCGCCACTTCTGGTCGCCCGATCAGGACCCGCGAGACCACCTCGACCAGCGACAGCCGCTCGAGCCGAACCAGCACGGCACCGGCCTCGATCCGGCTCATTGCCAGCAGGTTGTCGATCAGTGCCGTCAGACGGTCGACCGAGTCGTCCGCCGTCGCGAGCAGCTCCTCCCGGTCGCTGTCCGCCCACGCGCTGTCGTCGGATCGCAGAGCGCTGACAGCCGTCTTGATGACCGAGAGTGGGGTACGCAGGTCGTGTCCGACTGCGGCCAGCAGCGCGGTCCGCACGCGATCAGCCTCGTCGAGCGCGGCCGCCCGGGAGGCCTCCCGTTCCAAGATCTGCTCGTACCAGGAACGCTCCGCGGCGTCCGCGAGCGATCGCAGCAGGCGCAGGTCGTCGGCGAACGCTGGCACACCCCATGTCTCCAGCGTTGAGCCGCCCTCGGTCTCGATGCGATGCGTGGGCCCAGATCCGTGCCGCACCCCAACGGAGATTGCTTCGGTGGCGCCTGCCGGTGGCATGAAGACCACGGCGTCAAGCTCGAACAGCTGCCTCGTCTCGCTCAGCACCGCCTCCACCGCTGTCGCCCCCACCCTTGAGCGGGCCAACCGGGCCATGACGTCGGTCTCGAGAGAGCGTCGTGCCGCCAGAGCTCGCGAGCGAGCGCCGGCTTCGACAACGAGGCTGACGAGCGCCGCGACGACGACGAACACGAGCAGCTGCGCGAGTGCGCCACGGCGATCGACCGAGAGTGTGTTGAAAGGCTGGGTCAGGAACCAGTTGGCGGCGAGGAACGAGACGACGGCGGCGATCAGCGCGGGTCCCAGCCCACCGATCACCGCGGCCCCAACCACGAGGAGGAAGTACGCCGGAAGCACCGCACCGAGGTCAGCATCGCCCCGCCACGGCAGGACGATCAAGGTGAACGCGATCGGTCCGGCCACCGACCCGATCAGGCCCGCTCGGCGTCGACGGACTCCCAGCCCGGAGACTGCTGGAGGGCCACTGCTCTGCTCCATGGCGTCAGCGTCCCACAGGAACCTGCGGTGGGCGATCGAGCTGCCAAGGGACGTTCGTCACCATGACGCCGGACTCGAACAGCAGGCGCGCCTTGAGGCGCAGCGCGCTCTGGTTGTGCAACAGGTTCTCCCACCAGCGGCCCACGACATACTCCGGGATGAAGACCGCGACGACGTCACGCGGGCTGTCGCGCTGCAGGCGGCGAATGTGCGCCAGGACGGGTTGCGTGAGATCTCGGAACGGCGCGTCGAGGACGGTGAGCGGCACCGGGATCTCGCGTTCCTCCCACGCAGCCACGAGAGCCTCGGTCTCCTCGGGGGAGGTGCGTGCCGTGACAGCGGTCAGCGTGCTGGGCTCGGTTGCCCGGGCAAAGGCCAAGGCACGCAGGGTCGGCATCTGCAGGTTCGACACCAGCACGACCGCATGGACACGACTGGGCAGCGGGACCCCACCAGGTGCGGCCGTGAGCTCCTCGGCTATCCGGTCATAGTGCCTGCGAACGGCGGTCATCATGGCGAACACCAACGGCATCGCGATCACGACGATCCACGCGCCATGTGCGAACTTGGTGATCAGAACGATGACCAACACCAGCATCGTGGTCACGGCACCCAGAGCGTTCACCCCAAGAGATCGGGTCAGGCGCCGGCGATCAGCCCGTGCACTCACCGACGGCCGTAGCCTCAACCAGTGCCGCACCATCCCCGCCTGGCTCAGGGTGAACGAGGCGAAGACGCCGATGATGTAGAGCTGGATCAGCCGCGTCGTGTTGGCGTCGAAGAACCACAGCAACCCGATCGACAACCCGGCAAGGATCACGACGCCGTTGGAGAACACCAGCCGATCACCGCGGCGCGACATCTGTCGCGGGAGGAAGCCATCCTTGGCCAGGATCGAGGCGAGGATCGGGAATCCGTTGAAGGCAGTGTTCGCCGCCATGATCAAGATCGCCGCCGTGAATGCCTGCACGGCGTAGAAGCCCAGCGAGTCCAGACCGAACACCGCGCCGGCCACCTGGGCGATGACCGTCTTCTGGGCGTACCCGTCAGGGGCGCCCACCAGCTGCGACGGGTCGGCAGCGACATGCACCTTCGTGATCAGAGCGAGAGATGTGATCCCGACGAAGATCACGATCGTCAGCCCTCCCATGATGGCCAGGGTCGCCGCGGCGTTGCGACTGGACGGTTTCCGGAAGCTCGGCACACCGTTGCTGACTGCTTCGACTCCGGTGAGCGCCGTGCATCCCGATGCGAACGCCCGCAACAGCAGGAGTGCCAGCAGCAGCCCGGAGAACTCGCCGGTGGAGTGCACCGAGATGCCGGCCGACTCCGCACGAGGCGCAGCACCGGTCACGGTCGACCAGAGACCCATGGCGATCATCACGACCATGCAGGCGATGAACCCGTACGTCGGCACGGCGAAGTACGTGCCCGACTCCTTGACCCCTCGCAGGTTCATCAGCGCCAGAACGGCGACGAATCCCGAGGACAGCAGCACCGCGTGAGGGCTGAGAGCGGGAAACGCCGACACGATGTTCGACACCCCGGCCGCGACCGAGACGGCGACCGTCAGGACGTAGTCGACCAGCAGAGCGCTCGCGGCAACCAGCGACGCATTGCGCCCGAGGTTGTCACGGCTCACGGTGTAGGCGCCCCCGCCGTTGGGGTACGCGCGACACGTCTCCCTGTACGACAGGATGACGATGGTGAGCAGGGCCACGACAGCCAGGGCCACCCACGGAGACAGGTGCAGGAGCGCCAGCCCACCAAGACTGAGCACCAGGAGGATCTCCTCCGTGGCATAGGCATTCGACGAGAGCGGATCACTGCAGAAGACCGGCAGGGCCAGCCACTTGGGGAGGAGCGTCTCCTCCATGCGAGCTGAACTGAGCGGGCGGCCGACGAGCAGTCGTTTGGTGATGGCAGTGTTCACGGATCCATCGAATCCCCCAGACGCGCGATCCGGCTCTTCCTTGACGGGATCTTGACGCCCGATGGCAGGATGGAGACATACTCCGCAGTGACCAATGGACCTAGCCGCGCGCTGCACCCCAACTCCGACGAGCTGTTCATGGTGCTCGACGGGGAGCTGACGATCGAGCTGCGTGACGGCAACGTCGTGCTCGGTCCGCGCGACGTCTACGTCATACCCAAAGGCGTCGAGCACCGTCCCGTCGCTGAGGTCGAGACTTCGATCATGATGGGGCGCACGGCTCGCTGCGCTCGCCGCCCCAGCGACTTCGTCGCTGCCGGGCTACGCCCGGGCGCCTGACCTCGCTTCGCTCGGCTGTACGGGGTGTGACCCCCGCCCTACGCGCTCACCTCCACCGATGGACATACTGAGAGAAGTTTTGTCCTCAGCAGAGAAGAGTCGTGAACCGCGTGCGAAATCCCCGAGCATTCCTTCGCCCTCTGGCCGTCGGCGCACCCGCGCCGGTCGCGGACGTCCCGTTCCGGCCGAGCCGCATGATCCACTTCTTCGACCCGAGCAACGAGAAGATGCAGGCCAAGGTCCCGGAGATCGCCACCAAGGTCGACATCATCCTGGGCAACCTCGAGGACGCCATCAAGACCGAGAACAAGGAAGCCGCGCGGCAGGGCCTGGTCGACATCGCCAAGCAGACCGACTTCGGCCAGACCCAGCTGTGGACCCGCATCAACAGCCTCGACTCCCCTTGGGCGCTGGACGACCTGATCACGCTCGTGACCGAGATCGGCGACAAGCTCGACGTCGTCATGGTGCCCAAGGTCGAGGGCGCCCAGGACATCCACTACGTCGACCGGCTGCTCGCCCAGCTCGAGGCCCGCGCCGGGCTGACCCGGCCGATCCTGGTGCACGCGATCCTCGAGACCGCCGAGGGCATGACCAATGTCGAGGAGATCGCCGGCGCCAGCCCGCGTATGCAGGGCATCTCCCTCGGCCCGGCCGACCTCGCCGCGAGCCGGCGCATGAAGACGACCCGGGTCGGCGGTGGACACCCCGGCTACCTCGTGCGGGAGGATCCGACCGGCGACGACCTCCACTCTGGCCGTACGACGTACCAGCAGGACCTGTGGCACTACACGATCGCCCGCATGGTCGACGCCTGCGCGGCCAACGACATCCTGCCGTTCTACGGCCCGTTCGGTGACATCAAGGACGTCGTCGCGTGCGAGGACCAGTTCCGCAACGCATTCCTGCTCGGCTGCGTCGGCGCGTGGAGCCTGCACCCGGTGCAGATCGACATCGCCCGCAAGGTCTTCTCCCCCGACCCGGCCGACGTGGCACACGCCAAGGAGGTCGTCGAGGCGATGGGCGACGGCTCCGGCGCCGTGATGATCAACGGCAAGATGGAGGACGACGCGTCCTGCAAGCAGTGCCAGGTCATGCTCGATCTCGCCAAGGCCCTCGCTGAGCGCGATCCCGACCTCGCCGCCGCCTACGACCTCTAGGAGCACGTATGTCTGACAGCCTGCTGCGGCCGCGCCGCTCGGTCCTCTACATGCCCGGCGCCAACGAGCGCGCCCTCGAGAAGGCCAAGGGCATCGACGCCGACGCGTTGATCCTCGATCTCGAGGATGCCGTCTCCCCCGATGCCAAGCCCGAGGCACGAGAGCGGGTGTGCGCCGCCGTGATGTCCGGCGAGTACGGCCACCGTGAGCTCGCGATCCGCGTCAACGGCATCGGCACCGAGTGGCACGCCGCCGACATCGCGGCCGCCGCCAAGGCCGGCCCGGATGCCGTGCTCGTCCCCAAGGTCAACTCGGCGGCCGAGGTCCTGCAGCTCGTCGCCGAGCTCGAGGACGCCGGCGCCCCTGACACCACCGCGCTGTGGGCCATGGTCGAGACGCCGATCGCCCTCCTCCAGGCGGCCGAGATCGCTGCGGCCCATGACCGGCTGACGGTCATCGTGATGGGCACCAACGACGTCGTCAACGAGACGTACGGCCTGCACGTCCCGGGCCGCAACCCCGTCGTGCTGACGTCGCTCTCGATCGCGCTGCTCGCGGCCCGCGCCGCCGGCAAGGTCATCCTCGACGGCGTCTACAACGACGTGAAGAACCTCGAGGGCTTCGACGCCGAGGCGCGTCAGGGTCGCGAGATGGGCTTCGACGGCAAGACGTTGATCCACCCCAGCCAGGTCGAGCCGGCCAACGCGGTCTTCGGTCCGTCGGACGAGGAGATCGAGCACGCGAAGGCGATGATCTCGACGTTCGAGGAGGCCAAGGCCGCCGGTCAGGGCGTCGTCACCTTCAACGGCCGCATGGTCGAGGAGCTGCACGTACGTGATGCCCGCCGCATCCTGGCGCAGCACGAGGCCCTCACGACGAGGTAGGTTCCGGGTAGATGACCGAATCCACCGGCGACCACAACCCCGCGATGCAGCAGCGCGAGACCATCTCGGCCGCCTGCTATGCGCTGGCACTGGCCGAAGGGTTCGACGCCGTGACTCTGGAGGTCGTTGCCGACCGGGCTGGTCTGCCGACGGAGACCGTCCTGCAGCACTTCGACGATGCCGACGAGCTCGTCGAGTACGTCATCGTCGACGAGATCGGCCAGGTCATGGCCGAAGCGGCTGTCCTGTTCAGCTCCGGCACGTCGGCGCCGGACCTGATCGTCGAGGCGTTCGCCTACACCTACCGGCGGCTCGTCGACACCATGACGTTCAGAGAACTGCTCGGCCCGGCGCGCGACCGCCTCATGGCGCATATGCGGGGCGACCGCCCCGAGACCCTGATCCTGGCGCTCAACTTCGCCTCCGAGGAGCTGCGGACTCTGGGCGAGCGCACCGGCACCCCGTTGCACGACCACGACGCCGGAGCGGAGTTCTACGTCCGGCTCCTGCTCTCGCTCCTCGTGAGCCCTCAGCTCGGCCCGGACCTCTCTGAGGACGGGGTCGTCGAGGCACTCGCACGCCGATGGCTGCTGCCGGGCATGTTCAACAGCTAGGACACAGACGAGCGGCGAGCGGGGATTGCTCCCCACTCGCCGCCGTTTCATCTGGTGTCTTGCTCAGCGCAGGCTGCGCAAGCGGACCTCGTTCTGGATCGCGATGTTCTGCTTCTGCACCTTGCGACGCTGTCGCACGGTCTCCAGGAGCACAGCGCGGTCGATCTCGGACATCTCGTCCCAGGCGCGCTTGCGACCCTGACGGGGGTTGAGGATTCCCACGGCCTTCACCCCCTCTCCATCAGTTCCTGTCGTCGGACGGGGATCGGTCGGGTTCTGTGCGGGCATGAGTCGTGTATCTGGCTTCGTGGTCATAGCGCGCCTCCTTTCTTGAAGGTTGGATGTGTGGATTAGATGTTCGGACAAAAGGGCTGTGTACATAAAAATGGCCGCCTCAGATCGAAGATCCGAAGCGGCAGAAGCGCCAAACACATGTGGGCTACTTCAGGTGCACTGCTTCGGAGGTCGGACCGGCAAAAGTCACGACGGCATCGCGCCACGTACGGGCGAGAGTCGTGTTGTTGAGCTTCTTCATGGGTCCACCTCCTTCGACAGTCGGCGCTCCATACGGAGCAGTCAGAGAAACGTATCGTATCTTTGGACAGCTTGTAAACATCCGGCGTGTCGCGGCCGCCGATACCCGTGCGTGACGGACGTCGACGACCGCGACACCTGTGGAAACGGGCTGCTACTTGAGCCTCAGCGCCCGCGAGATGGTGAAGAACATGTCGGTCTGGTCCGTCAGCCCGACGAAGTTCGCCGCCTGGGGTCCGTACGCAGCGACTCGCAGCTGCGTGCCCGTGTGCTGCTGCGAGCCACCCGCCGGCGAAGTGCCGTAGTTGAGCGTCATCGGGCTGCCCTCGTTCGTCAGCAGGTTCGCCGTGAGGCCCGGCGAGGTGCTGCCGGCCTCGATGATCTGGCTCGTGTGGGCGTGATCGGCCGTGACGATGACCGTCGTGTGCTTGTCCTTCTTGGCGAAGTCGAGCGCGACCTTGACCGCCTCGTCGAGGTCGACCGTCTCACCGATCTGGCCACATGCGTCAGCAGCGTGGTCCTGCTTGTCGATGCTGGCGCCCTCGACCTGGAGGAAGAAGCCCTTCTTGTTGCCCTTGTCGAGCAGCTGGATCGACTTCTTGGTCATCGCCGCGAGCGACGGCTGGGTGGCCGGACGCGCCGAGTTGTCCTTGCAGCGTTCCGCCGGCTTCTTGCTGCCGTCGATCGTCGCGGCAGGTCCGGTCCAGCGGACCGGGAGGTTGCCCGGCCCGAACAGGCCGAGGACCGGATTCTTCTGGTTGGCCTTCTTGATCTGGTTGAGTGACGCCAGATCGGTCGGCAGCTGGTAGCCACGACGCTCAGCCTGGTCGAGCAGCGTCAGGTTCTTCCACGTGCCGGCGGTCGCCTTCTCGTTGAACGTCGCCGAGCCGCCGCCGAGCGTCACGTCAGGGCGCGTCCTGAGCAGCTGCTCACTGATCGAACCGCGTCCGCCGTTCTCGAGGGCGGCCTCGGGGCACGTCGCGGTCGTCTTGACCGGGCCGTAGCAGGAGCGGGCCGAGATGTGCGAGACCTGCACCGCCGGGGTCGCATCCTGGACCTCCGAGGTCGTCACGTCACCGGTCTTGAGACCGCGCTTCTTGGCCAGCTCGAGGAGGGTTGGCTGCGCCTTGCCGCGGATGTCGACCGACACCGCGTTGTCGTACGTCTTGGTGCCGGTCGCCCAGGCGCTGCCGGTCGCCGCGGAGTCAGGCACGTAGTCGACCTTGCCGTCCTTGGTCAGTGAGAACGTCGTGTACTGCCCCGTCAGCGGCAGTGCGTCGATGCCGGGGAACCGGCCGTCGGCTCCGTACTGGTAGTTGCGCGCCGCGGTGATCTCTGAGTCACCCATGCCGTCGCCGATGAGCAGGATGACGTTGTCGGCCCGGCCGCTGTCGATGCTGGCCTTGATGGTCTTGCTCTGGTCGCCCGAGTGGCGGGTCGCTCCGCCATGGGCTGAGAGGTCGTGTCCTGCCCCGATGGCGCCGGCCGTGGTCGCTCCGACGATGGCGGCAGCCGCCGCGATGCCGACGACCGTGCGCCGGCTTGTCTTGCTGGTGTGTGAGTTCATGGTCGCAGCACACCGGTGGCGGATGAACCTTGGGAGAACTCAGCGGTACACGAGGCTGAAGACTGCCTGAGGAGCCGCCGCGGCGGGAGCCTCGAAACCACCCATTGGCTGAGTTGGTTGGTGATCTCACGGGGTTTCGTCATCAGGCGGCTTCGCCGCGATCGCTCAACCTGACCTCGGCGCTCGGCCGCGGGCGGCCTCGACCTCAGTCAAACTCGAGACGCTCGTCGATCTCGTCCCTGGTGTAGCCGCTGGCGTACAGCAGGTCGGCCGCCAGGGAACGTACCTGTGCCGCGATCGAGGCGCTGTTCATCGTCATGGCGTCGGGCAGAGCAGATGACGCCATGCGCGCGGCGTCGACAAGTCCCTGTCGCGCCTCGTCGAAGTCGTCGTGCTCGGAGAGATCGTCCGCGAAGATGCCGATCGCCCGGGCGAGGGCGTCGATCGCGAGGTCCATGTCGGGCGGGACGCGCTCACCGTGGCGCAGCAGTGCGGAGGTCTTGCGGGCCAGCACTCGCGCGTCACGCACCGCGTTGTCGAGGTCGCGGACCGTGGCGACGTACGTCTGCACGTGCTCGCGCTGCTTCCACCGCATCGGCGACATGCGCGCGATCTCGCTGACGTTGGCCGCCGTCGAGGTCATCGACTCGACCTGCGGCTGCATCGACCGCGCCTCGGCCAGGGCGACATCCGCGAGCGACGCATCGACGGTACGCAGCGCCTGGGCCGTGCGGCTCAGGATGCCGGCCAGCCGTTTGAGGAATCCCTGCACCTCGCGGTCGATGTCGCGGACCGGGTTGCGTGGGACCAGCAAGACCATGGCGAGGCCCACCGCACCGCCCACCAGTGCGTCAAGGAAGCGGGTGACCGCGGGGTTGCCGGCGCCTGCGACCGGGATGACTGCCGCGAGCAGCACGGAGGAGGTCGCGGCCTGGGTCAGCGCCAGCCCCTTGAGCCCGACAAGCGTGCCGGCGATGACGGTCAGGGTCACGACCAGTGCCATCTGCCACGTCCCGCGGCCGATGCCGAGGATCAGCAGCTCGCCGACCAGCACGCCGAGCGAGACCCCGGCCACCAGCTCGTACGACGTGCGGCCGCGCAGGCCCGCGCCGGCGATCAGCACGATGATGCACGCGATGGGGGCGAAGAACGCCTGCCGGTGCTCGAGCACGTGGGTCGCGATGAAGTAGGCGATCGCGGTGCCGAGGCTCAGCCGTACGAGCGTGCGCCAGCGGCGGCGCAGGACGTAGAGCCGGTCCTTCACGGTGTCCGCCGGCCGGAGCAGGCGGAGGCGACGCAACGGGATGTCGCGGGCTGGGCTCACGAGTCAGGTCCGACGCATGAACGTGCGCGGCATGGTCAGCGCACGAGCCGGCGGATGACGATGATCCCGGCGACCACCGCGATCGTGCCGCCCACCAGCGGAACGATCGTCCCGAGCTTGGGCGAGCCGGTCTCGTCGACGAATCGTGAGCGCAGGTTGTAGAGGCTGCGGCGGGCGACGTTGCGAGGGTTGGTGCGGTCGATCAACGCGTCGACGGTGTCCGCCAGCCGCTCTCGGATCTCGTCGATCTCGTCGACCATCTCGTCGGGTTTGGCCTTCGCCACGTCGTGCCTCGCTCACCTGGGTCTGCGGAGGGTGCAGGCCACTCACCTGCACACGTACGTCAGGATAGTGCCCATGACGACCCGCCTGCAGCCCGGAGACACCGCACCCGACTTCACGCTGACGAACGACGCCGGCGAGAGCGTCACGCTGTCGGACCTCAAGGACCGCAAGGTCATCGTCTACTTCTACCCCGCGGCGATGACGCCCGGCTGCACCAAGCAGGCCTGCGACTTCAGCGACTCGATCGATCGTCTGCAGGCCGAGGGCTACACCGTGCTGGGCATCTCGCCGGACAAGCCAGAGAAGCTCGCCAAGTTCCGTGAGCGCGACGGTCTGACGATCACGCTGTTGTCGGATCCGTCCAAGGACGTCCTGCAGGCGTGGGGCGCGTTCGGCGAGAAGAAGCTCTACGGCAAGGTCGTCGAGGGCGTCATCCGCTCGACGTTCGTCGTCGCCAACGGCACGATCACCCTCGCCCAGTACAACGTCAAGGCCACCGGTCACGTGGCGAAGCTCCGAAAGGACCTCGACCTCGGGGCATGACCTGCGTGGTCACTTCCTGCTGAGGCGGCACCCCACGAGCACTGCCGATGAGCGACGTCTTCCCGCATGTCGAACTCGTGCCCACTAGGATCGACCCCGGGCCGGCGTGGTGGAACTGGTAGACACGCAGCACTTAGGATGCTGTGCCTTCGGGCGTGCAGGTTCAAGTCCTGTCGCCGGCACTCACGATCTGAGCGTTCAGCACCTCACTAGATCACCACGGGACCTGGCCGGCGAGATCGACGAACGTACCCGTCGGCCCATCGGACGACACCAGCGCCATCTGTACGACCGCGCGTGCCGCCTCCAGCGCCGGCGTCGGTGCCGCTGCGCGGTTGTCGGGGCCGCCGAGATCGGTCTTGACCCACCCCGGGCACACCGAGTTGACCTTGATGCCCGTGTCACCCAGTGACTTGGCCAGGGCGATCGTCAGACCGTTGAGTGCGGCCTTCGATGCCTGGTATGCAGGGAGGACCATCGGAGCGTAGGGCGAGGAGGGATCGAGCTGATCGCTCAGCGAACCCATGCGACTCGACACGTTGACGATGCGCCCGGCCTCCGAGGCCCGGAGCAGCGGCAGGAAGGCCTGCGACACCGCTGCAGCGCCGAACACGTTGGTGTCGAACGTCGTGCGGAACAGATCGATGTCGAGCGGCTGCCCAGCGTCCGGGGTCGTCGCCTCCGGCAGGATCCCGGCGTTGTTGACAAGCACGTCCAGCCGCCCGTACTCGCGCTCCACCCACCTGGCAGCCTCGGTGACGCTCGTCTGCGACACGACATCCAGCGTCAGCGGCCAGCACTCGATCCCCTCGTCGCGCAGCCCGGCGGCGGCCAGCTCTGCCTTTGCGGTGTCGCGGGCACCGAGGAGGACCGTCGCGCCGGCCTCGCCCAGCAGCCGGGCGGTGGCATGGCCCAGGCCGCGGTTGGCCCCGGTCACCAGTGCGATGGTCGTCGTGGTCTGTTGAGTTGTCGTCATGCATCCATCGTGGTCGCCGTGACCGGTCGACGCTGGCGTCAATCGGACCTCCAGATGACCGGGCCGGAGCGTGGCGCCACGATGCCGCTGGCTCAGACGTGGACCAGGTGAACGTGCGCGACACGGACTGGGTCACCCGACCCGCCGACGCAGCTCAGCTGCCAGGTCACGGGGCGAGCTTCGGCAGGCCCTTTTTGATGTTGGCCGCAAGCACCTTGCCGACGAGTCCGGCGACGCCAGGAATCGGCATGTCGAAGCCGATCGTGTAGTCGAGCTGGGTGCCGCCGTCCGCGGTCGGGGTCAGCTTCTGCACACCCCAGTGACCCTTGAGCGGTCCGCCCTTGCTGATCTTGTACTCGATCAGGTTGTGCGGCTCAGACTTCGTCGTGGTCTCGTGGAATGCCGGCATCGGCCCGATCTTGAGCGATCGCGTCGACCCGGGGCCGTTGCGTGACGTGTCGCCATCGCACACTCGGGTGATCTTGGCACCGAACACCGGACCGAGGTTCTCGTGCTCGGACAGCTTCTCGAACACTGTCGCGGGATCGGACGAGAACGTGTGCGTGACGTGGACGCGCTGAGGAGTGGCCATGACGGGTGAGTCTAGGGTGAATGACCATGGAACGGCACTGCTTGCTCTCGGGTCGCGCATGAGTCGTTCGGAGCTCCAGCAACCGATCAGTGCCGGCGTCATCGCGATGGTCGTCGGCTACACCAGCTCATTCGCCGTCGTCCTCACCGGGCTCGCCGCGGTCGGCGCGGATCGGCACGAGGCCGCATCGGGCCTGCTGGCGCTGTGCCTGACCCAGGCGGTCGGCGTCATCTGGCTCAGCCGCCGCCACCGCATCCCGATCGTCCTGGCCTGGTCGACGCCCGGCGCGGCACTGCTCGCCGGCATGAGCGCCGTCGACGGGGGATGGCCGGCCGCGGTGGGTGCGTTCATGCTCGCCGGTGCGGCGTACGCATTGACAGGCTTCTGGCCGGTGCTCGGTCGGCTGGTCGCCCGGATCCCCACGCCGATCGCGCAGGCGATGCTCGCCGGCGTCGTCCTCGACCTCTGCATCGAGCCGGTCAAGAGCCTGGTCGACAACCCCGCCGCCATCGTCCCCATCGTGCTGGTCTGGCTGATCGGCGTACGCCTTGCGCCGCGCTGGGCCGTTCCCGCAGCGTTCGTGGCAGCTGGCATCGTGATCGGCATCGACATGATCCGCCGCGGCGAGGGCATCGCCTCGTCGGCCCTGCTCCCCGAGGTGTCACTGACGTGGCCGGCGCTGAGCTGGGAGGCGGTCGTCGGCATCGCCCTGCCGCTCTACATCGTCACGATGGCCTCGCAGAACGTGCCAGGCGTCGCGATCATGAAGTCACTCGGCTACCAGGTGCCGTGGCGCGACACCATCGTCACCACGGGCGTCGCGACGATCGCCGGAGCGCCAGCCGGTGCCCACTCGGTCAACCTCGCAGCGATCAGCGCCGCCCTCGCCGCCGGGCCGGACGCCGGCCCGGACAAGAGCAGGCGCTGGATCGCGTCGCAGTCCGCCGGCGTCACGTACGTCGTGCTGGGCGCCTCGTCCGCGGCGCTCGCCGCGCTCGTGGCCGTGGCACCCGCTGGAGTCATCGCGACAGTCGCCGGCCTGGCTCTCCTCGGCACCCTGGCCGACTCGCTCGAAGGCTCGATGTCCCAGCGCAAGGGCCGGGAGGCAGCCGTCGCGACATTCCTCGTCGCCGCGTCGGGCATCACGGCATACGGGATCGGGTCAGCGGCGTGGGCCATTTTCGCCGGCCTCGTGGTGCACGCCGTGCTCGACTTGACCCCGAAGCGGCGTGGTTGAGATGTTCCGCATCCTGTTCTTCGAGCCTCGCATCGCCGGCAACACCGGCGCCGCGATCAGGCTGGCCGCCGTGACCGGCGCAGAGCTGCACCTGGTCGAGCCGTTGGGCTTCGACCTCGAGGAGTCCAAGCTGCGGCGCGCCGGGCTGGACTACCACGACCTCGCGGTCGTGTCGGTGCACCCCGATCTCGGACGCCGCCCTCGAGGCCCTCGCGCCTGCCCGCGTCTACGCGTTCACGGCAGGTGGCGACGAGCTCTACACCGACGTGGCGTACGAGCCCGGGGACGTCCTGATGTTCGGCCCGGAGCCGACCGGACTGCCCGCCGAGGTGCTCGACGACCCACGGGTCACCGCCCGCGTACGCCTGCCGATGCTGCCCGGCCGGCGCTCGATGAACCTCGCCAACACCGCCTCGGTCGCCGTGTTCGAGGCCTGGCGGCAGCAGGGTTTCGACCTCCCCGACTAGTCCGTCGAGCCAGGTCTTCATGAGCTGTTCGGATGCTGTTTGATGACATTCGGATTGACTTCGGCCATTTGGTCCGGTCGGACAACAAATCCGACCTACAGTTGCGCTCACCAGCAGCAGAGAAAGCGCGCGCATGACCATTCCCAGGGTGACCACTCGACGGTCCCTCCTTCTCGCCGTCCTGGCCGCCCTGCTGATCGCCCCGTTCATCGCATGGCAGGGCGCGACCGGTGACGAGCGAGTCCCGGTCTCCCGCCTCGCGCCCCACGGCATCGTCGTGGTCGGCGACTCCATCACCGCCCGCTACAACGACGAGCCGGGCAGCGCGGAGCAGGGCTGGTGGAGCATCACCGGCGACCACTTCCGCGCCGACGGTCACTCGCTACGCGCAGTCGGGCTCGGGCTATCTCCGCCCCGGCCACGTGTGCACCGGCAACACCTTCATCGACCGGCCCGACGCCTACGCCGGCGACGCACCATCGCTGCTGATCGTCGAGGGTGGTCGCAACGACTGGTCCACCTGCCAGGACGGCCGCTACGTCACGGCGCCGGACGATGTCATCGCGCACGCCGTGGACCGCTACCTCGACACCCTGCAGACGTTCCTGCCGAAGTCGACGCGCATCATCGTGCTCGGCCCGCCCTGGGGTCCGCTCGACCCGGAGAACGGCCGACGGGTCACGGCGATCATCGAGGCACAGGCCAAGCAGCACGGCATCCAGTTCATCAGCACGCAGGGCGCCCTGACGGCCGATCGCGTGGTCGACGGCGTGCACCCCAATCGCCAGGGCAGCCTGGCGATCGCGCGGCGGGTCATCGCCGGTCTTGAGAAGACCGCCTAGGTCAGAGCCTGCGACCACGGCGGGAGCGATCTGCCGTGAGCGCCTTGCCGCGGTGGCTGATGCGGTCCTTCTCGCCGGCCGGCAGCTCGGCGGTCGAGACGTCATAGCCGTCGGCCGCGAACAGCGGGTCGTAGCCGAAGCCGCCCTCGCCGTGCTCGGCCCGGAGGATGCGACCGGGCATCTCGCCCAGCTCGATCACCTCGGCGCCGTCGGGCGTGCACAGCGCCACAGCGCAGCGGAACTGCGCCGTGCGCCGCTCGTCGGGTACGTCCGACAGCTGGCTCAGCAGCAGCGCGTTGTTGGCGGCGTCTCCCCCGGCGTCCTTGGCCACGCCGGACCAGCGAGCCGAGAGCACGCCCGGCATGCCGTTGAGCGCGTCGACGCACAGGCCGGAGTCGTCGGCCAGCGACGGCAGCCCGGTGACGGCGAGGCACGCCCGCGCCTTGATCAGGGCATTGCCCTCGAACGTCGGCTCGGTCTCGGCCGGCTCGTCGTAGGGCGTGACGTCGGCGAGCCCAAGCACCTCGGATGCCGGGCACGAGCGGCTCGAGGATGCGGCGCAGCTCGGCGAGCTTCTTGGCGTTGTTGGACGCCAGGACGATCTCAGCCATCGCGCGAGGGCGTCGTTCTGGAGCTTGGTGAGGTCGGCGCAGCCCTTGGCAGCGAGCTCGAGCAGCGCGTCGAGCTCGGGCTTGTCGAACGGCGCACCCTCGGCCGTGCCCTGCACCTCGATGAACTTGCCGCCACCGGTCATCACGACGTTCATGTCGGTCTCGGCGCGGACGTCCTCGACATAGGGAAGGTCGAGCATCGGGACACCGTCGATGATGCCGACGCTGATCGCGGAGATCGACTCGACGAGCGGCTCGCCCGTCAGCGCACCCTTGGAGCGCAGGTGCTCGACGGCGTCGGCCAGGGCGACGTAGGCGCCCGTGATCGCCGCCGTGCGGGTGCCGCCGTCGGCCTGCAGCACGTCACAGTCGATCGTGATGGTGTTCTCGCCGAGCGCCTTGTAGTCGATCGCGGCGCGCAGCGAGCGCCCGACGAGGCGGGAGATCTCGTGCGTACGTCCGCCGACCCGGCCCTTGACGGACTCGCGCGGCGAGCGGTCGTGCGTCGCCTGCGGCAGCATCGCGTACTCGGCGGTGACCCAGCCGAGGCCCGAGCCCTTGCGCCAGCGCGGCACGCCTTCGCTGGCGCTCGCGGCGCAGAGCACCTTGGTCTTGCCGAACTCGATGAGGCACGAGCCCTGCGCGTGGTCGAGCCAGTTGCGGGTGATGGTCACGGGTCGGAGCTGATCGGCACTGCGGCCATCTTCGCGGGTCATGCCGCGAGCCTATCTATGGCAGCTGACAGGAGGAGCCGGCGGTCACCAGCTCGTAGGGGCCGTCCCAGGTCGTCTTGACGTCGGACTCGACCTCGGCGCGATCGGTCCACGCCGGGATGTGGGTCACGAGCAGCCGGCCGACACCGGCGCGGGTCGCGTAAGTCGCCGGCCTCGGCGCCCGTGAGGTGCAGGTTGGGCGGGTTGTCGCCGGACTCGACGAACGACGCCTCGCACAGGAACAGGTCGGCACCGCCGGCCAGGTCGGCGAGCGCCTCGGTCGGGCCGGTGTCGCCGGAGTAGACCAGCGAGTGATGCTCGGTCGCGACCCGGATGGCGTACGCCGGGACGGGGTGGTCGACGAGGACCGACGTGACGGTGAACGGGCCGAGCTGCACCGTCCCGCCGTCCTCCCAGTCGCGGAAGTCGAACTGCTCGGTCATGCCGACGGGCTCCTCGATGCCGTACGCAGCGGCGAGGTGGTCACCCGTGCCGGCCGGTGCCAGCACCGGGATGCGGTCGAGAGCCCCGTCGGGGTGGTACTTGCTGACGACGTAGAAGCCCGACAGGTCGAAGCAGTGGTCGGCGTGCAGGTGCGAGAGCGCGATCGCGTCGATGTCGCGGAGGTCGCACTCGCGCTGCAGGTTGCCGAGTGCCCCGCGAGCCGAGGTCGATGAGCAGCCGGTAGGTGCGGCCCTCGAACGGCGCCTCGACGAGATAGCAGCTCGCGGGCGAGTCGGGTCCGGGGAACGAGCCGGCGCAGCCGATGACGGTGAGCTTCATACGCGCGCCCCCACCCAGGAGAACTGACGCGCCGACTCGACCTCGGGGCCGAGGAACCGTCGGGCGAGCGTCGCGAACTCCTCGGGCCGGCCCGTCGTCAGGAAGCCGTGCTCCGGCTCGGGCAGCGAGAGGTCGCGCTCGAGGCCCTCGCGCACCAGCAGCGCGTAGACGTCCTTGGCGGTCTCCTCGGCGCTCGACACGAGCGTGACGCCGTCACCCATGACGTACGACAGGACGCCGGTCAGCAGCGGGTAGTGCGTGCAGCCGAGGACGAGCGTGTCGATCTCGAGGTCGACGAGGGGCCGCAGGTAGCCCTCGGCGGCGGCGAGCAGCTCGGGGCCGCTCGTCACGCCGGCCTCGACGAGGTCGACGAACGCCGGGCAGGCCTGCGTGTGCAGCGTGATGCCGGGATTGGCCGCGAACGCGTCGTCGTATGCCCGGGAGGTGGCGGTCGCCTTGGTGCAGATGACGCCGATGTGACCGTTGCGGGTGGCGCTGACGGCACGGCGGGTGGCCGGCACGATGACCTCGACGACGGGTACGTCATAGCGCTCGCGGGCGTCGCGCAGCACCGCGGCGCTCGCGGAGTTGCAGGCGATGACGAGGGCCTTGACGCCCTGGGCGACGAGGTGGTCGAGGCACTCGAGGGCGTACTCACGGACCTCGGAGATGGGCTTGGGCCCGTACGGCTGACGGGCGGTGTCGCCCAGGTAGAGCACCGGCTCGTGCGGCAGCTGGTCGAGAACGGCGCGGGCGACGGTCAGGCCGCCGAAGCCGGAGTCGAAGATGCCGATCGGTGCATTGCTCACAACGGAAAAGCCTACGGGGGTCGAGTGTTACGGCAAAGTGAACAGGCCGCAGATCACACGTGAGTCTCACCTCTCCCGCTGGATCCCCGCTGGGCCACGTCACGCTCAGCGGGTTAGAGCGGGAGCTTGGGCTGGGGCGGGGCGTGCGCGGGGTCGACGCCGTCGAACAGCGACGAGACCGACTCGCCGGCGTGGATGCGGGCGATGGCCTCGGCGAACAGGCCGGCCACCGAACGTACCTGCAGCTCGGGCCAGTCCGCCGGCGGCGGCACGGTGTCGGTCGTGACGACCTCGGTGATCGAGGGGTGGTCGCGGAGCCGCTCGACGGCTTTGCCGGTGAACAGGCCGTGCGTGCAGGCGACCGACGCCTGGGTGCAGCCTTCCTCCTCGAGCTTGTTCATCAGCTCGATGATCGAGCCGCCGGTGGCGATCTCGTCGTCGAGCACGATCGCGGTCTTGCCGGCGACGTCACCCACGATCGCGTCGATGACGACCTTGTCGTCGGCCTGTCGCTGCTTGCTGCCGGCGGCGACCGGCACGCCGAGGAGGCGGGCGAACAGCGAGGCGGTCTTGGCGTTGCCGAGGTCGGGCGAGACCACGACGGTGTCGGTGAGATCGCGGTTGCGGTAGTAGTCGGCGAGCTCGCCGATCGCCGTGAGGTGGTCGACCGGGACGCTGAAGAAGCCGTGCACCTGCGGCGCGTGCAGCGTCATCGTGACGACCCGGTCGGCACCGGCGGTGGTCAGCATGTCGGCGACGAGGCGGCCGCCGATCGAGATGCGCGAGGCGTCCTTCTTGTCCGATCGGGCGTACGCGTAGTGCGGGATGACCGCGGTGACCGAGTCGGCGCTGGCACCCCGGGCCGCGTCGATCATCAGCAGCAGCTCCATCAGGTGGTCCTGCGTCGGCGGGACCAGCGGCTGGATGATGAAGACGTCCTTCTTGCGGCAGTTGGCGAGCAGCTGCACCTGGAGGCAGTCGTTGCTGAACCTGATCGTGTCGGACGCCGAGAGCGGCTGGCCGAGCTCGGAACAGATCTTCTCGGCGAGGGGTCGATGAGCGCTTCCGGAGAACACCACGATCTGGCTCACGGGACGAGGCTAACCGACGACATGCCGTCGCGAAACGTGTCGGGGCCGATCAGGCCCAGAGCTGGCCGTCGAGCTTGTCCTCGGCCTCGTCGAGAGTGCCTTCGTACGCACCGGTCGAGAGGTACTTCCAGCCGCCGTCGGCAACGACGAACGCGATGTCAGCGGTCTCTCCGGCCTTGACGCACTTGGCGGCCTGGGCCAGCGCAGCGTGCAGGATCGCGCCGGTGGAGATGCCGGCGAAGATGCCTTCGGTCGCGATCAGCTCACGCACCCGACGTACGGCATCCCGCGGGCCGACGCTGAACCGCGAGTCGATCAGCGACGCATCGTAGAGCTCAGGGACGAAGCCCTCGTCGAGGTTGCGGAGTCCGTAGACGAGCTCGCCGTAGCGCGGCTCCGCGGCGACGATCCGCACCTCCGGCTTGTGCTCGCGGAAGAAGCGCCCGACACCCATGAGCGTGCCGGTCGTGCCGAGACCGCCGACGAAGTGCGTGATCTCCGGCAGGTCAGCGAGGATCTCCGGCGCTGTGCCCTCGTAGTGCGCGTCGGCGTTGGCCGGGTTGCCGTACTGGTAGAGCATGACCCAGTCGGGATGCTCGGCCGCGAGACCCTTGGCGACGCGCACGGCCTCGTTGGAGCCGCCCGCGGCCGGCGAGGGGATGATCTCGGCGCCCCACATCGTCAGCAGCTGCGTACGCTCGATCGACGTGTTCTCGGGCATGACGCAGATGAGCTGGTAGCCGCGCTGGCTGGCGACCATCGCGAGCGAGATGCCGGTGTTGCCGCTGGTCGGCTCGAGGATCGTGGCGCCGGGGGTCAGCCGGCCGTCCGCCTCGGCGCGCAGGATCATGCTCAGCGCCGCGCGGTCCTTGATCGACCCGGTGGGGTTCTGGTCCTCGAGCTTGGCCCACAGACGTACGTCCGGGGTCGGCGAGAGGTTGGGCAGCCCCACCAGCGGCGTGCCGCCGACGGAGTCGATCAGGGAGTCGAAGCGCATCGTCAGGCGGCGCCGCCGGCCACGGCCGGCAGGATCACCACGGTGTCGCCGTCGGCGACGGCGGTGTCGAGGCCACCGGTGAACCGGATGTCCTCGTCGTTGACGTAGATGTTGACGAACCGGCGGGCCTCACCGTTCTCGAGCAGGCGCTCCTTGATGCCGGGGTGCTCGACCTCGAGCTTGTCGATCAGCTCGGTGACGGTCGCTCCGCTGCCCTCGACGGCACGCTCACCGCCGGTGTAGGGGCGCAGGATCGTGGGGATGCGGACCTCGATGGCCATCAGTGTTCTGCCTTCTGTTGGGTTGCTGCGTCAGTGATTCCGTCGTCTGCATAACTGTCGACGACGCGAACTTCTTCCTCGGTGACCTCGCCGTCGACGATCCGGTAGGACCGAAAGTCGACGGGTCCGCCCTGATCAGCGCCATCACGGGTCGAGACGAGCACGTAGTGCGCGCCGGGCTCGCCGGCCAGGTTGATGTCGGTGCGCGACGGATAGGCCTCGGTCGAGGTGTGCGAGTGGTAGACGACGACGGGTTCCTCGTCGCGGTCGTCCATCTCGCGATAGAGCTTGAGCAGGTCGCCGGAGTCGAACTCGTAGAAGGTCGGCGACATCGCGGCATTGAGCATGGGGATGAAGCGTGCCGGGACATCGGAGCCGATCGGTCCGGCGACGACCCCGCAGGCCTCGTCGGGGTGGTCGCGTCGCGCGTGCGCGATGATCGCGTCATGCGTGGCTCGGTCGATGGTCAGCACCTGTCGAGTTTATCGGCCGCCACCCCGGCCTCTCAGCAACGGTCAACCGCTGAGACACCAGGGTCGGGTCAGGCGACGTCCACCGGAGCGGTGACCTAGCGACGTGTCCCGCCCGTAAAGGTCGCTAGGTCACCGCTCGAGTCGAGGACAGGTCGCTAGGTCACCGCTCGAGTCGAGGACAGGTCGCTAGGTCACCGCTCCCTCAGCTGAGGCGAACCACGGGGTCAGGCGACGTCGCGCCTTCGGTACGTCCACAGCGCCACGGCGAGGCAGACCACGACGTAGCAGGCCACCGTGATGAGGGCGCGGCCGTCGGCCACGTCGGAGTTGACCCCGGGAGGCGACTCGAGACCGGGCGGACGGGCCGGCATCACTGCAGAGGCGAGTGATCCGGCATTGATCCCGGGCATCACGTCCCGCAGCGGGCGCAGCGCGGTGAGCACCGAGCTGGCGACACCGGCAATCAGGTTCTCCACGCCCAGCACCCAGACGACACCGAGGCCGATCGGCAACGCCACGCCGCGAAGCACGACGCCGAGGGCGCCGCCGAGGCTTGCCCACATCAGCATGATTGCGACACCCGCGCCGTACCCGCCGAGCAGGTCAAGCACCGACGGGAATGCGGTCGACTCGCCCTGGGACAGCGCGATCGCCGTCGAGCTCATCGCGCCGAGGACGAACAGGACCAGCACGCCGACCGCGACCGACAAAGCCAGGGCGACGGCCTGGCCGGCGAGCACTCCCGTACGCCCGGGGCGCTGGGTCAACACGGTCTTGACCGTGCCCCAGCCGTACTCGCTGCCGAGCACCAGCGCGCCGAACACGAGCGCGAGCGCACCGGCGAACACCGGGAACCCGCCCAGCGTGCTGGCCACGATCTGGTCTGGCAGCGTGCTGGCGAGGATCGCGTCCTTCGACGCACCCTCGATCGGTCCGGAGCCGTCGCCGGCGAAGGACAGGTACGGGATCAGGTATCCGAACACCTGGCTCAGCAGCGCCGCGGCGGCGAGCAGCGTCCAGGCCGCGGGGCGGCGTACGAGCTTGAACAGCTCGGCGCGGGTCACATTGAGGACATCAGACATGACTCGACTCCTTGTGCGGTGATCTCGAAGAACACGTCCTCGAGCTGGCGGTCGACCCGACGTACCTCATGGACGTCGGCGCCCGCGAGGACGAGCGCCCGGGTGACCTCGCCGGTGTGGCGCTCGTCGACGCGCAGCCGCAGCTCGTCGTCGAGCGAGCGGATCGACTGGACGTATGCGAGCTGGTCGAGCGTCGACCTGACGACGTCTGCAGGCGTGGCCCGGACGACGAGCTCGCTGTCGCCGCGCAGCTCGTCGACGGTGCTCTCGACAACCATGCGTCCGGCGTCGATGACGCCGACGCGGTCGCAGATCTGCTGCACCTCGCCGAGCATGTGGCTCGACAGGATCACGGTGCGACCGCTGTCGCCGAGCCGGCGGATCAGGGCACGCATGTCGCGCATCCCCGCGGGATCGAGGCCGTTGGTGGGCTCGTCGAGCACCACGAGGTCGGGATCCTTGAGCAGCGCTGCGGCGACACCGAGGCGCTGCTTCATGCCGAGCGAGTACGTCGAGAACGTGTCGCCGCCGCGAGAGGCGAGGTCGACGGTCTCGAGGGTCTCGTCGATCATCGACGAGCCGGTCCCGGCATAGCGGGCGACGACCTGGAGGTTGTCGCGGCCCGACAGGAACGGGTAGAACGCCGGCCCCTCGATCATCGAGCCGATCCGGGCGAGCGCACCGGCGTCGCCCGGCCGGCGACCGAGCACCGTGAGGTCCCCGCTCGTCGGCCGGATCAGGCCCAGCAGCATGCGCAGCGTCGTGGTCTTGCCGGCGCCGTTGGGTCCGAGGAATCCGTAGACCTCGCCGCGCCGCACGCTCAGGCTGACCTGGTCGACAGCCGTGACCCGGTCGTACCTCTTGGTCAGGTCGCGGATCTCGACGACCGTGTCGACGCTCACCTGTCCCGCTCCGCGCAGCACGGCGAGGCGCTCGCGGTACTCGGTCTCGTCGATCTCACCGGCGGCATAGCGCTCGGCGAGCCGCGACTCACCCGCGTACGAGCCGCGGTGCCAGCGGCGACGACCGAAGCGGCCGAACACCCCGAAGACGAGGACGAAGAACGCGATCCAGAACAGCGGGAACAGTGGCCACCACGGACCTGGACCGTCCCAGTGTGTCGTTGGCGAGTAGCTGGGTGGACAACATGATGAAACTCCTTGAACGAGACTGAATTGCTGACTCTTCGAGTCTCGTGAGAACCGGCCGCCGGCGAATCGGCCACGGGGAGTCACTTCACGTACGCCCGCCGGCGTACCTGGGTCCGGCTCAGGACCAGCCGGGGCGTACGAGGCCGGACTCGTACGCGATCACGACGAGCTGGGCCCGGTCGCGGGCGTGCAGCTTGATCATGGCTCGGCTGACGTGCGTCTTGGCCGTCGCGGGACTCATGAACAGGCGAGCGCCGATCTCGTCGTTGTTGAGCCCCTCGCCGACCAGCGCCACGACCTCCCGCTCGCGGTCGGTCAGCGGCTCGAGCACCACCGGGCTGGCAGTGCCGCGGCTCCGGTCGGCGAACTCCGAGATCAGCCGGCGCGTCACACCCGGCGACAGCAGGGCGTCGCCCGCCGCCACCGCCCGGATGCCGGCCAGCAGCTCAGCGGGCTCGGTGTCCTTGACCAGGAAGCCACTCGCACCGATCCGCACCGCCTCGAAGACGTACTCGTCAAGGTCGAACGTCGTGAGGATGACGACCCGGACGCCCTCGAGCGAGGGATCAGCGGTGATCCGGCGGGTTGCCTCCAGCCCGTCGACACCGGGCATGCGGATGTCCATCAGCACGACATCGGGCACGTGCCTCGTGATGACCTCCAGCGCCTCACGGCCGTCGGAGGCCTCGGCGACGACCTCGATGTCGTCCTCGGCGTCGATCAGCGCCCGGAATCCCGCGCGCAGCAGCGCCTGGTCGTCGACCAGCACGACTCGGATCATGGTCTGCTCCTCAGCGGCAGGGCCGCGTGGACCCGGGTGCCCCCTGTGCGCCCGCGGCCGACCTCGAGCGTGCCGCCCAGGGTCTCGGCGCGCTCGCGCATGCCGACGATGCCGGTGCCATCAGAGTCCCCCGGGACGAATCCGTGCCCGTCGTCCTCGACCGTCACGGTCAGCTCCTCGGAGTCATACGCCAGCGCGATGTCAGCACTCGTCGCACCCGCATGGCGTACGACGTTGGTGATCGCTTCCTGCACGATGCGCAGGGCGGCCAGCTCGACCGACGACGGCAGCGGGCGCACCTCGCCGCGCACGGTCTTGCGCACCTGCAGCCCGGCGTGGCCACTGCGTTCCACGAGGTCGTCGAGGGAGGCCAGCGTGCCGGTCGGCTTGCGGGGCGCCTCGTCGTCGACGTCACGGAGGATGCCGACCAGCGACCGGAGCTCGACGAGTGCTTCCTTGCTCGCATCCTTGATCGCCTCGAGCGCGGTCTGTGCCTGCTCGGGCTTGCGGTCGACGATGTGCAGCGCGACACCGGCCTGCACGTTGATCAGCGAGATGTGGTGCGCGACGACGTCGTGCAGCTCGCGGGCGATCTGCAGGCGCTCCTCGTTGGCCTGCCGTCGCGATGCCTCGGCGCGCGCCTGCCGGGAGGCGCTGATGCGTTCGCGCCGGACCCGGACCACCTCGGCGACGGCCACCACCAGCAACGACCAGGCAGCGACGCCAGACAGCCACGGCCAGGACCACGCGCGGTCGTACATCGGGCGTTGGACCGCGATCACGGCGACCACGACGGTGCCAAGACCGAGCCAGGCAGCGACGCGGTGACCGCGTACGACGGTTCCGATCGTGGCGATCGCGAGGCTCGCGAGCACCGGGCCGTACGCGTAGTCGCGCACGAGGTAGACGACGGTGATCGCGACGACGAACCACAGGACCTGGCGCGGCCAGCGGCGCAGCAACAGCAGCGACGGCGGGCCGAGAGCGGCAATGAGGATGGCAAGCGCGTCCAGTCCGCGATGTCCGGTCTGGTTGCGGTTCGCGCCGACCGTGCCCGCGACCTGGAAGATCGTCAGCGGCAGCAGCCCGAAGAGTGCAGGCCGGGGCGCGGCTCTCAGGGCGACGGACATGCCTTCACGGTAGGCGAACCGTCCGGGCGAGGTCATCGCACGCGCGGCGCATTCCGGCGTACGCCCCCGGGCGTAGTCGACACAAAAAGAACGACCGTGCTATAACTGACTCATGACGAAGGGCGACGAGACGCGGAACGCGATCTTGACCGAGGCGACTGCCGTCGCGGCCAAGGTGGGACTCACCGGCATGACGATCGGCCAGCTCGCTTCGCACACCGGCATGTCCAAGAGCGGCCTCTACGCGCACTTCGCCTCCAAGGAAGCCCTGCAGATCGAGATCCTGCGACACACCCGCGAGCGCTTCGTCGACCAGGTCGTACGCCCCGCACTGCAGACGCCGCGCGGCGTCGCCCGCCTCCGCGTCCTGTTCGACGCCTGGGTCACCTGGTCCGAGTCGATGCAGGAGGGCGGCTGCCTGTTCGTGGCCGCGAGCTCCGAGCTCGACGACCAGCCCGGACCCGTGCGCGACGCCCTCGTGCGCGACGAGCGGGACTGGCTCGAGATGATCGTCACGGTCACCGGCACCGCCGTCAGCGAGGGCGAGTTCCGCCACGACCTCGACCTCGAGCAGTTCGCGTACGAGCTGCACGCCCTGACCCTCGCCCATCAGCACGCCTCGCGTCTCCTGCGCGACCCCAAAGCCCTCGACCGCGTGCATCGCGCGTTCGACTCGCTCATCACCCACGCCGGCCAGCCGGCCTGAACCAGCAAGGATTCGTCATGGCATCGTCAGCATCACAAAAAAGCACGACCGTTCGGCCTTCTCAGCGCCTCATGCAGGCCGTGTTCACCACTCTCGAGCACACGCTGCCGTCGCTGGGCGCGCGCTGGGCCGACCGGTTGTGGTTCACGCTGCCGACCTCGCCGATCACCGACCTCCCGCCCGGCGGCACGGCCTTCGAGGTCGAGTCACAGGGCCACACGGTTCGTGGCCATCGCTGGGGTGCCGGGCCGGTGATCTACCTCGTGCACGGCTGGGGTGGCAACGAGACCCAGCTGGCCAAGTTCGTGCCCCCGCTGGTCGCAGCCGGGTTCTCCGTCGTCACCCACGACTCGCCGAGCCACGGCACGTCGGACCCCGGAACGGTCGCCGGGCAGGCCCACGCCGTGGAGATGGGGCACGCCCTCGATGCCGTGGCGGCCGTCCACGGGCCCGCGCACGCGGTGGTCGCGCACTCGATGGGCGGCCTCGCGACCGGGCTGACCCTTCGCTACGGCTGGCTCGGCACCGACCGGCTGGCGCTCGTCGCACCGATGGTGCGCATCGGCGACCACCTGCCCGTGCTCTCGGCGCAGCTGGGCTTCGGCCCCCGAATCCGCGCGCGGCTCGAGCGCCGCGCACACCAGCGCGTGGGCCTGGCGGTCGACGAGGTGGACTTTGTACGCATCGCCGACGAGATCGAGCGTCCCGAGCTGCTCGTGATCCACGACCGGGAGGATCGCCTGGCGAAGCACAGCTCCGCCGCACAGCTCGTCGAGTCCTGGGACGGTGCGCAACTCACCACGACGAGCGGACTCGGACACCACCGGATCCTGCGCGACGACGCGGTCGTGCGCCAGGTCGTGGCGTTCGTGGTGGCCAGCGAGGCCGACGAGCTGGAGCGGACCGCCTGAGGACTGCGGCTCAGTCGAGCGCGGCGATCAGGGTCTCCTGCACGTAGCCGAGCCAGTCGTAAATCTCCGACATCGCGGCGATCGCCTCGTCCTCGGACTGGGCGACCAGGTAGATGTCCTCGTCCTCCTCGATGCCCAGGCGCACGGCCAATGACAGACGTACGTCGGTCAGTGCGCGCAACCAGGCCTGCACCTCGTCGTCGCCGAGCTCGATCTCGATCGGCTCCTCGTCGTCGGCGTCTGCGGCTCCGAACGTGAGCCCACCGTCGACCAGCGATCGGATCAGAACCTCGGCGTTCGTCACCTTGACCGAGGTCAGCGAACGCTCGGTGAAGCGCCGGAACTCACCGGCGCCCTCCTCGTCGTCGCGGTAGGCATCGGGGAGCAGGCGCTTGAGCACCGGATCCTCCGGAGGCAGCGACGGGCCGCCCATGCCGAGCTGGGCCGCCAGCGGGTCGGCGGTCGACTCGTCAGCACCGTTGCGGTCACGCAGCAGCTCGATGACCTGCCCGGACAGACTCGCGAGCAGATGCGCCTCGCCCGCCTCGAAGGTCGCGGCGATCCCGCCGCGACGGCGCTTCTTGAACGGCTTCAAGCGTCCTGCCTCTCGAGCGTGGCCCAAAGTCCGTACTCGTGCATCGCCTGCACGTGGCGTTCCATCTGCTCGCGGCTGCCGCTCGACACCACGGCCTTGCCCTCGTGGTGCACCGCCAGCATGAGCTCGTGCGCCTTCTCCTCGGTGTAGCCGAAGTAGTTGCGGAAGACATACGCGACGTACGACATCAGGTTGACCGGGTCGTTCCAGACGATCGTGACCCAGGGATCCTCCAGCTCGACGATCTCGTCAACGTCGGGCTCCGCGATCTCAACGGGCGACGGTGTGGACATACGGCCATTGTGTCTCAGTCACCTGACGAGGCGAAACCGCGCCGTGCGCCGCCCGTGATGCCAGGTCCTACGCTGGACACGTGAATGCGAATGCCAGCACGGCGCTGCTGACCGACCGCTACGAGCTCACGATGCTGCAGGCGACGCTGCGGGACGGCACGGCCCAGCGCCGATCCGTGTTCGAGCTGTTCGCCAGGCGCCTGCCGGACGGCCGCCGCTATGGCGTGGTGGCCGGCGTCGGACGGCTGCTCGACGCGCTCGAGGACTTCCGCTTCGACCAGGCCGAGCTCGACTGGCTCCGCAACGCGGACGTCGTCGATGCCGACACGATCCAGTGGCTCGCCGGCTACCGGTTCACCGGCTCGGTGTGGGGATATCCCGACGGCGAGCTCTACTTCCCGCAGTCCCCCGTGCTGATCGTCGAGGGCACGTTCGCCGAGTGCGTGATCCTCGAGACGGTGTTCTTGTCGATCCTCAACCACGACTCCGCGATCGCCTCGGCCGCCGCCCGGATGATCTCGGCTGCCGGCGACCGGCCCTGCATCGAGATGGGCTCCCGGCGTACGCATGAGGCATCCGCGGTCGCCGCCGCCCGTTCGGCGTACATCGCGGGCTTCGCGGCCACCTCCAACCTCGAGGCCGGGCGAACCTACGCGATCCCGACCACCGGCACCAGCGCGCACTCCTTCACGCTGCTGCACGACACCGAGCGCGAAGCGTTCGAGGCGCAGGTCCGGGCGCTGGGACCGGGCACCACGCTGCTGGTCGACACCTACGACGTCCCCGAAGCCATCAGGACCGCCGTTGACGTCGCCGGCCCGGAGCTGGGCGGCGTACGACTCGACTCCGGCGACCTGGTGGCGCTCGCTGCCGAGGTCCGCAAGCAGCTCGACGACCTCGGCGCCACGTCGACCCGCATCACGGTGACGAGCGACCTCGACGAGTACGCCATCGCGGCTCTCGCGGCCGCGCCCGTGGACGGCTACGGCGTCGGGACCGCGCTCGTCACGGGATCCGGGGCGCCCACGAGTGGATTCGTCTACAAGCTCGTGGCCCGTGCCGGCGACGGCGGCGACCTGGTGCCGGTGGCCAAGAAGAGCAAGGACAAGATCTCCGTCGGTGGCCGCAAGACCGCGCTGCGCCGCCGCGCCGCTGACGGCACCGCCCAAGCTGAGGTCATCGGCATCGACCTGGCCCCCGCCGACGACGGCGACGACCGCACGTTGCTGGTCGAGCTGGTCCGCGACGGCGTACGGGTGCACCACGAGACCCTCGACGCCGCCCGCGAACGCCTCCGCACGTCGCTCGCCGAGCTGCCCGCGACAGCGATGCAGCTCATGCGCGGCGAACCTGCGATCGACACCGTCTACGAGGAGGCCCCATGACTGCGACTGCGCTGATCGTCGTCGACGTGCAGAACGACTTCTGCGAGGGCGGTTCGCTGGCCGTCGCCGGCGGTGCGAAGGTCGCCGCCGACGTCGCGGACCTGCTGGCCACCAAGGCGTACGCCACGGTCGTCGCGACCCGCGACCACCACATCGACCCGGGCTCCCACTTCTCGGACCACCCTGACTTCGTCGACTCCTGGCCACGGCACTGCGTCGTCGGTACGGCCGGCGAGGAGTTCCACCCACCGCTGGAGCCGGCGCTGTTCGACGAGATCTTCTACAAGGGCGAGTACGCCGCTGCCTACTCCGGCTTCGAGGGCGCCTCTGCGGACGGCAGGAGTCTCGCGGACTGGCTCCGCGCTGAAGGCGTCGATGCGGTCGACGTGTGCGGGATCGCGACCGACTACTGCGTACGCGCGACGGCCCTGGACGCTGCGCGTGAGGGGTTCACCGTACGCGTGATCGAGGGGCTCACCGCAGCCGTGGCGGCCGACAACCTGCCCGAGGTGCGCCGCGAATGGACCGCAGCCGGAGTGACTGTCAGCGAGGCCTGAGGCTCACGGACGGGGCGGCACGACGACAGCGGCGACTGACCCGGCGACCAGCCCGGCGAGCGTCGGAGTGGCCAGGAAGCGCAGCAGCAGCGACCACCGCGACGGAAGGGTGATGTCTGACATGCCTCGACGATCTCGTGCAGAGTCGACGCGCAGCCGACGCTCGGATGAACACCACCGGATCAGTCGGCGTCAGGTTGTCCTCGGGCCTCGATAGCCTGACGTGATGGGCCACGACTACCTCGACCTGCCGATCGACGCCACGTCGCGCGAACGGCTCGCCGCCGACGGCCTCCGGATGGAGCTCGTCGACATCTCTGACAAGCAGGCATTTGCCGCCTGGGCGCGAGCTGAGTCGCGCGGGTTCCACAGCGAGCAGACCGCGGCCGCGATCGAGCAGCGACACGGCTACTTCGCCGACCGCCGCATCATCGGGGTCTACGACGACGCCCTTCCTGTGCCGGACGAGCCCGTCGCCACGACCATGGTGTGGCCGGCCGACCTCACGGTTCCCGGTGGCAGCGCCGTCCAGTCGTGGGCGATCAGCGACGTCACCGTGGCGGCCACCCACCGTCGCCGCGGGGTCGCTCGTGCGCTCCTGGAGGCCGAGCTCCGCACGGCTCAGGCGCACGGAGCGCCGATCGCGACCCTGACCGTCTCCGAGTCGACGATCTACGGGCGGTTCGGCTTCGGACCGGCGGCCCTGGCCCGCGACCTCACGATCGACACCCGGCGGGCGAGGTGGACCGGCCCGCAACCAGCCGGCCGGGTGCACTTCGTCACCGCGGACCAGCTCCGCGAGCACGGCCTCGCGCTCGTCGAACACGTACGCCTGGCCACCCCCGGCCAGATCGCCTACGACGGCATCCTCTGGGACCGGCAGCTCGGCCTGATGGTCGATGACGAGGACGCCAAGAAACAGCGATTCGTCCGCTACGACGACGAGGCCGGCCAGATGCAGGGATTCGCGAGCTACAAGCTGACCGAGAACCCCGACGACTTCACCCAGCACCGGCTCGACCTGCTGCACCTCGTGACGGCGACCGACGATGCCTACGCCGCGCTGTGGCGCTTCGTGCTGGAGATGGATCTCGTCTCCGAGGTCCGGGCGCACCTGCGGCCGGTCGACGAGCCGGTGCGCTGGATGGTCTCGGACTTCCGCGCCGTCAAGGTCGCCGAGCTCGACCACCTCTGGATCCGCATCCTCGACGTCCCCGCAGCCCTCGAGGCGCGCACCTACGCCAGCCCCGGGCGCCTGGTGCTCCGCGTCGCCGATCCGTTCGGGGCAGCTGACGGCACGTGGGCCATCGAGGTCGACGCCACCGGCACCGCGGCCGTCACAGCGACCGACGAACCGGCCGACGTCTCCCTGACGGTCCAGGAGCTCGCGGACGAGCTACCTCGGCGGCGTCTCACCACTCATGCTCGCCGCAGCCGGACGCCTGAGCGGCGACGCGGCGCAGCTCGAGGCCCTGTTCCGCTCCCCCGTCGCGCCGTTCCTCAGCATCTGGTTCTGAGCATGCAGATCCGTGAGTTCGAGCACCCGACGCTGGGCCGCATCGGGCTCCACGTGATGTACGTCGAGCTCTAGAGCAGCTCCTTCGCGAGCAGCTCCAGCGTCTGCTCGCGACCTGGTGCCGTACGTGGATCCGTGCCGCGGCGAGCTGAAGCCACGGGGTTGACCATGACCTCGTCGACTCCGAACGTGAATGCCAGCTCCTGGATCTGGTCCGCCGCCTGCTGGGGCGTGCCGACGACGGCGCGGGCCAGGCCCGAGCTGATCATCGCCTCGACCTGCGGCGGCAGCTCCGCAGCCTGCGCGTCCTCGACCAGATCGAGCGCCGTGAGTGGCTGCCCCGTACGCAGGCGCGCCATCATCTGCAGGTTGGGCAGCATCAGCGCGGCCGCCTCTCGCTCGGTCTCGGCGACCGACGCGTTGACCGTCAGGAACGTGACCGGCTCGGGGGCCAGGTCGCTGGGCTGGAACTCCGAGCGGTAGACCTGCAGCGCCTCGGCCGTCCCCTGGCCGGAGAAGTGGTGCGCGAAGACGTACGGAAGCCCCTTGGCGGCCGCGAGGTGTGCTGAGTACATCGACGAGCCGAGCAGCCACATCCGCGGCTCGGTGGTCGCCGCCGGGGTGGCCTTGAGGACGTAGTTCTGGCGCGGCACAGCAACACGTACGCCCTCGGCACCCATCAGTGCGACGACGTCGTCGAGGTACTGCGGGAAGTTCTCGATGTCCGTGTCATCGCGACCTGCCGCACCGCGCAGTGCCATCGAGGTGACCGGGTCGGACCCGGGCGCGCGACCGATGCCGAGGTCGATGCGACCGGGGTTGGCCGCCTCGAGCAGCGCGAACTGCTCGGCGACCGCGAGCGGGGCGTGATTGGGCAGCATGACCCCGCCGGAGCCCAGTCGGATCGACGTGGTCTGCGCGCCGAGCATCGCGATCAGCACCGGCGGCGAGGTCGCGGCGACGGCCGGCATGTTGTGGTGCTCGGCAACCCAGTAGCGGGTGAAGCCGAGGCGATCGGCGACCTGCGCCAGCGACACCGTCGCAGCGAGGGCGTCACCGCTCGACTGGTCGGAACGTACGGGGACGAGATCGAGCACGGAAAGTCTCACGTCAGTGGCAACGCGAGACCCGCCCCGATACTTCCCGCTCGCCCCCGGTCGTTGTTTCAGACGACGGACTCGTCCATCTCCGGCATCGTCGCGGGAAACGTGCCGAGCCGCTCGACCAGGAACCCGCCGGGATAGCTCTTGACCCGCTTGAGGTCCCTGGCATACCGGGGCTTTCGCCGCGGTGGGCGCAGGCGCTCGAGCCGGCCACGCACCCGCAGCCCGCCGCGAGCCATCGCGACGACGAGGCGCGATGGCTTCGCGAACCCGAAGGCGGCGAGCAAGCGGGTCGTCCATCAGCGCGCGGCTGAACACCTCGACGGGCTTGGCCAGCAGACGTGGATAGAACGAGACGAGCAGCTCGAGCGTCGCGTCGGCCACGGCGCGCGTCTTGGGATCGGGCGCGAAATGCTCAGCCTCGTACGAGTCCATCAGCTGCTCGAAGCCGGCGAAGTCCTCCGGGACGTCCTTGATACCCATCAACGCACCCAGCCGCTGGTAGTAGCGCACCCCGGCGACGACCTCCGCCTCCGTGGGGTTGCGCCAGCCGTAGTCGCGGATCCATCGGTGCGGCACCACGACGAACGTCGCCAGGACGTATCGAGGTCGTCGTTCGAGATGTCGTAGCTGCCGTGCATCTGGTTCATCCGCCGCACCGCAGCGCGGCCGCCCTCCGACTCCATCCCGTCGACGAGCACCGCCTCGAGCACGAGCGCGGTGTCGTCGTGACGCTTCTGGGTGCGTTCGACGAACTCGCCGGTGTCGAACAGCAGCCGGCCGATCGACGGCACGGCGTACGTCCGGAACAGCGCGAAGCTCAAGCGACTGCTGGTAGTCCCACGGGAACTCGTAGTACGACGCGATCCGCGCGATCTCCTCGTACTCCGTCTCAGGGTCGAGGTCGGCGATCTTGCGCTGCCAGTGATCACGTCGCATGGCGAGACACTATCGTGACACCGACACTGTCACAATGCCGTCAGAGCGTGAGGGCGAGAAAGTCGACGATGTCGTCGAGCGCGCGCTTCGCCACCGGCACGACGCCGGGCAGACTCATGAATCCGTGGATCGCGCCGTCGTACTCGACATAACGCACCGGGACGCCGTCGGCGACCAGCGCGTCGCGATAGCGGGCACCGTTGTCGAGCAGCGGGTCCAGCTCCGCGGTCAGGATGAACGTCTTCGGCAGACTCGCGTGCGACGCTGCCCTGATCGGTGAGGCGCGGAAATCCTCGTCGCCATACCGGTCACCCATGTAGAGCCTCGCGAAGGCACGCATGTTCTTCGACGTGAGGACCGGCGCGTCGGCGTGGCGATCCTCCGATGGCCATCGGTCGTACATCTCGGTGCCGGGATACATCAGCACCTGCGCGCGCAGCTCGGGTCTGCCGGCATCCCTGGCCAGCAACGCCACGACGGCCGCGAGGTTGCCCCCGCCGCTGTCGCCCATCACCGCGATGCGCCGTGGGTCGATGCCCAGCTCGTCGGCGTGGGACACGACCCACTCGAGCGTCGCCCAGCAGTCCTCGACACCGGCAGGGAACGGCTGCTCGGGCGCCAGCGCGTACGTCGGGGAGATCACGACAGCCCGGTTGCGCACCGCGATCCGGCTGGCCATCCATTGCGACTGCTCGGGATTGCCCTGGACCCAGCCTCCGCCGTGGAAGTTGATGACGCACGGCAGCGGGGCGATCGCGTCGGATGGCCGGTTGACGAGCGCCCGGGAGCCGTTGCCCAGCGTGATCTCCTCGACCACGGCACTCGCGTCGGCCCGGCCGAAGACGAACCGCCCTCCGAGAGTGCGCTGCAGCTTGGCCCGCTTCGCCCGATGCGCCGGGAGGTCGACGACGTCCTCGATCCCCTTCTCGGACAGCTTGAGCAGGGCTGCGAACACCCGCGTGCGCAGGGCCATGGTCGACGTCACGCCCGCGAGCGTAGCCGTACGCCGGTTCTGCTCCGCACCCCGGCGATGCGCTTGACGTCAGGTTGCTCCCCTGAGGCCCCCAAGGTGTAGGAGAGCTAGCCGGAGGCCTTGAGCGCCCAGGCGCGGATCGCGTCGATGCGCTCCTGCAGCTGCGCGGCCGAGGCCTGGGCTGCTGGCGGACCGCCGCACTGGGACCGCAGCCGGCTGTGCGTCACCCCGTGGGGCGCGCCGGTGCGGTGGTGCCACGCGCCGACCAGCGCATGGAGCTCGCGGCGCAGCTCGCTGCGCTTCTCGAACGCCACATCGGCCTCGGGAGCCGCGGTGTCCTTCGCCTTGGCCTTGGCGCGCTTGGCCCTCGACGTACGCAACAGCTCGGCGACCTGGTCGTGGTCGAGCAGTCCCGGGATGCCGAGGAAGTCCAGCTCGCCGTCGTCGTCGGACAACGCGTCGTAGCCGAACTCGCCGCCGTCGTAGACGAGCCGGTCGAACGAGGCGTCGCTGCCGAGCGCGCGGTACTCCCCCAGCTGGTCCGACGCGCCTTGGTCCTCGTTGGCCTTGGCCAGCAGCTCGGCCTCGGCCTGCGAACAGGTCCTCGGCGTCCTTGACCGGTCGGCCGATGACGTGGTCGCGCTGGCTCTCGAGGTCGGAGGCGAGCTGCAGCAGACGCGGCACGCTCGGCACGAAGATCGACGCGGTCTCGCCCTTGCGGCGCGCACGGACGAAGCGACCGACGGCCTGGGCGAAGTACAGCGGCGTCGAGGTCGTGGTGGCGTAGACGCCGACCGACAGGCGCGGGACGTCGACACCCTCGCTGACCATGCGGACCGCCACCATCCACGGCGTCATGCCGGCCGAGAACTCGGCGATCCGGGCGCTGGCGCCGGCCTCGTCGGACAGCACGACGGTCGGCGCGGCGCCGGTGATCTCGGTGAGCACGGCGGCATACTGACGCGCGCGTGTCCTGGTCGCTCGCGATGACCATGCCGCCGGCGTCGGGGACGTCGCGGCGCACCTCCATCAGGCGCGTGTGCGCGGCGGTCAGCACCTCGGGGATCCACGAGCCGTTGGGGTCGAGCGCCGTGCGCAGCGCCTGCGCCGTCGCGGCGCGGTCGAGGGGCTCGCCGAGCCGGGCGGCGACCTCGTCGCCCGCACGCGTGCGCCAGTGCATCTGGCCCGAGTAGGCCATGAACAGCACGGGCCGCACGACCCGGTCCTTGAGCGCCTGGCCGTAGCCGTAGGAGTAGTCGGCGACGCTCGTCATCGTGCCGTCGACCTGCGGCGCGTAGGTGACGAACGGGATCGGGTTGTCGTCGGACCGGAACGGCGTGCCGGTCAGCGCGAGCCGCCGGACCGCCGGCTCGCACGCCTCCTGCACGGCGTCGCCCCACGACAGCGCGTCGGCCGCGTGGTGCACCTCGTCGAGGATCACGATCGTCGGGCGGTGCTCGATGCGGGCGCGGTAGGCGTTGGGGTTGACCGCGAGCCCGGCGTAGGTCACGGCGAAGCCCTGGAAGTCCGAGCCGAGCACGCCCTGCCCGGCGAGCGACGGGTCGAGCGTGATGCCGATGCCCGAGGCGGCCAGCGCCCACTGCGTCTTGAGGTGGTCGGTCGGCGTGACGATGACGACGCGCTCGACGATGCCGCGGGCGAGCAGGTCGGCGGCGATCGTCAGGGCAAAGGTCGTCTTGCCGGCGCCCGGCGTGGCGACGGTGAGGAAGTCGCGCGGTTGCGCGCGCTGGTAGAGCTCGAATGCCTCACGCTGCCAGACCCGGAGGTGCTGGCTACGCGTCACCCGAGGGGTCCCCCTCGTCGCCGTCTGTCCATGCTCTCCCAGATGTCCTTGCACTCGGGGCACACCGGGAAACGCTCGGGATCGCGGCTGGGAACCCACACCTTGCCGCACAGCGCGACCACGGGATGACCCATGATCATCGCCTCGGTCAGCTCGTCCTTGGGCACGTAGTGCGAGAACTTCTCGTGGTCACCGTCTTCGGTGCGCATGTCGGTGCGCTCGTCGACAACCGTCTGAGTACCTCGCCCGAAGAAAGCCACGTCGCCAGTCTAACGAGTCCTCACGACACCTGGGTCAGTTGGCGGAGGGGTCGTCGGGGAATGTCGTCCAGAACCTCACATCGTTGTCCTGGCGTCGCAGGACCTCGCGCCAGAGCGTCTCGGGCTGAGGCGAGATGAGGTCGGAGTCGAACGCCTCGACGACGAGCCAGGCGCCTTCTTCGAGCTCGGCCTCGAGCTGGTCGGCACCCCATCCGGCATAGCCGGCGAACACGCGGATGCCGGCGAACTCGCCGTTGCCGGGCAGCGGTCCCTCGAGGTCGACCAGTCCGACTCGGCCGGCCATCTGCCGCCAGCCGAGCGGCGGTGCGACGTCGGCGATGACGCCGAGCGCGAGCGCCGAGTCCATCGCGACCGGTCCCCCGTCGAACAGGCATACGGGCGCGTTGACGAGTCCGGCCCAGTCGGGCAGGACGTCATCGACCTCGGAGTCGAGCGGCCGGTTGAGGATCACGCCGAGTGCGCCGTCGGCGTCGTGGTCGAGCACGAACACGACGCTGCGCATGAACGGACCGGACTCGATGGCCGGCGTCGCCACCAGGAGCCTCCCTCGCAACGTGTCCATGCCTCCATGATGCCCCCTGCCACCTCGGCGCGCCGGGAATGGGCAGGCCTATGATTCGTGCATGCCTGAGGACGCCGTGGACGGCGAGGAGTACACGGTCGACGAGCTCGCCTCGCGGGCCCAGATGACGGTGCGCAACGTGCGCGCGTACGCCGGGCGCGGTCTGATCGAGGCGCCGCGACTCGAAGGGCGTACGGGCTACTACAACCGCGAGCACCTGCAGCGCCTCCAGCTGATCCGTCAGCTGATCGAACGCGGGTTCACGCTCGCGGCGATCGAGAAGGCGATCCTCAACGCCCCCCACGCTGCCGGCCACACCCTCGACCTCATCGCGATCCTCGACCAGCCGGACTCCGCCGAGCCCGAGATCATGTCGCGCGACGACCTCGCCGCTCTGGCCGGAGTGCACCGCGACGACACCTTGATCGAGTCGCTCGTCGGCGTGGGTCTCGTCGAGAAGCTCGACGGCGACCAGGTCCGCCTGATCGAGCCGGCAGTCGTACGCTCCGGAGCCGCGGCGGTCAAGATCGGCCTCGCGCCCGAGACGATCATCGCGCTGTTCCCCGTGCTGAAGTCGCACCTGCGGACGATCGCGGACACGTTCGTGCACGACGTCGTCGAGGAGCTGGTGCAGCCGTTCATCGACGCCGGCCTCCCGGAGGACGAGTGGCCGCGGGTCCTCAACGTCGTGGAGAGCCTGCTGCCGATCGCGAGCCAGGTGACGCTCGGCATCTTCCGCTCGGAGTTCCGCGACGCGATCGATGTCGAGGTCGGCGAGCAGATCACCGGCCTGGGCTCGGCGCGGTCGGCAAAGAAATAACCCCGCCCGGCACCAGAGGGAGGGAGGTGCCAGGCGGGGTGGTCTGCGACCGGATATCTCTCAGGCGGCCTGGACGGCGCCGACCACGGACTCACGTGCGGAGTTCATGATGCGGCGGCCATAGGTCGTCAGGTCCGGGTGGCTCATCGGCACGCCGGCTGACGCGGCCAGGAACGACTGCTCCTTGGCGAACGCCTTGGCGAGCGCGGTCTCGTGGATGTGGGCGTCGAGCAGGGCGCGGGCACCGGGCATCTCTGCCGCGGTGTTGACCCATGCCGTGACGGCCATCAGCTCGGGGGACTCGACGCTCTCGGTGACGAGGCGGTCCAGCTGCCCACTGAGGCGCTGGAACCAGGCCATCTGAAGGTCGAACAGCAGCTCGGTCTCGTTCGCGAAGGCATCTCGGCCCTCGTCGACCGTGTCGAGCAGTTCGGTGAGCGTCAGGTCGCGGCGCCGGTCGGCGATCGCGAGCAGGTCACGGAGTGTTTCCTTGCGACGGTTGTAAGCATCCCAGGTCATGGTGTGCTCCTTTCTGTTCCGTCGGATCGAGAGTTCCATACTCTCGGTACGTACTCTCAGTATGTTTTAGTCGTCGGTCGAAAGGCAAACCCTCGGTATGTGATTCGCCCCACGACGCGTCTTGGGCCGTAGACTGGTGGGTATGCCACACCACGCACGCGTGACGAAGAACGTCCTGCGTACCGCCCGCAAGACCACGCGACGCCAGGACTACTCCTCCAGCACCAAGCGCGCACTGCTCGACAGCGCGACGACGCTCTTCACCGATCACGGCTACGCCGGCACGTCGCTCGACGAGGTCGTGGCGGCGGCCCGCGTCACCAAGGGTGCGCTCTACCACCACTTCCCCAGCAAGCTCGCGCTGTTCGAGAGCGTGTTCTTCCGCGTGCAGGAGGCCACGACCAACGACGTCGAGAAGGCGATCAACGCCTCCAAGGATCCGTGGGAACGCGCCCAGATCGGCCTCGAGAAGTTCCTCGAGGTCTGCCGCGAGCCGCAGTTCCGCCGCATCTGCATGCAGGAGGGCCCCGTGGCGCTCGGCCACGAGCGCTGGGCCGAGGCCGAGCGGGCTTCGTCGTTCGGCATCGTGCAGCGCACGGTCGACGACCTGCTGGCCGACCTCGGCGGTGGCGGCGAGCTCAACGAGGCGTTCGGTGCGGTGTTCTACGGAGCGATCCGCTCGGCGTCGGAGTTCGTCGCGGACGCCGAGGATCCGGAGGCCGCGAGCGACCACGTCCAGGCCACGATCGGCACGATCCTCGCGGGCCTGCGCCTGCTGCCGACGATCGACTGAGGTTTCTCGGTCGTCTCCCGAGGTCTCGATACGCGAACTCGCAGAGCTCGCCTGCTACTCGACCGGCGAGAGGGAGGTCAGCCGAGGGCGACCTTGCCGTCACCCTTGGGCACGAGCTCGAAGAAGACCTTGCCCGGGTGAATCGTGTACGGCTCGCCGGCCTTGGTCGCGAAGGTGATCGACTCGTCGAGGCTGGGCTTGTGCCACACGACCTCGGTCACGGCGCTGCCGTGGAACACGAGTGCGCGACCTTTGCCCTCGAACTTGGTCTCCGGCACCGGGTTGCCCGCGGGATCGGTGTAGCCGGCGTCGCCGACCCGGCAGAACATCACGATCATCGTGTTGGCCTTGAAGTCCTGACCCGCTGCGGCGTGCCCGTTCGTACGCTGCCACGTGCTGCCCGCGAGCTTCCAGCTCGTCGCCGTGGAGTTGGAGAAGCGTACGTTCGCCCGGCGGGCCTTCTTCTGGACCGGCGGTGCCGGGGTCGTCCCGCTCGGCGCCGGTGTCTTGGCCGACGACTTGGCCGGCGTCCACGGCAGGTAGGGACCGAGGATCTTGGTCGCCTTGGCCTTCTTGGCGACGGTCTTGAGGTTGATCAGCCGGTTGTAGGGCCGCACCTTGAGCGGGTCGCTGCTGAAGCCCGGCGATCCGGCGTCCTCGGAGAACACCTTGATGCCCGCTCGCTGCACGCGCCGGTAGGTCCCTGCGGCGCCGCCTGACGCCACGACCTGGCCCCCGACCGGGGAGGCGATGCCGATGTCGGTGTCGCGGAGCGATCGCACGTGACCGATCTTGGACGGCAGGTTGGAGTAGTAGAACGCTGCGAGTCTCGTCAGACCGCCCTCGACGAGCTCCTCCATGACCATGTCGGCCTTGTTGAGTCCGTACTGCGGGGCGCCGCCCTCGGTGTTCTCGACCTTGACGACGAACACCGGGTTGGCCGGACGGCCGTTGGGCAGCGCGCGCCCGTCAGCGGCGAGATCTCGACGAGCTTCTTGGCCGTGCCCTTGGACGCGTCAGGCGTGGTCGGCTCCTTGGCCCGCCGTCGGACGATGAGCAGGCGGTCAGGGTGAGGGCCGCGGCGGAGACCGCAACGAGCAGGCGCAACTTCATGCCGCCCAGCATGCCCCATCAAGGAGTGCTCCCGGCGTACCGCGTCAGGCCTGTCGTTCAGGTGTCGTCGGAGCCCCTGGGCGGTGCGGCCTTCCTCGCTGCGGCCTTCTTGGCCGGCGCCTTCTTCGCCGCGGCTTCTTGGCCGCGGCTTCCTGGCCGGCGCCTTCTCGCTGCGACCTTCTTGGCCGGCACCTTCTTCGCCGCGGCCTTCTTGCCGGACCTTCTTCGCGGCGGCCTTCTTCCGGCGCTCTTGGCGGCGCCTGCTCGGCGGGCTCGATGGGCTCTGTCTCGGCGACGGGCGTCACGGCCCGGGTGCTCGCCTGTGGTTTCGCGCGCAGGAACAGCTCGCGGGCGATCCACCCGAGCGCGAAGCCCAGGGCTGCCGCGAGCAACAGCCAGATGACGATCTCGCCGATCGTGTAGCCGGACACCGCTCAGCCCGCCGTCACGACGAAGTCGATGCGGCGGAACTGCCGGTCCGACGAGATGGCGGTCCGGCTCTGCGACGCGAGCGTCCGGGTGCTGATGCGTGCGCCTTCGACACCGGCCCTGACCAGGTAGGACTTGACGGCCGCGACCCGGGCCATGGTCAGCCGTTCGGTTGCGCCCGGGTGCTTGGGTCCGGCATACCCGTAAGCCGCGATCACGACGCCGGGGTTGGCCCGCAGCACGGTCGCCACCTCGTCGAGCCGACGTCTGTCGGCCCCGGAAAGCGTAGATCTGTCGGCCGGGAAGTGGAGCGCTGACGTGTTGAGCACCGCGGCAGCTTGCTCCGAGAGCCCGTTCGGCTGGACGTCCAGGCGACTCGACGATCGACAGCTCCGGGACGGTCGACGTCGAGCTCGCTGCGTACGTTCTCGGCACCGGCCCGGCTCTCGATCGACCCACCCAGGTCCAGTGATCCCTGCCCGTCGATCACGAGCGTGAGCCGCTTGACGCCGACGAGGTCGTCCAAGATGTCGGGGAGCTGGTTGATCCAGTCGGCCGACCCGACCGACGCGTCGATCACGAGGTCGCCCGAGACCGCCACACCGAAGGCCTCCGCAACGCTCGCCTTGATGCTCGCCGCCGCATCGGGGTCCGGCACGGTCCCGCTGATGGCGATGCCGGAGCTCGTACGTCCCAGATGCAGCGTCGGGGTCGTGTCGCGCGCCGCGGGTGTGGGCCCGACCGCCACGGACACGACGTTGGCCCATCGGACGCCTTCGATGCCTTCGACGATCAACTCGGCCTTGCTGAGGTCGTCGGGCGTGCCGCCGCTCAGCTCGGCCTCGCGGCCGTGGAACGCGACCCGCACGCCGTCGAGGTGGGCAGCGCTCAGGGCGCGCTCGGACTTGGCCTGCAGGTCGTCGGCCGCCGATCGTGAGCCCAGCAGTGCGCCGACAGTGACCAACGTGAGCAACGTGGTCCCGACGAGCGCGGCGACGCGTTTGAGCCGCTTGTCCGACACTCCGCACCCCTAGCCTGGCTGTCTCGACGAATGCACAGAATATCGGTCCGGCCGGCCTCTGGCGGGTAGTCCCGAGCGCATGTCGGTGGTGGCTGGGACGATGGATCAATGACCGGTACGCTCGACCGTTTCGCCCCTGCCACCCGGCAGTGGTTCGACGAGTCCTTCGACGCGCCGACCCCGGCACAGCTCGGCGCGTGGGACGCGCGTCGCCGGCGACGAGCACGTCCTGGTGGTCGCCCCGACCGGTTCGGGCAAGACACTCGCGGCCTTCCTGTCGTCGATCGACCGGCTCATGCACGCCGGCGAGTCCGCGGGCACACGCGTGCTCTACATCTCCCCGCTCAAGGCGCTGGCGGTCGACGTCGAGCGCAACCTCCGCTCCCCGCTCGTCGGCATCACCCAGGCCGCGGCCCGGCGCGGCGACGAGTTCCGCGAGGTCACGGTCGGCGTACGTTCGGGCGACACCACCCAGCGCGACCGCCGAGCGCTCGTGACGCATCCGCCCGACATCCTCATCACGACGCCCGAGTCGCTGTTCCTCATGCTCACCTCGGCGGCGCGCGAGACCCTGCGCACGGTCGAGACCGTCATCGTCGACGAGATCCACGCCGTCGCCGGCACCAAGCGCGGCGCGCACCTCGCCCTGTCACTCGAACGCCTCGACGCCCTGCTGGCCGACGCCGGCTCGCCGCATCGGCCTCAGCGCGACCGTCCGCCCGCACGACGAGGTCGCCCGCTTCCTCGGCGGTTCCGCGCGCGTCACGGTCGTGGCTCCGGAGTCCGCGACCCGCCTGGCGCTCGAGGTCGAGGTCCCGGTCGACGACATGACCAGCATTCCGGCACCTCCACGCGACGAGGGCAGCGGCGGCCGGGCGCTCGACGACGACGAGCAGCCGCGCGGCAGCATCTGGCCACACGTCGAGGACGCCGTCATGCGCCGCGTCCTCGACCACCGCTCGACGATCATCTTCGTCAACTCCCGTGGTGTCGCCGAGCGCCTCACGGCCCGGCTCAACGAGGCCTACGCCGCCCACCTCGGCGCCGATGCCGTCCCGTCGGGCTCGAGCCGCGCCACCGGCGCAGCTCATGGGCGGCAGCGCGCAGACGCGTCCCGGACAGGGCGGCGCCGAGGCGATCCTGGCCCGCGCGCACCACGGCTCGGTCAGCAAGGAGCAGCGCGCGCTGATCGAGGACGACCTCAAGACCGGACAGCTGCGCTGCGTCGTCGCGACGTCGAGCCTCGAGCTGGGCATCGACATGGGCGCCGTCGACCTGGTCATCCAGGTCTCCTCGCCGCCGTCGGTGGCCAGCGGTCTGCAGCGCGTCGGCCGCGCCGGCCACCAGGTCGGCGAGATCTCCCAGGGCGTCACCTACCCCACCTCGCGACAAGACCTCCTCGGCGCGGCGGTCACCACGTCGCGCATGCAGCAGGGACTGATCGAACGCCTCGACATACCGGCCAATCCGCTCGACATCCTGGCCCAGCAGACCGTCGCCGTGACGGCGCTCGAGCCGGTCGATGTCGAGGAGTGGTTCGACACGGTTCGTCGCAGTGCTCCGTTCGCGACGCTGCCGCGGTCGGCCTACGACGCGACGCTCGACCTGCTGGCCGGCCGCTATCCGTCCGACGAGTTCGCCGAGCTGCGGCCTCGACTCGTGTGGGACCGCGACGCCGGCACGCTCACGGGCCGCCCAGGCGCCCAGCGCCTCGCGGTGACGAGCGGCGGCACGATCCCCGACCGCGGCATGTTCTCGGTCAACCTCGCCGCCGGCACCGACGAGTCCGGCGGCAGCCGCAAGGTCGGCGAGCTCGACGAGGAGATGGTCTACGAGTCGCGCATCAACGACGTGTTCGCGCTCGGCGCGACGAGCTGGCGGATCCAGGAGATCACGCACGACCGGGTCATCGTCACGCCGGCATTCGGCCAGCCGGCCCGGCTGCCGTTCTGGAAGGGCGATGCGATCGGCCGCCCCTACGAGCTCGGCGAGGCGATCGGCGGGTTCGTCCGTGAAGCAGCCAACCTCTCGCCGGCCAAGCTGGCAGAGCGTACGTCCACCCTCGGCCTCGGCCGCCGGGCGTCCGACAACCTCGCCGCCTACCTCAGCGACCAGAAGCAGGCGACAGGTCAGGTGCCGTCCGACCGCACCCTGCTGGTCGAGCGATTCCGCGACGAGCTGGGCGACTGGCGAGTCGTCCTGCACTCACCCTTCGGCCGCCGGGTCCACGCACCGTGGGCCCTCGCCGTCGGCGCCCGCATCGTCGAGCGGTTCGGCATGGACGGCTCGGTCGTGGCCAGCGACGACGGCATCGTGGCGCGCATCCCCGACACCGAGGCCGAGCCGCCCGGCGCCGACCTGTTCGTGTTCGACACCGACGACCTCGACAAGATCGTCACCCAAGAGGTCGGCAGCTCGGCGTTGTTCGCCTCCCGCTTTCGCGAGTGCGCCGCGCGAGCGTTGCTCCTGCCGCGGCGCAATCCGGGCTCGCGGGCGCCCCTGTGGCAGCAACGGCAGCGCTCAGCCCAGCTGCTCGACGTGGCCCGCAACCACCCGACCTTCCCGATCCTGCTCGAGACGGCTCGCGAGTGCCTTCAGGACGTCTACGACCTGCCGGCCCTGATGGCCCTGACCAAGCGGCTGGAGTCGCGGGAGGTCCAGATCGCCGAGGTCACGACCGAGCGGGCCTCGCCGTTCGCGCAGAACCTGCTGTTCGGCTACGTCGCGGCGTTCCTCTACGAAGGCGACACCCCGCTGGCCGAGCGCCGCGCATCGGCGCTGACCCTCGATCCGACTCTGCTGGCCGAGCTGCTCGGCCGGGCCGAGCTCCGCGAGCTGCTCGATCCGCAGGTGATCGAGCACACCGAGCTCGAGCTGCAACGGCTGACCGACGACCGGCGCGCCAAGGACGTCGAAGGTGTGGCCGATCTGCTGCGCATGCTCGGGCCGCTCACGACCGCCGAGGTGGCAGCGAGGGTCCAACCCGATGTCGCAGCCCACGCCGAGACCTGGCTCGGCGAGCTGCAGGAGTCGCGGCGCGCCATCGAGGTGGCGATGGCGGGCGAGGTGCGGTGGGCCGTCGTCGAGGATGCCGGTCGTCTGCGCGACGCGCTCGGCGTCGTGGTGCCGATGGGCATCTCCGAGGCGTTCCTCGAAGTCACCGCCGATCCGCTGACCGACCTGTTCTCCCGCTACGCGCGCACCCACGGGCCGTTCACGACCGAGGAGGCCGCCGCCCGGTTCGGCCTCGGCAGCTCCGTGGCGCTCCAGGTGCTGCGCCGGCTCTCTCGCGACGGCCGGCTGACCGAGGGCGAGTTCCGACCGCAGGCCACCGGCACCGAGTGGGTCGAGCCCGGCGTCCTGCGCCGGCTGCGCTCCCGCTCGCTCGCTGCCGCCCGTCACCAGGTCGAGCCCGTCGACCCGCTGGCCTACGCGCGGTTCCTGCCCTCGTGGCAGGGCGTGGGCGGCAGCTTGCGCGGCGCCGACGGTGTGCTGACCGCGATCGACCAGCTGGTCGGGCTGGCCCTGCCGGCATCCGCGTGGGAGTCGCTGGTGCTGCCTGCACGCGTCCGCGACTACTCCCCCGCGATGCTCGATGAGCTGACCACCGCCGGTGAGGTCATGTGGTCCGGCGCCGGCACACTCCCCGGCAACGACGGCTGGGTCCAGCTCCACCCGGCCGATCTCGTGCTGCGCGCCGCCGGCACGACTCCGCCTGAGCCCGACTCCCTGCAGGCCACGATCATCGAGGCGCTCGACGGCGGCGGGGCATTCTTGTTCCGCCAGCTCGCCGACGCCGTCGACACCGACGACCACGGCGCCCTGGCCGAAGCTCTCTGGGACCTCGTGTGGTCCGGCCGGGTCAGCAACGACACGTTCGCACCCCTGCGCACACTCGTCGGCCGAGGCGGCGCGCATCGCACCACCCGGCCCGCCCCCCGCGCGCGCATCCACGGCCGTCGCACGCGATCCCCGCGGGTCGCGTCGCAGGGCCCGCCGACCGTCGGCGGCCGATGGTTCGCACTCGACCGAGACGGCCGGCGATCCCACCAGCCTGCAGCTGGCCCGCACCGAGTCGCTGGTGGGGCGCTACGGCGTCGTGACCCGTGGGTCGGTCATGGCCGAGCAGACGCCGGGCGGGTTCGCGGGTGTCTATCGGGTGCTGCGCGAGCTCGAGCAGACCGGAGCCGTCTTGCGTGGCTACTACATCGAGACCCTCGGGGCGGCCCAGTTCGCCGCGCCTTCGACGGTCGACCGCATGCGCGGGCACGTCAGCGACGACGACCGGCCGACCGACGCCGCGGCGACGACGCTCGCCGCAACCGACCCGGCCAATCCCTATGGCGCGGCGCTGCCATGGCCCGAGCGAGGCGAGGAGTCCGCCGGTCACCGGCCGGCCCGCAAGGCGGGGTCCCTGGTCGTGATGCACGACGGACGACTGGTCGCCTACCTCGAGCGTGGCGGCCGCAAGGCGCTGGTCTTCGACGACGACCCTGCCCGGCTGGCCGCTGCCGCCGCCTCACTCGTCGCCACGGTGCGGGCCAAGCGCATCAGCCGGCTCTCGATCGAGACCGCCGACGGCCAGCCGGTCGCGGCGACGCCGCTGGGCGAGGCGCTGCTCGAGGCCGGCTTCGAACGCACAATCAAGGGCCTGCGACTCGATGCCTGAGGGCGACACCGTCTGGCGCACAGCCCGGCACCTCCACGAGGCACTCGCGGACCGCGAGCTGACCCGCACCGACTTCCGGGTCCCCGCCTTCGCGACGGTCGACCTGCGGGGTGAGGTCGTCGACGAGGTCATCAGTCACGGCAAGCACCTCCTGATCCGCACACCGGACCACTCGATCCACTCACACCTCAAGATGGAGGGTGCGTGGCACATCTACCGCCCCGGCTCGCCGTGGCGCCGGCCCGGTCACTCGGCCCGAGCGGTCCTCGAGAACGACGACTGGCAGGCCGTGGGCTATTCGCTCGGCATCCTCGAGGTGTTGCGACGCGACGACGAGCAGTCGGTGGTCGGCCACCTCGGACCCGACCTGCTCGGTCCCGACTTCGACCTCGACGAAGCCGCGCGCCGTGTGGCCGCGGACCCCGCCCGCGAGGTCTACCTCGCGCTGCTCGACCAGCGCAACATCGCGGGTTTCGGCAACGAGTACGTCAACGAGCTCCTGTTCATCATGGGCCTGTTGCCGACCCGTCCGGTCGGCCAGGTCACGGACATCCGCCGGGTCATCTCCCGCGGTCAGAAGATGCTCGACCTCAACAAGTCACGCGTCGACCGCTCATTCACCGGCAGTGCCCGCCAGGGCGAGGAGCGCTGGGTCTACGGCCGGGAGCGGGCGCGCTGTCGGCGCTGCGGTACCCCGCTTCGGCACGGCACGCTCGGCGATCGACCGACCGCCGAGCGCAACACCTTCTGGTGCCCGCACTGCCAGACCTAGTTGCCGGACCACATCTTGTCGATTGCTGAGCGCTGGTCCGTGAGGTCCGCCAACACGAGCTTGCCCATGCGGGCGAGGGAATGGTCGGTGCACCACGGATGGCTACGGACGTCCTTGTCCGTGGACTCGGGCGCTGCGGCGCCGGTCATTCGATCCCCTGGGCACGTGTTCATGACGCCACGCCAGAGCAGGTGCGATCCCCCGACGCGCAGCAACCGTCATCGCTCGCCGCCGGACAAGCTGGCACCGCGACCCGTGCTGCGCTCAGTGGGTATGCACGACCGGGCTTGCCGGTTGACTCTAGGATCACGGTTATGACCGATCTGATCGACGACGTCGACACCACCGGCGAAGACACCCTGGCGAGTCGGGGCCTGGGCCTCCTGCTGACGATCGGCGGCGCGATCGGACTGCTCTCGGCCGCGATCCTCATCATCGAAAAGGTCAACTTCCTGCAGGACAAGGCCGACGGCAAGCCGACGAACCTCAGTTGCGACCTCAACCCGATCGTCGGCTGCGGCAACGTCATCAACACCGACCAGGCATCTGCGTTCGGCTTCCCCAACCCGATCATCGGGGTTGCCGCCTTCGCGATCGTCATGACGATCGGCGTCCTGGTGCTGGCCCGGGTCACGCTGCCGACCTTCATCTGGGCCGGTCTGCAGGCCGGCGTGATCTTCGGCATCGGCTTCGTCACCTGGCTGCAGTACCAGAGCATCTACGAAATCAAGGGCCTCTGCCCCTACTGCATGGTCGTCTGGAGCATCACGATCCCGATCTTCGTGTGGGTCACCGCGCGCAACCTCCGGGCGTATGCACCTGGCAACCCGGTGGCACGCTTCGTGGGCAACTGGACGCTGCTGATCAACATCCTCTGGTACGTCGCCGTGATCTCCGCGATCTGGTTCCAGTTCGGCAGCGACCTCTGGGCCTAGGCGGAAGCGCCGGCGACCCGGTCGAGGACCCTCGCGAGCTGGACGTCCCGTCCGGTGACCCCGCCGACGTCGTGGCTGCTGAGTTTGATGTCGACGCGGTTGTAGACGTTGGTCCATTCCGGGTGGTGATCCATCTCCTCGATGGGTCCGGCTGCACGGTTCATGAAGTCGAGCGCGGCGCGGAAGTCGGCGAACTCGTACGTCCTCACGATCGCCTCGCCCTCCTGAGACCAGCCGGGCAGCGAGTCGAGGGCTTCTTCGATCTGGGCATCTGTGAAGGTCGACATGCCTTCGACGATACGTCGGTGTCCCAGGCGTCAATAACCCCCGCCGCCACCGGTGTCGCCCACCTTGCTGTCGGTCAGGACGCATTCGTCCCTGAAGTGAGGACGAGATCGCGGCATCGCGCGTTCAATGGTGGGAACCATTGAACGAATCGGCTCTGCGTCCCGTTGTAGTGCCTGGAGGACTGATGCCCGAGGACCAGGACGAGCTGTTGCTCGCGCTGCACGACGCGCACGCGCCTGCCCTGCTCCGTTACGTCACCCGGCTGACGTACGACCCGGCGCTCGCGCAGGATGTCGTGCAGGAGGCACTGTTCCGCGCCTGGAAACGGCCCGCGATCCTCGAACAGGGTGACGCGGCCTCGCGGGCCTGGCTGTTCACGGTGGCGCGCAATCTCGTCATCGACGACCGCCGCAGCGCCCGGCACCTCCATGAGGTCACGAGCGAACGCCTGCCGGAGACCTCGCGCTCCGACGGGACCGACGCGACGCTCGAGCGGTGGTTGGTCTCCGATGCGCTGCGCTCGTTGTCGACTGAGCACCGCCACGCCGTGGTCGGCGCTTACTACCTCGGCAAGTCCGCCGCCGAGATCGCCCGCGAGGAAGGGATTCCTGAGGGCACCGTGCGATCACGCATGCACTACGCGCTCCGCGCGCTGCGACTCGCGATGCAGGAAAGGGGTGTCACGCGATGACCGACGACCCGTTCCACGACTGGGACGCCGCCTACGTCCTCGGCCAGCTCGGCCCAGACGACCGGCGAGCGTACGAGCAGCACCTGACGACCTGTGCGTCGTGCTCGGCGGCTGTCGCCGAGCTCGCCGGCATGCCCGGCATCCTCGCGGCCCTGACCAAGGACGAAGCCCTCACGCTCCTCGATCCCGAGCCGGTCGAGCCCGCCTCTGACGGACTCATGACCCGCCTCGCTGTGGCCGCTGGGCGACGTCGTCGCCGCATGCGGCTTGCCGTCGCGGGTGCCGGTGTCGCGGCCGCCCTCGGGCTCGGCATCGGCGGGTACGTCGTGGGGTCGGCCGATCAGCCGCCGTCGGGGCAGTTCGTCGCGATGAGCGAGGTGCAGCCTGGCATCATGACCGCCAGCCTGCGGGTCGAGAAGAAGTCCTGGGGCACCCGGATCGACTGGAACTGCCACTACCTCGCGGCGGACGGCTACAGCGCCAGCCGCGTCTACGAGCTCGTCGTCACGGACACGTCGGGGCGCCAGACCGTGGCGGCGACCTGGACCGCGTCGAGCCCCAAGGCAGCATCTCTCTCGGCCTCCAGCAGCGTGCCGAAGGCGCAGATCCGGCGCGTCGACATCCGCCTCGCCGGGTCGGTCGAGCCGCTGACCGAGACGGAGCTGTAGGTCACTCCTGATGGGCCGTGGTGACAGACTTTGCAGGTGGAGATCAGGCAGGTCGAGTGCTTCCTCGCGGTGTCGGAGTCGCTGAGCTTCCGCGTGGCCGCCGAGACCTTGGGCATCGGTCAGCCTGCTGTGAGCGGGCAGGTCGCCCGCCTCGAACGAGAGCTCGGGCAGCGCCTCTTCGAGCGAACGTCCAGAGTCGTGCGCCTGACTGCGGCCGGACAGCGGTTCGTGCCGGAGGCACGCTCGGTCCTCGCCTCGGTCGAGCGGGCTAGCGCGGCGGTGATCACTCAGGGCAAGCCGCCGGTCTCCCTGCACCTCGGCAGCAGCAGCGGGCTTGGCCAGCGTCTCGATCAGCTGCAAGACCCATCCGAACGATGCCCGCGCCGTCCTCGAGCGCTACCTCGACGCCCTGACTGAAGGCCGTCTCGACGCGATTGCCGACAGCTTCACCGAGCACGCCACCTGGTGCCTGCACGGCGACCTGCCGCTGTCCGGCATCAGGTGGGGCCGCGAGGACATCATGTCGTTCCTCGTCGGCGCCGGATCCCTGTACGAACCGGGCACGCAGCAGTTCGACTTCGGCACGCTGATCGCCGAGGGCGACACCGCGGTCCTGGAGTGGCGCGTGCGCGGCATCGCCTCGGCCACGGGACTGCCGTACGACAACGAGTACTGCGGCGTGTTCGAGATCGTGGACGGACGCATCTCGGCGGTGCGGGAGTACCTCGACTCGCTGCACGCGTCGGAGGTGCTGTTCACACCCGAGCGCGCGGGACGCGACCACTGCACCCAACTTAGGTGACCCTTTGCTAGGCTGCAGGACGAACCAGTCGTACCCAGTCGTTTGGGTCAGGGAATCCGGTGAGACTCCGGAGCTGACGCGCAGCGGTGAGGGGGACGGGGGTGGCATCGGCCACTGGATCGCGAGATCTGGGAAGGCGCCACCATCCGGTCGAACCCGAGTCCGAAAACCTGCTGGTTTGCGGCCGACACCTGTCGGCCGGATCATTCGTCAGGCTCCGCGCAAGAGCCTCAGATCACAGGACTTCAGATGCCCCTCCCTACCCTCATACGCCCGGCCGCGTTCCTGGCCACTGCCATGTTGGCCGCCTCGGTGCTGACCGCCTGCGGAACGAGCGACTCCCCCAGCGCCGGGACCACCAAGCTCGCCGCCACCGAAGGCCGTACGACGTACCCGCTGACGATCAAGGACAACTGCGGCATGGACGTCACGGTCGACAAGGCTCCCCAGCGGGCCGTCTCCGTCAATCAGGGCTCGACCGAGATCCTGCTGTCGCTCGGGCTCGAGGACCGCATGGTCGGCACGTCGACCTGGACCGACGCGATCCGCCCCAACCTGGCCAAGGCCAACGCCAAGGTGCCTCGTCTGGGCGACAACGCCGTGTCGTACGAGCGCGTGCTCCAGGAGGAGCCCGACCTCGTGACGGCGTCGTTCGGCGGTTCGCTCAACGACGAGGATCCCGACCGCCGCCAGCAGTACGCCAAGCTGGGCGTGCCGACCTACGTGGCGCCCTCGCACTGCGACGGCCGCACCGACGAGAGCGGCGACGGCCCCCGCAACCATCCCCTCCAGATGGACGTCGTCTATCAGGAGATCACCGAGCTCGCCGAGATCTTCGACGTCCCCTCGCGCGGCGATGAGCTCATCGCCGAGCTCAAGGCCCGGATGACCAAGGCGGCCCAGAACGCACCCGACACCGACGTCTCGGTCGCGTACTGGTTCGCCAACACCGAGCTGCCCTACATGGCCGGCTGCTGCGGCTCGTCGGGCGTCATCTCCCGCACGGTCGGCGTCGAGAACGTCTTCGCCGACACGCACACCGAGTGGCCGCAGGTCAGCTGGGAGACCGTGCTCGACCGCGATCCGACCGTCATCGTGCTCGGCGACCTGCGGCGCAAGTCGCAGACCGGTGACAAGCTCGAGGACAAGATCCGGTTCCTCGAGTCCAATCCGGTGACCAAGCGTCTGACCGCGGTCCGCAAGAAGCGCTACGTCTTCATGAACGGCGCCGACATGAACCCGTCGATCCGCACCGTCGACGGCACGGAGAAGCTCGCCAAGGCGCTGGTCGATCTCGGGCTCACGCGTTGAGCGAGGCCATGCAGGCCGCCACGGTCCGAGGTGCCCGAGGGGCGCTCTGGGCCGTGGGCCTGGCGGTGCTCGCGCTGTCGGTCGCCGTCGCGATCACGATCGGACCAGCGCAGGTCTCGGTGCGCGACGTGTTCGGCGTCGTCGCCCAGCACCTCGGGTGGGGTGACCCGGGGGTCTCGCGCATACGGGACGGCATCGTGTGGGAGCTGCGACTGCCGCGTACGCTCCTGGCTGCCGTGTGCGGCGCAGGCCTCGCGATCTGCGGCGCCATCATGCAGTCCCTGCTGCGCAACCCGCTCGCCGATCCGTTCGTCCTCGGGATCTCCTCGGGCGCATCCACCGGGGCCGTGCTCGTCGTGATCCTCGGCGTCGGCGGTGGTGTCATCTCGCTGTCGGCCGGCGCATTCCTCGGCGCGGTCGTCGCGTTCGCGATGGTGCTGCTGCTCGCGGCAGGAGCCGGTGGCACCCCTGACCGCGTCGTGCTCGCCGGCGTCGCTGCGACGCAGCTGTTCTCGGCCCTCACCTCGTTCATCGTCACGTCGTCGGCCGATGCCGAGCAGACCCGTGGCGTCCTATTCTGGTTGCTCGGTTCGCTCAGCGGCGCCGGCTGGAGCGACGTGATCACTTGCGGGATCGTGTGCCTCGTCGGCCTCGCTGTGTGCATCGCCCTGGCTCCCGCGCTCGACGCGTTCGCATTCGGCGAGGACGCTGCCGCATCGCTGGGGATCTCGGTGCGATGGGTGCGGGTCGTGCTCCTGGTGGTCACGGCGCTCATCACGGCGACGCTCGTGAGTGCGGCCGGGGCGATCGGCTTCGTCGGGCTCGTGCTGCCGCACGCTGCCCGCGCCGTCGTCGGCCCAGGCCACCGGCTGCTGCTGCCGGCGACTGCGCTCATCGGAGCGGTCTTCCTGGTCTGGGTCGACACCGTCGCTCGTACGGTGTTCAGTCCGCAGGAGCTCCCGGTCGGCGTCGTCACGGCCTTGGTCGGGGTGCCCGCGTTCGCCGTGATCCTCTATCGACGCAAGAGGCCCGTATGAGTCTGGCAACCCGCAACGTCTCGTGGAACGTCGGTGGACGCCAGGTCGTCAGCGATGTCACCCTCGACGTCACACCCGGCACGACACTCGGCCTGCTCGGGCCCAACGGCTCCGGCAAGTCGTCGCTGCTGCGGCTGCTTGCCGGCGTGCGCAAGCCCGCGAGTGGTCGCGTCCTGCTCGATGGTGCCGACCTGCACCGCCTGCGACGGCGCGACATTGCCCGGCGGATCGCCGTCGTCGAGCAGCATGCGCAGACCGAGCTCGACCTCACGGTGTCTGACGTCGTGAAGCTCGGGCGCATCCCGCACCGCTCGACCTGGTCAGCCGAGGACAGCACCGATCGCTCCGCTGTCGCCGAGGCACTCGCGCGCGTCGAGCTCACCGATCTGGCGGACCGCTCGTGGCACACGCTGTCGGGGGGTGAACGCCAACGCGTGCACATCGCTCGCGCGCTCGCCCAGGCTCCACAGGAGCTGCTGCTCGACGAACCGACGAATCACCTCGACGTGCACCATCAGCTGGACCTCCTCGGCCTGGTGCGCCGGCTACCGGTCACCTCTGTCGTCGCCCTTCACGACCTCAACCTCGCGGCAATGTTCTGCGACCAGCTCGTCGTGCTGTCGGGCGGCGCGGTGGTGGCCGTCGGCGCTCCTTCGGAGGTGCTGACCCCGGACCTCATCGCGGAGGTCTACCGGGTTCACGCCGTCGTCACCCCGGACGGGCCCGGCGGCGTACCGGCGGTGCGCTTCCTGCCGGGAGTGGCGTGAGGGATCTCTGGCTGGAGCTGCGGGATCCCTTGTCCGGCGATGCCGGACCGGCGCCTTCGCCGCGAGGCGGCATCGCGTGTCAGGGGCCCACTCGATTCACTCTGCTTGTTTCACGAATGACAGAGCCCCGCTCGCCCAAAACCGGGGCGAGCGGGGCTCTGTCATTCGTGGAGCTGCCGGGAATCGAACCCGGGTCCTATGGCGCTGAGTCAGGGCTTCTCCGGGTGCAGTTCGTCTATCGCTTTTCTCGGCCCCGACGCTCGGACGAACGCGTCGCCGACAGGCCCAGTCGCAGAAAAGTCCCGATCACACGCTGCGACGCCGTGTGATCAGCAAGTCCCCTCAATGAGACTGGCGATCCGGAGCGGGAACGCCCCCGGGCCAGCCCTTCACCTATCGCTTAAGCAGCGAGGGCGAAGTCAGTGCGCTTTGAATCGGCACTTGTTGGTTTCCAGAGATCGTTTAAGAGATAACCCTGGATCCTCTACCCGCTTCACCTGAATCGAACGACCTTAGTCGAAACCGATCAGCCCCTCTTGAGTTTTCAACCGCTGCCGAAGCAACGCCACCATCCTACTCCTGTACAACCGCGCGAACCGACTCGGCATTCCGAGGCCACCCGACACGGCCGTCTCAGGGCTCAGTCCTCAGCCGCAGGGCTTCGGGCTGACGGCTGTCGCCATGGATGAGGGCGGCCGCGCAGGCGCCGGCCACGACCAGCATGCCGACGCAGATCAGCGTGCCGGTGCGGAAGCCCGGGTCGAAGACGTCGGGGTCGGCGAAGTCCTTGCCGGCGATCCCCGCGATCGGCGGGATCGCGGCGACCGCCAGCAGCGAGGCGGTGCGGGCGACGGCGTTGTTGATGCCCGAGGCGATGCCGGTCTGCATGTCAGGCGCGGCCGCCAGCACGGCCGTCGTCAGCGGCGCGACGAGCAGCGTCAGCCGAGGCCGAACACGATCGCACCCGGCAGCACGTCGATCCAGAAGTTCGTGTCCGTCACCATGAGCCACAGCAGCAGCCCGCCAGCCGACCAGCGGCCCGAACGTCATGGGCCAGCGCGGGCCGATCCGGGTGCCGAGCGCGCCGGCCTTGCGACGAGAACAGCAGCATCAGGATCGTCGCCGGGATCGTCGACGAGACCCGCCTCGAGCGGCGAGAAGCCCGGCGACGTACTGCAGCTGCAGCACCAGCAGGAAGCCCGACGCCGCCAGCGCGCCGTAGATCGCGAACGTGCAGATGTTGGCGGCGGTGAAGACCCGGTTGGCGAACAGCTCGAGCGGCACCAGGGCGTGCGGCGTCAGCTTCTGGTGGACCACGAAGGCCGCCAGCACGACGAGGCCGCCGACCGACCACATCCACGACTTCTCGACCAGCCCGTACGTCAGGAAGGCCAGGCCCGCAGCCGTCAGGCCGGCGCCGCCGAGGTCGAGCTTGTTCTGCTCGCCGGTCGTCTCCGGCACGTGCTTGATCGACAGCCAGACCACCACCGCGGCGAGCGGCACGTTGATCCAGAAGATCGACCGCCAGCCGACCATGTCGACCAGCCAGCCGCCGACCAGCGGGCCGATCGCCGTCGTCACGCCCGGCGAGACCCGACCACACGCCGATCGCCGGACCGCGGTCCTCCGGCACGAACGACGCCGAGATGATCGCGAGGCTGCCGGGCGTCAGCAGCGCGGCGCCGATGCCCTGCAGCCCGCGGGCGGCGACCAGCACCTCGATCGTCGGCGCCACGGCGCACAGCACCGACGCCGTCGCGAACCACGGTGACGCCGACGACGAACACCTTGCGGCGGCCCAGCCGGTCGCCGAGCGAGCCGCCGACCAGGATCAGCGCAGCAAGCGTGAGCGTGTAGGCGTTGACGGTCCACTGCTGGCCCGGCGCCACCGGCGCCGAGGTCGCGCGTGATGGCCGGCAGTGCGAGGCCGACGATCGAGCCGTCGAGGAACGCCATGCCGGAGCCGAGGATCATCGCGGCCAGCAGCCACTTGCCCTGCGGCGCTCGCCAGCCTCACGTGCCGGCGCTCAGACTCACACCGAACAGCTTCGCGCCGTTGTGCCACAGCACGTCGCGCATCCAGTCGTCGCCGAGGTCGAGCCGCTCGCAGCACCTCGACCTGGTGCGCGTACGCGTACGGGATGTTGGGGAAGTCCGTGCCGAACAGGATCTTGTCCTGCAGCGCCGCGAGTCGTGGCGCGACACCGTCGGGGACCGGCAGCCCCCAGAAGTCGACGAATGCCATCGTGGTGTCGAGTCGCATGTTCGGCGTAACTCTCGGCGAGGTCGAGGAATTCCGCGATCTCCGGCATGCCGAGGTGCGCGATGATCAGCGCAAGGTCGGGATGCCGCGACAGGACGTCGGCAACCGGGCCGGGCCCGGTGTGCGTGCCGGGCGCCGGTCCGGACCCGGCGTGCAGGACGATCGGCGTGCCGCTCTCGGCGAGCGCACCCCACACCGGCTCGAGCAGCGGGTCGTTCGGCGCGAAGTCACCGACCTGCACGTGCGCCTTGAACAGCTCGACACCGTCGGCGATGAGCTCGGGCACGTACGTCGCGGCCTCGGGCTCGGGATAGAACGTCGCCGAGCAGCAGCGCGTCGGGCGTACGAGCCGCGAACTCGCGCGTCCAGTCGTTCATGAACCCGGCGATGCCGGGCTTGTGGGCGTACGACAGCGCCGAGAACTTCTTGACGCCCATCGCCCGCAGCTGCTCGACGCGTTCGTCGTCGCTGCCGCGATAGGTCACCGGCCACGGCCGCCCGAGCAGCGGCCCGGCCGAGTCGAAGTAGGCCCACACCTTGGCGAGGATCGCCGGCGGCATGAAGTGCGTGTGGACGTCGACGATTCCGGGGATGCCAAGCCTCGCGGCGTACGCCGGCAGGTCGGCATCCTCCAGAAGCCACCGCTACATGCCCTTGAGCCGGCGCCCGAGATCCCGTTCTGCCTCACGGGTCGCGTCGCGCTCGGCGATGGCGTGCCGCTTGTCGTACGTCTTCTTGCCCTTGGCCAGCGCGATCTCGACCTTGGCGCGGCCGTCCTTGAAGTAGAGCGAGAGCGGGACGATCGTCAGGCCCTTCTCGGACGTACGGCGCTCGATGCGGTCGATCTCCTGCCGGTTGAGCAGCATCTTGCGCCGCCGGCGGGTCTCGTGATTGGTCCAGGTGCCCTGCGTGTACTCGGGGATGTGGACGTGCAGCAGCCACGCCTCACCGCGCTCGATCTCGCCGAACCCGTCGACGAGGGATGCGCGACCGGCACGCAACGACTTCACCTCGGTGCCGGTGAGGACCAGTCCGGCCTCAAAGGTGTCTTCGATGTGATAGTCGTGGCGCGCCTTCTTGTTCTGCGCAACGAGCTTGCGCCCGGTTTCCTTGGCCACGTCACCATGCTCTCACGAAAGATGTGGCCGGGCGGAGCCCGGCAGGCCGGCCGCGGCGAGCTCCAGCGAGCCGGGGAGTGAGGCTGGCGCTCCTACAGCCAGCCCATGGGGTTCACGGTCGAGCCGTTGACGAGCACCATGAAGTGCAGGTGGCAGCCGGTCGAGTAGCCGGTCGTGCCGGAGTAGCCGATCGTCTGGCCGCGCTTGACGTGCTGCCCGGGGCTGACGATCCAGCGGGTCAGGTGGTTGTACGTCGTGACGATCGCCCTTGCCGCGCATCCGGCCGTTGTTGAGGATGATCCGGTTGCCGTAGCCGCCGTTGTAGTACGTCTGCAGGACCGTGCCACCGGCAGCCGCGCGCACGGTCGTCCCGCAGGGGGCGCCGAAGTCGGTGCCGTCGTGCAGCTTCCAGACGTGCAGCACCGGGTGGAAGCGCATCCCGTACGGCGAGGTGATCGGGTATCCGCTGACCGGGTACGACAGCGTGCCGCCGCCGTCGCCGCCGGCGTCCTTGACCTGCTTGGGCGTCAGAGCCCGGATGCGTGGCCTCGAGGCTGTTGCGCTCGGACTCCAGCGAGGCGAGCTGCTTCTTGTCCTCGGCGCGCAGCTTCGCCGGCGGTGTTCGCGCGCTCCGCGGCGGGCGCGTGACGAGCTCGACCACCTCGGCCCTCTGGGCCTCGGCGGCCGCTTCGAGGTTCTGCTTGCGGACGAGGTTGGCGGCGGCGGCTTCGCGCTGCGCCTTGACCTGGTCGCGCAGCTTGGTCACCCGGTCGCGGTTGACCTCGAGGATCACGCGCGTCGCCGCGAGGCTCTGCATCGTCGCGAGCTGGTCGTCGCTGACCGCGTCGTTGAGGCTCATCTGCTCGGAGAACGCGTTGGGGTCCTCGCCCTGCAGCAGGCTGCTGAACGCCCGCATGCCCGGATCGCCCTGCTCGATGTTCTGCACCGCGAACTGCTCGACCTTGGACTCGGAGCTGCGCAGCTCGGCCTTGCCCTTGCTGAGCCGGGCGACAGCGGCGTCGAGCTCGGCCTCGGTCGAGGTCAGCTTGGCCTGCATCTCGGCGTCCCGCGCCTTGGCGGTGGCGAGTGCGCCGCGCGTGTTGCTGAGCGTGGACTGCGCGGCGTCGAGCTTGCCCTGGGCCAGCTTGAGGGCCGCGACGGCATTGGCGTACTTCTTGGTCGAGAGCTCGAGATCCTTCTTGGCGTCGCCGATCTTGCCGCTGACGCCCTTCTTCTGCTTCTCGAGATCGTCCTTCTTGTCGGCGAAGGACGGGGTCGCCAGTGCGGCGATCAGCGATGCCATCAGCAGCACCGCCGTGGCGGCCTTGCGGGTGGTGGAAAACATGACCTCGACCTCGGGGAAGAGCCTCCCGAGGGAGGACGCGTCGGTTGTCTCTTCCGCACCTTACGTCACATCAGTCACACCGAGAAGCATTTCGCCGCCCGGGAGTGGCTCACGCCGACCGGAAGTGGCTAGACGTCGAGGTACTTGCGGGTCATCACCAGTGTCGGGACCAGCGCGAGCGCCAGGGCGAGCACCGTCGTCCCGCCCGACGACGATCAGCGCCTCGTGCCACCCGACCCAGGTCGTCAGCTGGCCGAGCGTGTGCCGCAGGTAGCGGTAGACGATGAAGTACATGAACGCGCCCAGTCCTGCGGCAGCCAAAGCGGCCGAGAGGAGCGCCGCGAGCAACGACTCGAGGACGAACGGCAGCTGGATGTGCCAGCTCGAGGCGCCCACCAACCGCATGATGCCGATCTCGCGCCGTCTGGCGTAGGCCGTCATCCGGATCGTGTTGGACACCTGGAGGATCGCCGCCACGATGCAGGAGCAGCGCCACAGCCCACGCCGCGATCTTCATGTTCTTGAGGAAGTCGAACAAGGGGCCGAGCAGCTTCTTGAGCGAGTTGACGTTGCCGACGCCGTCCATGCCCGAGACCTGACTGACGACCCCGTCGTACTTGTCGGCGTCCTTGAGCGTCACGAAGTAGGACTCGGGGAACGACTCCGGGCCGAGCGTCTCGAGCTGCTTGCGGCCGGTGTCGGACTGGCCGAGCAGCGCACGGGCCCGGTCGTAGTTGTCGCTCGGCGTACGGACGTCGAACGACTTGACCTCGCGGGTTCTCGCGCAGCGCTTCCTGAACGGCCTTCTTCTGGTCGTCCGTGGCAACACCGCCGAGGCAGTTGGAGCTCGGCGAGTTCTTGGTGCACAGGTTGACCTGGAGCTGGAGCTTGGAGCCGAAGTACTTCTCGGTTCGGTCGGCCTGGCTCTGGATCAGCAGACCCAGCGCGACCAGCAGCAGCGACACCGTCATCGTGACGACCAACGAGATCGTCATGGACTTGTTGCGGGACAGGCTTTGACGCAGCTCACTCAAGGTGCTTCGCATCGACGTCTCCTAGTTCTGGTAACCGTAGATGCCGCGGGCCTCGTCACGGACGATGAGTCCGTTGTCGAGCTCGATGACGCGCTTGCGCATCTGGTCGACGATCGACGAGTCGTGCGTCGCCATGACCACGGTGGTGTCGGTGCGGTTGATCCGGTCGAGCAGCTTCATGATGCCGACGCTGGTCGCGGGGTCGAGATTTCCGGTCGGCTCGTCGGCGATCAGGATCATCGGCCGGTTGACGAACGCGCGCGCCACGGCGACGCGCTGCTGCTCACCGCCCGACAGCTCGTCGGGCATGCGGTGGCCCTTGCCCTCGAGGCCGACCATCTCGAGCGTCTCGGGGACGAGGCGGTTGATCTCGCTGCGCGACTTGCCGATGACCTGCAGCGCGAACGCGACGTTCTCGGTCACGGTCTTGTTGGGCAGCAGGCGGAAGTCCTGGAACACCGTGCCGACCTGGCGGCGCAGCTTGGGCACCTTCCAGCTCGACAGCTTGTTGATCTCCTTGCCTGCGACGTAGACGCGACCCGTCGTCGGGCCGGGCCTCGCGGAGGATCAGGCGCAGGAACGTCGACTTGCCCGAGCCGGAGGAGCCGACGAGGAAGACGAACTCGCCCTTCTCGATCTCCAGGTCGACGGCATCGAGCGCAGCGCGCTTCTGGCCGGGGTAGGTCTTGGTGACCTTGTCGAATCGAATCACCCGTCGAGTGTAGGCGGGGCCACCCACCGGGCGTTGGACCCGGCTGTCTAGGCCGTTTGCGCGGCAGCGTGCCTCGCGACGTAGTCGTCGACGGCACGCGGGGCCAGCACCGCGTCGAGCACCATCGCGCTCGCGCCGAGGATGCCGCCCCGGCTGCTCGCCGACGTGCTGACGATGCGCAGGTTGTGCGTCGCCAGCGGCAGCGAACGCTGGTAGACCACCTCGCGTACGCCTGCCAGGAGGTACTCACCGGCCTCCGAGAGCTTGCCGCCGATCACGATGACCGATGGGTTGAGCAGGTTGACGCAGGTCGCCAGGACCGTGCCGAGGTCACGGCCCGCTGCGCGTACGGCCTGGAGCGCGACGATCTCGCCGGCGACGACGGCATCCACGATGTCCTGCGAGCTCTCGACCTCGAGGCCACGTTCGCGCAGCCGGGCGGCGATGGCCGGACCCGCAGCGACCGCCTCGAGACAACCCGTGTTGCCGCACCGGCAGACGACGTCCTCACGGGCTCCGGCGACCTGTACGTGCCCGAGGTCTCCGGCCGAGCCGAGCGCCCCGCGCATGAGGCGGCCGTCCGAGACGATGCCGGCGCCGATGCCGGTCGCGACCTTGACGAGCAGCAGGTGAGGAGCGCTCTGCCATGACGTGACGTACTCCCCCAGCGCCATGAGATTGACGTCGTTGTCCACGAGGATCGGCCCGGAGAATGTCTTGCCCAGGTGGGCCGGGATGTCGAAGTCGTGCCAGCCGGGCATGATCGGCGGGTTCGCCGGCCGGCCGGTGGCGTGCTCGACCGGGCCGGGGACGCCGATGCCGACGCCGGCCACATCGCTGACGGGACGCTTGATCGACTCGAGCAGCTCGACGCCGATTGCACTGACCCGGTCCAGCACCTTCTCGGGACCATCCGCGATGTCGCTGTCCACGGTCTTCTCGCCGAGGACCCGGCCCAACAGGTCGGTGACGGCGACACTGGCGTGCGAGGCGCCGAGGTCGATGGCGAGCACGACGCGATTGTCCCGGTTGAGCGCGAATCGCGTCGGCGGCCGGCCACCGGTCGAGGCGGCCTCGCCGACCGGACCAAGCAGGCCGGAGGCGAGCAGGACGTCGACGCGGGCGGTCACGGTGGATCGCGCCAGCGACGACAGCTGGGCGAGCTCGGCCCGCGTGCGGGGCGTCCCGTCACGCAGCAGCTGGAACAGGTCTCCCGTGCCCGCCAGGGTCGGCGGCAGCTCGACGGGCACAGTCATGGCCATGAGTAAACCATGCCCCCTTTCATGCCGCTTGTGAAGCAAGTCTGTCGACTGACTACAGACTTTTGCTTGACGAACAACAAAACATGTGACTAGCATCACGCCATGCCACAGCCCCTGCTCGAGATGCGCGGCATCGTCAAGGAATTCCCCGGCGTGCGCGCCCTTGACGGTGTCGACCTGGTCGTCCGCGCGGGCGAAGTGCACTGCCTTCTCGGCCAGAACGGCGCCGGCAAGTCGACGCTGATCAAGATCCTGTCCGGCGCCCATCCAGTCGACGAGGGCACGATCCTGTGGGACGGCGAGCCCGTCACCTTCGCGGATCCGCAGGCCGCGCTGGCGACCGGGATCGCGACGATCTACCAGGAGCTCGACCTCATCGACGGGTTGAGCGTCGCCGACAACATCTACCTCGGGCACGAGAACGCGCGAGCCGGCGTCACACGCGACCGCGACATGAACCGCTCGGCACGAGAGCTCCTCCGTCGCCTCGGACATCCCGAGATCCGGCCGACCCGCGAGGTCGGCAGCCTCTCGGCCGCGGGCAAGCAGATCGTCTCGATGGCCCGGGCGCTGTCCCGCAACGCACAGGTCATCGTGATGGACGAGCCCTCAGCCGTCCTCGACCCGGACGAGGTCGACGGCCTGTTCCGCGTCGTCGGGGACCTGCGTACGTCCGGCGCGGCCATCATCTACATCTCGCACCGCCTCGAGGAGATCCGTCGCATCGGCGACCGGCTCACGGTGCTCAAGGACGGTCGCACGGTCGCCACCGATCTGCCGGCGCGCGACACCCCGACCTCCGAGCTCATCACGCTGATGACCGGACGCACCGTGTCGTCGGTGTTCCCGCGACGTACGACTGAGCTGCCCGATGGGCCGCCGCTGCTCAGCGTCGACTCGATCAGCCGCGACGGTGAGTTCTCCGACGTGTCGTTCGACGTACGCCCCGGGGAGATCGTCGGGTTCGCCGGACTGGTCGGCGCCGGGCGCAGCGAGATCGTCGAGACGGTCTACGGCGCGCGCCGCGCGAGCCACGGCTCGGTCAGCGTTGACGGACGCACCCTGCGCAACGGATCGGTCTCTGCCGCGGTCTCCGCCGGCCTCGGCCTGTGCCCGGAGGAGCGGAAGTCGCAGGGCCTGGTCCTCGACGACGCGGTCTACCGCAACATCTCCCTCGCGAGCCTCGACCGTTTCGCGCAGTACGGCATCTCACGCGAGGGCGCCGAGCGCCGGGCCGCTCACGAGGCGGCGCGCTCCGTCGACGTACGCCCCGACGATCCCAACCGCATCATCCGCACTCTCTCGGGCGGCAATCAGCAGAAGGTCGTACTCGCCCGCTGGCTGCTGCGGTCGTGCAAGGTGCTGCTGCTCGACGAGCCGACGCGTGGAGTCGATGTCGGTGCCCGCGCCGAGATCTACGCCTTGATCCGCAAGCTCGCCGACTCCGGCGTCGCCCTGGTGATCGTCTCGAGCGACATCGAGGAGGTGCTCGGCCTGTCCGACCGGGTCCTGGTCGTCGCCGACGGACGTGTCGTCCACGACGGGCCGAGCGATGCGATCGACCCCTCCGGCGTCCTCGACCGGATCCTTGCCGAGCACGAATCGACCCCGATCCAGGAAGAAGACATCGCGTGAGCGCCTCCCTTCAGAACGACCCCTCGCTGACGGTGCCCGCACCCACCGGAGGTGACCGCAACGGCACGCTCAGCATTGCTCGCAACCTCGGCCTCATCATCGCCCTGATCATCCTGTGCGTCGTCGGCATCATCACCGCGGGCGACCGCTTCGCCAGCACCGACAACCTGCTGACGATCCTGCGCCTCGCGGCCGTCGTCGGCGTCGTGTCGATCGGCATGACATTCGTGATCACCGGCGGTGGCATCGACCTGTCGGTCGGCGCGATCCTGGCTCTCGCCTCGGTGTGGGCCACCACGACCGGCACGCAGGACATGGCCGACAGCATCGGGTGGATCGCCATGGTGTTCAGCGCTCTGCTGGTCGGCACCTGTGCCGGCCTGATCAACGGCATCCTGATCGCCTACGGCAAGGTCGTGCCGTTCATCGCGACACTCGCGATGCTGGCGTCGGCCCGCGGTCTTGCCGAGGTCATCGCCGACCGCAAGACCCAGATCATCCGCAACCAGGGATTCACCGACTTCTTCGGCAGCGAGCCCCTGGGCATTCCCTTCATCGTCATCATCTTCGCGGCGGTCACCGTCGCCGGCTGGTTCCTGCTCAACCGCACGACGTTCGGCCGCCGCACGTTCGCGGTCGGCGGCAACCCCGAGGCCGCCCGACTCGCCGGCATCAAGGTGCAGCGGCACACCGTCTACCTGTACGCCTTGCTGGGCCTGACCTGCGGCATCGCCGCGGTGATGCTGATGTCGCGCACGACGACCGGGTCCTCGACCCACGGCACGGGCCTCGAGCTCCAGGCCATCGCAGCCGTCGTGATCGGCGGCACGCTGCTCAGCGGCGGCCGCGGCACCGTGACCGGCACACTGCTCGGCGTCCTGATCTTCACGACCCTCACCAACGTCTTCACGCTCAACAACCTGTCGACGTCGACCCAGGCCGTCGCCAACGGCGTGATCATCGTGATCGCCGTGCTCCTCCAGCAGCGAATCGCCGACCGCAAGACCTGACTTCTCCAAGCCCGTCCGCCCCCCACCACAACAGGAGTTCCACATGTCCACGTTCCTCCATCGTCGCCGTCGCGGTCTCGCGATCGTCGGTGCCTTTGCCGCTGCCACGCTCGTCCTTGGTGCCTGCGGCAACAGCTCCGACGGAGGCGACTCCGACTCCAAGGTCAGCAAGAGCAACACCGACAACGACAAGACCGGCAAGAAGGTCGTCATCGGCTTCTCGGCGCCGGCCGCCGACCACGGCTGGATGGGTGCCATCACCAAGGCAGCCGTCGCCCAGGCCAAGCAGTACGACGACATCACGCTCAAGGTCGCCGAGGGCACCAACGACGTCAACCTGCAGATCTCGCAGGTGGAGACGTTCATCAACGACAAGGTCGACGCGATCGTCCTGCTGCCGTTCGACGGTGCTGCGATGACGTCGGTGGCCCGCAAGGCCATGGACGCCGGCATCGTCGTGATCAACGTCGACCGCGAGTTCGACTCACCGTTCGCCGCCCGCACCACGGTGCTGGGTGACAACTACGGCATGGGTGTCTCCGCCGGTACGTTCGTGTGTGACGACGCCAAGGGTGCCAAGGGCAAGGTCGTCGCCGAGATCGCCGGCATCGACTCGCTGCCCCTGACGCAGGACCGGTCGCAGGGCTTCGCGGACGCGCTCAAGAAGTGCGGCCTCAAGGTCAACAACCGCGTCGCTGCCGAGTTCACCGTCGAGTCCGGCGAGAAGGCTGCGTCGAACCTCCTGCAGGCTGCTCCGAAGATCGACTACCTGTGGAACCACGATGACGACCAGGGTGTCGGCGTGCTCGCGGCGATCAAGAACGCCAACCGCGACGAGTTCACGATGATCGGCGGCGCCGGCTCGGCCAACGTCATGCGCGACATCAAGGCCGACAACACGGTGCTCAAGGCGACGGTCATCTACCCGTCGACCCAGGCCGCCGACGGCATCAAGCTCGCCCGCCTGCTGGTCCAGGGCAAGTCGATGTCGGATCTCTCGGAGATCGAGGTGCCGCGTCAGCTCAAGCTGTCCGCACCCGTGGTGACCAAGGACAACGTCGACACGTACCTCAAGTCGGCCTTCGAGTCCTGATCGGCCGGGGGTCCGTGGCCTCCACCACGGACCCCCTCCGCCACCCTTTCCACCGAAACCACGACACACGAGAGCAGGGACATGACCGACACTCATTCCGACCTCGGGATCGGCATGGTCGGCTACGCCTTCATGGGCGCCGCCCACTCCCAGGCCTGGCGCACGGCCCCCGCATTCTTCGACCTGCCGCTCCACCCGCGTCTGAGGGCGATCTGCGGACGCAACGAGGATGCCGCCGGTGACGTCGCCCGCCGGTTCGGCTGGGAGTCCGTCGAGACCGACTGGCGCGCCCTCCTGACCCGCGACGACATCGACGTCATCGACATCTGCACGCCCGGCAACACGCACGCCGAGATCGCGATCGCGGCGCTCGAGGCCGGCAAGCACGTCCTGTGCGAGAAGCCTCTCGCCAACACCGTCGCCGAGGCAGAGGCCATGGCGGCAGCCGCGACCGAGGCAGCCAAGCACGGCGTACGCGCGATGGTCGGCTTCACCTACCGGCGTACGCCCGCCGTGTCGTTCGCCCGGCAGCTCGTCGCATCGGGACGGCTCGGCACGATCCGGCACGTCCGCGGCCAGTACCTCCAGGACTGGCTGACCGACGAGAACGCACCCCTGAGCTGGCGGCTGGACAAGTCGCTGGCGGGTTCCGGCGCACTCGGGGACATCGGAGCCCACGTCATCGACATGGCGCAGTTCGTCACCGGCTCATCGATCGCGTCGGTGAGCGGACTGATGGAGACGTTCGTCAAGACCCGCCCGATCGCGGGTGAGAGCGCAACGCTCGGCGGCACCTCCTCCGCCGACGCTGAGCGCGGCCCGGTGACCGTCGACGATGCGGCCGCCTTCACCGCCCGCTTCGCCGACGGCGCCATCGGCGTCTTCGAGGCGACCCGGTTCGCGACCGGCCGCAAGAACGCGCTGCGGCTCGAGGTCAACGGCACGCTCGGCTCGATCGCGTTCGACTTCGAGGACATGAACGTCCTCGAGTTCTTCGACGCGACCGAGGATCCTTCGGTCGCGGGCTTCCGCCGCATCATCGTCACTGAGGCCACGCATCCTTACATCGCCGCGTGGTGGCCGCCCGGGCACGGCCTCGGCTACGAGCACGGGTTCACCCACCAGGTCGTCGACCTGGTCACCGACATCGCCAAGGGCGCCGACCCGGCCCCCTCGTTCGCCGACGGTCTCGCGGTGCAGCGCGTGCTCGCGGCCGTCGAGTCGAGCGCCGCCGACGGCACCACCCACACGACAGGAGCACAGGCATGACGCGACCGATCACATTGTTCACCGGCCAGTGGGCTGATCTTCCGTTCGAAGAGGTGGCGCGGCTCGCCGGCGAGTGGGGCTATGACGGGCTGGAGATCGCCTGCTGGGGAGATCACTTCGACCCCTGGGCCGCCGTCGAGGATCCCGGCTACATCCAGACCCGGCACGACATCCTGGAGAAGAACGGCCTCAAGGTCTATGCGATCTCCAACCACCTGACCGGCCAGGCGGTGTGCGACGATCCAATCGACGCCCGGCACCAGGGCATCCTGTCGTCGCGCATCTGGGGCGACGGCGACCCTGAGGGCGTACGCCAGCGCGCTGCCGAGGAGCTCAAGAACACCGCCCGGGCGGCCAAGCTGCTTGGGGTCGACACCGTCATCGGATTCACCGGCTCGGCGATCTGGAAGTATGTCGCGATGTTCCCGCCGGCCTCCGAGGAGATGATCGCCGCCGGTTATCAGGACTTCGCCGACCGCTGGAACCCGATCCTCGACGTGTTCGACGAGGAGGGCGTGCGCTTCGCGCACGAGGTGCACCCCAGCGAGATCGCGTACGACTACTGGACGACGCACGCCGCACTCGAGGCCATCGGGCACCGCGAGGCGTTCGGGCTCAACTGGGACCCGTCGCACTTCGTGTGGCAGGACCTCGACCCGCTCGGCTTCCTCTGGGACTTCAAGGACCGGATCTACCACGTCGACTGCAAGGACGCCAAGAAGCAGGTCGGCAACGGCCGCAACGGCCGTCTCGGCTCGCACCTGCCTTGGGCCGACCCGCGGCGCGGGTGGGACTTCGTGTCGACCGGCCGCGGTGACGTGCCGTGGGAGGCGTGCTTCCGGATGCTCAACACGATCGGCTACGACGGACCCATCTCGGTCGAGTGGGAGGACGCCGGCATGGACCGCCTCCTTGGTGCACCCGAGGCGCTGGCATTCGTCAAGGCCAACCTGTTCGACGCCCCGACGGCCGCCTTCGACGCCGCCTTCAGCTCCGGCGACTGACCCCGACCTTCGAGCGGTGACATGGCGACCTGTCTCCTGCGGGAGCGGTGACTCTGCGACGTATCGCGTGAGGGAACGGTGAGTTGGCGACCTGTCCGGTGCCGGAAAGGTCGCCAAGTCACCGCTCGGCAGGCGGCGTGGGGCGAGGTTGGCTAGCGTCGAGCCATGAAGCTTCCGATCGGCGACCCGCGTGACGCACTGGCCCTGATCGGGCGTGGCCCGGCGCTCGTCGAGCAGGCTTTCGCGCTGGTCCCCCGTGCGGCCGCCTTGCTCGACTCTGCTGAGGCGCTCCTCTCGAGGGCCGACGGGCTGGTCGACCGCATCGATGAGACTCGAACCAACGCGGATGCGCTGATCGTCCGTACGGCTGGCACTGTCGGCAGTGCTGAGCCGACCGTCGCGCGGGCGCAGGCGTTGCTCGACTCGTTCGCGCCAGCGCTCGAGCGCCTCCAGCCGACGCTGGACCGCCTTGCCGAGACCACGCACCCGGACGAGGTCGATGCGCTCGTCAAGCTCGTCGACCAGCTACCGGAGCTCGTGGAGCGACTCGAGGTCGACATCATGCCGATGCTCACCACGCTGCGAACCGTCGGACCCGACGTGCACGACCTGCTCGACATCACCCGCGAGCTCAACGTGATGCTGGGCAAGGTCCCGGGGATGGGAAGGGTGAAGAAGCGGGTCGAGGAGCAGAAGCAGCAGGACCCGCGAGAGCCGGGCTAAGCGGCCTGGCCCCTGCGCCACCGAATGCCGGACTCGATGAAGTCGTCGATCTCGCCGTCGAGCACGGCCTGCGTGTTGCCGGTCTCGAACTCGGTGCGCAGGTCCTTGACCATTTGGTAGGGGTTGAGCACGTAGTTGCGCATCTGGTCGCCCCACGACGCCTGCACGTCGCCGCGCAGCTCGTCGAGCTGGGCCCGCTCCTCGGCCTTCTTGAGCGCCAGCAGCTTGGCCTTGAGGATCACCATCGCACTGGCCTTGTTCTGCAGCTGGCTCTTCTCGTTCTGGCAGCTGACGACGGTGCCGGTCGGGATGTGCGTCAGGCGTACGGCCGAGTCGGTCGTGTTGACGCTCTGGCCGCCGGGTCCCGACGAGCGGAACACGTCGACGCGGATGTCCTCTTCGGGGATGTCGATCTCGTCGGTCTCCTCGAGCACCGGCACGACCTCGACCGCGGCGAACGACGTCTGACGCCGGCCCTGGTTGTCGAACGGCGAGATGCGGACGAGGCGATGCGTGCCGGCCTCGACCGACAGCGTGCCGTACGCATAAGGCGCCTTGACCGCGAACGTCGTCGACTTGATGCCGGCTTCTTCTGCGTACGACGTGTCGTAGACCTCGACGCTGTAGCCGTGTCGTTCGGCCCAGCGTATGTACATGCGCTGCAGCATCAGGGCGAAGTCGGCCGCATCGACGCCGCCGGCGCCGGAACGGATCGACACCAGCGCGTCGCGCTCGTCGTACTCGCCGGACAGCAGCGTGCGGATCTCGAGCGAATCGATGGCCTTTTGGATACGAACCAACTCGGAGGCGACTTCAGCCGAAGCGGAAGCATCATCTTCCTCGATGGCCATCTCGTGCATGATCTCGAGGTCGTCGAGTCGCCCGCGCAGGCCGGTGACGCGCTCGACCTCGGCCTGCAGGGCCGAGAGCCGGCTGGTGACGCGCTGCGCGTTGGCCTGGTCGTCCCACAGCCCGGGATCGCCGACCTCCTCCTGGAGGGTCGCGATCTCCGCGCGAATCGAGTCGAGATCGAGGACCTTCTCGATCGACGTCAGGGTCGAGTCGAGGGCCTTGGTCTGCTCTGCAAAATCAGGTGTCGCCACCCGACGAGGTTACAGGGAGAGGTCAGATGCTCTTGCGCCGGAACTCCGGTGCCTGCGTCGGGCCGTTGGCGCCGTGCGACTTCTCGCTGCCGTCGTGCTCTGCACCCTCGGCGGTCGCGTGGTGCTTGCCCTTCTTCTTCTCCAGCGCCTCGCGGAACTTGGCCTTCATGTCGGACTTGTTGTCGGTGCCTTCTGATTCAGCCATGCGCTCCACCCTATGCCAACCTGTGATCGGATCGATCCATGGAGAACGGACTGCCTGTTCTGCGGGATCATCGCCGGCACGACGCCGGCGACGATCGTCCTGGAGACCGACGACGTCGTGGGCTTCCTCGACGTACGCCCGGTGTTCAAGGGGCACACCCTGCTGGTGCCGCGTGAGCACGTCGTGACGCTGTCGGACCTGCCCGAGTCGTTGATCGTGCCCGCTGTTCGGCACCGCGCAGCGCGTCGCGGATGCCATCACGTCGGGGCTCGGCGCGCAGGGCACGTTCGTCGCGATGAACAACGTCGTCTCGCAGAGCGTCGCGCACCTGCACGTGCACGTCGTGCCGCGCACCAAGGGTGACGGCCTGCGCGGATTCTTCTGGCCCCGGACGAAGTATGCCGACGGCGAGGCCGAAGAATACGCGGCCATGCTCCGCAAGGCCCTCGGGGCCTGACTGAAAAAAGTGCCGACCGACGACAACCAAACCCGGTCCGCGTGCATCACCACGAGAAGACACTCACACTCTCAGGGGGAATCCATGAAGCACCTGGTTCGTACGTCGGCTCTGCTGGCGATGCTCGTCGCACTACTGACACTGGGGTTGGTCGCGCCCAGCACGGCCGCGACCACGACCGGCAACGTGAAGGGCGTCATCACCCTCGGCGGCCAGCCGCTCAAGGGCGCGACGATCGAGCTGTACTGGACCGGCGACGACGGGTACGAGGGCCCCCGGCTCGCGGTCGACACGACCGACAGCAAGGGCGCCTACTCGTTCAAGATCAACGTCAACGGCCTCTACGGGCCCGGCGAGTACGTCGGCCACACGATCTTGATCAAGGATCCGCAGCACCGGATCGTCGCGACTTCTCGTACGTTCATGGGCCGTGCCGGCAAGACCGTCACCCGCAACGCCGTGGTCAAGAAGGCGGCGACCATCACGGGCTCGGTCAAGCGCGGCGACGGGGCGACGACGCAGCTGCTGCGAGTCAACGTCTTCGGCCCGCTGGTGCCGATCGATCCGAACCGTGACCTGCCGCTGGCGTACGACGAGGTCGTCCCGGTGGCTGCGAACGGATCGTTCGCCCTCCAGGGACTGCCCGCCGGCACCTATCACCTCCAGTTCGCGGACGCCGGCAAGACGTACCACCCGCAGTGCTACGACAGCGCTCCGCCCTCGGACTTCTGCGACGACGCCACCGCGGTCGTCGTCAACGCCGGCCAGACGGTCGCCACGAAGCCACAGGTGCTGACGACCAAGGGCAACCGCATCGTGGGCACGGTCACCGACACCTCCGACGAGCCCATCAAGGGCGCGTACGTGGACGTTGCCGGCAACCCGGACCTCTCCGGCAGCTCGTCGTCGAGCGGATCCTTCAAGATCGGTCCGCTGGGCGACGGCACGTATCAGCTCGACGTCGCAGCCCCATCCCCGTGGGCGTCGGCTGACGCCGTCGCCGTCCTGGAGGTCAGTGGTACGGACATTCTGGGGGTGCAGATCAAGCTCAAGTCCAAGGCTTCCCTCACGGCGTCAGTCACACCCGGCACGGGCACCGTCACGGCCGCGGTCCAGGTGATCCGCAAGTCTTCGGGCACCCGGTCAGGAGGCTCGGTCACGGTGAGCTCGGGGTCGGTCACCAAGACCGTCAAGCTCGCCAAGGGCAGGGCCACCGTGAAGCTGACGGGGCTCCCGAAGGGCAAGCGTGAGGTCAAGATCGCCTTCTCCGGCACGTCCTCGACCGCCAAGGTCACCAAAGTGGTCTCCACGACCGTGAAGTAGGCCTAGGCATCGGCCCCGGGGCCGGCCTCCACGTCGACGTCGGCGGCATGCATCGGCTCGCCGCACCCGGCGCAGCGCAGGTCGACATCGCTGATCTCGCCGCACGCGTGGTGACGGTAGAGCACCGGCGGGCCGGCCTCACCCGCGAGCCAGGTGTCGCCCCAGCGGACCATGACCATCAGGACGTCGATGAGGTCCGTGCCCTTCTCGGTCAGGTGGTACTCGTATCGCGGCCGACGGTCGTACGGCCGACGCTCGAGCACGCCGTGGTCGACCAGGTGGTTGAGCCGCTCGGTCAGCACCTTGCGCGAGATGCCGAGGTCGGTCTGGAGCTGCTCGAACCGGTTCATCCCGACCCACACGTCGCGCAGGATCAAGGGCGACCACGGCTCCCCCATCACGTCGAGGGTGCGAGCGATCGAGCAGGCCATCGTGCCGAAGTCCGTACGTTGCATGGCAGCAGCCTACACCGCGGGGTTCCCTCAAGGAACTTTAAATGCTACGGTCACGGAGTCTCTTCAAGGAACTCGAAAGGAAATCACGACCATGAGCAAGGTCTTCAGCGCGATGTCGGTCTCGGTCGATGGCTTCGTCACAGGTCGCAACGCCCGCCCGGGTCACGGTCTCGGCGACGGCGGAGCGCTCTTCGACTGGTTCTTCACCGGCGATGTCCCGAGCCAGGTCTTCGACGGCTTCAAGCTCAGCGAGGCCAGCGCACCGCTCTTCGACTCGATGGCCGCACGCGTCGGCGCGTCGCTCGCGGGCCGCAAGACGTACGACGATTCCGAGCAGTTCGGCAACGACGGCGCGCCGCACCCCACGGCTCCCCTGTTCGTCCTCAGTCATCGGCCGGCGCCGGACATGGGTGGCCGGCAGACGCTGATCACCACCGGCATCGAGGACGCCGTCGCCGCGGCCAAGGAAGCAGCGGGCGACAAGGACGTCGCCCTGATGGGCGGTGGCATCGTGACCGAAGCGCTCAAGGCCGGCCTGGTCGACGAGCTGGTGCTCAACCAGATCCCGGTCCTGCTGGGCGCTGGACGACCGTACTTCCAGGAGCTGCCCGACCACATCAACCTGCGCCTGATCCAGGCCGTCCCGGCTCCCGGCGTGACACACCTGCACTACGAGGTGCAGCGATGATCACCGCGGCCGTGCGCGAGGTCCTCGGTGGCACACCGACCGCACACCTCGCGACGATCCTGCCCGACGGCGCTCCGCACTCGGTCCCGGTCTGGGTCGGTACGGAGGGCGAGCACATCGCGATCCTCACGGGCCCCGGCACGCTCAAGGCTCGCAACCTGAGGCGGGACCCGCGCCTCGCCCTGTCGATGACGCCCGCCGACAACCCGTTTCACCCCGTCATCATCCGTGGCCGGGTTGTCGAGTGGCTCGAGGGTGACGCGGCCTGGGAGGTCGTGGACCGGATCGCGCAGAAGTACATCGGTCAGCCGTACGGCCGGGACGCCGAGCGCGTCGTCGCGCTCATCGAGCCCGAACGTCAGGTGGTCGGCCGCAAGGGTGACTAGTCGCCGAGCCGGAGCTGCGAGGTCGCCTCGGACACGATCGTCGTGCGTGACGTCCAGCCCGGCGGCGCGATCGCCATGCTGACCGTGCGCTCCAGACGTACGTGGACCTGGTCGCCGTCGACGCTCACCGAGACGACCCGGACGCCGTCGCCGGCGACGTACTCGCCGACCAGCCGCCGGGCCTCCGTGCCGTCGAGCCTGACCTCGCCGCGCCGGTAGAAGTCGGCCCGGCTCAGCCCGTCTGCCGCCGCGAGCGCCGCGCCGTCCGCCACGTTGTCGAGCTGTTGCCGCTGCAGGAACGCCGCAGACGAGTTGATCACCACGACGGCCAGGAGGCCGAGGAACATGAAGAATCCGATCGTCATGACGGTGATCTGACCGTCCTCGCGCCTCACCGCTCCCTCCGGAACGTCCCGTAGGGCTCGGTGTGGGTGCTGTCGACCGTGATGCCTCCCAGCTGCGAGCCGAGCGCGCTCGGCGTGAGCGGGAGGGCCTGCGTCGTACGGACCACGACGCGGACCGAGGAGCCCGGCTGGAGGCAGTCCGCGGGCGAGGGCAGGCAGGTGATGTGAACGCTGGCGTCCGGCAGGCCCTGGTCGTCCAGTGCCACCCGTGCGGCCAGCCTCGCGCGCTGCTCGCCCGCCGCGGCGTCAGGCGCCTGGAGGAACGCGCGGGCCGCCGAGCGGCTGGCCGTCGAGACGCCGTACGACGCACGCTGCGTGTCGAACACCGCGACGAGGATGTAGACGAACGGCACGAGCAGCAGGATCGAGAGCCAGACGAACTCGATCGTCGCGGTGCCGTCCTCACGGTTCATGGCGCGACGTCGCTGACGGCGTGACCACGCACGGTGACCGAGACGGAAGGGCCGAACAACCCGAGCGCAGGAACCCGCGCACGTACGACGACCTCCGTGCCGGGGACACCGCCGATCGTCGTACGTGTCGCGGTCACGTCGTCGGCGTAGCGGTCGGCCAGCGCGTCACGGATCATGCTGCGGGTGCGGGCGGCACCGTCGGCAGGTGTCGCGCCCAGCGGTGCCGACGCCCGGGCGCCCTCCGATGCCGCGGCAGCCGCGGTGTTGCGTACGTGGAGCACGAGCGCGACCTGCGCGACGCCGAGCACCAACGGGACGAGCAGCACCATGATCAGCACGAAGTCGACGACCGCCGCACCTCGCTCGGGTGCGGCGCGACCGGGCGCGCGCACGGCTCAGCCGCCGACCGCCGACAGGGCCTGCGTCAGCATCTGCCGCAGCTGCGGGCCGGCGACCGCCGACAGCACAGCGACGATGCCCGCGCTCATGACGGTGATCATGACCCAGCCGGGCACGTCGCCCCGCTCGTCATGGCGATGCGATACGAAATTGCCACATATGAGTTCCTTCCTACATTCCTGAGGTCAGGTGAAGTCCGATGTAGCCCGGGAAGAACGCGAACACGATGGTCACCGGGAGGATCAGGAACACGACGGGAACCATCATCGCGACCTCCTTGCGGCCGCCGGCCTCCATGAGCTCGCGGCGACCGGCCTCGCGGACGTCGGCTGCCTGGGCGTGCAGGACGTCGACCAGCGGTGTGCCGCGCTCGACGGCGATCGCGAGCCCTTCGGCGAATCGGGCGATGCTCGTGACGCCCGTGCGAGCCGCCAGCCCGTCGAAAGCCTGCGCCATGGGCGTCCCTGTGCGGATGTCGGAGACGACTCGCGCGAGCTCGTCCGACAGGGCGCCGTGGCACACCTTCATGATGCGTTCGAGCCCTGCGACGGGGCTCTCGCCCGCGGCGACGGCAAGCGCCAGCAGATCGGCGACGACCGGGAACTCCGCCTGCAGCTCCTGCTCGTGCGCCGTCACCCGGCTCGACAGCTGGTTGTCGCACAGCAGCACACCGCTGACGAAGCCGACGACGCAGATGACCAGCAGGATCGGCACGCCGGTGCCGCGCTCGGTCCACAGCATCGTCGAGAGCGCGATCGCCACGGCAAGCCCGCCGACACCCCACAGCACCTGACGGATCCGAAAGTCTTCGAGCGTCATCGGCGAGCCCAGTCGGACCAGTCGCCGCGAGACGCTCGCGGAACCGCCCAGCGAGATCGCCCACGACCTGACTCGTCCTGCGGATCGACGGCCCGAACACCGCTTCGACCACGCCGTGGGACCGGCCGGGCAGCACGGCGTACGGATGCACGTCGCGTACGTAGGGGGTCAGACGTTGGTCGAGCGACGGACGCCGCGTGCGCGCCCAGCCGGAGGCGACCAGCAGCAACCCGGCGGAGAGCAGCAGGCCGATCAGCGCGCCCGTCATGCGAGGATCCGCCGCTCGGTGGGCAGCCGACCGATCCAGAGCATGAGCCGGTAGGCCACGACGCAGAGCACGGCGCCGCTCGCGAGCACGACCAGGCCGGCCGTGGTGGCGAAACGTTGGACGACGTCCTGCTGCAGGCACATGAACAGCAGGACTGCCCACGGCGCTCCGACCGCGAGGCGAGCGCCGTTGACGGTCCACGACTGCCGGGACTCGAGCTCGCCACGCGTGCGGAGGTCGTCGCGCAGGAATCCGGACAGCGAGCGGAGCATGCGGCCGAGGTCGCCGCCGCCGACGTCGCGCGCGATACGAAGCGCCTCGATGACACGATCGCCGACGGGATCGGCGAGTCGCTCCTTGAGCAGGTCGAGCGAGTCATGGAAGCGGCCGGTCGCCTGGTAGTCGCGACCGAACTGCCGGAACGGCGCTCGGAGACCCTCAGGGCCGCGCTCCCCCAGCTGCATCAACGCTTCGGGAAGCGAGAGACCGGCGCGCACCGCCGACGAGAGGTTGTCGACCGCGTCGGGCCACAGCGCTGCGTGCTCGCGGACCCGGCGAGCGGCTCGTCCGCGCAGCACCGAGATCGGCAGTGCACCGCGCCATGAGCCCGAAGATCAAGCCGATCGCGGGCACTCCGGACGCTCCGGTCAACACGACAGCAGACAGCACGAACGCGACAGCGCACATCCCGACGACCTGCGCGGGCGACACACCCTCGACACCGGCCCGAGCCAGCAGGTCGGCCAGCCGTCCGCACGCGCCGGGTGTTGCGCTGGGCCGGCCGCCAGCTCGGCTCCGCGAACGTCCAGCCGATCAGGAGCAGGCCGAGACCTGCCATCAGTCCGATCAGGGCGCCCATCGACCGACTCCCAGGACGTCGTCGAGGTCGATGCCCGCCTGCTCGTACGCGTCCCGCCTCAGCGGCACTCCGTGTCCGCGCTCGAGGCGGCCGGCACGGCGTGCGAAGACCGGCTCGGACTCGATCAGGTCGTTCTCGACCCGACCTGTGACGGCGACGATCTCGCGCACGGCGCGCGACCCGTCGGGGTCGATGCCGGTGTGGACGACGAGGTCGACGGACGAGGCGACCGTCGGCACGACGAACCGCGAGCCGATGTTGTCGCCGGCCAGCAGCGGGAGGGTGCACATCTTGACGAGGGCCTGCCGGGCGGAGTTGGCGTGGATGCTTGCCATGCCGGGGAGGCCGGCGTTGAGCGCCAGCAGCAGGTCGAGGCATTCTGCCGCCCGCACCTCACCGACGATGATGCGCGAGGGTCGCATCCGCAGCGCTTCCTTGACGAGCACGCGCAGGGAGATCTCGCCGGTGCCCTCCAGTCCGGCCTGACGGGTCTGCATGGCGACCCAGTCGGGGTGGCCACACTGCAGCTCGAAGACCTCCTCGACCGAGACGAGCCGCTGAGACCCGGGGATCGACGCGGCGAGACAGTTGAGGAGCGTGGTCTTGCCGGCCTGGGTGCCGCCCGAGACCACGATGTTGAGCCCCGCAGCGACGCTGGCGTCGAGGAATGCGGCGCTCTGCTCATCGAGCGTGCCGAGCGTGACCAGATCGCCCAGCGAGTGGGCTCGGGCGACGAACTTGCGGACGTTGACGGCGGCGAAGCCGCGCGAGATGCCGTCGAGCACGACGTGCAGCCGGTGCCCGCCGGGCAGCATCGCGTCGACGAACGGCTGGCTGATGTCGAGCCGGCGGCCTGATGAGCTCAGCATCCGTTCGACGAGCTCACGCACCTGCTCGGCCGTCAGGATCAGCGACGTCAACTCGTGCCGCCCACCGCGCGCGATGAACACGCGCGACGGATCGTTGATCCAGATCTCTTCGACCGAGTCGTCGTCGAGGTACGCCTGCAAGGGCCCGAAGCCTGACACGTCGGCGACAATCTGCCCGATCACGAGCTCTGGCTCGTCCAACGAACGTACGGCACCGGTCAGGCTGCGGGACTCGTGCTCTGCGATGACGTCGAGGGCTGCCTGGCGTACGGAGCCGGCGTCGGTGCGTGGGTCGATGCGGCGCTGGCGTACGAGGTCGCGCACGCGCTCGGACAGTGCCGACGTCGACGATTCCACTCCTGATACCTCTTCCCCCGAAGAAGTGACTTGGCAACCGATAGTGCCCGAACGTGGGCGAGTTTGGGAAGAGCCTGTCGCGAGGAGTTGTGGAGAACCCGATTTCAGGACCGGGCCGCTCGCATCGGCCCGGAAGTCCTAGTCCTCCGACCCGGGCAGCCAGCCAGTCACCGCGTCTGCCAGCCGTTGCCGCAGGTTTGGGCGCGTCGCGTTGATGTACTTCGGCGACTCCAGCAGTTTGGTCATCGCCTGGCTGCCCAGCTCGCGGTAGGCCTCGAAGTCGAATTCGCTGTAGAGCTGGTTGTTGGTGCTGGTGCGGGGGAACGACGGGTTGTCGGTCCCGTATGTGTCAACGTCCCACGGGAGGCCGTCGAGCTTGATCGCCTTGATCATGAAGATCTGCGCCTTCGTGCCGTCGGCATAGTTCGCATGTCCGACGCACCAACCGGCGGGCGAGTACTTCTGTTCCAGCCGACGCAAGCCGCGCGGGTTCAGGTCGACTTCGCAGTCGAGATCCATGCGTGCCGTGGCGATGGCTCGGCCGAGCGCCCGGAACGTGTCCTCGTCGTCGTTGGACGCGTCGATGACGTAGATCCGCTTTGCCCTCCTGCGCAGAGCCTCGACCAGACCGAGGTTGTCGTAGTGTCCGCCGTCGGTCACGTAGAGGAAGCGGTTGTAGGACGAGGTCTTGCCGAAGGCCTCCTTGGCCAAACGGCTGAAGCCGGGTTTGGTCAACGCGTTCCTCGCCGTCTCGTACCCCCACCACGACCATTTGCGCAGGTGCTGGGATCGACTCTTGGCGGGCACAGCGAGACGGGAGGCGCGAAGATCGACGCTTGCCTGATCCACCCACAGCGGGTTGGGCAGCCAGACTCCGAGCCGCGCGTTGGCCAAGGCGAGGACCGCCCGATATGGCCCCAACCTGACGTTCTCCCGTCCCACGAGCGGCGAGAACGCCGCAGCGCTCATGGCGACAGCAGCCGGGATGGTCGCGTCCCGGTGGCGGTGATCGGCGGCGAACTCGTACGTCGCGCTGGGCGGCCGACCGGTGTCGTCCGGCAGCAGTCGGTCCACGAGACCGATCCGCTGATCGTCGAAGATGAACGGCGTGCAGCCCCGCCCCGACGGCACGAACCTGTCGTCGCTGACATTCGCCACGGCGCAGGCCACCAGCCGCGGCCCATCGTCGCCGGGAGATGACTCTGAGAACCGCAACGGCTTCTTGTACGGGATGGGTTCGACGGCCGTCCGCCCCCGCTTGACGAGGAACGTCCGCGAGATGCGTTCCCTGAAGAAGTGGTGCATCGACGTGCGGTTGGGCTCGGTGAACACGGCGCATGCTGCAAGCAGCACGCCGAATATCCCTGCCAGCTTCCAGTCGTCCAGGTGCGTCGGGTCAGAGGTCACGGCCGCGACCCAGCGCAGCAGCATCACGACGAGGATCAGCACGATCACCGTGACGGCCAACCAGGGCACGACCTGGTCCCTGATCTTCACCCACACCTTGCCGAGCGTGCTCTCCTTGGTCGTGCCGCTGGCCTTGAGTGACTTGAGCACCGCGAGGACCGAGCCGAGTATCGTGACGACCGACGTCCCGGCAAGGGTCGACGTGCTCACTCCACTCGCACCACCTGCCGACTTCACGCCGCACCCCTCGCCGCGGTACTCGACGGCCAACCTGCACAGGTTGTCCGGGACGAGCCCCAACTGACGTATGAGATCGGCATAGATGGAGTCGCTGGACAAGGCATACCGGCTCAGGGCCTCCAGCAGCTCCGGCACACCCAGGACGAAGACCGTGAGGGCGCCTCCTCCCCAGATGAGCCAGACGCTGCCTCGCTCGGACACCACCGCGATCCAGCGGCGCGGCTTCCAGTAGCGGGTGTACGCCTTCTCGATCACGAAGAGAAACGCACCCGCGGCAGGGATGACCCAGACCCATCCGAGCCAGTTCCAGTCGTGCGCGAATCCGAGGTCATATCGGGCGCCGACCAGCCAGTCCGCGCTTGGTGTCATCTCCTTGCGAATCGTCGGCACCCTGACCCGGTTGGAGGCCAGCAACACCCACGAGAGCACCCATGTCGTCGCTCCGACGGCAGCGGCTATCAGCAGCAGGTTGATGGCGACACCGAAGGCCAGCGACAGCCCGGCACGGGTCGCGGCGGCGGTCGAGTCGAGCGCGTACTTCGTGTGCCGTCTCAGCCACTGCAGCTCCGGAGTCCCCGTCGCATACGCCGGCTTGTCGATTTCCCAACCAGACTGCCAGCGGAGCGTGTGGTAAGCGGCTGCTGCGTAGCCGCCACCGCTGACTCCGATGACGTCTGTGGCGCCTTGGTAGATCTGCTTGTCGGTGAGCACCTGGAGGCCGCCCAGGCTGAAGGCCGTCGCCCGGATCCCGCCTCCCGAGCAGCAGATCATCGTCCCGTCGGGTGGTGCGAGGGTCTTCTCAGCGACCGTCGGGACGACTGCGTTCTTGCGGCGCCTCGACTGCCGCAACCGCGCGATGACCGTCGGGACGAGCTCGAGGACCAGTCCGGCGCCAACCGACAACCGCATCAACGCGGTGAAATCCAGTGACAGTTCGCTGTTCCTCCGCCAAAGCTCGACGTCCTCGATCACGTCGAGCCCAGCACCGACCGTGACGATGCCGAGCCCGAGCCAGACGATGAGCGAGGTCCTCTTCCCTGGCTTCAAGCTGCGAGCCAGCTCGCACAGCCGGAACGCGAGAAGCAGGTACGCGATGATGAACGCCGCATCAATGAGAAGGGAGAGGCGGAGCGCCGTGTCGCCCGCCGAGACATTACTGCTCTCCCACTTTCCCTCGGCGACGTGTCTCAGCGGCTGCTGAACGAGGAACAGCAATGTCGTGATGACCATGGTGACGACCAGCTCGTTGCGGCGTCCGCGGTACTCGACAGCCGATCGGCGCAGACGGAAGTCGTCGCCCGACCTGCTGGGCTGGATGGCGTAGCCGTCGGTGCTCACGATCCGGTCACCTCCGTGACGCCCTCTTTCTCGGAGGCTAGCGGCTACGGAGTGTTTGCGGACGCGAACCTGATCATTCGCTACCGGGGGGCAGCACCGTGATCACGAGCTTGCCGCGAACGTTGCCGTCCTCGAGGTGCTGGACGGCCTCGGCGACGCCTTCCAGCGGATACGTACGCTCGACCGCCGGCGTGACCGATCCGGCGACGATCAGCTCGCCGACCTGCGCGAACTCGTCGTAGCGCTCCTTCGACGCCAGCATGACGAACCGCTGGCGTACGAACGGCGAGCGCAGGGCGGCCCGCATGCCCCGACCGATCCCGCCCGTGACGTTGCCGCCGCTCTCGCCGCCGACGAACACGATCGTGCCGGTCGGCGTCAGGGCCCGGCGCAGGCGACGCAGTGGGGTGTTGCCGCCGATGTCGAGGATCAGGTCATAGCGATCCGGCAGGTCGCCCGTCGTCTGTGTGTAGTCGACGACGTGATCGGCGCCCAGCGAGCGTACGAGGTCGAGCTTCGACGTGCTGGCGACGCCGGTGACCTCCGCGCCGTGCGCCTTGCCGAGCTGGACGGCGTACGAGCCGACGCCGCCGGAGGCGCCGTTGACCAGGACGCTTCTGGCCGGACTGGAGGCGGCCGGCGAGGTGCAGCCCCTGAGGGCGGTGTGCCGCTCGAGACCGGCACGGCGGCCGCCAGCTCGTACGAGAGCCCAGTGGGCTTGAGCGGCGAGCTTGCTCTCCTTGGCGGCGGCGTACTCGGCGAACGCTGCCGCGGCTGATGCCGAACACCTCGTCGCCGACGGCGAAGCGGGTGACCTTCGGCGCCGACGCGACTCGACGATGCCTGCGACGTCGAGGCCCGGGCACGCGGTTCTTGGGCCGCGCGCGAGGCCGAAGCCCGATGACACGCATCAGGTAGGGCCGGCCGGTCATCAGGTGCCATGTGCCCCGGTCGACGCCGGCGGCGTGAACGCGCACGAGCACCTCATCGTCCGCGATCACCGGCATGTCGGCACGCCCCATGCGCAGCACCTCGGTCGATCCGTACGCGTCCTGCACGACCGCCCGCATTGTGTCCTGCTGCGCTGCCTGGTCTGACGTGCTCATCTCTGCTCCTGTCGGCGCCACCCTTGCGGCGAGTCGAAACCGTACTAAGTACGGTTAGGGATACAGTGAACCACACATCGAGCGAAAAGGATCATCGTGAGCGAACCGGCAAAGGTCACCAGGACGCGCCTGACCCGTGATCGGGTGCTCCAACAGGCCGTGGCGATCGCCGACGCGGACGGCCTCGCCGCCCTGACAATCCGCGCCCTCGCGAGCAGCCTCGACGTCAAGCCGATGGCGATCTATCACCATGTCGCCAACAAGGAGGAGATCCTCGACGACATCGTCGACATCGCCTTCAGCGAGATCGAGCTGCCGGAGCCGGACGACGACTGGCAGACGGGCATGCGCCGCCGCGCACGCTCCGCCCGAACGGTCATGGGCCGGCACACTTGGGCGATCGCGTTGATGGAGACGCGTACGAGTCCCGGGCCGGCGACCCTGCGCCATCACAACGCCGTCATCGGAGCTCTGCGCGGGGCCAGCTTCTCGATCGAGATGGTCGCCCATGCGTTCGCGCTGATCGACGCGTTCGTCTACGGCTTCTCGTTGCAGGAGGCCACGTTGCCGATGAGCGGGCCGGAGGACGTGGCCGAGATCGCCGCGCCGATGATCGAGCGGATGTCACCGACGGACTATCCGCACCTCACCGAGTTCGCGACCCAGCACGTCATGAAGCCCGGGTACGACTTCGGCGAGGAGTTCGAGTTCGGACTGGACCTCATACTCGCGGGTTTGGCTGGCGCGACCGCATGACACGATCGACGTATGACCTGGACCGTCCCTGCCCCGACCCCTGCACCCGAAGGCCCGATGACGGGGCCGGACCGGCCACTGCTCGAGGAGATGCTCGCGCACCACCGCGCGACGCTGCTGAACATCTGCGCCGGCCTGACCGCTGATCAGCTCGCGTCGCGACCCATCCCGTCGACGAGCATCACCCTGCTCGGCCTGGTGCGGCACATGGCCAAGGTCGAGCGCATCTGGTTCCGCAAGCGGCTCGCGCAGCAGGACATCGAGCACCTGCACAACTTCGAGGCGCGCGACGACACCGACTTCAAGGTCATCGACCCCGCCGACGCCGAACGCGCCGTCGCCGAGCTGCTGAACGAGCAACGCGAGGCGGACTGCGGCGGCCAAGGGCCTGGACTTCGACGTGACGTTCGACAGCCACGGCGAGGACATGTCGCTGCGCATGCTCTACATCCACATGATCCAGGAGTACGCCCGGCACAACGGCCACGCCGACCTCATCCGCGAGGCGATCGACGGCGTCACGAGCCGCTGACCGCAGTGGGGCTAGGCCCACCGCAGGTGTGGATTCCGCCCCACTGAACTGCGTACGGGATCTCCCTAGCGTTGGAGCATGCCCAAACACACAGCACTCACCCGCCCGAACCGACGCTGGGTCCCCGCAAGCATCCTCACCGCTGTCGCCGCCGTCGCCCTCGCCGGGTGCTCGGACGACGGGCCGAAGACGACAGACGTCCGCGACGTCGCCGAGTTCAACCACATCGCCAACGACAGCTCCGCCGACGTGCAGATCCGCGTCGGCCGACCACTGCACGTGGAGGTCGTCGCGCCCGAGAAGGTGGTGGCCGACGTACGCACTGAGGTCCGCGACGGCACGCTGCGCATCTCGCACGGGGCCAAGCGCGCGGTCGTCAAGGTCGACGTGCCGAGCCTGGCGGCGCTCGACAACTCCGGCTCCGGCGATGTGGAGGCTGAGGGCGTCGACGCCGCGTCGTTGACCGTGCAGGCGGACGGCTCGGGCGATCTCGAGCTGGCCGGCACGGCGCAGCAGCTCACGGTCGACCAGAGCGGTTCGGGAGATCTCGACCTCAGTGACCTGTCGGCGAGTGACGCGCGCGTCAGCACGAAGGGCTCGGGTGACACCGAGCTCTGGGTCGAGGCCAGCCTCGACCTTCGGACCGATGGCTCGGGTGACGTGGACTACCGCGGCGATCCGACCCTGACGAAGCACCTCAAGGGCTCGGGCGACGTCAGTCGCTCCTGATCGGCACGTTTGCGGGTTTCCACATGATGCGTTGCGTCCATGGACTGTGTCGGTGGCGTGGTCTAGATTGGAATCAGTCGAACATATGTTCTAGTGATCGGGGGATCATGGTCGCCGAGCTCGTCCCACAGCCACCACCGTTGGTGGGCTGCCTGGACGCGCTCGATTCGATCCTGGACGAGATGCCGCTGGATGCGTATGCCTCGCTGGATCCGGCTTTGCTGCGGGGTGCGGTCGAACGGTTGCGGCGGATCAAGGCCCGGGTCGCCGGGCAGGAGCTGGCCGCCGTACGCGCGTTGGATGCCGGACTCGGTGACAAGGTCCGCACCGGTGAGGTGCTCGCCCGCGGATTCGGCCGCGACCAGCACGAAGCCAACCGGTCCGTCCGGGTCGCCAAGACACTGTCATCAGCCCCCAAGACCGAGGACGCGTTGGCCTCCGGTGAGCTGGCCGAGACCCAGGCTGCTGTGATCGCCGGCACGATGGCCGACCTGCCGGACACCGTCACCCCCGAGCAGCGGGACGCGTGCGAGTCGACGTTGATCGCTGATGCGAAGCGGTTCCCGATCAAGGACCTACGCCAGAGGGCGATACGCATCTCGGACGCGTTCAAGCCAGATCCCGAGGCCGCCGCTGATGAGGACGAAGCACTGCGGCTGCGCGAACGTCGGGCGTGGGCGCGCACCGAGGCCTGGATGGTCGATGACAAGGACGGCACCTGGCGGTTCGGTGGACGTTTGCCGGCCCTGCACGGCGAGATGCTCAAGTCAGCACTCGACGCGATCGCCGCACCCCGACGTCGCCACCTCACCCCAGACCAAGAACGCGACCAGGATCAACTCACCTACCCGCAACGGATGGGACGCGCGTTCGCCCACCTCATCGAACGGTTGCCCACTGACCAGCTGCCCACCACCGGTGGCACCCCCGCCGTGATCACCGTCAACATCGACCTCGAAGACCTCAAGAACCAGGTCGGCGCCGCCACACTGACGACCGGCACCCGCATCAGCAGCGGCGACCTGCGCCGCCTGGCTTGCAACCAAGGCATCCTGCCGATGGTCTTCAACGGCGGATCACTGCCGCTGGACATGGGACGGTCCAAACGCCTGTTCACCCCCGCACAGCGGATCGCGATCGCCAACCGCGACCTCGGCTGCATCACCCCCGGATGTGAGGCCCCACCCGGCTGGTGCGAAGGCCACCACTGGAAAGACGACTGGGCCAACGGGTCCACCACCAACATCGACGACGGAGCACTCATGTGCTCCAGACACCACCACCAGGCCCACGACGAAAACTGGCAATTCCGCCAAGCCACCGACGGCCACATCGAGATCAAGAAACCCCACGGCGTCTGGCAACGAAACCACCGCTGGCGACCCTGACCTTCGGTCCCTAAGGAGAGGTCAGGCCTGCGGCGACGATCCGGGCTGCGGCATCGAGGTCCGGCAACGGACCGTTGAACCGGCGCGCGTTCGCATCGTGCAGCAGCACGGCGACGTACGTGTCCGCGGCTCCATGGCGTCGGCGCCGGTCGAGCGCTTTGGGACTGGCCGCGTCGAGCACGCGCTCGGTCAGCTCGACCAGACCGTCGCGCAACGCCGCCAGGTGCTGACCGACCTCCGGGTGCGTGCCGGCCTCGCGAAACACGATCGTCGTCACCTCCGGCGACTGCGACTGAGTGTGGCTGAAGCTCTGGGCCAGCCGGACCAATGAGCCGTGGAGGTCGCCCTTCGTCGCGATGCCGCTCGCGAGGCGCTTCGGAGGCGCAGGCAGGCGCTCGGTGAGCAGACAGCGCAGCAGGTCGATCTTGCGAGGGAAGTAGTAGAAGAGCAGGCCCTTGGCGACCTTCGCCCGCTCGGCGATGCGGGCCGTGGGCGTCGCGTCGAAGCCATCGCTCGCGATGAGCTGCTCCGCGGCGTCGAGGATGCGGTCGCGAGCGTCCACGTCGCTCTTGGGCGTGGCGCGCCGGACTCGCCCGGGATGATCCGAGCGAGTCCTCGCCATGATGAATCCTTTCGTGGACTAGACGGTCAACCCGCCACCGTGATGCGACCGATGCCCCATGGCGTAGTCGGCACAGCCGACCACCAAGGCGATCGCGCCGACGACCCAGGCCGTGAGGGCCATGCCATCGACCTTGTCGAAATTCATGACCCACGGCGAGGCGATGAACAAGATGCCCATCAACGCCATCAGGCCTTCTGCGATCTCGCCTGGCCGAGCCAAGGAGTAGAGCGCGATGCACGCCGTCACGACACCCAGCACGATCATCGTGGCCGTCGCGTCGCTCGTCGTGTTCGTCCAGATCGGCGAGCACGCGGCATACACACCAGCAGCCAGGGCAACAAAGTCCAGAGGGTGAGCCCATTTCTTCATCACGTCCAACCACCTTCTTTCCACTTCGAGACCCGTCGATTGGAGGCGGATCACTCACTTCGAGTGTGCGCCTGATTGACCGCCCGGTCAAGGTCGAATTTACCTTGCAACCAGAGGGCGAATCAGCGGGGCAGTGGAGCCCTAAGACCTGACGAGCAGGGCTACGGGATAGCGTGCCAGCACCTCGGACAGCGCCACGACGCCACCGGCGAACGTGGTCCCGGTGATGACATCGCTCCACTCGCCTTCGGCGAGGGACAGCGTCGTGTCAGCCCAGCCGCCTGCTGACTCGAGACCGACCGGCAGGCGCGTGCCGACGACCACGAGGTCCTCGCTCCGGGCGAACGCCAGGGCGTGCGCGGCGGCAGGTCCGTCGCCGGCCAGCGCGCGATAGCCCTCGAACAGCTCAGGCCGATCGCGGCGAAGGGTGAGGGCCCGCTGGACGACGAGCAGCTTGGTCGCTCCGGACAGGTCAAGATCCGGCACGAGGCCTTCGTCGAACCGCGCGAGCATCTCGCGGCGCAGGTCGTAGTCGACCGGTCGGCGGTTGTCGGGATCGACGAGGGAGAAGTCCCAGAGCTCCGTGCCCTGATAGACGTCGGGCACACCGGGCGCGGTGAGCTGCACGAGCTTTTGCGTCAGCGAGTTGGACCAGCCCGCTGCCTCGATCCGGCGGACGAGCTCCTCCACCTCGTCGCCGAGCTCATCGCGTACGCGCGCTGGCCAGGCGGCAACGGACTTCTCGAACCCCTCGTCCGGCTCGGTCCACGTCGTGCGCAGCTTGGACTCGCGCGCGGCCTTGAGCAGATAGTCGCCGAGCCGTTCGTCACTGATCGGCCAAGCGCCGACGAGCGTCTGCCACGCCAGCAGATTGAGCGACGGCTCGTCGATGCCGCACCGCTCGGTCCACGACGTGACGGCCTCGGCGAACTCGTGAGCGACCTCTGACAGCACAGCCATCCGGGCGCGGGTGTCCTCCGACCGCTTGGTGTCATGCGTCGTCAGGGCTGTCATGGTGGCCGGCCGACCGGCCTCGCGCTCGGCCGCGAGCCGGTGGAACTCATCAAGCCCCAGGCCCCACACGTCCGGTGATCCGCCGACCTCGTTGAGCGCCGCGAAGCGGGTGAACCGATAGAACGTCGTGTCCTCGGTGCCCTTGGCGACGACCATGCCGGAGGTCTGCTGGATGCGGGTCGCCAGCTCGCCGGCCGGGTCGGCGCGCACCTGCTCGTCGAGTGCCACGAAGGCGACTCCGAGGTCGGGCCGCCGGGATCGGGCCTCGGCGATCGCATCGGCCCAGGTCGACTCGACCTCGGGCAGGTAGGACCGATAGACACCGAACGCGATCATCGTCTCGGCGACCGCGGCTCGGGCAAGCTGGGGGTCGATGCCGTCGAGCAGGGCGGCGATGCGGCGCACCTCGGCGACGAGGATCTTGTCGGTGACGAGGCGCCGGGCCTCCTCCTCGACTGCGGCGTAGTCCGTACGGACGCCGAGCCGCTCGGCGAGCTTGGTGAAGGTCGCCTCCCCAGCTGGATCGAGCAGGACGCCGGACAGCTCGCGCATCGCGTCGTAGCCGGTCGTGCCGTCGACGGGCCAGCTCGCGGGCAGGTGTTCGCCGGGATGCAGGATCTTCTCGATCACGATCCATGCGTGGGGAGCCGCCTCGCGCAGCTGGCGGGCGTACGCTCCGGGGTCCGCCAGCCCGTCCGGGTGGTCGACGCGCAGGCCGGTCACCTCCTCGGCGTTGACCCAGGTGAGGATCTCGCGATGACTGTCATCGAAGACCTCAGGGTCTTCGACGGTGACTGCAGCCAGTGTCGTGATGTCGAAGAAGCGGCGGTAGTTGAGCTCGGTGTTGCCGCGCCGCCAGTCGACGAGCTCATAGTGCTGCCGGTCGTGGACCTCCTGAGGCGTCCCATCAGCCGTGCCGGGTGCGATCGGGAAACGGTGGTCGACATGGACCAGCTCGTCGCCCTCGATCGTCAGTTGGGCGAGATCGTCGGCAGATCCCAGCACCGGCACCAGCACGCGACCTCGTGACCAGTCGATGTCGAAATGGTGCGCGTACGCAGACGCCTGCCCCTCGCGCAGCACGCTGTGCCACCAAGGGTTGGCCGAGGGCACTTCGACGGACATGTGGTTGGGCACGATGTCGACGACCAGGCCGAGCCCGGCCTCGCGGGCGGCGGCAGCGAGCGAGCGGAAGCCTTCTTCGCCACCGAGCTCGTCGCGCATACGCGTGGGGTCCGTGACGTCATAGCCGTGGGTCGAGCCGGGCGTCGCCTCGAGGACCGGCGAGACGTACACGGCCCCGATGCCGAGGTCGCGGAGGTAGCCGACGACGGCGCCGGCGTCCTCGAAGCCGAAATCCGGGCGCAGCTGCAGGCGGTACGTGGACGACGGCGCGGTCACGACAGCACCCGCTGCAGCACGACGAGCGAACGCGAACGCACGTTGACGGCAGCACCGGACTCGAACATGTCACCGCCGGGCTGCTCGACGGCGCCGGTCGTGGTGTCGACGACGACGGTCCAGGTCTTGCCGTAGCCGCCGTCCGGCAGCGTGAACTCGATGTCCTCGTCGTGGGCGTTGAATGCGAGCAGGAACGAGTCGTCGACGATGCGCATGCCACGCACGTCGCGGTCGGCGATCGCATCACCGTTGAGGAACACCGCGATCGATCGGCCGAATGCGTCGTCCCAGTTCTGCTCCTTCATCTCCTCGCCCGACGGCGTGAACCACGCGATGTCGCGCAGCTCGTCGGCCTTGCGGATCGGCTTGCCCTGGAAGAAGCGACGCCGGCGGAACACCGGATGGCGCTTGCGGAACGCGGTCAACGCAGACGTGAAGTCGACGAGATCGGACTCGTCCTCGGCGAGCCGCCAGTCGACCCAGGCGATCTCGTTGTCCTGGCAGTACGCGTTGTTGTTGCCGTCCTGCGTGCGCCCGAGCTCGTCGCCGTGCAGCACCATCGGCACCCCCTGTGACAGCAGCATCGTGGCCATCAGGTTGCGGCGCTGTCGCTGGCGCAGGTCCAGAACGGCGGCGTCGTCAGTGGTGCCCTCGACGCCGCAGTTCCACGACCGGTTGTCGTCGGCGCCGTCGCGGCCGTCCTCGCCGTTGGCGGCGTTGTGCTTGTCGTTGTAGGACACCAGGTCGTTGAGGGTGAAGCCGTCATGCGCCGTCACGAAGTTGATCGAGGCGTACGGGCGACGGCCGTTGTCCTGGTAGAGGTCGGACGAGCCGGTGATGCGGGAGGCGAACTCGCCCAGCGTCGCGGGCTCGCCGCGCCAGAAGTCGCGGACCGTGTCGCGGTAGAGGCCGTTCCACTCGGTCCACAGCGGCGGGAAGTTGCCGACCTGGTAGCCGCCGGGGCCGACGTCCCACGGCTCGGCGATGAGCTTGACCTGGCTGACGACCGGGTCCTGCTGCACGAGCTCGAAGAACGTCGCGAGCTTGTCGACGTCGTAGAACTCACGGGCCAGCGTCGCGGCGAGGTCGAAGCGGAAGCCGTCGACGTGCATCTCGGTGACCCAGTAGCGCAGCGAGTCCATGATGAGCTGCAGCGTCTGCGGGCTGCGCACGTTCAGCGAGTTGCCGGTGCCGGTGTAGTCCATGTAGTGCTGCTCGTCGTCCTCGACGAGGCGGTAGTAGGCGCAGTTGTCGATGCCGCGCATCGAGAGCGTCGGTCCGAGGTGGTTGCCCTCGGCCGTGTGGTTGTAGACGACGTCGAGGATGACCTCGATGTCGGCCTCGTGCAGGGCACGCACCATGCCCTTGAACTCCTCGACCTGCCGGCCGGGCCGTGAGGCGTACGCGTCGTGGGGCGCGAAGAAGCCGATCGTGTTGTAGCCCCAGTAGTTGGTCAGGCCCTTCTCGGACAGGTAGTGATCGGTGATGAACTGGTGCACCGGGAGCAGCTCGATCGCGGTGACACCGAGCGACTTGAGGTGCGCGACGATCGCCGGGTGGGCGATGCCGGCGTACGTGCCTCGCAGGCTCTCGGGGATGTCCGGGTGCGTCTGGGTCAGGCCCTTGACGTGTGCCTCGTAGATCACAGTCTCGTTGTACGGCGTGCGGGGCAGCCGGTCGTTGGCCCAGTCGAAGAACGGGTTGACCACCAGCGAGTAGGGCACGTGGCCGGCCGAGTCGTCGTCGTTGCGCTGGTCGGGGTGGTCGAGGTCGTATGCGAAGAGCGCCGGATCCCAGTCGAGCTCGCCGCTGATCGCCTTGGCGTAGGGGTCGATCAGGAGCTTGTTGGGGTTGCACCGCTGGCCGCGCTCAGGTTCGTACGGTCCGTGGACGCGGAAGCCGTAGCGCTGGCCCGGAGCGATGCCGAGCAGGAAGCCGTGGTGGACGAAGCCGTCGACCTCCTCGAGCCGGACTCTCGTCTCGGTGCCGTCCTCGTCGAACAGGCACAGCTCGACATACTCGGCGGCCTCGGAGAACAGGGCGAAGTTGGTGCCCGTGCCGTCGAATGTCGCGCCCAATGGATAGGACCTGCCGGGCCACGGTTGCACGTGCGTCCCCTCGTCGTCGATGTCGGTCATGACGTGGCCGGCCGGGCTGCACGCAACGGGGCCACGGCAGCGAGTACCCGTTCATCGGCAAAGAACGCGTCGAGATCGACAGGAAGTGGAATGCGCCAGTTGGGGTACTCGTCGACGGTGCCTGGCAGGTTGGGCTGCTGCAGCTGGCCGACGGCGTCGGCGGGAGAGCTGAGCACGAGCCGCGACGCCGCCCGCGCGATCACGGCGTGCAGCGCGACGACCGGATCATCGGCGGGTATGCCCTCGGCACGCAGCAGCTCGAACAGCGCCGTGCGGTCGGCCTCCGCCTGCGCGTACGCCTCGTCGGCCGGCCCGTCGAGCAGGTCGAGGTCGGCTTGGACGCGGATGCGCTCGTCCTGCAGCCAGCCGGTGACGGTCGGCAGGTCGTGCGTGCTGATGCTGGCCATGGTCTCGGGCTCCCAGGCCTGCGGCGGGATGTGGGGCTGGCCGGGAGCGTCCCAGTCACGCTCGAACCACAGCACGGCAGAGCTCAGCAGCCCGCGCTCGTGCATCGTCTCGGTGACGACGTCCTCGACGGTGCCGAGGTCTTCGCCGACCACGATCGCACCCGCGCGGTGAGCCTCGAGGGTCAGCACCGCGAGCATGACCTCGGAGTCGTAGTGCACGTATGTCCCTCGGTGCGCGGGCTCGCCCGGCGGGATCCACCACAGGCGCCACAAGCCCGCGACGTGATCGATGCGGATGCCGTCGCCGTGGCGCAGGACGCTGCGGATCACGTCGCGGAACGGGGCGTAGCCGGACTCGGCCAGCTTGTCGGGGCGCCACGGTGGCAGGCCCCAGTCCTGACCGAGCGGATTGAACGCGTCGGCCGGGCACCCCACGCGTACGTCAGAGGCGAAGGCGTCCTGCAACGCCCAGGCATCGGCGCCGCCGGGATGCACACCGACCGGCAGGTCGTGGACGATGCCGACCGCCATGCCGGCGTCGTGCGCGGCGGCGCGAGCGGCGTCGAGCTGGACGCGGCAGAGCAGCTGGAGCCAGGCGTGGAACGCGATGCGAGGACCCAGCGACGTACGCGCGTCAGCGACCGCCTGACCGGCCGGATCGCGCAGCTCTTCGGGCCACTCACGCCAGTCGGCGCCATGCAGCTCGGCGAGGGCGGCGAACGTCGCGAACGCCTCGAGGTCTGGGTCGTCGAGGGTCACGTCGCCGGCATGGGGCCAGAGCAGCTCGAGCGCCGCGAGCTTGGCGGCCCACACCGCGTCGTAGTCGATCAGTGCGGTGTCGCGGTCCGGAGCGAGGGCCAGCACGTCCTCACGGGTCCGGTCGTCGGCGGCGGCGAACGCGTCAGTGTCGGTCACCCGCAGGTAGAGAGGGTTGGCGAAGCGGCGGCTGGCCGGCGAGTAGGGCGAGCGCTCCAGCGGATGCGACGGCATGAACGCCTGGACCGGGTTGACCAGCAGCACCCCGGCACCCTGCTCGGCACCAGCGCGCTCGGCCATCTGGGCCAGATCGCGATAGTCGCCCATCCCCCACGACCCGGCGGACCTCAGGGCGTACAGCTGCAGCATCCAGCCCCACGTGCGCGGAACCTCGGGCATACGGGCCGGCGCGACGACAAGGGTGATCTCCTGTTGGTCGGTGACCAAGCGGTGCCAGCCGAGGGGAAGGTCGTCCGGCAGCTCGTCGTCGATGTCGAGGGTCGAGCCGTCCTCGAGCAGCACCCGGCCGGCGACGCCGAGGCGGCGGGCCGAGCCCTGGGTCACGGCGATCGTCGCCGGCAGCGGCCGGCGCGCTCGTTCGGCCTCGACCCGGTCCAGCTCACGCCTGATCGACTCGGCGTCGCCCGCATCCACGTCGAGGCTGGCCAGCACCGCCACGACGATCTCGTCGTCGACCGTGACGGTCTCGCGGTCAGATCCCTCGTACGCCAGAGCGACACCGCGTGCAGCGGCGAGGCGGCTCAGGGCGTCAGCGTCGTCGGTCACCCGTCAAGCATTGTCGGTGACCGGTCGCTGCGCAAAATCAGCTGCCGCTGGCTCTGCCCATTCTCAGCTGCCGCTGGCTCTGCCCATTCTCAGCTGCCGCTGGCTCTGCCCATTCTCAGCTGCCGCTGAATGTCGCCTTGCCCGGGCCGTTCTCGATGAACGAGCTCATGCCGGCCGACTGGTCGTCGGTCGCCCAGAGCGCGGCGAACTCGGTGCGCTCGATCTCGAGCCCGGTCTGCAGGTCGACCTCGAGGCCGCGGTCGATCGCGTTCTTGGCCGCGCGCAGCGCGAGCGCCGGACCGCCGACGAACTGCGTGGCCCACTCGACGGCCTTGGCGTAGACCTCGTCGGCGGGGTGCAGCTGGTCGACGAGACCGATCGCGAGCGCCTCGTGCGCGTCGACGAACCGGCCCGAGTAGATCAGCTCCTTGGCCTTGGCCGGGCCGATCAGACGGGACAGTCGCTGCGTGCCGCCGGCGCCGGGGATGATGCCGAGCAGGATCTCGGGCTGGCCGAGCTTGGCGTTGTCGGCGGCAAAACGTACGTCGGTCGCCAACGCCACCTCGCAGCCGCCGCCGAGGGCGAAGCCCGTGATGGCCGAGACGGTCGGCTTGCCGATCGCCGCGAGCGACCGCGTGAACGCCTGCAGCAGGTGGGCGTGGCGCGAGACCTCCTGATAGGACATCGCCGCCATCTCCTTGATGTCGGCACCCGCCGCGAAGACCCGCTCACCGCCATAGACCACGACCGCTGCGACGTCGTCCCGCTCGTCTGCCTCGGTGCACGCCTCGATGATCTCCCGCTGCATCTGCGCATCCAGGGCATTCATCTTCGGACGGTCGAGGCGGATCGTGCCCACCCCGTTGCTGACCTCGAGTCGTACGAACTCACCCATCGTGCCTCCAGCCGCGTCGTCGGCGGTCGTCCCGCCGTCGGGTCGAGCATAGGACAGGGTCAGCGACGGCCGGGCGTGGCCCGAGGCCCTTGACATGTCGGCTTCGACACGGTCGAATCAACACAAAGCCACATGAACACACGTAACTTCACACTCGCGCCTCAAAGGATCCGCTCATGCCCAGCAAGAACGTCGTCGTCGGCTCGGCCGTCGGCCTGCACGCCCGGCCCGCAGCACTGATCGCCCAGGCGGCGGTCGAGGCCGGCGTCCCGGTGACGATCGCGATCCCCGGCGGCAGCCCGGTCGACGCGGGCTCGGCCATGATGATCATGACCCTGGGCGCGAAGGCCGGCGACGAGGTCGTCGTCGAGAGCGAGGACGAGGCCGTGCTCGACAAGATCGCCGACCTCGTCGAGCAGGACCTCGACTCCTAGCGCTGACTCACCCGATCGGCGGCAGCTCGTCGCGCGTCGGCGGCTCGGCACCGGCACGGCCGACCGTGATCGCCGCGGAGATGTTGGCGTGATGCATGTACGAGCGCAGGTCCGACAGCGAGAGCCCGCGTACGCCGGCAGCTGGATCGGCGCTGTCGGACGTCACCAGGCCGGTCGTCGTCATGGCGTCGATCAGCCCCGACATGTAGGAGTCGCCGGCACCAACCGTGTCGATGACGGGAGTCGTCGACGAGGCCACGTGCACCTCACCCGCGGCATGCACCGCGAACGAGCCGCGGGCCCCCGCCGTGATGACGACAAGGCCTGCCCCGAGCTCGATCCACGTACGCGCGACGGCGGTCGGTGCGATGCCCGGATAGAGCCAGTCGAGGTCCTCGTCGCTGACCTTGACGACGCCGCAGAACGCCATGAGCCGGTTCAGCCGGGTCAGCACCGCCTCGCGGTCGTCGAGCAACCGCGGCCGGATGTTGGGATCGAACGTCACGAGCGCGGTCTCCGACGCGCGCTTGACGAGCGCCTCGACCGCGTCAGCCCCTGGGCCGAGGTAGGCCGCGATCGAACCCGTGTGGACCAGTGGCTCGATCGGCACGGTGTCGAGGCCGGCAGGGTCCCAGGTGATGTCGAAGTCATAGCGCGCAGCGCCGCGCGCGTCGAGCCACGCGGTGGCCGTCGAGGTCGGCTCAGCACTGATGCTGTCCGGCGCGATCTCGACATGGCTGCGCTCGAGCGCCGCGCGTACGACCTTGCCGCGCTCGTCGTCGCCGAGGCTCGTGGCCAGCATGACGGGGTGACCGAGGCGGCCCAGCCCGACGGCGACGTTGGCCGGGCTGCCGCCCGGGTGCTCGCTGCGCCGGCCGTCGGACCTGACCACGATGTCGACGAGCGACTCCCCCACGACGAGGATCACGTGACGACCATGGCGCCGGTCATGATCGCGACTGCCTCTTGCGGCGTGTGCGTCTTGGGCGTGATGACCGCCGCGCGCCGACCGAGCCGCTGGATCTGGATGCGGTCGGCGACCTCGAAGACCTGAGGCATGTCATGGCTGATGAGGATCACCGGCATGCCCTGGTCGCGCAGATCGCGTACGAGCTGCAGGACCTGCGCCGACTCGCGTACGCCCAGCGCCGCGGTCGGCTCGTCGAGGATGACGACCTTCGAGCCGAACGCCGCTGCGCGTGCCACGGCGACCGCCTGGCGCTGGCCGCCGGAGAGGTTCTCGACGGCCTGCGTCATCGACTGCAGCGTCGAGATGCCGAGGTCCTCGACCTGCTGCTTGGCGCGGTCGCGCATGCCCTTCTTGTCGAGCATCCGGAAGACCGAGCCGCGTATGCCCGGCAGCCGCTGCTCGCGGCCGAGGAACAGGTTGCTCGCGATGTCGAGCGCGGGCGACACGGCCAGCGTCTGGTAGACCGTCTCGATCCCGGCCCTGCGGGCGTCGTCGGGGCTGTCGAACGAGACCGGCTGGCCCTCGACGAGCAGCTCACCGGCGTCGGGGACGTAGGCGCCCGAGAGGCACTTGATCAGTGTCGACTTGCCGGCGCCGTTGTCGCCGATGATCGCCAGCACCTCGCCGGCGTGCAGCTCGAGGTCGACGCCGGCGAGGCCGACGACGTGCCCGAATGTCTTGACGAGGCCACGGGCCTCGAGGATCGGGGCGTGGTCATGCGCGTGCCTTCCTGATCCACTGGTCGACGGAGACCGCGATGATGACGAGCACACCGACGGCAAGGGTCTGATAGAGAACGTCGAGTCCCGCGAGGCTGAGCCCGTTGCGGAACACCCCGACGATCAGGGCGCCGATCAGGCTGCCCCACAGGGCGCCACGGCCACCGAACAGGCTCGTGCCGCCGATCACGACGGCCGTGATCGAGTCGAGGTTGGCGTCGACGCCCGCGTTGGGGCTGGCGGCGTTGACGCGACCCATGAGGATCCAGCCCGCGGCGGCGAACAGCGCGCCGGCGGTGACGTAGACGCTGAGGATGACGCGGGTGACGTGGATGCCGCTCAGTCGGGCCGACTCCGCGTCGTCGCCGACGGCATACACGTGCCGACCCCACGAGGTCTGGCTCAGGGCGAACGCGACCGCGACGTAGAGCAGGATCATCAGCACGACGCCGTACGTGATCTGGGCGCCGGCGACGTCGAACGACTTGCCGGTCCAGGTCAGCAGTCCGGCATGTCGACGCCGCGGACCGTCGCGCCGGATCGGAGTAGAGCAGCGCGACCGCGGTGAAGACGTTGAGGGTGCCGAGCGTGACGATGAACGGCGGCAGGTTGAGCCGTGTCACGAGCACGCCGTTGATGACGCCCGTGGCGACACCGATGACCAGCGCGGCGAGCAGGGCCAGCGGGCCGGGCCAGCCGTGGTCGGTCGCCACGCCAGCGGCGACGAGGGTCGACAGGATCATCGCGGCGCCGACCGACAGGTCGATGCCGGCGGTCAGGACGATCAGGGTCTGCCCGATCGCGAGCGCGCCGATGACGGCGACCTGCTGCACGACGAGCGACAGGTTCGCGGTGCTCAGGAAGCGGTCGTTGAGCAGGCCGAAGACGATCATCGAGATGATCAGGACGACGGCGGGGCTCAGCGCCGGGTAGCGGTGGAGCAGCGTGCGTACGCGGTCGAGCGGACGTCGGGGGCTTGGTCAGGCCGGCTTCGGTCAGCACCTCGAGCGGGTGATCGACGAGCGCGGTGTCGTCGGGTTCGGATGTCATGTCAGGTGGTCCTCTCGGTCTGGGATCGGGGCGGGTTGCGGCGGGGCGCCCCTGGAGGAGGGCGCCCCGCCGACGACACTCAGCCCCAGCAGGTCGACTTGCCTGCAGCGGTGTCGACGCTCTCGACGCCGTCCTGAGGATCGTCCGTCACGAGCTTGACGCCGGTGTCGAAGAAGTCCAGACCGGTCGGTCGTCTTGGGCTTCTCGCCGTCCTTCGCCAGCTTCGCGATCGCCGCGACGCCCTTGGCCGCCATCTCCAGCGGGTACTGCTGAGCAGTCGCGCCGATGATGCCGTCCTTGACGTAGCCGACGCCGGCGCAGCCGCCGTCGACCGAGACGATCGTGACGCCCTTCTCCTTGCCCGCGCTCTTCAGCGCCTGGTAAGCGCCGTAGGCCGCGGGCTCGTTGATCGTGTAGACCACGTTGATGTCGGGGTTCTTCGACAGGCAGGTCTCCATGGCGGTCGTGCCGCCGTCCTCCGCGCCGTTGGTCGCCTCGTTGCAGACGATCTGGTAGTCGCCGCCGCTGTAGCTGCCGGACTTGGCCTCGTCGCCGTTCTTCTTCTTGTCCTTGGTGGGGATGCCCATTCCGGTCAGGAAGCCCTGGTCGCGGTTGTAGTCGACCGAGACGACCTTGTCGTTGAACAGGTCGAGCATCGCGATGACGGCCTTCTTGCCGTCGAGCTTCTTGGCGGTCCAGGCGCCGATCGACTCGCCGGCCTTGAAGTTGTCCGTCGCGAACGTGATGTCGACGGCGTCGGCCGGGTCGGGCGGGGTGTCGAGCGCGATCACGAACAGGCCGGCGTCGCGGGCCTTCTCGATCGCGTCGACGACGGCGGGGCCGTTGGGCGTGATGAGGATGCCCTTCTGGCCCAGCGAGATCGCGTTCTCGATGGCCTGGATCTGGGTGTCCTCGTCGCCGTCGGTCTTGCCGGCCGCGAGCTTGAGGTCGACGCCGTTCTCCTTGGCGGCCTTCTTGGCGCCGTCCTGCATCGCGACGAAGAACGGGTTGCTGGTCGTCTTGACGATGAGCGAGACGCCGACCTTGGACGAGTCGCCCGAGCCGGAGTCGGACCCCCCGCAGGCCGACAGCATCAGCGTGGATGCCAGCACGGCGACCGCGGCGGCGGCGAAGCGGCGCCGGTGGGCAGATGGTGTTTTCACGATGCTTCCTCTCACAACGCCAGACCGTCTGACATCGTTGTCATAGAGTGTTCTACCTCACACAGATTGGCACGTCAAGGGCTAGGCTGTGTCTCATGACACCGTTGTCACCCAAACCCGCTCCTCGTCAGCGGCCCACGATGAAGGACGTCGCCCGTGAGGCCGGCGTCGGGATCAAGACCGTCTCGCGGGTCGTCAACGGCGAGGGATACGTCGGCGAGGCCACCGCCGCTCGCGTGCGAGCCGCCGTCGAACGACTCTCCTACCGGCGCGACGTCAGCGCCGGCTCACTGCGGCGCGCGGACCGCCGCACGTTGAGCATCGGCCTGCTGCTCGGCGACGTCTCCAACCCGTTCGACGCCCAGGTGCATCGCGGCGTCGAGGATGCCGCCGGGGCCGCGGGGTTCGCGGTGCTCTCGGCGAGCCTCGACGAGGATCCCGAGCGCGAGCGCGAGCTCGTGCCGACGATGGGCGCGTATCAGGTCGACGGGCTCATCGTGATGCCGGCGGGCCCGGATCCGACGGCCTTGCAGCGCGAGATGGATGCCGGGATGCCTGTCGTGCTCGTCGACCGCGGCATCGAGGGCCTCGAGACCGACAGCGTCGTGGTCGACAACGAGAGCGGCGCCCGGCTCGCCACCGAGCACCTCATCTCGTACGGGCACCGGCACATCGCGTTCATGGGTGACCGGCAGTTCCTGCCGACGGCCCGCATGCGACTGGAGGGCTATCGGCAGGCGTGCTGGGCGGCTCGCGTGGCGACCCACGTCGTGATGGACCTGTCCAACGAGTACCTCGCCGAGACCGCGACGCGCGCGATGCTGCAGTCGAGCCCCGCGCCGACCGCGATCTTCGCGGCGCAGAACCTCGTCACGATCGGGGTCGTCCGCGCGCTGCGCAGCCTCGGCCTGGAGCACGAGATCGCCGTCGTCGGCTTCGACGACATCTCGCTCGGCGATCTCGTCTCCCCCGCGATCAGCGTCATCGCGCAGGACCCGCACCTGATCGGCAAGATGGCCGCCGAGCGACTGCTGGCGCGCATCGGCGGCGACACCGGGCCGGTCGAGGAGATCGTCGTCCCGACATCATTCCTGCTTCGCGGCTCAGGCGAGATCCCGCCCGCCTGATCGCCGAAGTGCGAAGGCACGTCGTCGGCGCTACGGTCAAAAGGTTGCCCCCGACGAAAGGTTGAGCCCATGTACATCGGTGGATCCATAGTCCTCCTCGCCCTCGGCGCGATCTTGTCCTTCGCCGTCCAGGACTCCATCAGCGGTGTGGACCTCGTGGTCGTCGGCTACATCCTGATGGCGGCCGGTGCCCTCGGCATCCTGCTGAGCCTGTTCCTCAACGCTCAGCGCAACGAGAGCCGCCGGGACCTGCCGCCGCGCTGACCGGCTCCCGTACGAGGAACAGCGGCGCGGCGAGCGCCAGCACGACGCCGCCGACGATGATCGCGAACCCGGTCGACACGCCGGTCGCGATGACGCCCAGCGTGATCGCACCGATCGAGCCTGCGGGCTGCATCGCCATGGATGCCAGCGACAGCACCGTCGCACGGTTCTCGTTGCCGACCTGCTCGTGCAGCAGCGTCTCATAGATCGCGCCGGCGGCGGAGTGCACGGCGTACGTCGCGAACAGTCCCAGGATCAGTCCTGCGGGTCCGGCCGCCAGACCCATCGCGACGACCGTCGCCCCTTGGACGATGCGAAGGGTCACCGACACCCCGACCATGCTCCACCGGCGCAGCAGCAGGGGGACCATCGCGGCGCCGAGCGCGGAGACGCCCCATGCTGCCGCGGTGACCGGACCCATGATGGCCGCGGCCTCGTCACGGTCGGACAGCAGCTCGGACAGCCGGATCGGCATGAACGACTCGAACGCGATCATCCCGAAACCCCAGAACAGCTCGACCGCGACGAGTGCACGCAGAACCCGCGAGCGCCACAACAGCCGGGCACCGTCGAGGATGAACCGTGGCGTGGCACGGATCGAGTGCACGACGCCGGCGACCCGCGCCGACCGGTCCTCGTGCATGAGCACCATCGCGACGACGATCTGCACCATCGCCAGCGCCGTGGCGATCCAGTAGGGCAGGGCCAGGGAGTCCTCCCGCCCCAGGGGCGCCCACACGATGAACAAGCCCGAGATGATCGCACCGGTGGCGATCGATGCGCCCACGACACTGGCATAGCCGGAGAGACCGCGCACGATCGTCGCGTTGCGGTCCGCGACGGACTCGTCCTCGTGGACCGCGTCGACGAACCAGGCATTGAGGGGGCCGCTGTCGAGCGCGCGAAACACCCCGCTCAGTGCGCTCGCGACCACGAACGCCAAAGGAACCTGTGCCAGCGCGGACGTGACGTACGACGCCAGTGCCACGACGGCCGACGCGACGAAGACCGGCTTGCGACCCAGTGCGTCGGCGAAGCCGCCGGTCGGCAGCTCGAGCAGCAGCACGACGAACCCCTGGGTCGCCGCGACCATGCCGTACTCGGCGATCGTCAGGCCGCGCTCGAGCGGGAGCAGTGCGCTGACCGGGATGACGAATCCCGTGGGCAGCCACCGGAGCCCGGCCAGCAGCCAGAACCGCGTTCGCAGCGTCATGCCCGAGCTCAGGCGCGCGGCAGGATCAGGGCATGCAGGTTGACCCGTTCGGAGCCCTGCTTGCCCGCATAACGCTGGACGACGTCGAAGATGTCCCGCTCGAGCGCCTCGACGTCCTCGGGATCGAGGGACAGCGAGTAGTCGCTCATGCCGATGCCGGGCCGGTGCACCGTCCACCTCTCGAGGTCTTCGCGCAGGTGCTCCTCCTGACGCCGGCGCACGACGTCGAGATACTCGCGGCCGCCGTCGAGCCCGGCAAGGGTCGCGGGATAGGTCGTCAGGTCGTACAACGACTTCCAACGCCGCTCCCGCCCTGACGGCTGCTCGTCATCGTCGCCCACGAAACCGAAGCGCTCGAGCTGGCGCAGGTGGTAGGACGTCGACCCGCTGGACTCCCCCAGCTCCCGCCCCAGCTCGGACGCCGTCGACGGGCCGAGACGGCGCAGCGCACCCAGCAGCTGCATCCGCAGCGGGTGCGAGACCGCCTTGAGCGTGTCGAGGTCCTCAACGACCTTGTTGGTCAGCGTCATGCGTCGACCATACGACTACAAAGACGTCTTTGCAAACTATTCTTTGCAGTCAGGCGGCGATGGCCTCCGCGCGGGCCGGCAGCAAGAGCGCGGAGTCGCCGAACTCGTGCCAGTCGTACGCGCTCTCGACGGCGGCGTCGTACGCCAGCTGGGTCAGCCGCGGACCCGCCACGGCCTCGACCAGGAGCAGGTGCGATGCCGCTGGATCGTGCCAGCCGGTGATGAGTCCGTCGACGACGCGCGGCGGCGCCTCCCGCGTCACGACCCGGTCGGTCCAGCCCTCACCCGCCTCGACCTTCGCCTGACCGGGAGCACCACGGACGGCCGATTCCAGTGCGCGCGTGACCGTCGTGCCGACTGCGATGATGCGCCCTCCCCCGGCTCTCGTGGCGTTCACGAGCCGTGCGGTCGATCCACTGACCTCGAACCACTCGGGTTGCGGTGCCTCACCGGCTTCCTGCGACGAGACGCCGGTGTGCAGCAGGATCGGCGCGATCGCGATGCCCCGCGACACGAGCCGGGTCACCACGTCCGGGGTGAACGGCCGCGCAGCGCTCGGCATCTCGGCACTGCCGGGGGTCGTGCCGAAGATCGTCCGGTAGTCCTCGATCGGGTACTGCCGGTCGAGGTAGCCGTACGCGATGGGGCGTCCGATCCGCGCGAGCAGGTCCTGGAGCGCGGACTCCCCCGCGTACGTCGCCCGCCACAGCCGGTTGCCGGTGCCGGTGGGCGACGAGTGCTCGCGCGGATAGGGCTCGAGCAGGGTGAGGGCGGCAGGCTCGCCGGCTCCGGACAGTGTCAGCGTCTGCCCGACCGCCGCGTCGAGGACGGCCCACGCGGCATCGGGCGCCGTGCGGACCTCGACGACCCACGTGCCGTCGCGCAGATCGGTCGCGACGTGCACCACGACCTCGCCGTTCGAGCCGCCATCGCCGGCAAGCACGGCATCCACCTCGCCGGCGATGGTCTGCGAGGCGTTGACGACGACGAGGTCACCGGGCTCGAGATGATCGGCCAGGTCGCCGAACCGGGCGTGGGTCAGCCGGTCGCCGTGCGCCACCAACAGGCGTACGTCGTCACGGCTGAGCCCTCGCGCCTCGGCCGGCGACGGCGCCGTGCGATCGCCGGGCGGGGCGAACGTGGTCAGGGGCGCGATGTCGATCGTCGCCATGTCACGCCCCCGCGTTCGCCGGGACGAGCTCGGCCGCCCGGTAGCGCCCACTCGGCGGCCGGTCGTCGAGCAACGCCAGGAATCCCGGCACGACGCTCTCGGGCAACGGCCGATCTGAGATGTCCTGGCCGGGGAAGGCGTCCTGATGCATCTGCGTGCGCATGTCTCCGGGGTCGACGACCCACCAGCGCAGGCCGGGCTCCTCGGCCGCGAGCGTGAGCGTCAGGTGCTCGAGCGCGACCTTGCTCGCGGCGTACGCGCCCCACGTCTCGTAGTGATCGACCGCGGCGTCGGACGTGAGGCTGATGACCGCTGCGCCCGGGTTGAGGTACGGCCGGGCGGCGCGGATCAGGGCCGCCGGTGCGACGACGTTGGTCTCCCACACGTCACGCAGCACCTGGTCGTCCAGCTCCAGCACCGGCCGCAGCGGGCTCAGCCCCAGGGTGCTGGCGTTGTTGACCAGGAGATCGAGCCCGTCCGTAACGCTCTCGGCGATCGCGGAGCGATGCGCCGAGTCGGTCACGTCGCCGGCCAGCGGGGTGACACGTGGGCCGAGTTCGCGGGCGACGGCGACGAGCCGGTTCTCGTCGCGACCGGTGATGACGACGTCCCAGTCGCGCGCGACCAGGCCGGCGGCCAGTGCGCGTCCCAGGCCGGCAGAACCGCCGGTGATGAGTGCTCGGGGCATGACGTGCTCCTTGGTGGTGTCCGATGAACTGGACACCAGCCAACAACCTCAACCGCCGTTGAGGTCAAGCCAGGACTTACCCGACGTTTCCGGCGAGCACGCAGTAGGTGAAGAAGATGACGCCGAGCAGCAGGCCCACGTGTCCCAGGATCGAGAGGTACGGCCCTTCGGCCCACGTGTCGTCCACCGCAGGCGCGGCATGCTTGCCCGCCCCGGGCAGCCAGCGCGCGAGGATCAGGATCCCGACGACGACCTCGAGCCACCAGACCACCAGCGCGACCAGGCCGAGCCCGTCGCTTGGCGAGGTCAGGTAGTAGATCCAGACCGCTAGAGCAAGGACGCCAAGCACGGTGTGCGCGTTGAGGATCGTGCCCGGGATCTGTGCATGGCCTGGTTGCCGGCCGGTGGCGGACAGCCGCATTCGCGTGAGGAGGACGACAACGGCGGCCAACGCCGTCAACATCCAGAGCACGTTGTCGAGTTCCATCCGGGCATCGTGGCACAGGTCACGGTCCAGCCGGATACCGCGAGTACGGCCACTGGGCCTCGGAGACGTCCGCGACCTGCGCGTCGAGCACGCGGACCAGGTCAGCCGCATCGACGGTGAGCCCGACGCCATGGGCGCCGCCGCCCACGGCGATCGTGCCGCCCACCCGCTCGTCGACGACGACGGGCCACGCCCGCAACGAACCGAACGGCGTGATCGTGCCGCGCTCGTAGCCGGTCACCTCGAGCGCGATCACCGCGTCGGGCATCGACAGCCGGGAGACGCCGAGGAGCTGGCGCAGCTTGGGCCACGAGATCGTCCGGTCGCCGGGCACCAGCACGAACAGGAAGTCATCGTCCGCGCGGCGTACGACGAGGCTCTTGACGAGCTGCCCGGGCTCGATGCCACGCGCGGCAGCGGCCTCAGCGAGTGATCGAACCGGGCCATGGCGCGTCACCTCGTACGCGATCCCAGTGGCCTCGACGCCTGCGACGGCACGTTCCTCACTCACCCCACGAGCGTACGCACGGCTGCGAACTCTCAACACAAGTTGTGCCGGCTCACAGCGTTCCCACACGAATCCGGACTTGAGTCGAAGACAGGACTCAATGAGGAGCACGACATGAATGATCAGCCACCGACCCCAGAACCCGAGCCAGAGCCACAGACGCACGTGCGTACGCGCCGACGCCCCGGCCGGCTCGGCATCGCCGCCATGGCGGGTGCGGCGATCCTCGGCGTCTCGGGGCTCGCGTACGCCGCGCAGGCGAACGACACGTCGGCCACGGCGGCGTCGACCCAGGCGCGGACCCAGCTGCCGACCGAGAACCGGTCCAACCGCGACGCCACGGTCCTGCCGCTCGATCCCCAGGCGCGTTCGCTGGAGAACCTCGAAGGCACCACCGACGCCACCGCGGCTCAGGAAGCCGGTCTCGTCTACATCAACTCCACGGTCGACTACGGCGCCGGCCAGGCGGCCGGCACCGGGATGATCCTGACGTCCGACGGCGAGATCCTCACGAATCACCACGTCATCGAGGGCGCCACCGCGCTCACGGTGCAGGTCGTCTCGACCGGCAAGACGTACCAGGCTGCGGTCGTCGGCTACGACGCGACGCACGACGTCGCCGTGCTCCAGCTCGAGAACGCGTCGGGCCTCACCACGATCAAGCCCGACACCTCCGGTGGCGTCCAGGTCGGCGACAAGGTCGCGGGCGTCGGCAACGCCAACGGCGATGGCGGCGCGGCGAGCGCGGCCGCCGGGACCGTGGCGGCGCTCAACCGGTCGATCGCGGTCCAGTCGGACGTCGGTGCCGGTGGCGAGCACCTCAGCGGCCTGATCCAGGTGTCAGCCGACATCATCGCCGGCGACTCCGGCGGCGCGCTCTACGACAGCGACGGCGAGGTCATCGGGATGAACACCGCGGCGTCGAGCGGCAACGCCAACGTCACGGGCTATGCCATCCCGATCGGGCAGGCACTCACGATCGCCGAGCAGATCGAGAGCGGCGCCGCGAGCGGCACCGTGCACACGGGGGCCACGGCGTTCCTCGGCGTGCAGATGGCCCAGACGCTCGGCGAGCCCGACGGCGCTCTGGTGGCCGGTACGGTCAGCGGCTCGGCGGCCCGGACCGCAGGCATCACGCGAGGCAGCACGGTGACGGCGTTCAACGGCTCGGCGATCACCTCGGCGGCTCAGCTGTCGAAGGCCGTGGCGGGCGTCGACGCCGGGACGTCGGTGGCCGTGTCATGGACCGACGCCTCCGGCGCGAGCCACACCGCAACCGTCACGCTCAAGGCCGGGCCCATCGGCTGAGTGCTCGTCGCGGAGGGTCGGTAGCCTGAGCGGGTGACCGAGACCCTCCGCGACGGCGACCTCGTGCTCGAGCCCACGTCGGGGTCCGATGAGTTCACCGGCTTCGCCATCGTGCTCGACGGTGAACGCGTCGGCACGATCGCACTGCGCGGCGAGGACCGGCGTACGGCGTCGATCCGCTGGAACGCCGGCACCGACAACATCCCGGTTGCCGTGAGAGCCCTGCGCCTCGCCCTGACGTACGCCTTCGACGACCTCGGCATGACGCGGGTCGAGGCCCGCATCCCGGTCGAACGGCTCAGCGACGTTCGAGCCGCGTCGATCGCGGGGATGCGGCGCGAAGGGGTGCTCCGTGGCGCCGGCGACGACCCCGACCGGGCCCTCCTCGCGCGGATCGCGGACGACCCCGAGCCGTTCAGCCGCGACGGGTTCATCGCGATCCTCAACGCCGGGTTGCCGACCAAGCGGGTCATCAGCCAGGGCCTGCTCCGCGACGAGCAGGGCCGGGTCCTGCTCTGCGAGCTGACCTACAAGCAGGAGTGGGACCTGCCCGGCGGCGTCGTCGAGGTCGGCGAGGCGCCCTCGATCGGACTCGTTCGCGAGCTGCAGGAAGAGCTCGGCATCACCGTCGAGGTCCGCGACCTCATCACGGTCAACTGGCTGCCGGCCTGGCGCGGCTGGGACGACGCGTGCATCTTCTTGTTCGACCTGGGCGTCGTCGACAGCTCGATCACCGATGACATGACCCTGCAGGCGACCGAGATCAAGTCCGTACGGTGGTGCGATCCGCCGACCGTACGCGCGAACGCCGCCGCCGCCGCGATCGAGCTGCTCGAAGCCGTCGAGGCCGGGTCACTGCCGACCTACCGCGAAGCCCCCAAAGCCGCCGAGTAGTCCCGCTGGGGGTGGGGGCACCTCCGGCTCTCACCGAGGTGTCTGGGCATGACGAAGGCCCGGGAGCAAGCTCCCGGGCCTTCGAACTACTGAACTAAATCAGTGGGTGAATCAGAGGGGACGACAAGCCGTCCCCAAGCTCTCGCGAGCTTGTATCTGAATCAGAGGGGACGGATGTTCGTCGCCTGCAGGCCCTTCTGGCCCTGCTCGACGTCAAACTCGACCTTCTGGTTCTCATCCAGCGAGCGGTAGCCGCTCGTGGCGATGGCGCTGAAGTGCGCGAAAACGTCTTCGCTGCCGTCGTCGGGGGCGATGAATCCAAAGCCCTTGTCAGCGTTGAACCACTTGACGGTTCCTGTAGCCATGTTGTTTCTCCTCTTTGGCGAGTGTCGCTCACGCCTTTCGCGAGCGACTGTCGCGACACACATCCAACCTGCGAGAAGAACTAGCTACCTTGCGGAACTTGATCAGCCGTAGAATCCAACGTCGTGCAACGTGACCATGCTAGCGGGTCACACGCCCCTTTCGCATCTCACTGCGAATCTGCGCTCACCACGCCGCCGTACTGGCCTATCGCGCGGGGCTTCCCGTTGCCGCCAGGGATGTAGAGCAACACCTGGTGGTAGTACCGCAGCTTGCCCGAGCTGGAGATGCCGGACGACAAGAACGCCTGCTGCGGAGTGCCTTCCGGCCAGCTGATCGTGAGGCCGTCCTTGACCTCGTACGTGTCGAGGCGCAGCAGGGTCACGAACGCCAGGGCTCCCCCGTCGCTGGTGCGCAGGACGTACTTCACGGGCTCATTGCCCCACGACTGCGAGAACTTCACGCCCTCGAGCTTGGAGTTGTTCTCCGCCGTCGTCCGCATCTGCTTGATGAACGAGTCGTCGGCCACCGTGCGGGCCTCTGCCGACTCCGGATCGGCAAGGGTCCTGGCGTATGCCTTGGCAGCCTCGGTGGCCGACATCGACATTCCGACGCCATCGTCCGGCTTGACGGTCAGCGCCTCAGAACCCTCCTTGCGGATGGCGGGGATCGGCGTGTCGGCGAGTGTCTCCGGGCTGGCGACCAGCAGCCATGGCTCCACGGCGGTCTGCGCGCTCGAAGATCTGGACCCGGTTCACCCCCGCATCGGCGTCGCGCACGACCGCGAAGAACCACAGCGGGTACTCTGCCGAATCGCGGGGTCTGCACGTCCGTGACCTCGACTGATCCAGTGTCCTGCTTCTGCGTCTTGGCCAGCCGCTGCGACACCTCGAACGAACCGGTAGTCGATCGCGAGCACGGGTCCGCTCTCGACGATCGACAACGGCTTGGCGTCGAGCAGCTCGATCGCGGTGTTGCGAACCTTGCGGTACCGGTTGAACACCGCGGTGACCTCGGGCGTACGCGCGGCGGTCTTCTCGGGACTCAGGTCGCCGCGCTTGTGCGGCACGGCGCACGCCGAGAGCCCGAGCGCGCAGATCAGGCCGAGCAGCACGAGGCGCCTCACGAGTCGTCCTCGTCGTCCACGATCTCGAAGTCGCCCAGCTCGTCCTCGCCCACCTCGTGCTCCACCCCGTCCTCGTCGACGAAGACGTAGACGACCCGCTCGGCGTCGGCCGGCTTCGGGGTCGGCTCGGCTCGGGTTCTGGCTCTGGCTCCGGCTCTGGCTCTGGCTCCGGCTCTGGCTCGGGCTCGGGCTCGGGCGAGGAGTCGGCGGCTGCGGCGATCTCCGCTGCCGTCATGACGCCCGGGACACGCGGCGTCGCCGGCTCGGGAGTCGGTTCGGGCGAGGCGACCGGCTCCGCTGCGTCAACCGGCTCGGCGCGAGGCAACCTCGACCGACTCGTCGACGATGTCGTAGTCCGCGGCCTCCTCGGCCGACAGCTCGTGCTCGACGCCGTCCTCGTCGACGTACAGGTAGACGACTTCTTCCTCGATCATCGGGCCTTCCTCGTCGTACGCGTCGGCGACCCACATCCGGGTGTCGCGGCGCATCAGCCAGCTCGACCACACGCCGGCAAGGCCGAGCAGGAGCAGCGCGATGCCCTTGTAGAAACCACCCTTGATCCCGTACGCCAGCGAGACCTCGACGCCCGACAGGTTGGTCGAGCCGACCGACAAGATCACCGCGGAGACCGTCTCGTCTGGCAGCTTCGTGCTGATGCTGGCACCGCCGAGCCCGGCTGACTGCGCGATCCACCAGTCGAGCGCGGTCGGCGCGCCCGGCAGGTTGGGCCGGCCCTTGATCTCATGCGTGCTGACGTCCCACGGCCGGTGGAAGCCGGTGACCTCAAGGCGCTGGGTCTTGCCGACGTAGTTCTCGACATCAACGCTGTTGCCGATGCCGACGAAGATGGGCTTGCGAACCGGCACCTCCGCGAGCAGATCGACCTGCACGTCGGCCCAGGAAATGACTTTGGGAGCCGTGACGATCGCGATGCCGTCGGTGTCGATCGAGTGTGGTCCGGTCGAGATGCGGCTGTCGGGGCCGAGGATGACCATGACGGCCAGGCCCAGTGCTGCGATGAGGACGCCGAGCACGGAAAGTGCCCAGCTCAGCCTCGTCCGCATCTCCACGCTCCCTCTCGGCCATCAACGACTGACGCCGCCGTGAGCCTATCGGGGATCACCCTCCAGACCGGGCAGGCGGACGCAGCCGAACGCGGCTGAATCGCTCAGAAGAGCGCCGACGCGAGCGCACGGCGAGCCGTCGCGACCCGCGGATCGGCGACGCCGACCACCGTGAACAGGTCGAGCAACCGCTGGCGCACGAGCTCGCGGTCGTCGCCGGACGTACGCTTCACGAGCTGGATCAGGCGGTCGAACGCATCATCGACGTGTCCGCCACTGACATCGAGGTCGGCCACCAGCATCTGCGCGTCCAGGTCGTCGGGTGCGTCCGCCGCGGCCTTGCGCGCGGCCTGCAGGTCGGCGCCCTGCGTGCGCGCCAGCAGCCTGACGCCGGCGAGCCGTTCAGAGACCTCGCTGTCGGCCGGATACTGCGCCTGCAGCTTCTCGTACTCGGCGACGGCCGTGTCGAAGTCGCTGGCCGCGAAGGCCGCATCGGCAGCGGCGAACCGGGGGTCCTCGGGCTCTTCGACGTCTTCGGCGACCTCCGAGGGAGCACCGGTGGGCTGCGCCCGTCCCGTCACGCCGTTCTGGGCGGCGACGTTGACCAGCTCATCGAAGTAGCGGCGCGCCTCAGCCTCGTCGACCGTGCCCTGGAACAGCGGAACCGGCTGGCCCTTGACGAGTCCGACGACGAGCGGGACGGCCTGCGCCTGCAGGGCCTGTGCGATCGCGGGGTTGGCGTCGATGTCGACCTGGGCGAGGACGAGCTGACCGTCGTACTGCGAGATGAGGTTGCCCAGCAGCGCGTTGAAGCTCTCGCTCTGCGGCGAACGTGGCGACCAGAGGCTCAGGACGACCACGTGGTTCATCGAGGCCTGGAGGGCGTCGGACTGGAAGTTCTGCTCGGTGATGTCGACGACGTACGTGCCTGCCGCCGGCGGCTGCGGGCTGACCCGGACGGGCCTGCGGCTGCTTCAGCGCGGAGAGGTCGATGGCGCCGGGGCGCGAGAAGTTCATGCGTCCAGTGTAGGAACCGGCGCGAACTGCCTGACGAGTGAGGGCTGGGTGCTGGTCAGCTCCCTTCGAGGAGACGCTGCTCGATGGTGCGGCCGCGCAGACCCGAGCGCTGTACGACTCGCTGGATGGTGAGGTCACGGGCATCGGGATCGCCGATGTAGCGGATGTGGCGGAGCCCTTGGGCCTGAGCCGCCGACTCGAAGATGAAGTGGCCGTAGCCGAGCATACGGCCGAGCAGCGGCTTCTCGACCGTGATGTCGAGGATGCGGGTGATCGGCATCGTGGCGATGCGGACCGAGAACACGCCGGTCGCCCTGAACACCCGCATGTTGGTCACCACGAAGACGTCGCGCCGCTCGCGCAGCGTCAGGTAGAGCGCGTGCAGCGCAAGACCAAGACCGCCGACGATGAGGAGCCAGCCGAGCTGGATGGGCCCGATCACGGCGAGGATCCACAGCACGACCGTGCCGACTGCCTCGGCGATCGGCTTCCAGAACACGATGTTGTGGTGACGCACGAGGTCGATCACGACCTCGCCCTCCTCGGCGAGGAGGTGGCTGTCGATCTCCTGATCAGGCAACCGGTCGAGCAGCGCCCGCAGCATCAGGGGCCTAGTTGACGATCTCGTTGAAGAACACGCCGACCTGTTGGAAGGCGTCCATGATCCCGCTGAACGCGCTGCTCACGAAGTCGGCAGCGTCGTCGGGCGTCGACAGCAGGTAGTAGATCGCAAACCCGAGGAGCAGCCACAAGAAGACCTTCTTCAGCCCCGCCATTGTGTCGAAGACGCCACGGCGATGCTGCGTAGGCGCGCCGGGGAGTGGCCGGCAGTACGAGTTGCCGTCAGACGTGCTCAACGAGGGTGTCGGCCGCGGCGAACGGGTCGGTCTCGCCGGCCAGGACCTGCTCGGCCAGGGCGTCGAGCCGCGCATCGCCCGACAGCCCGGCGAATCGGGACTGCACCTCCGTCAGGGCCAGTGCCTCGATCTCACGCCGCAGCCGCGCCAGCCGGCGGCGACGGAGCTCGCCGGACTCCCCGATGTGCGAGCGGTGCGCGGCGACCTGCTCCGCGACCTCGTCGATTCCCTCGCCCCGGGTCGCGACGGTCAGCACGATCGGCGGCTTCCACGCATGGTCGTCACGCTCGGTCATCGACAGGACGGAGCGCAGCTCACGCCGGGTCGACTGGGCGCCCTCACGGTCGGCCTTGTTGACGACGAAGATGTCACCGATCTCGAGGATTCCGGCCTTGGCCGCCTGGATGCCGTCACCCATGCCGGGTGCCAGCAGCACGAGGGTCGTGTCGGCGAGCCCGGCGATCTCCACCTCGGACTGTCCGACCCCGACAGTCTCGACGAGCACGACGTCGCAGCCGGCGGCATCCAGCACACGCAATGCCTGCGGCGCGGACGCCGAGAGGCCCCCGAGGTGCCCACGGCTGGCCATCGACCGGATGTAGACCCCGTGGTCGGTCGCGTGGTCCTGCATGCGTACGCGATCACCGAGCAGGGCACCACCGGAGAACGGCGACGTCGGGTCGACCGCCAGCACGCCGACGCGCTTGCCCTTGGCCCGCAGGGCGGTGACGAGCGCCGAGGTCGACGTCGACTTGCCGACGCCCGGGGAGCCGGTGATCCCCACGATGTGGGCGGACCCGGTGTGCGGGGTCAGCGCCGCGCTGACCTCTCGCAGCGACGGCGAGCGGTCCTCGACCAACGAGATCAGCCGCGCCACCGCCCGTGCCTCACCGGCTCGTGCACGTTCCACGAGCTCGGTGACGGGCATGGCGCGGCTGCCTCGGCTCACCGTCTGGGAACTACTTCTGGGGGACGCGGATGATCAGGGCGTCCCCCTGACCGCCGCCGCCACACAGGGCTGCCGCGCCGATGCCGCCACCGCGGCGACCCAGCTCGAGTGCCAGGTGCAGCACGAGGCGAGCACCACTGGCGCCGATCGGGTGACCGAGGGCGATCGCTCCGCCGTTGACGTTGACCTTGTCCTCGGAGACGCCGAGCGCGCGGGTGCTCTCGATGCCGACGGCCGCGAACGCCTCGTTGAGCTCGAACAGGTCGATGTCGCTGATCGCGATGCCTTCCTTGGCGGCGGCGTTCGCGATCGCGCTGGCGGGCTGCATCTGCAGGCTCGAGTCGGGGCCGGCGACGACACCCGCGGCACCGATCTCGGCGATCCACGACAGGCCGAGCTCCTCGGCCTTGGCCTTGCTCATGACGACGACCGCGGCCGCACCGTCGGAGATCTGGCTGGCGGAGCCGGCCGTGATGGTGCCCTCCTTGTTGAAGGCGGGGCGCAGCTTGCCGAGCGACTCGGTCGTCGTGTCACCGCGGACACCCTCATCGGCACTGACGACGATCGGGTCACCCTTGCGCTGCGGGATCTCGACCGGGACGATCTCGTCGTCGAAGACACCGTTCTTCTGTGCCGTCGCGGCGAGCTGGTGCGAGCGGGCGCTGAACGCGTCCTGCTCCTCGCGGCTCAGCTTGGTGCCGTCGGCGTTGATCTGCTCGGTGAGCCCGCCCATCGCCTGGTCCGTGAGCGCGTCCCACAGTCCGTCGTACGCCATGTGGTCGGTGAGCTTGGTGTCGCCGTACTTGGTGCCCTCGCGTGACCCGAGCAGCAGGTGCGGGGCCTGGGTCATCGACTCCTGGCCACCCGCGACGATGATCTCGTGCTCACCGGCGCGGATCAGCTGGTCGGCGAGCGCGATGGCGTTGATGCCCGACAGGCAGACCTTGTTGATCGTGATCGACGGGGTCGTCAGCGGGATGCCGCCCTTGAACGCGGCCTGGCGGGCCGGCACCTGGCCGGCACCTGCCCCGAGGACCTGGCCCATGATGACGTAGTCGACCTGCTCGCCGGTGACTCCCGCCTTGTCGAGCGCACCCTTGATGGCCAGACCACCCAGGTCCGACCCCGAGAGGGTCTTGAGGCCACCGAGGAGGCGGCCGATCGGGGTTCGCGCACCGGCGACGATCACGGACTGGGTCATGGGGTTGCTCCTTCGCGAGACACGTCTTCGAAAAGACCGTGATCTCCACTTTACTCAGAGGTAACGTCGGTATGCCGTTCTGTGCGATGGATCACGCCGCACTGGCGTCCCGGTGCCATACCCTCGTCTCCATGTCCGACAGCGCGCTCGTCCCTGACCACCTCCTCCTCGCGATCGACCACGTCGGAATCGCGGTGCCCGACCTCGACGACGCCCTCGAGTTCTATGCCTCGACATTCGGCCTGCACTCGGTGCACGAGGAGATCAACGAGGAGCAAGGGCGTCCGTGAGGCGATGCTCGCCGTCGGCGACTCCGACCAGCGCATCCAGCTCCTGGCGCCGCTCAGCGACGAGTCCACGATCGCCAAGTTCCTGGCCCGCAACGGCCAAGGCATCCAGCAGCTCGCCTACCGCGTCGCCGACATCGAGGCGGTCTCCGCGATCCTGCGCGAGCGCGGCGTGCGGCTCCTCTACGACGCGCCCAAGCGCGGCACGTCGGACTCGCGGGTCAACTTCGTGCACCCCAAGGACGCCGGCGGCGTGCTGGTCGAGCTCGTCGGAGCCGGCCGCCTCCCACTGAGTTGGGGATCACAGTCCTCTCGCATAGCCGCACAGGTTAACCGTTAGTAACATCGCGGAAACACCCCGAACCTGGAGGACCTACGTGCAGCAGATTCTCGATGCCATCCTTGCCGGCGACACCACTCCGGAGGACTTCGCGATCCATCGCCCTCCCCGAGACGTACAAGGGGATCACGGTCCACAAGGACGAGGTCGACATGTTCGAGGGCCTCGCGAGCCGCGACAAGGACCCGCGCAAGAGCCTGCACCTCGACGACGTCCCGATCCCCGAGCTCGCGCCCGGCGAGGCCCTCGTCGCCGTCATGGCGAGCGCGATCAACTACAACACCGTGTGGACCTCGATCTTCGAGCCGGTCTCGACATTCGGCTTCCTCGAGCGCTACGGCCGGCTCTCGGAGTACTCCAAGCGCCACGACCTGCCCTATCACGTGGTCGGCTCCGACCTGGCCGGCGTCGTCCTGCGCACCGGCCCGGGCGTCACGGCGTGGAAGCCCGGCGCCGAGGTCGTCGCCCACTGCCTGTCGGTCGAGCTGGAGTCCCCCGACGGCCACGACGACACGATGATGGACCCGCAGCAGCGCATCTGGGGATTCGAGACCAACTTCGGCGGCCTCGCCGAGCTGGCGATCGTGAAGTCCAACCAGCTCATGCCCAAGCCCGACCACCTCTCGTGGGAGGAAGCCGCCAGCCCCGGCCTGGTCAACTCCACGGCATACCGCCAGCTCGTCAGCAAGAACGGCGCCAACATGAAGCAGGGCGACGTCGTCCTGATCTGGGGTGCCTCCGGTGGCCTCGGCTCGTACGCGACGCAGATGGCGCTCAACGGCGGCGCGATCCCCGTGTGCGTCGTCTCCTCGCCCGAGAAGGCCGAGATCGTACGCTCGCTCGGCGCCGAGCACGTCATCGACCGATCCGCCGAGGGCTACAAGTTCTGGAAGGACGAGAACAACCAGGACCCCAAGGAGTGGAAGCGCTTCGGCTCCAAGATCCGTGAGCTGACCGGTGGCGAGGATCCCGACATCGTCTTCGAGCACCCGGGCCGCGAGACGTTCGGCGCGAGCGTCTACGTCACCCGCAAGGGCGGCACGATCATCACCTGCGCGTCGACGTCGGGCTACATGCACCAGTACGACAACCGCTACCTCTGGATGAACCTCAAGCAGATCAAGAGCTCGCACTTCGCGAACTACCGCGAGGCGTTCGAGGCCAACCGCCTGATCGACAAGGGCCTGATCCACCCGACCGTCTCCAAGGTCTATCCCCTGGACGAGACCGGTCAGGCCGCGCTCGACGTGCACCACAACCTCCACCAGGGCAAGGTCGGCGTGCTGTGCCTCGCTCCCGAGGAGGGCCTCGGCGTACGCGACGCCGAGAAGCGCGCCGTGCACCTCGACAAGATCAACAGGTTCCGAGGCATCTGAGGGACGACAACCAGAGGAACCCATCGGCACAGCCGAGGCGTCTGATTCTCTGGTCCGCGATCTCGGCCGCCCCGCGAGGGGCGGCCGAGATCGTCCGTGTCGGTGCACCTTGGTGACAGGTATGGTTGACCCACACCTGACAACTCCCTCTCTTTCACGAATGGGTACAGCATGTCCGACCAGTCCGGATTGTCCATCTTCGACGCCGCCGAGAAGTCCGGCGACGCCTCCTTCCCGCTCGCCCGTCGCGGTGGCTACGACAGCGACGCCGTCGACGCATGGGTCCGCACCCAGTCGGCCGAGTTCCAGAAGGCCGCCGAGAGCCTCAAGTCGGTCCAGAGCGAGAACGAGAACCTCCGCGACCTGATCGAGAAGCTCAAGGACCGCGTCGAGGCTGTCGAGAAGCCGAGCTACACGGGCCTGGGCAACCACGCCGCCCAGCTGCTGGGTCTGGCCGAGCAGGAGGCCGAGGACGTACGCAACCGCGCCGTGCGCGAGGCCGACGAGCTCGTCAAGAAGGCCGAGGAGGAGGCCGCGATCGTGCGCGCCACGCGCCAACCACGAGGCCGAGGAGATGCGCGGCCGCGCCGTCATCGAGCTCGAGGAGAAGCGCAAGCAGCTCCTCGAGGACGCCGAGGCCATGCACGCCGACGCGATCGCCCACACCGAGGACCTGCGGGCCCACGCCGAGCGCGAGGCCGCCCAGGTCAAGCTCGCCGCCGAGCAGGACGCCCAGAACATGCGTCTCGGCGCGACCCGCGAGGTCGAGCAGGCCCGCGCGGCCGCCGACCGCGAGGTCACCGAGGCCCGCCGCGTGCTCGCCGTCGAGAAGGAGCGCCTCGCCCGCGAGGCATCCGAGAACCACGCGTCGGCGACCGAGCAGACCGCCAAGCTGGTCAAGGACGCCGAGACCCGCGCCAAGGCGGCCGACGATCGCGCGCGCGACATCATGGACGCAGGCCGCCAAGGCCCGCGACGCCGCCAGCGCCGAGGCCGCCCGCCTGCTCGACAACGCCAAGGCCGAGGCCAGCCAGCTCGTGTCCGGCGCCAGCGCCGAGGCGCAGCACATCCGGGTCAGCGCGACGACCGACGCCGAGCGCCAGACGCGCGTCCTGCGGGCCGAGGTCGAGGAGCTGCAGCGCAAGCGCGACGGCATCATGGCGCAGATGGGTCAGCTCCGCGACATCGTGTCGACGTTCGCACCCACCACCGTCAAGGACGACGCTCCCAAGGACAAGGCAGCGCCCAAGCCCGACGACGCCGGTCGCCGACGAGGCCAAGGCCGACGAGCCCAAGGCCCAGGAGCCGGCACCTGCCAAGGCCGAGGAAGCCACAGAGACTGCCGAGTCCGAGGACGAGGCGGTCGAGGAGAAGACCTCCAACTAGCTAAGGGGGCGGCGGCGCCTCAACGAGGTACATCCTTGAACGCCGCGACCGTGCGGTCGCGGTAGGCCGAGGAGTCGGCACGCTCCATCGGGCCGTCCCAGGTGTCCGGCAACGGCACCTGGACGCCCGGCGCCAGCTTGCGGGCGATCTCGTCGAGCACACGCTCGGAGTCGCCGACCCACAGGTGCTTGGCACCCTCGACAGCGATGACCTCGGCGTGCGGGATCGCAGCGAAGCGTTCGCGCGCCTCGGGCGGCTGCAGGTAGTCGTCGTGCTCGGGGATGAGTGCCGTCACCGGCTTGCCGGAATCGGCCCAGGCCTTGAGGTGCTCAGGGGTCGAGTAGCGCAGCGGTGGCGAGAGCAGCACGACGCCCTCGACGACCGGCTCGAGCCCGTACATCAGCGTCAGGTCCGTGCCGAACGACCAGCCGACGAGCCAGACGTGCGGCAGATCGGCGAACTCGGCGTACTCGACGGCAGCGGCGACGTCGAAGCGCTCGGCGACGCCGTTGTCGAACGCTCCCCCGCTCGTGCCCTGCACGCTCGAGGTGCCGCGGGTGTTGAAGCGCAGGACCGCGATGCCGGCGAGGGCGGGCAACCGGTAGGACGCCTTGCGGAACAGGTGGCTGTCCATCATCCCGCCGTGCGTCGGCAGCGGGTGCAGGCAGATCATCGTCGCGACGGGATCACCTTCGGGCGGCAGGGCCAGCTCGCCCACCAGGCTCACGCCGTCGGCCGTCTCCAGCGTGATCTGCTCACGCCGGGCGGGCAGCACGGAGTTGCCACGGATCTTCTCGGTCATCGGGGTCCTCAGTGCTTCCTGGCCCAGCAGGCCGTGTGCCAGTGTCGGCGTTCGTCGATCGCTGCCTCGCTCAGCAGGGCCTTCTGCACCGGCCACGCGACGATGTGCGGGGTGGCCGGGCGGATCAGCTGCGCGCAACCCGGGCAGCGGTAGTCCTTGGCGGCACCTGACCCGCGCAGCTGTCGGACGTACCACGCGCCGTCAGCCTTGTCCTCGACCTGCTCCGTCGTGGTCCGCAATGGCGGGTGCGCGCGGGGGGCGACGCGACGACGGGACATGCTGCCAGTCTACGGAGAGGGCTACGCGCAGTAGCGCCTGATCCAGCCTTCTCGGGCACTCGACGCCTGAAGCGCCTGGTCGAACGTCAAGATCGTGACGCGGGCCTCACCGTCACGCTGGAACAGCACGACGTCGGTCAGCGTCGGCTTCTCACTGCAGGTGAGGCCTGCCGATTCCTGCTCGGCAACCGCCGTCGACAACGCGGTCTGGTCGCTCTTGCTGTCGAGCACCATCGGGGTCGACGCGCCGTAGCGGCTCGCGAACGAGGCGACCGCGAGGTAACCGACCAACAGACCGGCCACACAGACCAAGGCGGCGATGCGCACCGTGCGCGCAGCCACGACCACGAACGACGTGCCGTTCATCGGTGCTCCTGTCCACGTACCCTCTGGACAGAGCAACGAGGTCAGCAACCCGGAGTTACCGGCGTCCCAGGAAAAAGAACTCTTGCCCGACACGCGTAACTTTTGGCCTGTCAGTACGTGTGGAAGCCCGCTCCGGTCTTGCGGCCGAGCTTGCCCTCGGCGACCAGCGCCTGCAGGGTCGGGGCGGGCAACCAGCCCGCGTGGCCGAACGTGCTGACCAATGTCTCCTGGATCGCCAGCGACACGTCGTTGCCGACGACGTCGAGCAGCTCGAACGGTCCCATCGGCAGCTTGGTCGCCTTCATGGCGTCGTCGATCTCGGTCAGCGACCCACCGTCGGCCTCGTGCAGCTTGACCGCGTCGTTGAGGTAGGGGAACAACAGGGCGTTGACGATGAACCCGGCTCGGTCGCCGCAGGACACCGGGTGCTTGCCGGTCGACAGGCACAGCGCGCGTACGGTCTCGGCGACCTCCGGCGTGGTCTCGTCGGCGGTGACGACCTCGACGAGCTTCATGACCGGAGCGGGGTTGAAGAAGTGCATGCCGATGACGTCCTGAGGCCGTGACGTCGCAGCCGCGCACGAGGTGATCGACAGCGACGAGGTCGTGGTCGCCAGGATCGCGCCGGGCTTGGCGATGCGATCGAGGTCGCGGAACAGCTGGAGCTTGATCTCGAGGTCCTCGGCGATTGCCTCGACGATGATGTCGGCGCCGGCGAGTGCCTCACGCTCGGTCGAGCCGCTGAGCCGGGCGAGCACGGCCGACTTGCCGTCCTCGTCGAGTTTGCCGCGCGAGATCGCCTTGTCGAGGCTCTTGGTGATGCGCGCCTGGACCCCGTCGAGCTTGTCGGCGCTGCGGCCGACGTAGACGACGTCGTAGCCGGCTTTGGCGAAGACCTCGACGATGCCGGACGCCATGGTGCCGGTGCCCACGACGCCGACCGTCTCGATCTCGTGGCGCAGCTGCGGGTCGTCCGCCTCGTCCTCGCCGACCGCCTGGGCGAACGTCGTGCCGTCGGCGGCCATCTGGGTCAGGATGCTGACCGGCTGGTGCAGCTCGTCGCCGGTCTCGGCGTACAGCTTCTCGAGGCCCGTGGCGACGGTCTGCGGGCCGAGCGCGTCGATCAGTGCCAGCGGGCCGATCGGGTAGCCGCAGCCGAAGCGCATCGCGGCGTCGATGTCGTCGTGGGTCGCGTATCCGCTCTCGTACATCGTGGCCGCGTGGTTGAGGTAGGGCAGCAGCAAGGTGCGGGCGAGCTCAGCGGCTGCGATCGCTCGCTGCCAGTCTTTCGACGATTTCCTGCATGGCTACTCCTGAGTAATAAGCGGGTCGTGTCAGACTAACCTGACGCTGCTGTTGGCTCCATGGGAGAACGATGAATCGACGTATGACGATGGTTACAGCCATCGTGGGCCTTGCTCTGCTAGGGCTTGGCGCGTGTGGCAAGAGTGACGAGCCGGCCGACAAGCCGACCGCCACCGAGTCGACCACGACCGACAGCTCGACGACGCCGACGCCCGAACCGACCGACGACGCCGCCTCCGAGCTCGTGGGCGACTGGCACGACGTCAAGGCCAAGTGGGTCGTCCACTTCCACAAGGACGGCACGTACGTCGAGGACTTCGAGGGCGTCAAGGACTTCCGCGTCGGCACCTACGCCGTCGACGGCACCAAGGTCTCGCTGATCGGCGACGACGGCAACACCGATGCCGGCACGGTCGAGGGCGAGACCCTGAAGTTCAAGCTCGGCACGCTCACGAGGATGTCTTGAGGATTGTCATCGCGCGGTGCCAGGTCGACTACGCCGGCCGGCTCGCCGCGCATCTCCCGCTCGCCACCCGCCTGATCATGGTCAAGAACGACGGATCGGTGCTGATCCACTCCGACGGCGGCTCCTACAAGCCGCTCAACTGGATGAGTCCGCCGTGCACCCTGCGCGAGGGCACAGTGTCCGACGGTTCTGGCGACGACGGGGTGATCGAGTGGACCGTCACCGCCGGCAAGACCGACGACACGCTGCGCATCCGCATCGAGGAGGTCCTGCACGACTCCGCACACGAGCTCGGGATCGATCCCGGACTGCAGAAGGACGGCGTCGAGAAACACCTGCAGGAGCTCCTCGCCGAGCACACGACGGCGCTCGGACCCGGCATGAGCCTCGTACGCCGGGAGTACATGACCGCGATCGGCCCGGTCGACCTGCTCTGCAAGGACGCCGCCAACAGCTCGGTGGCGGTCGAGATCAAGCGGCGCGGCGACATCGACGGTGTCGAGCAGCTGACCCGTTATCTCGAGCTCATGAACCGCGACCCTGCGCTGCGCCCGGTGCGCGGCATCTTCGCGGCCCAGGAGATCAAGCCCCAGGCTCGTACGCTCGCCACCGATCGCGGCATCGAGTGCGTCGTCGTCAACTACGACGAGCTCCGCGGCATCGACGACCCCTCGCTGCGCCTCTTCTGACGCTCGGCAAGCCCCCGCGTTACTGCAAGGGCAGGTTGAAGAACGTCGTGCCGAGCTTTTCCCAGCGGTCGATCTCGCAGCCGTCCGTACGCTTGAACGTCGCGTCCACCGCGTCGCCCTTGTAGGTGCCCTTGACCGTCGCGGTCTGCGGCCCGCCGTAGACCAAGGTGCACTGCTGGTCCTTGGCGACCGGCTTGAACACGCCGGCGCCGGCCGCGTCGAGGGCCTTGCACGCCTCGGCCGGCTGCGGGTGGTCGCCGCCGGGAGGGTCGCACGTCAGGGTGTACGTCTCGGGGTCCACACCCTCGTCCGAGACGAGCGTGATCGTCAGCGCCGTCTGGTCGGACGGCGCGGAGCCGCTGTCGGCATCCTTGCCGCACGCCGAGAGCGTCGCCCCGAGGACGACGCAGCGAGATGAGGAACGCTCTACGCACCGGCGATGGGCGGAGCAGTCGGGTCGCCACCGGCACTCTTCTCCTCGCGGGCGATCCAGTCCTCGATGCGCTCGTAGTCGTCCTTGGAGCGCGTGACCACGGCGAGCAGGTCACTCATCTTGGAGACCTCTTCGACCTGCTCCTTGATGAACCACTGCATGAACTGGTCGGACGCGAAGTCGTTGTTGTCGCGGGCGATGCGGGTCAGCTCGTTGATCTGCTCGGTGACCCGCTTCTCCTGCGCGAGCGCGGCCGTGACCGGCTCCACGACGTCGGTGAAGTCGACCTTGGGCGCCTCGAGAGCGGGAATGATCGGCGTCTCGTCGGCGTCGAGGAGATACTGCACCATCATCATCGCGTGGTCGCGCTCCTCAAGCGCCTGCTGGTAGAACAGCGCCGCCATCTGGGGCATCGTCAGTGCGTCATAGTAGGCCGCGATCGCGACGTACTGCTGATGCGCGCCGAACTCGTAGCCGAGCTGCTCGTTGAGCTTCGCCACGAATGCTGGTGCTGCCATGTGTCCCAACTCCCATTTCTTTGGCCTTAGGCGAGGCTCACCTCACACTGGTATCCTAGGCCCGTGCCACCGACACCCAAGAAGAAGTGCTGCAGCAGCAAGCCTGCCTGCAAGAGGTGTCCCATCAAGATGATGAAGAAGGGCACACTCCCCGAGGGCTACACCGTCAAGAAGCGCAAGCTCGTCAAGGTCAAGAAGAAGCAGAAGACCAGCGACAAGATCGCCGCCTGAGCGGTAGCCCGAGCCTAGGGCAACGCCGCACCCGAGGCCACGAAGGTGTGGCTGGCCAAAGTCATCCCGTGGTCGGACGACCGGCGCCGGTCTGGTCAGGCTGGGTTCGCGGCCGGCTGGCTGAACGCCCGGCGGTATGCCGATGGGGTTGTCTCGAGCCGCTCACGGAAGTGCTGCCGCAGATTGCTCTCGGTGCCGAGCCCGCTCTCGCGCGCGACCCGGTCGATCGAGAAGTCCGTGGTCTCCAGCAACGCCCGCGCGCGGTCGAGCCGCTGCTGGTTGAGCCACCTCACCGGGGTCGTACCGGTCTCCTCGACGAAGCGGCGCCCCAGCGTCCGGGTGCTCATTCCGGCCTGGGTTGCGAGGTCGTCGACCGAGAGCGTCTCCGCCAACCGGCTCGACGCCCAGTCGAGGACGCGCGCGAGCCCGCCGCCACCCCCGACCTGGGGCAGGCGCGCCGGGGCGTACTGGCTCTGTCCGCCCTCGCGGTGAGGTGCCACCACCATCCGCCGACTCACCTCCATCGCACGTGCCGAGCCGAAGTCGTTGCGCACGATGTGCAGGCACAGGTCGAGACCAGCGGCGGTGCCGGCACTCGTCAGGACCGACCCCTCATCGACGTACAACGCGTCCTCGCTGACCCGCACCCGGGGAAAGCGTCGGCGCAGCTCCTCGGCATGCATCCAGTGGGTCGTCGCCTCGCGCCCATCCAGCAGACCTGCCTCGGCGAGGATGAATGCTCCGGAACAGATCCCAGCGATCCGGGCCCCGCGTGCGTGCGCCTCGACCAGATGCTCGACCAGGGCTCGGGGTTGCTCGTGACCGTCCATGATGCGGGCCGGGACCACCACAAGATCGGCGTCGAGGATCGCGTCCAGACCGCGCTCGGTCTGCAGCCGGAGACCACCGGCGGCGCGAGCCGCGAGCGGGCTGATCGAGCAGGTCGTCAGGTCGTACCAGCCCTTGCCGTCGTCGTCGACCGCGAGCCCGAAGACCCCGACGGGGACGGCCAGCTCGAACAGTGACGTGTGCTCCAGCACCGGCACCACGACGCGGATGGATCGTGAGTCAGTCATGGCGTAAATCTATCGGAACGTGTCATTTCTGCCACTGGCTCGATCTCCAGCAGCCGATGAGCATGGAGTCATGACGAACTCACGCGAGGTCATCGGGCGACGCCAGGAGGTACGACTCGTGCTCGCCGGACTGTCGGCCATCGGAGTCGGCTTCGGCTTCGCCCGATACGGCTACGGGCTCTACCTGCCGGAGCTGCGCCGCGAGTTCGGGCTCTCCACGGCGCAGCTCGGGCTGATCAGCAGCCTGAGCTATGTCGGCTATCTCGCCGCGGTGGTCCTGGTCGGCACCCTCATCAGCCGCCTCGGCCCGCGACTCATGATCCTCAGCGCGGGTGCCACAGCAGCAGCCGGCATGACGCTGGTCGCCGTCACCGACTCCGTTGCCGTCATGGCGGTGGGCATCGTGCTGGCCGGGACGAGCGCCGGCTGGGTCTGGGCGCCCTACTCAGAGGTGGCCCCCGCCATGCTGCCCCCACGACGCGCCGAGCGGTCGCTCGCGATCATCGCCTCCGGCACGGCGTGGGGCACCGCGATCGCCGGCGGCTTCGCCCTGGCCACACCGTCCGACGACTGGCGCCTGGCCTGGGCGGCGTTCACGGTGATCGCCGTCGCGGTCACAGTCGTCAATGCCGTCGTGCTGCCGAAGGGCGTCACCAGGGCCGACGGACCGTCGATCTCCGGCGCGGTCCTCGCCCGACTGCGCCGTCGTGCGGCGATCCCCCTGTGCCTCTCGGCGATCGCCTACGGCGCAGTCGGGTCGATCTACTGGACGTTCGCCGTCGACCTGATCGGATCGGGGTCCGACTCGGCCAGCGGGGCCGCATTCTGGACGCTGCTCGGGATTGCCGGCACCGCAGGAGCAGCCGCGCCTGCGCTGTTTCGCCGCCTGGGCCTGCAGGGGTCCCACTTCACCCTGTTCGGGCTGCTGGCGGCCGGCATCGCGCTGCTCGCCGCCGGGCCAGGGCAGGCTGCGGCCGTGGTGGTCTCCGCGGTCGTCTTCGGGCCGACGTTCATGGCGGTCGCCTCCCTGCTGGCGGTGTGGAGCCTCCACACGTTCGAACACGACCACGCCGCGGGATTCAGCATGGTGGTGTTCTTCCTCGGCCTCGGCGGTATCGCGGGGCCGGCTGTCGTCGGCGCTGCGGCCGGCCTCGTCGGGCTCCGCGGCGCGTTCGCCGCGACAGCAGTCGTCGCGCTCATGACCATCGCCTGCCGCCCGAGCCGGTCGGTCGGCGCATACGACCCAGGTATGACTCGCGGCCCCGAGGCCCGGACGGCGTGTTCACCACGGCGCCCAGCCTGACCGTCCCGTGGGCACAGATCGCGGAGATCTTCGCCGTCGCCGCCGCGGCCGGACTGATCGCGCGTGTGCTGCCGCCCGTCACGCCGCTCGCATGGCACCGGCCGCCGGTCTGGTCGCCGACTGATTCCCGCCGGAGGCGAGGTGGGGCTGGGCCGTACGGTTGTGGGCATGACTGAACTCGCAAACCAGGCCCAGACCCTCCTCGCCCTGCACACCGACCCCAAGCTGCTCAAGGTCGTCAACGTGTGGGACGCCATCAGCGCCCGCGTCGTCTCCGAGGTCGAGGGCACCACCGCCCTGGCCACCGCGAGCCACTCGATCGCCGCGGCGTACGGATACGCCGACGGTGAGAACATTCCCGTCGAGCTCATGATCGAGGCCGTCGGCGGCATCGTCGCGGCCACCGACCTGCCCGTGACGGCCGACCTCGAGGCCGGCTACGGCAACCCCCGCGAGACGACGTTGCGGGCCATCGGTGTCGGCGTCGTCGGCTGCAACCTCGAGGACCAGATGAAGCCGCTCAACGAGGCGGTCAATGCGGTCGAGGCCGTGCTCGACGCGGCTCAGCAGGAGGGCATCGACTTCGTCCTCAACGCTCGTACGGATGCCTTCCTCCAGGCCGGCGACAAGCCCCACGCCGAGGTGCTGGCCGATGCGATCGAGCGCGGTCGCGCCTATCTCGCCACCGGCGCCCCGGTCGTGTTCGTCCCCGGCAAGGTGTCGGAGGACGACATCAAGGCATTCGTCGACGCCTGGGGACCGCAGAAGCTGACCCTCATGGGCGGCGTCGGCTCGGTGCCGTTGGCTCGCATGGAGGAGCTCGGCGTCGCGCGCGTCTCCTACGGACCGTGGGCCCAGTCCGTCGCCCTCATGGCGCTGCAGGACCTGACGACCGACATCGTCGCCGGTGGCGGCCTGCCCGCCGACTTCCGCGTCCTGAACTGACAGCTGCGGTTTACCACGGTCCCTAAGAAGGAGTCGTCGTCCCCACGCAAACTTGCCTCGGGCGGACGACGTTCTCGTAGGGACCGTGGTAAACCGTCACACCGTCAAACCGTCAGCCGTCAGGTCGTTGGCCTTGCGGATCTCGTCGACGATCCGGTCCATGATCGTGGTCATGCCGAAGTCCTTCGGCGTGAACACCGCGGCGACGCCGGCGGCCTCCATCTTGCGGGCGTCGGACTCGGGGATGATGCCGCCGACGATCAGCGGCACATCGCCGATGCCGGCCTCGGCCATCGCCATCTGCACGTCCGGGACGAGCTCCATGTGCGAGCCCGACAGGATCGACAGGCCCACGCAGTGCACGTCCTCGGCGACCGCCGCAGCGACGATCTGCGCAGGCGTCAGGCGGATGCCTTGGTAGATGACCTCGAATCCGGCATCGCGAGCCCGCACCGCGATCTGCTCGGCACCGTTGGAGTGCCCGTCGAGGCCGGGCTTGCCCACGAGGAAGCGCAGCCGGGTGCCGAGCTCCTCGCCCGTGCGCTGCACCTTCTCGCGTACGGCTGACAGCTCGGCGCCCGCCTCGGCAACACTGCCGACGCCACTGACGCCCGTGGGTGCGCGGTACTCGCCGAACACCTCACGCAGCGCACCGGCCCACTCCCCCACGGTCGCTCCAGCACGTACGGCCTCGAGCGTCGCTGCCATCAGGTTGGTGTCGGACTTGGCTTCGCGCTGCAGCCGGTTGAGCGCCTCGTCGACGGCGGCCTGGTCGCGCTGCTCGCGCCATGCCTTGACGTCGGCGATCGCGTTGGCCTCGGCCTCGGGATCGGCCGTCATGATCGCGGTGTCCAGGTCGGCAGTCAGCGGCGACGGCTCGGTCTCGGTGTAGGAGTTGACCCCGACGACCTTCATCTCACCCGCCTCGATGCGGGCCCGTCGCTCCGAGTGCGAGGACACCATGGCCTGCTTCATGTAGCCCGACTCGACCGCCGCCACGGCACCGCCCATCGCCTGGACCCGGTCCATCTCGGCCCTGGCGCCGTCGATCAGCTCGGCGACCTTGGCCTCGATGACGACCGAGCCCTCGAAGATGTCGTCGTACTCCAGCAGATCGGACTCGAACGCGAGCACCTGCTGCAGGCGCAGCGACCACTGCTGGTCCCACGGCCGCGGCAGGCCCAGCGCCTCGTTCCACGCCGGCAGCTGCACAGCACGGGCACGGGCGTCCTTGCTGAGCGTCACGCCGAGCATCTCCAGCACGATGCGCTGCACGTTGTTCTCGGGCTGCGCCTCGGTCAGGCCGAGCGAGTTGACCTGCACGCCGTAGCGGAACCGGCGCATCTTGGGGTCCTGCACGCCGTAGCGCTCGCGGGTGATCTCGTCCCAGAGCCGTCCGAAGGCGCGCATCTTGCACATCTCCTCGACGAAGCGGACGCCGGCGTTGACGAAGAACGAGATGCGTCCGACGACGTTCTCGAACTCGTCCGCCGGCACCTGGCCGGAGTCGCGGACCGCGTCGAGCACCGCGATCGCGGTCGTCAGGGCGTACGCGAGCTCCTGCGTGGGCGTCGCGCCGGCCTCCTGCAGGTGATAGCTGCAGATGTTGAGCGGGTTCCACTTCGGGATCGTGCCGACGGTGTAGGCGATCATGTCGGTCGTCAGGCGCAGCGACGGCGCGGGCCCGAAGACGTACGTGCCGCGGGAGAGGTACTCCTTGATGATGTCGTTCTGCGTCGTGCCCGACAGCGCCGCCGGATCGACGCCCTGCTCCTCGGCGGCGACCTGGTACATCGCGAGCAGCCACATCGCGGTGGCGTTGATCGTCATCGACGTGTTCATCTCGTCGAGCGGGATGTCGTGGAACAGCTGCCGCATCGCGCCCAGGTGCGGGATCGGTACGCCGACCTTGCCGACCTCTCCTCTGCTGAGCTCGTGATCGGGGTCGTAACCGGTCTGGGTCGGCAGGTCGAAGGCCACCGAGAGTCCGGTCTGGCCCTTCGCCAGGTTGCGACGGTAGAGAGCGTTGGACTCCGCCGCCGAGCTGTGGCCGGCGTACGTACGCATCACCCAGGGCTTGTCACGCGTGTCCTTGTCAGGCATTTCGTCAGGTTACCTCCCCGTAACCTTCGGGGTCACTGCCTCCGGAGGGCGTTCCTGCTCACACTCGTAGAGTGTGGTCATGGTCAATCTGACACGGATATACACGCGAACCGGCGACGACGGCACCACCAACCTGGGCGACATGAGCAAGACCAGCAAGCTCGACCTGCGCCTTGCCGCGTACGCCGATGTCGACGAGGCCAACAGCCACATCGGCTTCGCCATCTCCCTCGGCACGCTCGACGAGGACGTCGTCGCGGTCCTGACTCACATCCAGAACGACCTGTTCGACGTCGGCGCCGACCTGTCATGCCCCGTGGTCGACAATCCGGAGTACCCGCCGTTGCGGGTCGAGCCGGACTACATCGACCGGCTCGAGGGCTGGTGCGACCACTACAACGAGCAGCTGCCCAAGCTCCGATCGTTCATCCTTCGTGGCGGCACGCCGGCCGCCGCAGCGGTGCATATCGCCTGCACTGTCACCCGCCGCGCCGAGCGCTCCGCCTGGGCCGCCCTCGAAGAGCACGGGGAGACCATGAACGTGCTGACGGCGAAGTACCTCAACCGACTCAGCGACCTGCTGTTCATCCTCGGCCGGTACGCCAATCGAGAAGCCGGGGACGTCCTGTGGAAGCCCGGTGGCGATAGAGGCTGAAGGCGTCAGCGCGAAGACAAGGTCCTGAGGGCATGCCAATGGAACTCACCGAGGTGAGTGCCATCAGAACCTGTAGGTCAGTCCCAGTCGATCGCGTGCTGAACGACGCGGGACCCTTGGTGCCCACCAGCAGCGCTCGCGGCTGGGGCAACTCCCACCACGGCCAGAATCGACACGCATGCTGCGGCTACTAGACGTTTGATCACAGTGCACCTGCTCCCTGAGGAAACGGCAATCCGTTCCTTGTCTCGATTCTCTCCCGGCCTCAGGGACGCGTCAACCGGAACGAGAGAACCTGTACAGATGCCTCAAAGAACGTTGTTGACCCGTTGCCCCGGCGGCGACGACTCGAGCCATGACAGCAGACCGGTCAGTGCGTTGGCACTCATCGCGAACTGACGAACACCTGCGGCGTTCTCGGTGGCCACGATCAGGTGACCCGAATGGATCGCGTGCACCTCGTGACCGACCGGCTCACGGCGCCCCTCGATGATGACGTCGCCGCGGGTGAACCGGTAGGTCGGGCGCGGTGACAGCGAGAACGTGCGGAACCACTCGAGCTCGGTGTCCTTGTAGACCGCCAGGCCCAGCATCCAGCCCTTGGCCTGCGCCTCGGACGACCGGTTGACGCTCATCTCGAAGGTGCCGCCGGAGCGCGCCAGGAAACGGCGGCGCACCAGCAGCCCGACGATCAGCAGGACGAGCAGGGCGAAGACGAACACAAGGGAGTCGACGAACCACATCCACAGTGGCATCACGATCTCCCTCCGTTCGTCAGGACGCCTTGTCGATGAGGCGCAGCTTGGCCTCTGCGCGCAGGACTGCGTCCTGGTCGCCGTCGGACTGCGCCGCCTCGAGCTCAGCCCGCGTCGCACTCGCATCGACTTCCGATGCCAGGAACGCGTCTTCGCTCAGGATAGACACGTGGTTGTCGGCCACGGAGAGGAAACCCTCTGCGACCGCAGCACGTACAACCTCGCCGTCCGGCGGATTGATCTCGACGACACCGGGCACGAGCAGCGACAGCAGCGGCGCGTGACCGGCCAGCACGCCGAGGTCACCCTCGACCGTACGGGCGATGACCTGGCTCGCCTGCCCCGACCACACCACGCGGTCGGCGGCGACGAGCTCGATCTGCAAGAGGTCTGCCATCAGAGGCTCTTCTGGATTTCTTCCCACTTCTTGTCGACGTCTTCGAGACCGCCGCACATGAAGAAGGCCTGCTCAGCCACGTGGTCGTAGTCACCGTCGCAGATCTTGGTGAAGCCGTCGATCGTCTCGTCGATGGAGACGGTCGAGCCCTCGATGCCGGTGAACTGCTTGGCCACGTAGGTGTTCTGGGACAGGAAGCGCTGGATGCGACGCGCGCGGGACACGAGCGTCTTGTCCTCTTCGCTGAGCTCGTCGACACCGAGGATCGCGATGATGTCCTGCAGCTCCTTGTTGCGCTGCAGGATGCTCTTGACCCGGTTGGCGGTCGTGTAGTGCTCCGCGCTGATGTAACGGGGGTCCAGGATGCGCGACGTCGAGGTCAGCGGGTCCACGGCCGGGTAGATGCCCATCGACGCGATCTCACGGTTGAGCTCGGTCGTCGCGTCGAGGTGGGCGAACGTCGTGGCCGGGGCCGGGTCGGTGTAGTCATCAGCAGGCACGTAGATGGCCTGCAGCGACGTGATCGAGTGACCGCGGGTCGAGGTGATGCGCTCCTGCAGCACGCCCATCTCGTCGGCCAGCGTCGGCTGGTAGCCCACGGCGGACGGCATGCGGCCGAGCAGCGTGGAGACCTCGGAACCGGCCTGCGTGAAGCGGAAGATGTTGTCGATGAACAACAGCACGTCCTGGTTCTGGACGTCGCGGAAGTACTCGGCCATCGTCAGTGCCGACAGGGCGACGCGAAGACGCGCTCCCGGCGGCTCGTCCATCTGGCCGAAGACGAGGGCGGTCTGTCCGAGGACGCCGGCCTCTTCCATCTCGGCGATGAGGTCGTTGCCCTCACGCGTACGCTCGCCGACTCCGGCGAACACCGACACACCACCGTGGTCGCGAGCGACTCGGGCGATCATCTCCTGGATCAGCACGGTCTTGCCGACACCGGCGCCACCGAACAGGCCGATCTTGCCGCCGAGCACGTAGGGCGTGAGGAGGTCGATGACCTTGATGCCGGTCTGGAACATCTCGGTCTTGGACTCGAGCTGGTCGAAGGCGGGAGCCTTGGCGTGGATGCCGCGGCGCTCCTTGACCTCCCACTTCTCGCCTTCCTTGAGGTTCATGACGTCGCCGGTGGTGTTGAACACCTTGCCGAGCGTCTGGTCACCGACGGGGACCGAGATGGGTCCGCCGGTGTTGGTGACCTTGGCGCCACGCACGATGCCGTCGGTCGGCCGGAGGCTGATCGCGCGAACCAGTCCGTCACCAATGTGCAGGGCGACCTCGAGGGTCAGCGTCTCGGTGACGCCGTCCAGCTCGGTGTCGACCTTGAGCGCGTTGTACATCTCGGGGATCGCGTCGCTCGGGAACTCGATGTCGAGCACCGGGCCGATGACGCGCGCGACCCGGCCGTCGGCCAGGTTCTGGTCCGACGTGTCGGACTTCTGGGTGTCTGCGGTCTTCTTGGCGGTTGGCATCTCTCTCACTCACTCCCAGCGGTGGCGTCGGCGAGCGCGTTGGCGCCGCCCACGATCTCGCTGATCTCCTGGGTAATACCGGCCTGACGGGCCTGGTTGGCGGTTCGGGTGTACTTCTGGATCAGGTCTTCGGCGTTGTCCGTTGCGGACTTCATCGCCTTCTGCCGTGAGGCAAGCTCCGAGGCGGAGGCCTGCAGCAGGCAGTAGTAGATCCGGCTGTGGATGTACTTCGGCAGCAGAGCGTCGAGCACCTCGTGGGCCGAGGGCTCGAACTCGTAGAGCGGAAGCACCTCGTGCTCGGTCGGCACCTCCGTGCCTTCGACGACCTCCAGCGGAAGCAGCCGGATGACGTCGGGCTCCTGCACCAGCATCGACTTGAAGCGGGTGAACACCACGTGGAGCTCGTCGACCGCACGCTCTGGGTCGATCGCCTCCTCGCTGGTCTCGTCGGAGTTGAACGTCTTGACGAGGGTGTTGCCGATCGTACGGGCGTGCTGGTACTCCGGCTTGTCGGAGAACCCGGTCCACGACTCGACGAACTCGCGTCCGCGGAAGTTGTAGTAGGCCTCCGCCTTGCGACCCGAGAGGTAGAGGTCGACCTGCTTGCCCTCGCTGCGGAGCTTCTCGACCAGCCGCTCAGCCTCCTTCATGACGGAGGACGAGTAGGCCCCCGCGAGCCCACGGTCGCTGGCGATCACCAGGATCGCCGCCTTCGTGGGGTTGTCCTTCTCGGTCGTCAACGGGTGGTCGACGTTGGAGAAGGTCGCGACGGCGGAGACGGCGCGGGTCAGCTCGCGGGCGTACGGCGCTGCCGCCGCTGCCTTCTGCTGCGCCTTGATGATGCGCGACGCAGCGATCAGCTCCATGGCGCGCGTGATCTTCTTGGTCGCCTGAGTCGACCTGATCTTCGCGCGAAGCTCGCGTACGGACGCTGCCATCGTCAGCCCCGCTTCTGCTTGACGATCTGCTCCTGCTCGACGTCTTCGTCGGCCAGGGCCTCGAACTCTTCGTGACCCGCCTTGACGATGATCTGCTCACCCTCGTGGGTCTCGAACTGCTTGAGGAACTCGGTGTAGGCACCCTCGAGCGCCTGCTCGTTGTCGTCCTCGAACTTGCCCGACTCACGGATCGCGTCGAGGACGGGACCGTGCGAACGCTTGAGGAAGTCGAGGAACTCGGTCTCGAAGCGGCTCACGTCCTGCAGCGGCACGGGATCGAGCTTGCCGGTCGTGGCGGCCCAGATCGAGACGACCTGGTGCTCGGTCGGGAACGGCGCGTACTGGCCCTGCTTGAACAGCTCCATGATGCGCTGACCACGGGCGAGCTGCTGCTTGGACGCGGCGTCGAGGTCGGAGGCGAACATCGCGAACGCCTCCATCGCGCGGTACTGCGCGAGCTCGACCTTGAGCGAACCGGTGACGGCCTTCATCGACTTGGTCATCGCGGCACCACCGACGCGCGACACCGAGATGCCGACGTCGACAGCGGGACGCTGGTTGGCGTTGAACAGGTCGGACTGCAGGAAGATCTGGCCGTCGGTGATCGAGATGACGTTGGTCGGGATGTAGGCCGACACGTCGTTGGCCTTGGTCTCGACGATCGGCAGACCCGTCATCGAGCCGGCGCCCAGCTCGTCGCTGAGCTTGGCGCAACGCTCGAGCAGACGCGAGTGCAGGTAGAACACGTCGCCCGGGTATGCCTCGCGGCCCGGCGGGCGGCGCAGCAGCAGTGACACGGCGCGGTAGGCCTCGGCCTGCTTGGACAGGTCGTCGAACACGATCAGGACGTGCTTGCCGGCGTACATCCAGTGCTGGCCGATGGCCGAGCCGGTGTAGGGGGCGAGGTACTTGAAGCCGGCCGAGTCGGACGCGGGAGCCGCGACGATCGTCGTGTACTCCAGGGCGCCGGCCTCCTCGAGCGCACCGCGGATGCCCGCGATGGTCGAACCCTTCTGGCCGATGCCGACGTAGATGCAGCGGACCTGCTTGTCGGGATCGCCCGACGCCCAGAACTCCTTCTGGTTGATGATCGTGTCGATCGCGATCGCGGTCTTGCCGGTCTGGCGGTCACCGATGATCAGCTGGCGCTGGCCACGGCCGATCGGCGTCAGCGAGTCGATCGACTTGAGGCCGGTCATCATGGGCTCGTGCACGCTCTTGCGCTGCATGACGTTGGGCGCCTGGAGCTCGAGCGCGCGGCGCTCGGTGGTCTCGATGTCGCCGAGGCCGTCGATCGGGTTGCCGAGCGGGTCGACGACGCGGCCGAGGTAGTTGTCGCCCACGGGGACCGAGAGCACTTCACCGGTGCGGCGTACGGTCTGGCCCTCTTCGATGCCGGAGAACTCACCGAGGATGACGACACCGATCTCACGGACGTCGAGGTTGAGCGCGAGGCCCAGCGTGCCGTCCTCGAACTCGAGCAGCTCGTTGGCCATCGCCGAGGGCAGTCCCTCGACGCGCGCGATGCCGTCACCGGCCTCGGCGACGACGCCGACCTCTTCGGTCGCAGCAGCGCTGGGCTTGTAGTCGGCCACGAACTTCTGCAATGCGTCGCGGATCTCGTCCGGACGGATCGTGAGTTCCGCCATGTTATTGCCTGCCTTCTTGGATTTGAGGGGGTGCTGTCGGTGGGTGATCTCAGCCTGCAAGTCGCCGGCGGGCGACTTCGAGGCGAGTGGACATGGTGCCGTCGACGACCTCGTCACCGACGGAGACGGCAATGCCTCCGACGACCGAGGGATCGACGACGATGTTGAGGTGGACGTCGCGTCCGTACTTGTTGGCCAAGGCCTTGGCCAGACGGGTCTTTTCCGCATCCGCCGAGCTCGTAGGCCACCCGCACCTCGGCGAGCAGCCGGCTGCGGCGCGCGGCGACGGTGTCACCGAAGCCCGACAGGACCTTCTCGAACGATCCGGTCCGCGCCGCGGCGGCCTGGGTGGCCAGCGCCAGCGTCGACGCGGTGACCTTGCCCTCGAGGAGGGTCGCCAGCAGACTGCCCTTGGCGTCGGCCGGGACGCCCCGGTCGGACACGATCTGACGCAGATCGGCGTCGGAACGCACGATCCGCTCGACCTCGAACAGCTCGGTCTCGAGCGCGTCGAGCTCACCGGCCGCATCAGCGGCGGCGACCTCGGCAGCGACACCGGCGGTCTCCAGTCCGTCGGTCAGGTCGCGCATCGAGGCCCAACGCCCACTGACGGCGGCGTTGAGCACCGCGAGGGTGTCCGCGCTGACCTGGCCGCCGAAGACCTGCTTGGCAAGCCCCACCTTGGCCGAGGCCTCGGTGGACGGATCGGTCAGCACGCGGCGAAGCGCGGGAGCGCCGTCAAGCGTCGAGACGACGCCGAACAGCTCGGCTCCGAGGTCGCCGGCCTTGCCCTTCGCCGCATCTACTGCGGCGAGGACGTCGACCAGGGACTTCGCTGAAATGCCACGCATCAGTTGGCCGACTCCTCGAGCTCGGCGATGAAGCGCTCGACCGTGCGCTTCTGGCGCGCGTCGTCATCGAGGGACTCGCCCACGATGCGCCCGGCCAGCTGCGTGGCCATCGAGCCGACCTCGCCCTTGAGCTGCGCGAGCACCTGAGCACGCTCGGCCTCGACCTGCGCGTGCGCCGTCGAGGTGATGCGCTCGGCCTCGGCCTGCGCCTGCGCGCGGAGCTCGGCGATGATCTGCGCGCCCTGCTCCTTGGCCTCTTCGCGGATCGCCGCAGCCTCGTGACGGGCTCCGGCGAGCTGCTCGGTGTACTGCTCGAGAGCGGCCTTGGCTTCCTTCTGAGCTGCCTGGGCCTCCTCGATACCGCCCTCGATCGCGGCGGTGCGGTCGGCGTAGGCCTTCTCGAAGTTCGGGACGACGAACTTGGACACCAGAACGTACACGAGGCCAAGGACGACGAGTCCGAGGATGATCTCCGCGGTGTGCGGAATCAGAGGATTGGTGTCCTCCGGTTCCGCCGCCGCGAGGGCGAGACGTGACACGATCATGAGATGCCTCAGCTCGTTTCGAGGTCAGGCTTTGAGGACGAAAGCCAGGGCAAGGGAGATGATGAAGAACTGCTCAGCGAGGACGAAGCCGAGGATCGCGATGCCCTGCAGCTTGCTCTGGGCCTCGGGCTGGCGCGCCACACCGGTGACGATACGCGGCGAAGATGAGACCGACGCCGATGGCCGGACCGATCGCGGCCAGGCCGAGACCGATCATGTTGAGAGTGCCTCCCACGGCATTTCCTTTCGTTGTGATGCGAGGTGCATCGGATTGGGAAGTTCTATGGAGTTGTAGGACTCTGAGGGTGCGTCAGTGCTCGTCGGCGAGAGCCTGGCCGATGTACATCGCCGAGAGCAGTGTGAAGACGTAGGCCTGGAGGAACATGATCAGCATGTCCAGGAAGCTGACGCCGATGGCCAGGATCAACGAGATGATGCCCGCCGGCACACCGACCACGGTCGGCGTGTAGTGCAGGATCAGGTACTCGCCGCCGAGGGCGAAGAGGATCACCAGCAGGTGACCCGCGAACATCGTGGCGAAGAGTCGCAGCGCCAACGTGAACGGCCGGACGATGATGTTGGAGAAGAACTCCAGAGGCACCAGGGCGATGAGGATCGGGCCGGAAACGCCGCCCGGCACCGTCTGGTGCTTGAGGTAGCCGAAGAAGCCGTGCCGCGCGATGCCCACGACGTTGTAGATCAACCACGAGACGCCCGCGAGAGCAGCGGTGTAACCGATGTGCGAGGTCGGCGGGAAACTGCAGGAACGGGATGACTCCGTAGAAGTTGTTGACCAGGACGAACAGGAACACGGTCAGCAGGTAGGGCACGAACTTCATGAAGTCGGCCGAGCCGATCGAGTCGCGAGCGACCGAGTTGCGCACGAAGTCGTAGACCATCTCGCCGGCGAACTGCAGCCGGCCGGGCACGACTGCCGCAGGGCGGGCCATCGACGCCGAACACGGCGATGATCACGAACGCCGAGAGCACCACGAGCAGCATCGGCTTGGTGACGGCCAGGTCACCGAGGTGGAAGACAGCAGGCAGCTCGAAGTCAGCAGGTCCGGGGCTTGGCGGCTCAGCAGACGTCGCGATGGTCATCAAGGCGAGAGACACTCGGTCACCTTCGTTGTCATGGCGTGGTCGCCCGCGACTCATCGTCGTTCGGGCCTTCGGCCAGCGTCATTGTCATTGCAACCTGCCCAGGCGTCAGACGCGGATCAAGGCTGCAGTCGCGAGGTTATCAGGCTCACCTCAGTCGTTGCCATCCAGGTCGTACGTGGGCGTGCGGTCCCGCCGGAAAGCCACCGTCTGCGCTGCGGTCCAAGCAAGGGACACTGCCATCGCGGTGAGTCCGAGTGACGTTCGGTCGACCCGGTCCGACATGCCCCCCGACGTCGAAGAGCAGGACCAGCAGCGCGACCACGGCCACGGCCTTGACCGTGAAGAAGCCGAGCGCTGCCACAGGTGAGAAGGTCGTGCTGGCGCGGACGACCGGCTTGAGCAGGAGCGGCGTCGATCCGAGGAACGCCACCACGACGACTCCGCCCGCCAACGCTCCCAGCGCGCCGTCCATGCCGGTCGTGACTGTTGCGACCACGGCTCCGATGATCGTCACGACAACCGACGTGATGAGCGGGAGGCTTCTCATGACCAGACCTTCTCTTCGAGCTTGGGCAGCAGGAACACCGCTGCGATCGTGATGACGGCGAGGGCGGCGAACCCGGCGATCGACTGCCAGCCGCTGAACAGGCTGATGACGACGCTGCCGAACGCGACGAGACCCGCGAAGGCGTACATCAGCAGGACGGCACGACGGTGCGAGTGGCCGATCTCGAGGAGCCGGTGGTGGATGTGCATCTTGTCGGGGCTGAACGGCGACCGGCCCGCCCGGGTGCGACGGACCACGGCGAGGGCGAGGTCGACGAACGGCACCACGAGGATCGCGAACGGCAGGATCAGCGGGAGCAACGAGGGCAGGAAGCTGTTCTGCGCTCCCCCGATGCCCTCGGAGATGCTGGTCGCCGGGAACTGGCCCGTGAGGCTGATCGACGAGCATGCCAGCACGAAGCCGATCAGCATCGAGCCGGAGTCGCCGATGAACATACGCGCCGGGAAGAAGTTGTGCGGCAGGATGCCGATGCAGGCGCCGGCTAGGGCCGCGGTGAGCAGCGCGGCGGCGATCGCGCGGGTCTCGCCGTTCTCGACCGCGAGCACGAACGCGTACGCGAAGAAGGCCACGGCCCCGATCGCGACCATGCCCGCGGCGAGCCCGTCAAGGCCGTCGACGAAGTTGACCGCGTTGGCCGTGCCGACGATCAGCAGCACCGTGAAGATCAGGGCCTGCGCCTGGTCGAGGCCGATGTAGTTGCCGTAGAGCGGGAGGTAGACGAACTGCACGCCCTGCGCGACGACGATGACACCGGCCAGCACCTGACCGGCGAACTTGCTCAGCGCGTCGAGCTCGTAGAGGTCGTCGACGATGCCGACGATGCAGACCACGGCGCCGCCCAGCACGCACGGCACGGGCGTCCTTGAACACCCCGTCGTCGGCGAGCGACAGGAATGGCAGGTGGGTCGCCACGAGATAGGCAGCGATCAGGCCGCCCAGCATCGCCGGGCCGCCGAAGTAGGGCGTCGGGATCGCGTGCACGTCGCGATCGCGGACCCGGGCCACGGCGCCGAAGCGGTAGGCCAGCATGCGGGCGATCGACGCGAGGAGATACGTCACCCCGAGGGCGATGCCGAAGACGACCAGATATTCGCGCACTACGCGTCGCTCGTCCGGCTCGTCCGGCGGCTCGATCGTGTTGTTGAACGCGTGGAGCTGTTCGAGCGTGATGGAGCCGGCGCGCAGCAGGCGCGGGGTCGAGCCGGTCGCGTCCAGGATCGTGGAGGGTACGCCCGACGCACTGGGCCCGCCGTCGAGGTAGACCGCGACCCGCCCACCGAGCATGTCCTCGGCCTCGTCGACCGTCGTGCGCGGCCGGGTCGCCGGTGGTGTTGGCGCTGCTGACCGCCAGCGGCCCGGTCTGCTTGAGCAGCGCGAGGGCGCGCGGGTCGGCCGGCATGCGTACGGCGACGGTGTTGTGGGTCTCGCCGAGGTCCCACGTCAGCGAGGGCTGCTGGCGGCAGATCACCGTCAGCGGGCCGGGCCACAGCGCCTCGACGGTCGAGCGGAGCCACGACGGGATGTCGATCGCGAGGGCGTCAAGCGTCGTGGGCGCGCCGACCAGCACGGGCGGCGGCATCTGGCGGCCCCGGCCCTTGGCGTCGAGGAGGTTCTGCACCGCGCGGGGGTTGAACGCGTCAGCCGCGATGCCGTAGACGGTGTCGGTCGGCAGGACGACGAGCTTGCCCTCCTCGAGGGCCGCCTGCGCCGCCGCGAGCCCGCGATCGAACTCCTCGTCCACGCTGCAGTCGAACTTCACCCGGTCATCCTAGGAGGTGGGCGCATGGGTCAGAACCACCAGACCTGGTGGAGCAGGAAAGCGATCGCGAGGAACTGGATCAGCCGGCCGATGAACACCATCGTCAGGAACAGCCACTGCGGCTGCTTCGAGGCGCCGGCCAGGATCGTCACGATCGCCAGCGGCGGGACACCGATCAGCGACGACATGAAGGCCGTCAGCCCTCCGGAGTACGGGCGGTCGAGCAGGGAGAGCAGCCAGTCGCTGACCTTCTTGATCCACTTCGCGAACCGGGTCTGGGCAAACCTGTGCCCCACCTGCCGGAACGATCGCCGACACGCGATTGCGCGGCGGCTTGGGATCGACCATCCGGATCTTGTTGGTCCCCCGCCGGGCCAGCTGGAAGACGAACGCCTTGCCGACCGTCGTCGCCGCCACGTGGATGAGGATCAGGAGGGCGAGGAACGGCCGGCTGTTGACCGTGGCGCCCATCGTGACGACGTAGACCTCGGCGTTGACGAAGACCGGCAGCAGCGCGGCGCCGATCCCGACGGCGATGGCAGCACCGATCAGTGCCAGTTCGTCGCCGCCCATGATGAGTGAGAGCCTATCCGCGGGGCTTGGCAGCCGTGACGTAACGGGGGCGCTGGGCGAGGTCGAGGTTGTCCTTGACGCCGTCCCAACGCGCCGCGGAACACCTCGCGGCGCGGACTCACCCTGCACGTCCGCGTGCTCCGCGCCCACCACTCCACCGGGCTTGAGCAGCCGCCAGGCGACCTGCTCGACGACGCGCATCGCGTCGAGGCCGTCGTCTCCGGACCACAGGGCGAGCGCCGGATCGTGGTCGCGGGCCTCGGGCGCCACGCTCTCCCAGGCGTCCAGCGGGATGTACGGCGGGTTGGCCACGACGACGTCCACCGTGCCGTCGAGATCGCCGAAGGCGTCGGCCATGTCGCCGAGTCGCAGGTCGACGCCCGTGCCGGCCAGGTTGCGCTGGGCCCACTCGTACGCGTTCTCGTCGAGCTCGACGGCGTGGACCGAGGCGCCGGGCACCTCGTGCACGACCGACAACGCGATGGCGCCGGCGCCGGCGCACAGCTCGACGACGACGGGCGACGGGGATGCCTTGGCGTGGTCGATCGCCCAACCCGCGAGGACCTCGGTCTCGGGCCGCGGGACGAAGACGCCGGGGCCCACCTCGACGTCGACGTAGCGGAAGCCGGTCGACCCGGTCAGGTGCTGCAACGGGAACCGCCGGGCGCGGGCGTCGACGAGCTCGAGGAACGCGTCGCTGCTGCAGGCCGTTGGGCTTCGCGCGGCTGATCGAGCGACGCCCGCGGCACGCCGGTGATGTGGCTCAGCAGCGACTCGGCGTCATGGCGCGGCGAGCTGACACCGGCGGCCTCGAGCTTCGTCGGTGGCCTCGGCAAGCAGCCGCTCGGCCAGCGTACGTACGGCACGGTCATTCGCCGGACTCGACGGCGGCGAGGCGGTCGGCCAGCTCGGCATCGACGAGTGACTTGATGACGTCCTCGAGGGCGCCGTCCATGACCTGGTCGAGGTTGTAGGACTTGTAGCCCGTGCGGTGGTCGGAGATGCGGTTCTCCGGGAAGTTGTAGGTGCGGATGCGCTCCGAGCGGTCGACCGTGCGGATCTGCGACTTGCGGGCGTCGGACGCCTCGGCGTCGGCCGCTGCCTGCGCCGCCTCGAGCAGCCGGGCGCGGAGGATGCGCATGGCCTGCTCCTTGTTCTGCAGCTGGCTCTTCTCGTTCTGGCAGCTCGCGACGATGCCGGTCGGCAGGTGCGTGATGCGTACGGCCGAGTCGGTCGTGTTGACGCTCTGCCCGCCGGGGCCCGACGAGCGGTAGACGTCGATGCGCAGGTCGCTGTCGTGGATCTCGATGTCGATGTCCTCGGCCTCGGCCAGCACCAGGACGCCGGCCGCGGACGTGTGGATGCGGCCCTGCGACTCGGTGACCGGGACGCGCTGCACCCGGTGCACGCCGCCCTCGAACTTGAGCAACGCGTGGGGCGCCTCGCCCGGCTCGGGTGTGCCCTTGGCCTTGACCGCCATCGTCACCGACTTGTAGCCGCCGAGCGCCGACTCGGTCGCGTCGATGATCTCGGTCTTCCAGCCACGGTGCTCGGCATAACGCGTGTACATCCGCAGCAGATCGCCGGCGAACAGGGCCGACTCCTCGCCGCCCTCGCCGCCCTTGATCTCCATGATGACGTCCTTGGAGTCTGCCGGGATCGCGGGGCACGAGAAGGCGCTGCAGCCGCTCGCTCAGCTCGTGCAGGCGGGGCTCGAGCGTCTCGATCTCCGCGGCGAACGAGTCGTCCTCGGCGGCGAGCTCACGCGCGGCCTCGAGGTCGTCGGTGACCTGCTGGTAGTCGCGGTACGTCTTGACGATCGCGGTCAGCTCGGCGTAGCGCTGTCCCAGCTTCTTGGCCAGGCCCTGGTCGGAGTGCACCGCCGGATCTGACATGCGGACCTCGAGCTCGGCATGCTCGGCGACGAGCGTGTCGACTGCTTCGAACACGATGGCTCCTCGGACTCGGTGCGGGCAAGGACTGGCGCGGACACGACAACGGCACCGACCCGTACGGCAGGCGTACGGGTCGGTGCCGGAGTGGAGCTACTTGCTCTCGGTCTTCTTGGCGTAGCGCTTCTCGAAGCGGGCGACGCGGCCGCCGGTGTCGAGGATCTTCTGCTTGCCGGTGTAGAACGGGTGGCACGCGGCGCACACATCGGCACGGAGGGTGCCGTCGGTGGCGGTGCTACGGGTCGTGAACGAGTTGCCACAGGTGCAGGTGACCTGGGTCTCGACGTACTCGGGGTGAATGCCTTGCTTCATGATGTCCTCTCGGCGGTCGCTGGGTCGTCTCGCGGGATGCGATCCGTGAACCAGAACCAAGGATTGATTGTGCCAGTCGGCAGTACCTATAAGGAAATCGAGGGTGAAGTTATTCCACTTCCCACGAAGGCGCCATCACGCTGAGGAGCCGCCCCTGCCTTCGGCGGGCCTAGGCGGGGAGGAGTGCTTCGATGTCGGCCTTGATGTCCTCGGGCGCCGTGGTCGAGCCGTAGCGCTTGACGACCTCACCCTCGGCGTTGATCAGGAACTTGGTGAAGTTCCACTTGATCTTGGTGCTGCCGAGCAGCCCGGACTTCTCGGACTTGAGCCACTGGTAGAGCGGGTGCGCGTTGTCGCCGTTGACCTCGATCTCGGAGAACAGCGGGAACGTCACACCGAAGTTGCGCTCGCAGAACACCGCGGTGTCCTCGTCCGACTCCGGGTTCTGGTGGCCGAACTGGTCGCACGGGAACCCGAGCACGACGAGGCCGCGGTCGACGTACTCCTGGTAGACCTTCTCGAGCCCCTTGAACTGCGGGGTGAAGCCGCACTGCGTCGCGGTGTTGACCACGAGCAGGACCTTGCCCTTGTAGTCGGCCAGCAGCCGCTCGGTGCCGTCGATCGCCGTCGCGGAGAAGTCAAATGCAGTCGTCATGACGCCAACCCTAGTTGCGCGGCACAACGGCCGCTGGGCGAGTCCCGAACGCCGACGAGCCCGAGGTCTCCCCCGGGCTCGTCGGACGTACGGATGACTACTTGCCGTTGTTGGTGCCGTCCTGCGGCAGCGTCGTGTTGATCTGCATGAGGAACTCGACGTTGCTGGTGGTCTTCTTGAGCTTGTCGAGGATCAGCTCGAGGCCCTGCTGGCTCTCGAGGCCCGAGAGGACACGGCGCAGCTTCCAGACGACAGCGAGCTCGTCCTTGCCCATGAGCAGCTCCTCGCGGCGCGTGCTCGACGCGTCGACGTCGACCGCCGGGAAGATGCGCTTGTCGGCGAGGTCGCGACGCAGGCGGAGCTCCCAGTTGCCGGTGCCCTTGAACTCCTCGAAGATGACCTCGTCCATGCGCGAACCGGTCTCGACGAGCGCCGTGGCGAGGATCGTCAGCGAGCCGCCGTCCTCGATGTTGCGGGCGGCGCCGAAGAACTTCTTGGGCGGGTAGAGCGCCGACGAGTCGACACCACCGGACATGATGCGTCCGCTGGTCGGGGCCGCGAGGTTGTAGGCACGGCCGAGGCGCGTGATGCCGTCGAGCAGCAGCACGACGTCATGACCCAGCTCGACGAGGCGCTTGGCGCGCTCGATGGCCAGCTCGGCGACCGTGGTGTGGTCGGTCGCCGGACGGTCGAACGTCGAGGCGATGACCTCACCCTTGACGGTGCGCTGGAAGTCGGTGACCTCTTCAGGACGCTCGTCGACGAGGACGATCATCAGGTGGCACTCGGGGTTGTTCTCGGTGATCGCGTTGGCGACCTGCTGCATGATCATGGTCTTGCCGGCCTTGGGCGGCGACACGATCAGGCCACGCTGGCCCTTGCCGATCGGCGCGACCAGGTCGACGACGCGACCCGTGAGCCCGCCGGCCTCGCCCTCGAGGCGCAGGCGCTCCGAGGGGTAGAGCGGCGTCAGCTTGGCGAACTCGACGCGCTTGAGGCTCTCGTCGAGGGTCATGCCGTTGACCGACTCGATCTTGACCATCGGGTTGAACTTCTCCTTGCGCTCGCCCTCGCGGGGCTGGCGCACCTGGCCGATGACGGCGTCGCCGCGGCGAAGCCCCCACTTGCGGACCATGGAGAGGGAGACGTAGACGTCGTTCTCGCTGGGCAGGTAGCCCGTGGTGCGGACGAACGCGTAGTTGTCGAGGATGTCGAGGATGCCGGCTGCCGGCACGAGGACGTCGTCCTCGGTGTAGGTCGTGTCGACCTCCGAGCCACGTCCGCCGGAGTTGCGGTTGCGTCCGCGGCGGTTGCGGCGGCGGCCCATGCCGTTGTCGTCATCGTCCTCGAACGAGCCGCCCTGGTTGCGGTTGCCGGCCTGGCCCTGGCTCTGGCCCTGGTTGCGGTTGCCGCCGTCGTTGTCGCGGTTCTGGTTCTGGTTGCGATTGCGGTTGCCGGCCTGCCCTGGTTGCGGTTGCCGCCGTCGTTGTCGCGGTTCTGGTTCTGGTTGCGGTTGCGGCCGCCCTGGCCGCGGCCCGACTCGTCGTCGGAGGAGTCGTCGCCACGCGAGTCGTTGCGCGACTCGGACTTGTCGGACTTGTCCGACTTGGTCTCGCGGCTGGTCGTTCTTGTCGTTCTTGTCGTTCGTGTCGTTCTTGTCGTTCTTGGAGTCGTTGGCCGACTCGTTCCTGCTCCTGCGAGAGCTGCGTCTTGGGCTCGGCCGCGGCCGGCGCCTCAGCGGGCTGCTCGGCCTTGGCCGCCGCAGCGGCGTCACCCTTGGAGGTGTCGACCTTGCTGGGCGCGGCCGCGGCGACCGCGGCCTTGGTGGAGGTGCCGGCGTCTCCGCGGGCGATCTTGATGGCGTCGATGAGTGCGCCCTTGCGCATCTTCTCAGCGCCGCTGATGCCCAGCTCGCCGGCAATCGCCTGGAGCTCGGCGAGGACCTTTCCGCCCAGTCCGCCCCCGGTCTTCCTGGGGGCGGTTGCCGCGGCGTCTGCCGCAGGCGTGGAGGGTTCAGGTGTGATGGTGGTTTCAGTCACGTAGGTTCCTTTTGGATGAGGCCACAAGGCCTGATGTCCGGAGAGATCCGGATCGCATAAAGGCTTGCCCGTATCCGACGGGCGACTTGAATGGCACTGCTACTTGTCACTGTCGGGGAGTTTCGCACTCGACTCCGACTCATCCACTGTAACACCAGAGGGTCATCCGTCATTCCCCTCGGGTTCATGTCGACGGGGGTGTTCAGAGCGTGCGAGCGCCCTCGACATCGACGTCGAGCTCGTGCACGGCCCAGCCGGTCGGGGCCCACTCACTGATGCCCCGCGCGAACGACAGGACGGTCGGGCCCGGCACCCGAGATGATCGTCGGAATGCCCTCGACCCGCAGCTGCCGCAGCAGCTTGTAGGACTCCGGCATCGCCTCGGCTCGGTACGTCTGGTGGATCCGGTCCTCGGTCGCCCAGATGAGCCGCTCGGGTGCGGTGGTGAGCGCGGCGACCAGCAGCGCGGCGCGACCGGCGTTGACGGCTGCGTCGCGGTGCGGGACGGTCTCGGGCAGCAGGCCACGCGCCTTCTCGGTCGACACCGCCTCCGGCGGCACGAACGCCGTGACCTGCACCGCGGTGTCGAGCCGCTCGACCTCCGCGGAGGCGCCGTCGATCCAGGCGATCGTCAGTCCGCCGAACATCGCGGCGGCGACGTTGTCGGGGTGCCCCTCGAGATCGACGGCGAGCTGGAACGCGGCCCGCTCGTCGAGCCGCTCGTCGCCGTTCTCGACGAGCGCGCGGGCCAGCACGATGCCACCGACGATCGCCGCGGCCGACGAGCCGAGCCCGCGCCCGTGCGGGATCGCGTTGACGCACTCGAGCCGCAGGCCTTCGGGCCGTACGCCGAGCAGGTCGAACGCTGCGGTCATCGCGGTGACGACCAGGTGGTCGCTGGTCCTCGGGACGTCGCGGGCGCCCTCGCCGGAGACCTCGATCTCGAGGCCGGGCGAGTCGAGCACCTCGGCGGTGATCTCGTCGTAGAGCGTCAGCGCCAGGCCCAGCGCGTCGAAGCCGGGCCCGAGGTTGGCGCTGGAGGCAGGCGTGCGAACCGTGACCGGTCCGGCGACGAAGCTCACCTGAGGCCCGCGGCGGCTGCCGCGGCGTCGACGTCGGCCTCGATGATCGCGTCGACCAGCGCGCCGGCTCCCGAAAGCGCGGTGTCGATGTCCTTGAGCCCGTGGCCAGTGACCGTGACGGCGATGATCTGGCCCGGCTCGACCTCGCCTGCGGACGCGGCGGCGAGCAGGCCCGCGACGCCGGCCGCCGACGCCGGCTCGACGAAGACGCCGTCGTGCGAGGCGAGGTCGCGCTGCGCCTGGAGGATCTGGTCGTCGGTGACGGCGGCGATACGTCCACCGGACTCGTCGCGCGCCGCCTCGGCCAGGTGCCACGAGGCGGGGTTGCCGATGCGGATCGCGGTCGCGACGGTCTCGGGGTGCGGGATCGGTGCGCCCTGGACGATGGGGTCGGCGCCCTCGGCCTGGAACCCCCACATGACCGGAGTCTTGGTGGCGATGCCGGCGTCGGCGTACTCGCGGTAGCCCAGCCAGTAGGCCGAGATGTTGCCGGCGTTGCCGACCGGGAGCACGTGCAGGTCGGGCGTCGCGCCGAGGGCGTCGACGATCTCGAACGACGCGGTCTTCTGGCCCTGCAGCCGGACGGGGTTGACCGAGTTGACCAGCGCGACCGGGTAGTGGTCGGCCAGCGCCCGCGAGAGCTGCAGGCACTCGTCGAAGCCGCCCTTGACCTGGATGACCTCGGCGCCGTGCATGACGGCCTGCGCCATCTTGCCGGCCGCGATCTTGCCGTGCGGCACCAGCACGATGGGGGTCAGGCCGGCCTTGGCGGCGTACGCCGTCATCGAGGCGGAGGTGTTGCCGGTCGACGCGCACACGACCGCCTTGGCGCCTTCGCCGGCCGCGACCGAGACGGCCAGCGTCATGCCGCGGTCCTTGAACGAGCCGGTCGGGTTGCTGCCCTCGACCTTGAGCCACACGTCACCGCGGACGATGCCCGACAGCCACGCAGAGTGGACGAGCGGGGTGCCGCCCTCGCCCAGCGTGATGACCGGGGTCTCGGGGGTGACCGGGAGCCACTCGCGGTACTCCTCGATCACGCCGCGCCACAGGTGAGCCATCAGGATCCTCCCTCGACGCGCATCACCGATGACACGTCGCGAACCATGTCGAGCCCGCGGAGCGAGGCGACCGTCGCCGACAGTGCGGCGTCGTCGGCCTCGTGCGTCACGATGACGAGCTGGGCGTCATCGCCGCTGCCTTCCTGGCGCACCGTGCGGATCGACACGTCGAACTCGGCGAACGCGCCGGCCACCGACGCCAGCACGCCTGCGCGGTCGTCGACGTCGATCGACACGTGGTAGCGGGTGCGGGCCGAGTCCGATGTCGAGCACCTCGAGCTGGGCATGTGTCGACTCGCCGGGACCGTGCACGTTGGCGCGACGGTTGCGCGCGACCGAGACGACGTCGCCCAGCACGGCGCTCGCCGTCGGGGCGCCGCCCGCGCCCGGCCCGTAGAACATGAGCTGGCCGGCGGCTTCGCTCTCGACGAACACCGCGTTGTAGGCGCCGTGGACCGAGGCCAAGGGGTGCGAGAGCGGGATCATCGCGGGGTGCACGCGCGCCGACACCGCAGGACCGTCGGGCGTCTCGCGCTGCTCGCAGATCGCCAGCAGCTTGACGACGCAGCCCATCTCGGCCGCGGAGCGTACGTCGGCCGCCGTGACCTCGCTGATGCCCTCGCGGTGCACGTCGCCGATCGTCACGCGGGTGTGGAACGCCAGGCCGGCGAGGATCGCGGCCTTGGACGCAGCGTCGAATCCCTCGATGTCGGCGGTGGGGTCGGCCTCGGCGTAGCCCAGGCGCTGCGCCTCGTCGAGCGCCTCGGAGAAGCCCTGGCCGGTCGTCGTCATGGCGTCGAGGATGAAGTTGGTGGTGCCGTTGACGATGCCCAGCACCCGCTGCACGCGGTCGCCGGCGAGCGACTCGCGCAGCGGCCGGACGATCGGGATCGCGCCGGCGACGGCGGCCTCGAAGTAGAGGTCGCGCTCGGCCTTCTGCGCGGCCTCGAACAGCGTGGCGCCGTCCTCGGCGAGCAGGGCCTTGTTGGCCGTCACGACGGAGGCGCCGTTGTCGAGCGCGGAGAGGATCAGCTCACGCGCGGGCTCGATGCCGCCGATGACCTCGATCACCACGTCGATGTCGCCGCGCGAGACGAGCCCGGCAGCGTCGGTCGTGAACAGCTCAGCGGGCACGTCGAGGTCGCGTTCGCGGCCGAGCCGGCGTACGGCGATGCCGACGAGCTCGAGCGGCGCGCCGACGCGCTGGGCCAGCTCTTCGGAGTCGCTCGTGAGCAACCTGGCTACTTCCGTGCCGACGACTCCACAGCCCAACAGGGCGACGCGGAGCGGGCGGCCGGGGGTCCACGAGGATGCGCTCACCGGTCAAGGGTATCGGCGGCGGTCCCTCACCCGGGACGAGGACCAGAACGCGAGCATCGGTTCCGGCTTGTCTCGACATAGCCACGAGACGGTCCGGTCGTCGACAGGTGCCAGGGCTGACCCGGATCGGTCGAGGCTGGCTCAGCCCAGTCTGTCGCCGACTTCGTCGACCCTGGCCGACACGAGGAGGGCGCACAACGCCGTCGCGGACGCGAGCGCGAAAACCAGGACGTAGCCGGTCATCTCGTCGACGCCCAGCATGATCGCGAACACGACGCTCCCGATCGCGAGCACGAGCGACTGCACGACGGCGTCACTGGTCTGCATCGCAGCGCTGTTGGCACCCTGCTCCCCGGGGGCCGAGTGGTCCAGGAGCAGCACGCCGAGGGTCGACGCGGCCAGGCCCATGCCGAGACCGCCGACGCTCCAGCCCGCGGCGATGACGAGCACCGGGACCGCATCCGTGAGGGTGAGGAACCCCGAGCCGGCGCCGACGAGCACGCACGCCGCACCGAGGCGCACCCGCAGCGCCTTCGACGCCAGCGCCGGCAGGTTGGCGGCGACCCACGAGCCGCTGAACCACAGGACAGCTGCGCTCGTCAGCAACAGCCCCGCGTGCGACACGCTCAGCCCCCGGTGCTCGACGAGGGACAACGGGACGTACGCCTCGGCGCCGAAGAAGCCGGCCGCCAACAGGCTCCGGGTCGCGATGACGCTCGGCAGTCCCTTCCGCGCGCGCCACGTGCCCCGGGGCAGGAGCCGCGGAGCGTACGCCGCGATGAGCGCCAGCGCGACGACCAACAGGACGGGCCACCAGTCGACCCCGCGCTGCCCCGCCACGCTGACCGCGAGGATTCCGCCAGCGGTCAGGCAGGCCCACCGGAGTCGCCGGCGATCGAACACCACGCTGGGATCGCCGTCGAGGCGGCCCAGCGCCTCCCAGATCAGCAGGAGCGACCCGATCGCGATCAGCGGGACCGACAGGAACACCCAGCGCCAGCCGACCTGGTCGGCGATGAATCCGGCGATGACCGGCCCCACCAGGGCCGGGAGCACCCAGGCGCTCGTCATGACGGTGAACACCCGCGCCCGCATGTGCTCGGGGAAGACCTTGCCGATCACGACATAGAGACCGACGCCGACGAATCCCATGCCGAGGCCCTGGACGGCACGGCCCACCAGGAAGACCTCCATCGTCGGCGCGAGACCGGCGACGAGCAGCCCTGCAGCGAAGATCCCCACGCCGGCCCGCAGGGCGAGTCCGGGACCGCGTCGATCCATCAACGGTCCGGCGATCGTCATCGACACGACGGCCACGGCGGTGGGTGCGGCGAACGACAGGGCGTACAGGCTCAGCCCGTCCAGCTCGTCGGCCACGACGGGCATGACCGTCATCACGGCCAGCGACTCGAAGGCCACGAGGAACGCCAGGGAGAAGATGCCCGCGACGACCCGGCCGTGGGGACCGAGCCACAACCGTTCCGACGGGGCGGTGGGTGCGGTCACAGGAGCGAGTCCGGCATCAGGACGACCTTGCCGTACGTCTGTCGGGCCTCGAGCGCGCGATGAGCTCCGGCGGCATCCGACAGGGCGAAGACAGCGTCGACGATCGGTACGCGGGTGCCGTCAGCAGCACGGGCGAGCGCCTCCGCCTCCAGCGAGCGCAGGCCACCGGGCCGGGCCAGCATCTGGGGCCCGAGCAGCATCTTCACGGTCCTGGCCGGGTCGTCGTACGTCGCCGGCTCGTCGGTGAACCGGCCATGCTGCACTTCTACGAGCGCGAGGGGCTGATCGAGAGCGACCGCACCGCCGGCAACCAGCGCCGCTATCACCGCGACGTGCTGCGCAGGATCGCGTTCATCCGGGTGTCACAGGGACTCGGCATCCGCTCGCCCGCGATCCGCGAAGCGCTCGACGCGCTGCCGGACGACAAGGTGCCGACCAAGGCCGACTGGGCGCGGCTCTCGTCAGGGCTGGCGGGCCGACCTCGACTCCCGCATCGACCAGCTCAGCGACTGCGCGACGAGCCTGCGACGGCTGCATCGGCTGCGGGTGCCTGTCGCTCAAGAGCTGCGCGCTCTACAACCCCGGCGACTGCGCTCGCGCACCACCGGCCCCGGCCCGCGCCGACTGCTGCAGGCGTCAGCTCGACAGGCTGACGGCCAGGTTGATCGTCGTGGCGACCACGACGGTGCCGAACACGTACGACAGCAGGGCGTGCCGCAGCGCCGTCGGCCCGGAACGCGCTGCGTGAGCAGGTTGGTGTCGGAGATCTGGAACGTCATGCCGAGCGAGAACGCGACGTAGGCGAAGTCGACGTAGCGCGGCGGCTCGCTCGGTGTTGAAGTCGATGCCGCCGGGCGTCGCCGGAGTAGTACTGGCTGGCGTAGCGCAGCGTGAAGAGCGTGTGGATCAGCAGCCACGAGAGCGCCACGCTGCCGAGCGCCATCGCCGCGAGGACGCCACCCGGGTGTCGGAGGCCGACCGGGCGTCGACCAGGAGCATCGCGACCGCGGCCAGGCTCCGACCAGGTGGCCACCAGGATCAGTGCCTCGGCGACTCCACGGGCCGGGTCCTCACGCGCCGCATGGCTGGCGGTCCCTGCCGGGTCCATGCGGCGCGATGACGAGCCAGACCCACGCGACATACACAGGCGAGGCTGCCAGCCCAGCCGAGCACCGATCGCTGGACGTACCGGCAGCCGCTCGCCCCGGCTGATCGCCACCGACCACGACCCACCACCACCATCGCGACGAACCGAGCGGCGTAGCGGTGGGTCATCGACCGATCAGCCGATGTCGAGGGCGAGCAGGTCGTCCTCGGTCTCGCGGCGCAGGATGACGCGCGCCTCGCCCTCGCGCACCGCGACGACCGCGGCGCGGGGTACGTGGTTGTAGTTGCTCGCCAGCGAGCGGCAGTAGGCGCCGGTGCCCGGCACGGCCAGCAGGTCGCCGGCCTCGACGTCGCCGGGCAGGAACTCGTCCTTGACCACGATGTCGCCGGACTCGCAGTGCTTGCCGACGACGCGGCTGAGCAGGGCCGGCGCGTCCGACGTGCGCGACGCCAGGGTGCAGGAGTAGTCGGCGCCGTAGAGCGCCGGGCGGATGTTGTCGCTCATGCCGCCGTCGACCGAGATGTAGCGGCGCGACGCACCGCCGTCGAGCGCGACGGACTTGGTGGTGCCGACCTCATACAGCGTGAACGTCGAAGGGCCGGCGATCGCGCGGCCCGGCTCGATCGACAGGTGGGGTATCGCGATCCCCAGTCCAAGACATTCGTCTTCGACAATTTTCAGCATCCCGCGAGCCAATTCTGCTGCGGTAGACGGGTCGTCCTGGGTCGTGTAGGCGATGCCGAAGCCGCCACCGAGGTCGAACTCGGGCAGCGCGACACCGAGCTCCTTCTCGACCTCGGCGTGCAGGCGCAGGACCCGGCGGGCCGCGACCTCGAACCCGTCGGTCACGAAGATCTGCGAGCCGATGTGCGAGTGGAGGCCCCGCAGCTCGAGCCCCGGCTCGGCGAGCACCCGGCGTACGGCGTCGAGCGCGTCACCGCCGACGATCGAGAAGCCGAACTTCTGGTCCTCGTGCGAGGTGGAGATGTACTCGTGCGTGTGCGCCTCGACCCCGGCCGTCACGCGGATCATGACTGGCGCGCTGACGCCGAGCTCGGCGGTCAGGTCGCGCAGCCGCGCGATCTCCTCGATCGAGTCGATGATGATGCGGCCGACGCCGACCTCGAGCGCGCGGCGCAGCTCGGCGACGGACTTGTTGTTGCCGTGCAGGCCGATGCGCGCGGGCGGGAAGCTCGGCCTTGAGCGCCACGGCCAGCTCGCCGCCGGTGCACACGTCGAGGTTGAGCCCCTCCTCGGCGATCCAGCGAGCCGTCGCGACGCAGAGGAACGCCTTGCCGGCGTAGTAGACGTCGGCGCTCGGGAACGCGTCCTTGAAGCCGCGGGCGCGGCGGCGGAAGTCGTCCTCGTCGACGACGTACGTCGGCGTGCCGAACTCGGCGGCGAGGTCGGTGACCGACTCCCCCGCGACGGTCAGCACGCCGTCGACCTTGGAGACCGACGAGGACCACAGGTGCGGCACGAGCTCGTTGGGATCCTCGGGCGTACGCAGCCAGGCCGGTCCGCGATCGCCGGACTGGCCGTGCAGGGCGCCGGCCTCGTGGGACCTCATCACATACGCTCCGGGGCGCTGACGCCGAGCAGGCCGAGGCCGTTGGCGATGACCTGACGGGTCGCGGCGACGAGCATCAGCCGGGCCCGGTGCAGGTCGCTCGGCTCCTCATCGCCCTTGGGCAGCACGTGCGCGACGTCGTAGAACTTGTGGAACGCCGCCGCGGTGTCCTCGAGGTAGCGGGCGACACGGTGCGGCTCGCGCAGCTCGGCGGCCCGCGCGACGATGCGCGGATAGTCGGCGAGCGCCCGCAGCAGCGCGCCCTCCTGGTCGACCGCGAGCAGGGACGGGTCGAACGTCGACTCGTCGATCACGACGCCGAGGTCGACCGCGTTGCGGATGATCGACGACAGCCGCGCGTGGGCGTACTGCACGTAGTAGACGGGGTTGTCGCTGTCCTGCTTGGCCCACAGGTCGAGATCGAGGTCGATCGTGGAGTCCATCGAGTAGCGGGCGAGGGCGTAACGCGACGCATCGACGCCGATCGCCTCGACCAGGTCCTCCAGCGAGATGACGGTGCCGGCCCGCTTGCTCATGCGCAGCGGCTCGCCGTCGCGCACGAGGTTGACCAGCTGGCCGATCAGCAGCTCGAGGTTGACCCCTGGGGTGTCGCCGAACGCGGCGCACATCGCGAGCATCCGCGAGACGTAGCCGTGGTGGTCGGCGCCCAGCATGATGATGCAGCGGTCGAAGCCGCGTTCGCGCTTGTTGAGGTAGTAGGCGAGGTCGCCGGAGATGTAGGCAGGCTGGCCGTCGGACTTGATGACGACGCGGTCCTTGTCGTCGCCGAAGTCGGACGTGCGCAGCCACGTCGCGTCGTCCTGCTCGTACATCATGCCGAGCTCGCGGAGCCGCGCGATGGCGCGCTCGACCGCGCCGGACTCGTGCAGGTCGTTCTCGTGGAAGTAGACGTCGAAGTCGACCCCGAACTCGTGGAGGCTCTTCTTGATCTCGGCGAACATCAGGTCGACGCCCTGGGCGCGGAAGGTCTCGAGCGCCTCGGCGTCAGGCAACGCGGCCGCATCAGGGTGCGTGGCGAGCACGTTGGCGACGATGTCGGAGATGTACTGCCCGCCGTAGCCGTCCTCGGGTGCCTCGTCGCCGCGCGCGTTGGCCAGCAGCGACCGGGCGAAGCGGTCGATCTGCACGCCGTGGTCGTTGAAGTAGTACTCCCGCGTGACGTCGGCGCCGATCGCGGTCAGGATGCGGCCGAGCGAGTCGCCGACCGCAGCCCAGCGCACGCCGCCGATGTGGATCGGGCCGGTCGGGTTGGCGCTGACGAACTCGAGGTTGACCTTCTGCCCGGCGTAGAGGTCACTGGTGCCGTACGCCGCACCGGCCGCGACGATCTGCGGGGCGAGCGCGCCCTGGGCGCCGGCCTCGACGCGGATGTTGAGGAAGCCGGGACCGGCGATCTCGGCGCTCGCGATGCCGTCGGTCGCGGCCGAGCGCGTCGGCCAGCAGCTGAGCGAACTCGCGCGGATTCATGCCGGCCTTCTTGGCCAGCTGCAGCGCGATGTTGGTGGCGTAGTCGCCGTGCTCCTTGACCTTGGGGCGCTCGACGAGCACCTCGGCCGGCACCCCGTCGGGCAGCGTGATCGTCCCCGCCTCGCTGAGGGAGGTGAGGGCACCGACGATGGCCGCAGAGAGCTGCTCGGGAGTCACCCACCAAGACTATCGGCCCGTGACTCGCGGCCTCGTCGCGGTTTACCACGGGGCCTAGGCAAAGGTCGTCCTCCCCACGGATCCTTGCCTTGGGCGGACGACTCTTGCCTGGGGCGGAGTCGACGGTTTGCCTAGGGCCCGTGGTAAACCGTCGACTCCAGCAGGTGCCGTGAACGTGGACGACCCGCAGGGCTGCGCTCGCCTCCGGAGAGTAGGAGCGCGGTCGAGTGGACAACTCGACGCCCTGCGGGTCGGGTGGCTGCGGGTATTCGCTGCCACTAGCTGAGCCTTGCGGCTAGCGGACAGCCACCTCACAAGTCCAAGAGCTATTCATATCCTCGAACCACCTCCAATCCGTGTACAGCAACCGTACGTCCCGGGGTGTCACCACTCAAGGACTTGGCTCAGTCGTCGCCACGATTCTTTGCGCGTTCGATCGCTTCGGCGACCGTCGCCATCAAGGCGTCGGGGTCGAACGGCTTCGTGACATACGCATCCACGCCGGCTTGCTTGGCTCGCTGGATGTCGGCCGGATGCCCCTGTGTCGTCACCATCACGATCGCGATGTGCCGCGTCGTGGGATCCGCGCGGATCGCCGAGACCGTCGCGATGCCGTCGAGCCGCGGCATCATGACGTCGACCGTGATGGCGTCGGGAATGACCTCGGCCGTGCGCAGGAACGTGAGACAATCCGCGCCGTCGACCGCCTCATCGACATCGAATCCGGCGAGCTCCAGATTGGTACGTATGAGGAATCTGATCGAGGCGGTGTCGTCGACGACAAGCACTCTGGGCACCGGCAACACGGTAGCGCCTGTGGGGTAGGCTCACACCGCAGTTGGCCGTATTGGCCCCCGTAGCTCAGGGGATAGAGCGCCGCCCTCCGGAGGCGGAAGCGCAGGTTCGAATCCTGCCGGGGGCGCAGTCTGAAACGCGAGATTTGCCGCAATCCCCCCGGCGTCCAGGATTCGGGGAGGAGGGCGCTCAGCGCCCGACGGAGTCCTGCCGGGGGCGCAGTCTGAAACGCGAGATCATCGCAGCACTCCCCAGCGTTCAGGATTCGCGGAGGAGGGCGCTCAGCGCCCGACGGAGTCCTGCCGGGGGGCGCAGTGTCGAGCAGCGGTACGACCTCAATGGGCCGGCCATCTCGCTGTGGGACCGTTACCAGGTGTACGTGGTGGCCAGCGGAATCCCGATCTACCGGTCCCACAACATGCACGCCAACGCCTATGACGGCGGAACCATCACCTTCCCGTGAGGCCAACGACATGAACAGTGCAACGATCGATTCCCAACATTCCGTCAAGACAACCGAGTACGGCCTGTGGGTGGCCGCAACTTTGGTCGCCGGATTCTTCGTGCCAGGTCTCGGCATCGTGATCGGCCTCGTCCTGGCCTACACGCGGCTCCGCTCCGAGAGGCCGTCGATGCGCTGGTCGCTCGTGGCGGTCGGCACGGCGCTCTTGGTGCTCCAAGTCGCAGGGATGGCCACGGGCAGCGGCGACCATGATGTGTCTCCGGTGTCTCGAGTCACCTGACACCGGCGACGCACCACCTGTCTGAGAGTCCCGGATCCGCGACTGCGGGTCCGGGACTCCCTGTTGTGGCCGGCTCGACCTGCATCCGTCCAGCAGGTCGATGCGTTCCGCGCGATCCATCAGACAGCGCCTGGGTCGGACGAGCCCCGGGGCGCGCGTCAGGGCGTGGCCACGAACGACATGTCCCCGCCGGTCAGGTCCTGCAGCTGCGACGTGCTGCCGGACCACAGCACCTTCGTGGCACTCGAGCTCCCATCGAGGACGTGCCGAACGGCAACGTTCGCCACGAGCTTGTTGGTCGCCAGGAAGTTCCGATCCCCGTCCTTGACCAACACGACCGTGGGCGTGGCACCTGACGGGACGATCTCGGCCGTCGGGACGTCGAACGAGAAGGTGTTGGCCGTGACCGAGTTGTCGTTGCCGTTGAGCTGGACCATCCCGTAGAGATCGTCGTTGCGGGCGGGGCCCCCGTCACCGAAGATCCGCCTGAAGTGGTTTCCGGTGATGAGGTGTTCGTGGCACGAAGCCTCCTGGACGATCATCCCGGAGAAGTTGCTGACGAACTTGTTGCCGGTGATCAGCGTCCGATCGGCGTTCTTGAGCTGGATCCGCGCGCCCCAGAGGAGGCTGTTGCCGCTGATGAGGCAGTTGTCGTTGTTCTCCAGAAAGATGGAGTTCCCGGCCCACGGGGTGATCAGGTAGTTGTTGGTGATCTTCCCGACGATGGCCCCGTTGATGAGCTGTATGGCGTTGCCGCACTCGGTGATGAAGTTGTTCGTGATGTTGAACGCGTCCGCATTGCGCACCACCAGCGCATTCGCAAGGTAGACGAACCCCATGCCTTCGACGCGAAGTGAGTCGGTGTCGTACTGGACCTTGATGCCGGTCTTGCCGTTCCCAGGGAGGTACGGCTTGCTGCCACTGACCCCGTCGATGCAGAAGTCCTGGAAGACGATCGAGTTCAGCCGGCCGTTCGCGCCCGGGTCGGTCGCCCGGTTGACGAGAAAGCCCACCTGGTTGTTGTTGGCGATCTGCACGTGGCTCGAGCCGGGCAGCGTCTCCACCCAGGCCGAGTGGTCGGCGCCGTCGCGAACGGCCTCGGACATGAAGCCGTGACCCGATCCCTTGATAGTCAGGAAGCCGACGTCGATGTTCGCCGTCGTCTCGAGGGTGTAGTGCCCCGGCGGGATGTAGATCACGGCGCCGGGCCGGGTCGTCGGGCTGGTCTGCTGACTGTGGATGTCGGCGATGATCTCGTTGATCACTTGTCCGATGTCGCTGTATGGCGAGACGGTCGCGCCGCTCCAGGTGGTCACGTCGTACACGGTGGGTGCCATGGCGATGTCCTTTCGTCGATCTCTCGGAGCAAGCCCGACGCTGCTTTGCGCAGGTGGCGACCCGGCTCGTGAACTTTCCTACGATTTCGCGGCCGCGGTGCGGCCGCAGGGACAGGCTTCAGGGACTGGGACGACGAGTCGTCAGAGCAGGCCCACGATGCCGTCGTACGCGGGCGGCGATTTTGCCGCGGCGGCAACCGCACTCGCCGGCTCGCGTCCGCCGATGCCCATGCCCGCGAGCTGCGCCGCTACCAACGACGCGCCGAACACCTGAATCAGGCGACGGCGCGACAGGTGACCCGAGCCGTCAGATCCGTGAGCAAACGTTTCGACGTTTTCCATGCCGAGACGGTATCCACCCTGCGGCGGGGGCCACAAGGGTCGGGGTTCGAATGTTCAGATTCTGAGACAAACGTTTCGCTAGACTTGCGCCAGCACGGGCAGCTCACGACGTCGGGGCGGTTCGGCGCCCGATCGGGAGACCGTCATGGCGGCGGACAAATTGGCATGCTGCATACAGGCTCGGATCTGAGCCAATGACAGATTGCCAACCGTGTCGCCGGCCTCAGGCCGACCCACCATCCCTTCGGCGACGAGGGCATCCAGGAACCCCGACATGTACGCGTCTCCGGCGCCAACCGTGTCGACCACCCGCGTGATCGAGGACGCCACCTGCACCTCGCCGGCCTCGTGCACAGCGAAGGACCCGCGGGCCCCGGCGGTGATCACGACGAGGTGAACACCGAGGTCGATCCACCTCCGCGCGACCTCGGTCGGAGGCAGGCCTGGGTGGAGCCAGTCCAGATCCTCATCACTGACCTTCACGACGTCACATCGTGGGATCAACCGGTCCATCCGCGCGAGCACGGCTCGGCGGTCTGGAAGTATCCCTGGCCTGATGTTGGGATCGAACGTGACAACCGCTGACGCGGCGACCCTCCCGATCAGGGACTCAACCGCTTCCGCGCCAGGTTCGAGGAACGCAGCGATGGAGCCGGTGTGAACCAACGACGCCGCAGATAGAGCGTTAAGGCCGTGCGGCTCCCACGTGATGTCGAAGTCGTACCGCGCCGCCCCTCGAGCATCCAGCCAGGCAGTGGCCGTCGAGGTCTGGCGAGCACTGAGAGCACCTGGGGCCAAGGCGACCCCGCTCGCCGTGAGCTCGGCACCGATCATCCGCCCCTGCGGATCGTTGCCGAGCGCCGTCGCAAGCGTGACCCGGTGCCCGAGCCTGCCGAGTCCTACCGCCACGTTCGCGGGGCTTCCGCCCCGGTGCTCGCTCCGGCTGCCGTCAGCGCGGACGACCACATCGATGAGCGCCTCGCCGACGACCAGGATGGTTGGCTGATCGCCGGCCGTCGGAGGTCCGTAGGCGGTCATCTTCCGAGACTCCAGGCCATGCACTCGCCCGCAACCGGGTGCCAGGCGGTGGTGGGCTCGATTGCGCCACCCAGGACGCCCGACACCGACGAGACTTCGATGACCGAGCTGTCGACGATCACCCGCAGCCGTTCGCCCGACCAAGGCATCGACCAGTTGTCGTGCCCCGGGCGCTCAAGGGTCACGGCTCCCCCGGCGACTGTCAGGCATGCGGTCTTGCCGGCATCGGCCGCCAGAACCAGTTGGTCGCCGGCCGGAGCCGGGAGCCACTCGAGGTCGAACGCCGACGCCGGTTCGCGGGCGCCGAGACCCCCGGCACGGTTGCCGGCGACCTCCGGATGGGGATCGGCGACGAGTCGGCCGTTCTGGACTGACAGGACGTAAGGGACGCTGAGACAGCTCGTCCACCCTCGGTCGATGTCACTGACGCCGCGCATCCAGAACATCAGGCACGGCCGGCCGTCTCGGTCGCGGAAGAACGACGGCGCGTAGTACGACCCGCCGAAGCTCAGCTGGCCCCAATCGGCCGGAGTGAATCTTCCGTCGACATACGAGCCCGCACCACCGACGCCGTATCCGGCGTAGTGGAGGACGTCGTCGTCCCAAACCGAGCTCACCATGACCCAGTGCCCGTCGACGTCGAAGATCTGTGGGCACTCCCACAGCGCACCCATCCAGACGGGATCGGTCTCAAGCGTCGAGCGGGCAAGCGCCACACCGTCGTAGGCCCACGCCTCCAGGTCGTCGCTCGTGTAGGTGAGGGCGAGTGCCTGGCCATCCCGAGTGGCGGCACCGATGAACATGCGCCACCCCGACTCTTCACGAGTGACGAACGGGTCACGGCAGGCGATGAGATCCAGGTCTTCCGGGGGACGTACGACGATGTTGCCCTTCGTCCACGAGTCCCACGACTCATCGTCCGGCGTCGCGACACGAACCCGACCCAGACCGAGATTCGGCTCGGCAACTGACGTGTAAAGAATCCGAGTCTCGGATCCGTCCTGAATGAGGCAACCGGTCCAGATGCCGTCGTCGCCGTCGCCCGGAGCCAACGCGACCTCGTGGTGCGTCCAGCTCAGCAGGTCTGGACTCGTGGCGTGGCCCCAGTGACAGTTCGGTGCCCAGACCAAGCTGTCTGGCACGTACTGGTGAAACAGGTGGTACCTGTCGTCGTGATAGGTCAGGCCGTGCGGGTCGTTGATCCAGCCGCTCTCGGCGGTGAAGTGGAGCGCGGGTCGCACGGCTGTCACTCCCGTCCTGCGTCGTAGGCACGGCGGATCGCGCGGGCCTGATCGAGGTTGCCGCGCTCCCACTCGTCGATCTGCTCCCGGCGCTCCTCCCGGAGCGCATCGCGTGCGGCGACGAAAGCCTTCATCCGCTCGCCCGCCTGCTCACGTGCAGCCTTCTGCTCGTCGCTCAGTGGCGGCAGCGGAGCCTCGATGACCCGGTCGATCGGGCGCAGCGGGAGTCGCTGGTCGACGTCGGGCATGTCAGCACCGGCGACGGGAGGGTCTGGTACCAGTACGCCGTTGACGACCAGTCGTCGGACAGGTGGTTGCCGTGGCCGTGTTCGAAGGTCACCTTGATCCGCTTCTCGAAGCGGATCGGGTCGACCATGTGGAACCGATAGCTGTGATGGAAGCCCGGCACGTCCTCCTCGTGCACGATCGTGCCGTTGAACTGGTACGCGTTGCGCTGCATGCCCCAGGCGTGCCCGAAGTAGTCCTCCATACCGGTGCCGTGCAGGCTGGGCGGCCAGGTGTCGTCGTCGATGAAGATCATGTCGTCGCCCTCGCCCCACCAGGAGCCCTGGAAGTGCCGTACGGCGAGCGTGCAGCCGACGTAGTGGCCACGCCCCTCGGTCTCCAGCGCGACGTAGTTGTCCGCGCCGTCGAGGTTCGCGACGGTCGTCTCGATGCTGTTGGCCTGGAGGTCAGGTCCCCAGCCCTGCGTTGGGCAGCGCCCGGCGCCAATGCGCGTGGAAGTAGACGGTGTCCTCGGGCAGCGGGGTCGGTGACAGCTCATAGTCGATGTAGAAGTACTGCAGGTACGGGATGTCGTTCTGGTTCTCCACCACGACGCGGGCGCGTTTGGCGAACGGCATCCGGAAGTAGCTGTTGAACGCCGCGCTGCCGCCGAAGGTGTGCAGCTCGGACTCCTTGGCCGAGACCGAGAGCGGCAGCGAGTCGTAGCTCCCGGACAGGGAGTTCATCAGCCCGAAGAAGTCGCCCAGCGGTGCGATGACGCTCGGAGTGTCCTGGTCGTCCCAGTAGATCTTGAGCAGCACCTTGCGGTAGTAGTCCGGGTCGACGACCTCCCAGCTGACGCCGAGGGCGTTGTGGATCTCGAGCATCGGCACACCCACGACCACAGGGTCGATCTGGCCGGGACCGGGCTGGATGCGGCAGGACTGCGTCATCCAGATGTGGGTGATGAATCCGGGGCCCTCGAGATCGGCGAGCGTGCGCTCCTCGCCGGGCATCACGATCCAGTTGTCGCGATTGCGGCCGGTCTGGTCGTAGCTCGAGGCGCGGGCGGTCCGCCCCGGACGTGCCCTGCGTGAGGTCGCCCAAGAGGCCGCCTGGGAGCGGATTCTGCAGTCATGATCGTCCTTTCATGCGGGCTGGCAGCCCCGAGAGTGCGTTGTCCCACGCATCGAAACGTTTGCGCGTCGGTGCATAGTAGACACGACGCATGTCTCCTGCGCAACGTACGTTGTCTGAGGCGCTATATTTGACCGCTATCGAGGCTGGCGGCACTGCCGCGAGCATCGACCGAAACGTTTGGACGGAGACACATGGCCACGATCGTGGAAGTCGCCCGCCTGGCCCAGGTGTCGACCTCGACCGTCTCGCATGTGCTCAACGGCACGCGCAAGGTCCAGCCGGCAACCCGCAAGAGGGTTCTCGACGCGATCGAGAAGACCGGCTACCGACAGGACACGCTGGCCCGAGCCATGCGCCGGTCACGGACGGACAGCATCGGGCTCGTGGTCTCGGACGCCGGTGAGCCGGCGTTCGCTGAGATGGTGCACGGCGTGGAGCAGGCCGCCGCCGCACAGGGGCTGACCCTCGTGCTGGCGAATTCCGCGGAGGACCAGGAACGCGAGACACGCGCGGTACACACCCTGCTCGGCCGCCGAGTCGACGGACTCATCCTCGCCCGCTGCGCGCAGTCATCGGCAGAAGTCATGCGGGCGATTTCTGCTGAGACGCCACCCGTCGTACTGCTCGACCGAGTCTTCGACGGCGCCTCGTGCGATCAGGTCGGGGCCGACAACCGTGACAGCATGCGCCGGTTGACCACACACCTCCTCGCGCAAGGGCACCGCAGCTTCGTCGTCGTGGCCGGCGACACGCGCGTGCCCACCTTGATCGAGCGCCTCGCCGGCTTCCGAGACACGGTGCCGAGTCCAGACACAGCCGAGAGTGTCGTCCTCGAGGGTTCGGACAACGTGCAGATCCGCCAGGCACTTCGAGCCGCAGTTGTGGACGGACAGCCCACCTGCGTCATCGCGGCGAGCAGTCCTCTCGCCGTCGTCGCACTCGAGAGCCTGCGCGACGCGGGGATCTCTGTGCCCGGCGACATGGCGTTTGCCACGTTCGACGGGTTCAACCACTCGGACCTGTTCCAGCCATCGATCACCACGGTCCGACAGCCCGCCTTCGAGATGGGAATGGCTGCAGTGGGCATGCTCATCGATCGTCTTGCCGCGCCGGGGACCAGTCCGCGGACGACCCGGCTGAATCAACGCCTGGAGCTGCGCTCGTCAAGCGAGGACTTCGTCTTCGCGTCGGCCGCAAACTGAACGATTGAGCGCTCTTGACACCTGTGACGGGGGTCACCTACATTGTGCGAAACGATTCGCGCAAACGTTTCGATAATTCGGGGATTCACCTGTCTCGACCCACCACTCGTAAAGGAAACGCCATGTTTGGTCGCAAGATCACCGGCCGACTTCGTCTCGCTGGTGCCGTACTGGCTGTGACGTCGCTCCTCGCGCTCAGTGCGTGCAGCAGCGCCACCGACGCCCAGGGCAAAGACGGCAAGACCACGATCACGCTCTCGATGCAGAACCCGAACGTCAAGACCGCCGACCCCGCCACGTGGGCGATCATCCAGGCGTTCGAGAAGGCCAATCCCAGCATTCACGTGGAAGTCAGCGGCCAGGCCGTCGCAGAGCACCTCCAGGCCCTCTCGATCGCGGCTCAGAGCGACACCCTGCCTGACGTGTTCTGGGTCTACAAGGCGACCGCCGAGCAGATGCTGAAGGCCGGCAAGATCATGAACCTCAAGCCGACGCTTGACGATCTGGGCATCACCAAGCGCCTCCCGAAGAGCACGATCGGCAACTTCACGGCGCAGGACAAGATCTACGGCGTCCCGTACCAGGGCCTGCTCACCGGTCTGTGGGTGAACAAGAAGATCCTCAGCGACAACGGCCTGACGCAACCGACCACGTTCGACGATCTCGTGAAGGTCGCCAAGAAGCTCAAGAGCAAGGGAATCGTCACGATCTCCGACGGTGCCAATCAGTCGTCCTTCAGCGTCTGGTCCTTCCTGGTGTGGCTCGACCGCTTCGGCTTCGAGGACAAGGTCGATGCCATCCTCGACGGATCTGAAAGCTACGACAACCCCGACTTCGTGCGGATGTACCAGCACATCGCCGACCTCCGTGACGCGGGCGCGTTTGCCACGAACGTCTCCACCCAGACGTACCAGCAGGCCGTCGACCAGTACCTCAAGGGCAAGGCCGCGATGCTCGATGCGGGCGTCTGGGCGTCCAGTGGCATCCAGGACTCCAAGGTCGCCGCGGACACCGTCTTCTGGAACGGGGCCACCTTCTCCGACGGCATCGGTGACCAGAACATCGTGATGAACGTCGCCTCGGCGCCGCTCGTCGTCGACCACAAGGTCGCCGGCAACGACAAGAAGCTCGCGGCAGTGAAGAAGTTCCTCGGCTTCTACTACAGCGACCAGGCGCAGCAGCTCCTGGTCGACAACGGCCAGCCCCCGGTCACGGACTACCAGCCGAAGATCGACGCCACCAAGCAGAGCGTGCTCAAGTCTGCCCTGGACGTGGCCAGGGATCCGAAGCTCGCGAGCCCACAGTCGCAGCCCGACCTGCTGGTGTCGACCGCGGTCTCCAGTGCGATGTACGACAGCATCTACGGCGTGATCCAAGACCAGCTCTCCCCCAAGCAGGCGGTCGCGCTGGTTCAAAAGGCACTCGACGCCGAGTGACAATTCTCGGGGTGCGCCCGGACTGTCCGGGCGCACCCCGAGCCACGTGCCGCTTGCGGCGGCACCATGAAATGGAGTGAGAATTCACATGGTCTGGGTCAGCTCTCGCTGGAAGATCGCCCTGATGCTCGGTCCCGCGTTGGTGCTCTTCACCGGGTTCTTCGTCTATCCCGTCGGGTACGCGGTCGCCTACAGCTTCACCAACTCAGCAGGGTTCGGCGGCGCCAAGTTCGTGGGACTCGACAACTACACGGCACTTCTGGACGACTCGTTCTTCTGGCAGTCGCTGCGCAACACGGTCATCATCCTGGTCGTCAGCCTCGTCGTGCTGATCCCCGCGTCTTTTGCGCTCGCGCTGCTGCTACGTCAAAGGATCAAGTTCGGCGGAGCTCTCCGCGCGCTGGTCTTCGGGCCGGCAATCATCGCACCGATCCTGGTCGGACTCATCTGGGTGTTCCTACTCGACCCGAAGATCGGCCTGCTGAACCGACTCCTCGAGCCTCTCGGAATCGGGCCGATCCACTGGATCGGCGGCAACTCCTTGACCCCGTACTCGGTCTCGCTCGTGTTCATCTGGAGCAGCATCGGCTTCGCGATGACGATCTTCTACGCCGGGCTTCAGCTGGTCCCCAACGACGTCCTCGAGGCTGCCAAGCTCGACGGAGCCACGTCATGGCAGCAGCTGCGGCATGTGACGATCCCGATGATGCGAGAAACGTTCGCCATCGTCACGGTCCTGCTGATCACCAATGTCTTCAAGATCTTCGAGCTCGTCTACATGCTCACGGGCGGCGGGCCCGTGCACCGCTCGGAGACCCTCGTCAGCTACATGTACTTCGTCACCTTCACCAATCAGCGCTACGGCTCCGGGATGTCCATCGCGGTCGTGATCTTCGTGCTCGGTGCGCTGACCTCGCTCGCCTACCTGGCGGCAGCACGACGCCGGAGCATCGCATGACCACAACACCGACGGCCACCCCAGACACCACGAGGAATGACGTGATCTTCTCAACGTCCCCGGCCGGGTCACGCCCGGCCATTCGACGCCGACGCCGAGGCCTGGTCATCACGGGCGTGGCCGCCTACCTGGTCACGTTCCTGATCGTGCTGCCGATCCTGTGGGTCGCGGTGCTGTCGCTGCAGCCGAGCGACACGATCCTGTCGGACCCGTTCTCGATCAACACCTTGACGTTCGACAACTACCGCAACGCGGTGACGTCGCTGCCGCTGTTGCAGATGTACAAGAACACGATCATCGTCGCGCTTGCCTCGGTGACGATCGGGGCGATCGTCTCGTTCATGGCGTCGTACGCGCTGACACGCATGGTGTTCCGGCACCCGACGGCCCGGTCGTCGCTTCGGTTCTACTTTCTCGCCGGGCTCGCCGTACCGGTCTACGTCCTGCTCTTCCCGATCTACCGGATCGACCTCGCGCTGGGAATCTTCGGCACCTACGCGGCGCTGATCCTGCCCTACATCGCCGTGTCCGTCCCGTTCAACACTCTGCTCCTGACGGGCTTCCTGCGAGAGTTCCCGAAGGAGCTGGAGGAAGCCGCGATCATCGACGGCGCCGGACTGTTTCGCATCTGCTGGTCCGTGGTGCTGCCGACGATGCGGCCTGTGATCGCCACGATCTTGATCTTCAACGTGGTCTACGTCTTCAACGAGTTCCCCTTCGTCTCGATCCTGATCAACAACCCTGACCTGGCAACCGTCTCGTTGGCGGTCTCGAAGTTCCAGGGTCAGTACACCGTCGACTACGGCGGCATGATGGCAGCTGCGACCTTGGTGCTCCTCCCGCAACTTGCCATCTATGCCGTGTTCCAACGGCACGTCATCGCAGGCCTCACCGCGGGCGCGGTGAAGGGATAGCTGCTGGACCAGGGCCGTTGGTGACGTTGACGGCGCCACCATCGTCGAGCCGGCTGCCCGGCTCGATCAACACCAAATGTGCGATTTTTCGTCATCCTGCCAATACGGCTAAAAGATGGTCCGAACGTGGGATTATGCCGTCTCATGCCTGCGCCTAACGTCGGTGGAAACCACCCGTGAGGCCCTGTCTCCATGACACCTCACGTCAGAAATGGAGACGGCGATGGACGAGACGGAAATTGCGGTGATCGGGGCGGGTCCCCATGGCCTGGGAGCCACTGAGCGCCTTCGGGCCGCCGGGCGTGAAGTATGCGTGATCGGCGACCCCATGTCGTTCTGGCACACCATGCCGCAAGGCCTGTGGATGCGTTCGCGCCGCAACGGATCGTCGATCGGCGAGGTCACCGGTCCCCTGTCGATGGAGGGGTACACCTCAGCGACCCAGGCCGTGGTCGAGCGGCATCTGTCGCTCGAGACCTTCATCGAGTACGGCCACTGGTACCAGCAGCGCGTCGCGCCCGACGTCATGCGCCGACAGGTCGTGCACCTCGAGCGCACCGACGCCGGCTTCCAGCTCACGTTCAACGACGGCACCCACCTCCGGGCGGGCCGCGTCCTCGTGGCTGCGGGCATCGCCGAGTTCACCCGGCGGCCGGCGATGTTGCGCGAGCTGCCGAGCCGAGCTCGCCTCCCACGTCGCCGACCACGGCGACTACGAGCCGTTCCGCGGCAAGAGCGTCGCGATCATCGGGGCCGGGCAGAGCGCCCTGGAGTCCGCCGCGCTGATGCACGAGGGTGGCGTGGAGGTCGAGGTGCTGGCCAGGCAGCCACAGGTCCACTACCTGCACGGCGACGGCCTGATCGACGGCCTCGGCAAGTTCGCCCCGCTGTTCTATGCACCCACCGACGTCGGCCCGATCGGGATCTCGCGGCTCGTCGCGACTCCCGAGGTGTTCCGTCGCTTCCCCCGCCCGATCTTCGACGTGATCGCCGCCCGCGCGATCCGGCCGGCTGGCGCGTCGTGGCTCAAGCCGCGACTGCCCGAACGTGCCGATCACCCCGGGTGCTGTGGTCAAGAGCGCGGTCCCGAACCAGGGCAAGCTCGACCTGCAGCTGTCGGACGGCACCCGCCGGCGGGTCGACCACCTGCTGTTCGCGACCGGGTACGACGTCGACATCCGCCGCTACCCCTTCCTCGACAAGACACTGGCCGACCAGGTCCGTTGCGCCGACGGCTATCCGATCCTCAAGCGCGGTCTGGAGTCCTCCGTGCCCCGGCTGCACTTCCTGGGGGCTCCGGCCGCCCGGTCATACGGCCCGGTGATGCGTTTCGTGGCCGGCAGCTGGTTCAGCTCCAAGGCGGTCGCCAAGACCGTCGCGGCGCAGGATCGACGTACACCCCGGCGGGCGCCGCGCCACCAGGCTGTCGCCTGATGACAACCACCGCGACCAGCCGAGCCTCCAGACGCGCGGCTTCGAGCCGTACGCCGGGAGCGCTCGTGATCGGCGGCGACTACCAGGGGCTCGGCATCGCCAGGAGCCTCGGCAGGCGCGGTATCCCGGTCGCGGTCCTCGACGACGAGCTCTCCATCTCGCCGCGATCGCGGTACGTCCAGCGTTCCCTGCGGGTGCCGACGCTGCGCAGCTCGGAGGCCACCATGGACGCCCTCCACGAGGCGGCCAGTCGGTTCGGCCTGGAGGGATGGGTGCTGTTCCCGACCCGCGAGGAGACCGTCGCCGCGGTGGCGCAGAACCGGGACGAGCTCGCGCGTACTTTCAGGGTCCCGACGCCGACATGGGCGACGGTCGAGGTGGCCTGGGACAAGCGGCAGACCTATCAGGTGGCCGAGAGCCTCGGGATCGGTGTGCCCCGGTGCTGGTTCCCGCGCAGCGAGGCTGACCTGGCCGAGATCGCGCTGGACAGCCCCGTCATCATCAAGCCCGCGATCAAGGAGCACTTCTTCTATGACACCGGTGCCAAGGCGTGGCGCGCGAACGACCGGGCCGAGCTGATCGAGAAGTTCCGCCTGGCCACCACGATCATCCCGGCGGACGAGGTGATCGTCCAGGAGCTGGTTCCCGGCGGCGGTGACCGCCAGCTTGCGTACTGCGCCTTCGTGAAGGACGGCGAGCCCGTGGGGTCGATGACCGTCGTGCGACGACGCCAGCACCCCTCCGACTTCGGCCGCGCCAGCACCCTCGTCGAGACCGTCGACCTGCCCGAGCTCGAGGCGCCCTCCCTGCGACTGCTCCGCGAGATGAACTACTACGGCCTGGTCGAGCTGGAGTACAAGCGGGATGAGCGCGACGGCACGGTCAAGCTGCTCGACGTCAACGCCCGTACGTGGGGCTACCACAGCCTCGGTGCCGCAGCCGGCGTCGACTTCCCCACTCTCCTGTACCGGGACCAGATGGGGCTGGCGGTGGAGCCCTGCCGCGCCCGCGCCGGAGTCCGGTGGGCCCGCCTGGCCACCGACATGCCGAACGCCGTCCGCGACATCAGCAAACGCCGTCTCCGCGCCCGTGACTACCTGCGCTCCTTGCGCGGCATCGACGTGGGCGCGGTCTGGTCGACCGACGATCCCCTGCCGGCGGTGGCCGAGATGGGGCTGCTGCCGTTCCTCGCCGTTCGTCGCGGGCTCTAGACAAGAAGGTGTCACATGTTCACGTCATCGGTCCCCTTCGACTTCGCCGACTACATGCGTGTCCCGGTCACGATTGACCAGAGCATGGGCCGCAACCTGCCCACGCATGTCGGCGCACTGCACGCCTCCTCGGCGCCGCTCGGGCCGAGGCTCCTCTGGGCCCGCGCTGACGCGGGCCGTCATGCGCCGGGCACCAAGGCCGGCCACCACAAGCTCGACGGCATCGACCTCGTGTGCCCGGTCTTCACCGGGTCACCCGAGGATCTCGGTTGTCGTCGGTGGACCGGGGGTGAGGGGTGGCGGCCCCTCACCCCCGTCCAGAATCCCCAAGGCACCGCCGTGGGGCACGTCTGGACCAACGACCAGGGCAGCCTCTTCCTCCCGTTCGATCCCGGGCGAGGCGATGTCCTGGCTGTGGTCGGAGCAATACACCATGCTCGGCGACGCGCGCCTGCGCAACCGACTCCGTCACCTGCTGGTGACGCTCTACTACACGATCCGGCCGGTGCTCCCGCGGAAGGTCCAGCTCCTGCTGCGCCGCCGCCACGCCGCACATCACACGTACCCAGACTTCCCCGAATGGCCCGAGGAGCATGCGCTGCACGACCTGTACGACTGGCTGCTGCGCCGGCTCGAGCAGATCGCCGGAGAACCCGTCCCGTACGTGCATCCGTGGCCCAACGGTCATACCTCGGCGTTCGTCCTCACGCATGACGTCGAGACCTCGACGGGCCGGGACTCGATCGAGGCGCTGCGAGCGCCCGAGCGGGCTCGCGGCCTCCGATCCTCATGGAACCTCGTGCCCGAGCGCTATCCGGTCGCCGACGAGCTGCTCGACGGACTGCGGTCCGAGGGCTGCGAGATCGGCGTGCACGGGCTGCGCCATGACGGCAAGGACCTGGCGTCCAGGCGGATGCTGCGCAAGCGGCTTCCGGCAATCCGGGAGTGGGCGGACCGGTGGGGGGCCGTCGGCTTCAGGTCTCCGGCCACCCAGCGATCGTGGGACCTGATGCCTCTGCTGGGCTTCGACTACGACTCGTCCTACACCGACAGCGCGCCGCACGAGCCGACGCCTGGCGGCTGCTGCACGTACCTGCCGTTCTTGATCGACGACCTCGTCGAGCTCCCGTTGACGTTGCCACAGGATCACACCCTCTTCGAGATCCTTGGCATGACCGACGGCTCTGTGTGGCGGTCGAAGGTCGAGGCGCTTCGGGCCCGGGGCGGGATGGTCCTGATGATCGCCCATCCCGACTATGTCCACTGTCCGGGGATGTTGGCGGCATGGGAAGAATTGCTGGACCAGCTCCGCGCCGATCCCGACGCGTGGCATGCGCTGCCCCGCGAGGTCGCCGCCTGGTGGCGTCGTCGGGCCGAGTCCACCCCGGTGCTGGCCGACGGTGTCTGGACCATCCATGGTCCTGCCGCGGGTGAGGCCGTGGTGGCGTTGTCGTCTCCACGGATCGGCCGACACGCCAGGGTGATGGTTCCCGACACCTCCGTCTCAGCGCATGACTGACCATCGGCCCCCGCACGTCGCGGCGATGGTGCAGAACGTCTCGCTGGCCGATGACAATCGGCTCTGCAAGCAGGTCGAGGCGCTCTGCTCGGAGGGCTATCGCGTCACGGTCATCACCCGTCGCGACGACGCCAACGAGCCGTGGCGCAACCGCCCGGGCCTGCGGCTCGTCGAGTACCGCGCACCAGTGGACGGCGCGTCCATGACGGGTCACCTCCGTGAGTACGTCACCTCGTTGATGCGCCAGATCCCGCGCCTGGTGCAGCTGCACCTGCGCGACCGCATCGACGTCCTGCAGATCTGTCAGCCGCCCGATCTGTACTTCCCCGCGACGGCGGTCGCTCGCCGGCTCGGCGTGCGAGTGCTGCTCGACCAGCGCGACCTGATGCCGGAGACCTTCGCCCAGAGGTATGCCTCCGCCCCGGCGCGGGCGATGCGGGTGCTGCACTGGCTGGAGCGACGTACCCAGGCCAACGTCGACGCGAGCGTGACCGTCAACGACCACCTGCGCGACCGGTTGATCGCAGCCGGTGGCCATCCCGAACGCATCCACATCGTCCGCAACGGCCCGGTCCTGGACCGGCTCGACCGTGCTCAGGATGCCCAGCTCCTTGCGAGCCGGACCGAGCTGCGCCGAGGCTTCACGTCGGTCGTGACGTGGGCCGGCAAGATGGGCCGGCAGGACCGGGTCGACGATGTCGTCAGGGTCGCGGAGCTCATGGTCCGCGAGTGGGGCCGCGCCGACGTGGGTTTCATGCTGCTCGGCAACGGCGAATGCCTCGAGGAGCTGCAGGCCATGGTCGACGAGCGCGGCCTGCGCGACAACGTCTGGTTCCCCGGCTGGTTGCCCGAGCTGGATCTCTACCGTCATCTCGCGGCGGCCGACATCGGCGTGGACACCTCCTTGCAGCCGGAGGTCACTCCCGTGAAGGCGATGGAGTACCTCGGGGTCGGGCTGCCGCTGGTCGCGTACGACGTGCAGGAGACCCGGCGGCTCGCCGAAGGCGCCGGCGTGCTGGTCACTCCCGGCGAGACCGAGGTCATCGCCCTCGAGCTGGTCCGTCTGCTCGACGATTCCGCCGAACGCGCCCGCCTCGGCGAGGTGGGCAGCGAACGAGTCCGGCTCCACCTGGCGTGGGAGCGACAGAGCGAGGTCTACCTGTCGATCATCGCCGAGCTGGCCACGACCCGCAGGCGCCGGCGTCGCCTAGTCCGCGAAGCTCGGCTGCAGCCAGATCCGATCGTTCATCAGTGACTTGACCCGGGCCGTGTAGTCGCGGGCCGCCGGGATCTTCCAGTCACCGGCATACCAGACCCCGACACATCCCCAGACGTCACCTTTCTCGAACCCGTCGCGCCTGCTCAGCCAGGTGATCCAGCCTTCCATGCACCCGCGCAGGTGGGAGGCGGCGTAGTCCAGCGCGAACGCCGTCGAGTCCCGGTTGAACGGGAACGTGCCGTTCTGGTTCTCGGACATCGGCCCCCAGTCGGGGTCCTGCCACGACATGACACCGATGATCGAGAACGTCCTCGGGACAGATCCCCTCGCCGTAGTCGCGGCTGTAGTCGTACCCGAACCGGTTCAGCTCGTCGCAGAACGTCCGGGACGCGGGCGTGGCCTCGTCCACCATGTCGCCGCAGCCGCGCTTCTCGACACAGGAGCCGTCGCCCTCGTGCAGGTCCTGGTACCAGGTCGATTCCGCGGCCGCCATGGCTCTGAGGAGGTTGTCGGAGATTCCCCATTTGCAGGCCGCCCACTGGATGTTCTCGTCCGTCGTGCCGGTGTTCTGCCCGCTCACCCGCGGGAGCAGCCAGGTGTTGTAGCGGGCGTCGTACGTGTCCTCGTTGCCCCGCGGCCGCGACGTCAACGACTCGTGCACGGCCGCGGCATCGGGCTTGGCGTGATTGGCCTTGGCGTTGCTGGGTCGCGGCTCCCATGGCGAGCGGTGAACTTCCCCGGAACACTCCTCGTCCGAGGGCAGGCTCTTCCACGAGCCGGCCGGTTTCGTCTTGAAGTACCCGTCCGGATCGGGAGCCACCGTCGAACCTGGCGTGTCTCGTCGGTCCGTCGCCATGGTCGAGTCGCGCACGCTGACGGCCACCAATGCGATGACGGCAAAGAGCAGCAGCACCACGACGAGAACAGCCCAGAGCCGTCCCTTCCCCGTCGTCACGTTGGTCGACATCACGACAACACTGAGCTCGTCGGCTCACCGCTCGGTTTCGATTTCGGGCGACGTGCGACGTTGGCGGGCCGGCTCGACTTGGCGGCACTCGACCGCACCGCCTGGATCACCTTCTTCTCCGTCCAGGTCGTCGCGGGCGGCGCCGCGAGCCCTGACACGCGACCGGCCATCGACTCCGAGTCCACGGTCGGCGGCGCGACCCGGAAGACGACCTTCTTCACCTGGCGCGCGGCCCACTCCTTGAGCGAGCCGAGCTGGGGTCGGCCACGCCGGCCGCGAGGCGTGACGACGAGGCCCATCATCTTCTCGGCGCAGTGATCGAGCGCCTGCACCGCCAACGCCAACGACTTGCGCGAACCGCGTCCCAGCGCCACGACCAGCAGGATCTCGTCCACCCGCAGGGCGATTCCCGCGCTGTACCACGCCGGCGGCCCGTCGATGACGATCAGCGCTTCGGGCAGCCGCTGGTGGAGCTCGGGCAGCAGGTTCGTCAGCCGCGCCGCTGCGACACCGGCTGCGTCCCACTCCGCGACGGAGACGAGGTGTAGTCCGTCCTGCTCAGCGGGCCGGGCATCGGGCCACAGGTCCCGCGGCGGCCGCTCGTCCTTGCGCTTGGGACCGCGCTCACGGGACATACGCGTGACGACCTCCTCGTCCGCCGTCACCAGCACCACGACCCGTCCCATCCTTGCCAGGGCGACTGCCGTCGTCGCGGCGACCGCCGTGCTGCCACAGTCGGTGGCTGCCCCGGTCACCAAGAGGCTGGACTGATGGCCATCCTCGACCTGGCCGAGCACCCGTGCAGCCAGCGAGGTGAGCTGTGATCGACCGGCGAGGAATCGCGGATGACGATCGATCGACTTCCGCGGCAGGGGCGGCGTCACGACCAGTGCATCCAGGTCGGCGCATCGCTCGGCGTCGGCGACCGTGCGGATCCGGCCACGGACCCGGTCCCAGGCCCGCGCCAGGCCGAATCCGACCAGGAGACCGGCGACGATCGCCGCACCCAGGATCACCGGGTAGTTGGTGCCCACCGGCGTGGACGGCCGCTCCGGCGGGCTGACCATGCTCGCCACGGGGTTCTTGCCGTCCTCCGGGTTGCGGGCGCGCAGGTACGACTCGGCGATGGCCTTGGCTCCCGAGAGCGCTGCTGCCGGGGAGTCATCGGTGTAGGACATCACGAGGATCTTGGTGTCCACCGGGACCGACACGGCCACGTGTTGTGTGGCCTGCGTCGAGGTCACCCCCAGCTTCGCGGCAGCGTTGCCGATCACGTCCGCGGACGTCGCCACCCGCTGCTCGGTCGGCATCGAGGGCTCGATGTAGTTGCCACTCGACGTGATCGTCGGGCCCACCAGCACCTCGGCACTGGCGGAGTACTTCGGGGTGGTCCGGGTGGCGAACAGCGCGGCGCCGACGGCCAGGCCGACGGTGACGATCATCACCCAGGCGTACAGCCGGACCATGCCCGTCTCGCGGTCACTCGGAAGTGTCGATGCCTTCACGGTGCTTCTCCTTGGGTAGACCGATGCTGTCGTCGTCGGTTCTGTGCCACGACCTGGTGTCCACAGGCGGACAGGGCCAGCAGGCCGAACAACGCGTCGGCCGAGCCGCGGTAGGTGATGTGCGGATCGAAGATCATGAGGACGACGCACGAGACGAGGCCCGTGTACGCCGCCAGCCCCGCGACTGCCGACGAGTCGGCCAGCAGCCGTGCAGCGGGCCCCGTCGCCCGCAGGCTCGTCCAGACGAACCAGCAGTAGGCCGCGAGCAGAGGCAGCCCGCCGCCCCAGAGCAGCCACAGGTAGCCGCTCTCGATCCAGATGAACCCGAAGGCGCCTTCGTCGATCGGCACCCGCGCCGCCGGCCGCACCCCGACCAGGAAGTTGGTGCCGTCGACGATCGGGGGCCAGAAGTAGGTCGACAGGTTGTGGTAGCGCACCAGCCAGCTCGTCGGCATGCCGTGCAGCGACGAGAAGTCCTCGATCCTCGGCGCGATCGTCGGCCACAGGGCCACGATCGCCACGGGCAGGGCGACGACGGACCACTTGAGCAAGTCGAGCCGGCGCAGACGCACCGCGACACACACGAGGGCGATCAGGAGCCCGAGGGCGCTGGAGAACTCCGCGGCCGAGAACACGGCGACGACGAACACCAGTGTCATCGGCGCGAGGCACCAGGCCAGTGAAGGCTTTCGGTACAGCATGCCCAGGGCGATCACCAGGTTGAGCACCATGAGGTCCGCCGTGGCGGCCGGCAGGCCGACCGTCGAACCGGCGCGGGCCGACGACACGACATCTGTGTAGCCGAACGGAGCGAACAACGGCTCGAGCATCGCACGCACGCCCAGCAGGTCGAGCGACTGCATGATGCCGATCACGCCGACCAGCACGCCGGCGATCAGGGACACCCAGAGGGCGGTCGCAACCTCGCGCTCGCTGCGGACCGTCAGGCGCACGACCGCGTACAGGAGCAGGAACTTCCACATCACGGCGGCGTACGTCAGGTCATCCATCTCGATCGGACGACCGCGAGCCGCCATGAAGACGAGCGGGAGCAGCGACGCGGCGAGCGCGAACCACACGAACGAGCGGGACACCGGGTCGAGTCGGAGGCGGAACCGGTCCGGCTCGCGGCCGCACAGCGGCACGCGCGCACAGGACGGCCACGAGGAAGAAGGTCAATGCCTCGTTGACCCGCATCTGCGGCACCAGCCTGCCGCGGTCGATCCCGACCACCAGCGGAGTGATGCCGACGATCGCATAAGCCGCAACCGCCGGACGCTGCCAGACGGCAGCCGCCAGGGCCGCACCGAGCAGCAGTCCGAGGCAGGCCACAGGCTGGTTCACCGCGAGCAGGCCCGTTCCGGCCGCGACCACGACGCCCAGCACCAGGACGACGAACGCTCGCAGCCGGTCGATCCGGTCGGCCCGGGCCAGGACCGACGCGTAGTCGTCCGCGATGAGGACGCTCATGCCGGGCTCGATTCGGGAACGGCCCGGCCTCGTGCTCCGTCGCGCAACCAGGTCAGCTCGGCCGATCCGAGTGACCGGTGGACCCCCAGGTAGACCACGCCGCCGGCCAGCGTGCCAGCGGCACTGGCGGTGAGCCAGCCGGAGGTGCCATCCAGCGTCGCCATCGCGATGGCAGCGACCGACCCGGCGACCGCAGCCATCGCGATGCTGGCGACGATCGTGCGTACGACCGATGGCCACAGCCGGCTCGTCGCAGGGGCCAGCCCGCGGCGGACCCGGAGCGACAGGTGGACGCCGCCGACCATCGAGGCAGCGGCGAATGCGCCACCCAACGCGGTGATCAGCCCGCGCCCGTCGACGAACGCGGCAGGCACGACCAGAGCCAGGCAGACGACCGCCTGCAGCATCATCGAGCGCAGCGGTGACCTGGCGTCGCCCCGCGCGTACGCGGCCTGGGTGGAGATCACGAACAACGTCTCCCCCACGAGCCCGACTGCCAGGGCACTCAGCGATCCGGCGACCATCGCGACACCGGCGGTGGTGGACATCTGCCCGGCCGCCACGACGTTCGCGAAGGGCACCGCGAGCACGAGGTAGCCGAGCGCGGCGGGGACCACGAGGAACAGGGCCAGCCCGACAGCGCGCTGATAGGCGTCGGAGAAGTCGCTCGCCGCGCCCTCGCCGGTCATCCTGGACAGCCTGGGCAGCAGCGCGAGACCAACAGGGGCCGCCGCGAGCGCCAGCGGCAGGTGGTAGAAGCTCAGGGACATCTGCAGCGCCACGGTCCCGCCGGCCACCTTGCCGGCCATGGCCAGCAGCAGCAACGTCTGAGCGGCCAGCAGCCCGGCCTGGGCCATCGACAGGACTGCCCGGCGTACGACCTGCCGGACGTCCGCGTCTCGCCAGCCGGCTCGCGGCACGAGGGTGACACCGCACCGGCGGGCACCCCACCACTGGACGCCGGCGTGCACCACCACCGCGATCGTGGATCCGCCGCCGATCAGCAGCACGGCGCCCGTCGGAACGTGTCCGTTCGTTGGATCCGCATAGAGGGAGCCGGCCAGGACCAGGACGGCGATCACACCCAGGTTCTCCAGGGCAGGCGCTGCCGCCGCCAGCAGATAGTGGCGCTTGGCGTACATCACCGCGGTCGCAGAGGCGACCATCGCGTAGCAGAAGACCTGGGGGATCGCGAGGACGGCGAGGACCAGCGTTGCCTCGCCGTTCGGCAGGAACAGGGGCACGGCGAGGACCGCCACGGGAGCCGCGAGCAGGAGAATCGACCACTCGACGCCGAGGAATCCGCCGGCCACTCGTCCGGTCTCCTCGCCGTCGCCGACGTCGATGTGCCGCACCAGGGCGGGAACCAGGAGAGATGACAGCAACGAGCCGGCCAGGAAGCCGTAGAAGACCAGGTTCGGCAGCACGTTGGTCAGCTGGTACGAGTTGCCGAAGAACGTCGGCCCGAGCACCGCGCCGATCACGATGACCCGAGCCAGCCCGGTCACCCTGCTGATCATGGTCCAGACCGCGACTGTCATGGTGTCCCGCGCTGCACCGGCGCCGATCGAGAGGTCCTCGGCGGCGAACGGCGGGTCGTCGTTGACGTCTCGTTTCATCGAGCTCCCCCGCGCAACATGGTCACGGGTGTGGAGCACATGATCAGCAGGTCGGTGGCCAGCGCGCACCTGCTTGACGTACTCGACGTCGAGGCGCAGCCCATCGAGCATCGTGAGCCGGTTGCGACCACTGATCTGCCACAGGCCGGTGAGCCCTGGTCGAACGAGGAACCGGACCGAGGCCGAGTCCGGGAAGAGCTCGACCTCCCACGGCAGGGCGGGACGTGGACCCACCAGGGACATGTCGCCACGCAACACGTTGATCAGCTGCGGAAGCTCATCGATGCTGGTGCGCCGGAGAAGGCGTCCGACCGGGGTGACGCGCGGGTCGTTGACCAGCTTGTAGAGGCCGTCGCGCTGCCGCGGATCGTCGCCGGCCATCATCTGCCGGACGAAGGCCTCGTGCGCCTCGTGCGAGCAACCCTGCGCCATCGTGCGGAACTTCAGCAGGACGAACGGCTCGCTTCAACGCTCCGACCCGGACCTGACGGAACACCGCACCGCCGGGGCTGGTCGCGCGTATGGCCACGAACGCGACCAGCATCACCGGCGACAGCACGACGAGCAGGAGCGACGCCATCACGACGTCGAACGTTCGCTTGCCCACGTACTGCCGGACCTCGTGCCGGTACGCCCGTCGCCATCGGTGCGCACCAACGTGCTCGGTCAGCCATGCGTTCATGGGACCGCCTCTTCGCCGGCCGGCACATCAGGCTTCCGGAGCGAGAACCGGTGTCCGGCGGGACGCACCGCGCCGTCGACCCGATCCTCGACCGGGACCAGGTCCTCGACCCGCCCACGAGGCTGGGCCGGGTTGCCGAATGCCACCGTGCCGGGTGCCACGTCGCGGGTCACCACCGAGCCGGCGCCGATGATGGCGCCCTCCCCGATCCGCACGAAAGGCAGGACGGTCACGTTGACGCCGAGCTGAGCACCCGCGCCGATGTACGGTCCGGACATCATCTCGCGTGAGCTGTCCTGCCCCGGATACAGGTCATTGGCAATGCTCACACCCGGGGCGAGGAACGCCCCGTCACCGATCTCGGTGTACTGCGCGACGTAGCAGTTGCAGTGGATCTTCACCCCGTTGCCGATCACGGTGCCGTAGTCGATCACGGTGTTGCTCCAGATCGACACGTCGTCCCCGAGCTCGCAGTCCTCGCGGATCACGACGTTGTGGCCAGTCTCCAGTCGCTCGCCGATCGTGCACCCGCTGTAGACGACCGTCCCGCAACGCAGGAATCCTCGTCCCCACGGGCCGTACGCCCAACCGTCCTCCTCGGAGAGGAAGACCTGTCGGGGCTCACTCTCCGAGCCGGTCACCGACGGGCTCCAGGTCAGCCGTGACGTGTGCGAGTGCTTCGCAGACCCGAAGCACGTCGCTGTCGGGCAAGCGGGGATACATCGGCAAGGACACGATCTGTCCCGACAACCTCTCCACGTTCGGCAGCTCGCCGGGAGACCAGTGCCGGTACGGCTCGAGCTGGTGGCACGGCGTCGGGTAATGGATGCCGGTGCCGATGCCGAGGGCCGCGAGTTCAGCACGTACGCGGTCCCGCTGCGGCACCCGGACCACCATCAGGTGGTGGGCACCTCGACAGTGCGGCAGCTGACCCAGCGGCACGACCGTGGGAGGAAGCTCCGTGGCGTACAGGCGGGCCAGGCGGCGGCGGTCCTCGTTCCACTGGTCGAGGTGCCGCAGCTTGGCCGACAGTGTCACGGCCTGAACCGTGTCCAGTCGGCTGTTCGTCCCGATGCGGACGTGGTTGTAGTGCCGATCCTCGGAGCCGCCCGGCCGCCCGTGATCGCGCATCGACCGGATGCGCTCGGCGATGCCCAGGTCAGAGGTGACCACCGCGCCGGCGTCGCCGAACGCCCCGAGATTCTTGCCCGGATAGAAGCTGAAGCAACCGACAGCGCCGAAACTTCCTGCTCGGATGCCGCGCCACGTCGCCCCATGAGCTTGAGCGGCGTCCTCGATCAGCACCAGTCCGTGTCGTGTCGCACATCGCCCGAGCGCCTCCATGTCGGTGAGCTGACCAAAAAGATGCACCGCGATGATCGCCCGGGTCCTCTCCGAGATCGCGGCCTCGACCTCGTCGGCGCCCATCAACCCGGTTTCCAGGGAGACGTCGACGAACCGCGGGGTCGCCCCGACGAGCACGACGGCCTCCGCCGTGGCGACGAACGTGTTCGCCGGGATGATGACCTCGTCGCCGAGGCCGAGATCCAAGGCCCGCAGGGCCAGCACCAACGCATCGGTCCCGTTCCCGACGCCCATGGCGTGCTCGGTGCCGCAGTACGCAGCCCATTCCTGCTCGAACGCCGCGACCTCCTCGCCGCCGACGAAGCGGTTTGACGCGATGACCTTCTCCCAGCCGACCCGGACCTCCGTGGCGACCACCGAGGTCGTGGTGCCGAGGTCCAGGAACGGCACCGAGCTCGACGGTGGCACGTGCGGCGGTGCCATCGCCTCGACGCGCGTGCTCATCCGGCCCACTCCGCCTGTGTTGCGCCGCTGAGGACGGGCTTGACGACCTCGCTGGTCGGAGGTGCCAGAGGCGACGGTGCGGGAGCGAGATCCCGTGCGCGGCCAGGCAGGCGGACAGCGACTCCTTCGCTCATGGCACGTTGCGCGGCCTCCAGCACCCGCACCACCTCGAGCCCACTCTCGCCGTCCGTGAGGGGTCGCAAACCGGTTTGCACACAGTTGAGGAAGTGCTCATCCTCGACGCGCAGCGGCTCGTTCATCTCCAGGTACGGCGAAACGATGTCGCCGTGCCGGTACGACATCGGGATCGCAGTGAGGTCAGCGCCGTCAGTCATGGCGGTGACGCCCTTGTCGTGCACCTTGACGCGCTGCTCGGCCTTGAGATCGTCGAAGACCACCATCTTGTTGCTGCCGACCATCGTGACCTCGCGAACCTTCTTGGGGTTCAGCCAGCTGACGTGCACGTTGGCGAACACGCCGGGGTCCTCGTAGTAGAGCCGCAGCTGCGCGACGTCCTCGAGCCTCGGGTGCGCGTTGCGTGCTCCCCAGCACTCCACCATCGACGGCGACGATCCGAGCACATAGTTCAGGATCGACACGTCGTGCGGGGCCAGGTCGAACACGACGTTGACGTCGCGTTGGTAGAGCCCGAGATTGAGCCGTGCTGTGTCGAGGTAGTACAGGTCGCCGAGATCGCCTCGCTGCACCATCGACCGGAGCTCCCACACCGCGGAGTGGTACTCGAACGTGTGGCCCACCATCAGGGTCACGCCGGCCTTCTCGGCAGCCATCACCATGGCCTGCCCCTCCTGCACGGTGGGCGCCAACGGCTTCTCGACCAGCACGTGGACGCCGTGCGCAATGGCCTCCAGCGCGAGCGGGGCGTGCAGCGTCGGCGGCGCCGCGATCACCACCGCGTCGAGCTGTCCCATCGCTTCACCGAGAGTCTTGTACTCCTCGACGCGTGGGTACACGCGGGTGACCGCGCCGCGTCTCTCGTCGCTCGGATCGATCACGCACACGCGTGAGACCGCTTCCAGCGACAGGAGGGTTCGCACATGCTTCGAGCCCCAGTATCCACACCCGACGACTCCGACCCGAAGTCCTTGATCTGCCTTCATCACTCACTCGCATTCTGGCGGCGAGCGGCCTGGCGGAGCCGTCTCATGGCTTGCTGACAGAGACCACTTCACTCCTGCGACCGACTGTCCGCAATGGCACGAACGGTGGGTACGCAACCGCCGAAATCGCCCGTCCTGAACTCTTCGCCGATCGTGGTCACCGGTCCACTTCCGATTTATCCGCTTACTGCGGTTTCCACGACACGTGTCGCCAGAAACTCTGGAATCCGGCGTCATTTGCAGGGCAAGATACGCGAAAGGGCGGAAATCATGGATCGTGTTGAGTGATGATGTCGTCACGAGGAGCGGAGTGGCGTCCCACACGACTGTGTGGATGACGTGGAAGCAATCGACGGGTTCGATCGCGTCAGCAGGGCGTGGACGACCACGAGGAGGGAGCGCGAATGCACTCATACATGGGCGCACGCGCGCCGGTCGCCGCCGGCGCAGTCCTGGCACGAGACCCCGGGGTGAGGAGCGACGACGGATGGAGTCGATCAGTCGAGCTGACGCGCTCTCGGCGCTAGCGGCGCTCCCCCAGTCGCCGGACGAAAGCGCCCTGCTCCTCATCGGTGAGCACGGCAGCGGCAAGAGCCACCTGCTGGCCACCGCCCACGCCGAGCCGACCACCCCGACTGTCCTCGTCCGGGTCCACCCGGCCGAGTGGCGCTTCCCGCTCGCCGGGTTCGCGTCCCTGTTCGCCGCGATCGGCCAGGATCCAGCCTCTGAGTCCCACCGCTACTTCTCGCTCGAGTCCGAAGATCCTGCCGCACTCTTCGCGGCCGGCTACGACCTGCTCGACCTGATCCGCGGCCTCGACCTCCCGCCGACACTGGCGCTGATCGACGACATCGACCGGATGGACAGCGCCAGCCGTACCGTCCTCGACACGATCGCTTCCCACCTGGCCGGCACGTCCCTGTGGCTCGTGGCGACCGCAACCGATGTCGAGTCGGCAGAGGCCGTTTCCGGATTCGCCCCCGTCGAGCTGCTCCCGCTCTCGGACGACGAGATCGTGGAGATCGCCGCGGATGACCACGACCTCGACGAGTCGACGCTGCACATCCTCGCCACGTACGCCGGGGGGAACCCACGAGTTCTCTCAGAACAGGTCGCCCGGCTGGCGGACGACCAGCTGCACGGCTCGGCCTCAGTCGTGCTGCCACCTCGAGCCACTCGCACGGTCGAGCAGGTGACTGCCAGCACTCTCGACAGGCTCAGTTCCACGGCCCGCGAGATCCTGCAGATGGCCGCCCTGTCGCCGCTCTCCCACCTCACCGCGCTCGGCCGAGTTCTGCCGGACGCCGCAGACGACATCGAGGACCTGATCGATGCCGGGCTGCTCAACCGCCGGGGATCGTACCTCACATTCCCCGACCAAAGGCTGCGCAGCTGCCTCTACTGGGACCAGAGCTCCAAGTCACGCCGGGAGCACCACGCCACCCTGGCGGAGGCATGCGAACCACATGACGAGCGTTTGGCGACGTGGCACCGCAGCTCCGCATCGCGTGGGCCACAGAGCACCGATGAGCTCCTCGCCGCTGCCACGTCGCTCGCCGACGAAGGACGCATCTGGCCCGCCGTGGAACTCGCCGAGCGGGCCCTGAGCCGCGCCGAGCACGTCGAGGACCACGCAGACCCACTCATCCGGATGTGCAACCACCTGTTGAGGGACGGCCACCTCATGCTGGCCGATCGCTACAGTGCCCGTGCCCGCGCGAGCGCGGCGGCACCCGAGCAGTCGATGGACATCCTCAACATCCGGCTCATGGCCCAGCTGTTCAACCGGAAGAACCTGGTCGACGACGAGCTGTCGACACTCGCGGACCTGCACGCCGACGCCAACCCCGAGAGCGCGTGCCTCATGCTCTGCCTCGTTGCGGCGTACCGGTCAGAGCGCTGGGAGACCGCAGAAGCCCGTCGCCTGGTCGACCATGGCCTACTCCTCGCCGAGGACGTGTCAGAGCAGACGCGGCTCAAGCTGCTGGCCATGAGAGACGTCATCGACGGCATGGAAGGGGCGTCGATCGGAGCCACACCCACCGCCGGCCCCCTCGACACCCTGACGGCGGATACCGACCTCTTGCTGCTCCGGGCCAGGGCTCTGACGCTACGCGAGGCGTACTCCGAGGCAAGGCAGCTCTTCACGGTCGTGCAGAACCGGCGGGCCAGCCGTAGCGAGCTCCGTCACGACCTCGCGACGTATGGGACGATCCGCAACGAGTTCAAGGCAACCGAGTTCCGGCTGGCTCGTGCGGCGGTGGACTCCTGGGGAGGCCGCGCGCCGTCGCTCAGCCGCGGCACGTCCACCTTCACCTACGTGCAGGCGTGGTACGCCTACTCGCTCGGCCACGAGCATGAGGCGGACGATCTCATCGACACGTGCCTCGAGCTCGCATCCGTTGAGGCGAACCCGGCGATCCGGGCACGCGCCATCGCTCTGCGCGGCGCCATGCGGCTCATGGTCGGCGACGCAGAGGCGGCAGTCGTGGAGCTGCGCCTGGTCAGCGCCGCGTCGGCCCGATTTCGCAACCCGTCGTTGCTGCGCCATTGGGCCGACTACGTCGAGGCGTGCGTCCTGTCGGGGCGTATGCAGGAGGCCGCCGCCGGTGCGGCGGCACTCGAGCGCCGACTCTCCTCACACCGATCGAGGTGGGGCGACCTCGCCCTGCTGCGTGTCCGGGCCCTCGTCGAACCCGGTCGCCCGTCGCTCGCACTGTTCGACGCAGCCGTCAGGGCCTTCGGCCGCGACGAGCTGCCGTACGAGCTCGGTCGCACCCTGAGGAGCTTGGCGATCCGCCAGGAAGAGCTCGCCATGACGGTGGAGAGCCGCCACACCCGCATGGCGGCCGTCGCGGCATTTCAAGCTTCCGGCGCGGACGGCTGGGCCGCCCGCACGGACCAGCCCGCGCCAGCGCGCGCGACGACGGTGGCGACGGGCGATGGCAACGGGCTGCTGGGGCAGCTCAACCCGGACGAGCAGGAGGTTGCGAAGCGGGTCGTGCACGGTCTGCGCAATCGCGAGATCGCCCAGGAGCTCTCGGTGTCCGTCCGCACGGTCGAGCTGCGTCTGACCCACATCTACCGTTCGCTCGGCGTTCCGTCGCGGGCTCAGCTCGTGGCGATGCTCACGGGAGCCAGCACCCCGGCCGGCGGCGCGCCTCAGGATGACGCCCCACCGCACGCCTGATCAGGGCAGGTCGCGTCGGGATGACTCTCGCTTGCGGCCTGCTGTCGCGTCCCGCCCCGTACCTGATGGCGGCTAGCCGCAGGCGTTGTGGACCCCCGCAACCCTCCATTTCGGGCGATTGCGGACCCCCGTAGCACTTCGGCATTTTTGATGTCGGCCCGTTCGAACGGCTGCATTGTTCTCGTTATCCCGGATCAGCGTGGAACCGCGGCCTGGGAGCAGGAACTCTCAGGCGCGAATCGACTACAGGGGAGCTTTTTCATGACCGTCAGACACATGTCCGCAGCACCTTCGCACTCAGCGCAGGACCAGGAGGCCCTGCTATGAAGGTGGTCAACCAACCTGACGTGTTGATGAGGCCCGCCGAGGTCGCTGCGATCTTCGACGTGCACACCAAGACCGTGTGCGAGTGGGCCAATGCGGGAAACCTGACGGTCATCCGGACCATGGGCGGGCACCGGCGCTACCTGCGAGCCGAGGTCATGGCCCTGCGGAACGCCAAGGTCACGCTCCGCCGCTGGAAGGTCTGACCTGTCGACCGCGGAGTCGTCGCTGCCGGTGGCGCGGCTCGTGGGGGGCCTCCTCGTCGCTCTGCTGGTCGTCCCGACGCTCGCCATCACGACGGCGCGGATGCTGCCCGGGGACACCCTCCAATGGGTCATCCTGCGTGCGTTCACGCCGCTGGCGATCATCCCTTACACGCTGGCGGTGGCTGTGCTGGTTGCCCTGTCCTGGGACCTTCGAAGCGTGGCCCGGCCGGTCGCCGCACCGGCGCTTGCCGTGGTCACCTCGTTGCTCGTCCTGCACGTGTGGTGGTTCGTCGAGCCGTTCCTGGCCAATGCGCCCGGGTCGGCGACAGACCGGGCCCTCACCGTCATGACGGTCAACCTGCACATCGGCCGTGCCGATCCGGATGCCCTGCTCGATGCGGTGGATCGCCAGGGCGTCGACGTCCTCGTCGTCGAGGAGATCACCCCGTCCGCCCTCGCCGAGCTCGACCAACGCGGGCTCGAGCGCCGGTTGCCTCATCGAGCCGGCGCCACGGACGGGAATCGTGACGGGATCATGGTCTTCACGAACGATCCGCTGAGCGACCTCACCGAGATCCACACCAGCTCGCCTGGTTTCGGCATCGAGATGGCCACTGCCGGTGGCCCGCTGCGCCTCCTCGCGGTGCACCCGATCGCGCCCAACAACGGCGTACGGCAGTGGTCGAACGATCTTGACCTCATCCTCGCGACGGCCAAGGCGTCGCGCGGTCCGACCATGGTGGTCGGCGACTTCAACGCCACGTTGGACCACCCCCAGATCCGGCGGCTCCTGGACTCCGACTACCGCGACGCCAGCGCCGACGCCGGGCTCATCTGGCGGCCGACCTGGCCGTCGCCGTCGCAGCGTGTCCGGATCGTCGGCATGAAGCTGCCATCGCTCTTCGGGCTCGACCACGTCTTCATTCGCGGCCCGCTGACGACCACGGACGCCCACGTGCGAGCCGTGCCGGGCACCGATCACCGGGCGCTCGTGACACGCATCGCGTGGACCGATGCATCGCCTCAGGCGACCGACCAGGAGTGATGCCGGCAGCCCGTCCAGAGGGCTTGCCGTCAGCTGACTGCGTCGCCGTACCTGCGGCTCAACACCTTCATACGCTCGACCAGCTCCGGTGGTTCCTCGACCCGGATGTCCATGTCGAGCAGGCCGGCGTACACCGCCAACGTCGAGACACTGTCGGCACCCGTGATGAGCAGGCAGGTCTCGTCGTCGATCGGCTCGACGATGCCGACGGCAGCGTTGATCTGCTCCCTGACCGCCGACGCCGGCGCGAGCACGGTGATGCGTGCGTGCACGGCCCAGCCCTCGTACGCGACGGCCCGCATGACGTATCCGCTCACGTCGTCGTCCGGGAGCGGCTGCGGCTTGAAGCGGCGGCCCGTACGCATGCGCAGCACGACACGGTCGAGCCGGAAGACCCCCCAGGTGTCGCCCTCCGGGTCGCGGCCGAGGAGATACCAGCGACGCTCCCAGCTGACCAGCCGGTACGGCTCGACCAGCCGGGGCTCGCCGTCGTACTCGAAGCGCAGCCACTCGACGTCACGAATGGCTGCCGCGACGGCCGTGAGCGTCTCGGGATCGAACCGCGGATCCGCGTCGTGGATGCCCGCGTCGTCGGCGACCTGGGTCGTCACCTGCGAGAGCGTGTTGACCTGCCTCCGCAACCGCGATGGCAGCACCTGCTCGAGCTTGGCGAGCGCGACCGCGCTGCTCTCGGCGACCCGCTCGATCGAGCTGGTCGACGCAGCTCTCAGGCCCAGCACGACCGCGATCGCCTCGTCGTCCTCCAGCAGCAGCGGCGGGAGCGCCGCACCGGCGCCCAGCCGGTAGCTGCCGTGCACACCTCGCTCGGCGTTGACCGGGTAGCCGAGGTTGCGAAGCCGGTCGATGTCGTTGCGGACCGTGCGGGTCGTGACCCCGAGCCGGTCTGCCAGCTCGGTGCCCGGACCACTGGGGACGAGACTGCAACAACGAGAGGAGTGCCAAGAGCCTCGCAGACGTTTCAAACATGTCTGAAACGTATCGCACATATAGGAACGAACTATTCCTATATCGATCCTACGTTGGTTCCATGACCACACAGCGAAGCACCTCATCCGACATCCGCCCCTTCGTCATCGACATTCCCCAGAGCGATGTCGACGACCTCGACAGCCGGCTCGCCCGCACCCGCTATCCCGCAGCGGCACCCGGCGACGACTGGACGTACGGCGTGCCCAACCACTACCTGCAGGAGATGGTGGCCCAGTGGCGCGGCGAGTTCGACTGGCGCGCACAGGAGGCGCGCATGAACGAGTTCCCGCACTACCTGACCGAGATCGACGACCAGACGATCCACTTCATCCACGTGCCGTCGACCGAGGCCGGAGCGACGCCGCTGCTGCTGCTCCACACGTACCCGGGATCGTTCGTCGACTTCCTCGACATGATCGGCCCCCTCACCGACCCGGTCGCCCACGGCGGCAAGGCCGAGGACGCGTTCTCGGTCGTCGTGCCGTCGATGCCCGGTTTCGCGTTCAGCACGCCCGTGACCGACCACGGCTGGACCATGGCGCGGGTCGCTCGTACGTACGACACCCTGATGCGCCGGCTCGGCTACGACGCCTACGGCGCCCACGGCAGCGACGGCGGCGCGATGGTCGCCCGCGAGCTGGGGCTGCTGCAGCCCGAAGGCTTCCTGGGCCTGCACGTCCTGCAGCTCTTCTCGTTCCCGTCGGGCGACCCGGCGGAGTTCGAGAAGCTGGAGCCCAAGGACTACGCGGCGCTCGAGCACATGAAGTGGTTCCAGTCCGTCGGCGGATACAACGCGATCAATGCGTCGCGACCGCAGACGGTCGCAGTCGGGATCTCCGACTCCCCCGTCGGCCAGCTGGCGTGGAACGAGCTGTTCATGTCGTTCGGCAACGGCACGAGCCTGGTCACGCCGCGAGCAGATCCTCACCGAGGTGTCGCTCGAGTGGTTCACCAACACCTCGGCGACGGTCGGCCGCTACCACTACTCCGAGGCCCACGCCGAGACCGAGCCGGCGGTCAACCACGCACCGACGGGCGTCGCGGTGTTCGCCGACGACTTCAAGTCGATCCGGACGTTCGCCGACCGCGACAACAGCAACGTCGTGCACTGGACCGAGCACGAGACCGGCGGCCACTACGCCTCGCTGGAGCGTCCCGACGCCGTGACTGCCGACCTCCGCGAGTTCTTCAGCAACCTCGAGGGATAGGGAGAGGCGGGCGACAGCGCCGCGGCCGGGGTGGCCGCGGCGCTGTCGTTCACCCTCCGTACGGGCGAGTGATGATCTCCAGGTTGTGGCCGTTGGGATCGGTCCAGTAGACCCCGCGACCGCCGTCGTTGTGGTTGATCTCGTTCGGCTGGCCGTGGAACGGATCGGCCCAGTAGGACAGGCCGCGATCCTTGATGCGCCCGAAGACCTCGTCGAACTCCTCGTCGCTCACCAGGAACGCGTAGTGCTGCGGGTGCACCGACCCTTGGGTGTCGACGAAGTCGAGCGAGACCTCGTTTCCGGTCTGCAGCACCAGGAAAGGCCCGTACGCCTGCGGCTCGGGCAGTCCGAGGATCTCTGCGAAGAACGTCGCGGCCTCTCGCTTGTCCCGGGACTCCACGATCGTGTGATTGAGCTGAACTGTCATGACTCTTGCTCCTTCTCTCTTCGATTGTCGGGCTGATCAGCTGGCGTTGCCAGAGGTCCGGCGGGTGCGGGGCAGGAGCACCGCCGGCGCGATCGCCAGGCGCGGCAAGCGTCAGCGGCCACCAGAACGTGCTGCCGAACGCATCAGCAGTCGCCTCGACGAGGTCCGCCCCACCGGTCCGCGCCTGGCTGAGCTGGTGCTGCAGCACAGCGGCGAAGATCGCCGTGCCGATCGCGCCGCCGATCCGCTGGGTCACGTTGAGCGTGGCGGTTGCTCCGGGCATGGCGGCCCGGTCGAGCTCGGCGTACGACATCGCCATGACGGGTGCCATCACGCAGCCCGTCCCGATGCCGATCACGAGCAGGGCCGAAGACATCACGACATAGCTCGTGCCGGCCGTCGCTGCGGTGTAGACGGCCAGGCCGGCCACCATGAGCGGCAGCCCGGCCAGCACCGCGATCCGACCCTTGCCCTGATCGGCGAGCCGGCCCGTGACGGCCATGGCCAGGGCCGCACCGACGCCTTGTGGCACCAGCAGCAACCCCGTGACACTGGCCGACTCGCCCCGGACGACTTGGTAGTAGAGCGGCAGCAGGAGCATCGAGCCGATCAGCACGGCGCCGAGCAGCACCTGGATCGTGACCGCGAGAGCGAACGTCCGGTGGGCGAACAGCCGCAGGTCGAGCAACGGCCTCTCGACCCGCAGCGCGTGCCGTGCGAACGTCGCGATCAGTGCAGCGCCCGCTCCGACGGCAACCCAGCCCCGGACCTCGTCGAGTCCGCCGCGCTCCGCGAGCACCGACAATCCGTACACGAGTGCCACGACGCCGGGGGTCAGCACCGAGAGCCCGAAGCTGTCCAGCCGCTCCGCACGCATGCTGGGCTTGCGCTCGATGACTCGCGACGACAGCCACAGGGCGGCGAGGCCGAGCGGGATGTTGAGGACGAACATCCATCGCCACGACATGGTGGACACCACGAGTCCACCCACGACCGGTCCGAGCACCGGCCCGAGCATCATCGGGATGCCGACGATGCTCATCGCCCGTCCCATGCGTCGGGGGCCGGCTGCCTGCGCGACCAGCGTCATGCCGACTGGCATGACCATGCCGCCACCGAGGCCCTGCAGGACGCGGAACGCGATGAGGCTCTCGGGCGACCACGCCGTCGCGCACAGTGCGGAGGCGCCGATGAACAGGGCGAGCGAGAAGAGCCACACCTGCTTGCCCCCGAACCTCGCCGCGGCCCAGCCGGTCAGCGGGATGACCGCCGCCAGGCCCAGCATGTAGCCCGTCATGACCCACTGGATCGTGGGCAAGGGCGAGCCGAAGTCGCGTCCCAGTGTCTCGATCGCGACGCTCACGATCGTGGAGTCGAGGACGGTCATGACGGCACCCAGCACGACCACGGCGGCAACTGCCACCACGTGTCGCTCGAGGGGCCCCGTCTCGGAGGCATCGGGTGGGATCTGCGTTGTGCTGGTCATGAATCTTCTCCTGTTCACAATCCGGTCTCGGTCTATATTTAGAGTGACTCTAAGTTTAGATTCACCCCAATGTCAACTGCTATGCTGGGCTCATGACGATCGAGACGGGGCTGCGGGAGCGCAAGAAGCAGCAGACGAGGCAGCGGATCCAGGACTGCGCGATCGAGCTGTTCGCCGAACGCGGCTTCGACAAGGTCCCGGTCGCTGCGATCGCCCGGGCGGCCGACGTCTCCGAGGCCACGGTCTTCAACTACTTCCCGACCAAGGAGGACCTCGTCTACGACGGCATGGAGGCGTTCGAGAACGCCCTGATCGACACGATCCGCGGCCGGCCCGCCGGCAGCACGGTCCTCGCCGCATTCCGCGACTTCGTGCTCCAGCCGCGAGGCGCCCTGGCCGGCAGTGAACCGGCGGGCATCGAGCGGATCGCGACGGTCGCCCGCCTCACCGCCGGCAGTCCGGCCCTGCGGGGGCGTGAACGCCAGACGTTCGACCGATTCACCCGCGCGCTGGCCGAGCTCGTCGCGGAGGAGCGAGGCGTACGTCCCGACGACCCGGAGGCATGGGTCGCAGCCAACGCCCTGATGGGCGTCAACCGGGCCATGAAGGAGTCCGTGCACCGGCAGGCGCTGGCCGGGCACCACGGCAAGCGCATCGCCAAGGACGTCCTGGCCATCGGCCGCCGCACCCTCGACCTGCTGGAAGACGGACTCGGCGCCGGGCGGGTGTAATCTCGCCGGGCGCGACCGTTCCTCACCGAGCAGCGGAGAACCTGTGGAACACGCACCGACGGAGCCGGCATGAAACAGCTTGATCTGGGCGTCATCGCCCACACCGCCAAGGAGAACGAACGGCGCCTGCCGATCCACCCCCGCCACCTCGAGCGGCTGACCGAGGCGCAGCGTCCGCACGTGTTCCTCGAGGAGGGCTACGGCGAGAACTTCAGCTGGTCGGACGACGAGCTTCGACCGTACGTCGGAGGCATCCTCAGCCGCGCCGACCTGATCCAGCGGTGCGACGTCATCCTGCTGACCAAGCCCCAGCCGTCGGACCTGCTCGAGATGCGCGAGGGCCAGACGCTGTGGGGCTGGCCGCACTGCGTGCAGGACCGCGCGCTGACGCAGGCCGCGATCGACCGCAAGCTGACGCTGATCGCGTGGGAGGTCATGAACCACTGGAGCGGTGACGGCAACTTCCTGCTGCACGTGTTCCACAAGAACAACGAGCTCGCGGGCTACTCCTCCGTGCTGCACGCGATGGAGATCGGCGGCCTGACCGGCAACTACGGCCGCCGGCTCAGCGCCGCCGTGATCGGGTTCGGCGCCACGGCTCGCGGCGCGGTCACCGCGCTGAGCGCCCACGGCATCCACGACGTCGACATCTTCACGCAGCGCGGCGTCGCCGCGGTCAGCGCGCCGATCCACTCGGCCCGCATCGTGCACTTCGACCCGGCGGCGTCCCCGGCTGAGAGTCGCGCCTTCGTCGACGAGAGCTGGGTCCCGATGCCGGCGCTGCTCGCCGAGCACGACGTGATCGTCAACTGCGTCCTGCAGAACCCCAACTCCCCCATGACGTTCCTGACCAACGACGACCTCCCGACGATGGCGTCAGGCACACTGGTCGTCGACGTCTCGTGCGACGAGGGCATGGGATTCGAGTGGGCGAGGCCGACGTCGTTCGACGAGCCGACGTTCACGGTGGGCAACGGCGTCACCTACTACGCGGTCGACCACAGCCCGTCCTACCTGTGGAACTCCGCGACCTGGGAGATCAGCCAGGCACTCCTGCCGTACGTGTCGAAGGTGCTGTCCGGGCCCGAGGCCTGGGACGCCGACGAGACGCTTGCGGCGCGCGATCGAGATCCGCGACGGTGTCATCCAGAACCCCGAGATCCTGGCGTTCCAGAACCGCTCCCCCGAATACCCGCATCCGAGCTGATCCCGCATGCTGGAGGGCATGGACCGCATCACGACGCACTTCGACATCGCCTCCACCGCCGCTGAGGTCGTGGCCGGCATCGACCTGCAAGGCAAGCGCGCGATCGTGACGGGCGGCGCCTCCGGCATCGGCGTCGAGACCGCCCGGGCGCTGGCCGGCGCCGGAGCGGAGGTGACCCTCGCCGTGCGCGACCTCAGGGCCGGCGACCGGGTGGCCGCGGGACATCCACGAGACGACGCACGGCGGCACGGTCGACGTGCGCGCGCCTCGAGCTCACCGACCTCGCCAGCGTCGACGCGTTCGTCGCCGACTGGGACGGCCCGCTCGACATCCTCGTCAACAACGCCGGCGTCATGGCCACCCCCGAGACGTACACCGCGCGAGGGCTGGGAGCTGCAGTTCGCGACCAATCACCTGGGCCACTTCAAGCTGGCGCACGGGCTGCGCGGCGCGCTCGCCGCGGCCCACCACGCGCGCATCGTGTCGGTCAGCTCCAGCGCGCACTTCCGGTCGCCGGTGATCTTCGACGACCTGTTCTTCCGGTTCATGCCCTACGACCCGTGGGCCGCATACGGCCAGTCCAAGACCGCCAACGTGCTGTTCGCGGTCGAGGCCACGAGGCGCTGGGCCGCCGACGGCATCACCGCCAACTCGCTGATGCCGGGCGCCATCGCAACCAACCTCCAGCGCCACACCGGCGGCGCCCAGACCCCGCCGGACAAGCGCAAGACGGTTCGAGCAGGGGGCTTCGACCTCGGTCCTGCTGGCGACGAGCCCACTGCTCGACGGGCATCGGCGGCCGCTACTTCGTCAACAACCAGGAGGCGGTCGTCGTCGACCGCCCGACCAACGACATGACCGGGGTCGCGCCGTACGCCCTGGACCCGGCCAATGCCGAGCGGCTCTGGGACGTGTCCCTCGAGCTGCTCGGCATCTGAGCCGGTACGACCTGGGTCAGCCGGCCGCCGGGCCGTAGGCGAGGTGCAGGACACCCGTCGCGAACGTCGTGGCGGAACGGAGCTCGAGCGGCACCTTGGCGCCGTCGGCGAACAGCCTCTTGCCGCGACCGACGACGACGGGATGGACCAAGAGGTGCAGCTCGTCGACCAGGCCCTGCTCCAACATCCACCGCACCAGCGTGGCGCTGCCGGTCGTCCCGAGCCGGGTCGCCTGCTTGAGCGCCGTCAGCTCGGCCACGACGTCACCGCTGATGATCGACGAGTTCTCCCACGTCGCCTCGGTCAGCGTGTCCGACACGACGTACTTGCGGGCTCCGTTCATCTGGGCCGTGAACGGGTCCTGCGGGTCGGCGGCCGGCCAGTACGCCGCCATCTCCTCGTACGTCTGCCGGCCGAACAGGGTCGCGTCGGCGCTGCTCATGAGCGCGCCGACCGCCGCGCCCATCTCGTCGTCGAAGTAGTCGAAGTGCCAGGTCTCGGGCGCCTCGATGACGCCGTCGAGCGAGATGAAGAGGCTTGAGGTGATGGATCCCATGATCGTCTCCCGGGTTGTCGTGGACGCCGACTGTCGGCGCCTTCACCCGTACGTCGAACGGACGCGGGTCGATTCGACAACCCGGGACGATTCTTTTCAGCCGGCTGCCGGCCCGTTGGTGTGCTGGCCAAGGAGGTCCGGACCGATGATGTCCATCTCGACGGCCTTCTTGCCGGCGTAGCAGGTCCAGTGCAGGCCGGCCGAGTCCTGGCCGATGCAGCCGCCGGCGATGTTGTCGTCGGCGTCGTTGAACGTCTCCTTGGTTCCCTTGTAGTCCGCGAGGATCTCCTTGCTGGGCGCCTTGGCGAGGGTGCAGTCGAACTCGATGTCGCTCTTCTTGGTGCACGTCGGATCGGTGTCGATGAAGATCACGCTGCTGCCCGGCATGCCCTGCTCGACGGTGTCGGACGACAGCAGGCTGACCGCCGCAGCCGCTCCGCCGCCGATCACGACGACACCCGTCGTGACGAACGCTGCGATCGTCGTGCGAGAGCGGTGCTTGCGGCGGCGACGCACCACGATGGACCCGGCGATCTGGGCGGCGACGGCTCGCTCGAGGTCGTCGCCGATGCGGGTGAGCTCGGTGTTGTCGGTGGTGGTCATGAGGATTCCTTGGGGTTCGAGACGGGCTGGAGAGTGGTCCGCATACGGGCCAGGCCACGTGACACGCGGATGCGGGCCGCGGTCGGCGTGCAGTCGAGCGCCTCGGCGACCTCGTCGTACGGGCGATCGCCGAGGACGCGCAGCTCGACCGCGATGCGCTGGGCATCGGGCAACGTCGCCAGGGCGCTCTCGAGATCGGCGTCCATCCCGTCGACCCATGAGGTGTCGGGCGTGACGGACGAGCGGCCGTGGGTGATCCGCAGGGCTTCGCTGGCCTCGCTGATCAATCGGCGCTCGCGGGCGGATCTCAGGAGGACGTTGCGAGCCACGCCGAACAGCCAGGGACCGGCCGAGCCGTCCTTCTGGTCGACGAACCGGTGCCGCGACGTCCACACCTGGGCGAACGTCTCGGCGGTGAGGTCGAGTGCCGCCTCACGGTCGGACGTACGGCGAAGCAAGAAGGCATGGATAGCCTCGGCGTAGCGGTCGTAGAGCTGGCGGAACGCCTGCGGATCGTGACCCGACGACGCGAGGAGCTCGGCGTCGGACTTCACGTGGGGACTTCGATCATGGGTGTGGCAACCTCCGGTCGATGTGGACATGACATCACGTACATGCCGTGGCGACGGCCCGGATGTTTCACTGCCTCGTCACCTTCTGCACCTGTTCGCGCGCCGCCCCTCGCAGTAGCGTCGGTGGGACACCCAACGGAAGAAGGTTCACGATGCCCACACGCACAGCTCGCACGGCCTGGGACGGCGGCCTGCAGGACGGCTCCGGACAGGTCGAGCTCACCAGCTCCGGCCTCGGCACGTTCGAGGTCTCGTTCCCCAAGCGCGCGTCCGACGACGGCGGCGGCGTCACGAACCCCGAGGAGCTCATCGGCGCGGCTCACTCGGCCTGCTACGCCATGTCGCTCGCCGCGCAGCTCGGCAAGGTCGGCGCCACACCGGTCTCGATGGAGGTCACGGCCGACGTCACGGTGGAGATCCATCCCGAGAAGGGGCTCTCGATCACGCACCGTCGCGCTGAAGGCGCGCGGTGAGGTCGACGGCATCGACGAGGCCGGGTTCCTCGAGGCCGCCGAGGCCGCGAAGGTCGGCTGTCCGGTCAGCAAGGCGCTGGCCGGTGTCGACATCACCCTCGACGCGGCCCTCGAGACGCCGTAGACCTGAGGCCTTGGGAGCACTGAGCGCCTTGGAGGTCGAGGTCTTCTCCTCGCCGCCATCGCGGTCAGTGATCTCGAGGCGCGCCCGCAGCGGCTTCTCAGGATCGTCCAGGCACCTCAGCGGAACGTTCATCGTGAGCTGGACGCCCTTGATGCGCATCCCGGCGGTGCACGCGAACTGCTCGTCCTTGCCGTCCTTGACACGGTAGAACTGCGGGAACACGAAGCCGCCGCGGGAGTCCTGGAACGTCGTCACGCGCCACAGCTCGTCGCCGTTGTCCTGGCCCAGCATCAGGGTGACGGTGTCGATCTTCTTGAGGTCGATGTCCGGGAGCTCGGCACCGACGGCGAACACAGTGGCCCCTCGCGCGACCGTGGCGGTCTTGATCGTGATCGCCTCCGGCGCGTCGCCCGAGCCCTTGAGCTTGTCCTGCGGCGCCTTCTTCGGAGCTGCCGTGGTCTTGGTCGCCTTGGGCGCCGCCGGAGTGTCGTCATTGCCGCTGCTGACCAGGAAGATCCCGATGATGATGACCAGCAGGATGGCTCCTGCTGCGGCCGGCACCACGAGCCGGTTGCGTCCTGAGGTCGTCCCAGTACTCATCGATCTCCACCTTCGTCTTGTGTTCTCGCCACGCGAGCCTATTGCACGGTTCACTACGCGTGAGGCAAAACGTCGGCTCCGTACGAGATGCTGGTGGCGTGAAGCCAACCATCCCGGGACGCCTGCACGCCCAAGGACTGGTCTCACCGCGATTCGACTCGGCCGCCGACGTCGTGCGTCACCTCGGATGCGTCCAGTCGCAGCTGCACGACATGGCGCTGTGGGCCGTCGCCCGCCGCACCACCGGACTCACGCTCGCGGACGCGCAGGCCGCGTTCGACCGCGGCGACTTCCTGCGCACGCACATCCTGCGGCCGACGTGGCACTTCGTCGACCCGGCCGACCTGCACTGGCTGCTCGCCCTCACGGCGCCGCGGGTCCGGCAGGTCATGGCGTCGAGCTGGGCCGCTCTGGGCCTCGGGCCCGAGCTCATCGAGCGCGGCTCCGAGGTCATCGTGGCGGCGCTGGCCGACGGCACGCCGCACACCCGGGCCGAGCTCGCGCGCGGCACTCGAGGCGCGCCGGGCTGCAGGCCACGGGCACCTTCCTCGTGCACCAGCTGATGAACGCCGAGATCAACCGCTCGATCGCCAACGGGCCGATGCGGGGCAAGCAGCACACCTACGTCGCGCTGCCGCCGACCACGGTCCAGCAGACCGCACGACGAGCTGCTGGCCGACGGCGCTCGCCGCTACGCCGCAGGGCCACGGCCCGTTCCGCGACAAGGACCTCGCGTGGTGGACCAGCCTGACCCTGACCGACAGCCGGCGGGCGATCGAGCTCGCCGAGCTCCGGCCGCTCGACGTCGACGGCCAGGCGTACTGGACGCTCGACGAGCCGGTCGACGCCGAGGTGCCGCGGGTCATGCTGCTGTCCAACTTCGACGAATACATCTCCTACGCCCGCGATCCCGAGGACTACGCCGGCTTCGACGGCACGGTCGACGACGTCATGCGCGGCAGCGGGCTGCTGATGATCGACGGGCCGGCTGTGCGGCCAGGTGGACGCGCACCGTCACCGCCAAGACCGTCACGATCGTGGTCGATCGCCCGCCACGACTCACGCGGCCCGATCCGCCGTGCGCTCGACGCCGAGGCCGCGGCATTCGGCGCGTTCGTCGAGCCGCGAACCGGTGCTCGTGCATCGCCGACTGACCGGCAGCGCGATCGCACGAAAGCGTGACGTCCGCCACGTCGGCGTGCGGCCGCGGTGAAGATCGACGGGAATTGCAGTGCGAACCTGCCTGCGGGCGGATGGAGCGTCGCGTTACCCTGTTGAAGGTAGTTTTCGCACGCGCGCCAGCACACAATTCGGAAGAGGCGATCGAGGCTGTGGCCGAGTCCTCACAAGACCATTCAACCCCTGATTTCGGCACCAACCAGTGGCTCGTCGAAGAGATGTACGAGCGATTCCGACAGGATCCCGCCTCGGTCGACGCCACCTGGGTGACGTTCTTCCAGACCGGCGACGGTGCGGCCCTGGCCAACGGGGCCTCCACCAACGGCACCTCGCCCAACGGCGCGGCCAGCACGACCGCCACGCCGGCACCTGCCGCCAAGGCCGAGCCGGCCGCGGCAGAACCGCCCGCTGAGCCGGCCGCCAAGGCCGAGCCGGCTCCGACCGCGGCCCCCAGCCCGGCACCGACCGCTCCGACGTCGTCGGCTCCCCCGGCGCCCAAGACCGAGCCGGCGACCGTGACCCCGGCGCAGAGCCAGATCGCCGCGCCGGCACACGTCGACCCCCCGTCGCCCGTGCCTCCCGTGACCGACGCCCCCAAGGCCGCAGCCGCGCCCGGCGGCGACGCCCAACGGCCAAGGCCGCTGACGCGCCCAAGGCCGGTCCCGGCGAGGTCGAGAACGTCGTGCTGCGCGGCGCCGCCGCCCGCACCGTCGCCAACATGGACGCCAGCCTCGCCGTCCCCACCGCGACGAGCGTCCGCTCGGTCCCGGTCAAGCTGCTGTTCGACAACCGCATCGTGATCAACAACCACCTCGCTCGCGCGCGAGGCGGCAAGGTGTCGTTCACGCACCTCATCGGCTGGGCCATCGTCAAGGCGCTCAAGTCCATGCCGGAGATGAACACCGGCTTCGAGGTCGTCAACGGCAAGCCCAACCAGCTCAAGCCCGAGCACATCAACTTCGGCCTCGCGATCGACCTCAAGAAGCCCGACGGCTCGCGCACGCTGCTCGTGCCCTCGATCAAGGCCGCCGAGACGATGGGCTTCGCCGAGTTCTGGGCAGCGTACGAGTCGATGGTCCGCAAGGCCCGCGACGGCAAGCTCGAGGTGACCGACTTCCAGGGCACCACGGTCAGCCTGACCAACCCCGGCGGCATCGGCACGAACCACTCGATCCCCCGCCTCATGCAGGGCCAGGGCGTCATCATCGGCGTCGGCTCGATGGAGTACCCGCCGGAGTTCCAGGGCGCCAGCGAGCACACGCTCGCCCAGATGGCGATCTCCAAGATGATGACGCTGACGTCGACCTACGACCACCGCGTCATCCAGGGCGCGCAGTCCGGCGAGTTCCTCAAGAAGATCCACGCCCTGCTGCTCGGCGAGGAGAACTTCTACGACGAGATCTTCCGCGCCCTCAAGATCCCCTACGAGCCCATTCGCTGGGCCCAGGACATCGCCGTCAGCCACGACGACGAGGTGCACAAGCAGGCCCGCGTCCTCGAGCTGATCCACGCGTTCCGCGTGCGCGGCCACCTGATGGCCGACACCAACCCGCTCGACAACCGGCCGCGCAGCCACGCCGACCTCGACACGGCATCGCACGGCCTGACGCTGTGGGACCTCGACCGCGAGTTCGCCACCGGGTCGTTCAAGACCGACAAGCGCTTCATGAAGCTGCGCGAGATCCTCGGCATCCTGCGCGACTCCTACGCCCGCACGATCGGCCTGGAGTACATGCACATCCAGGATCCCGACGAGCGCGCCTGGTTCCAGGAGCGCATCGAGCGCCCGCACACCAAGCCGCCCCGCGAGGAGCAGCTGCGGATCCTGCAGAAGCTCAACCAGGCCGAGGCCTTCGAGACGTTCCTGCAGACCAAGTTCGTCGGCCAGAAGCGCTTCAGCCTCGAGGGCGGCGAGACCACGGTCCCCGTGCTCGACGAGATCTGCGAGGCGGCCGCCGCCGACCAGCTCGACGAGGTCTGCATCGGCATGGCGCACCGCGGCCGGCTCAACGTGCTGGTCAACATCGCCGGCAAGCACGCCGGCTCGGTGTTCCGCGAGTTCGAGGGCAACATCGACCCGCGTACGGTCCAGGGCTCCGGCGACGTCAAGTACCACCTCGGCGTCGAGGGCGAGTTCACCTCCGGCAACGGCGACAAGATCAAGGTCTCGGTCGCGGCCAACCCGTCGCACCTCGAGGTCGTCGACCCCGTGCTCGAGGGCATCGCCCGCGCCAAGCAGGACCGGCTCAACCGGGGCGCCGACTACCCCGTCCTCCCCGTCCTCGTGCACGGCGACGCCGCGTTCGCCGGGCAGGGCGTGGTCGCCGAGACGCTCAACCTCTCGCAGCTGCGCGGCTACCGCACGGGCGGCACGATCCACCTGATCGTCAACAACCAGGTGGGCTTCACGACGGCACCGTCGTCGTCGCGCTCCTCGACGTACTGCACCGACGTCGCCCGGATGATCCAGGCGCCGGTCTTCCACGTCAACGGCGACGATCCCGAGGCCTGCATCCGCGTGGCGCACCTGGCCTACGAGTACCGCCGGACGTTCCACAAGGACATCGTCATCGACCTGGTCTGCTACCGCCGCCGCGGTCACAACGAGGGCGACGACCCCAGCTTCACCCAGCCGCTGATGTACGACACGATCAACGCCAAGAAGTCGGTGCGCAAGCTCTACACCGAGGCGCTGGTCGGTCGTGGCGACATCACGCTCGAGGAGGCCGAGGCCGCGCTCAGCGACTACCAGGCGCAGCTCGAGCGCAACTTCGCCGAGGTCAAGGAGAGCACGACCGATCCCGGCTACATGCGTACGCCGGACTACCCCGACAAGCCCGAGCACGCCGGCGAGCTGCTGACGGCGATCACGCCCGAGACCATGAAGGCGATCGCGGACTCCTACACCAACGTGCCCGAGGGCTTCACGGTCCACCCCAAGGTGCTGCCGCAGCTGCAGCGCCGGGCGCAGTCGATCAGCGCCGGCCCGATCGACTGGGGCACCGGAGAGATCCTGGCGCTCGGCTCGTTGCTGCTCGACGGGCGTCCCGTACGCCTCGCCGGCCAGGACTCGCGGCGCGGCACGTTCTCCTCGCGGTTCGCGACGATCATCGACCGCACCAACGCCAACGAGTGGACGCCGCTGTCCAACGTCGGCGACGACCAGGCCACGTTCTACATCTACGACTCCCTGCTGAGCGAGTACGCCGCGCTGGGCTTCGAGTACGGCTACTCCGTCGCCCGTCCCGAGGCGCTCACGATCTGGGAGGCGCAGTTCGGCGACTTCGTCAACGGCGCCCAGTCGGTCATCGACGAGTACATCTCGGCCGGTGAGAGCAAGTGGGGCCAGAAGTCCGGCGTCGTGCTGCTCCTGCCGCACGGCCACGAGGGCCAGGGGCCCGACCACACGTCGGCCCGCATCGAGCGGTTCCTCGAGCTGTGCGCCAACGACGCCATGACGCTCGCGCAGCCGTCGACCCCCGCGTCGTACTTCCACCTGCTGCGCCGGCAGAACCTGCAGACGCAGCACCGTCCGCTGATCGTCTTCACACCGAAGTCGATGCTGCGCAGCAAGGCCGCCGCCTCGCAGCCCGACGACTTCACCTCGGGCAAGTTCCGCCCGGTGATCGGCGACGACTCGGTCGACGCGTCCAAGGTCGAGCGCGTGCTGGTCTGCTCGGGCAAGATCGCCTGGGACCTGTTCGCCGAGCGCGAGAAGCGTGAGTCGGGTCAGTCCCGCACCGCGATCGTGCGCCTCGAGCAGCTCTACCCGCGTCCCACGTCAGAGCTCAACGCGGCGATCGGTCAGTTCGTCAACGCCCGCGAGGTCCGCTGGGTGCAGGACGAGCCGGCCAACCAGGGCCCGTGGCCGCACGTCGCGCTGCACTTCAGCGGCGAGTTCGACGGCCTCCCCTTGCTGCGCGTCTCGCGTCCGGAGTCGTCGGCGCCGTCGGTCGGGTCGCACAACCGGCACGTCGAGGAGCAGGCCACGCTGATGCAGCAGGCCTTCAGCTGAGCCATGTACTTCACGGATCGCGGCATCGAGGAGCTCCAGAGCCGGCGAGGTGACGAGGAGGTCACCTTCGCCTGGCTCGCCGAGCGCCTCGTCGAGTTCGTCGACCTCAACCCCGAGTTCGAGATCCCGGTCGAGCGGCTGGCCACCTGGCTGGCGAGGTTGGACGACGACGATGAGTAGGACCGTCCGACCGACCTGACAAGGTGGGGCCGTGGACTTCGACCAGCCTCCTGTCGTACGCGTCTCCCGTGACGATGAGGCGGGGCTGCCGGCCGGCGAGTGGCCGGCGACGATTCCTGCCGTCGCGCAACTGCTCGCCGACGGCATCGACCTCGCGCCGGGCGTCACGTTCCTCGTCGGCGAGAACGGTTCCGGCAAGTCGACGCTCGTCGAGGCCATCGCTGTCGCGTACGGACTGTCGCCAGAGGGCGGCAGCGCCCACGGCAGGCACGAGACCAGGTCCAGCGAGTCGCCGCTGCATCGAGCGCTCACGATCCAGCGGGGCATCGGCACCGGGCGGTGGGGATTCTTCCTGCGCGCGGAGACGATGCACGGCTGGTACACCTACATGGACGAGTACGGCGGCCCCAACGACACCGACTATCACGCGATGAGTCACGGCGAGTCATTCCTCGAGGTGCTCAACCGCAAGTTCGACTCGCCGAGCTTCTACTGCCTCGACGAGCCTGAGGCCGCACTGTCGTTCCGGTCGACCCTGACCCTGATCCGGGTGCTGCACGACATCGCCGCGGCCGGCGGGCAGGTGCTCTGCGCGACGCACTCCCCCGTCCTCGCGTCGATGCCCGGCGCCCGCATCCTCGAGGTCGGCGACTGGGGCATGCGCGAGGCAGCGTGGGACGAGCTCGAGCTCGTCAAGCACTGGAAGGCATACCTCGACGCCCCGATGCGCTACCTCCGCCACACCCTGGCGGACGACTGACGTTGCGTCGTCGTCTACACGAGGTTTCGTCACCTGACGCCTTCGGCGTGATCGCTCAACCTGCCTTCGGCGCTCACTCGCAGAGCTCGCTCGACCTCAGGAAGCGTCAGGACGATCTTGCCGAAGACGTCGCCGTCGATGACCGAGGCGAGTCCGTCGGCCGCATCGGCCATCGGGATCTCCCGGTCGATCAGCGGGCGGGTGCCGGTGACGTCCATGAACTGCGCCAGCCGGTGCAGCTCGTCGCGGGTGCCCATCGTCGAGCCGTGCACGCGCATCTGCTGGAAGAAGATCCGGGTCAGCTCGGCGTGTGACGGGGCATCGCCCGATGTCGCTCCCGCGATGACGATCGTGCCGCCGGGCCGCATCGACTTGACCGAGTGCGACCAGGTCGCCGCGCCGACAGTCTCGATGACGGCGTCGACCTTGCTCGGCAGTCGGGCACCGGACTCGAACGCCTCGTGGGCGCCGATCTCGACAGCCTTGTCGCGCTTGTCCTCGTCGCGACTCGTCGCGTAGACGCGGAAGCCAGCAGCCCGCGCCAGCGTGATCGCAGCCGTCGCGACGCCGCCACCGGCGCCCTGCACCAGGACCGTGTCGCCCTGCTTCAGGCCGGACTGCGTGAAGAGCATGCGGTACGCCGTCAGCCACGCGGTCGGCAGGCACGACAGCCTCGGCGAACGACAGGCCGGCAGGCTTCGGGACGACATTGCGGGTCGGCACCGCGACCTTCTCGGCGAACGTGCCCTGATGACGCTCCGAGAGCAACGACCGCTTGGGGTCGAGCGTCTCGTCACCGCGCCACGACGGATCGCTGATGACGGCGTGCACGAGCACCTCGTTGCCGTCCTCGTCGAGGCCCGCGGCGTCGCAGCCGAGGATCATCGGCAGCGACTCCTCGCGCAGGCCGACCCCACGCAGGCTCCACACGTCATGGTGATTGATCGATGCAGCCTTGACCGTGACGGTCGTCCAGCCATCAGGCACGTCGGGATCGGGGCGCTCGCCCACGACCAGTCCGCTCAGAGGGTCCTTCGGATCGATCGTGCCTGCGTAGACGGCGAACATGCAGCTCCTGTGAGTTGATCAGTACGGGCGGCGGGCCAGGCCCTCGCGGCGCGCGGTGTCGGTGACGGCCCGCGCCACGGCAGAGGCTACCCGCGGATCGAACGGTGACGGGATGACGTACGTCTCACTGAGGTCATCGCCGACGAGGTCGGCGATCGCGTTGGCGGCCGCAAGCTTCATGCCCTCGGAGATCCGCGTCGCCCGCACGTCGAGCGCGCCCCGGAAGATGCCGGGGAACACCAGCACGTTGTTGATCTGGTTGGGGAAGTCCGAACGGCCGGTCGCCACGATCCGCGCGTACTTGTGCGCGATGTCGGGGTGCACCTCGGGATGGGGGTTGGCCATCGCGAACACGATCGAGTCGGGTGCCATCGACGCGACTGCGGCTTCGGGGACCGTGCCGCCCGAGACGCCGACGAAGACGTCGGCCCCGTCAAGGGCATCGGCTGATCGTGCCGGGCCTGGCCCAGGGTGCGGTGGCCTCCGCGATGCCGGCCTTGACCACGTCGAGCCCTTCACGGCCCGGGTGGATGACCCCGCTGCGGTCGACGACCGCGATCTTGCGCACGCCGGCCGACTGGAGCATCTTCATGATCGCGACCCCGGCTGCGCCGGCACCCGAGATGACGACCTTGAGGTCGTCCAGCTCACGATCGGTCACCCGTGCGGCGTTGATCAGGGCCGCCAGCGTCACGACCGCCGTGCCGTGCTGGTCGTCGTGGAACACCGGGATCTCGAGACGCTCGATCAGCTGGCGCTCGATCTCGAAGCACCGCGGGCTCGAGATGTCCTCGAGGTTGATGCCGCCGAACGTCGGGGCGAGACGCACGATCGTCTCGACGATCTCGTCGACGTCGGTCGTGTCGAGCGCGACCGGGATCGCGTCGACGCCGCCGAACTGCTTGAACAACACGGCCTTGCCCTCCATGACGGGCATCGAGGCGGCCGGGCCGATGTCGCCGAGGCCGAGCACTGCGGTGCCGTCCGTGACGACCGCAACGGTGTTGGACACCCAGGTGTAGTCGTGGGCCAGCGCCGGGTCGGCCGCAATCGCCTCGCACACCCGGGCGACGCCGGGCGTGTAGGACATCGCGAGGTCCTGCGCATTGCGCAGCGGGACCGTCGCGGCGATCGCCATCTTGCCGCCGCGGTGCAGCGCGAAGATCGGGTCGTCGGGGTCTGGGGTGTCTGCGTGCACGTCGATGTCAGTCGCAACCATGGTGGGAATCCCTCGGGGACGTTCCGTACGTTCTCATCGGGACCGATCAGGTCGCCGGCGCGGCAAGTATGCCGCTCATTGCTCCCGCCGAAGCGGGTTCACACGGGTTGTGCCCGGCTGTCAGTCTCTCATACGGGCTGGTCAGCACCGAGCGCGCGGTTGACCGGCGGGCGCCAGCAGGCAGGCCAGGGTGACCGCCGCCGAGGCACCCACCAGGACGCTGATCCAGGCCGGTATGTCGGCCAGGTTGAACGCGATGATGAGCTGGATGACCTGGGTCACCACGAGCGGGCTGCGCGCCCAGTGGTCGCCGCGGTTGACCCGCCACACGGCCCAGGCCTGGAACCCGCCGTAGATCGCCAGGATCAGCGACACACCGATGCCCGTGCCGACGCTGTCCCCGTCCAGGTCCACGACGCCGATGACGGCCAGGACGAGGCAGGTGATGGCCTCCGCGACCACGATCACGGCCGCCGCGAGCAGCAGGATTCGGGCCGTCCCGGACGGCTTCGCGTTAGCGCTCACGTCCTCAGCGTAGGGAGCGTGTGACGGATCCGACAATTCGCGCACGTCGTGGCCCTTGTAATGCAGTTGAAATGTTGAAAACATGGAGGTCAAAGCCTTGGTACCGGGTCAAACAGTCCTGCCCAAGGCGCAACACCGAACGGGAAGGAGTGTCCACATGGATTGGCGTCACAAGTCTGCATGCCTCGATGAGGACCCTGAGCTCTTCTTCCCCATCGGCAACACGGGTCCCGCCATCTTGCAGATCGAAGAGGCCAAGGTCGTATGCCGCCGCTGTGATGTCCGCGAGCAGTGCCTCCAGTGGGCACTCGAGTCCGGACAGGACCACGGTGTGTGGGGAGGCTTGAGCGAAGACGAACGTCGTACGCTGAAGCGCCGCAATGCTCGGGCACGTATTCGTACTGCCTGACGTACGCACGTATCGGTGAACCCCGTGGCCTCGGCCGCGGGGTTCTTTGTATCCCGGCGGCCCTGCCGCCGCCGTGCCTAGACGTTGAGCGAGATGGCGACCGTCGTGCCGCCGCCGAAGCGCGGCTCGAATGCCAGCGACCCGTGCAGCTCGCCCTCGACCAAGGTCGTCACGATCGACAGCCCGAGGCTGCCGGCGGGGTCGAAGTCTGCCGGGAGGCCCGAGCCGTCGTCGCTGACCCGCAGGCGTACGCGGTCGCGGATGCGGTTGACCGCCAGCGTCAGCGTGCCGCCCTGCTCGCCGAACGCGTGCGCCGAGGCGTTCTGGATCAGCTCGGTCAGCACCATGGCGAGCGGCGTCGCGACGGCGCCCGGCAGCAACCCGAACGAACCGATCCGGTCGGCGCTCACCCGGCCGGCGCCGGCCGGCCTCCTCGGCCACGTCGAGCACCGTGCGCAGCAGCCGGTCCGCGATCTCGTCGAAGGCGACGTTGTCGTCGAACGACTGGCTCAGCGTCTCGTGCACGAGGGCGATCGAGCCGACCCGGCGCACGGCATCGTCGAGGGCCGCTCGCGCCTCGGGCAGCTCCATGCGCCGGCCCTGCAGCCGCAGCAGCGCAGCGACGGTCTGCAGGTTGTTCTTGACCCGGTGGTGGATCTCGCGGATCGTCGCTTCCTTGGACACCAGCTCGCGCTCGCGGAGCCGCAGCTCGGTGACGTCGCGGAGCAGGATCAGCGCTCCGCTGCGGTGGCCGCCTGCGCGCAGCGGGATGACGCGCAGCAGCAGCGAGGCAGCAGCGTTCTCGACCTCTGCCTCGGTGCTGGCGTCACCGCCGAGGATGCCGCGAGGCCCTCGGTCGGTCGGCCGGCGGTCGACGAGCCCGGTCGTGACGTGCCCGAGCTGCGTGCCGACCAGGTCGCCCACAAGGCCCAGGCGCCGGTACGCCGACATCGCGTTGGGGCTGGCATAGCGGACGGTGCCGGCGGCATTCGTCCGTACGAAGCCGTCACCGACCCGCAGTGAGTCGGCCACGTCGGAGCGGCTGCCCGGCAACGGAAACTCGCCCCGACGGATCATCTCGGTGAGCTCACCGGCGGCCTCGAAGTAGGAGGCCTCGAGGGTGCTGGCGGTGCGCAGCGCGGACTCGGCGCTGCGGCGGGAGATCACGGCGATCGTGCGGCCCCCATGCGTGACGGGGATGACCTCCACGCGAATGCGACGGCCGTCGGGCAGCTTCTCGACCCGCTCGGCGACGACCTCACCGGTGCTGAGCGCAGACCTCGAGCTCGTCGATGCGGCCCGACGGCATGAACGTGCCGGCCACGTCCTCGAACAGGGTCGTCGGTCCGGTGGTCGGCCGGATCTGCGCTCCCGCCCACATGCCCTTGGCCTCAGCGTCGGGCACCCACAGGACCAGGTCCGAGAACGACAGGTCGGCGATGATCTGCCAGTCGGTCACCAGGGCGTGGAGCCACGCGACGTCGTCAGGGCTGAGCGACGTCTGGAAGCGCGCGATGTCATCCAGCGAGGGCACCCCGTCAGGGTAGTGGGAGAAGCGTGACACGATGAGTCGAGTGTCTGAGGCGTACTGGCAAACCGTGATGCAGGACGGGATGAATGTGCCCGCCGACCGCAGCCTCGACGAGTGCACCGTCGAGCTGGTCGAGATGCTGGGGCATTCCAACCCGCGCTGGCGCGAGGACCTCGCCTACCCGCTGCTGACGACGTGGATCACGCGCGGCGTCTACGACGAGCTGCTGTCCGGCCTGGGCGACGGCATCGCCCCCGGGCCTGCGCTACGGCCTCGGCCACGACGGTGACGTCTCGGTCATGCGCCGGTCCTACAGCGCACTGATGCTCGCCGAGATCATCGGCCGCGACAACAACGAGCACCTCATGTCGGCCTCGTCCGTCCTCGACTGGGGCGACCGGGCGACCGCATGGTACGTCCGCGAGCAGGACCATCGCGGCTGGATCCCGGAGCAGGGCTGGGCCAACTCGATCGCCCACGGCGCCGACCTCCTCGCCGCCCTCGCCCGGTCGCGGCACTTCGGCCGGCTCGAGCTGACGGTCCTGCTCGACGTCATCGCCGACCGCGTCCTGACGCCCACGGCATACATCTGGCGGCACGGCGAGGACGACCGCCTGGCGTACGCCGTCATGACGCTGCTGCATCGCAACGAGCTCGACCCGAGCATCGTCGAGCCCTGGCTCGCCCGGCTCGGCGCCGGCATCAAGCCGCCACGCACCCGCGGCCACCTCGAGGCCGAGTGGCCCTCGCCCAGCGTCCGCAACACGTCGTCGTTCCTGCGCGCCCTCCACCTGCAGCTCGCGCTCGGCGTGCAGGGCCGCGACGACCTGCGCGCCGATGCCGAGCTGTTCGCCGAGCAGCCCGCGCACCGGGCCGACCTGCTGCTGGCGGTGCTCGACCAGATCCGGGCCGAGAGCCCGTGGCTCTACCGGCCGACCACCAGGGCCAAGCCTCTCGCCTGAGGCTCCAGTAACCTGCGTCACATGAGTTCTGAGCCCCGAGAAGGTCACGGCGGAGTCCACGCCCTCGACGTGGCCCGCGCGCACGGTGTCGAGACGATGTTCACGCTCTCGGGCGCCCACGTGTTCCCGATGTACGACGCCGCGGTCAAGGCCGAGCCGGCGATGCCGATCATCGACGTGCGCCACGAGCCCACGGCCGTGTTCGCCGCCGAGGCGATCGGCAAGCTGACCCGCACGCCCGGCCTCGCCGTGCTGACCGCGGGCCCCGGCGTGACCAACGGCGTGAGCCCCATCGCGCAGGCCAGCTTCGCCGGCTCGCCGCTCGTCGTCGTCGGCGGCCGCGCGCCCAACAACCGCTGGGGCTCGGGCAGCCTGCAGGAGCTCGACCAGCCGCCCATCATCGAGACCATCTCGAAGTCCGCGACGACTGCGCACAAGGTCGACGACATCGCACCGGCGATCGACGAGGCCTTCACGCTCGCCGGCTCGTCCCACCGCGGTCCCACGTTCGTCGACGTGCCGATGGACGAGTTCTTCAACAGCACGACCGTGACAACGCCGTCACCTGGCAACACGACGGCGCCGATCGAGCCCGATCCGGACTCACTGGCGAAGATCGCCGAGCTGATCCGCAGCGTCCGCGCGGCCCGTGCTGATCCTGGGCACCGACGTCTGGGCCGATCACGCCGAGGACGCCGCACTGCACTTCGTCGAGGAGACCGGAATCCCGGTGATCTCCAACGGCATGGGCCGCGGGATCGTCCCCGGCGGCCACCCACAGCTCGTCACCAAGGCACGCTCGACGTCGTTCAACCAGGCCGACCTCGTGATCGTCGTCGGCACGCCCCTCGACTTCCGCCTCGGCTACGGCATCTTCGGCGGCAAGGACGGCGCGACGCCTGCCCGCACGGTGCACGTCGCCGACTCCCCCGGACAGGTGTCGACGCACGCCGAGCTGGCGGCGTCCGCCAGCGGCGACCTGACGCTGTTCTTCACCGGCCTGCTCGACACGCTGACGTCGCCCTCGCAGCACGGCCGGCGTCCCGACTGGTCGCCGTGGATCGGCGCGCTGCAGGCCGAGGTCGCGGCAGCCACGCAGCGCGACAGCGAGCTGCTCACCGCCGAGGCCGACCCGATCCACCCCGCCCGCATCTACGGCGAGCTGCTCCCCCGGTTGGCCGACGACGCCGTGGTGATCGGCGACGGTGGCGACTTCGTGTCGTTCGCCGGCAAGTTCGTCGAGCCGAAGCGGCCCGGCGGCTGGCTCGACCCCGGACCGTACGGCTGCCTCGGTGCCGGCATGGGTGCGGCGATGGCCGCCCGCATCGCGCGGCCGTCGAGCCAGGTCGTGCTGCTGTACGGCGACGGCGCGGCCGGCATGTCGCTGATGGACGTCGACAGCCTCGTGCGCCATAACCTCCCGGTCGTGATGGTCGTGGGCAACAACTCCGCGTGGGGCCTCGAGAAGGGGCCGATGCAGTGGCTCTACGGCTACGACGTCGCGGCCGATCTCGCGCCGCAGACGCGCTACGACCAGGTCGTGACGGCGCTGGGCGGTGGCGGCGAGATGGTGACCGACCCCAAGGAGATCGGTCCGGCGCTCGACCGGGCGTTCGCGTCCGGCGTCCCCTATCTCGTCAACGTCATGACGGACGTCAACGCGGCATACCCGCGCAACACGACCGGCATCTGACGTGGTCGTCATCCGTCCGGCCCTCGAGGAGGAGCACGCGGCTGTCGGCGCGCTGAGCGTCGCGGGATACGACGCCGACGGCTACCTCACCTTCCCCGACGGGACGTTCGACGACGGCTACGCCGGCTGGCTCGCCGATGCCGCCTCGCGCGCCAGCAAGAGCACCCTGCTGGTGGCGATCGACGACGACGAGCTGGTGGGCACCGTCACCTGGTGCCCGTACGGATCGGGTGATGCCCAGCTGGCCAAGGAGCCGCACCAGGGCGAGTTCCGCACGCTCTCCATTGCGCCGGAGGCCCGCGGCCGCGGCATCGGCCGGGCGCTGGTGCGAACGCTGCCTCGAGCTCGCCCGCGACGCCGGACTGACCGAGGTCCTGCTGTGTCTCGCTGCCGGAGATGGTGCCCGCGCACCGCCTGTATGCCCGGCTGGGGTTCGTCCGCCGCCCCGAGCTCGACTGGTCGCCCGAGCCCGGCGTGAACCTCTGGGCCTTCTCGCTGTCGATCTGACGCGACCTCGGTGAGCTGGGCGGCGTCAGCTGAGGTTAGCCTTACTCAGTGCCTGTCCCCTCTCCACCACGGACAGCGGCGGCGCTCCTGGCCCGCGGACTGCGCCGCCACCGTGCACGACTCTTCGGCTGCTACGCCCTGATCTGCTCGTGGCTCCTGTGCGAGGCCATGGTCCCCGTCGTCATCGGCGTCATCATCGACCGCGCCGTCGCGACCGGCGACCTCGGCGAGCTCGCGATCGTGGGGCGGCGTCCTCGTCGCGCTGTTCGTGGTGCTGAGCTACTCGTACCGCTTCGGCGCGCGCCTCGGCGTCGGCGCCTTGGAGCTGGAGACGCATCTGCTCCGCGTGGAGGTCAGCGAGCACGTCCTCGGCGCACGACGGCGCCCGCACGGGTCTGCTGCCCGGCGAGACGCTCTCCCTGGCCACGTCGGACGCCGAGACGATCGGCCGAGTTCCTGTGGCACGTCGGCTACACCTTGGCCGGCCTCGTCGGCGTGCGTGGTCGAGCGCGATCGTCCTGATCAGGATCGACCTCGACGATCGGCATCGTCGTCCTGCTCGGCGTGCCGCTCGTGCTCGCCGCTGATCCAGGTCGTGACCCCGCTCATCGCCCGGCGACACCAGCGACCAGCAGGCCGGCATCGCCAAGGCGACCGGCATCGCGACCGACCTGGTCAAGGGACTGCGGCCGCTCAAGGGCGTCGGCGCCGAGGACGTCGCGACATCGCGCGTACCGCGCGCACAGCGCGTCAGCGCGCGACGCGAGCATCCGCACGGCCCGGTCGATCGGCTACATGTTCGGCCTCACCAGCGACGCTCAGCGGCCTGTTCCTCGCCCTGGTCGCCTACCTCGCCGGGACCCGCGCGCTCGACGGCGACGATCAGCATCGGCGAGCTCATCGCCATCGTCGGGCTCACCCAGTTCCTCGCCGAGCCGATCGCCGGCCTCGGCGAGACCAGCGCCCAGGCGGCCTCGTCGTTCGCCTCGGCGCGGCGGGTCGTCGACTTCCTCGCGCACGCCGGCCCTCGTGGCGTACGGCAGCACGGCCGCTCGACGAACCGCGGCCCGAGCTCGACGATGACCCAGCTGACCTCGCGGTCCGCTGCACGACCTCGACGTCTCGCCACGGCCCGGGCGAGCTCATCGGCGATCGTCGTCGACGAGACCGCCGAGCAGCGACCCGCTCGTGCGCCTCCTGCGCGGCGAGGTGCTGCCCGAGGACCGCACGGGCCGCTGACCCTCGGCGGGCACGCCGTCGACGAGCTCGACGATCGACGCCGCTGCGCTCACGGCGTCGTGGTGAGCCAGCACCACGTCGACCTGTTCGAGGGCACGCTCGCGGTCGACGATCGACCCCGACGGCGCCTTCGACGACGCTGCACTCGACGAGATCCTGGTCGCCTCGGCGGCCGACGACGTCATCGACCTGCACCCTGACGGGCTGGATCAGCCCGTCACGGCCGGAGCGGCCGACGTTCTCCGGCGGCCAGCGCCAGCGCATCGCCCTGGCCCGCGCCCTGGCGACGCGGGCTCCGATCCTGGTCCTCGCCGAGCCCGACGAGCGCCGTCGACGCCATGACCGAGCAGCGGATCGCCGACGGCATCCAGCGCGCTCCGGCACTCGGCGGGGTCCGATCTCGCGACGGTCGTCATCACCTCGAGCCCGGCCATCCTGGCGAGCGCGGACCGGGTGCGTGCTGCTCGAGCGAGGGCCGCGTCATCGCGACCGGCACGCACCACGAGCTGGCCCACCGGGACGCCTACCGGGAGGCGGTGCTGCGATGAGCCGGCACCTGCTGCCCGATCGCCTCTCGCGCGCGAGACGACCCGCCTCGCCGCGCCGCTGCTGCGCGCGCACCGCGGCCCGCTGCTCGGTCTCCGCCGTCGGCATTCGTGGTCGTCGGGACTCGCCGGGCTCGTCGCTCCGTGGATCCTCGGCGACATCGTCGACACCGTGACGCACCGCCGGCGACTCGTCGACGCGTCCTGCGTCGGAGCTCTCGCTGATCGCCGCCGCGAGCGTCGTCGGCGGGACTCGGGACATCCCTGTCGGTGACCTACCTGGCGCGAGGCCGGCGAACCGGCACTCGCGGACCTGCGCGAGCAGGCGCTCGACCGCGCCCTGCACCTCGACAGCATCCGGCTCGAGGAGGCCGGAGCCGGCGACCTGCTGTCCCGCATGGGCGACGACGTGCGGACCGTGGCCCAGTCGCTGACCCAGATCGTCCCCCTGCTGATCGAGCTCGCTCGTCGCCGTCGTGTTCACGGCCGGCGGCCTGTTCGCCCTCGACTGGCGGCTCGGCCTCGCCGGCCTGGCGTCCGCGCCCGTTCTACGTCCTGGGCCTGCGCTGGTACCTGCCCGCGCTCGGGCCCGTACTACCGGCGCGAGCGCATCGCGCAGGGCGAGCGGGCCGAGGCGCTGGTCAGCGGCGTCCAGGGCGCGGCGACCCTGCGGGCGCTGTCGCGGGAGCAGGCGCAGATCGACCGCATCACGCACCACTCGCAGCACGCCATGACGATCAGCGCTCGACGTGTTCTCGCTCCTGACCCGCTTCGGCGCGCGCACCAACCGGTCCGAGCTGATCGGGCTGAGCCTCGTGCTCGGCACCGGCTTCCTGCTGGTGCGCGACGACCTGACGACGGTCGGGCGCCGTGACGGCCGCCGCGCTCTACTTCCACCGGTTGTTCAACCCCATCGGCGCGCTGCTGATGATCTTCGACGACATCCAGTCGGCCGGCGCCTCGCTCGCCCGGCTCGCCGGCGTCGCGCTGCTCGAGCCGGCGCCGCGCACCGAGCGGCCCGCCCGCCGGTCGCGATCCGGGACCTTCGAGCTGATCGGCATCGGCCACGCGTACGTCGAGGGCCACCCCGTGCTGACGGACGTGACGCTGCGGGTCGCCGACGGCGAGACGGGTCGCCCTGGTCGGCGCGACCGGGCCGGCAAGAGCACCCTCGGCGCCGATCGCCGCCGGGCTGCTGCGAGCCGACGTGCGGGCACGGTCACGGTCGGCGGCTTCCCCCTCGACGCCCTCGACCCGTCGCACGTGCGGTCCTCGCATCGCCCTGGTCACGCAGGACGTCCACGTGTTCTCCGGCACCGTGCGCGACAACGTCGACCTCGCCCGGCCGGGCGCCGCCGACGAGCAGATCCGCGCCGCGCTGGCCGACGTACGCGCCCTGTCCTGGGTCGAGGCGCTGCCGGACGGGCTCGACACCGTGGTCGGCGACCACGGCCACCCCCTCGACCCCGGCGCAGGCCCAGCAGCTGGCCCTGGCCCGCGTGCTGCTGCACGACCCGCGGCGTCGCGGTGTTCGACGAGGCGACCGCCGAGGCCGGCTCGTCCGGCGCGCGCGAGCTCGAGGACGCCGCGATCGCCGTCGACGCGCGGACGTACGTCGCTTGATCGTCGCGCACCGCCTGACCCAGGCCCAGTCGGCCGACCGGGTCGTGGTGATGCACGAGGGTCGCATCGTCGAGGAGGGCACCCACGACGAGCTCGTCGCCGGCGGGGGCCGCTACGCCGACCTCTGGACCGCCTGGTCGCTCGTCAGTCGTTCTGGCGCATGGACACCGCCAGCGTCACGCACGTCGTCACGGCCGCCGACACCGCCCAGGTGCTCGGCAGCGGGGACCTCGCCGTCCTCGGCACGCCTCGGGTGCTGGCGTGGTGCGAGGAGGCGACCTGCGCAGCGCTCGAGCTCGGGCCGGCGCAGACCAGCGTCGGCACGCGGGTCGACCTCGAGCATCTCGCCGCGAGCCCCGTCGGCGCCGAGGTCACCGCGACCGCGACGGTGATCCACACCGACGGCCGGCTCGTACGCTTCCAGGTCGCGGCCCACGACGCCGGCGGCACGCTGCTGGCGACCGGGGAGATCCGCCGGGTCATCGTCGACCGGGAGCGATTCCTGGCGCGAATTGCGCCTGTGGGAGACTGAGACCTCGACTTCCGAGGAGGATCATCATGGGCAAGACCGGCCGCAAGCGTCGTGCGCGTCGCAAGAAGGGCGCCAACCACGGCAAGCGCCCCAACGCGTGAGCTGTGCACATCACGACAGAGAAATCCCCGTCCGAACGGACGGGGATTTCTTCGTCCAGGCCGGTCCCTTGGCCTGCAGGAAGCTAGATCGACTTGCGCTCGGTGATCTCGATGTGCACCTTGCGGATCGAGAACAGCACCTTCTCGCGCAGCGGCTCGGGCGCCACCTCGGAGCACGACCGCGACACCAGCGACTTGACGACCCGCTCGAGGTCGTACTCGCTCAGGCAGTCCGTGCACCCGTCGATGTGCGACTGGATCTCGGCGCAGCTCGCGGTGTCGATCTCCTGGTCGATGAACAGGTAGAGGTTCTCGAGCGCCTTCTCGCAGTCGGGACCTTCACACGGGTCGAGTCATGCCTTGTCACCTGCTCCCGTGACGGCCATGCCGCGATCGCGGGCGTAGTCGGCCAGCATCTCGCGCAGCATGCGACGACCCCGGTGCAGCCGCGACATCACGGTGCCGATCGGGGTGTCCATGATCTCGGCGATCTCCTTGTAGGGGAAACCTTCGACGTCGGCGAGGTAGACCGCGTAGCGGAAGTCATCCGGCAACGCCTGCAGCGCGTCCTTGACGTCGCTGTCGGGAAGGTGCTCGAGCGCCTCCATCTCGGCCGACTTGAGGCCGACTGGATCCGTGCGACTCCGCGCGCGCGATCTGCCAGTCCTCGATCTCGTCCGTGACCTGCTGCGGCTGGCGCTGCTTCTTGCGGTAGGAGTTGATGTAGGTGTTGGTCAGGATGCGGTAGAGCCAGGCCTTGAGGTTGGTGCCGGGCTTGAACTGGTGGAACGCGCTGAACGCCTTGGCGTACGTCTCCTGGACCAGGTCCTCGGCATCGTGCGGGCTGCGGGTCATCCGCAGCGCGGCGGAATAGAGCTGGTCGAGGAAGGGCAGCGCGTCGGCCTCGAAGCGCGCCTGCTGCTGCTCCGAGGTCTCGGTCTCGCGCGGGTCGGCGCTCTCAGGGGTCTCGCCGGTGACGGTCATCGCCTCCCAGCCTACTCCGGGCACAACTGGCTTGCTGAGGGGCGTGATCGACCTCTCAAGCCCGTGATCTGCATATGTCAGCATCGAACCTCCTGCGGTGTTCAACCGTCTGGTGGCACCGGCTATTCCGGGGGCAGCGGCTTGATCAGGTCTGGCCCGTTGTTGGCGACATTGTTGACCTCGGTCGAGACCGGGAAGGCGTCGAGACGACCCGGGGCCGCCGGGATCAGCAGCTCGAGCAACTGCTCGGGCGGCTTGGGCGCGGGATCGAGCCACGCGTCGAATGCGCCGGGCTCGAGGAACAGCGGCATGCGGTCGTGGATGTGGCCCATGTCGTCCTCGGCGCTCGTCGTGAGGATCGTGTAGCTCGTGACCCACTCGTCGGTCGCACGGTCCTTCCAGAACTCGTAGAGCCCGGCCATCGCCAGCACCGAGTGGTCCTTGGGGGTGATGTAGAACGGCTGCTTCTTGGGCTTGCGCTCACCCTCACGGGGCTCGCCGGCGTACCACTCGTAGTAGCCGTCGGCCGGCACGAGTCCGCGACGCTTGCCGAAAGCCTTCTTGAACGCGGGCTTCTCGGCTGCGGTCTCGGACCGGGCGTTGATCATGCGGTTGCCGATCGACGGGTCCTTGGCCCAGCTGGGGATGAGACCCCATCGCGCGGTCATGAGCTCGCGCTGCGGGGGCGCATCGGCCGCCAGCTCCTCGGGACGCCGCCCGATGATCAGCGGCGCGAGCTTGGTCGGCGCCATGTTGTAGTCGGCCTCGAGCTCCACGAAGGAGTTGGCCAGGTCGACCTCGAACGCCTGGTTGAGCGAGGACGAGGTCTGGGTCGTTGCATATCGCCCGCACATACGACCAGCGTATGGGTTGGCACCGACACCGTCGCCTACTCGGCGAGACCAGCCAGCACGCGGGCGATCCCGTCGACCGACGGAGGCAGCTCCTCGACCCACAGCCGGGACTGGAGCGGACCGCAGAACGACCCGCTCGAGGAGGATGCTCAACAGGTTCATCGTCAACGCGTCGGCGCGCTCGCGGCCGACCAGTGCGACGAACCGGCGCGGCGAGGTCTGGGCCACGGTCTCGTCACCAGCGAACACGGTCCGCATGGCTTCGGCGACGTCGAGGGCGCGGAGCGACTGCTCGAGGTCGTTGCCCCTGCGTTCACGAGGCAGCTCGACGACGACGAGCGCGACCCGGTCGGCGACCAGATGGCCGTCCCGCGCGGCTCCGCGATAGATCTCCCCGAGCCGCGACCTGACGTACGGCGTGGTGGCCAGGGTGGTCAGCGGGTCCTCGCACGAGGTGTCCGCGTGCAGGGCCAGCGCCTCGTCGGCCCATGCCAGCACCGCCGACCGCGTGACGGCGTAGGACGGTTCGCGGCCGGCAAAGGCCCGCTCCACGTGGTCGACGACCTCATGGAGCGGGATGCCGAGCCGCGCTGCACTCGCTCCCACCTCGAGTGCAACATCGGCGATGTCCGAGCGGCCGTCTCGTACGGCGTCGGCGAGGAGCGCGTCATCCAATCCCGAGCTGAGCATGAAGAACCCCCTTCGCCGTCCGGACACGTGTGAGACGTTCCGGCCGCGCAGACATGACGCGGTTGCGCGAGACATTCGTGACCGGCTCGCGGGTGGGTCGTTGTGCTGGTCGGAAGGGACACCGTGTCAGACATCCGCACCACACGTTTCGAGGCAAGCGACGCCCAGCTCATCGCGGCTGTCCGCAGCGGCGACACCGACGCGTACGGCGAGCTCTTCGACCGTCATCGCGAGGCTGCGAGGCGGCTGTCCGCCCACCTCGTCCCCGGGCCCGACGCCGACGATCTCGTCGCCGAGTCGTTCACCAGGGTGCTGACGCTCCTGCAGGCCGGCAAGGGACCCGACGAGTTCTTCCGTGCGTACCTGCTGACCTCGATCCGCCGGATCCACATCGACGGCACGCGCCGCAGCAAGCGGGTCAGGCCGACCGGCGACGAGTCCGAGCTGGACCGCACGGTCGCGTTCGTCGACCCTGCCGAGATGCGCTTCGAGCAGGCGGCGGCAGCAGCGGCATTCGGGGCGCTGCCCCAGCGGTGGCAGCTCGTCCTGTGGCACCTCGACGTCGAGGGGCAGAAGCCGGCCGACATCGCACCGCTGCTCGGAATGAGCCCCAACAGCGTCTCCGCTCTCGCCTATCGCGCACGTGAAGGGCTGCGTCAGGCGTACCTGCAGAACCACCTGGCGCCGACCCTGCACGCGAGCTGCCGCACCACCACAAGCCTGCTCGGCTCGTACGTCCGCAAGGGCCTGTCCGCCCGCGACTCCGCTCGCGTCGAGGCGCACCTGGACGAGTGCAGCCGGTGCACCGGGCTCTACCTCGAGCTGTCCGAGATCAACTCCAACCTCTCCGGGATCCTCGGCCCGGCCCTGCTGGGCTCGGCGGCCGCCGGGTATGTGGGCGCTGGTGCGGCGGCGACCGGATTGGGCGCGGTCGTCGAAGCCGCGATGGCACCGGTGAAGGCCGTCGGCAGTGCCGTCAGCGGTGCCGGCACGCAAGGCGTCGTGGCGGCGGCCGTCGTCGCGGTCGCGACGGTCGGTGCCGTCGTGGTGGCGAACGAGCTCGGCACCACCGCCGATGACCGTCCGCCAGCGGTCGCGCCACGCGCGAGCACCCCGGCGCCGTCCGCGCCGTCGCCGCCGTCGTCGCCGCCGGAGTCCGAGCCGGAGACGGAGCGGCCGGTCACGACCCCCAGCCCGACTCCGAGCCCCACTCCGCAGCCGACGTCCACTGCCCCCGCCGCGGTGAGGACCGACAAGCCTGCAGACCCGGAACCATCCGACCAACCCGTGCCGAAGCCGACCACGCCAGCCGTTGAACCGATCGCGCCGACCGACTACGGCATCGCCTCGGTCCGGGTCACGAGCCAGCTGCTGCCCCTCCTCGAGCGACACATCTCGGTCGACATCAGCGCGACCAACACCGGGCGTCCGGGTCCCGAGATCGTGACCGTGACCATGGAGTTCCAGCACGCCGTGCACTTCGGCGGCGTCATCAGCCCCGGGTGGACCTGCGGCAGCGCCGCGCCGAACCAGTCGCTCCGGACCCTGACGTGCTCGACCCGGCTCGCGGCGGGCCAGGGCACGACATTCGTCGCCAGCTCGCGCAATCTCATCCAGTCCGGGGGCACGATCGTCGTCTCCGCGCCCGGCGACCCCGCGCCCGGCAACGACTCCGCCTCGTTCGCGGCCGGGCTCTGGCCTCTGGGCTGACTCGGCGCTTGCCTCTGTCGTGCATTCGGGTATGAATGAGGCATGACCCTCCTGCGCACAGTGGCCCGTCCCATGCTCGCCTCGATGTTCATCTACGGCGGTGCGACCGCACTCAAGGATCCCGGGCCGCGTGCCGCGAAGGCCCAGGCGACGGCGGACCGCATCAAGAAGTTCGCGCCGGAGCTTCCCGTCAACGGTTCCAACCTGACCCGGTTCAACGGCGCAGCCCAGCTGGCCGCCGGCCTTGCCCTCGCGACCGGCCGGTTCCCCCGGCTCGCCGCCCTTGGTCTTGCCGCGACGCTGCCGGCCACGACCATCGCCGGCCACCCCTACTGGAACGAGACCGACCCGGGAGCCCGCGCCAACCAGCGCATCCACTTCCTCAAGAACGTCTCGATGGCCGGCGGGCTGCTCATGGCGACGCTCGACCCCGACCCGCACAAGAAGTTCATCGGCCGGCGCGCCAAGGACAAGGTCGTCGACGCCGCCGCGTCGGTGCACGACCAGATCGACCACCTGCGCAGCTGATCTCCGCCTCGGTTTACCCGGGCCTACGCAACCCGCTCGACAACCCTCGTGCCCGGACGTCCGCCCGAGGAAGATCCGGCAAGCTTGCCGAGGTTCTCCGTGGTAAACCGCACCGGCGGAACGCCGATAGGCTGGGGGCGATGACTGCCCCGCTGCCCTGGCTCGCGCCCTACCGTGACACGCCCTTCGACGGCGAGGTGCTGGTCCCCGGCTCCAAGTCGCTGACCAACCGGGTCCTGATCCTCGCCGCGCTCGCCGACGGTCCGTCGGTGCTGACCCGGCCGCTCGGGTCCCGCGACACGACGCTGATGCTCGGGGCCCTGACGACGCTCGGCGCCACGATCGAGCGCGACGGCGTCACGTGGACCATCACGCCGTCGGCGTGGGATCGCTCCGAGCCCGCCGACATCGACTGCGGCCTCGCCGGCACCGTCATGCGCTTCGTCCCGCCGCTCGCGGCGCTCGGCACGGCACCGGTGACGTTCGACGGTGACGAGCACGCCCGCGTACGTCCGATGGGCACGACGATCGCGACACTCCGCGATCTCGGCATCCAGGTCGACGACGACGGCCGTGGCGCCCTGCCGTTCACGGTCCACGGAGCCGGGCACGTCACCGGAGGAGCACTCGAGGTCGACGCGTCGTCGTCCAGCCAGTTCGTCTCGGCGCTCCTGCTCGCCGGCGCGCGCTTCGACAAGGGCCTCGAGCTGCGGCACACCGGCGCCACCCTGCCGTCGATGCCGCACATCGACATGACGGTCGCCGAGCTGCGCCGCCGCGGCGTACGCGTCGACACCGACGAGCCCAACCGCTGGCACGTGCACCCCGGGCCGATCGGCGCGCTCGACGTCGAGATCGAGCCCGACCTGTCCAACGCCGGAGTCTTCATCGGCGCGGCCCTCGTCACCGGCGGCCGGGTCCGCATCCGCAACTGGCCCGCCGACACCGACCAGGCCGGCGACGCGTGGCGGACGATCGTCCCGGCATTCGGCGGCACGGTCGAGCAGGACGGGGCCGACCTCGTCTTCGCAGCCGGCCCGGTGCTCAACGGCGTCGAGCTCGACCTGCACGACGTCGGCGAGCTGACGCCGGTCGTCGCCGCGATCGCGGCGCTGGCCGAGCGCCCGTCGACGCTGGTCGGCGTCGCGCACCTGCGCGGGCACGAGACCGATCGGCTCAAGGCGCTCGTGACCGAGATCAACCGACTCGGCGGCGATGCCGAGGAGCTCGACGACGGGCTCCTGATCCGTCCTCGTCCGCTGCACGGCGAGACGTTCCGAGACGTACAACGACCACCGCATGGCCCACGCCGGCGTGATCCTGGGCCTGCGCACGCCCGACCTCTACGTCGAGAACGTCGTGACGACGGTCAAGACGTACCCCAACTTCGCCCCGGTCTGGGAACGCCTGATGACATGACGGGCCTGACATGAGGGAGGACGACGAGCACGCACAGTTCGAGCGGCCGCGCCGGCACACCAAGCCGCGCACCAAGATCCGACCCAACTACGACGACGCCGACACCGCCCGGGTCGTGACGATCGACCGCGGCCGCTACACCGTCACGCTCGATGATGACGGCAGGACCGTGACCGCGATGAAGTCGCGCAACCTCGGCCGCAAGGGTGTCGTGGTGGGCGACGAGGTCCGGGTCGTCGGAGATGTCACCGGCGCCGAGGGCTCGCTCGCCCGCATCGTCGAGGTCACCCCCCGGCGCACGGTCCTGCGCCGCACCGCGGACGACGACGACCCGATCGAGCGCATCATCGTGGCCAACGCCGACCAGCTCGTGATCGTCGCGGCGCTCGCCGATCCCCCGCCCCGTGCCGGCCTGATCGACCGCTGCCTCGTCGCCGCGTTCGACGCGGGCATGGAGCCGCTGGTCTGCCTCACCAAGTCCGACCTCGGCTCCCCCGACGAGATCGTCGCGATGTTCGAGCCCCTCGGCGTACGCGTCGTGGTGACGCGTCGAGACGGCGACCTCGACGACATCCGCGAGGCGTTGCGCGACCGCGTCAGCGTCCTGGTCGGCCACAGCGGCGTCGGCAAGTCGACGCTGGTCAACGCGCTCGTGCCGGACGCCAACCGCTCGGTCAGCTACGTCAATGCGGTGACGGGCCGAGGACGGCACACGTCGACGTCGGCCATCAGCCTCGAGCTGCCGTTCGGCGGCTGGATCATCGACACCCCCGGCATCCGGTCGTTCGGCCTCGCCCACGTCGAGATCGACGACCTCATCAAGGCCTTTCCCGACCTCCAGGACGTCACCCGCGACTGCCCGCGAGGCTGCCTGCACTCCGCGACCGAGCCCGAGTGCGCCCTCGACGTCGCTGTCGCCGACGGGACCCTGGCGCCCGAGCGGGTCGAGTCGTTCCGCCGCATCCTCGCGAGCATGAACCAGAAGGACGACTACTGACGGCACGTGCCGCGGGCGGTTTCAGCGCCGCAAAGCCGTACTCTGAGGGCCATGGCTCACTCGTACAACGACGATCTGCGCCTCGCTCACGTGCTCGCCGACAACGCCGACAACCTCTCGATGGACCGCTTCGGCGCGATCGATCTGCAGGTCGACACCAAGCCGGACATGACGTACGTGACCGAGTCCGACGAGGCTGTCGAAGCCGCGATCCGGCGCACCCTCAAGTCGGCGCGCACCCGCGACATCGTGCTCGGCGAGGAGAACGGCGAGGTCGAGGGCACGTCGGGGCCGGGCGGACGTCGCTGGATCATCGACCCGATCGACGGCACCTCCAACTTCGTCCGCGGCGTGCCCGTGTGGGCGACGCTCATCGCGCTCGAGGAGGACGGCGAGATCGTCGCCGGCTGCGTCTCGGCACCCGCACTCGGCCGGCGCTGGTGGGCCAGCAAGGGCACCGGCGCCTACACCGGCAAGTCGCTCATGGCATCGCGCGAGATCCGGGTCTCCCAGGTCTCCGACCTCGACAGCGCCTCGCTCTCGTACGCCTCGCTGGGCGGCTGGGACGCGATCGGCAAGGGCGACGCCTTCGCCGCGCTCCTCCGTCGGTGCTGGCGCACCCGCGCGTACGGCGACTTCTGGTCCTACATGCTGCTGGCCGAGGGCGCGATCGACATCGCCGCCGAGCCCGAGCTCAAGGTCTGGGACATGGCGGCGCTCGACATCGTGGTGCGCGAGGCCGGCGGCACGTTCACGAGCCTCGCGGGCCAGCCCGGACCGTGGGGCGACAACGCCCTGGCGACCAACGGCCGGCTGCACGACGCCGCAATGGCCTACCTCGGCCACTTCCCCGACCAGGGTCCGCCCGACGAGTCGTGGACCGACGAGCCCGGAGCCGGAGCCCGACAACGTACGCAGCTTCGACTTCACCCGGGAGCAGGTCGAAGACTCACCCTGATCTCGCGACGGAAGCTCCCGTTGGAGCCGAACCGGGGCTACGCTGCGAGAAAGAGACTAGGAGTGTGTCCCGTATGCGCGTGAGCGATGTCCTGGCTTCCAAGGGAAGCGATGCTGTCTACACCATCACCCCCGACTCCACGGTGCGCGAGCTGCTCGACGTGCTCGCCGAGCTCAACGTCGGCGCCCTGATCGTGAGCGACGACGGCAAGGCGATGCTGGGCATCGTGTCCGAGCGCGACATCGTCCGCAAGCTCCGCACGGTCGAGAACGCACGAGACATGACGGTCGCGGAGATCATGACCACCGACGTGCAGCTGTGCGCGCCGGACGACTCGTTCGGCGGGCTCATGACGATCATGACCGAGCACCGCGTCCGCCACATCCCGGTGATCGACGACGGCGCCATCGTCGGCGTGGTGAGCATCGGCGATGCAGTCAAGTACCGCATGGAGCAGCTCGAGTTCGAGCGCGACCAGCTCAACAACTACGTCGCCGGCGGCTGAGTCCGCCCGCAGTCGATGCCCGGTCTCCCTTCGGAGACCGGGCATTTTCACGCTTCCCACGACTCCACACTTGCATTCGATCTATTAGCGATATATCGTTTAGCTATCGACAACCGATCGGTAGTCGATCAGAAAGACAGAAAGTGGGTCATCCCCATGCGAAGCAATGACTTCTCAGAACAGCGCCGCCCGGCCGATCGTCGGCGCGGCAGGCACAACCCCGAGCGCGACTTCGGTCGTGAGTTCGGTCCCGGCTTCGGCCGCGAGCTCGGCTTCGGCCCCGGCTTCGGCGGTCCCGGCCGCCCCCGTGGTCGCCGACGTGGCGGACGGGGCGGCGACGTCCGCGCCGCGGCACTCCTGCTCCTCAGCGAGCAGCCGCAGCACGGCTACCAGCTGATCCAGGAGATCGGCGAACGATCGAACGGCAGCTGGAACCCCAGCCCCGGCTCGATCTACCCGGTCCTCCAGCAGCTCGAGGACGAAGGGCTCATCACGTTCGAGCGCGTCGAGGGTCGCAAGACCGCGACGCTGACCGACGAGGGCACGACGTACGTCGAGGACAACCGTGAGCAGCTCGGCACGCCGTGGGAGGACGCCAAGGGCGATCCTGCCCACGACATGCGCGACTTCGCCCACAGCCTCAAGGGATTCATCAACGCCTGGAAGCAGGTCGCGCAGGCCGGCACCCCGGAACAGCGCGAGAAGGCCACCGCGGTGGTCGAGGACGCCCGGAAGGCGATGTACCGCATACTTGCGGACGATGAGTCATAACGGACGCCTGTCCCTGCCCGAGAGCGAGCTGACCTGGCGGTTCTCTCGCTCCTCGGGCGCCGGCGGCCAGCACGTCAACACGACCGACACCCGCGTCGAGCTGATCTGGTCGCTGACCGACACCACCGTGCTCTCCCCCGCCCAGAAGGAGCTCGCCGCCCAGCGGTTGAGCAACCGGCTGGTCGGCGGGACGATCACGGTGGTGTCGTCGCAGTACCGCTCGCAGCACCGCAACCGCGAGGCCGCGCGCGTACGCCTCGAGGACCTCGTGTCCCAGGCGATCGTGCCGCCCAAGCCGCGTCGCGCCACCCGGCCGAGCCGAGCCTCGAAGCAGCGCCGGCTCGACGCCAAGAAGCGCCGCAGCTCGATCAAGCAGGGCCGCTCGGGGTCGTGGGAATAGTCCCTACCTGACAATCGTTGTCATGTGTGTGGGATTGGCCCACACGAAAGGATCAGACATGAAGGTCCGCAACTCGCTCAGGTCGCTCAAGAACCAGCCCGGCTCGCAGGTCGTACGACGCCACGGCACCACGTTCGTGATCAACAAGAACAACCCGCGCCTCAAGGCCCGCCAGGGCTGATCAGCGCCGACCGGCGTCCTCCCCGGAGGGCGCCGGTCCTGCGTTGTCCTGCAGGTCCAGCCGCCAGGTCTGGAACTCCGCGACCACGCGCATCCCGAGCCGTTCGTAGAGGCCCAGCGCGCCAGTTCGCTCCGAGGTCGAGAGCTCACCGGTCGCACAGCCTCGCTCCCGGCCCGCCTGGAACGCCTGCGCGAGCAGCTCCTGCGCGATGCCCTCCCCGCGCCGGTCGGCGCGCACCGCGAGCTGTGGGATCCAGGTCGTACCGTCGCTGTCGAGCACGGTGGCGGCGCCTACGATCTCGCCGCCGGACTTCGCGACCCGGAAGTGCCCTGGGTCGGCACCCTGGCGGCCCAGCATCAGGGTGCGCCAGTCGTCGTACGAGCGCCGGATGCGCCCCTCCCACTCCCCGAACGCGTCCTCGATGACGGCGTGCACCGCCCGCGCGTCCGACTCGTCGAACGCGCCGATCGTGACGTCGTCCGGCAGCTCGTGGTGCACCAGCTCGGCATCGGCTGCCATGCGCAGGACCCAGTCCCGATCCGTCGAGACATAGCCGCGGCGAGTCAACAGCTCCTCGGCGTCCGCGTCGGAAATCGCAGTCTCCTGCTCGCCATACGCCAGACCGCGCGTCCGCGCCCGGTGCTCGACCCAGTCCGCCAGCGCCGTGCCGAGGCCCATGCCCAGATGGGACGGCAGGACCTCGACCACCAGGTGATGGCGGTCGTCGACCATCGCAGCCGGCGATCAGGACGTCGCCCTCGAAGGCCCCGAGCGAGTCGACGCCGAGATCGATGCCCGGAGTCGACCACATGCCCAGGATGTCGCCCTGGTCGAGGAACGCCTCGCCGACGAAATGCCGTTCGCACGTCCGGATCAGGTCGGTGACGGCTGCGGCGTCGGACATGGTCAGCGGACGAGTGGTGAGACCTTCGGGAAACATGCCGTCCATTCAACCAATCACCCGCCTACGCTGACCGGCATGACTGTTCGCGGCGTCCGGATCATGCTCGCCATCGAGAACGCCCTCTCGCGGACGCCTGGCTCGGACTGACGTGCGTGCTGGCCCTCGTGGCACTCAACCGACACTCCCCCACGGCATTGCTCTGGCTCATCGCAGCAGCAGGTTCATCGAGCCAGCGATTGGGGCGACGTGTCGCGGGTACGCCTTCGGCACGCGCCCACCAGGAGGAAGCATGACCGTCGCCCCACCAGAACCCGTCCACGAGCCGAACGGACCTGGCGAGGACGATCCGAGCGAACCCAAGGCCCCCGACCTGCCGGACCCGGCATTTCCCGAGGTCCTGCCCGGTGGCGATCCCGGGCCTGGCGGTGCGCCCGAGCCCGAGCCGGAGACCCAGCCGACCGACTAGTTGAGCTGGGAGCGCCAGTCGACCGGGACGGCGCCGGCCGGTCCCGGCACGGGCTGGTCGTCGGGGTGATGATGAGGCGGAGCGAGCTCCGGACCGTCAAGCGCCTCATTGGTCCTGAAGTCCCAGAACCAGTCCTCGCCCGGCTCGTAGCGACTGCATGATCGGATGGCCGGTCGCCTGGAAGTGCTTCGTGCCGTGCTGCATCGGCGAGGTGTCGCAGCAACCGATGTGCCCGCACGCGGCGCACCGGCGAAGGTGCACCCACCAACCGCCGTCGGCCAGGCACTCGGCGCAGCCGTCACCCGACGGCGCCTGCGAGACGTTGACGTCGTCCATGCAGCCAGCCTACAAACCCTCAGTCGAGGTGGAACTCGACCCACAGCGGGAAGTGGTCCGAGATGCGCCACGAGAGCTCGTTCTTGGTCAGCCCGGCGAACACGTGCGGCACGAAGTCGACGGAGCCGGCGCTGACGTAGCTCAGCCCCGTGAGGATGTCGGCGAGCACGGGGCTGTCGGTGTCCCAGAACCAGGCGATCTGGTCGTAGAAGTGCCTGGACTTGTCGTCGTCGAAGATCGTGCGCGGCACGGCGCTGAGGTCGCCGGGCGTGAACAGGCCGGTCGAGATGAACGCCTGGTAGAGCGGGTCGTCAAGCCGGTCGATGTTGAAGTCGCCGAGCACGAAGAGGTTCTGGTTCCAGTCGTCGGAGCGGTCGGCCCATGCCCGCATCCAGGTCGCGAATGCCGTCAGCTCAGGCACCCGGGCCGCGGCATTCTTGCCCCAGATGATGTGCACGGTCGTCAGGATGAACTCGACGTCGCGCGTCGTGAAGCTCGCGGCGTACGGCGAGCGGGCGAACTGCTTGGCCGGCTTGTCGACGGCGTCCGGCAGCACGATCTCACCGACGAGGCCCGAGGGCTGCACGCGCTCGCTGTCGTAGAGGAAGGTCAACCGCTCGCCGTTGCCGGCATCGCCCTCGGTCACGTCCGACGTGATGAACCGCCACGACGGCCCGAGTCGCTCCATCAGGAAGCGCAGCGCCGTCGTGTTGCGCCGCACCTCCTGCACCGCGAAGACGTCGAAGTGCGAGACGACCTCGGCGATCAGCGCGACGGACCGCCAGTCGCGCTTGGGCGAGTCCTTGGGTCCGGCGTTCCACTTCTCGGTGAGGTCGCCGAGCGCCCGCAGGTTCCAGCTGCCGATCAGCAGGTTGGTGCCGGTCCTGGCCGGTACGCCCGCGCGTACTGCCTTGCGCAGACCGGCGAGCTCCTTGGTGATGGCGGCGGGCACCGGGCTCATGTCTCATGACAGCACACCGAGCCGCGGCGGCGTCGGGTTTCGTAGGCTGCAGTCATGACCCTCGACTCCGGTGAGCTCGAACGCCTCTATGCCTATCCCGACAGCGACCGGCCGTGGGTGCGTACGAACTTCGTGTCGACGCTCGACGGCGCCGCGACCGGCCAGGACGGCAAGTCGGGGACCCTCGGCGGTGACACCGACACCCAGCGTGTTCGCGTTGCTGCGGTCGCTCGCCGACGTCATCGTGGTCGGCGCCGGCACGGCCCGGGACGAGGGCTATGAGGACTTCGGCGTCGACGCCGAGCTGCGGGCTCGGCTCGGCCTGTCCCCCGTGCCGACCATGGTGCTGGTGAGCCGTAGCCTCCGCATCCCGCCGGCGCTCCTGCGGCCCGGCATCGTCGTCGTGACGACAGCCGACGCCGAGGCCGATGCGGTCGCGACGCTCCGCGAGACCATCGAGGTCATCGCCGCTGGCCAGGGCGACATCGACTGGACTGAAGTGCTCGCCGAGTTCGCCGAGCGAGGATGGCGCCGGGTGCTGTGCGAGGGCGGGCCGAGCCTGCACGGCGAGCTGGTCCGGCTCGACCTCATCGACGAGCTGTGCCTCACGATCGCCCCGGTCCTGGCCGGCGGCGACGCGCCGCGGATCGCGCACAGCCATGACGCCGTGCAGCACGCCATGACACTCGGCCACGCGATCGAGGGTGACGGCGGCCTGCTGACCAGGTGGGTCCGCGCTCGCCCCTAGGCTGTCCGAGGCACATACCCAAGGAGACCCATGAACGAGCTCGATGTCGCCGCTTTGATCCTCCGGCTCCCGCTGGGAGTCGCTCTGATGGCTCACGGGTGGAACCACGGATTCGGGCCGGGCGGGCTCAAGGGCACGACCGGCTGGTTCGAGAGCATCGGCCTGCGTCCCGCGAAGGTGCACGCAGCGGTCAGCTCCTACCTCGAGCTGGCCGCGGGCGCCGCGCTGCTCCTGGGGCTGCTGGTGCCCTTCGCCGCGGCGGCCGGCATCGGCATCATGACCGTCGCGTTCGTGACGGTGCACCGCAAGAACGGCTTCTTCATCTTTCGCAAGGGTGAGGGCTACGAATACGTCATGACGTTCGCATTCGCGCTCACCGCCCTCGCGGTGCTCGGGGGCGGGCAGGCGTCGCTGGACCACGCCCTCGATCTCGATCTCGACGGCGTCGCGATCGGGCTCGGCGCCGCCGCCGCCGGACTCGTCGGTGCGGCCGGAATGCTCGTCACGAGCTGGCGGCCGTCGCGCACATCCGACTGAGAATCGACCATGGGCCACGGATGTCCATGCGTTCGTGCTGCGGGGACAGCCAGAACGCATGAAGATCCGTCCGCCGACGCCCTAGGGAGCGGTCGGCGCGAGGTGCCCGTGCACCTGCGAGACCGCCGCAGCACCCTCGCCGCTGGCGGACGCGACGCGCTTCATCGAGCCCGACCGAACGTCGCCGGCAGCGAAGATGCCCGGTGTCGTGGTCTCGAGCGGCGCCGGTGGCCGGCCGTCGACCCAACGGTCCATCGGGATCTCGCGACCGGTCAGCACGAAACCGCGTTCGTCCTGGACCACCTCGGACGGCAGCCAGCTGCAGCCCGGATCGGCGCCCAGCAGCAGGAACAGACCCTCTGCCGGCACGCGGTCGATCGTCCCGCCTGCGGTCTCGAGGCAGATCCACTCCAGCCGTCCGTCGCCGCCACCGTCCACGACCTGTGAGCCGGTGCGCAGCGAGATGCGCTTGTGCGTCGCGATCTCGTTGATGAGGTAGGCCGACATGGTCTCCTCGAGACTGGCGCGGCGTACGACGATCGTGACGCTGTTGGCGAACCGGGCGAGGTGGAGCGCGGCCTGTCCGGCGGAGTTGCCACCACCGACGATGTAGACGTCGCGGCCCTGCATGTCGCGCGCGACGCTGGTCGCTGCGCCGTAGTGCACACCGCGACCCTCGAGCTCCTCGAGTGCCGGCACGCCGAGGCGGCGATACGTCACGCCGCACGCGACCAGCACCGAGCGCGCCCGCAACGTGCCGCCGTCGAAGTCGACCTCGTGCACGTCTCCCACGCGGAGCGCCGTGACGGCGCGACCCGTGTAGAGCCGCGCGCCGAAGCGCGTGGCCTGCACCCGCGCCCGCAACGCCAGACGCATGCCCGAGACGCCCCGCGGGAAGCCGAGGTAGTTGCGGATCATCGAGCTGGTCCCGGCCTGCCCACCGATCGCCTCGGACTCGAGCACGACCGTCTCCAGCCCTTCCGACGCACCGTAGACCGCAGCGGCGAGCCCGGCCGGCCCGCCGCCGACGATCAGCAGATCGGCGACGAACTCGTCACCGAGGTCGGCCGGTGTGCCGTAGAACGCCGCTGCGACGGTGCGCTCGGTCGCGCCGTTCACGCGTCCACGGTTGAACGTCTCGACGATCGGCAGCGTCGCTTCGCCGTCGACCGAGGCGATCAGCTCGCGGCCCACCTCGCTGTCCGGATGGAAGCGCTCGTACGCCGATGCCCATGCGATCGAGGAAGTCGCGGATCGCCGGCACCGCGCTCTGCGAGCCGTCGTCGACGATGCGGCACGCCGGCGACAACCGGGGCGGTGGAGGACCAGCTCCAGTCCGAGAGGTACTCCGAGATCGCGGTGTGGAACTCCTCGTCACGCGCGCCCTGCGGGATGATCAGGTACGTGTCGAGGCGACCCTGTCCCAGTGCCGGCCTCAGCTCGTCCAACGCCGCCGCGAACCCCGACACCGGCACCAACGCCACCCGCCGACTGGCCGGCGACGCCACACGGAGCTTGTCGAGCATCGGCAGCGCACCGCCTTCGAGGGAGTGGTCGACCGCGATCAGCGCGATCTGCCGGCCCTCGGACATCAGGTAGTGCTTGAGCTCGTACGCCTCGGAGCCGCCCTGCACGACATGCAGGTCGTAGTCGCGGGCGTAGCGGCTGGCGAACTCGTCGGCCAGTGCAGCATGGTGCTCCGGGGTGGCGACCACGAGGATCACCGGGTTGCCTGGGGACTCCGTCATGGCGCGAAACTACCCGACCAGGTCGGACGTGCTCCACCAGCGGACGATTTCGGGCCTCTGGCGGATGACCGATAGGCTGTCTCGCGCGTCGCCGATGCCGTCAACGCCGCACACTCCCTCTCTCAGCCTGCACGACCGCGAGGAGCCTCCCATGCGGATGAGCAAGATCCACAAGGTCGCCGTCACCGCCGTCGTGGCGACGATCGCGACGGCGACGGTGCTGACGTTCACCCGCACCGACACCGCGCCCGCCGATCACGTCGCGTCCCTGCCGCAGTCGTCCACCGACTCCCCCGTCGTCGCGCCTCCCACGCAAGAAGCCACTCAGAGGCCGAAGCCCACGCCGAGCGTCACCACGCCTGCGCGCCAAGACTCCCACCCCCAGGGAGGTCAAGTCGGTCGCGACGGCCGCCAAACCGGCACCGACCACCAAGCCCGTGCCGACGACGGCACAGCCATCACCGACTCCCACACCGACCCCGAAGAACCTGCTCGAGATCCTCCTCGGTCAGTAAGCCTCCAGCCACGAAGCCTCCGGTGCGGTCATCCCTGCGCGACCGGGGGTTGCGCGCCAGCGCCGACCAACCTCTCGGCGACATCCAGCAGCGTGCAGTCGTCGCGTTGCGCAGCCCGAGCAAGGACCATGAAGGCCTGGGAGGGCACGAGCTGCATACCGCTGCATGAGGATTCCCTGGGCCTGTCCGATGGTGGACGCGCCCAGCACGGCGCTGGCTCGCCCCTCGGCATCCTGCGCCGAGCTGAGGGCCACGGCGATGTGGGCCGCGAGCGCCAGGCCGGTCGTGCGGTCCTCGGACTCGAACGCGTTGAGCTTGCTCGAGTAGAGATTCAAGGCGCCCAGAGTGTCGTGCGTGACGAACAGCTGGAAGCACAGCATGCTCCTGACTCCCAGCTCGTCGCTCGCCCGGCGGGACCAGCGCGGCCACCGGCGCTCGACCGTGAGGTCGCCGCTCCACACGGTCTCCTGTTCGTGGATCGACTGGAGACACGGCCCTTCGCCGAGCTCGTACTGCAGCTCGTCCCCCCGGAGGGCAACATGGTCGGTGGCGGCCGGGGTCTCGATGCGGGTGCGATCGTGGACCAGGGAGAGGCCGGCGTGCTCGGCGTTCGGGACGATCTCCAGCGCCCCGGCGACGGCCGACTCGAGCGTGTGCGTCAGGCCGCTGGCCGCTCCCATGACGCGGACGGTCTCCGACAGCAGCTCCCACTCGTCCTCGGACCTCAAGGGCAGGGCCTGTCCAGGGATGCAGCATCGCGACTCGTGAACGTCGTCGCAGCGTCACGATCGGCGAGCATCACGACCTGCTTCGCGCCGGCCTGGTCCGCTGCTGAGTCCCAGTCGATGATGACGAACGTCTCGTCGTCGCGCTGCGCCCCGATCGCCGAGACCCCGGCGTAGCCGAGCCAATGGAGGGCTCGCAGCACGCGCTGCTGCGCCTCGTGGTTCTCGACGCGGAATACGCTCAGCGCCCAGGAGTGGGTCAGGACGGAACTCGGCGGCTCCGCAGTGGGGGATGTTTCTGAGATCATCAGCGTTCCGCCTCTGGGGCTGGAATGCTTGCGCTGTACCGGAGTCGGTCGTCGTTGGTTCGACGTGCGCGGCGTCCTGGCACCGCCTTGGGCAACTGCCGGAACATCGCCAGACTACGCCTGCAACGCCCGGTAAAGCGAGGATTTCGGGACCGTGGAATCCTAGGGCAACAACATCGGCCTCGACATGACGGCCACGAGCAGATTGAGCAGCGGATGGACGAAGCCAACTTCCTGTCACGCATAGCTCTGGAACTCGACGCCGAGCTCACGATGTCGTCGACAGCCGAGCTCATCGCCGAGTACGCCTGCCTGACCACAGCGGCCGACGAGTGCGGCATCCTCTACGCGAAGTCGGTGAACGCCTGGTCGACGCCGGCAGCAACCTCGGCACGGGTCGCCGAGCTCCACCAGCTCCAGATCGCCCACGACGAAGGGCCCTGCCTCGACGCGATCCGCAAGGAAGCCACATACACCTGTGACGACACCCGCATCGACAGCCGCTGGCCCGCTTGGGGGCCTGCGGCCGCGGCCCTCGGCATCCGAAGTGTGCTGAGCATCAGGCTCGAATCCAAGAACCGCACGCTGGGCGCCCTCAACCTCTACGCGGAGCCGATCGCCGCATTCGGGACCCAGGACATCGCCATCGCCAACAACTTCGCCCGGCACGCCTCCATCGCGCTGTCCACGGCGTACACCGAGGAGGGCATGACCCTCGCGATCGACGCACGCACGTTCATCGGCCAGGCCCAGGGCATCCTCATGGGCCGGTACGGCATCGGCGCCGAGCAGGCATTCGAGTACCTCAGGCGCCGATCGCAGGCGGAGCACATCAAGCTCACCGACATCGCTCACGAGGTCATCGACGACCAAGGCAGCAATAACCTGGGTCAGGACCCGGAGCAGCCCTGATCGGGGTCGACGGGTGACGCCGCGAGATCGAGGGAGCCGGTCGGCGTCAGCCGAACTCGATCTCGGGCGTGCGCGCGATCAGCAGCCTGCGGACCTTGCCGGCAGCCGGGTCGAGCTGGGCTGAGACGTTGAACGCCGACTCGAACGCGCCGTCGCGCGTGGTCTGTCCCAGCGCGAGCTCGACGTCCTCGACCCGCGCACCGTGCGTCAGGTGATGCACGAGGACGCTGACCTCGCGCTGCTCGAGGTAGGCCACGAGCCCGGCCCGGTCGCCGAGGAACTCCGAGGCCTCGCCGGCACCCTTGGAGAACTGGATCGACATCTCGAAGTCGTCGGTGATCAGGCCGAGGACGCGCTCGGGCCGGTCGGAGTCCATGAACTCGAACCACGCGTCGAGGAACGGCGTGCTGCTCACGACTCCCTCGCTGCGCTCGCTCATGCTCCAGCCTCCACCGACGGGACCACGACGAGCTCGAGGTCGAACGTCACCTGGTAGGCGCGGATCGCACCGTCCTCGATGCGGGCGACCGCGGTGAACCGGCCCGTCACGGCGTCGTTGTCGGTGACCGCGCCGTGGACGAACTCGGTGTCACCGTCGACGGCGGCGCGTATGAGGTGGTGCCGACGCTGCACCGGTGGACGTGACTCGAGGTAGTCCAGCATGTCCTGTCGCCTGGTCCCCCGCTGCACGCCGTTGGGCAGCACAATCGCGTAGGTGACCTCCTCGTGGAGGAGTGAGACCGCGTCGCGGATGCCGATGTCGTCGAGCGTCGCGTAGTAGCGCGCCAGGTGAAGGTCGTCCGAAGCCACGACATGAACCTAGTTCAGTTCCCGGCCGATGTCGAGTACGTTCGGGGGCGACCTCAACCCCGTTCGGAGACCCGCGATGTCCATCCCCTCGTCGATGCGAGCCGTCCAGCTGATCGCCTGGCAGCGCGAGCCAGAGATCCGTGACGTCCCGGTTCCGCGGCCCGGTCCGGGCGAGCTCCTGCTCCGAGTCGACGCCGCCGGCCTGTGCCACTCGGACCTCCACGTCATGACCTGTCCGCCAGGCACGCTGCCGTACGACCTGCCGATGACGCTGGGCCACGAGATCGCCGGGACCGTCGTCGAGGTCGGCGACGGTGTCGCCGAGTCATGGCTCGGCCGCCTCGCCGTCGTTCACGGGATCTGGTCCTGCGGCACGTGCCACACCTGCCGGCGCGGCCAGGAGAACCACTGCCTGCACCTCGAGGGGCGCGTCGGCTTCGGCCTCGGCCGGCCGGGCGGCCTCGCCGAGTACGTGCTGGTGCCCGCCGTGCGCCAGCTCGTGGCGGCGGACGGCATGGCCGCGACCGTGCTGGCGCCACTCGCCGACGCTGCGCTCACGGCGTACCACGCGATCCGCCTCCACCGCGATGCCATCGAGGGCGGGACCGTTCTGGTCATCGGGGCCGGTGGCCTCGGGCATCTCGCCGTGCAGATCCTCAAGCAGACGACGAATGCCCAGATCGTCGTCGTCGACACCCGGCCGGCGGCTCTCGAAGCGGCACGGGAGCACGGCGCCCACACGACCGGCGGCTCCGTCGCCGAGGCCGTCGGCCAGCTGGGGCGCGAGTCCTCGCACGCCGATGTCGTGCTCGACTTCGTCGGCTCCGACACCACGCTCGCTGGAGGCGCTGGGGTGCTCGCTCCCGGCGGCCGGCTCGTCATGGTCGGCGGAGGCGGCGGCGCGATGACCGTCGCCAAGGGCCGTGACCTGCCCTTGGGCTGGCACGTCAACGCGCCGTTCTGGGGTCCGCGCCAGGACCTCGAGGCGGTCGTCGACCTGGCCCGCCGCGGCCTGATCGAGCCCGACGTCGAGATCGTCCGGTTCAGCGAGACGCTCGACGCCTACCGTCGGCTCCGCGACGGCGACGTGCGTGGCCGCATCGTCGTGGTGCCGGATCAGGCGGCTGTCCAGCCCCCGTCGGCATAGACCTCCGAGCCGGTCATGAACGTCGAGTCGTCGCTCACGAGGAACGCGACGACCGCTGCGATCTCGTCGCCACGGCCGAGCCGGCCGATCGGCGTACCGGCGAGCATCGCGGCGTGCCGCTTCGACCCTTCATGCCGTTCGAGCAGCTGCTCGGTGCCGATGAAGCCCGGGTGCAGCGAGTTGACCCGTACGCCCGACGCGGCCCAGTGCAGCGCGGCGTTCTTGGTCAACGTGCGCACCGCACCCTTCGCTGCGTGATAGGCCGCGCTGTTGCCGAAGCCGCCCACCGTGCCGAGGATCGACGACAGGTTGACGACCGAGCCGCCGCCGGCAGCCGCGATGAGCGGTCCGCAGTGCTTCATGCCGAGCCATACGCCGTTGACGCCGACCGCCATGACCTGGTTCCAGTGCTCGACGTCCTCGTCCTCGACCGTGGCGATGCTGCCGATCGCCGCGTTGTTGACCAGCGCATCGAGCCGGCCGTACTCCCGGCCGACCGTGGCGGCCGCCTCGCGCCACTGGTCCTCCACCGCCACGTCGAGCGCCATCGCGGTGTGCCGCCCAGGCGTGTCCGCGAGACTCGCGACGAGCGCCTCGCAGGTGGCGGCGTCGAGATCGGTCAGCACGAGGTGGCCGCCTTCCTCGGCGATGCGACGTGCCGTGGCCGCGCCGAGCCCGCCGGTCGCTCCGGTCAGGAGCACGACCTTGCCGTCGATCCTGGTGCTCATCGTGGTCATGGGTTCACCCTTCAGCGTGCGTCGGCGATGTGGACGAGAGTCTTGCCGGTCGTCCGACCGGCGATCATCTCGATGAGCGCGTGGGGTGCGCTGGCGAGGCCGTCGAATACGGTCTCGCGCTGCTGCAACCGGCCGTCGGCCAGCGCAGTGCCGAGCTCGACCTGCATCTGGTGCAGGAGGTCGAGGTTGCTGCTGCCCCTGAAGCCACGGATCGTCAGGTCCTTCGCGACGGCGAGGAACAGGTTGCGTGGGCCGGCCGGCTCCGACTCGTACTCCGAGATCGACCCGCAGATCGCCACCCGGCCACCGCGCCGCATCCCGTCCAGCGCAGCCTCGAGGTGGTCGCCGCCGACGCAGTCGAAGTAGACGTCGATGCCATCTGGCGCCGCAGTCAAGAGGCCTTCGCGGACTGGCCCGGCCCGATAGCTGAACGCCGCATCGACGCGCAGGTCGTCGAGCAGCCATCGGACCTTGTCGTCCGAGCCGGCACTGGCGACCACCCGGTTGCCGTGCAGCTTCGCGATCTGGACCGCGAGGCTGCCGACTGCTCCGGCCGCGGCCGAGACCCAGACGGTCTCGCCGCCCTTCAACGCGTCGACGGTCGACAGCCCGGCGTATGCGGTGAGGCCCATGCCGCCGAGCGCGCCGAGGTACCACTGCGGCTCGGCGATCGAGGTGTCGAGCGTACGCAAGGTGCCGAGGCCGCTGAGCTGCACCGCGGAGGCGTCGACCACGGCGTAGTCGCGCCAGCCGAGCGCGTGCCACACCGTGTCGCCGACCGCGAACCCCTCGGCCTGCGACTCGATGACCACGCCGATCGTCATGATGCCGTCCATCGCGGCGTGCAGCGGGAACGCCACGAAGTAACCCTCCGGCGCGGCCTCGCGCAGGCGCAACCGCAGGCCGGGGTCGACCGACGTCCAGGTGTTGCGCACCAGCACCTGCCCCGGGCCCACCGGATCGACCGGCACGTCGACGACGGCGAAGTGCCCGGGCTCGACGGAGCCGACCGGATAGGACGTGACCTGCACCTGCCGTCCGGTGAGGCTCACTGAGGGCCATCCAGCGAAGGCCCGGCACGATGCGTCATACTGAACTAATATCAGTTCTGGTCTCGGAAGCCCAGAGCGCGTCGAGATTGCCACACGCTTTCTCCCGTGGCACTGTACGAGTGAGCCGAGTTCAGGTCATGGCCGATGCCGGCCTCGAGAGTTGGGACATCGCACCGATGAGCACAGCCGACAACGCACCGCGCACCGAAAGCCCGCGGTCCAAGCGCGCGGTCATCATCGCCACCGCGATCGATCGGTTCGGCGAAGAAGGGTTCGAGCACACCAAGTGGGCCACGATCGCCGACGACGTCGGAATCGGGCAGACCGCGCTCTACCACTACTTCGAGTCCAAGGTGCACTGCCTGCTGACCATCATGCGGCTCGAGCTGAGCGACTCGGTCGAACGCTTCAAGGCGGCCACGTCGGCAGCCCCCGACTCGGCCTCAGCGTTGGCCGCCGCGGTCGCGAGCGCGTACGAGGCCTCGCCCCGCGACGCGTTGCAGCGACGCATCCTGCAGAACCACATGGACCTGCTCGCGACCCCGCGGCCCTCCAAGAAGGAGGAAGAGGAGCGCGTGCTGTGCCGCTCCCTCGTCCAGGAGATCGAGCACAACTGGACCGGTCTCGTCCAAAAGGGCATGGACGAGGGCGTCTTCCGCGTCACCGACGCACTGCTGACCGCACGCATGCTGCTCGCGCTCGTGGTCGGCGTCTGGCGCTGGTACCGACCCGGTGGCGAGATGACGCTGCACCAGATCACTGACGTCATGGCCGAGGCCGCCGGCCGGCTCGTCGACTCCGAGGACGTACGCGTCTCCTCCTGAGCACACCTTCCCCGTGATGCGGTCTGGCTTGTGCGTCGTCCCTGACATAAACTGAATTCGTCTCAGTTTGGTCAGCCACGACATCGAGGTCCTTCATGACGCCCACCGCCACCGCCGACAGTCGTACGTACGACGTCTCCCCCAGCGCCGATCCAGCGATCCTGGCGCCGGTCGCCGAGCACGAGGACCTGCGGGAGATCGTCCATGCCATCGTCACGAAGTCGGACAACGCGTGGCACCGGCTGATGTCGGAGCTGGAGATCGGCTCACTGGCGATCCCCGAGTCGCACGGCGGCGCCGGATGCGGGCTGCGCGAGCTCGGCATCGTGCTCGAGGAGACCGGCGGCGCGTTGCTCCCCGATCCGATCGCCACCTCGGCGGTCGTGGCCGTTCAAGCGCTGCTGGCGGCCGGCGAACCGGCGCGAGAGCTCCTCGACGCGGTCTCCTCGGGACGCCAGATCGCGACCGTCGCCTGGTCGGGCTCGAGCGATCTGACAGCAGCGCCGTCGAACGGCTCGTGGCTGGTCGACGGCTCGGTTCGAAACGTTCTCCAGGTCGCGGGGGCGAACCACCTCATCGTGTCTGCCTCCACCGACGCCGGCCATGCGCTGTTCACGCTCGAGCTGCCGCAGGAGAGCATCACGGTTCAGCCTCGGCGAGTCCTGGACGAGACCCGGCCGGTGGGCGACCTCACGATGACCAACGCGACGGCAATGCTGCTCGTCGGACCGGACGAGTTCGCCGAAGCGTGGAGCCAGGTCACGACCGCTGCGGCGATCGCCATCGCGGCCGAGCACACCGGCGTGGCCGCGCACCTGCTCGAGACCATCACGGCATACCTCCTCGAGCGTCAGCAGTTCGGCCGCGCGATCGCGTCGTTCCAGGCCATCAAGCACCGGCTGGCCGACCTGCTCGTCGACCTCGAACGGGCCCGCTCCGCGTCGCGCTACGCGGCGGCGGTCTTCGACCAGGACCCGGCTGAGGCGGTCCTCGCCGCCCGTGTGGCGGCGGCGGTCTGCCAGGACGCCGTGATCCGGGCGGCGCACGAGAGCGTGCAGCTGCACGGCGGCATCGGCTTCACCTGGGAACACCCCGCACACCTGCACGTACGCCGCGCGCTCGGCGACGAGGGCCTGTTCGGCAGCTCCCGCGCCCACCGCGCCGCGGTCGCGGACCTCGTCGGGCTCTGAATCACCACACCCCGGTTGACCGCCGACCCATCGTCGCCCATACTGAAATGAATCCAGTTCATTTTGAAAGGACATGCCGTGATTGACACCGACCACATCGTGCTCGAGAAGGATGGCGAGGTCGCACGCGTGTGGCTCAACCGCCCGCACAAGAAGAACGCCGTCACCGTCGAGCTGCTGCACCGGCTCGACGAGATCATCGTCGAGGTCGACAACGACCCCGAGCTCAAGGTGCTGGTGCTCCGCGGACGCGGCAACACGTTCTGCTCCGGCTTCGACCTCGACGAGCTGCTGGCCGACTACATCGGCACCACCACCGCGATGGACGTCGCCGTCCTCTCGGCGAAGGTCTGCGACCGCCTCTACTCGATGAACACGCCGTCGGTCGCGGTCCTCGAGGGCTACGTCACCGCCGGCGGCTTCGAGCTGATGATCTCCTGCGACTTCGCGATCGCCGCCGACGACGCCATGATCGGCGACTTCCACATCCGCCGCGCCCTGTTCGGCGGCGCCGGCCCGATCTACCGCCTGCCCCGCATGATCGGCATCCGCAAGACCAAGGAGCTCATGCTCACCGGCAAGCTGCTGACCGGCCAGGAGGCCGTGGACTTCGACCTGATCAACGCGTCGGCCCCGGCCGACGAGCTCGACAAGACGCGTCGACGAGTTCATCGCGCAGCTCACCGACAAGAGCCCGTTCATGATGCGGCTGACCAAGATGACGATCGACCGCGGCCTCGACGCCGACATCCAGTCGCTCATGGTCATGGAGCACCTCGCGGTCGGCAACGCGCTGCAGTCCGAGGACGCCAAGGAAGGCGTCCAGGCATTCCTCGAGAAGCGCGAGCCCAAGTGGGTCGGTCGCTGACCTGACCCGCCGATGACCGCCCCGACGACCGAGGAGATGACGTGAGCACGACCCAAGGCACGCCCAGGCTGCGCGGCAGCCGGTGCGACCACTGCGGCAACGTCGCGTTCCCGGTCGCTGCGGATGCCAGCGGTGCGGTCAGCAGGTCATGCGACCCGTCGAGCTGTCGGAGCACGGCACGGTGTGGGGCTACACGGTGCAGCGGTTCGCGCCGAAGTCCCCGCCGTACGTGCCGCCGGCCGACGGCTTCGCGCCGTTCGCCGTCGGGTACGTCGAGCTGCCCGAGGGCGTCAAGGTCGAGGCGGTCATCGACTGCGTCGACTTCGACGACCTGGATGGACGACGCCCCGGTACGCCTGGTCGCGACCGCGCCGGTGCCCCGGTTCGCCGACGCGTCGCACGCACCGGTCGACAGGAGGTCGAGGCATGACCGGGATGTCTCGATCGTCGGTGCCGGACTGTCCGCGTTCGGCCGCCAGCCCGGAGTCAGTGGGCGCGAGATGGCCGTGCAGGCCATCCGCACCGCGCTCGCGCGACGCCGGCCTCGAGTGGTCGGACGTGCAGGTCGCCTTCGGCGGCAGCGACGGCGTCGGGACTCGCCGACACCCTGGTCGCCGACCTGGGCCTCACCGGCATCCCGTTCACCAACGTCAAGAACGGCTGCGCAACCGGCGGCAGCGCGCTCGTGTCGGCGGTCAACGCGATCCGCTCCGGCTCCGCCGAGATCGCGCTGGCGGTCGGGTTCGACAAGCACCCGCGCGGCGCGTTCGACCCGCGGCCCGAGGACTGGGGCCTCCCGGCGGGCTACGGCGAGGCCGGTCTGATGGTCACCACGCAGTTCTTCGGCATCAAGATCGCGCGCTACATGCGCGAGCACGGCATCACGGCACCGACGCTGGCCAAGGTCGCCGAGAAGGCGTACCGCAACGGCGCGCTCAACCCCAACGCCTGGCGTCGCGACGCCGATGTCGGCCGAGGAGATCGCCTCGGCCGGACATGGTCAACGACCCGCTGACGCGCTACATGTTCTGCTCGCCCGGCGAGGGCGGCGCCGCGATCATCGTCGCCAGCGAGGCCGTCGCGCGACCCGGCTCGGCGGCCGACCTGTGTCGCTGCTGTCGGCCGTCACACGTACGCGGCGCTTCGGCTCGTTCGAGGTCTTCGCCCCGGCGATCCAGGGCGCCGGAGCACCGACCAGCGTCAGCACCGACGGCGGCCGCTGCGGCGTTCGAGGCAGGCCGGCGTACGCCCCGGCGAGATCGACGTCGCGCAGCTGCAGGACACCGAGAGCGGCGCCGAGATCATGCACATGGCCGAGTGCGGCTTCTGCGAGCACGGCGAGCAGGAGCAGCTGATCGACAAGGGCGCGACCCAGATCGACGGCAGCATGCCGGTCAACACCGACGGCGGCTGCATCGCCAACGGCGAGCCGATCGGCGCGTCCGGGCTGCGGCAGGTGCACGAGATCGTCACGCAGCTGCGCGGCGAGGCCGGCGAGCGCCAGGTCCCCGGCGGTCCGCGCCTCGGGTTCACCCACGTGTACGGCGCGCCGGGCATCAGCGCCTGCACCGTGCTGGCCGTCTGAGAGGCAGCGCCGTGCCCGCAACCGACACCACCGCGTTCATCGCCGAGGCCCGTGCCTGGCTCGCCGAGCAGGCACCGCCCCGCGCAGTCCGACCGCATGGGGCGACGGCGACGACTCCGTCGCGGTGTTCGAGAACTGGACCGCTGCTGAGGAGCGCGCGGAGACCGACCGGATCCGGCGCTACGAGCAGGCCAAGTTCGATGCCGGCTGGGGCGCCCTGACCTGGCCCGCGGAGTACGGCGGCCGCGACCTGCCGCTGGCCTACGCACTGGCGTTCCGGCGCGAGGAGGCCGCGTTCGACGTACCGCGGCGGACCGAGATGTTCTCGGTGACCCAGCAGCTCGTGGCGCCGACGATCGCGCAGTGGGGCACCGACGAGCAGAAGGCGACGCTACGTACGCGCGATGCTGCGCACCGACCTCATCGCGTGCCAGCTGTTCTCCGAGACCGAGGCCGGTTCCGACCTCGCCGCCGTGCGCACGAGGGCCGTCGCAGCGCGACGGCTCGTGGGTCGCTCGACGGCCACAAGGTGTGGACGTCCGGGGCGCGCGTCGCCGACCTCGGCATCGCTGTGTGCCGCACCGATCCCGCGGCGGCCAAGCACGCCGGGCTGACCGTGTTCCTCGTGCCGATGGACGCCCCCGGCGTCGAGGTGCGGCCGATCCGGCAGATGACCGGGGGCAGCAGCTTCAACGAGGTCTACCTCGACGGGGTGCGTGCTGGACGACGCCCACCGGCTCGGCCCGGTCGGCGAGGGCTGGAAGGTCGCCCTGACGGTGCTCGCCGCCGAGCGCCTCGACTCGGGCAACCTCGGCCTCGACAACGCCGATCGCGCCGTCGAGCTCGCCCGGCACCGCGGACCGCTGCTCGGAGCTCGAGCGCGACGCCGTCGCCGACCTCGTCACCCGCAGCTACGTCCAGCGGATCACCGGCATGCGGGTCGCCGCGGCCGTCGTCGCCGGCGAGGCACCCGGGCCCGAGGCGTCGGTCGGCAAGCTGCTCGCCACCGACACCATGGCGCGTACGTCCGAGGTCGTCCGCATGCTGCTCGGCGCGCGAGCTCACGGTCGACTCCGGCGCGTGGGGCACCTGGGCGTGGACCGAGCACGTGCTCGGCGCTCCGGGCTACCGCATCGCCGGCGGCACCGACGAGATCCAGCACAACATCCTCGCCGAGCGCGTGCTCGGCCTGCCGCGGGAGCCGCGCGCATGAGCTTCGAAGCCGCGCTGGGCGCCCGCGTCGCCGCCGCGCTCCGAGGCGTCGAGCCGGGCCTCGAGGTCGCACGAGCTCGAGCCGCTGCTCGGCGGCCACTCCGGGCTGACCTATCGCGTCCCGACGTCCGACGGCGCCCGTCGTCGTCAAGGCGGTGCCCGAGGGCCAGCGACCCGGTCGGCCGGCACGACATGCTCCGCCAGGCGCGCATCCTGCAGGCGCTCGCACCGATCGGACGTGCCGGTGCCGCGCGATCGTCGTCGGTCGACGAGACCGAGACCGGCGTGGTTCGCCATGGAGTTCGTCGCCGGCGAGTCGCTCGAGCCGGTGCTCGACGATCCCGCCGTCGAGCCCGACGCTCGCCGCGGCACGGATGCGCCGCGCCGCCGAGATCCTGCCGGCGCTGCACGACGTGCCCCTCGACAAGATCCCGGTCGACGGCCCGCGCCCTGAGCCCCGCCGACGAGCTGGCAGCGCTGGGCCGAGACCATGGCGGCGGTCCCGCCCGAGCTCGTGCCCGGAGCGGCCGACGCTCGAGGCGCGGCTCGCCGCGTCAGTCCCGCCGGCCGTCGACCCCGACGCTGGTGCACGGCGACTACCGGCTCGGCAACATCATCTCGACCGGCCTCGACCCGGCCGCGCGTCATCGACTGGGAGATCTGGAGCGTCGGCGACCCGCGCGTCGAGCTCGGCTGGTTCCTGGTGTTCGCCGACGGCGCCAACTTCCCCGGCGTGGGCCGCGAGGTCCCGGGCCTGCCCAGCGAGGACGAGCTGCGTCCGGCTGTACGGCGGCGGCCCGCTCCGACGGACCTCGCGTGGTTCAACGCGCTGGGCCGCTTCAAGATGGCCGCGATCATGGGCCACAACCTGCGCCGGCACCGCGAGGGCCGCCACGACGACCCCGACCAGGAACGAGCTCCCCGCCACCATCGTCACGCTCATCCGCACCGGCCGCGACCGGCTCGGCTGAGCACCGGACACCAGAGAGGGTTCCTCGTGGACTTCGACTACTCACCCCGCACGACGGCGCTGCTCGAGCGCGCTCGACGCGTTCATGACCGAGCACGTCTATCCCGGCCGAGGCGGTCTACGACGCGCAGGTCGAGGCCAACGACAACCCGCACGAGCAGCCGCAGGTCATGCGCGACCTGCAGGCGATCGCCCGCGAGCAGGGCCTGTGGAACCTCTTCATGACGCACGACGACCTCGGCGCCGGGCTGACCAATCTCGAGTACGCCCCGCTCGCCGAGCTCGTCGGCCGGTCGATCATCGGCAACGAGGCGATCAACTGCTCCGCGCCCGACACCGGCAACATGGAGATCCTCGCGATGTACGGCACCGACGAGCAGAAGGACGAGTGGCTCAAGCCGCTGCTGGAGTGCCAGATCCGCTCGGCGTTCGCCATGACCGAGCCCGACGTCGCGAGCTCCGACGCCACCAACATCACCTCGACGATCCGCCGCGACGGCGACGAGTACGTCCTCAACGGCCGCAAGTGGTACGCCTCGGGCGTCCTCGACCCCGACTGCAAGCTCGTGATCTTCATGGGCAAGTCCGACGTCGACGCTCCGTCGTACCGGCAGCAGAGCATGGTGCTCGTGCCGCTCGACACCCCCGGCATCGAGGTCCTGCGCGACCTGCCGATGTTCGGCTACCGCGACCGGCTCGGCCACGGCGAGGTGCAGTTCACCGACGTACGCGTGCCGGTCGACCAACATGCTCGGCGAGGAGGGCGACGGCTTCGCGATCGCCCAGGGCCGGCTCGGGCCCGGCCGCATGCACTACGCGATGCGGGCCATCGGGTTCGCCGAGCGCGCTCTGCAGCTGATGTGCCGCCGCGCCGTCGCCCGCGAGGCCTTCGGCGGACCGCTGGCCGACCGCGGTGTCGTGCGCGAGTGGATCGCCCGCAGCCGCATGGAGATCGACCAGATCCGGCTGCTGACGCTCAAGGCGGCCTGGCTGATGGACACCGCCGGGCAACGCCGCCGCGCGCTCGGAGGTCGCGGCGATCAAGGTCGCTGCCATGGAGATCGCCCACACGGTGGTCAACCGCGCCGTCCAGACGTACGGCGCGGCCGGTGTCAGCGACGACACGGTCCTCGCCCGGCTGTTCGCGATCACCCGGGCGCTGCAGATCGCCGACGGCCCGACCGAGGTGCACCTGCGGACGATCGCCCGGCTCGAGCTCAAGAAGCACGGTGACCTCATGACCGGCGAGCTCGACGGCAAGGTCGCCCTCGTCACCGGCGCGACCCGCGGGCTGGGCCGCGCGATCGCCCGCGGCCTCGCCCTCGAGGGTGCGACGGTCGTCGTGTCGAGCCGCAAGGCAGAGGCCTGCGACGAGACCGCGGCAGCCATCGCCGCCGGGACCGGCAGCATCGTCACGCCACTCCCCCTCCACGTCGGGCCAGTGGGACGCGATCGAGCCCGCCGTCGACGCGATCATCGCGCAGCACGGCAGCCTCGACATCGTCGTCAACAACGCCGGCATCGCGCCCCTCAAGCCGTCGCTGCTCGAGGTGCCGGAGGGCCTGTTCGACAAGACGATCGAGGTCAACCTCAAGGGTCCGTTCCGCCTGATGGCCGTGGCCGGTGCTCGCATGGCAGCCGCCGGAGGCGGCTCGATCGTCAACATCTCGAGCATCGGTGCCGTCCGGCCGAGCCCCGCGGAGGCGATGTACTCCGCCTCCAAGATCGGCCTCAACGCGCTGACCATGGCGTTCGCCCAGGAGTACGCCCCGACCGTGCGGGTCAACTGCGTCATGCCCGGTGCGTTCGAGACCGACATGGCGGCCGACTGGGACGACGAGTTCATCGGCCTGGTCGTCGACGGGCTGCCCGCGGGTCGCCTGGGCCAGCCCGACGAGATCGTCGGCATGGTCGTGCACCTGGCCGGACCACGGTCGGGCTACACGACCGGCTCGGTGATCGCGGTCGACGGCGGACGTACGGCTGTCTACTGATGAGGAGCGACGTGAACGGATCAGCCTCGACGATGTTCGACCTCACCGGCCGCGCGGCCATCGTGACGGGTGCGTCATCTGGCCTCGGCCTGGGCTTCGCCCGTACGCTCGCCGAGCGCCGGCGCCACGGTCTATGCCGCCGCCCGCCGACTCGACCGGCTCGAGATCCTCGCCAAGGAGCACGACCGCATCGTCCCGGTACGATGCGACATCACCGACGCCGACGATCGCCAGTCACTCGTCGACCGGGTCGTGGCCGATCACGGCGGGGTCGACGTGCTGGTCAACAACGCCGGTCGCGCGGGTCCGCCCGAGGCGGAGACCGAGTCGCCGGCCGACTTCGCCGCCCTGCTCGACCTCAACCTGTCGGCGGGATTCCACCTCGCCGTCGCCGTCGCGCAGACCGTCGGCGACGACCAGCAGGCGTCGATCATCAACGTCTCGTCGGTCGTCGGGATGGTGTCGACCGCGCCGATCGGCGGCGCCGGCTATGCCGCCTCGAAGTCCGGGGTCATCGGCCTCAGCCGTGAGCTCGCGGGCCAGTGGGGACGGCGAGGCATACGCGTCAACACCGTCGTGCCGGGCTGGTTCGACACCGAGATGACCGACGGCCTCTTCACCAACGACGCCTCGGCCGGCTGGGTCCGCCGCAACACGATGCTCGGTCGCGGCGGCCACGAAGGCGAGGTCGACGGCGCGCTGCTGTTCCTGAGCTCCGACGCCTCGTCGTACGTCACCGGCCAGACCCTCGTCGTCGACGGAGGGTGGACGGCACGATGACTGCGAGCGCACGATTCAATCCTGATCACGCCGGCCGCTGCGGCACCGGCACGGAAGAGGTAGCTCCATGCAACAGCTGGTAGCCGAGTTCTCAGCGCGTGCCGCCGAGGCGCCCGACGCGGTCGCGGTGATCGACGCGTCCGGCCCGCACACCGTGGCCGAGGTCCTGCGCGGCGCCGAAGAGCTCGCCGGCGTCCTGGCCGAGATCGTCGACGGAGCACCCACCGTCCTCGTCCAGGCCGACAACACGTGGCGCACGCTGTCAGCGGCGCTGGCCGTCGGGATGCGTGGAGGTCTGATCGCCGTGGTCAGCCGCCACGCGACACCGGGTGAGTTCGCGATCGCCTGCAGCGACCTGGTCCCGGACGTCGTCATCGCGTCCGGTCCGGTGCTCGTCGGCTGGGACGTCCCCGTCGACCACTTCTCCGCACGTGACGAGGCCCTCGACGGCTGGACGGTCGTGGCCCGTCCCGGCGTGACCAGCGGCGTCGAGCGCTGGCACGGCGGCGTCGTCGTCGCCATGACGTCCGGGTCGACCGGCCGGCCCAAGTGCGTCGTCCAGTCCGAGGAGGCCCTGCGCTATGCCGGGACGTGCACGATCGACGCCGTCGGGATGCAGCCCGGGGACCCGGTCGGAGCCCTCGTGCCGTTGTCGTCGGTCGCGGCGTTCTGCTTCGGCATGTATCTGCCGGCGATGCTCGGCTCGCCCATGATCGCGCTCGACGGCTGGGACCCCTCGGCGGCGCTGCACCTCATGGCGGAGCACGACGTGCGCTGGACGATGCTCGTGCCGACCATGGCGTTGCAGCTGTCGATCCTGCCCGACTCGGCCGGCAGTCTCTCGTCGTTGACCGCGATGACGGTGGGCGGCGGTCCGATGGACTCCGGAGCGCTCGGTCGCGCCGAACGTACGCTCGGCACGAAGTTCCTCCGCGTCTTCGGGATGTCGGAGTGCCTCGGTCACACGACTCCGCTGCCGACCGAGGACGAGGACGTACGCCTCGGCCGCGACGGCCGCCCGTTCCCCGGCACGACAGTGCGCGTCGTCGACGAGGCCGGCGTCGCCCGCGCCCCCGGCGACGTCGGCCAGCTGCAGGTGATGGGCCCGTCGTTCTTCGTCGGGTATGCCCGCAACGGCGCGCCCGAGGCCCCCGCGTTGACGGCCGACGGGTTCTTCCCGACCGGCGACCTGGCCCGGATCAACCCCGACGGCACGCTCAACATCGTGGGGCGCGAGAAGCAGATCATCATCCGCGGCGGCCGCAACATCGACATCAACGAGGTCGAGGCCGCGATCGCGCAGATGCCCGACGTCGCCCAGGTCTGCGTCGTGCCCGTGCCCGACGAGCTGCTCGGAGAACGTGCGGCAGCCCTCGTCGTCACGAGCGGCGCCGAGATCGACCTGGACACCGTGACCGCCCATCTCGAGGCGGCCGGATTCGCCAAGTTCAAGTGGCCCGAGTTCGTCCATCGCGTGCCCGCCCTGCCGCAGAACCGTGTCGGCAAGCTGTCGCGCGACGACGCGGTCAGGCTCGCCACCGACCTGAGCCGCATACCGGCCGACCACCCCACGACCTAGGAGCACCATGTACAACCTGATCGTCCTCGCCGCTCGTCCGCGTGACTGGACCCACGAGCAGTTCATCGAGTGGTGGCGCGGCGAGCACGCCGACCCGACGTACGACCTGCCCGGCCTGCGCCGCTGGCACCACACCGAGATCCTCGACGCGATGGGCGAGAAGTCGGAGGGCTGGGACGGCCTCTCGGTGCTCAGCTTCGACTCCAGGGAGGCCATGGAGACCGCACTGGCCAGCCAGGCCTGGCTCGACGCCGTCGCCAACGTCGGCGACATGCGCGGCCGCCGGATCGCCGTCATGGGCGAGGAGAAGGTCATGGTGGCTGACGAGTGACCACCACCTCGGGTGTCCCGACCTCGGCGTGGACCGATCCCGGCTGCTTCGAGGTCGCACCCGGCGTGCACCGCATCCCGCTCACGATGCCCAACGACGGGCTGCGCGCCATCAACGTCTACGCCATCGAGACCGCCCGAGGGCTGGCGCTGGTCGACGGTGGCTGGCGGGTGCCCTCGGCGCTGCGCGAGCTGACCGTCGCCCTCGCCACGATCCGCCACTCCCCCGCGGACGTCCACGACGCGTATGTCACGCACATCCACCGCGACCACTACACATTCGCGGTCGAGCTGCGGCGGCTCTTCGGCACACGGGTGCACCTCGGCCGGCACGAGCAGCCGGGGCTGCACGAGGTCATGGCGATCCGCACGAACGTCCCGGTCAGCTCGATCCGCGACCTCGAGCGGGCCGGCGCCCCTGCCCTGGCCTCCGACATGATCGACCTGACCGCGGCCGAGCCGTTCGACGACGCGGCGTGGCAGCTGCCGGACTCGTGGCTCGATGCCGGCTCGATCGACCTGGGCGGCCGGCAGCTCGAGGTCGTCCCGACACCCGGACACACCAAGGGCCACATCGTGTTCCACGACCACTCAGGCGGGTTGCTCTTCACCGGTGACCATGTGCTCCCGACGATCACCCCGTCGATCGGCTTCGAGCTCGGCGCCCGGGAGCTCCCGCTGCAGCACTACCTCGCGTCCCTCCGGCTGCTGCTCACGCGACCGGATGCCCGGCTGATGCCCGCCCACGGCTATCCGGCCGACAGCGTGCACGACCGGGTCCACGAGCTGCTCGGCCACCACGCGGAGCGATTCGACCAGGCCGAGCACGCCGTGGTCTCGCTCGGCAGCAGCACCGCCGCCGACGTCGCCGGCCGGCTGCTCTGGACCCGCCGCGGGCGGCACTTCACCGAGCTCGACCCGTTCAACCAGATGATGGCGGTCTGCGAGACCCTCGCCCACCTCGACGTCATGGTCGAGGACGGCCGGATCGCCGCGACCGCCACACCCGTCGCGGTCTTCTCCGCAAGCTAGACAGTCGAAACTCGTCCCAGGCCCGGGATGAACAGCCGCACCTGTCTGGGAGGATGTGGCGATGCGCGCACTGGTGGTCGCCGCTGCCGGGTCCCGACCCGAGGTCCGTGAAGTGCCGCGGCCCGCGGCTCCAGCCGGTGGCGTCGTGGTCCGCGTCGCTGCCACCGGCATGTGTCGCAGCGACTGGCACGCCTGGGCAGGACACGACGAGGTCTCGTTCCCGCACGTGCCCGGCCACGAGCTTGCCGGTGAGCTCGTGGAGGTCGGCACCGGCGTGGAGCGGTGGAGGGTCGGAGACAGGGTCACCGTTCCGTTCGTCTGCGGCTGTGGCCGGTGCGAGTGGTGCCTGGCCGGGAACGCGCAGGTCTGTCCCGACCAGGAACAGCCCGGGTTCACCCACTGGGGTTCCTTCGCTGAGTACGTCGCCCTGCACGCCGCGGACACCAACCTGGTCGCCATTCCCGAGCAGGTGGACTTCGCGACCGCGGCCAGCCTCGGCTGCCGGTTCGCCACGGCGTACCGCGCGCTCGTGGGACGCGCGCGAGTCACCGAGGGTGAGTGGCTCACCGTGATCGGTGCCGGCGGAGTCGGGCTCAGCGCGGTGATGATCGCCCGCGCGCTCGGCGCCCGCGTCGTCGCCGTGGACCGCAACCGGGAGGCACTCGCAGTTGCTGCGGAGCTCGGCGTGGAGCACACCCTTCTTGCCGACGGAGCCGACATCCCATCGGCGGTCGGTGACCTCACCGGCGGCGGGAGCCACGTCGCGATCGATGCCGTCGGGAGCGAGCAAACCTGTGCCGATGCCATCCTCAGCCTGCGCCGCCGGGGCCGACTCGTGCAGGTTGGACTGCTTCCGTCGATCAGCGGACACCCGAGGGTGCCGATGTCACGAGTGATCGGCTGGGAGCTCGACGTCCTGGGAAGCCACGGGATGGCCGCGACCGACTATCCCGGCATGCTCGCGCTGATCGAGGCGGGATCACTCCAACCGCAACGGCTGATCGAGCGAACCATCGGCCTGGACGCAGCCGCGGAGCTGTTGCCACGGTTCGACCAGGCGAAGGTTGCCGGCATGACCATGATCGACCCCACCCGCTG
>CAVXBS010000014.1:0-4664 GCA_963759975.1 uncultured Actinomycetota bacterium
ACGCCCGGATGGGGTCGAGGTGCCGGGGGTCCCAGGTGGGAGGCTGTTCCATCGACTCGACTTCGTCCAGGTAGAGGCTCGCCACGACCTTCACCGTCCAACCGTCAGCGCTCGGGAAACCGTAGAACTGGACGTCGTCCGACCGTCCGTCCTCCTCCGCACGCCGCAGGAAGACCGGCAGGTCTGCCCTGCTGAAGATCGATGGGTCCACAGCGGGGAACCAAGTCAGCACCTGCGGCCGAACCGCAAGGTGAACACCGAGCTCCTTGCACACCGCTCCGGCACCGTTGCCCTGCGAGATGATCACCCGGGAGGCGATGATCTCTTCTTGATCGGTCCGGACGAGGTAGCGGTCACCGTACGCCTCGACGCTGTGCGCTTTCCGGTCTCCCAGGAACGTGGCCCCAGCCGGGTCGCCTCCATCAAGGCGGCGGTCACGGCCTTCTCCGAGCTCAGGTAACCGCCCTCAGGATCGAAGATCGTGAGGTCGGTGTCCCTGATCAGGTGCTCGGGATACCTGGTCCTGGCTTCATCACCCCGCAGAAGCTCGCTGACGAGGCCGTGCTCTCGCGCGGCCGCCAGCAGCGTTGCCAACCGCGGGTTGTGCTCGTCATAGATCGTGACCGCGCCGGCGGTGTGGAGCAGCCGGGTCCCGCTGATCTTCTCCAGGTCACGCCACAGGTCCTGTGCCCTCTGCAAGAGGGGCGTGTAGTGCCCGCCTTCCACATAGACCTTGCGAAAGATGCGGGACTCCCCGGCGTAGGCGGAGAACGGACCGGGAATCGAGAACCTGTCCACCCCGATGACGCGCAGACCGCGCGCTGCGCGAGCTGCCAGCTGGCCATGCTTCCCACTGAGCCGGCCCCCACGACGACGACATCTGCCTCGAGCCGGCCACCGGTCATACGAGCACCTTCTCGAGAAACTGTCGGGTGCGGGGCTGGGGATTGCCCAGGACCTCGGCGGGCGGGCCCTGTTCGACGATCAAGCCGCCGTCCATGAAGATGACCTTGTCGGCGACCTCCCTGGCGAAGCCCATCTCGTGGGTCGCCACCAGCATCGTGATGCTCTGCTCGGCCAGGCCCTTCATGACGGCCAGGACCTCACCCACACGTTCGGGGTCCAAGGCGCTGGTCGGCTCGTCGAACAGCATGACCTTGGGATCCATCGCCAAGGCCCGGGCGATCGCGACGCGCTGCTTCTGGCCACCGGACAGCTGCCACGGGTAGTGGTCGCCGTGCCCTTCGAGCCCGACGCTGGACAGCAACGTGTCAGCACGCTCGGCAGCCGGCTTCTTCGGTGCGCCCTTGACCAGCACCGGCCCGGACATCACGTTCTCCCGGGCAGTCATGTTCGGGAACAGGTTGAACTGCTGGAACACCATCCCGATCCGGGTGCGCTGCGCCGCGACCTCGACCCGGCTCAGGGCTCGGTATGAGTCCTCGGTCTCGATGAATCCGAGATCCTCACCGTTGACCCGCAAGACACCACGGTCGGCTTCCTCGAGCCCGTCGACGACCCGCAACAGGGTCGACTTGCCCGAGCCCGAGGGCCCGATGATCCACACGATCTCGCCGCAAGCGACGTCCAGGTCGATGCTGTCGAGCACCACCCGGTCGCCGTAGCACTTGCGGAGCCCGCGGGTGTAGACGGTTCCATCACCTTTGACAGCTGCTCCGGCGTTCATCGTGCCTCCCCTCCAGGACGTCATCGAGGATGACGGGTTGATTGCTGACTCGTGACCTGACCATCGAGTACTTCTTCTCGATCAGCGACTGTCGGTACCTCAGGGCCAGGGTCATGATCAAGTACCAGAGGCAGGCCACGATCAGGCGCGGGATGGTCTGGTATGTCCGCGCGTAGATCAGCTGGGTGCTTTGGAGCAGCTCAGCCACACCCAACACGCTGACCAGCGAGGTCTCCTTGAACATCCCGATCACCTGATTGCCCGTGGCCGGGATGATCGTCGGCATCGCCTGCGGGATGATGATCCGCCGCAGCTTCGTCGCGCTGCTCATCCCCAGCGAGTCCGCCGCCTCGATCTGGCCCCGGTCGACCGACGCGAAACCACCGCGAATGATCTCGGCCAGGTACGCCGCCACGTTCAACGACAACCCGATGATCGCCGCTGTCGTCGCACTCAGCAGCTTGTTCACGTCCACCGCGTGCGAACGTCCGTGAACGGGGTCCCGATCGCGATGTCCGGATACAGCGCCGCGATGTTGAACCAGAAGATCAGCTGCACCAGCACAGGCGTTCCACGAAAGAACGTGATGTACGCCGACGCCAGCAACCGCACCGGCCTGATCGACGAGGCTCGCATCACCGCTATGCCCATCGCCAGGATCGTGCCGAAGAACATCACCACGACCGTCAAGATGATCGTCAGACGAAGTCCCCGCAGCACCGTTGAAGCGGTGAAGTACTTCCCGACCACGTCCCACTGATAGTTCTCATTGGTGATCAGCGTGTGGGCGACACCCACCGCGACCAGCACGCAGGCCGTCCATGCGGCGTACTCCAGCCATGCCCCGCCTATGCGCTCTTGGCTTCGCGACGGCATCCATGCGGGTCACCTCCTCCTCAGATAGGACGATGGTCATTACTTCGCCACTGACGCGCTGGGAATGGCGCCCGAGCCGAGCCCCCACTTCTCCAGTGTCGCCTTGTACTCGGGTCCGTCAATCAACGACTGCATCGCCGCGTGCAGAGCCGGCGTCAGAGGGGAACCCTTCTCCAGACCCAGTGCGACGATGTCGTCACCCTCCTTCTTGACGTACTGCTTGGGGAACAGCTCGAACGCCTGCGGCTGCTGCTTGGCCGCCCACGCCAACGACGGTGTGTCATAGAAGACCGCGTCGACCCGCTTGGACGACAGCTGCGTAGCGCACCCTGGACATTCGGCAGCACAACAGCATCCAGAGCCTTCTTGCCCTCGGCAGCGCAGTCCTTGGAGATCAGCGGCACGTAGGTCTCCGCCTGCGTGGTGCCTGACATCACCGCGATCTTGCGGCCGCACAGCGTCGCCTGGTCGGTCAAGCTGAGCTTCAACGGGTTCCCCTTGCTGAACACCAGCGAGGAGCCGTCCGACCAGTACTTGATCATGTCCAGCACCTTCAGGCGCTCAGGCGTCGGCGTCATGTTCGTCGCCGTGAAGTCGTAGCGTCCGGCGGCGATGCCCGGGATCACGCTGTCGAACGACACGTTCTTGATCTTGATCTTGAGGCCCATCTTCTTGCCGAGCAGCTGGGCGATCTCGACGTTGTAGCCGATCGGCGTCTGGTTGTCCTCAGCCGAGGAATGATGTCGGCGGGTAGTGCAGGTCCGCAGCCATCGTCAGGCTGCCGCGACGCCTTCACGTCGGCAGGGACCAGCTTCTCCACCGCGGGGTCCGCCTTCACCGTGGCGATGTCGAGGGAGCTCTTGCCGGCGCCACTTCCATCAGAGCTGCTCGTGTTTTGTCGCTGGGCCGCAGGCGGCGGTGGTGACCAGGAGCACTGATCCGAGGGCGGCTGCTGCGAATTTCGTTCCGACTCTCATGGGTCGTTCCCTTCAAACGTGTGAGTGAATTCACTCATCGAAGCACGTTCTTCGGCCGATTGTCGACAATCTGCAAGAAAAAGTTTTCATTTTACATCCCGGTCACATCTGGGCGTCCGAGTGCGACGGACTGACTCCTGATGCCACGAAGCGGTGAGCATTGTCCGATCAGCATCGTCCGGGCGCGCCCGTCGCCCGGGTGCGCAGGGAGAATGCCCCCGACGGCTGGTCGGGGGCATTCCGTGGAGGAGTCGACAGCTGCTAGGCCGGCCGGGTGGTGAGGTTGGTCGCGGCAACTGTCAGGTGAGTCGGTGATGGCCTCGACGACCACGTCCCGTTCGCCGGTGGCGAGGGCGTCGATGAGGCCGCCCGTGGTCATCGATGATCTCCTCGCCGGACGGCAGCACGATCTCCAGCCGGTTGATGCAGGTCAGGGCCTGCGCAGACAGGATCGAGTAGGCGTCGACCAGGCGCGAGTTGTCCGCCATGGCGACCGAGCGTCATGTGGAAGCTCCAGGTCGGTCGTCGAGATTTCCCTGGGATCTCCGCGTTTGACCGCCGCCAGACAGGGCGCCGAGAGCCGTCCGCAAGGCATCGGTCGCGCGGACCCGCGACCCCGGTCCGCCCTCGAGGATGCGTACCGCCGCGTGGCTCTCGATGGCGCACCTGGCGTCATAGATCTCCCAGATGTCAGAAGGGGTGAAGCTCACGACCGAGACGCCCTTGTTGCGCGTGGCCACCACCAGCTTCTGCTGCACGAGCTGCTGAAGTGCTTCGCGGACCGGCGCACGGGACACACCCAGTTGGTCGGCGATGCGCGCTTCACCCAGCTGTTCGCCCGGGCAGCAGCGACCCCTCGATGATCATCTGTCGCAGGTCACTGCTGATGCGATCCGACGTCGAGGTGCGCTCCAAGGCCTTCAACCTGCTCAGGCCGGACTCTGTCACGGGTGCTCCCCTCTCTGATGATCACGTCACGACGAACTGAGTCGCCTTCGTATCTTGATCACTCGAAAGTAACTTGTCAACAAACCTATTGCCGACGGTCGACAATGTGCATATGGTGAGGTACTTTCATTTTCACGGCGTCGCCACGCACGGCTCGCCGCACCGCACACAGCACC
>CAVXBS010000015.1:0-3290 GCA_963759975.1 uncultured Actinomycetota bacterium
GTCGACACCGCGACCTCTCGTCCGCGCCACCGGCACCGTCGCCGCCATGGCGGCACTGCTCGCCTTCACCACGGCCTGCGATCCCAAGAGCGATCCGATCACCCGCGAGGTGCCGGGTTCCAGCAGTCCGCGGAGGGCGACCTGGACATCTGGTTCGGCGGGCCGTGCCGCGATGTCGTGGAGATCGAGCTGGGATTCGTCAAGGACGAGGGCGACAAGGCCCCGCTCCAGCTGGTGTTGCGGGCACCCGGTTTCACGCCCTCGGCGGAACTGCCTGCCAAGCCGCCCGAGCCCGGGTCGGGCATTCGGTCACTCGACGAGCTGAGCGTCGGCACGACGCCGGAGGGCCTGCAGGCAACATCGCCGCTCCCCGAGGGATTCGACTGGCGGGACTACCGAACGGTCCGCCTGCTCGTGAAGACCTCACGCGGCCAGGCCGCCACCTACCTCAGCACCAAGACGCTGAAGGACGAGTCGGCCGACCACGCCGACGAGTTCTACGTGCAGGACCAGGGCTGGTTCGACAAGAGCGCGTTCAGCAAGGCCGAGGGTGCCGACTTCAAGGCACTCTGCAGCAGCATCAACCCGTGAGCCTAGGAGGGCAGGTTGGCGAGGTCGAGCACCTCGTCAGCGGACGGCGCCTGCGCCTCGTCGACCTTGTCGTACGAGAAGTTGAGCGTCCCTTCTCCGTCATCCGTTGCGACCAGGCTGACCGGCTTGGCGTCGCTCTTGTCGAAGTAGAAGGTGCCCTGCTTGTCCTTGAGCGCGATGCAGTCGACGCCATCGACCTTCCTGTCCTTGCCCTTCGTGACCTTGCTGCTGGGATCGAGCAGCTCGCCGAAGAACTCCTTCTTCGACGCGAAGCTGCCGATCTCGGCGAAGTTCTGGTTGCTCGGATCGATCAGGACCCATTTGCCGCCGATGAGGTCCATGACGTCAGCCGGTGCACCGCTCGACTCGAAGAACTCCTTGTCGGCCTTGAAGTACGTCTTGCCCTCGGCCTTCAGCACCTCGAGCGTCATCCCGCTGACCCCGACAGTGCCCGCGGCCGTCTCGCCCGCGAACGACATGTCGACATCGATCTCGGTGCTGGACTTCTCGTCCTTGCCCTTGCCCTTGACGGTGATGAACTCCTCCTGCGCCAGCCGCTTCTCGGCCCTGGCGAGGATCTTGTCGGCCGAGAGGTCGGCGACCCCGGCGTCCGAATCACTGCCCGAGCCGCAGCCGACCAGGACGAGTGCGGAAGCGACGACGAGAGTGAGAGTGCGTGCGCGAGCGATCATCGGTCATCCCCTGTGTGCCCGGCGCCCCCTGCTGGCCACCGGTGATCGAATGGTCACACCCTCTCGTGGATCACACGGACGCGCCAGTCGGCTCCGGTCGCCGCACCACGGCGTTGACCACGCTGATGACGACGGCGATCAGTGCCGCCCCGAGGGGCACCAGGAGCGCCGCCCGGTAGTCCTCCAGCGTGTACGTCGCACCGTCCGCGACTGCGACGAGAACGGCGGAGACCAGCGCGAGACCGAGCGCGGCACCGATCTGGAAGGACGTGTAGAGCAGACCACCGGCGAGGCCGTGCTCCGCCTCCTCGACACCATCGGTCGCCCCGATCGCGAGCGTTCCGTAGGCGAGGGTGAACGCGAACCCCATCGCAACAAGGCTGGGGAGCATCGCGAAGTACGACCAGTCGGCGGTCATCGGCAGGAACAGGGCGAAGGACAGGAGCTGTGCGCCGACGCCTGCTGCCAGGACCGGTGCATGGCCGAACCGGGTCACCAACCACGGGGTGAGCGTCGGTGCCAGGATGCCGTCGATCGCCATGATGACAAGCGTCAGGCTCGTCTCCAGCGTCGACCACCCGCGCAGTTCCTGGAGATAGAGCACCACGACGAACTGGAAGCTGAAGAAGGCGCCGATGAACAGCAGCGCCACGGCGTTGACCCGCACGACCGCCCCGGTCCAGAAGATGCCGAGTCGCACGAGTGGCTCGGACGTCCGGCGCTCGATCGACACGAAGCCGGCCAGCGCGGCCACGGCTGCGAGACCTGTGGCGGCCGTCGTGAGCAGGGAGCTGTGCGAGGCCCGTTCGAGGGTGTGGACGAGCAGGAGCAGACCGGCGGCCAGCGCGGCTGCACCACCCAGGTCGAGCTCACGGACCCGTCGGCGCGCCGCGACGGTGTCCACCGGGACCAGCCGGAGCGCGGCCGCCAGGATCAACGCGGACATGACGACCGGAGCGAAGAAGACCCAGCGCCAGTCGGCCAAGGTCAGGAATCCACCCATCACGAGTCCCAGACTGAACCCGGCTGCGCCCGCCGCGCCGTAGATCAACAGTGCCTTCTCGCGAGCGGCGCCCTCGGCGTACGTGGTCGTGATGATCGACAGACCGGCGGGCGTCATGAACGCGGCCGCCACACCGGTGACGAATCGTGCCACCACGAGCATCCAGGACTCCGTGGCCAGACCGCCGACTCCGGAGAACACGACGAACACCGCGAGGGAGATCAAGAACATCCGGCGGCGACCGAGCAGGTCTGCCGCACGGCCGCCGAGGAGCAGGAAGCCGCCGTAGCCCAGGACGTACGCGCTCATGACCCACTGCAGTCCGCCGGCACCGAGGTCGAACTCGGCACCGATCGATGGCAACGCGACAGCAAGCATCGCGATGTCGGCGCCCTCGAGGAACAGCGCACCACTGAGGACGAGCAGCAGCCCGAGCCCCCGTGCGTCGAGTCGTCTGACCTCGGTCTGGGTTGCCGTGCTCATGGGTTGTCCTCCCGAAATTTGCAGTTACTTCTTGTAACTGACCCCATCTTGCGTCACCATGAGGAACTATGGAAGAAGGCACTTCAACGTCACCCGGTTCCTGCGACGTAACCGGTGAGACCGATGCGTTCCAGTGGGACACCCGCGAGGACTGCGAGGTCAGGCAGATCCTCGACCGTATCGCCGACAAGTGGTCGCTGATGGTCATCTCACTGCTCGGCCATCGGACCCTGCGGTTCACCGAGCTCAAACGTGAGATCGACGGCGTCAGCCAGCGCATGCTGACCGTGACGCTGCGCCACCTCGAGCGCGACGGCCTGATCGAGCGCACGGTTCACCCGGTCGTCCCTCCGCGCGTCGACTATGCGTTGACCGACCTCGGCTGCGGGCTCATCGAGACGATCCAGTCGCTCGTACGGTGGACCGAGGGCAACCAGGAAGCGATTGTCCGCGCCCGGATCGCGTTCGACCAGCGCCAGAGCGAGCCCGTCTCGGCGTGACAGGCACCATGTTGCAGTGCA
>CAVXBS010000016.1:0-12485 GCA_963759975.1 uncultured Actinomycetota bacterium
TGTACTTCCTCACGCTCGAGCGTGACGGTCAGCCCGGTGAGGGACGCGCCTTCAGCTCGGTCTCCGAGGCCATGATGGCGTTCGAGCGTCACGAGATCTCGCTGCAGAGCCACATCAAGGTTCGCATCGGCGGCGAGACCGCCGAGACGACCCTGGGTCGCGCGATCTTCAACGAGGCGCTCCCGGACGACTACCGCTTCGTCAACTACCAGGTCGGCAAGAAGGAGCTGGGTGTGATCGTCAACGATCTCGCCGAGCGCTACTCCAAGGTCGACGTCGCCAACGCCCTCGACAACCTCAAGGACACCGGTTTCCACTGGGGCACGCGCTCCGGTGTGACGATCTCCATCGAGGACGTCGTGACTCCCGCGCGCAAGCCCGAGATCCTCGCGACGTACGAGGCGCAGGCGGCCAAGGTCCAGACGCAGTTCGACCGCGGTCTCATCACCGAGGACGAGCGTCGCCAGGAGCTCATCGAGATCTGGACGCAGGCAACTGCCGAGGTCTCGGCCGAGATGGAGAAGGGCTTCGACCAGGACAACCCGATCTTCATGATGGTCGACTCCGGTGCCCGCGGAAACATGATGCAGGTCCGTCAGATCGCCGCCATGCGTGGTCTGGTCGCCAACCCGAAGGGCGAGATCATCCCTCGTCCGATCAAGGCCAACTTCCGTGAGGGCCTGTCGGTGGTCGAGTACTTCATCGCCACCCACGGTGCCCGCAAGGGGCTCGCGGACACCGCTCTGCGTACGGCCGACTCGGGCTACCTGACGCGTCGACTCGTCGACGTCAGCCAGGACGTCATCATCCGTGAGGACGACTGTGGCACCGAGCGTGGGCTGCCCAAGGTCATCGCGACGAAGCTCGACGACGGCCGTCTGGTCGCCGCCGAGAACGTCGAGACGTCGGCCTACTCGCGCAGCGCCGCCACTGACGTCACCGACGCCAAGGGCAACGTGCTCGTCGCGGCCGGCGGTGACCTCGGCGACGTCGAGATCGCGCAGCTCATCGAGGCTGGTGTCGAGGAGATCAAGGTCCGTACGGTCCTGACCTGCGAGGCCAAGGCCGGAACGTGCGCCAAGTGCTACGGCCGTTCGCTCGCGACCGGCAAGCTCGTCGACATCGGCGAGGCGGTCGGCACCATCGCGGCCCAGTCGATCGGTGAGCCCGGCACGCAGCTGACGATGCGTACGTTCCACACCGGTGGTGTGGCCGGAGACGACATCACGCACGGTCTGCCGCGCGTCGTGGAGCTCTTCGAGGCACGCCAGCCCAAGGGTCGTGCGCCGATCACCGAGTCCGCTGGCCGGGTCGAGATCGACGACTCCGACAAGACGCGCAAGCTCGTGGTGACGCCGGACGACGGTTCCGAGGTGCTCGAGTACCCCGTGACCAAGCGTTCGCGTCTGCTCATCGCCGACGGCGACCACGTCGAGGTCGGCCAGCAGCTCACGCACGGCACCCCGGATCCGCAGGAAGTCCTGCGCATCCTCGGTGTCCGCCGGGCTCAGGAGCACCTCGTGGACGAGGTCCAGGAGGTCTACCGCTCGCAGGGCGTCGCGATCCACGACAAGCACATCGAGATCATCGTGCGCCAGATGCTCCGTCGCGTGACGGTCATCGAGCAGGGCGCGTCGAACCTCATCCCGGGTGACCTGGTCGATCGGGCCAAGTTCGAGGAAGAGAACCGACGCGTCGTCGCCGAGGGTGGCACCCCCGCCTCCGGCCGTCCGGTCCTGATGGGCATCACGAAGGCCTCGCTGGCCGTCGAGTCGTGGCTGTCGGCCGCCTCCTTCCAGGAGACGACCCGCGTCCTGACCGACGCCGCCATCCACGGCAAGTCGGATGCGCTGCGCGGCCTCAAGGAGAACATCATCATCGGAAAGCTCATCCCGGCAGGTACCGGTCTCGACCGTTACAAGAACATCCGGGTCGAGCCCACCGAAGAGGCCCGTCAGGCCGCCTACGCCGTCACCGGCTACGGCGACTACGACTACGGCTTCGGCGCCCCGGACTCCGCTCCGGTGCAGCTCGATGACTTCGACTTCACGTCGTACGAGAAGTAGCCAGGCACCACACGCACGAAGCCCCCGGCCGATCGGTCGGGGGCTTCGTGCGTTTTCTACACCCCGTTGACGCGCAGGACCTTGGCCAGCTGGCGCCCGGTCGCGTGGGCATGGGCGGGCGTCTCGTAGAAGTGCCGGTGCGTGTCCGACAGCGAGCCGGCGTAGCCGCCGGGCGGCCAGTTGCAGATCTCGTCGCCCGACGCGCAGAACTCGATGGCGCGCCCCTTGAGGGTCGAGCCGAGCGCGGGACCCGGACCGAGCTTGCCGGGCCCTTGGCGGACGTGCCGTACGTCCACGAGGCGATCGAGTCGGCCGGGTTGCGCCGCGGGTCGGCGATCATCGCGACCAGCGGGACCCGCCGTAGCATCGTCGCCGACAGCTGCGCGGCGAGCTCGTGCACGGCCTGGGCGCCCTGGCTGAAGCCCACGAGCGCGACCTTGCTGCCGGGGCACCTCAGGGCGAGCTCGGTGATGCGAGCCCGAGCGCGAAGGACGCCGTCGTCGATGTTGGCCTGGTAGATCGACGCGCTGGCCGCACTCTGGGCGCGATAGGGGATGCCCTCGAGGCGGACCGTCGTGCGGGAGCTGCGGTGCAGCTCAGTGGACATTGCGCGTACGGAGCGCAGGATCTCCTGTCCCGAGCCGAAGTTCTTGTCGAGCGCCTGGTCAGATCCGCGCAGGCCGAGCACGACGAGGTCGGCGCAGCCGGTCTTCACGAGGACGGGGACCGACCCACGGGCGGTGGGCGACGGGGAGGGCGCGCTGCCGGAGCCCGGCCCAGAGCACGCGGCGACGACCAGGAACGCGAGCGCCGCAGCCGCCCGTCTCACGAGCCGGCGGTCGAGCGCTCGCCGGCCGGACCAGGGGCTGGGGCAGCGGCCGGCTTCGGAATGTCCCTGAACAACCAGGTGAGCTTGGGCTCGAAGATCGGGCGGAACGTCGTGGCGACCGGCTTGGTCATCAGCAGGTTGGCGACCACGACCGCGACCAGGCTGGTGCCGATCACCGCTCCGACGCCGAAGCGATCGATGTGGTCGAAGATGTCGAACTGGTACTGCAGGTACACGATGATGTAGCCGTGGATCAGGTAGCAGTAGAACGTACGGCCACCGAGCGCCGTGGTCCAGGAGCGACGGCGGGGGACCAGTGACAGGGCAGCGAAGGTCAGCAGGAATCCGATGGCCAACAGCTCCGCCCGCTGCGTGATGCCCTCGATCGCCGTGGCACTGAGCGGGTCCTCGTCGTAGCGCTGCTTCCACAGCAGCCAGTCGGTCGTCCAGTTCTTGGAGTACACGTAGCAGATCAGCAGCGCCGAGCCGAGCACGACGGCCGACGCGGCACGGACCCGCGTGGTCGTGAGTCGCTCGAAGCGCTCGCGGCTCATGTGCAGCCCGACGACGTAGAACGGCAGGAAGCCGAGGATCTTGGGCAGCGCCAGGACGTTGGGGACCTCGATGAGCCCGACGAGCAGCGAGATCACGATCGAGGTCGTGATGGGGTACTTCAGCGCGCGCCAGATCGGGGTCGTCAGGCGCCACACGAACAGCGCCGCCATGAACCACGCGAGCCACTGCGGCGACAGGATCATCAGCGGATCGGGCTCGCCCGTGTAGTGCCGGCTGATCAGCTGCAGCGTGGTCTCGACCAGGAGGTAGGGCACGACCAGCGTGCTGACGATGCGGCGTACCTGACGGGCGTCGCCCATGTAGCGGCGAGCGGTGTAGCCGGAGATCAGGATGAAGAACGGCATGTGGAACGAGTAGATCCACACGTAGACCCCGCGAGCGGAGTCCATGTCGGTGAACTGCGTGAGCGAGTGGCCGATCACCACCAGGAGCATGACCCAGTAGCGGGCATTGTCGAGGTAGGCCACGCGCTCCTTGGCCGGAGACGTGGTGACGGGCAGCGGTTCGAGGGCGCTCATTGTGGTTGACTCTATAAGCACTGCCTGAACGTGCACCATGACGAATCAGTGGGGAGCATGAGTGGTCGATCCGTCCCGCACCCAGCGCCTGGGCGCGTACGCCGTCGCGGTGCACGAAGACCGTCTGTTGCTGACCCGGATCTCGCCGATGGGCTATCCCGTCGGGGCGTGGAACGCTGCCGGGCGGAGGTGTCGACCACGGCGAGTCGCCGCACGACACCGTGCGGCGCGAGCTGTACGAGGAGGCTGGTCTCGAGGCGATCAGTGCCCGGCTCGTCGACGTCCACCACGTGCACATCGTCGAGGTGGGGCGCGGCGACCAGTACGAGGACTACCACGGCGTGCACCTGCTCTACGCGGTCGAGGTCGACCCCACGATCGAGCCGCACGTCGTCGACGTCGGCGGCACGACCGACCTGGTGCGGTGGGTGCCGCTCGCCGAGATCGGCTCAGCGACGGGGCCGGTGCTGCCGGTGGTCACCCATGCCGTCGAGCAGCTGGATCAGTTCGTCGCCGGGTCGTAGAACAGCACGGTGTAGTTGCCGCGCGCCGACAAGACGTACGTCGCCCGTGCCGTGCTGCCGTTCTTGGTGCGCGTCGTGTAGGTCGTGCTGACCTCGTTGAGGTCCTCGACGACGTCCTTGGTGATGCGCCCGTTGGGGCTGTTGCCCAGGACGTACTGCTCGGCGGTCACGTCGGCGTCGACTGCGTGCTTGGCCGTGATGACGACGAACCGCGGGTGATAGCCGCTCAGCAGGATCGTGGCACTCGTCGGCGCCACCCAGCCGTTGAGCAGCTTGCTCGTGCTCGGCGCGTCCTCGTCCATCTTGGGCCAGATGAGGCCCGACTTCTCGGGCTGGTCCTCGATGCCCTTGACGCCGTCGAGCGAGTTGGACTCACGCGACAGCTGGCCCTGGCGCGGCTCTCCGACGTACTCGACCGACAGCGTCATGACCGGGTGTGTCAGGTCCGAGGGGCCCGACGTGCGTGTCGTGAGGTTGCCCGGATCGACCGTCAGCAGGACGCGGATCTCGCGATCGCCTTGAGCTGTGCCGCGCACGTCCAGCCGGCAGCTCGTGATGCGGCGCTGGCTCGCGCGGCAGTAGGCGCTCAGGTCGTCCGTGACGATGCTGGCGTCCGGCAGGAGCGCGGCGATCTGCGACAGCATCCGTCGCACGACATCCGTGGGATCGCCGTCGATCCGCATCAGCGAGATCGTCGAGTCGGGCTTGGGCGGGTCCTTGAGCAGCTTGAACGAGTCATCGCTGGGCCGGGTGTCGGGCGTCGGCGTGGTCGGCGTCGGCGGGGTGCCCTCGCTGGCCTGCTCGTTGGCCTTGTCCCGTGCCTCGGCGTCCTTCTGAGCCTGCGCGGCCTTGAGCTCGGGCAGGTATGCGGCGATGAGGCGGGCGCTGCGATAGCGGATCAGGGGTCCGAGCTGCGTCGCGCCCTTGGGCGCCTGCAGTCCGTACGCGATGGGGCTCTCGGGCCCCGACTCGTGCTCGCTCACGTCAGGCGGCTGGGTCGTCGTCTGCGTCGAGGTCGGGGAGGGGGCACCCTCGGACCCGGCGCCGTCGCACGCGGCGACAAAGGTCAGCGCAACCAGCGACAACACGACTCGGAAGCGTCGAGACTTCATGCGATCCCCTCGTCGAGGTCCCCGTCGGGGACGCGGTCGTACAGGCGTTCCGAGCAACGCCTTCGCGACGAGATCTCGTGCACCAACACCACACGATATCGTTCCCGCCCAAGGGCCCGGGGCAGATGGTCCGGCGTCCGGAGAGGAGCAGGTCATGGCCGCGCGCATCACGACGACGGATCGCGTGTTCGCGTCGTTGCGAGAATCCATCCTCTCCGGTGAGTTCCCCGCCGGCTCCCTCCACTCGATCTACCGCCTCGCCGACCTGCTCGGCGTCTCCCGTACGCCGGTCCGCGAAGCGGTGCTGCGGCTTGCCGACATCGGTCTCGTCACGATCGAGCGCAACCGCGGTGTGCGGATCCGGGGGGTCTCCGTCGGGGACATCCGCGCGGTGTTCGAGCTGCGGCTGATGATCGAGGTCCCGGCGGCCGCGTACGCCGCGGCGCACGCAAGCGCTGCCGACGTGCAGCTGCTCGAGGCGGAGCTCGACGCGATGCGTGACGCGGCGAAGCACGGCGACGAGTCGCGGTTCACCGCGCACGACAAGGCCCTTCATCACGCCGTCGGCGCCATCCTCGGCAATGCGAGGGCGCAGCACGAGGTCACCGCATTGCGGGACTCGATCCTGACGCGTGGCGCCTCGACTCTGCACCGCTCGCGGGGCATGGCGGAGATCCTGGACGAGCACGTGCCGATCGTCGAGGCGATCGCGGCGCGAGACTCCGAGGCCGCTGCTGCGCGCATGGAGGAGCACCTCGTCAACACCGGTGCGCTGCTCATGGCCCAGGCGGCCACCCCTGACGATCCTCCCGCCGAACCCGGATGGGCCGATCGCCTGCGGGCTCACCTGTACGTACCTGGCCGAGCGGCGTCGCCACCGGAGTAGCATGCTAGTACGCTGTACGTGCCCAGACCGAAGGAGCGCACCGTGACGAGCTTCCACCCAGCGCATCCCGAGACGGTTTTCACGTACGGCGCGCCGGGCCTGAAGTTCGGCGTCGGAGCGCGGCACGAGCTCAGTCATGACCTCGCGCAGCTCGGTGCCAGGCGGGTCCTGATCGTCACGGACCCCGGCGTCGCGGCAACTGGCGCGCCCAGGTGAGGTGGCCGAGGCGTTGCGCGCCGATTCGCTCGACGTGGTCGTCTTCGACCGCTCCAGGGTCGAGCCCACGGACGCGAGCCTCATCGAGGCGATCGACTTCGCCCGCGCGGAGGGTCCGTTCGACGCCATCGTCGCGATCGGCGGAGGCAGCAGCATCGACACCGCCAAGGCCGTCAACCTCCTGACGACCAACGAGGGCGAGCTGATGGACTACGTCAACGCCCCGGTCGGCAAGGCCCGGGCGCCGCAGCACCCGCTGCTGCCGCTCATCGCGCTGCCGACGACGACCGGCACGGGCAGTGAGAGCACGACGATCTGTGTCCTCGACGTCGTCAGCCAGCACGTCAAGACCGGCATCTCGCACGCCAGGCTGCGGCCGACCCTTGCGATCGTCGACCCCGAGCTGACGCTCACCCAGCCGGCGGGCGTCACCGCGGCGTCGGGGCTCGACATCTTGTGCCACGCGCTCGAGAGCTACACGGCTCGGCCGTTCGAGTCGTACGAGCACAAGCGCGCCGACGAGCGAGTGCCCTACTGCGGCGCCAACCCGATCGCCGACATGTGGTCCGAGAAGGCGCTGAGCCTCATGGCGTCGTCCTTCCGCAGGGCCGTTCGCGACGGCGACGACCTCGCGGCCCGCAACGAGGTCGCGATGGCCGCCACGTTCGCCGGGCTCGGCTTCGGCAATGCCGGCGTGCACATCCCGCACGCCAACGCGTATCCGATCGCCGGCCAGGTCCGTGACTTCCACCCGGAGGGCTATGACACCGATCATGCGATGGTCCCTCACGGGATGGCCGTCTCGCTGACGGCCCCGGCGGCGTTCCGCTACACGTTCCAGGCGTCGCCGGAGCGCCATCTCCGCGCGGCCGAGCTGCTGGCCCCCGGTGCCGAGCGGCCCGACGACCCGGCCGAGCTGCTGCCCCAGGTGCTCGCCGGCATCATGCGCGACGTCGGCATCCCTGGAGGCATCGGCGCGGTCGGCTTCACGGCCGGCGACATCGATGCGCTCGTCGAGGGCACCATGAAGCAGCAGCGCCTGCTGGCGACTGCTCCGCTCGAGGTCACCGAGGATGCCGTCGCGACGATCCTCGACGAGTCGATCGAGCTGTGGTAGCCGTGACCAGTGTCGTGACGGCTGACGTCGTCGGTGAGCTCCGCCGCCTTGGGGTGGCCGACGTGGACGACTCGACCCTCGTCCGGGCGCTCTACAGCACGGACGCCTCGCTCTACCGCGTCGTGCCACAGGTCGTCGTACGCCCGCGCAGCGTCGAGGAGGTGCTCGCCACTGTCGAGGCCTGCCGTCTGACCGGCACGCCCCTGACCTCGCGCGGCGCGGGCACCTCGATCGCGGGCAACGCGGTCGGCACGGGTGTCGTCATCGACTTCACCCGGTACCTCAATCGCGTGCATGACATCGACATGGAAGCGCGCACGGCTCGTGTGGACCCGGGCACCGTCCATGCAGTGCTGCAGAAGGCGGCAGCACCGCTGGGCCTGCGCTTCGGGCCGGACCCCTCGACCCATACCCGCTGCACGGTCGGCGGGATGATCGGCAACAACGCGTGCGGCTCGAGGGCGCTGGCGTACGGGCGCACGGCCGACAACGTCGTGGGGCTCGACGTCGTGACGATGGCGGGGGAGCAGCTGTCCGTCGGCGTCAGGACGACGTACGGGGTCGCCGACCCTCGACCGGCTCGAGGAGGTCGTGCAGACGGGGCTCGGCACGATCCGGACCGAGTTCGGCAGGTTCGGCCGCCAGGTCTCGGGCTACAGCCTCGAGCACCTGCTGCCGGAGCGTGGCTTCGACGTCGCGACGTTCCTCGCCGGCACCGAGGGGACGCTCGCGACGATGACCTCGGCGACCGTGCGGCTCGTCGAGGACCCGCCGCACCGGCAGATCCTCGTGCTGGGCTACGCCTCGATGGCCGACGCCGGCGACGACGTGCCGGCACTGCTGCCGTTCGGCCCGACGGCGTGCGAGGGCCTCGACTCCCGCATCGTCGACGTCTTCCGTACGCACGAGGGCTCCGTGCCCGAGCTGCCCCGCGGCCAGGGCTGGCTGTTCGTCGAGATCTCCGGCGACGAGCCGGGACTCGTCGCCGACACGGTCCAGCGGGCATCCGCCGCGTCGTCGGCGATCGCGAGCCGCGTCGTCACCGATCCGCGCGAGCAGGCCGTGCTGTGGCGCATCCGTGAGGAGGGTGCCGGACTCGCGACCCGCACGCTGCCCGGCAAGGCGCTTGTCGGGGTGGGAGGACGCCGCCGTTCCGCCCGCCAAGCTCGGCACCTACCTGCGCGAGTTCGACGCGCTGCTGCGTGAGAACGGGCTCGACGGCGTGCCGTACGGGCACTTCGGCGACGGCTGCATCCACGTACGCATCGACTTCCCGCTCGACGCTGCCGGCGGCAAGGAGCTGTTCCGGTCGTTCATGTTCGACGCCGCGACGCTCGTGGCCTCGCACGGTGGATCGTTCTCGGGCGAGCACGGAGACGGGCGCGCGCGGTCCGAGCTGCTCCCGCTGATGTACTCGGCCGAGGCCATCGACCTGTTCGCCCAGGTCAAGGGCGTGTTCGACCCCGACGACCTGCTCAACCCGGGGGTCCTCGTACGCCCGAGACCGCTCGACGCGGACCTGCGCGGCCCGGAGTCATCGCGAGACCGGCTCGACGGTCGGCTCGGGCTGCGGCTGCTGCACGACGACGGCGACTTCGGCAAGGCCGTCCACCGGTGCACCGGCGTCGGCAAGTGCATCGCCGACAACGCCGGATCCAACGGCGTCATGTGCCCGTCCTTCCAGGCGACGCGCGACGAGAAGGACTCGACCCGCGGTCGCGCGCGGGTGCTGCAGGAGATGATCGACGGCCGCCTGGTGACCGGCGGGTTCCGGGCTCCGGAGGTCCACGAGGCCCTCGACCTCTGCCTGTCCTGCAAGGGCTGTGCCAGCGACTGCCCGACCGGCACCGACATGGCGACGCTACAAGTCCGAGGTGCTCCATCAGTCGTACAAGGGCCGCGTCCGCCCGCGAAGCCACTACATCCTCGGCCGGCTGCCGTTCTGGGCGCGGGTCACGTCCCCGATCGCATGGCTCGCGAACCTCGGCCTCCGCACGCCGGGCATCCGCTCGCTCGCCCGATGGGTCGCGGGGGTCGACCAGCGGCGCAGCCTCCCGACGTTCGCCACGCAGCGCTTCACACGGTCGGCACGTCCGCGCGTCGAGGCGGGCCGGCCCAAGGCTGTCATCTGGGCCGACTCGTTCACCGAGTACTTCTCCACCGACGGCGGCCGCGCGGCGCTGGAGGTGCTCGACGCCGCGGGCTACGACGTCGAGGTGCTGGGCCGTCCCCAGTGCTGCGGGCTGACCTGGATCACGACGGGGCAGCTCGACACGGCTCGCACGATGATCGCGCGAGCCGTCGAGCAGCTACACCCGTACGTCGCGGCCGGGGTGCCGGTCGTCGGCCTCGAGCCGTCATGCCTCGCGGTGCTGCGCTCTGACGCCGTCGAGCTGCTGGACGACCCGCGTGCCGTCGACGTGGCGCGCGGCGTGTTCACGCTGTCGGAGCTGCTGCAGCGCACCGAGGGCTGGCAGGCGCCCGACCTCACCGGCACGACGCTCGTCGTGCAGCCGCACTGCCACCAGGCGTCGGTGCTCGGCTTCGAGGCGGACATGGCGGTGATGGAGTCGACCGGTGCCACGATCCAGCGGCTGTCCGGCTGCTGCGGCCTGGCCGGCAACTTCGGGGTCGAGAAGGGGCACTACGAGGTCTCGGTCGCGGTGGCCGAGCAGCAGCTCCTGCCGGCGGTTCGTAACGCCGCAGCCGGCGCAGTCGTTGTCGCTGACGGATTCTCCTGCAGGACCCAGCTCGACGACCTAGCCTCGGTGAAGGCGCTGCACCTCGCACAACTCCTCGCCCCCTGACCGGAAGCTGACCGACATGGACCACATGATCGAGCTGGGCTCGGCCATGTCGCGGTTCGCCGAGCTGGCCGGCAAGGCGGCGGGGGATGAGTCCGTACCCGGGTGCCCGGGCTGGACCGTCCGCGACCTCGCGATCCATCTCGGCACGACCCACCGATGGGCGGCCGCGACGGTGCTCAGCGGCCAGCGGCTGCCGGACCCGCAGCCGCTCGTCACCGAGCCGATCGTCGAGTGGTACGCCGGCACCGCGACGGCCCTGCTCGGTGCCCTCCAGGCGGTCAGCCCCGATGAGCCGGTGCCCAACTTCTCGTACGTCGACGAGCGTGCGTCGTTCTGGGTGCGCCGCCAGATGCACGAGGCGACGGTGCACGCCGTCGACGCCGCCCAGGCCCTGGGCATCGACGAGCAGGAGTGGGGTGTGGCCCCCTCGATCGCCGCCGACGGCGTCGACGAGGTCCTGCAGATCTTCTTCCCTCGCATGACGGCCCGCAAGCAACGCCCGGACGTACGCTCCCGGATCCGGCTGGTCGCCACCGACACGCAGCAGTCGTGGCTCATCGCGCCGGGCGACGGCGAGAACGGCCCGCCGCTGCAGCTGCACCCCTCGCTCGACGCCGACCAATCCGTGAGCGGCACGGCGGCCGAGCTCTACCTCGCGCTGTGGAAGCGGATGGGTCCCGAACGGCTCGACTTCCAGGGAGTCGACGGGCGCATCCTGTTCGACGGCCCGACCACGCCCTGAGGGCCTGAATCCCGCATCGGTCTCGGTTTGGAATCTACCGACGCAGCCCGGTAGTATTGGCTGCTGTGCCTGAACCATTCAGGCCGATGCACGCATCCTGCCGGATTGCACGGTGGCGAGTGCATCACGACTCATGGCTCACACCAGTCAGAAGAAGGAAGTTTGTAGTGCCCACGATCAACCAGCTGGTCCGCAAGGGCCGCCAGCGCAAGGTCGTCAAGACGACGACTCCCGCGCTCAAGGGTTCACCTCAGCGCCGCGGTGTCTGCACCCGCGTCTACACCACCACTCCGAAGAAGCCGAACTCCGCGCTCCGCAAGGTTGCCCGTGTGAAGCTCTCGAGTGGCACCGAGGTCACTGCATACATCCCCGGCGAGGGTCACAACCTGCAGGAGCACTCGATCGTGCTCGTGCGCGGTGGCCGCGTCAAGGACCTTCCCGGTGTCCGCTACAAGATCATCCGCGGCGCCCTGGACACGCAGGCCGTCAAGGGCCGCAAGCAGGCCCGCAGCCTGTACGGCGCCAAGAAGGAGAAGAGCTAATGCCTCGTAAGGGTCCGGCGCCGAAGCGCGTCGTCGAGACTGACCCCGTCTACGGGAGCCAGCTCGTCACCTCACTCATCAACAAGGTCCTGGTCGACGGCAAGAAGCAGGTCGCCCAGCGCATCGTCTACACCGCGCTCGAAGGCACCCGCGAGAAGTCGGGCACCGATCCGGTCATCACGCTCAAGCGTGCGCTCGACAACGTCAAGCCGTCGATCGAGGTCAAGAGCCGCCGCGTCGGTGGCGCGACCTACCAGGTCCCGATCGAGGTTCGCGCCTCGCGTCAGAACACCCTGGCCCTGCGCTGGCTCGTCAGCTTCGCCGGGGCCCGCCGTGAGAAGACCATGGCCGAGCGCCTCATGAACGAGCTGCTCGACGCCTCGAACGGTCTGGGCGGCGCCGTCAAGAAGCGTGAAGACACGCACAAGATGGCCGAAGCCAACAAGGCCTTCGCTCACTACCGCTGGTGACGAGGTCTCGTACTCGCCCGCTGTGACGGCGGGCGAGCGAGACTTCCAAGACTCATTCAAGACTGCATTTAGGAAAGCTA
>CAVXBS010000017.1:0-158848 GCA_963759975.1 uncultured Actinomycetota bacterium
ATTTGACCTGACAGGACTGAACCATGACTGAGACGACACCCCCGAGCACGACCGGATCGAAGCGGTCGAGCTGCAGGACGAGATGCAGCGCTCCTACATCGACTACGCGATGAGCGTGATCGTGTCGCGCGCACTGCCGGACGTACGCGACGGCCTCAAGCCCGTGCACCGGCGCGTGCTCTACGCGATGTTCGACGGCGGCTACCGCCCCGATCGCGGCTTCTCCAAGTGCTCGCGCATCGTGGGTGACGTCATGGGTCAGTACCACCCGCACGGCGACACCGCGATCTACGACACCCTCGTACGCCTGGCGCAGCCGTGGGTCATGCGCGCGCCGATGATCGACGGGCAGGGCAACTTCGGTTCCCCGGGTGACGACGGCGCCGCTGCGATGCGATACACCGAGTGCCGGCTCGCGCCGATCGCCATGGAGATGGTGCGCGACATCGACAAGAACACCGTCGACTTCCGCCCCAACTACGACGGCCGCTCGCAGGAGCCGACGGTCCTGCCGTCGCGCATCCCCAACCTGCTGGTCAACGGTTCGGCCGGCATCGCGGTCGGCATGGCGACCAACATCCCGCCGCACAACCTGCGCGAGGTCGCCGAAGGTGCTCAGTGGGCACTGGCCAACCCCGACGCCAGCAAGGAAGAGCTGCTCGAGGCGCTGATCGAGCGGGTCAAGGGTCCAGACTTCCCGTCCGACGCGCTGATCGTCGGCACCAAGGGCATCGAGGACATGTACCGCACGGGTCGCGGCTCGATCATGATGCGCGCGATCGTGTCGATCGAGGAGGACACCAAGGGTCGCATCCAGCTCGTCGTCACGGGCCTGCCCTACCAGGTCAACCCCGACAACCTCATGCGCAAGATCGCCGACCTGGTCAACACCGGTCGCCTCCAGGGCATCTCCGACCTGCGTGACGAGTCGTCGTCGCGCGTCGGACGTCGCATCGTGATCGAGATCCGCAAGGACGCCGTCGCCCGAGTCGTGCTCAACAACCTCTACAAGCACACCGAGCTGCAGACCAACTTCAGCGCCAACATGCTGGCGCTCGTCGACGAGGTCCCGCGCACCCTGACGCTCGACGGCTTCGTCAGCAACTGGATCAACCACCAGATCCAGGTCATCCAGCGCCGCACGCAGTACCTGCTCGACGAGGCCGAGGCCAAGGCGCACATCTTCCGCGGCTACGCCAAGGCGCTCGACGCCCTCGACGAGGTCATCGCCCTCATCCGCCGCAGCCCGACGGTCGACGAGGCGCGGCAGGGCTTGATCACGTTGCTCGACATCGATGAGCTGCAGGCCAACGCGATCCTGGAGATGCAGCTTCGCCGGCTCGCGGCCCTCGAGCGGCAGAAGATCATGGACACCCTCGCCGAGCTCGAGCGCGAGATCGCCGACTACAAGGACATCCTCGCCAAGCCCGAACGGCAGCGGCAGATCGTGTCGGACGAGCTCACGGCGATCGTCGACAAGTTCGGCACGGACCGGCGCTCCAACATCATCCCGGCCGACGGTGACCTGTCCGACGAGGACCTGATCCCCGACGAGGAGGTCGTGGTCACGATCACCAAGGGTGGTTACGCCAAGCGCACCAAGACCGACCTCTACCGCGTGCAGAACCGCGGCGGCAAGGGCGTACGTGGTGCGGCGCTGCGCGGCGATGACCTCGTCGAGCACATGTTCCCGACGACGAGCCACCACTGGATCCTGTTCTTCACGACGGCGGGCCGGGTCTACCGCGCCAAGGCGTACCAGCTGCCCGAGGCCGGACGCGACGCCAAGGGCGGGCACGTCGCCGGCCTTCTGTCGTTCCAGCCGGACGAGGAGATCGCACAGGTCCTCGCGATCCGCGACTACGAGCAGGCGCCCTACCTGGTGCTGGCGACCAAGAAGGGCCTGGTCAAGAAGACGCGGCTCGGCGACTACAACAGCCCCCGACAGGCCGGAGTCATCGCGATCAACTTCCGCGACGACGACGACGAGCTGATCGGCGCGGAGCTGGTGACCCCCGAGGACGACCTGATCCTCATCTCGCGCAAGGCGCAGGCGATCCGTTTCCGCGCCGACGACGAGCAGCTTCGGCCGATGGGGCGCGCCACGTCCGGTGTCACGGGCATGAAGTTCCGCGAAGAAGACGCGATGCTCTCGATGTCGGTGATCCGCCGGTCCGCCGGCGCGTTGGAGTCCGAAGAGGTGCCCGAGGAGGACCAGCTCTACGTCTTCACGGTCACCGACGGCGGCTTCGCCAAGAAGACACCCGTCGAGCAGTACCGCCTGCAAGGCCGGGGTGGTCTGGGCATCAAGGCCATGCAGATCACCGAGAACCGCGGCGAGCTCGTCGGCGGACTGGTGCTGGTCGACAGCGACGACGTCATCTCCGTGACGGCCGGCGGTCAGGTCACTCGAAGCCTCGTCTCGGGGGTGAATCCGACCGGGCGTGGCACGATGGGGGTGAGCTTCGTGAAGTTCAAGGGGGATGACCGGGTCGTGACCATCGCGCGCAACACCGAGCTCCCGCAGGACGAGGCGCAGGCCGAACAGACGTCGACCGACGAGGACCAGGATCAGTGACCGAAGACGACAAGCAGGACTCGACCTCTGCGCCGGGCTCCAGCGCGGGAGACGCGGCGCCGACCCAGCAGATTCCCCGCATCCCCAAACCGGTGACTTCACCGGCCAAGAAGTCGACCGGCACCAAGGGCGCTGCGGGTGGGCCCACCAAGAAGAGTGCGGCGAACACGTCGGCATCCTCCAGCGGACCGCAGACCGACAAGGGCCGGCCTCGTCCCGCGCAGCCGACCAAGGCTGAGCCCAAGGCAGAGGACAAGTCAGAGCCCAAGGCATCTTCTGATGGCGACGGCGCATCGTCCGACAGCCGGCCTCTCACAGCGGCCGACTACGCGCGTACGACCAAGCCCTCGCCGTCGACCACCGCGGTGATCCCGGCAGTCAAGGACAAGCTCGGCAAGGACCGCGAGTCGATCAAGACCAAGTCTGGTGCGACCCTCACGCCTTCACCCGAGCCGGAGTCGACGCGGCGCGCGAGCCTGCGCCTCACCCACATCGAGCCCTGGTCGGTCACCCGTCTCGCGTTCGCTATCTCGGTCGCGATGATGATCGTGGCAGTGGTCGCGGTCACGATCTTCTGGGTCGTCATGGAAGCCACCGGGGTCTGGGACCAGATCAACGGCAGCGTGACCTCGGTCCTCAGCGACGACTCCTCGAGCTTCAACATCACCGACTACCTCGGCTTCGGCCGCATGGTCGGACTGACCCTCGTGCTGTCGGCGATCAACGTCATCCTGACGACGGCACTGGCCACGATCGGTGCGCATCTCTACAACTTGGCAGCGCAACTGCTCGGTGGTGTCGACGTCACGTTCGCCGAAGAAAAATAGGGCGCGCGGCTCTCGGCCCATGTCGGGGTCCCGATTGGTAGTTGCTGGAGTGGTTGAGGTAAAGTTCACCGCTGTTGCGGGCGTATAGCTCAGCTTGGTTAGAGCGCATCCCTGATAAGGATGAGGTCCGAGGTTCAAGTCCTCGTACGCCCACTCGCACAGGAGGTTCCATGAAGAAGATCATCGCCCTCGGGCTGGCTGCGGCCGGTGTCTTCTGGGCCGTGTCGAAGTCCAAGCAGGGCAAGCCCACCGACACGTGGGCCGCCGCCAGCGACAAGGTCTGACCCGGGACCAGCACGAACACGGGGCCGTGGCGCAATTGGTAGCGCACCTGCTTTGCAAGCAGGGGGTTAGGGGTTCGAGTCCCCTCGGCTCCACTCGAATGAAGAAGGCCCTCCACCCGAGCAGCGGTGGCGGGCCTTCTGTTCGTTTGTGTGGGGTGGAGGGCCTTCTTCATCGAGTGAAATACGCGAGCGACTCGAGTCGGGCCCCATCGACGCGCCTTCGCCATCACGCCGAAGGCGTCCCGCCGGAGGCGCCAAACAAGGGATCCCCTCGGCTCCAAGGGTGACCCGACGACGCGTCCGGCCCACCGCTGCGTGTGTCGGCCGGGTACGTTCGGTGTGAACCACGCCATACGAGGGAGTTCGCATGCCGCAGACCGTACGAGGGGTGATCGCCCGCGCCAAGGGTGCGCCGGTGACCGTCGAGAACATCGTGATCCCCGACCCGGGACCAGGCGAGGCTGTCGTGGACATCTCGGCCTGCGGGGTGTGTCACACGGATCTGCACTACCGCGAAGGCGGCATCAACGACGAGTTCCCGTTCCTGCTGGGCCATGAGGCCGCAGGCGTGGTCGAGTCGGTCGGTGAAGGAGTCACCGACGTGGCACCGGGTGACTTCGTCGTGCTCAACTGGCGTGCGGTGTGTGGCCAGTGCCGGGCGTGCCTGCGCGGCCGTCCTTGGTACTGCTTCAACACGCACAATGCCACGCAGAAGATGACACTCGAGGACGGCACCGAGCTCTCCCCGGCACTGGGAATCGGCGCGTTCGCCGACAAGACGCTGGTCGCGGCCGGCCAGTGCACCAAGGTCGACCCGTCAGCCTCGCCGGCAGCCGTCGGTCTGCTGGGCTGCGGTGTCATGGCCGGGCTGGGCGCGGCGATCAACACCGGCAACGTGCAGCGTGGCGACTCGGTCGCGGTCATCGGCTGCGGTGGGGTCGGCAGTGCCGCGATCGCGGGCGCACGCCTGGCCAACGCGGGCACGATCATCGCGATTGACGTCGACGACCGCAAGCTCGAGTGGGCGCGCGGCATGGGCGCGACGCACACGATCAATGCCACCGAGGGTGACGTCGTCGAGGCGGTGCAGGCGCTGACGGGTGGTTTCGGCGCCGATGTCGTGATCGACGCGGTCGGCCGGCCCGAGACGTGGAAGCAGGCGTTCTACGCCCGCGACCTGGCCGGGACCGTCGTGCTCGTCGGTGTGCCGACTCCCGACATGCAGCTGGAGATCCCTTTGCTCGACGTGTTCGGTCGAGGCGGCTCGCTCAAGTCGTCCTGGTACGGCGACTGTCTGCCGAGTCGCGACTTCCCGATGCTCGTCGACCTCTACCTGCAGGGGCGTCTGGACCTCGACGCGTTCGTGACCGAGACGATCGGCATCGACGACGTCGAGGCGGCGTTCGCCAAGATGCACGAGGGCGGCGTCCTGCGATCGGTCGTGGAGCTGTGACATGGTCGCTCGCATCGCGAAGGTCGTCACGTCGGGCCAGTTCGCCCTGGACGGTGGCAGCTGGGACGTCGACAACAACGTGTGGCTCATCGGCGATGACGCCGAGGTCGTCGTGATCGACGCAGCCCACGACGCCGAGGCAATCCTCGACGCGATCGACGGGCGTTCGGTGCTGGCGATCGTCCTGACCCACGGCCACAACGATCACATCAACGCCGCGGTCGAGCTGGGCCGAGCCACCGGCGCCCAGGTGTGGTTCCCGCCCGCCGACCGAATGCTCTGGGATGCCGAGCACGACACCCCTCCCGACCAGGAGCTCGGCACCGGAGCGACCTTCACCGTCGCCGGGTCGACGCTCCACGCGGTGCCGACACCCGGTCACTCGCCGGGCAGCACGTGCCTGTACGTCGAGGAGCTCGGCGCGGTCTTCACCGGCGACACGCTCTTCGCCGGCGGGCCCGGCGCGACCGGCCGGTCGTACTCGAGACTTCGACACGATCATCGAGTCGATCCGGGACCGGCTCCTGACCCTGCCGGGCGAGACCGTCGTGCACACGGGGCACGGGGACGACACGACGATTGGCACCGAGGCACCCCACCTCGATGAGTGGATCCTGCGGGGCAGCTGAACGGCACGATTTCACATCTGGCGCGTGTACGAGAGACTGTCCGTGATCGCGACGCGAACGTGTGTCACGAAAACGCTTCATTCGGGGGAACCATCACATGATCCGTCCATTGTTCGCCGTCCTGACGACCAGCGCGCTGCTCCTCGGAGCGTGCAGCACCGGCCCGAGCGCGGAGGATGAGGCCAGGGACCGCAAGGCCGCGGCAGCCAAGAAGACCCAGGCCGCCAACCGCGCCCTCGGTGAGGACCTGATCAGTGCCGCGAAGGCCATGCAGAAGGAGCAGGCCGCCAAGAAGCGGATGGATCCCGAGGTCGCACTGAGGGCGCTCAAGGCCAAGGGCTATGCCGCCGGTACCTCAGTGATCCCTCCTTCGGCGAAGGCGTCGCAGAAGTTCTGCATCTGGGCGACGAGTCCCAGGACCAAGCGCACATACGTCTATCAGTCCCTGACGGACGACGCCAGGGCGTCTTCTGAGCCCGTGGACTGGTGTGTCGCGGCGGAGTACGGGACGCCGGTCGCCTTGACGGCGCAGGAGCTGAAGCGTGAGTCACTGGCCGATGCCGAGATGGGCCTCAAGATCGATCGGGACGGCAAGGCGCTCACGCAGAGCCTGCAGCGATTCGCCGACACCGTCGAGAAGAGATGGACGATCACGCCTCACTGGTTCAAACCCACCAATGCCGAGGAGAAGCGTCGCGGCGCCGCCAAGCGGAAGATGCTCGACAAGCTGTTCAAGGACTTCGAGGCGCCCGACGGTCTGCAGATCGGAGCCACCTTCGACGAGGCGTACTTCTGCCTCGTGATGTACCAGAAGGGGGCCACGGGAATGGCGGTCGCCTACCAGCACCTCGACAAGAAGGTCGTCCGCGTCAAGGCCGGCAGCACGACCTGCTCCATCGGCACGGTGCCCCGCCCCTGACGTCGGCCCGCCGCCGCGTCAGGCGACCACGTCAGCCGAAGCGGCGCCAGAGCACGAAGGCGGCCACCGCGGCGACCCCGACCAGGGCCACGATGCCGGCGCGGTGCTTGCCGGTCTCGGCCTTGGCCGCGAGCGCGTCGACGGTCTGACCGAGGTGCTCGCGGGTCTGCTCGATGTCGCGCTCGATCGTGCTCATGAGGTTGCCCCGTGACGTGCTGCCGCAATGTCGGCCTTGACGCTCTCGACCCGCTCATGCGGGGCATCCGCAACCTTGCGCACCCGCATCTTGCCGACGAGAGCGGCGAGGCCGGCGAGGACGAACAACCCGCCGCCGACGATCAGCGCGGCGAGCCAGGCATCGAGTGCTTCGGCGATGCCGAGGATTCCGGCTGCGACGAGCGCAGCGAGGCCGTACATCGCCAGGGTGCCGGCGACGCCGAACAGACCGGCTCCGACCCCCAGCCGCTTGCCGCTGGTGGCCAGGTCCTGCTTGGCCAGCTGGATCTCGTTGCGGATGAGCGTGGAGACGTCCTCGGTGGCCTGGGCGATCAGCTGCCCGGTCGAGGCCTGGGACGTCTGAACTTCAGGACCTGTCACGACATGCCCTGTCGGTGGGCATCGGCGATGGGAGACTCGCCCGGAACCGGTGGCGGACCGATGACCTCGTCGCCCGGCCGGTACGTGTCGGAGCTGGGGTCGGTGTCGTGACCCGTGACCTTGTCGGCGATCTTGGACCTGGCCTCGCCGGCGACTTCGGCGACCTTGGAGCCGACCTTCGACCCGACCTCGGAGCCGGTGTGCTTGGCCTGGGTCTGTACGTCGTCGACGGCGCTTTGCACCTTGGGGTTGTTCCAGACCTTGTCGGCCTGGCGCTTGATCTGCTCGTACCGTTCGCGTCCCGCGCGGGCCCCCAGGACGTACCCGGCTGCGCCGATCGCGAGCACTGACAGCTTCTTCACATTGACCACTCCTTCGAGGCGGGCGTACCCCGTTGAGCAGCGATCACACCCGGCGAGCTAGTCGCGCTGCGGCGGGCCTGAGCCCATCGCCCAGCGGATCGCCTCGGTGATCACCACTCCACTCGTACGCACGGCGGTCGCCTCGACGAGCGGCAGGTAGGGCAGCCGCAAGGGCCAGCGCGTCCAGCGCGGCATCATCCCGACCGCGGCCGCCGACAGCAGTCCGTAGGGTGCGCGCAGGGTCAGCGGCACGGGTGGGTGCACGAGGAGGAACCGGGCCGCGCGACGTGCCGCGGGCGTCCCCTCGAGCTCAGGGCGATAGTCCGCAAGCACCCGCTCGAGCTCGGCGACGGTCTCCGGCACGTCGACCGCACCGAGGGCGCGCGCCACGTGTGCGGTCTGCGCGACATACGCGTCGCGCCCTTCGGCGTCGAGCGGCTGGGAGCCGTAGCGGTCATGGGCTCTCAGGAAGCTGTCGATCTCTGCCACATGCACCCATCGGACGAGATGCGGATCCGAGGCGGCGTACGGTCGCCCGTCCGGCGCCGTCCCCCGCACTCGGTCGTGCACGGAGCGGACGACAGCCACGGCCCGGTCGGCATCCTCGATCGTGCCGAAGGTCGTCTCGGCGAGGAAGGTGCTGGTGCGCTGCAGTCGTCCCCACGGGTCGCCCCGGAACCCGGAGTGCGCGTCGACGGCGGCCATCGCGAGCGGATGCATCGACTGGAGCAGGAGCGCCCGGATGCCGCCGACGAACATCGACGCGTCCGAGTGCACCCGGTGGATCGCCGATCCCGGCTCGAACCGCCGCGGTCCCTCGCTGAAGTGGATCCGGTCGCGCCGCGCCGGCCCTTCGTCGCCGGCGACACGCGAGAAGATCGTGTCGCCCACGCGCCGGCGTACGAGCTCGAGCGGGTTCATGGCTCGAACGTACGCCCGGCGGCGCGGGTCCGCTTGGTCAGGAGATGTCGGTGAGCAGGTGGCCGCGCGCCTCGCGGCGGCGGCGCTGCTCCTCCGGGTCCGGCACCGGCACCGCTGCGATGAGCCGCTTGGTGTAGTCCTCCTGCGGGTTGCCGAGCACCTGGTCACGCGGGCCGATCTCGACGAGCTTGCCGTGCTGCATCACCGCGACCCGGTTGGCGAGCGTGTCGACCACCGCGAGGTCGTGGCTGATGAACAGGCAGGCGAACTGCAGGCGCTGTTGCAGCTCGGTGAACAGCTCGAGCACGCGTGCCTGCACCGACACGTCGAGCGCCGACGTCGGCTCGTCCGCGATCAGCAGGTCGGGGTCGAGCGCCAGGGCGCGGGCCAGGCTGACCCGCTGGCGCTGACCGCCGGACAGCTCGTGCGGGAACCGTTCGACGTACGAGCCGCCGAGCTCGACGCTGTCGAGCAGCGACCGCACCTTGGCCTCGATCTCGGACTGCTTCATGTCGGTCTGGACGTGCAGCGGCTCGGCGACGCACTGGCCGATCGACATACGCGGGTTGAGCGAAGACGCCGGGTCCTGGAAGACGAACCCGAAGCGGGAGCGGAACGGCCGCAGCTGGCGGTCCGAGAGACCGGAGATCTTGTTGCCCGAGACGTGGATGGTGCCGCTCGTCGGCTGCTGGAGCCCCACGGTCGTACGCCCGACGGTCGACTTGCCCGAGCCGGACTCGCCGACAAGGCCGAGGACCTCGCCCTTGCGGATCTCGAGCGACACGTGGTCGACGGCGCGGAAGGCCGGCTGACCCAGACCGCCGGGGAACTCGACGACCAGGTCCTCGACCTTGAGCACGAGGTCGTTCTCGTCGACCAGGCCGGGTCCGTTCTCGCGGCCGAGGTGCGGGACCGCGTCGAGGAGCGCGCGGGTGTAGGGATGCTTCGGCTCGGCGAAGAGCTGACCGGCCGGTGCCTGCTCGACGATGTTGCCGCGATACATCACGACGACGCGGTCGGCCATGTCGGCGACGACACCCATGTTGTGGGTGATCAGCACGATCGCCGTGCCGAGCCGGTCGCGCAGCGACAGCAACAGCTCGAGGATCGCCGCCTGGACCGTGACGTCGAGGGCCGTCGTGGGCTCGTCCGCGATGATGACGTCGGGATCGCAGGCGATCGCCATCGCGATGACGACGCGCTGCTTCTGCCCGCCGGAGAGCTGGTGCGGGTAGTAGTCGACGCGGTGCTCGGGATCGGGCATGCCGACCAGCTCGAGCAGCTCGATCGCGCGCTTGCGGGCGTCCTTCTTGGACACGTCCTTGTGCGCCTGGATGCCCTCGATGATCTGCCAGCCGACGGTGTAGACCGGGTTGAGCGCGGTCGACGGCTCCTGGAACACCATGGAGACCTGGTCGCCGCGGATCGGCCGGATGTCGTTGTTGGACATGCCGAGCAGCTCACGATCGCCGAGGCGGGCCGATCCGGTGACCGCCGCGGTCGACGGCAACAGGCCCAGGACCGCGCGGGAGCTGACCGACTTGCCGGACCCGGACTCGCCGACGACGGCGACGACCTCAGCGGGCGCGACGTCGAAGCTGATGCCGTTGACCGCGTGGATCTGCCCCGCGTCGGTGCGGAACGTGACCGCGAGGTCCGTGAGCGACAGGGCGGCGACCCGCTTCTCGGCATCGCCGGTTCCGTGAGCGGAGGGAGGGACCACCGAGGGCTCGACGTCGCCGGTGAGCTCTTCGAACTCGTGGGTGATCTCGGCCTCGTCTGCCGACGTCGTGTCGGCGCCGCGGGTGCGCAGCAGCGGGTTGAGGATGTCGTTGAGGCTCTCGCCGACCAGTGTCACGCCCAGAACGATCAGGACGATCGCGGAGCCGGGGAAGACGCTGGTCCACCAGATGCCGTTGGACGCGTCGGGCAGTGCCTTGTTGAGGTCGAAGCCCCACTCGGCAGCCGCGGACGGCTCGATGCCGAAGCCGAGGAAGCCCAGGCCGGCCAGCGTGAGGATCGCCTCGGACGCGTTGAGCGTGCCGATGACCGGCAGGTTCTGCGCGACGTTGGAGAAGATGTGGCGGCCGAGGATGCGCGGCGTGCGTACGCCGACGACCCGGGCCGAGTCGACGTACGGCTCGACCTTGACGGCGAGGGTCGCGCTGCGGATCACGCGGTAGTACTGCGGCACGAAGACCACGGTGATCGAGATGGCCGCCGCGAGGATGCCGCCGAGCGCTCCGCTGGAGCCGCCGGTGAGGACGATCGAGACGACGATCGCGAGCAGCAGCGACGGGAAGGCATAGAGGGCGTCCATGATCAGCACGAGGATGCGATCGAGCCAGCCGCCGAGGAAGCCGGACAGCAGGCCGAGTGGCACGCCGACGAGGCTCGACAGCACGACCGCGAGGATGATGACCTCGATCGCGGTGCGGGTGCCGTAGATGACGCGGGACAGCACGTCGGTGCCACCCACGGTCGTACCGAACCAATGGTCGGCCGACGGGGCCTGTTGCGCCCCGAAGAGGACACCACCCGACCGGTCGTCGTTGAACCCGTAGGGCGCGATCAACGGCGCGAAGATCGCGATGAGCACGAACGCCGCGATGATCGCGAAGCCCAGCAGCAGCATGAAGCGCTGCAGGCCGTGGGACTGGCGAATCACTGCCGGGACGAGCGTGAACCGACGAGCTGACTTGCCAGGCTCGGGCTTGGAGGAGTCCGAGTCGTTCGAAAGGTGATTGATCATCAGAACCTCACTCGGGGGTCGACGAGGGCGACGATGGCATCGATCAGGAGGCTCGCGACGCAGACGATGACGGCGATCGCGGTGACGATGCCCTGCACGGCAAGGAAGTCACGCGCCTTGAGGTACTGCGTCAGCTCATAGCCGATGCCCTTCCACTCGAACGTCGTCTCGGTCAGCACCGCACCGGCCAGGAGCAGCGCGATCTGCATGCCCATGACCGTGACGACCGGGACGAGCGCGTTGCGGAAGGCGTGCTTGCGCACGACCCTCCGCTCGGAGACTCCGCGAGCTCTGGCCGCCGTGACGTAGTCCATGCGCAGGGTCTGCAGCAGGTTGATGCGTACGAGGCGCAGGAAGACGCCACCGGTCAGCAGGCCCAACGCGACGGCCGGCAGCAGGGCGTACTGGAGGACCTCGAGGATGATCTTGGGGTCTCCCCACAGCAGTGCGTCCACGATCATGATGTTGGTGTGCGGGTGCACGTTGTCGAGGATCAGCTCGGTCTGGGTCGAGGAGCGACCCGACGAGGGCCAGCCGAACGGCGTGAAGGCCAGCTTGAGGAGCAGGCCGACGAAGAAGACGGGCGCGGCGTAGATCAGGATCGCGAACAGCCGCAGCACGACGTCGGGCAGCCGGTCGCGGTAACGGGCGGCGAGGCGACCCAGCGGGATGCCGACGGCGAACGCCACGAGAAGGGCCCAGAGCGACAGCTCGAGCGTGGCGGCGCCGTAGTGGGTCAGGATCCCGGAGATCTCACGGTGATCGGTCAGGGTCGTGCCGAAGTCGCCGCGAAGAAGTCCGGTGATGTACTCCCAGTACTGGGTCAGCATCGGCCGGTCGAGGCCGGCCGCGTGCTTGCGCTCGGCGATCTGCTCGGCGTTGAGGCGGCCGCCCTGGGCAGCGGTCACGGGGTCGCCGATGACTCGCATCAGCAGGAACACCATCGTGACGAGCACCCACAGCATCGGGATGATCAGCGCGACACGCACCAGCATGTAGCGGGCGAGGGGGCTGAGCGAGCCACGCCGCCTGCGGGTCGGCTGGGCGGGGGTCGGCTCGTGCGGCGCGAGGACTTCGGCGGTCATGAGTTCCTCAATTTCGGTTCCTGAGAGGGTCGGGTCCTGTCGACAGGCTCAAGGACCTTGGAAACAACATACGGAAGGGGCGGGTCCAATGGACCCGCCCCTCCTTCGTGATTACTTCGACAGTGACGTGAAGCGGAACTTGAACGCGGGGTCCAGAGTCTCCTCAACACCCTTGACGTCCGTGCCGGACACCGCGACCTGTGCGCCGGTGAGCAGCGGCAGGATCGGCACCTGGTCGGCGACCAGGTCCTGGATCTGCTTGAGCGTCGCGACACGTGAGGTCTTGTCGGCGTCCGTGGCCTCCGACTTCAGCAGCTTCGTCATCTCGGGGACGGGGTTGTCCTTCGCCGAGAAGTTGTAGTGCGACTGCAGGAAGTTGTTCTCGCCGAAGAACGGCGTCACGTAGTTGTCAGCGTCCGGGAAGTCCGGGAACCAGCCGAGCTGGAACATCGGGTAGGCATCCTTGACGCGCTCCTCGGAGTACGTGACGTACTCCGTGGACTGCAGGTCGACCTTGAACAGGCCGGTGTCCTCGAGCTGACGCTTGACCATGTTGTACTCCTCGGTCGACGAGGAGCCGTAGTGGTCGGTGTTGTACTGCAGCTTCAGCGTCACCGGGGTCTTGACTCCGGCGTCGTCGAGGAACTTCTTGGCCTCGTCCTTGTTGGGCTTGTCGCCGTACTTGTCCTTGAACGGCTCCGTGGCGCCGACCTGGCCCTGCGGGACGGCCGAGTACGCCGGCGTGTAGGTGCCCTTGTAGACCTGCGTCGAGAGCTCGTCGCGATCCAGCGAGGACGCCATCGCCTGGCGGATCGCGAGCTTCTGGTCGTCATCGTCGCCGGGCATCGTCTTCATGTTGAACACGATGTAGCGCAGCTCGCCGCCGGCACCCTTGTGGACCTTGACCTTGTCGTCCTTGCTGAGGCTGGCGATGTCGGTCGGGGTGAGCGAGCGCCAGGCGACATCGATCTTGCCGTTCTGGACATCGAGCTTCAGGTTGTTGGCATCGGCGTACGTCGACAGCGTGATCGTCTTGGTCTTCGGCTTGTTGTAGGCACCGTCGTAGGTGTCGTTGGCCTTGAACTCGGCGATCTGGCCCTTGGTGTACTTGCCGATCGTGTAGGGACCCGAGAAGCCCTGCGCCTTGACCGCGGCGTCATCGTCGAGGACCTTGTCGGCCGGGTAGGTCTCCTCATCGACGATCGGTCCGGCGGAGGTGACGAGCACCTGGCCGAACGTCTGGTCGTTGGGTGACTTGAGCGTGAACGTGACCGTCTTGTCGTCCTTGGCCTCGACCGACTTCATGTTGCCGAGCAGCGAAGCCGGGCCGTTGGGGTCGTTGATCTTGACGATGCGGTTGAAGGAGAACGCGACGTCCGATGCCGTCAAGGCGTGGCCGTTGGCGAACTTCAGCCCGTCCTTGATCGTGCAGACGTACTCGGTCGGCTGTGCGAAGTCACACTTCGATGCGGCGTCGGGCGTGAGCGTCGTGCTGCCGGCCGGGAAGTTGAGGAGGTACTGGTAGACCTGCGTCTGCACCGTCAGCGAGCCGTTGTCGTACGAGCCGGCCGGGTCGATCGAGACGACCTTGTCGGTCGTGCCGACGACGAGGTTCGAGCCGCCCGCATCCTTGTTGTTGTCGTCCTTGCTTTGTCCACACGCGGCCAGCGCAAGGCCAGCGAGCGCAGAGACCGCGATGATCGCGGTTCCCCGACGGAAGTTCTTCATTGCTCTCCTACGAGTCGAGCCGCAACGCAGGGTCACGGCGGGATTGTCCACATGATGGGACTGAGCCTTCCCGCACGCTACACGCGCCCGTGGTGGCTGAACCGACCTGTCAGATTGCATTTTGGTTACCGCCGACCCGGTCCAGCGGGTCAGGACCCGCGTCGGGCCCGCTGTCGGCCCGATACCCTTGGGTCATGAGCCACAACCAGCATCTCTTCGAGTTCGACCCTGACATCGCCGCGCTCCTCGACGCCGAGCTGCACCGTCAGCAGTCGACGCTCGAGATGATCGCGTCGGAGAACTTCGCGCCCGTCGCCTCGCTCGAGGCCCAGGGCAGTGTCTTGACCAACAAGTACGCCGAGGGCTATCCCGGCAAGCGCTACTACGGCGGTTGCGAGTTCGTCGACCAGGTCGAGACCATCGCGATCGACCGGCTCAAGCAGCTGTTCGACGCGGGCTACGCCAACGTCCAGCCGCACTCGGGCGCGACCGCGAACGCCGCGGCGCTGCACGCGATCGCAACGGTCGGCGACACGATCCTTGGCCTCGACCTCGCCAACGGCGGTCACCTGACCCACGGCATGAAGCTCAACTTCTCCGGCAAGCTCTACAAACCCGTCGCCTACCACGTCGTGCCGGAGACCGGTCTCGTCGACATGGACGAGGTGCGCACCCTCGCGCACGAGCACCAGCCGACCGTCATCATCGCCGGCTGGTCGGCATACCCCCGCCAGCTCGACTTCGCGCTGTTCCGCGAGATCGCCGATGAGGTCGGCGCCAAGCTGTGGGTCGACATGGCGCACTTCGCCGGTCTCGTGGCCGCCGGTCTGCACCCGAGCCCGCTGCCGCACGCCCACATCGTCACGACCACGACGCACAAGACGCTGGGTGGCCCCCGTGGCGGCGCGATCTTGACCAACGACGAGGAGATCGCCAAGAAGATGCGCTCCGCGGTGTTCCCCGGCCAGCAAGGAGGTCCGCTCGAGCACGTCATCGCCGCCAAGGCCGTGGCGTTCAAGATGGCCCTCGAGCCGGAGTTCAAGGAGCGCCAGGAGCGCACGATCGAGGGCGCCAAGATCCTCGCCGAACGCCTGGTCGCTGCCGACACCCGGCCGCCGGGGTCAACGTCCTCACCGGCGGCACCGACGTGCACCTCGTGCTGGTCGACCTCCGTGATTCTGAGCTCGACGGACAACAGGCCGAGGACCGGCTCCACGAGGTGGGCATCACGGTCAACCGCAACGCCGTGCCCAACGACCCCCGCCCGCCGATGGTGACCTCGGGTCTTCGCATCGGCACGCCGGCGCTCGCGACGCGCGGGTTCGGCGCCGAGGAGTTCACCGAGGTTGCCGAGATCATTGCTGCTGCACTGCTGCCCGGCGACGTCGACATCGAGGGACTGCGCAAGCGGGTGACCGTGCTGGCCGAGCGCTTCCCGCTCTACCCGGACCTCACGCCCTTCACGGCGTGAGCTCGGGAACGGCGAGGCTCTGGTTTCGGCCGGGCCTCGTCGGTCTGCACGTCTTCGCCGTCGTGGCCGTGGCGTTCTGTGTGTTCATGGGGTTGTGGCAGCTCGGGGTCTACGACTCGCGGCAGGAGCACGAGCGCGCCGACAAGCAGCACGTACCCCGTGTCGCGCTGGCCGGGCTGTGGGGCCCGGACCAGCCGTTCGAGGCGACGCTGAACTATCGCCCGGTGACGGCCAAGGGCACATTCGCGCCGGCATCGCAGCAGGTATGGGTCACTGACAAGCAGCAGGACGGCCGCACCGGTGCATGGCTCCTCGCCCCTCTGCTGGTCGACGGTGACGATCACGCACTGCTGGTCGTACGCGGGTGGGCGCCGTCGGCGACTGATGACCGGCCACCCGTGCCGGCGGGCGAGGTCACGATCGACGCCGTCCTCCAGCCCGGCGAGGCGGGCGGCGCGGCGTACGACCCGGACCGGCGCGAGATCGGCTCGGTTCGCATCCCGGCGCTGACCAACGAGCTGCCGTACGACCTCTACTCCGGGTTCGCGATCAGCACGAGCACCTCGGCCTCCGGCGGGCTCGACCTCGTACCGCCACCGAAGCCGGGTGACGTGTCGTGGACCGTCGGCCTGCGCAACCTGGCCTACGCCTTCCAGTGGTGGATCTTCGGTGCCTTCGCGGTGTTCATGTGGTGGCGGATGGCGACCGAGAGCGTGGCCGCTTCGAGGCCGAAGGTAGCCTGACGCCGTGAGTGGAGTAGCCAAGGCATACCGAGTCGTCGCCTACATCGTGGGCATCAACCTGATCTTCGTGATCGGCGCGTGGCTCGCGCAGCTGAGCACCGATGACTCGTCGTGGTGGAACCGCAACTCCGGCGCGGTCGGGATCGTCGACATGGTCCACGGCTACCTCTTCATGGCGTTGCTCGTGCTCATCGCCGTGCTCGCTCGACGTCATCGGTGGAAACCGGCGTTCATCGTCACCACGATGCTGTTCGCGACGATCCCCTTCGTCAGCTTCTGGGCCGAGCACCGCGCGACCAACGCCGTGAAGGCGGAGTACGCCGAAGCGGTTTGACCGCGCTCGACTACTGGCCCGTGAACGTGGCCTTGCCGGGACCGTCGCGCAGGAATGACTCCATGCCGTCCTGCAGGTCCTGGGTGTCGAACAGCTCGGCGGCGATCGCGGTCACCTGAGCGTTGGCCTCGGGCACCCCCCCGGCCTCGAAGTGCCGCAGGACGTCCTTGGCGGCGCCGAAGGCCTTGGTCGGCCCGGTCGCGATGTGCTCGACGAACGCCAGCACCGCGGTCGTCGAATCCCTCGACCGGCAGGACGCGGTTGACGACGTTCCACCGCTCGAGCGTGGCGGCGTCGTAGAGCTCGCCGGTGAACACGAACTCCTTGGCGCGACCCACTCCGGCGCGTGCGGCGAGCCGCTGCGTGCCGCCCATCGTCGGGGTGAGCCCGATGACGCGCTCGACCAGGCCGAACTTCGCCTTCTCGGACGCCAGGATGAGGTCGCACGCCACCGCGACCTCGAATGCCCAGGTCAGGGTCAGTGCATGTGCGGCGAACACCGTCGGGAACGGCAACGCGTCGATGCGGTTCGGCAGCTCGATCATCCGGTCGTACAGCTGCCGGGTGTCGGCCTTGGTCTTGCGCGCGTGGAACTGCGAGACGTCGACGCCGCCCGAGACGATCTTGCCCTCGGCGCGGATGAGGAGTGCGCGCGGCGCGGCGGCCTCGATCTCGTCGAGTGCGCGGTCGAAGCTCGTCGTGCAGCTCGAGCGGAGTAGAGGTTGACCGGCGGTGCGCTGAACGTGAGGACCGCGACGTCGGCGTCGGTACGTTCGACGGTGACCGGCATCAGCGCTCGCTCGCCTCGTTGGGGTCGTACGAGCCGCCCTTGTCGGAGACCGCGTTGCGGATCGCGACGACGGCGCCGGCGATCAGCGGCGAACAGGAAGAACTTCCGGACGGGATGTCTGCTTTCCGACTTCGACATGCCGGTCACGATAGCCCTCGAACCCGGTCGTCCCGCGCCCGCCCGCCGCCGCCTGATGTCTTGGCGTCTCATGAAAAGATGGGCGCAGCAACCGAAAGGAATCCCCCTGTGGCCTCGCAGCTCATCGCGACCTTCACGACCAACCACGGCGCCATCGTCGTGGAGCTCTTCCCCGACCACGCCCCCAAGACCGTCGACAACTTCGTCGGCCTCGCCGAGGGCACCAAGGACTGGATCGACCCGGCCACCGGCCAGATCTCGAACAAGCCGTTCTACGACGGCCTCGGGTTCCACCGCATCATCCCCAACTTCATGCTGCAGGGCGGCGACCCGCTCGGCACCGGCACCGGCGGCCCGGGCTACGAGTTCGAGGACGAGTTCCACCCCGACCTGCAGCTTCGACAAGCCCTACCTGCTGGCGATGGCCAACGCCGGACCCGGCACCAACGGCTCGCAGTTCTTCATCACGCTCGTGCCGACCGACTGGCTCAACCGCAAGCACACGATCTTCGGTGAGGTCGTCGACGCCGCCAGCAAGGCCGTCGTCGACGCGATCGGCGCGGCGGCGACCGACGGCTTCGACCGTCCGATCGAGCCCGTCGTCATCGAGAAGCTGACGATCGAGCGCACGCGAGGCGTGAACCTCCCGGCTTCGGACTATCGCTGCTACCGGCACCCTGACCGCGAGGCCTACATCTCGTGTCAGCGGTGTGAGCGGCTGATCTGTCCGGAGTGCATGAACGACGCGTCGGTCGGGTTCCAGTGCCCGTCGTGCATCGCCGAGGGCGCCAAGTCGGTCCGCGCACCCCGCGACGATCGCCGGCGGCGCCGGTCTCGGCCGCGACGGGCGTCGTGTCGATGGTCCTGATCGGCCTCAACGTCGCGGCGTTCGTGCTGCAGCTCGCGACCGGCGGCGACGGCGGATCGTTCAGCACGGCGCGATGCTGTCGAGACAGCGGTCGCGAGCTCCGGTGACGTGCTACCGGCGTCGCCGACGGCGAGTACTGGCGCCTGCTGACGTCGGCATTCCTGCACGGCGAGCATGCTGCACATCGCGTTCAACATGTACGCGCTCTACCTGTTCGGCCCGTTCGTCGAGCGGGCGCTCGGCACGTGGCGGTTCATCGCCGCCTACCTGACGATGGCGGTGGTCTCGTCGGTGTTCGTCTACTGTGCTCTCGAGCCGCGCGGCACCCTCACGATCGGCGCGTCCGGCGCGATCTTCGGCCTGTTCGGCATGGCGCTGGTCCTGCTGCTCAAGGCCAAGCAGGACGTCCGCAGCCTCCTGGTGCTGCTGGCGATCAACGCCTTCATCAGCACGCAGGGCAACATCAGCTGGCAGGGCCACCTGGGCGGCTTCATCGTCGGGGTGCGTGCTCGGCGTCGGCCTTCGCCTACGCCCCGCGGGACCGCCAGCACGCTCGATCCAGGTCGCGCGTCATCGCGGCCATGTGGGTCGGCATCGTCGTGGCCGTCGTCGTACGGACCGGCCAGCTCACCGGTTAGTCCACAGGTGTGAGTGACACGCGTGTGATTATCAACAGCTGTGCACACAGGTGTGGATAACTACACCGGTGTAACTGGTCACTCCCACTTCATGGCGAAGCCGAAGGCCGCCACGATGAAGCCCATGCCGATGACGAGGTTCCAGCTGCCGAGGTCGTCGTACCACTGCAGGAACGACGGGTAGTCGATCGTCTGGTTGTTCAGCATGTAGAACACGACGATCCACACCAGGCCGATGATGCCCGAGGTGACCATCGCGGGACCTGCCCAGCGGTTGCCGATCTTCTGGGGCTTCGGGCCCTTGGGGGTCTTGTCTTTCGCCACGACGTCTCCGGATGGTTGCTGCGGCAGCAGGCCGCATCGGTAGGTGCTCTCGGATAGCCTAGTGCCATCGATCGACGGAGAGGAGTTCGGCATGGCAAAGGCAGGGTCGCACGCACGTCAGCGCTGGCCGCTCGCCGTGCTCGGCGATCTTCGCCGTCACCGGTTTCCTGTTCGTCGCCGCGTCGGTCAGCGCGGACGGCGACGACCTGCGCCCGGCCGGTGGGGATCCCAGCTCGCTGCTGCCAAGGAACGGGCCGACCGCGATCGAGGAGCGCCGCGACGGACGCCCGAGCACCTGCGCGACGACATCGACGCGCTGATCGGCGAGCGTCTCCGACGCCACGCTCAAGAAGCTGCGGCGCCGAGGCCAAGGACCTCGAGGAGCCGACCGGGCTCACGGCGCTCGAGGGCCCGGGCGTGCGGGTGACGCTCGACGACGCCCCGCCGACGGTCGAGCTGCCCAGGGCATCGACCCCAACCTGCTGGTCGTGCACCAGCAGGACATCCAGGCGTACGTCAACGCGCTGTGGGCCGGCGGCGCCGAGGCCATCACGCTGCAGGGTCAGCGGCTCATCTCGACGACCGGCATCAAGTGCGTCGGCAACACCGTGGTGCTCGACGGCGTGCCCTACTCACCGCCGTACGTCATCGAGGCGATCGGCGACGTCGGCGCGCATGAACGCATCGATGGCGACGTCGCCGACCACCGTGACGTTCGCCAGCTACGCCGACCGACCCCGAGTACCAGCTCGGCCTCGAAGATCGAGGACGTCGACAACGTCAAGGCCCCGGCCTACACCGCGCCGGTCAGCCTGCAGCTACGCCAAGGCCACGAGCTAGCCGGGTACGTCTAGCCGCCCGTGTCGGTGCCGAGGGCTCGGCACCGTCCGTGCCGCCGTCGGTGGCGCCCGGATCGGTGTCCGTACCGGGGTTGGCCGAGACGGTCAGCTGGATCGTCGTGCCGGGCGAGACCTTCTCGTTGGGCGCGATGGTCTGCGCCGTCACGGTGCCGTCCGGTGACGTGGCCGCTGCGTCGTCCTTGGTCGTCGACCTTGAGGCCGAGGTCCTCCAAGCGTCTTGGTGGCGTCGTCGATGTTCTGTCCGACGACATTGGGCACCGTGACCTGGCCCTTGGACACGAACAGCGTCACCGTGGACCCGACGTCGACCTGCTCGCCGGCGAGCGGGGTGCTGTTGATGACGACGCCGCGGTCGGCGCTGTTGTCGACCCATTCGCGCTTGACCTTGAACTTGCCCTCGCCGTTCTCGAGCTGTGCCTTGGCCACGTCGAACTGCAGCTGTCGCACATCGGGCATGGAGACCTGCTCGGGGCCGGCGCTGACGATCAGCGTGACGGTGCTGCCCTTGCTCCTGACTCTCGCCGGCCGGCGGGTCGGTCTCGATGACGAGACCCTCGTCGACCTCGGCTGCTGGCCTGCTCCTGGGTCTTGGGGCTGACGACGAACTTCTCGTTCTCGAGCAGCGCGGGTCGCGGTGTCGACGTCCTTGCCGGCGACGTCGGGAACGGTGACCTGCGTCGGCGGGGCGCGGCGACTCGGTCGCCTTGTAGATGCGCGAACGCGATGCCGGCGAGCAGGAGCACGGCGATCGCGCCGATGATCCACCACTTGGCGCGGCTCTCGGGCTCGTCGTCCTCTTCGTCGGGATCGGGCTCGGCCGGCGGGCACCACCGGCGACCGGGAGGACGGGAGCCGCCGGGGCGACCGCCGTGCCGCCGCACGACGGCGGTGGCCGCGGTCGGGGCCTCGACGGCCTGGCCGGCGAGCACGCGCTCGATGTCCTTGCGCATGTCGGCGGCGCTCTGGTAGCGGTCCTCGACCCGCTTGGCCAGCGACTTGGCGACGATGTGGTCGATCGCGCTGCGCTGACGTCGGGGTTGAGCTGCGACGGGGGCCGGGCCTCCTCGCGCACGTGCTGGTAGGCCACCGAGACCGGGCTGTCGCCGACGAACGGGGGCCGGCCGGTCAGCAGCTCGTACAGCAGGCAGCCGGTGGAGTAGATGTCGCTGCGGGCGTCGACGGTCTCGCCGCGGGCCTGCTCGGGCGAGAGGTACTGGGCCGTGCCGATGACCGCGGCGGTCTGCGTCATCGCCGACGAGGTGTCGGCGATGGCCCGGGCGATGCCGAAGTCCATGACCTTGACCTGGCCCGACGGCGTCAGCATGACGTTGGCCGGCTTGATGTCGCGGTGGATGATGCCGGAGCGGTGGCTGTAGTCGAGCGCGCTCAGCACGTCGGCGGTGATCGACAGGGCCCGCTCGGGCAGGATCTTGCGACCGTTCTCGGCGCCGCGCAGGATGTCGCGCAGCGTCTGGCCCTCGACGTACTCCATGACGATGTAGGGCACGTGGCTGCCGTGCTTGTCGATCGACTCGCCGGTGTCGTAGACCGCGACGATCGACGGGTGGTTGAGCGCTGCCGACGACTGGGCCTCACGGCGGAACCGGGCCTGGAACGTGTCGTCGGCTGCGAGGTCGCCGCGCAGCTGCTTGACCGCGACGGTGCGGCCGAGGCGCAGGTCGCGGCCGACGCGTACGTCGGCCATGCCGCCGCGTCCGAGCAGACCGCCGAGCTCGTAGCGGTCGCCCAGGCGGATGGTCTCGTCGCCGGATTCGGTCATGGTGTCAGTCTCCCAGACGTGTGGTGTGTCGACGGTGATTCGAACAGTGGAGGTGGTCATTTGCCGAGCACAGCTTCCATGACGGACCGGGCGATGGGCCCGGCCAGGCGGCCGCCGGCGATCTCGTCGCGTGCGGTGTCGCTCGACTCGACCAGCACCGCGACCGCGACCTTGGGGTCGTCGGCCGGGGCGAACGACACGAACCAGGCGTACGGGCGGGCGGTCGGCGGTCGACTGCGCCGTGCCGGTCTTGGCGCCGACGTCGACGCCGGCGATCTGCGCCGATGTCGCGGTGCCGACGCTGCACCGTGCTGATCATCATCTCGCGGAGCTTGGCGGCGTTGGAGCTGCTCATGGCCTGGCTGAGTCGCTCCGGGCTGGTCCTGCTCGAGGACCCGGAGGTTGGGCGCGCGGACGGTCTTGACGACGTACGGCTTCATGACGTCGCCGTCGTTGGCGATGCCCGCCGCGACCATCGCCATCTGCAGCGGCGTCGCCGCGACCTCGTACTGGCCGATGCCGGACTGGGCGAGCTGCGGGGCCTCGAGCTTGTTGTCGCCGACGGTGAACCGGCTGGCATTGGCGGCGAGGCCGTCGAGCGGGTCGGTGCCGAAGCCGAACTTGGCGGCCTGCTCGGCGAGCTTCGTCCTGGCCGATCTTGCCGGCGAGGGCGCCGAAGGCGACGTTGCACGACACGTTGAGCGCCCGCTCGAACGTGATGCTGTCGCCGCCGCAGTTGCCGCCGTTCTCGTTGGGCAGCGTGTACTGGATGCCGGGGAACGTCAGCTTGGAGCCGGCCTTGATCTTGTCGTCGATGTTGTCGACGACACCGTTCTCGAGGGCTGCCGCGGCCGTGACGAGCTTGAACGTCGAGCCGGGCGGCAGCGTCTGCTGGGTGGCCCGGTTGATCATCGGCTGGTTCTTGTCCTTGGTCAGCGCGTCCCACGACTTCTGGACGGCGCTGAAGTCGTGGCTGGCCAGCCGGTTGGGGTTGTAGGACGGCTGGTTGACCATCGCGAGGATCGCGCCGGTCTGCGGGTCGAGCGCGACGACGGCGCCCTTGGTGTTCTTGCCGAGCCGTTCGAGTCCCTCGGCGGCGGCCTTCTGCGCCAGCGGGTCGATCGTGAGCTCGACGCTGCCGCCCTTGGGCTGCTTGTTGGACACGAGGTCGACGACGCGGTTGACGAAGAGCCGGTTGTCGCTGCCCGACAGGACGCTGTTCTGCGAGTTCTCGAGACCGCCGCGCCCGTAGACGTACGAGAAGAAGCCGGTCAGGGGCGCGTAGAGGCCGCCGTCGGGGTAGCGCCGCTGGAACTTGTACTCGTCCTTGGACTTGACGCTCTCGGCGACGGGCTGGCCGTCGACCAGGATCGCGCCGCGGTCGCGGGAGAACTCCTCGTTGATGACGCGCTTGTTGCCGTTCTTGGCGTTGAGGCTGTCGGCCTCGACGAACTGCACGTAGTTGATGTTGACCAGCAGCGCGGCGAACAGCACAAGGCAGGCGATGGCGATGTTGCGGATCGGGCGGTTCACGACAGCTTCACCACCTGGGTCTCCTCGTCACTCTCGAACGTGGAGATCTCGGGGGCGGGGCGACGCGTCTGGTCGCTGATGCGCAGGAGCAGGCCGATGATCGCCCAGTTCATCACGACGGACGACCCCCCTTGGGCCATGAACGGGGTCGTCAGGCCGGTCAGCGGGATGAGCCGGGTGACGCCGCCGACGACGACGAAGACCTGCAGGGCGAACGAGAATGCGAGGCCGGCGGCGAGCAGCTTGCCGAACGCGTCGCGGCAGGTCAGCGAGATGCGCAGGCCGCGCTCGACGATGAGGCCGTAGATCACGATGATCGCCATGAGGCCGGTGAGCCCGAGCTCCTCGCCCATCGACGCGGCGATGAAGTCGGAGTAGGAGAACGGCGTGAGCTGCGGACTGCCCTGGCCGAGGCCCTGGCCGAGGACGCCGCCGTGCGCCATGCCGAACAGGCCGGTCATGAGCTGGTAGCCCTTGGGCTGGTTGAACGGGTCGTGCCAGGCGTCGAAGCGTTCCTGCACGTGGCCGAACGCGAGGTAGCCGAACCAGGTTCCGGCGGCGAACAGCAGCGAGCCGACGACGAGCCAGCCGGGCCGCTCCGTGGCGACGTAGAGCATCACCACGAAGAGGCCGAAGAACAGCAGGGACGAGCCGAGGTCGCGCTGGAACACCAGGATCCCGACACTGATCAGCCAGCCGGCAAGGATCGGGCCCGAGGTCGCGGCCGCGCGGCAGGTCGATGCCGATGATGCGCCGGCCGGCCAGCGCCAGGGCGTCGCGCTTGACGACGAGATAGCCGGCGAAGAAGATCGCCAGGCAGATCTTGGCCGCCTCGCCCGGCTGGAAGTTGAACGGGCCGATCGCGATCCAGATCCGGGCGCCGTAGAAGTTGCGCCCGATGACCGGCATGAGCGGGAGGACCAGCAGGGCGATCGCGGCGAAGCCGAACGTGTAGGTGAACGCCTGGAGCCGGCGGTGGTCACGGATCAGGACAAGGATGCCGGTGAAGGCGACGATGCCGAGTCCCGTCCACATCAGCTGGGCGTTGGCGTGCGGCGCGTACGTGCCGCATCCGCCCTCCTCACAACCCAGGTCGATCCGATAGATCATCGCCAGGCCGAGGCCGTTGAGCGCGATGACCAGCGGCAGCAGCACGGGGTCGGCATACGGCGCGACCTTGCGCACGATGAGGTGCGTCGCGATCGCCACGACGATCAGGGCGCCGCCGAGCTTGTAGGTGTCGGCCGGGATCGTGCCCTCAGCGCCGAGGCCCACCGCTGCGTACGCCGCGATGCCGATGAACACCGCGAGCACGGTCAGGAAGAACTCGGCTCCCCGCCGTTTGCGAGGAACCCAAGCGGGTGTGGTCATCGCTGCCATGCCGTGTTGGACGCCGTTGACTTGGTCGGCGTCTTCTTGGTGGGCGTCTTGCTGGGTGTCGGGGACGGCGTCGGCTCGACGGCCAGGTCGTCGAGCTCGGCAACGGTCTTCTCGGCGTCGGCCTTGCTGGACGCCTCGATGCCCGCCTCGACCTGCTGGCGCCGGAATGCGGGGAGGCTCGTGAGCTCGACGTCGGTCACCTGCTCGACGTGCTGCAGCGTGATGCCCGGGATGTCGGCCTGCACGCCCCTGAAGATCGCCACCTTGCCGTCCTCGGCAGCGACGAAGTACTGCGTCTGCGACCACTTGTAGGCCCAGGTGCCGCCCGCAGCGAGGATCAGGGCGAGCACGACGGCCACGGCGGCCCAGCGGAGCCAGCGCATGCGGCTCGGCGGTCGAGGCGCGTAGCGAAGCTCTTCGGGGTCGTACGCGGACGTCGTCGTCGCGGCGGAGTCGCTGCCGCTGGTGCCCTGACCCGTACGCGGGCGGGCCTGCCCTGCGGCAGCGCCGACGAGCTGGGGCTGGCCGTCGGACGACGACAGCCGGTCGTCGGGCTCGGTGCCGGCTTCGACGAACTCGCCGATGACGACCGTGACGTTGTCGTAGCCACCGGCCTCCAGCGCGAGGCGTACGAGCTCGGTCGCGGCCATGTCGATCGTCTCGGCCAGGAGTGCGCCGCGGATCACCTCGTCGGTGACCATGTCGGTGAGGCCGTCGCTGCACAGCAGGTAGCGGTCGCCGAGCATGGGCTGGACCCAGCTGAGGTCGGCGCCGTTGTCGTCGCGGCCCAGCATGGCCCGCAGGATCAGGGAGCGGTGCGGGTGGACCCGCGCCTCGGCCGGGGTGATGCTTGCCCTCGTCAATGAGGCTCTGGACGAACGTGTGGTCCTTGCTGATCTGGGTGAGCTCGCCGCCGCGCAGGCGGTAGACGCGGGAGTCGCCGATGTGCGCGAACGCGAACTTCTCGCCGTCCCACAGCAGGGCGTCGAGGGTCGTGCCCATCCCCTCGACTGCGGGGTCTTCGGCGATGAGCTCGGCCCAGCCGGGTGTTGGCCTTGGTGACGGACTGCTCGAGCGCCGCCATCGCGTCGCCCTCGACCGTGTCGCGTGTCGAGCTCGCGGATGATGTGCATGACGTCTCGGACGAGGCGAGGTCACCCGCCGCCGCGCCGCCCATGCCGTCGGCGATCACCAGCAGTCGCGGGCTGGCGTAGCCGGAGTCCTGGTTGGCGGATCGGCGCAGACCGGTGTCGGTGTGCGCGACGTAGCGATAGGTCAGGGCGGTCATGGACTACTTCTGCAGCTCGACGATGGTCTTGCCGAGTCGGACGGCGATGCCGAGGCCGATCGGGACGGGTGAGGTGATGCGCTGGCTGCCGAGGTAGGTGCCGTTGGTCGAGCCGAGGTCCTCGACGAACCACTGCTCGCCGTTGGTCGCGAAGCGGGCGTGCCGCGTCGAGACGTAGTCGTCGTCGAGCCGGATCGCGGCGTCGGTGCCACGGCCAAGCAGGATCGGCTTGTCGCCGAGCGGCACGCTCTGGCCCGCGTTGGGGCCCGACACGACCTGGAGCTTGGTCGGTACGCCGCGGGGTGCCTTGCGGCTCTTGGCCTTGGACTTGGCCGGCGCCTTCTGCTTGTTCTTGGCCGGGCGCGGTGCGGCGGGTGCCTTGGTGCCGAAGATGTCGGAGCGGATGACCGACACGGCCGACAGCACGAACAGCCACAGCACGGCAAGGAAGCCGAGCTTGATCAGCGTGAGGGTGAGCTCGGACATCTAGACGCCGGCCTCGGTCATGCGGATCACGATGACGGTGTTGCCGAGGCGGATCTCGGATCCGTCGGTGACGACGCCCGTCGCGACCTTGTGACCGTTGAGCACGACGCCGTTGGTCGAGTCGAGGTCGACGACCGTCACGGTGGTCTCGGCCCCGCTCTGGTGGATCTTGATCTCGGCGTGGCGCCGCGAGATGCCAGGGTCGTCGATCTTGAGGTCGGCCTCGTTGCCGCGGCCGATCACGACACCCGGAGCGTCGAGCGGGTGCTTCATGCCGTTGACCTCGAGCACGACGTTGGAGCAGCGGATCGCGGTCTCGGTCATCCGCTGGCCGGCGACCGGGGTGACGGAGGCGTTGGTCTTGCTGCGTACGCGGAAGCGGCCGGTGCTGAGCTCGCCGGTCTTGGTGAACGCGATCTCGAGCGGGCCGGCCATCGTGTAGCGCTGCTCGGAGACGTGCTCCTTGACGAGCGTCGCGAGCTCATCGGCCAGCGTCGTGCTGAACGGGTTGAGCCGGTCGAAGTCGGGCGGCGACAGCTCGACGGTGAAGACGTTGGGCACGAGCATCCGCTCGCGGGACAGGATGTGGGCCGAGTTGTCGACCTCGCGCTGCAGGGCAGCGGCGATCTCGACGGGCTGCACGGCGCTGCGGAACGCCCGCGCGAACGCGCTCGTCACGGCGCCCTCGAGGCGTTGTTCGAATCGCTGCAGCACCCCCGCCATCAGCCTCCACCCTTCGTGTCGTCGTGGTTCTACCCTGCGATCGTATCGGGAGTGCCCATCCTCGCTACTTCGCGCAGGGGCGGGCGTGAGGAATGGCACCTGAATCAGCCTGTTAGACTTGCGAACCGGTCCTACGGGACCACGCGCGGGTGGCGGAATGGTAGACGCGCTGGCTTCAGGTGCCAGTGTCCGCAAGGGCGTGGGGGTTCAAATCCCCCCTCGCGCACGTTTTGAGGAAAGACCCCCAACAGCTTCTCTGTTGGGGGTCTTTCCTCAATGTAGGGACCTGGTGGATGTGGCACGACCAGTTTCTGGGCACTTGTGTACGGACTGGCCGAGGTGATCCGTACACAAGTGCCCGAAAGCTGAAGGTGCGCGTCGTCCTACGCCTGGTCGGCGTCCAGGGCGGCGGACACGCGGCGGTGCGCCTCCCAGATCTCCTCGGGCAGGTTGTCGAACTGCTTGAGGTGCTCCTCGCGGAACCCCATCTCCTGGCGCCAGCGCTCGTTGTCGATCGTCAGGATCGTCTCGAGGTCCTCGGGCGTGATGTCGACGCCGTCGAGGTTGAGCTCCTCGGCGGTCGGGATGATGCCGACCGGCGTCTGGCGGCCCGTGACCTCGCCGGCCTTGAGCTGCAGGAGCCACAGGAGAGGCCGCAGGTTGTCGCGGTAGCCGGGCCACAGGTAGTGACCGTCGCCCGGGTCCTTCTGGAACCAGTTGACGTGCGCGAAGATCGGCAGGTCCTTGGCTGCCCCGACGATGTTGAGGTAGTGCTGGGCGTAGTCACCCTCGCCGTACGCCATGAACGGGCGGTTGGACATCGGGTCGTAGCGCAGCATGCCTTCCTTGCCCTCGGCCGCAGATGTCGCCTCGGCACCCAGCGTCAGGCCGTCGTAGACGCCCTCGGCCAGGTCGGTGATGGCGCGGATCAGCGGCTCGCGGTCGCGCGTACGGCCACCGAAGATGATCGCGTCGATCGGCACGCCGGCCGCGGCGTTGTAGTCGTCGGCGATGTTGGGCACGTTGTCGAGCTGCGTCGTGAAGCGGCTGTTGGGGTGCGCCCACGGGCTCTCGTCGCCGTACTCGCGATCGGCGATCGGTGAGCCGGTCCAGTCGAGCCAGCCGTGCTTCTCAGCCGGCGGGTGGGGCGTACGTCCCTCCCACCAGACCTCGCGCGTCTCGACGTTGTAGGCGATGTTGGTGAAGATCGCGTGCGTGCCCTCGGCGATCGACGCGAGTGCCGTCGGGTTGGTGCCCTCGTTGGTGTCCTTGGCGACGCCGAAGACCCCGTACTCGGGGTTCATGCCGTAGAGCTTGCCGCTGTCCTCGTCGACCCACAGCCACGCGATGTCGTCGCCGTAGAACGACACGTGATAGCGGTCGCCGAGCACGTCGGGCGCCAGCATCATGGCGAGGTTGGTCTTGCCCGACGCGCTGGGGAAGCCGCCGCAGATGTGGTACGTCCTGCCGGTCTGCTTGTCCTTGATGCCGATCAACATGTACTGCTCGGCGAGGAACTTGCGCGACGCCCAGCCGTCGTACGCACCTTGGCGCAGGCCGTGGGCGATCTTGCCGAGCAGCGCGTTGCCGCCGTAGGACGAGCCGAAGTGCAGGATCGTGCGTTCGTCGGCAACCGTCACGAAGTAGCGCTGGTCGTCGGGCGTGCCCTGACCGAGGTTCTCCAGGTCACCGGTCACATGCACGGCGCGCACGAACTGCTCGGGGTCCTCCAGGGCCTCGAGGAACTCGGCGCCGACGCGGGCCATGCGGATCATGTGCAGCACGACGGTGCGGGTGTCGGTCACCTGCACGCCGGCCGCCCACGGCGCGAGAGCGTTGCCGGGAGGTGACATCAGGTAGGGGATGACGTACATCGTCTTGCCCGCCGAGGCGCCGCGCATGCGGTCCTCGAGCATGGGCCGCATCTCCGAGGCCGGCCGCCAGTTGTTGTAGACGCCCTTGTCCGCAGGATCGTTCGTGGCCACGATCGTGCGCTCCTCAGAGCGCGCGGTGTCCTTCACGTAGCTGCGCGAGTAGTAGAGCCCTTCGCCCGCGGGCTCCAGCTCACCGGCCTCCAGAGCCTCGGCGATGAGTCGGGCGTCATCGGCGGCGCTGACCACCTCGACCCTCTCGGCTCCGGTCAGCTCGGCCCAGTGATGCACGTACTCGCGCACATGTGGGTTCTTGATTCCTGCTTCGTCCAGTGCTGCGTCGACATCAACCATCGCTCGATCATGCCCTCTCCGGTTCGAGAACGCACGGGTCCACGTCACACGTGGCATATGTCTCGTAATTTGTCTTTGCAGACTGCAAATTCAGCGTGATCGTGCGATCGATGGACAACGTATCCTAATTGAAGACTTCTTCAAGTGATGTACTATGCAAGTGACATGTCCGACCCTCGTCGAGGATGAATTCATGAAGCCGAGCGTGCCGCTCTATCAGGCCAAGGCTGAGCTCTTCCGCACGTTGGGGCACCCAGTCCGGATCCGCGTGCTGGAGCTTCTCCAAAACGGCCCGCGTCCCGTGCACGAGCTGCTCGCCGAGATCGAGGTCGAGTCCTCGAACCTGTCGCAACAGCTCGCGGTGCTGCGACGGGCCGGGTTGGTGACCTCGGCCCGCGACGGGGGAGCCGTCGTCTACACGCTGGCGACGCCCGATGTCGCCCAGCTGCTGTTGTCCGGCCGCCGCATCCTGGCATCGATGCTGAGTGGCCAAGAAGGCCTGCTCGACGAGCTGCGTCAGTCGGCGCAAGACGTGTGAGCGGCTCGTCGTCCACGACCGTCGAGATCCTGCGGGCGTCGTGGGTCAGGCTCGCCCAGCTTTTGCCACGGCGCGCCGACGTCGGGGCCATGGGCCGAAGTCCCAAGCAGGATCTGATCGCCGGACTGGCGGTGGCAATAGTTGCCCTGCCGTTGGCACTCGCCTTCGGAGTTGCCTCGGGCCTGGGCGCCCAGGCCGGCCTGGCAACCGCGGTCGTGGCGGGCATCGTCGCTGCCGTGTTCGGCGGATCCAACGTCCAGGTCTCGGGCCCCACCGGTGCCATGACGGTGGTGTTGGTTCCCGTCGTGCACGCCTACGGAGCCTCCGGCGTGCTGATGGTCGGCATGATGGCCGGCCTCGTCCTGATCGCGATGGCCGTTGCCCGGGTGGGCCGCTTCGTCCGCTTCCTGCCGGTCTCGGTCATCGAGGGATTCACTGCCGGAATCGCCGTCGTCATCGCCTTGCAACAGGTGCCGGCCGCCCTGGGGATCCGGGATGCCGAGGGGGACAAAGTTTGGGCGAGCGCCGCTGACGCGGTTCGTCAGTATGTCCACCGACCTCACGCGGCACCACTGGTGATGGCGGTGGCCGTAGCTGCGCTCATGCTCCTCGGTGCCAGGTGGCGTCCCCGCGTGCCGTTCTCCTTGCTGGGTGTCGCGCTAGCCACCGTCGTGGCGCGACTGTCCGGCCTTGAGCTGGTCCCGCTCGGTCACCTGCCGGCCACCCTTCCCGCACCGTCCGTGGCCTTCATCGATGTGGGATCGGCCGGCCCATTGCTGCTGTCGGCGCTCGCGGTCGCTGCCCTCGCCGCCCTCGAGAGCCTGCTGTGCGCGACAGTCGCCGACGGCATGAGCGTCAGCGAGCGCCATGACCCTGACCGCGAGCTGTTCGGCCAAGGACTGGCCAACCTGGTGGTGCCGTTGTTCGGTGGCGTGCCGGCGACCGCGGCCATCGCGCGTACGGCTGTCAATGTGCGAGCGGGCGCCCGATCGCGGCTCGCTGCGGTCACCCATTCGATCGTGCTCCTCGCCGCGGTCTTCGCCTTGGCGCCCGTCGTCTCGGACATTCCTCTGGCCGCGCTGGCCGGGGTGCTGTTCGCAACCTGCGTGCGCATGGTCGAGACGGGATCGATCGTGGCTCTGATGCGGTCGACGCGCTCGGACGCGCTGATCGTGGTCCTGACGTTCACCGTCACCGTCGCGCTCGACCTCGTGACCGCCGTCGGTGTGGGGGTCGCCCTGGCGGTCATCCTGGCGCTGCGGGCCGTGGCGAGGAGTGCGCGGCTGGATGAGGTGCCCCTCGATCCGGGCGATCATTCGGCTGAGGAGCACGTGCTGCTGAACGAGCACATCGTGGCCTATCGCCTCGACGGGCCGCTGTTCTTCGCGGCAGCCCATCGCCTGCTGCTGGAGCTGCCGGAGATCGCCGACGTGAAGGTCGTGATCTTGCGGATGTCCAGGGTGACGACGATGGATGCGACTGGTGCGCACGTGCTCGGCGACGCAATCTCCCGGCTCGAGCACCGGGGCATCACGGTTCTGCTCTCAGGGATCGTCCCGGGTCAGGACGACGTGCTGACCTCGCTGGGGATCGCCACGGAACTGCGCCACGAGGGCCGGATCTTCTCCGGAACCCCGGCCGCCATCTCGTACGCGCGGCGGATCCTCGCCGACTCGCCGGCCTAGATGAGACCGCGGACGTACTCGGCCTGGCCGAGGTGTTTCAGGTCGTCTCCGATGACGCTGACCAGGCGTACGGCGAGGGTCACCGGCGGGTCCCATGAGTCGTCGACGACGCGATCAAGGTCGGCGTCGGTGAGCCCACCGACATAACGGAGCGTCACGTCGCTGACGGCCCGGGCATAGCCGACCAGCAGCTCGGCCTCGACGTGCACCGTGTCGACGTCGTCGCGACTGTGGCCGTAGCCGGTCGCGCGCTCGCTGAAGGGCAGGCCGAACCGCTTGTACCAACCCGCCGAGCTCCAGACCTCGTCTGTGCCGGCCGCGTCGGCGACGTGATTGTCCTGCACCCGCATGAGGTGCCAGACGAGCCAGCCGATCGTGTTGGCGCCGGGAGCGACGCGCTGGCTGAGCTCAGCGGGCGAGAGGCCGTCGACCACCATTGCCGAGCCCTCGTTGATGCGACCGAACGCATCGACCATGAGGTCCGTTGCTGACGTCATGACCCTGGCCATTCACCGGTGGCCCGCTGGAAGCCGCGGGCGCCCTGGCGCTGGATGATCGCCTTGACCGCCGAGAAGATCGCACCCTGCAGGACGGCCGCGAGCAGGATCTCCTTGAACGCGTACTCCGACTGCAGTGGCGTGGGCGGGTCGGCGTTGTCGCCGCGGCTGACGCGCTTCCAGATCTGCTTGAACAGCAGCGACGCGATCAGGCCGCCGACGATCGAGCTGACGATGCCGACCGGGCGGTAGAGCAGCTTGGCGGACGTGCTGGGCTGTTGTGCGGATGGCATACGCATCAGGCCTTCGCGAAGACATGTCGAGGTGTGGTGTGGTCGTGTCATTCCTTTGTACACCGGGCACGGCAACCCGGCGGGTGCGTCCGGAGACGTCAGCTGGCGACTTTGTGACCTGTCAAGGCCGCGCGTTCGCCCTCCGTCATGCCGCCCCAGACGCCGTACGGCTCCTGCACCGTCAATGCGTGCTCACGGCAACGGTCGATGACGGGGCACGTGAAGCACACCTTCTTGGCGTTCTGCTCCCGGCGTTCGCGCTTGGCTCCGCGTTCGGCCTCCGGCGAGAAGAACACCTCGCTGTCGGCACCCATGCAGGCACCTTGGTACTGCCACTCGTACGTCTCCATGAGTGGGAGGGGGAGTCTCTTGACGTTGACCATGCGGGGGTATTGCCCCCAGGTTGCGTTTTCAAACATCTGTGCGTGAGGTCTTCTGCGCTGTTGGCACGGCTGGTCGACGTACGGGCCGGATAGCCTGACGGGCATGACAGAACCCCGTGTCCTCACTGAGATCGACGGCCCGATCGCGTACGTGTGGCTCAACCGCCCGGACAAGCTCAACGGCGTCGACCTCGAGCTCATCACCGAGCTGATCGCCGCTGCGGAGTCACTCAAGGCCAACCGCGACATCCGCGCCGTGGTGCTGCAGGGCAAGGGCCGCTCGTTCTGCGCCGGCCTCGACTTCGCCGCCGCGTTCAAGGACAAGCGGCGGGTCGCCAGGTTCTTCTTCGCCGGGCCACGGACCGTCAACCAGTTCCAGAAGGTCACCGCGATCTGGCGGAGCCTGCCGGTGCCGGTCATCGCTGTCGTCCAGGGGCACTGCTACGGCGCAGGCCTGCAGCTCGCGGTCGGCGCGGACTTCCGGTTCACGACGCCGGACGCCACGTGGTCGATCCTGGAGGCGAAATGGGGCCTCGTGCCCGACATGGCGGGCACCGTGCCGTTCAGCGAGCTGCTCCCGGCCGACGTCGTGATGCGGCTGTCGATGACCGGCGAGTCGTTCACGGGCGAGCGGGCTGGCGAGCTCGGCCTGGCGACGGAGGTCAGCGACGAGCCCGCTGAAGGCGGCCCTCGCACTCGTCGACCAGATCGTCGAGCGTTCACCGGACTCCGTCGCGGCGACCAAGCAGCTGATCTACGGCAACCGCCACCGCAGCCTGCGCGGGGCGTACCGGCTCGAGCGCAAGCTGCAGTCGGCGATGTTCAAGTCGCAGAACACCACGATCGCCCGCAAGGCCGGCACGGCCAAGGAGACGCCGGTCTTCGGACCCCGCACCTTCGGTTCCTAGCGACGGAGTCGCGTGAGGGAGCGAAGCGACCGAAGGACGGTTCCCAGCGACGATTTAAGGAGTACGGCGGTCGTTGTTACTGTGGTCGGCGTGAGTGAAAAAGAGCCCTCCAAGAAGGTCGCCAACCAGTACGAGCGCAACTACGACTACACCAAGTACTGGGACAACCGCGACTACGAGAACGCCGCCGAGCACATCGCGATCCGGCGGCTGCTGAAGGGCAACCACTTCCGCAAGGCCGCCGACATCGGTGGCGGTTTCGGGCGCCTGTGCATCCTGCTGCGCACGTTCTCCGACGAGGTGACGCTGGCCGAGCCGGCCGCGACCCAGCTCGAGGCGGCCAAGAAGGTGCTCGAGGGCACCGACATCAAGCAGGTCCAGATGCAGGCCGACGACCTCAAGTTCGAGGACGGCGAGCTCGACCTGATCACGATGGTCCGGGTCATGCACCACCTGCCCGACCCGACGGCGGAGTTCGCCGAGATCTCGCGCGTGCTCGCGCCGGGTGGCACCGCGATCATCGAGGTCGCCAACTACGGCCACTTCAAGAACCGTCGCCGGCACAAGAAGGAAGGCACCCCGCTGCCGACCGAGCCGGTCAACATCCGCAAGACCAAGGCCGACGAGCCCGACGCGATCGCGTTCGTCAACCACAACATCGACACCGTCGTCGGGTCAGCTCGGCGCGGCCGGCCTCGCGCTCGAGAGCAAGCTCTCGGTGTCCAACCTGCGCAGCCAGACGCCTCAAGCGGGCCCTGCCGACCAGCGCGATGCTGGCCGCCGAGCGCCTCACGCAGCGCCGGCTGGCGCGCAGCAACTTCGGGCCGAGCATCTTCCTCAAGCTCCGCAAGTCCTGACTCGTCAGTGGAGGTGGAGTGACTCGTCACGGCGGGGTCGGGCTGGTCGTGTGCGGATGAGGAGAGCTCCGGGGGCGGAGGCAATCCACAAGGCCATGAGCAGCACCTCCACCCGTTGCGCGAGGCCCAGCAGCAGGTCGTGACCCAGAAAGGTGAGATCGGCCGTCAACAGGCCGGCCGCGACACCTGCAGCGATGGCGGCAACCCCGAGCACCTCGGCCGTTCGGTTCGCGGAGACTGCCGCACGGGCTGAACGGCCTGCGACGGCGACCGCCACGAGGGCCACGGCGAAGAACACCTCCTCACCGAGGCTCGCGTACACGTGTGGGTCGCTGGCCCACCCCCACACCGCCCGCCCCGTGGAGGTGTTGCACGGTGCACCCACCGTGACGGTGCACCGGAGAGGTGTGAGGGCATCGAGGATGTTGGACAGCCCGAACAGCATCACGGCAACCCAGGCGGTCGCGGCCGGACGGTCGCGGCGACCCGCACGCAGTCCCAGCACCGCGCCGGCCATCACGATGACCCCGCTGAGGATGTCCATCGTCCGGAAGACCTGGTGGTACGGGCGAGACAGCGCCGAGAGCTCACTGACATAGCTCGTGAACGGACTGAGATGGACGGGCAACCACAGTTCGACGACCCAGTTGGCGTACAACAGGCCGCCGACGAGCAGCAGCAGCTGGACCGGCCGCTGGCTCACCGGATCCCCCGGGACTGGCCTCTGGTCAAGGGGAACGTCACGACGTCGCGGATCGGTCGGCCGGTCAACATCATGAGGAGGCGCTCGACGCCGAGGCCCAGACCGCCGGTGGGCGGCATCCCTCGTTCGAGTGCGGCCAGGAACTCCTCGTCGAGCTCCATGGCCTCCACATCGCCACCGGCGGCCAGCAACGACTGCGCACGCAAGCGCCGTCGTTGCTCGACCGGATCGGTCAGCTCGCTGTACGCGGTGGCGATCTCCATGCCGAAGGCCACGAGGTCCCAGCGCTCCGCGATCGCCGGGTCCGAGTCCTTCGAGCGGGTCAAGGGCGAGACAGTCGTCGGGAAATCGGTGTAGAAGGTCGGCGCCGTGGTGTGCGGCTCCACGAGTGCCTCGTAGAGCTCCATCACGAGCCGGCCAGGATCGTCGGTGTCGGGAACGGGTACGTGGTGGACGTCGCAGAGCTTTGCCAGGAATGCGACCGGGCTGTCCGTGTCGACCAGTGTCCCGACCGCCGCGGACACGGCTTCGTGGACGGTGGTGACGGGCCACTCCACCGCCAGGTCCCACCTGCCGTGCACCGGGTGCAGGGCGACGGCGTCGCCGTGGGCGGCCTTCGCGGCGTCGATGATCAAGGCTCGGCACAGCCGTCGCATGTCGCCGTAGTCCGCATGTGCCTGGTACGCCTCGAGCGTCGTGAACTCCGGGTGGTGGCGGCGATCGATGCCCTCGTTCCGAAACACCCGACCGATCTCGAAGACCCGTTCCATGCCGCTCACGCAGAGACGCTTGAGAAACAGCTCCGGGGCTATCCGCAGAGTCAGGTCCAGGTCGTACGCGTTGAGGTGCGTCGCGAACGGGCGCGCATTGGCTCCACCGTGGACGCGTTGCAGGATGGGGGTCTCCACCTCGGTGAAGCCCTTGACCTCCATGGCGTTGCGGAGGCTGCGGATCACCGCGCTCCGCGTGCCGATCAGGCGACACTCGTCGGGGCCCGTGCCCCGGTCACGGGGTTCAGGCGGCTGAAGGGACTTCGCACTCATCCTCCAGGTCGAGGCGAAAAGCGACAGGTGTCCGGACTTTGTCCGCCCGCGGACTCCCGTGAGATCGATGAGGTCGCCGGTGTCACAGGTCCGCCGGAAGGTGTCGAACAACTCGGCCCGCATGCTGCCGCGCTCCAGGACGGCCTGGATCGCGCCGGTCCAGTCGCGCAGGTCGACGAACACCACGCCACCGTGGTCGCGGAGATGAACGACTCGTCCGGACACCCTGACGAGCTCTTCGCTGTCGAGCGAACCGGCAATCGAGCGGGGGGCGCCGGCTGCCGCCGGATAGGGATCCATGGCGTGTGAGGCGAGGGCCGCGATCTTCGTGTGCCGCGCCCTGGATCGCAGAGGCGGCAACGGATCAGCATGTGCCTGGGCAGCCTGCGCCCGCAAGTCAGCGGTGATCTGCTCCAGCGCCGCCTCGCTCAGCCCGGGTGGCTCGATGCCTTTCGTCGTGCGCAGCCAGGAAGGAATCGTGAGGAACCCTTCCGCCATGCCCGACGCGACGCCGATCCGCGCCAGCATCCGTCCATCGGCATAGCAGAGGAAACGTGGGTTCCACGTTGGCAAGAACTTCACGTTCGATCGGTAGAGAGCCTCGAGTTGCCACCAGCGGGACAGCAGGATGAGCAGGCGGCGCCAAGCGCGCAGGATCGGACCGGCGCCGATGCGGTTCCCCTCCTCGAATGCGGCGCGGAACACCGCGAAGTTGAGCGAGACCCGCATCACCGAGAGTTCCGGTCCCCGCCGGGTCAGCTCCGACACCATGAACTCGATGACACCGTTGGGCGCCGTGGGGTCCCGCCGCATCAGGTCGAGCGACAGCCCGGTCGGCCCCCAGGGCACGAATGACAGCAGCGCCCTCAGCTCGCCGTCGCCGTCCAGCGCCTCGACCAGCACGCACGAGCTGTCGGACGGGTCGCCGAGGCGGCCCAGAGCCATCGAGAACCCTCGTTCGGTCTCGTCGCCACGCCACCGCTCGGCGCGATCGATCACCCTCTCCATGTCGGCGGGACCGACGGACCCGTGGCGGCGGATGCGCACTGTGAAGCCGAGGCCCTCGATCCGCCGCACTGCCCGGCGTACGACGTGCATGTCAGGTCCGCGCAAGCTGAAGGCGTGGGTGTCGATGATCGCTTCGTCGCCGAGCTGGATGGCCGTGAGTCCGGCTCGCTCGTACGCGTGGGCGCCCGCCTCGCTCGAGCCCATCACGGCTTGCGCCCAGCCGTGGTCGTCGGTGATGCGCTGCCACGCCGCAATGGCGGCGGGCCACGACTCGCGGTCGCCGATGGGATCGCCGCTGGCGAGACAGACCCCGATCTCGACGCGGTAGAGCACTGCAGCGCGCCCGTTGGGTGCGAACACCACGGCCTTGTCGCGCCTGGTGGCGAAGTAGCCGAGCGAGTCCTGGCTGCCATGGAGCTCCAGCAGTGCTCGGAGCGCCCCCTCCGCCGGAGCGGCGAGCTCGGCCCTCAGGGTCTGGCTCTGAAAGATCGTCGCGAACGCACCAAGGAGCGACAGGGCACCGAGGAGCCCGAGCAGATCACCGACCCAGTCCGGCGGGTGGCCGTCGAACACGTCGTTCTCGACCAGTCCACCGCCCACCTTGTTGAGCGTCCATGACAGCCGCTCCGACGCCGGGAGGTCGCCGTGCACGAGCATCACGAGTGCCGTCCCGACGAGGGTGCTCAACGCCATCCCGAGCACGAGCACGACGAGTGCCTTGCCGAAGGATGCCCGCCTCACCGAGGTGGTGAACTGGCCGCGGGCGAGGGCGACCGCGACCAGCCCGAAGGTGGCGAGCGCGGTGCTTCCCACGGCTGCGGGCGTGATGGCACCGACCAGCATCCTGGAGCTCGAGAGGTTGACGAGCAGAACCGCCAGGAGGATCCACCACGCCGGGCGCTTGCGGGCGGCGACCGCAGCGGCGAGGAGCCCCAGGAACGCCGCCCAGGCGAGGTTGGGCGAGAGGAAGAGCACGTAGTCGTCGAGTCTGGTCCACACGGGGTGCGTGAGGTGGCGCAGGGGGACCAAGAGGGCCAGCACCGCACACGCGATCGCCCAGACGGCAAGGACGACGCCGGCAACGCGCGGGACCCGGGAGACCCCCGGAATCACAACCGCTGAACGCAGCATGTCGATCGGCCCATCTGAGACGGCGTGGGGCGCGGAACCCCCGTCGCCGCGCAATGGCGAGATTCACCATACGTGGCGGTGCCGAAACGGGTCGGTGACCGACAGGTCGAGGGTCAGGCGGAGGCGAAGCGCGCGGCGGAACGGGCCTTGGCCTTGGCGGCCTCGACCTCGCGGTCCTTGGGCGGCGCGGTCGTCACCAGGTCCTCGAGGAGATGCCCGGTGATGTGGGCGATCTCGGCGACGGCGCGGTTGAACGTCTCTTCATTGGCCTTCGACGGCTTGGCCGCCCCGCTGATCTTGCGTACGTACTGCAGCGCGGCGGCGTGGACCTCGTCGTTGGTCGCGGCGGGCTCGAAGTTGTGGAGGGTACGAATGTTGCGGCACATGCTCCAACCCTAGAACTCCGAGCCCGCCTCCGACAGTCCTGCTAGCTCTCTTCCCACCAGTCGCGCGCGGCGTCGGCGCTGTCGGTGTAGTCGGCGAAGACGCCGTCGAGGCCGGCCTCGAAGAATGTCTTGAGCTCGCCGAAGATGTCGCCCTTGGCGTTGGGGTCGGTCCCGTCGCGGAAGTCGGCCGGCAGGAACTGGTTCTCGTCGCGGAACGTGTAGGCGACGACCTTGAGCCCGGCCCGGTGCGCGTCCTTGACCAGCGGAGTCGGCGTCGTCAGGAACCCTTGGGCGTCGCGCGGGATGATGCTGTTCTTCTCCGGGCCGAGCCAGCTGGCGTACGCCGCAACGCCGCGGAGCCCGGCCGGTGTCATCAGGTCGGCGTACGTGCGTGAGTCGCCGGCTGCGGCGAAGTCGTACGGCGCGCCGGTGGCCGAGGTCAGCTGGACGAGCGGGACGCGGGTCTGCCGGGCGAGCTGCCGCAGGTTGGACAGTCTCGAACGACTGGATGACGACCTTGCCGTGCCGTGAGTTGCGGCCGGCCTTGGTCAGCGAATGCAGGAGCGGCTTCTCCAGCGGGAGTCCGATCGACCGGAAGTACGTCGGGTGCTTGGTCTCCGGCGCGACGCCGATCGCCCGGCCGCGCTTGCGGCTCTCGGAGTTGGCGAGCGCGAGGACCTCGTCGAACGTCGGGATCTCGTAGCGACCGTCGTACCGGGTGTTGCCGGGCCGCACGGCCGGCAGCCGCTCCTTGGCCCGCAGCGTCTTGAGCTCCTTGAGGGTGAAGTCCTCGGTGAACCAGCCGGTCTCGGCGTTGCCGTCGATGGTCTTGGTGGTCTTGCGCTGCGCGAACTCGGGGTGGTCGGCGACGTCGGTCGTGCCGCTGATCTCGTTCTCGTGCCGGGCGACCAGCACGCCGTCCTTGGTGCTGACGAGGTCGGGCTCGATGTAGTCGGCGCCGAGCTTGATCGCCAGGGCGTATGCGGCGAGGGTGTGCTCGGGTCGGTAGCCGGAGGCGCCGCGGTGGGCGAACACCGTGACGGCCTGATGGTGGGTCTTGGCGGGGGTCTTCGTCGGCGGCGGCCGCGGGTGCGGCGACGGCTCCGGTGGCGATGGCGGCGACGCCGAAGGCGTGCGCCGTGCGGCGGACGTACGGATGAAGTGTCATGCCGCCGAGTCCAGAGGCGGCAGGTGACGTACGCGTGCACGTCGAGCCGACGCGCGATGAACTCCTAGAGCACGTCGAGGCGTTTCAGCACGGCGCGGACGTGCTTGAGGGCATTCTTCTCGGTCAGCCCGGTGGTGTCGTCGAAGTAGAGGCCGTCGCCGATGAGCTGGATCGTGCGGGCGAGCGACTCGTCGCCGAGGTGCTCGCGCAGGACCGTGAACCAACCCTCGCGGAGGTCAGCCAGTGCCGCTGATGCTCGGGAGTCGTTCTCCTGCGCGATGCGGCCGGCAGCGATGAGCGCGCGGTCGAAGTTGCTGCCGGTGTTGACCGAGGTTGCGAGATAGAACTCGACGGGGCCTTTTTTGGCGGTACGCATCTTGGCCACGTCGGCCTCGCCCTGCTCTCGCAGTCGCGTCAGCATGCCCTCGACGAGCTCGTCCTTGCTGTGGAAGTGATAGAGCAGGCCACCCTTGGACACCTCGGCCTCGGCGGCCACGGCATCGAGGGTGGCCGCGCGGCTGCCGGCCGTCACGAGAAGGGTCTCGAAGGCATCGAGCAGACGATCGCGCGTCGAACGTTCGGTGGCCGCCATGCGCCCACCCTACGACGAGAGGAATATCACCAGGCTTCGCCTCGTTAACTATACCGTCTGGACGGTATAGTCGGACCGTTCCAGAACGAGAGGAGGCCCCATGACCACGATCGACCCGCGCTACCGCGCCGAGCAGCTGGATGCGCCCCGAGCAGGACTGCGTGAGTGGTTGGCTCTGGGCGTCCTCATGCTGCCCGTTCTCCTGACCTCGATCGACAACACCGTGCTGAGCTTTGCGCTCCCGCAGGTCAGCAAGGCGCTGCACCCGACCGGCGAGCAGCTGCTCTGGCTGGTCGACATCTATCCCCTGATGCTGGCGGGGCTGCTGGTCGCGATGGGCAGCCTCGGTGACCGCATCGGCCGCCGCCGGCTGCTGCTGATCGGTGCTGTTGGGTTCGGCATCGCGTCGGTGTGCGCCGCGTTCAGCCCGAGCGCCGAGGCCCTGTTCGCCTCGCGCGCGTTGCTCGGCGTGTTCGGCGCGACCCTGATGCCGTCGACGCTGTCGTTGATCCGCAACATCTTCACGCACGGCGACGACCGTCGGCTCGCGATCGCCACCTGGGCGGCGATGTTCGCCGGCGGCGCCGCACTCGGGCCGGTCGTGGGCGGCTGGCTGCTCGAGCACTTCTGGTGGGGCTCGGTGTTCTTCATCAACGTCCCGATCATCCTGATCTTCCTGGTCGCCGCCGTCCTGCTGCTGCCGGAGTCGCGCGATCCGCGGCCCGGACGCATCGACCTGCTCAGCATCGTGTTGTCGATGACGGCGATGCTGCCGTTCGTGTTCGGCATCAAGCAGGCCGCCGAGCACGGCCTCAGCGACCCGGCGATGATCGGTTTCGGCGTCGGCATCGTGAGCGGCGTGCTGTTCGTGCGCCGGCAGCACCGCCTCGTCGACCCGCTGATCGACATGACCCTGTTCTCCGACCGGGTCTTCAGCGGCGCGATCGTCGCCAACCTGCTGAGCCTCATGGGCTATGCCGGGCTTCGTCTACTTCGCGGCCCAGTTCCTGCAGCTCGTGGTCGGTCTCTCCCCGTTGTCGGCGGCGACGGTCCTGCTGCCGGGTCTCCTGGTCACCGTCATCGCAGGCTTCGCGGCGGTCCGCCTCGTGCGCCTCTTCCCGGCACGTGCACTGGTGGCCGGCAGCTTCGGCCTGTCCGCCGCCGGCTATGCCATCGCGGCATTCATCGGCACGCCGTCGACGATGTCGATCATGATCGCGTTCGCCGTGCTGGGCCTCGGGATCGGCCTGGCCGAGACCCTGACCAACGACCTCATGCTGTCGAGCGTCCCGCCCTACAAGGCCGGGGCTGCCTCGGCGATCTCCGAGACGGCGTACGAGGTGGGTGCCGTGCTGGGCACGGCAGTGCTCGGCAGCATCCTGACCTCGACCTACCGCTCGCACCTGACGATCCCTGCGGTCGCGCAGTGGGGCGAGAACGACTCGTCGTTCGAGACCTTGGGCGGGACCGTGGAGTACGCCAAGTTCTATCCCAACGGCGTCGGTGAGTCGATGCTGCGGTCGGCGCACGAGGCGTTCGACCTCGGCGTGCAGCTCACGTCAGCGACCGCGATCGTCGTCGCTCTCGCGGCTGCGCTGGTGTCGTGGCGGACCCTCAAGGGTGCCTGAGCGCCGCGCCTCAACCACCGGTGGCGACGAAGCCTTGCGCCTTGGTCGCGGAGCTGTCGAGGCTGTCGCCGAGCTTGCTGAGGGCGGCGCCGACCTGGCCCAGGATCTCGGCGAGGCCGACCAGGTCCTCCGCGAGACCGCCGAGACCTGAGGTCGTGTCGCGGATGGTCTTGGCGGCTCCCCCGAGCTGCTTGGCCGGCCCGCCCATCATCGGCACCTTCTCGACGTCGTCAGCGGCATCGGCGACGAACTTGGCGACGCGCGTGAGGTTGTCGGCGATCGAGCCCAAGGTCGTGGCGCTACTGCCCAGACGTGTCGTGGCACCGGACCTGCCGTCGTCGCCGACGAGCGCGAGACCGGCGGCCCGTGCCTGGTTGCCGGCCTCGGAGAGGCCACTCGCGAGCGTACGGATGAAGTCGGGGATCTCCTTGGCGAGCTTGGCGCTGTTGGCCAGGTCGTCCTTGTTGTCCCACACCAGGTCGACGACCTGTTGCACCTTCTTGATGTCGAGGCTGCCGCCGAGCAGCTTGCCGAGGTTGACCATGGTGCACTCCTGTCAGTCGCAGTGACAGCACCTTAGGCGACGGGCGGGAACAGGTCTTCGAGCTCGCGGTGCACGTGCAGGCGGGCCGGGTTCTCCCGGCTGGAGGCCCGCCACAGTGAAGCGACCCGGCGCGTCGGCGTCGGGTCGACGACCGGCACGGCTCGAACGCGCGGCGAGAGCGACTCCCGGCCGAGTCGCGGCACCAGGGCCACCGCGACGCCGTGCTCGACCATCGCGGCATGCGTCGAGTAGGACCCGTCGAAGTAGCGCATGTCGGGGCGGACCCCGTGCATCGCGAACATGTGTACGAGCCAGTCGTGGCAGATCGTTCCCGCCGGAGTGGTGACCCAGCGCTCGTGCACCAGGTCCATCGGGGTGACCGAGTCGCGCAGGCTCAAGGGGTGGTTCCACGGCAGCAGCACGTCCGCCCGGTCGACGTGCACCTCGTGCTGCTCGAGGGTAGTCGGCACGTCGAGCGGCATCGTGCTCCAGTCGTGCACGATCGACAGATCGGTGCCGCCTCGCTCGACCAGCGTGACGGCCTCCCGCGGGTCGACCTCGAGCACCGTGACGTCAAGGTCGGGCGCGGTCGCCCGGACCCGCGCCACCAAGGGCGCCACGATGCCGCGTGACGCCGTCGAGAACGACGCGATGCGGAACGTGCCGCGCAGCTCCTCGGCGCCGCCGACGGCGATGTTCTCGACCTGCTCCAGATCGGCGAGCAGGAGCCGCCCCGCTCGGCAAGCAACCGGCCCCGCTCGGTGAGGATGACGCTGCGGCCGACGCGCTCCAGCATCGGCGACCGGCTCTGCCGCTCGAGCTTCTTGATCTGCTGCGAGACCGCCGACGGGGTGAAGTCGAGCGCCGACGCTGCCGACACGATGCTGCCGTGGTCGCGCACGGCGATCAGTGCACGCAGCGCGCCGAGGTCGATCATGAAGCAACTGTACGCTGTTTACTGCAGAGACCGTCGCTGGTGCTTCATGGTTGAGCGAGAGAGACTGAAGGCATGTCGCTCAAGCACAGCCTGCTCGCCGTCCTGGTGATGCTCGTCTGGGGCGCCAACTTCGTCGTGATCGACGAGGGTCTCGCGGACGTTCCGCCGCTGCTCTTCCTCGCCATGCGCTTCACGTTCGTCGCCTTGCCACTCGTGTTCTTCGTGCCGCGACCTCAGGCCGGCTGGCGCACCGTCGTCGCGGTGGGAACGTTCATGAGCCTCGGTCAGTTCAGCCTGCTCTACATCGCCCTGAACCTCGGCATGCCGGCCGGCCTCGCCTCGCTGGTGCTGCAGGCGCAGGTGATCTTCACGATCGTGATCGCCGCGGTCGTCCTCAAGGAGCCGCCGAGCCGTCGCCAGGTCGTCGGCGCGACGATCGGCACGGCAGGCCTCGTGCTGGTCGTGGTCGCACACGGAGCGTCCGCGCCGGTGGTGCCGCTGCTCGTGCTGCTGGGCGCGGCGACCTCATGGGCGATCGGCAACGTCATCGCCCGCCGGGCCGGTGTCGCCTCCGGCTTCTCGCTGGTCGTGTGGTCTGCCCTCGTCGTGCCGCTGCCGGCGCTCGGTCTCTCGCTGCTGGTCGACGGCGGCGGCGAGGTCAGCCGGGCGCTCACCCACCTGTCGGGCACGGCGATCGTCAGCACGGCATACACCGCGATCGGCGCCTCCCTGCTGGGCTACGGCATCTTCAACTCGCTGCTCGCCCGCTACCCCGCCAGCGCCGTCGTGCCGTTCGTCCTGCTGGTGCCGGTCGTCGGCATCCTCACCGCGTGGATCGTGCAGGACGAGGTGCCGGCGGTGCTCGAGCTGGCCGGAGGGGCGGTGATGCTGGTCGGCGTCGCGGCCGCGACTGTCACCAGACGCGACGCGCTCACGACGCGAGGAGAGCCGAACGTGCCATCGCCGAAAGCCGATCTCGCATCGCCGACTCGCTGATGCGAGCACTGTGGGGCGTGGAGTTGAGCAGGCCGAACGTCGCCTGCACCACGGCGCGTGCCTCGGCCGGATCGAGGTCGCCACGCAGCAGGCGCACGACGTCGACCCAGATGTCGATGTAGGCCAGCTGCAGCGAGCGGACCTCCTTGCGTCCCGCGGCGTTGAGGTTGGCCCACTCCCGCTCCTGGATCACGATGAGCGCGGGGTGCCCCAGGGCGAAGTCGATGTGCCACTCGATGAGCGCCTCGAGGGCCGCCGTCGGATCGGTCGCGGCGGCTGCTCGGGCGGCACCTTCGGCGAGGAGCTCCTCGCTGATCGCGGTGAGCGACTGCGTGAGGATGTCGTCCTTGCCGGCGAAGTGCTTGTAGAGCGCCGGGCCGGAGATGCCGCACGCGCCGCCGATGTCGTGGACGGAGACGCCGTGGAACCCTCGCTCGGCGAACAGAGTCGCGGCAGTGTCGAGGATCTGCTGGCGACGGGTCGTGGTCACCACGACACTCTAAGGCCAGTGGCGAGAATTGGTTAACAACTGTTAACCTCGCTGCATGCGTGAACTCGTCGAGGAGCTGCGTGCGCGGCTCGAAGTCGCCCGTATGGGCGGGAGCCAGACAGCCCGCGACCGCCACGTCGCCCGCGGCAAGCTGTTGCCGCGTGATCGCATCGAGCACCTCCTCGACCCCGGGTCGCCCTTCCTCGAGATCGCACCGCTCGCGGCCGACGGCGTCTATGACGACGACGTGCCCAGCGCCGGCATCATCGTCGGGATCGGCCGGATCAGCGGGCACGACTGCGTCATCGTGGTCAACGACGCGACGGTCAAGGGCGGCACCTACTTCCCGCTGACGGTCAAGAAGCACCTGCGGGCCCAGACCATCGCGGAGGAGAACAACCTGCCGTGCGTCTACCTCGTCGAGTCGGGCGGGGCGTTCATCCCGATGCAGGACGAGGTGTTCCCCGACCGCGAGCACTTCGGCCGCATCTTCTTCAACCAGGCCCGGATGTCGGCGCAAGCAGATCCCACAGATCGCAGCGGTGCTGGGCTCGTGCACGGCCGGCGGCGCGTACGTCCCGGCGATGAGCGACGAGACCGTCATCGTCAAGGAGCAGGGCACGATCTTCCTGGCCGGTCCGCCGCTGGTGAAGGCCGCGACCGGTGAGGTCGTCACGGCCGAGGCCCTCGGCGGCGGCGACGTGCACGCCCGCGTGTCCGGAGTCGTCGACCACCTGGCCGACGACGACGCGCACGCGCTGCAGATCGTCCGGTCGATCGTCGGCACGCTCGAGCGGCCGCCGAGTCCCGAGCCGCCGCACGAGCCGGTGCCGCCGGCCGAGGACCCCGAAGGCCTGTACGACGTCGTGCCGGTCGACTGCCGAACGCCCTATGACGTGCGCGAGGTCATCCGCCGCGTCGTCGACGACTCCCGGCTCCACGAGTTCAAGCCGCTCTACGGCGAGACGCTGGTGTGCGGCTTCGCCCGGATCTGGGGCTACCCGGTCGCGATCCTCGCCAACAACGGCATCCTGTTCAGCGAGTCGGCGCTCAAGGGCGCGCACTTCGTCGAGCTGGCCAACCAGCGCGGCATCCCGCTGGTGTTCCTGCAGAACATCACCGGCTTCATGGTCGGTCAGGAGTACGAGAACCGCGGCATCGCCAAGGACGGCGCCAAGCTCGTGACAGCCGTCGCGTCGTCGGTCGTGCCGAAGTTCACCGTCGTCATCGGCGGCTCGTACGGCGCCGGCAACTACGGCATGTGCGGGCGGGCGTACGACCCGCGGTTCCTCTGGATGTGGCCCAACGCCCGCATCTCGGTGATGGGCGGCGAGCAGGCCTCGTGCGGTCCTGGCGACGGTCAAGCGCGACGGCATCGAGGCGCGCGGCGGTGAGTGGTCGGCCGAGGACGAGGCCGCGTTCCGCGCGCCGATCCGCGAGAAGTTCGAGCACCAGGGCTCGCCCTACTACTCCACCGCCCGGCTGTGGGACGACGGGATCATCGACCCGGTCGACACCCGGCGCGTCCTCGGCATGGGCCTGCAGCTCGCCGCCGCCACTCCGACCCCGAGCGCCGCAATTCGGCCTCTTCAGGATGTGAGGCGCGAGACAGATGACGTTCCAGAGTGTGCTGGTCGCCAACCGCGGCGAGATCGCCCGGCGGGTCATCCTCGCCTGCCGTGAGGCCGGGCTGCGCAGCATCGCGGTCTACTCCGACGCCGACGCCGATGCGCCCTACGTACGCCTCGCGGACGACGCGGTCCACCTCGGGCCCGACGCCGGCGACCGAGTCCTACCTCTCGATCGAGCGGGTGCTGGCGGCCGCGAAGGAGTCAGGCGCCGAGGCGATCCATCCCGGGTACGGCTTCCTGTCCGAGCGGGCCGAGTTCGCCCGCGCCGTCGTCGAGGCCGGGCTCGTCTTCATCGGCCCGACCGCCGACGTCATGGACGCGATGGGCCGCAAGGACCGCGCCCGGGCGATCGCCGAGCGGGCCGGCGTGCCGGTGACGCCGCAGTTCGACGCCGACTCGCCGTGCCGGCCGACGCCTACCCGGTCCTGGTCAAGGCGGCGGCCGGCGGCGGCGGCAAGGGCATGCGCATCGTGCGCGAGGCTGCGGGACTGGCCGCAGCGATCGAGGCCGCCGGACGTGAGGCGGCCGCGGCGTTCGGCGACGACACGCTGCTGGTCGAGAAGTACGTCGAGGCCGGCCGGCACGTCGAGGTGCAGGTCTTCGGCGACACCGCCGGCCACGTCGTGCACCTCTTCGAGCGGGACTGCTCGGTGCAGCGCCGGCACCAGAAGGTCGTCGAGGAGGCGCCCGCGTACGGCCTCACGGACGAGCTGCGCCGCACGCTGCACGAGTCGTCCGTCGCGCTGTGCCGCGAGGTCGGCTACACCGGCGCCGGCACGGTGGAGTTCCTCGTGGCCGACGGCCGGGCGTACTTCCTCGAGATGAACACCCGCCTGCAGGTCGAGCACCCCGTCACCGAGGAGATCACCGGGCCTCGACCTCGTGCAGTGGCAGCTGCTCGTCGCGGCCGGTGAGCCGTTGCCGTTGACGCAGGACGAGATCACGGCGACGGGCCACGCGATGGAGGTGCGGGTCTACGCCGAGGACCCGTACGCAGGGTTCCTGCCGCAGGCCGGCCACGTGCTCGACGCCGCCTGGCCGCTCGGACGCCCGCGTCGAGACCGATCTCGGCGCCGACCAGGAGGTCTCCACGGCGTACGACCCGATGCTCGGCAAGATCGTCGTCGCCGGTGCCGACCGCGAGGACGCGCGCCGCCTGATGGTCGAGGCGCTCGACGACACCGGGATCTTCGGGGTGACGACCAACCTCGGCTTCGTGCGCCGACTGGTGGCGAGCCCCGACTTCGCCGCCGGCGACGTGCACACCGCGTGGCTCGACAGCGACGCGTCGATCGACCTGCTGACCCCGCCGGCCCTGCCGGCCGAGGCAGCCCGCACCGCGGCGCTGCTGTGGGCGGGCTTCACCGTGACCGCGGGTGACTCGCCATGGTCGGTCGGCGACGGCTGGCGCTCGGCCGCGAACCCCGCGCCGACCCGCATCGCGCTGGTCGACGAGTCCGGCACGTCATGGGAGTTCGGCTTCACCGAAGGCGACGAGCTCGACGACGGATTGCTGGCCATCGTCGACGACGACAGCGTGACGATCGCCTGGCAGGGACAGAACTGGCGGCTCGAGGCGCCCGATCCCATGCGCGGCGGTCACCGAACCGGTGCGGCGACGGATGCCGATCTTGTGTCACCGATGCCCGGCACGGTCCTGCGGATCGACGTGACGGAGGGCGAGACCGTGGCTCTCGGCCAGCAGCTCGGCGTCGTCGAGGCGATGAAGATGGAGCTCGCGATGCTGGCTCCGTACGACGGTGTGGTCTCCCATGTCGGTGCTGCCGCCGGCGAGCAGGTGCCGATCAAGCACCTCCTGTTCACGGTGGATCCGGCATGAGCATTCCCACTGTCGTACGCGATCCGGCCCTGCCGGAGGCCGTCACGATCTATGAGGTCGGGCCGCGCGACGGGCTGCAGAACGAATCGGCGATCGTCGCGCTGGACGACAAGGCGGAGTTCATCACCCGGCTCGTCGCGGCCGGGCTGCCGATCGTCGAGGCGACGAGCTTCGTGCACCCGACATGGGTCCCGCAGCTCGCCGATGCCGCCGAGCTCGTCGCCAGGCTGGCGCTCGACGGCCCGACACCGCTGCCGGTGCTGGTGCCCAACGAGCGTGGCCTCGACCGCGCGCTCGAGGCCGGCTGCAGCCACATCGCGATCTTCGGCAGCGCCACGGAGACGTTCGCGCAGAAGAACCTCAACGCCACGCTCGACTCTCAGTTCGCGATGTTCGAGCCGGTCGTGAGCCGGGCACGTGACGCGGGCCTCGACGTCCGGGCGTACGTGTCGATGTGCTTCGGCGACCCGTGGGAGGGCGAGGTACCGATCGACCAGGTCGTGGCGACGGGCAAGCGCCTTCTCGACCTCGGAGCCACGCAGCTGTCGATCGGCGACACGATCGGGGTCGGCACCGCCGCCCACGTCGGCGCGCTCATTGACGCCTTCGGCGCCGCCGGGGTCGGCGTCGACCGGCTGGCGATGCACTTCCACGACACGTATGGGCAGGCGCTCGCCAACGCGTACGCGGCCCTGCGCCATGGCATCACGACGTTCGACGCGTCAGCCGGCGGCCTCGGCGGTTGCCCGTACGCCGAGAGCGCGACCGGCAACCTCGCGACCGAGGACCTCGTGTGGATGCTGACCGGCCTGGGCATCGAGCACGGCGTCGACCTCGACGCTCTCGTGCGCACGAGCGTGTGGATGTCGGGCGTGCTCGGCAAGGAGCCGGCCAGCGCGGTCGTGCGCGCGCTGGGCTGAGTCTCAGGCCGACTGAGCGAGCCGGGCCGAGACGCGGGACGACAGCAGCGTGTATTGCCGGTCGAGCCGCGTCTGACCGGTCGGGCGCACGACGTCGATGCTGCCGACGACGTGCTCGTCGGGACCGAACTGGTCGAGGGTGATGTCGACCTGCTCGCCGTCCGGCAGCCGGTTCCACCAGTGGAAGTCGGTCCGCTCGCCCGCTGTGAAGACCTCACCGGTGACGAGCGAGCCGCCGAAGAAGTCGTGGATGACCAGGGCCGTCGGGGCGCACTGACCTCGGGCCGGATTGTCGGGCGTCCAGTCGGCGGCATCCTCTGGCGCGCAGGTGTCTGGTCCCCAGGACTCGCGCAGCGCGAGGATCACGGCTTCGAGCGTCATGCGTACGACGTTAGGCGCCGGATCTGACACTTCTCAGCGGCGATGCCGGGCAACCCGGTCAGCTGGAGCGTCGCCGGTCGCGGAGCTCGTCGGCCGCGTACTGGCCGATGTGCCACGTCGCCAGCGCGTCACTCGAGCCGCCGACGGCGCCACCGAGCAGCGGGACGCGCCGCCCGATCAACGTGATGGCCCGCCGCCCGGCCGTACGCGCGACGAGCTCGGCGGTCACCTCGCGTGACAAGCTCGCGTCGAGCTCGGGATCGTGCACCGGCGAGGTGGCCAGAGCCATCGGTGAGGACGGCAGCCGGCGCCGCTTGACGAGCGTCGCCACGGCATCCTCGCCGAGCATGCAGGCGAGGATCGCGTTGCGGACCCGCGGGTCCTCCAGGTCGTAGCCGCGCAGGTGCGCGATGCCGGCGACGAGGTGACACTGCACGAGTGTCACGCCGACGACGTTGGCCGGCACGGAGACCGCCAGGGTCGAGAAGCCACCCAGGTTGGTGACGAACCCCTGAACCCCGGCGAGGCTCGTGTGCATGCGCACGAGGCCGCGGATGGCCTTCTCGACATCGCCGCCGTGGTCGACGAGCTTGGTGTCGGCCGACGAGGCGGCGGACCGTAGCGGGCCGAGCCCGTCGATCGCGTGATCGAGGACCGTGCGGACATAGCCGGAGGCGATCGCGGGAGCCAGCTTGGCGCCGGCGGTGACAGCGACGGTGCGGCGAACTCCCATCCGTCCAGCATAGGTCGGTGCGGCCGGTCGGCATCCCCTGGCGCCGCGTGCGCTGGCCTACGCTGTGGGCATGGGCCGCCCCTTCTCCGCGCGCGTGGTGGATGGTGACTGGCGGCAGGCGGCCGAGGCGTGGATCCGTGACCAGCTGGCGCAGCACGGCGACGTGCTCGACGGCCCGATCGAGCAGCCGCGCGTACGTCCGTGGTCGACGCAGCTCACGGTCCCGACCGCTGCCGGGCGGCTGTGGTTCAAGGCGAACGCGGCAGCGCTGGCGTTCGAGCCGGCGGTGCAGCTCGAGCTCGCCGGTCTGGCTCCCGATGCCGTCGATCCGCCCTACGCGATCGACGCAACACGCGGCTGGATGCTGACGCGCGACCGAGGGGTGACCCTTCGCGAGGCCCGCGACCCCACGCTCGGCGACTGGCAGCGCATCGTCGTCGAGGTCGCACAGATCCAGCAGGCGGCGGCTCCGCACCGCGACCGGTTGGTGGAGGCGGGCCTGCCCGACTACTCCCCGGCGACGGTGCTGGACCGGTTCGACCGGGTCGTCGAGATCTTCGCCCACCACCCTGTCGATCATCCTGCCCATGTCGACGCCGAGCTGAGGCGCCAGCTGGCGGACGCACGTCCGACCCTCGCGGACGCCGTCGAGGTGCTGTCACGAGGCCCTTTGCCGACGACATGGCAGCACGGCGACGTGCATCCCAACAACGTGTTCGCACTCCAGGACGGGTCGATGCGGGTGTTCGACTTCGGCGACGGACAGTGGGCCAACGCCGCGGAGGCGATGTGTGTGCCGTTCGGCTGGATCACCTCGCTCACGTCGCTCCCGTGGGATCCCGTCCTCGATGCGTACGCCGACGCCTGGGACCTCGAGCCGCGCGTCATGCGCGAGGTGCTCGTCTCGGCCGAGCTGACCCAGGCCGTCAACCGGGCGGCGAGCTGGTCGACATTCCTCGACGAGGCGACCGCTGCCGAGTGGAAGACCTGGGGCGACGGCCCGGTGCGCCACCTGTCCCGCGTCCTCGATGCGCCATGACACGCTCCACGCTGCCGCCGACGCCGTGGGTGTTCGACCCCGACGAGTGGCCGGCCGAGGACTGCGTCGCCGTCGGCGCCGACCTCGAGCCCGGCACGCTCCTCGAGGCATACCGGCGGGGCGCGTTCCCGATGCCGCACGACGGGATGCTGCTGTGGTGGTCGCCGATGCAGCGCGGCGTGCTCGTCCCCTCCGAGCTGCGGGTCAGCCGGTCGCTGGCGAGGTCGCGCCGACGCTTCACGGTGACGATCGACGAGTCGTTCGAGGAGGTCATCGACGCGTGCGCCGATCCCTCGCGCCCGGGCGCCTGGATCGACTCGCCGATCCGGGAGGCGTACGTCCGGATGCACCGCCTCGGCTGGGCCCACTCGATCGAGATGCGCGACGCCGAGAGGCGGCTCGTCGGCGGCCTGTACGGGCTCAGCGTCGGGCGGCTGTTCGCCGGTGAGTCGATGTTCCACCGGGCGACGGACGCCTCCAAGGTCGCGCTGATGGGGCTCGTCGAGGTGGTCGGCGACGAGGGGCTGATCGACACGCAGTGGCGCACCAAGCACCTCGCGTCGTTGGGCGTGACGGAGTGGCCGAGGGACCGATACCTGCTGGAGATCGCCCCGCTCGTCGACAGCGAACCGCCCGCAATCTGGGGTTGATAGCAGGTGAACGATCGGGGCTGCTGTGGGGGCGCGATTGAATCGTCGCCGTGAGTTCATAGACTGTCGATCACACCCATTCACTCACAAGGAGCTTTTGTGGCTATCTCACGCAACGACCTCGTCGCTGCCCTCGCTTCGAAGGCCGGCACCAGCAAGGCCGAGGCCGACGCCGTCCTCTCGTCCTTCAGCGAGATCCTGCTCGACTCCGTCAGCAATGGCGAGAAGGTCTCGATCCCCGGCATCCTGTCCGTCGAGCGCGTCCCGCGTGCCGCTCGCACGGGCCGCAACCCCTCGACCGGCGAGACGATCGACATCCCCGCCGGTTTCGGCGTCAAGGTGAGCGTCGGCTCGCGCCTCAAGGCCGCCGCCAAGTAGCACCGCACGAACCGCGCAGCGCCATCGGGATCCTTCCCGGTGGCGCTGTTTCATCTCTGGTGTGAGGATGACGCCCATGTCCACGCGCTATCACCGCCTCGCGCGCGAGACACCCGCGTACGCCTGGTGGAAGCTGCCGGTCGCCGGCCTGCTCGCCGTGCCGATCTACTTCGGCGCGATCATGCTGCTGTTGGTCGTCGCCCTGATCGTCTTCGCCGCCGGGCCGGGGGTCGACCAGCTGGACGCATGGATCGACGCGTCGGGCGACCTGGACCTGCAGCACCTCGACTTCTTCGCGCTCGACATGCTCGGGCTGGCGCTCATGATCCCGGCGGTGCTGGTCGCGGTCCTCGATCACCGGGCCGCGCCCGATCGGCTACCTCTCATCCGTCGCCGGCCGGCTGCGCTGGCGCTGGCTGGCCCGCACCGCCGTGATGGCGTTCGTGGTGTTCGTCGTGACGATCGGCGGCTCGGTCGCGCTGGGCGAGGTGACGGATCCGTCGGAGGTCAGCTCACCCGACGTCAGCACGCGGGCGCTGCGTCGCGATCGGGCTGGTCCTGCTGCTGACGCCGTTCCAGGCGGCCGCGGAGGAGTACGTGTTCCGCGGCTACATCCTGCAGCTCGTCGGCTCGTGGACCCGCTTCGCGATCATCCCGGTCGTCGTCTCGGTGCCGCTGTTCGTCGCCGGACACACGTACGAGCTGTGGGGCCTCGTCGACGTCGGCATCTTCGGCCTCACGGCGGCGGTGCTCACGATCCGCACCGGCGGGCTGGAGGCCGGCATCGCCGCGCACACCGCCAACAACGTCGTGCTGTTCGTGCTGGACGCCTTGGGCATGATCTCCGCGACGGACGACAGCGGAGCCGGTCCGCTGGACCTCATTCCGACGATCATCTCGAGCGCTCGTGTTCCTGGCCTGGGTCGAGTGGGCTGCGCGCCGCCAGGGGTTGGAGCGGACCCGACCGCCCATCACGCCGCCGCCGACACCACCGGCGCCCATGTGGCCGCCGCCTCCGTACGCCTACTGGTGGCCTCCGGTCCAGCACGCCCCGCCGCCGCAATGGCAGCCGGCGCCGCCACCACCCCAGCAGGCGTGGCCACCGCCGCACGTGCCGGCCGGCGCCGCGATGCACCCTGCGACCCCGCCCTACCCGGGTGACCTGCCGCCCGACTGGCGCTGACGCGCGCTAGCGGACGACGGGCCTTCCGGCCTGCTCCCAGGCGTCCATGCCGCCCTCGAGGTTGGTCACGTCGTGACCCTGCGCGTGCAACCAGGCCGTCACACGGGCGGACCGACCACCCACGTGGCACACGACGAGCGTCGGTGCGGAGGGATCGAGCTCGCCCACCCGAGCCGGCAGTTCGCCCATCGGGATGTGGACGGCACCTTCGATGTGCCCGGCCGCCCATTCGTGGGGCTCGCGCACGTCGAGGACGACGAGATCGGACGGAATCACCTCCGGGACGCTGGTGATGTCGGTGGTCGGGATGGCCGAGTCGCTCATACGTCCATGGTCCCTCGCGCCGTGTGATGCGACACGTACGGGGGTCTTCTTTGCCCAGGGAGTAGCGATGAACCCCCTCGAGTAGTTACTTTGGGCTATGTACGTGTCGCTTTCCGAACCTTCGGAACCAGCGGCATCTCCTGTTCATCGGCAGATCGGTGGTGTCATGAAGGCTCATGACACGATTCGTCTGCCCTTCGCGTTCTCGACGCCGGGCATCGCCCGCACCCGTCTCGCCGCGTTCCTGACGGTCAACCGGGCGTCCAACGAGGTCATCGACGACGCGCTGATCGTCATCAGCGAGATGATCGCCAACGCTGTCAGCCACGGTGTTCCGACGTCCGACGGCACGATCGAGATCTCCTGGGCCATCAACGGCACGTTGCTCGAGCTCAGCGTCTACGACGCCGGACAGGGTGGGTCGCTCAAGCCGATCGACTTCGACGAGGACTCGCTCAGCGGTCGCGGACTGTCGATCATCAACCGCGTCGCCGACCGGTGGTGGGTCGACATGTCGACGGGCACCCGGGTCAACGCCGAGCTCGGCCTCAGCCCCCACTGATCTCGGCCGCCAAGGAGGCCGCCCGCGGCCGACTGTGAGCGAAGCGAGGCGAGCCGCATAGACTCGCCCGTCATGGGCAAGAAGTCGCGAATCAAGAACAAGGCCGCCAAGAAGGAACGCATGCCGTTCGTGGCGCGCACCTTCGAAGGGCTTCCTCACGAGGCTGACTGGATCGCCCTGCGGGAGTTCGTGCCCTCGGCGACCGCCACCATCACGCTCGCCTCGGGCCAGTCGGTCCGGGTGTGCTCGCTGCTGCCCGGCAACGGCGCCGGCATCGTGCGCCCCGACGGCGAGATCTGGGTCGGCCTGCAGGTCGCTCACAACTTCGGTGACATCAGCCGCGACCTCGCGTACGTCGTGGAGACCGCCCTCGAGATGGAGCCCGGTCAGCCGGTCCCGATGGGCGAGCCCGGCGTCGGCCCGCGCCTGCAGGACCTGATCGACCCGTCGAGCCGATTCGACGTCACGGTGCACGAGGGCTTCGACTTCTGGGTCGAGGGCACCGACGAGCGGCCCGAGACGGCTGAGCTCCTGGCCGAGGCCAACCAGACGATCGCCCCGACGATCAAGCTCGAGTCGGTCGAGTCGGCGTACTGGACCGAGATGGGTTCCCAGCGGTTCCTCCGCTGGGTCATGACCGACGACGAGACGCCGCTGCTCGACGCGCTGGCCCGCTTGCGAGCGCGCGGCGAGGAGACGCTGGGCGAGGGCACCAAGCTGATCGGCCACTTCCGCACCCATGGCCGGCTCGTGCCGGTGTGGGAGTTCGAGGCGGACGCAGCCGACCTGGAGAAGCCGGCACAGGAGTTCCGTGCCCGACTCGACAAGGCACTGGTCGACGACGCCCCGCTGACGTCGGAGCAGCGCTCGGCCCGCAACGCGATCGTGAGCGGCCAGGTACCCATCCGCTGAGACCGTGGCGTGGTGAGCTGGAGGCTCGCTGTCGGATCGCCTCGTTTCGCTCACGCCCTCGTTCCGCGGAGTCGACGAACGGTGGTGCGATCCCGCGGGAATCCCGGCCTCCTTCGCGCGGTTGAATGAAGCATGACGAGTTCTTTTGACGTGGTCGTGCTCGGCGCCGGCCCCGGCGGGTATGTCGCCGCCGTGCGCGCCGCCCAGCTCGGCCTGAGCGTGGCCGTGGTGGAGGAGAAGTACTGGGGCGGCGTGTGCCTCAATGTCGGGTGCATCCCGTCGAAGGCGCTGCTGCGCAATGCCGAGCTGGCGCAGATCTTCACGCACCAGGCCGACACGTTCGGCATTCGCGGTGACGTCAGCTTCGACTACGGTGTCGCGTTCGATCGCAGCCGCGAGGTCGCGGACGGCCGGGTCAAGGGCGTCCACTTCCTGATGAAGAAGAACGGCATCACCGAGCTCGACGGCCGAGGCACGTTCACGGGCGCCCACACGCTCGAGGTCGCCCTGACAGCGGGCGGCACCGAGACAGTCGAGTTCGCGAACGCGATCATCGCAACTGGCTCGACCGTGCGCATGCTGCCCGGCGTGACGCGCAGCGCCAACGTCGTGACGTACGAGGAGCAGATCCTCGACCGTGACCTGCCCCGCACGATGCTGGTGGTCGGTGCCGGCGCGATCGGCATGGAGTTCGCGTACGTCCTCAAGAGCTACGGCGTCGACGTGACGATCGTGGAGTTCCTCGACCGGGCGCTGCCCAACGAGGACGTCGAGGTCTCCAAGGAGATCACCAAGGCATACCGCAAGCTCGGCATCCCGATCCTGACGTCGACCAAGGTCGAGTACGTGACCGATCATCGCGACGGCGTGACCGTGACGTACATCGGCAAGGACGGCGCCAGCACCACGATCGAGACCGACCGGGTGCTCGTGTCGGTGGGCTTCGCGCCTCGCGTCGAGGGCTTCGGGCTCGAGACCACCGGCGTGGAGCTGACCGAGCGCGGTGCCATCGCGATCGACGGGCGGATGCGCACGAACGTGCCGCACATCTACGCGATCGGTGACGTGACGGCCAAGCTGCAGCTCGCGCACGTGGCCGAGGCGCAGGGTGTCGTCGCGGCCGAGACGATCGGCAACGCGGAGACACAGGAGCTCGGCGACTACCGGATGATGCCGCGCGCGACGTTCAGCCAGCCGCAGGTTGCGAGCTTCGGGCTGACCGAGCAGCAGGCGCGCGACGAGGGCTATGACGTCAAGGTCGCCAAGTTCCCGTTCACGGCGAACGGCAAGGCGCAGGGACTCGGCGAGCCGGGCGGGTTCGTCAAGCTCATCGCCGACGGTGAGCACCTGGAGCTGCTGGGCGGGCACCTCATCGGCGCCGATGTCGCCGAGCTGCTGCCTGAGCTGACGCTCGCCCAGAAGTGGGACCTCGGCGCACTCGAGCTGGCCCGCAACGTGCACACGCACCCGACGCTCAGCGAAGCGCTGCAGGAAGGGTTCCACGGCCTCGCCGGTCACATGATCAACCTGTGACGGCACCCGGCCCCAGCGACGAAGTCGCGGGCCGTCGACTGTCACACATCCAGAGGGTGCGTCGTCTGGGGGGTGAGCGGCGCACCGAGCGCCGCAGGACAGGAGAAGACTTCATGCCCCGCATTCCCGCACTGGCTCCCAAGGACGCCGGGACGATCGTCAAGATCGGCTACCGGATGGCCCGCAAGCAGCTGGGTGAGGTGCCCGAGCCGTTCGCGATCATGGCGCACCACCGCAAGATCTTCGTCCTTGCCGCCCGGCATGAGCTGGCGCTGCAGAAGGCCATGCACGTCGTGCCGCCGGCGCTGATCGAGCTCGCGGTCTACCGGACGGCGTGGACCGTCGGCTGCTCGTGGTGCGTCGACTTCGGTGCGATGCTGCAGCGCCTGGACGGGCTCGACATCGACCGGCTCAAGGAGATCGGCGAGTTCGAGACGTCCGACAAGTACACCGAGGACGAGCGCGAGGTCATCCGGTACTCGGATGCGATGACGGAGACGCCGATGGAGGTGACCGACGAGCAGGTCGCCTCGCTCGTGGAGAAGTACGGGCACGACGGTGTGCTCGAGCTGACCTACCAGATCTCGCACGAGAACCAGCGCGCCAGGATGAACCACGCTCTCGGCATGACCGACCAGGGCTTCAGCTCCGGCGCCGCTTGTCGCGTCCCTTGGGCTACCGACGTGGCCGAGCCGGCCAATCAGGCAGTCTGACGCCCGACCACTTCTCGGGGTTGGCGACGTCGTACGTCGCGTAGACCAGGCCGTCGCGCACCGCGAATCCCGCGACGCGCGGCGGCGAGCTCTGCCGGGCGGACTCGCCCTGCCAGCCGTACGTGGCGACGCCGAGCTGGCCGTTGACCAGGACGAGCTCCAAGGTCGACAAGGCGTCGGGGCCGTAGCGACTGAGCAGCCCGAGGTAGAACCGGGCGAACTTGTCGGCACCGTGGATCACGTTGACCGCGGTGTTGGTGGTGCCGTTGGCGTCGCCCATCACCAGGGCATCGGGGTGCAGCGTCGCGAGCACGGCATTGAGGTCGCCGGTCGCCATCGCCTCGAGGAACCGGCCGACGGCGGCGTTGTGCTCCTCGTCGGGCACTGGCGGCGGCGGGTCGGCCAGGCTCCGGCGGGCGCGCGAGGCCAGCTGCCGGGCGATGCGCCGGCTCGATGCCGAGCACGTCCGCGATCTCGCCGAACGGCACACCGAACGCGTCGTGCAGCACGAACGCCACCCGTTGGTCTGGGGGCAGCACGTCGAGCACGACGAGCGCCGCGAGACGGTTGTCCTCGTCGCGGACGACCGCCTCGAGCGGGTCGGCTGGCACGCTCGATGGCGCCAGGGACGTGACGATGGGCTCTGGCAGCCACTGTCCGACGTACGTCTCACGCCGCGCGGCGGCCGACGTCAGGCGGTCGAGGCACAGGCGACTCGACGACGGTCGTCAGCCAGGCCTGCATGTTGTCGATCGTCCGCCTCGGTGCCGGTCGAGCCGCAGCCACGCCTCCTGGACCGCGTCCTCGGCATCGGCGACGCTGCCGGTCAGCCGATAGGCGACGTTGAGCAGGCGGGGACGTTCGGCCTCGAACGTGTCGACCAGGGTCATGACTCAGTCGCGCTCCACCGGGCACGACATGCAGCGCGGTCCGCCGCGGCCGGAGCCGAGCTCGGAGCCACTGATCGCCACGACCTCGATGCCGTGCTCCTCGAGCCGGGCGTTGGTCTGCTCGTTGCGCTCGTACGCCACGGCGAGCCGGGGGCCGATCGCCAGGGTGTTGTTGCCGTCGTCCCACTGCTCGCGCTCGGCCGTGACCGGGTCGAGGCCGGTGTCGATCTGGTGCAGCGTGTCGATGCCCATCGCCTGGGCGGCCGCGGTGAAGAAGGACTGCTCGCCGGCCGACCACGAGCTGGTCGCCCGTGAATGTCACGGCGTGGGCGCGGAGGTTGTCGGCCATGTTGGGGTAGATCACGACGGTGTCGACGTCGACCATCGTGACGATCGTGTCGAGGTGCATCGTGGCGCGCTCCTGAGCGATCGGCACGGCCAGCACGGTGTGCGCGAGGCCGCCGGTCAGCACCTGGCGGGCGAAGCGCTCGAAGCCTGCCGGGGTCGTACGCTCACCGACGCCGACCGCGATGACGCCCGGCGCCAGCAGCAGCACGTCGCCGCCCTCGACGTGCTCGAGGTGCGGGCCGTGGACGCGAGGGACGTCGGCGAAGCGGGGGTGGTGCTCGTAGATCAGGCCGGTCAGCTGGGTCTCGCGGACGCGTGCGGGCATCGCGAGGCTGGTCACGGCGACGTGGCCGGGCAGCCACACCGAGGAGTCGCGGGTGAACAGCAGGTTGGGCAGCGGCTCGATGAGGAAGTCCTCGGGCGGCAGCAGGCTCGTGACGATGCTGCGGAAGCTCGTGACCTCGTCGTTGCGCAGCCCGGCCGTCAGCGTCAGCGCGAGCTCCTCGGGCGCGAGATCGGTCATGACGCGGGCGATGTGCTGCCGCAGGCCGTCGCCGAGCCGCAAGCTCGCCGTCGTGCTCTCGATGATCGTCGCACGGGCTTCCTCGACGGCGAGCGACTCGACCAACAGCTCGACGAGATAGAGCACCTCGACGTCGCGGTCCCGCAGCGCCTGGGCGAAGGCATCGTGCTCGTCCTGCGCGCGGCCGAGCCACGGGATGCCGTCGAACAGCAGCTGGTCGTTGTTGCGCGGAGTCAGCCGCCCGAGCTCGGGGCCCGGCCGATGCAGCATGACCGTACGCAGGCGACCGACTTCACTGTCCGCTCCGAGACCCATGCAGTCACCCTATGGGACGGCCGGGCTCGATTCTGTGTCGAGAGACGCACCCGATTGTTTAACGGTGGAGGCCCTCTCGGGCATACGCTCGTGGGTGTGGATTGGAACGACTATGACGCTGCCCTCTTCGACCTCGACGGCGTGATCACGCCGACGGCCGAAGTGCACATGCGCGCCTGGGCCCAGATGTTCGGCGACTTCCTGACAGAGCGTGGGATCGCCGAGCCGTACACGGATGACGACTACTACACGTACGTCGACGGCAAGCCGCGCTACGAAGGCGTGCGCTCGTTCCTCACGAGTCGAGGCATCGAGCTGCCCGACGGCGATCCGGCCGACCCGCCGTCGTCCGCCTCGGTCGCCGGACTCGGCAACCGCAAGAACGCCGACTTCGAGCAGATCCTGCAGACAGACGGTGTCGAGCCCTATCCCGGCTCCGTCGAGCTGGTCAACGAGCTGGTCGAGCGTGGCACCAAGATGGCGATCGTCTCGAGCTCGCGCAACGCCCCGGCCGTGCTGCGTGCCGCCAAGATGATCGACTTCTTCCCGGTCATCGTCGACGGAAGGTTGTCGCCAGCGAGCGCGGGCTGGCCGGCAAGCCCAGGCCCGACACGTTCCTCGACGCCGCCGAGCAGCTCGGTGTGCCCAGGGAGCGGGCCGTCGTGTTCGAGGATGCGCTGTCCGGCGTGGCTGCGGGCCGAGCCGGTGACTTCGGCCTCGTCGTCGGCGTCGACCGCGGCGTCGGCCCGGACAAGCTCCTCGATAACGGCGCGGACGTGGTGGTCCAGGACCTCAAGGAGCTGCTGTCATGAACCCGAGCCGGACCGGGAGCGGGCCTTCGCACATCGCGCCGCAGGTCCACGACTTCCTCGACCGGTCGCGCTATCCGGTGGACGAGTGGGCGCTGGTCGAGAACTACATCAACAGCGAGGACCTCGGCACGACCGAGACGCTGTTCTCGGTCGGCAACGGCTACCTCGGCCTGCGCGGCAACGTCGACGAGGGCCGCGACTCGTACTCGCACGGCACCTACATCAACGGCTTCCACGAGACCTGGCCGATCCAGCACGCCGAGGAGGCGTTCGGCTTCGCGCGCGTCGGCCAGACGATCGTCAACGCCCCCGACGCCAAGGTCATCCGCCTCTACGTCGACGACGAGCCGCTGCTGCTGCAGATCGCCGACCTCATGGAGTACGAGCGTCGCCTCGACTTCCGCTCCGGCGTGATGTCCCGCGAGATCTTGTGGCGTACGCCCGGCGGCAAGCGGGTGCAGATCCGCTCGCGTCGCATGGTCTCGTTCACGCAGCGCCACCTGGCGATCATGACGTTCGAGGTCACGATGCTCGACGACTACGCGCCGGTCGCGATCTCGTCGCAGATCCTCAACCGCCAGGACGGCGAGGACGAGTACCACGTCCGGTCCAAGGCGATGGGCGAAGGCGTCGACCCCCGCAAGGCCAGCAGCATGCGGCACCGGGTCCTGCTGCCGCAGAGCAACTCCGGCAACGTCGCCGACGGTCGGGTCGGGCTGGGCTACCAGTGCACCGAGAGCGGCATGACGATCGCGGTCGCCGCCGACCACCGGCTCGAGACGGCCAACAACTACACCAAGCGCATCCAGACCGACGACGACCTGGCCAAGATGACCTACCGCATCGACGCCGAGCCGGGCCAGCCCATCACGCTGACCAAGATGGTCAGCTATCACACGTCACGCGGCGTCCCGTCGCGCGAGCTGCTCGACCGTTGCACGCGTACGCTCGACCGCTCGCAGGACGAGGGCCTCGACCAGCAGCTCGCCGACCAGCGCCAGTGGCTCGACGACTTCTGGGAGCGCTCGGACGTCGAGGTGCCCGGCCAGCCCGAGGTGCAGCAGGCGGTGCGCTGGAACCTCTTCCAGCTCGCCCAGGCGTCGGCCCGCGCCGAGGGCACCGGCATCCCGGCCAAGGGCGTGACCGGGTCGGGCTACGGCGGGCACTACTTCTGGGACACCGAGGTCTACGTCCTGCCGTTCCTGACCTACACGACCCCGCGCGCGGCCCGCAACGCGCTTGCGCTTCCGCTACACGCTGCTCGACGCCGCCCGCAACCGGGCCAAGCAGCTCGCGCAGCACGGCGCCCTGTTCCCGTGGCGGACGATCAACGGCGAGGAGGCCTCGGCCTACTACGCCGCCGGCACCGCGCAGTATCACATCGACGCCGACATCTCCTACGCGTTGAGCCAGTACCTCGCGGCCACGGGTGACATCGACTTCCTGACCCGCGAGGGCATCGACGTGCTCGTCGAGACGGCGCGCATGTGGGTCGACCTCGGCTTCTGGCGCAACGAGGAGGACGGCACCTTCCACATCCACGGTGTGACGGGTCCCGACGAGTACACGACGGTCGTCAACGACAACCTCTTCACCAACGTCATGGCGCGCTTCAACCTGCGTCGTGCGGCGGAGGCCGTGCGCGACCTCGCGATCCGTGACGGGGTGCAGTACGACCAGGTCGTTCGGCGCCTCGACCTCGACGAGCGAGAGGTCGCCGACTGGGAGCGGGCCGCCAACGACATGGCGATCCCCTACGACGAGCACCTCGGCGTACACCCGCAGGACCAGCACTTCCTCGAGCGCGAGGTGTGGGACCTGGCCAACACGCCGATGGACAAGCGACCGCTGCTGCTGCACTACCACCCGTTGGTCATCTACCGGTTCCAGGTGCTCAAGCAGGCGGACGTCGTGCTGGCGCTGTTCCTGCAGGGCGACCAGTTCGATCCCGAGGAGAAGCGCGCCGACTTCGAGTACTACGACCCGATCACCACGGGCGACTCGACGCTGTCGGCAGTGGTGCAGTCGATCATCGCCGCCGAGGTCGGCTATCACGACCTCGCGCTGCGCTACTTCCTCTCGGCCCTGTTCGTCGACCTCGCGGACCGGCACCACAACACCTCCGACGGTGTCCACGTGGCATCGACCGGCGGCGTGTGGGGAGCTCTCGTCAACGGGTTCGGCGGCTTCCGCGACTACCAAGGCGTGTTCACGCTCGACCCGCGGCTGCCCGAGTCGTGGGACTCCCTGATCTTCCGGGTCACGCTGCGGGGCACCCGCGTACGTGTCACGGTCCTGCCGGACAGTGTCGAGCTCAGCGTCGAAGAGGGCAAGGAGGCCACGATCTCGATCCGTGGCCAGGAGATCACGGTGCTGCCGGGTGATCCGGTCTCGGTCGCGCTCGACGGTCAGGGACCGCGCATCGAGGGCGAGCCGTCGCCCGTCCCCGGTCGTCGGCGCGCTGACGGCACGGTCATCGCGGCCATCGTCCCGGGCACCTGAGCTCGCCGCACGTCCCCCAGCCCAGGGGAGTAGTCCGGGCTGGAGGGCGGCGGTGACACGGGCAATCGCTCCTAGGACGCACAACACCCGTGTCAGTTGGGGGGAGAACTCACCTACGGTCCTTCGCGGCTCACGTATCGACCTTCATCGATCGGCGGATGTCGGCGAAGTCGTTGGCGACTGCGGTGCTGACTGCTCGAAACGTGTTCTCGAGGAGCTTGGCCATCTCGGCGATCGCGAGCGACGGCACCTCGTCCACGTTCGCGGTGCGGACGTGGAGCGTCTCGACTGCCCGCTCGGCGCAGGTCGGCATGGCGCCCCCGACGACGAACGACCGTCCGCCCTGACCGCTCGTCGTGTCGCCTGAATCGATGAGCTCGGCGCAGAACGCCACGTGGACGTCCTGACCGACCTCCAGGCCGCGGTTGGCGAGCGGTCGCACGAGCAGCTCATGGGTGCACCCGACGTACGTCGTGGAGGTGAGCATCAGCAGCTGACCCGGGCGCGCGTGCTCGAGAGACGGTGGCACAGGCGGTCTTCAGCGGGTTGAGGTCTGGAGCGAAGTACTCGTTGACCGGTGCCGGAACGCAGATGATGACGGCGCGGGCCTCGGCCAGCGTGGTCGGGTCGGCAGTCATCTGGAACCGGTCATCTGTCAGGGCGTGGCCGAGCTGCTCGCGATCGGAGTCGGTCAGGTCAGCCATGCCGGCGCCGATCGAGATGAGCCGGTCCGCCGAGGCGTCGATGCCGAGGACTGACATACCGCCGGCGTAGTAGGCGAGGGCGGTGGCCAGTCCGACGTATCCCAGTCCGATGACGCAGACGTCGTACGGGAAGGGTGATTCGTGCGACGGTGATGCGTGGGTGTCCCCGATGGGCATGATTGGCTCCCCTGCTGCTCGTTCACGTGTGTCGCGGTCCTCCCTCGAACTGCCTGGCGGTGTGCGAGCACTCGGGATATTCGAAACTTTGCAGGCTCCGCGACTGGCTGGCACGGAAAACGAGCGATGACTACGGACCCCCGCAATGTGTCCAAGGCGCAGGCTGCGAGATCCCGCTACGGGTTGCGGCTCTCCGCAACGGCATGTCGTCAAGGGCGAGGCTTGGCGCCGGGCGCGGTGTCCTCGGTGGGGGCGGCGCCCGTGAGCGCGGCGACGAGCTGGGCGCGTGACTGCACCCCGAACGTGCGGTAGATGTGGGTCAGCCGCAGCTCGACGGTGCGCACCGAGACGAAGAGCTCTTGGGCGATCTCGCGGTTGCGCTGGCCCTTGATGACCCGGATCGCCACGTCGCGCTCGTCGGAGGACAGCTGGTCGAGGAGCTGGTTGTCGCCGCTGTTCGCAGCGACCGCGGTGTCGGGGTGGTCGGCGTGCGCCGCCCAGGCCTCGGCGCCGGCTGCCTCGAAGGCTGCAACGGCGGCCATTCGTGTCACGCGGCTCTCGACAGCCATCCCGAGCTCGGCCTGGCGGCTTGCGAGACACCGCAGCGTTCGGCCGAGCTCGTACGGCAGCTCGTCCCGCTCGAACTCCTTGACAGCTGATTCGAAGAGCGCGAGCGACGGCCGCCCGGCCTCGACGAGGGCTCGGCACCGCAGCAGGGCGAGCTCGCCCCACCTCGATCGATGGACCGACAGACGTCGTTCAAGCGCGGTCACGGTGGCCGCCGCCTCCTGCACACGACCAGTGGCGATGCATGCCTCGGTGTAGTCCGCCCAGTGACGAAGCAGCGTGGGGTTGCGGAACCTGGTCGATGCTGCGCTGACCTGTCGCAGGACCATGACCGCCGCATCGGCGTCTCCGGTGCGCAACCGCAGCGATCCCCGCAGCGCGAGCGCCCGCGCACGCAGCGCCTGGCTCGCCTCGGCCGACGCCAGCTCGAGGCAGGTCTCGATGAGTCCCTCGGCCGCGGCATCGTCGCCGGTCGAGCTCGCATACCAGGCCTGGATGTAGGCGAACGCCGATGTGCCACGAGTCAGCGAGGGCGCCGAGGCCCCCCACGTGTCGACTGCCGCCCGGGCCAGGCGGAACTCGCCCGCGGCGATCTCGTTGCGGATCGCTCCGTAGGTGGCGAGGTCCTTGCGCAAGCCGTGACGGCTCGTCGCGTGGTTGGCGACGACCGTGAAGAGCTGTCGGGCCTCGTGATAGGCCTCGCGCACGGTCATGGCCCGACCGCGAAGGAGCAGCAGGTCAGGGTCGAGCGCCATGGAGTCCGCGTCGAGGTCTGTCGACGTCGTCGCGGACTCAACCACCGTGCCGTCGAGGCCGTCGAGGATCTCCCTCATTGCCATCAGCTTCAGGCGGGTGGACTCGGAGACCTTGTCGGCGAGCATCAGGCCCTGGTTGGTGAGCTTGCGAGCCTCCTCGATCTCCCAGCGCTCTGACCGATAGGCGGCACCGAGGCAAAGCATGCTGCACGCGCCCTCGGGATTGGCGCCGGCATGGAGGTCGGCGAGCGTGAGCAGCTCGTCGTTCACGACGTGCCGCCTGCGGAACAGGTGAGACATGAGCCTGATGTTCAAGATGTCCATCGACTGCTCAGGTGTCGTGGTGCCCGACCTCGTCTGGGTGCTGTAGCGATCCGCCAGCCCCAGAAGGCCGTCCTTCAGCAAGTGGTTGCAGAGACTGATGAGGAGTTCCGCGTGATCCTCGATGTGCTCGGCGCGGCCCAGCGCCCGCTCGGCGAACTCGACGACCGCGCAGGTCCGCGTCTCATCGATGAATGAAACCGCTGCGCTCAGCAGCTGGTCGACGCTCTGCGGTCCACGCGCAGCGGAGCTGAGGTGCCAGGTCGCCAGCCGTTCGTCGAGGCCGATGGACGCCTCAGCGAGCTTGCATGGTGCTCCCGGCGTGACCGGGAGCCTTGGTCCCAGTAGAACCTGCTGCGCAGGCGCTCATCGGTGAACGTGAGGTAGGACGCACGGCGCTTGAGCACGCCGGAGTCGATGAGGTCCTCCACGTCGTCGGCGGCATCGGGGATGACCAAGCCGATCGCCGCGGCGTGAGCCATCGGTGCCAGGGCGACGAGCTCGAGGATGTCGTGAGCTGCGGTGCTCAACCGGGTCAGGGTGTCGGTCGTGACCTGTTCGGTCGTCGGCGTGGGGCGCGGCGGGAGCAGCAGCGGGGCCGTACCGCTGAGCTGGTCGTCATGCAATCGGCCGACCTGCTCGGACATGATCCTCGGGTTGCCTCCCGAGTAGCTCGCCAGGATTCGCATCGTCGACTCGTCGTGGTCGGACGCGTCGGCAACGCTCTGGACGAGCTCGCTGCCGGACAGTGGCGCGAGGCGGACGGTCGAGAAACCCGAGACGGCCTCCTTCGACCCGACACTGGTGACGGTGCCGACGAGCCACAACGAGGTGCCCGCCAGGTGCGAGGCGATCGTGCCGAGCACGGTGCGACTGGCGCTGTCCATGCGGTCGAGGTCGTCGATCAGCACAACGGTCGGAGGCAGATCGAGGCCGCGAATCAAGGCGAGGAGATCGTGCCCGGCGGCGAAGAGGCCCGCGGGCTCTTCGGAGCGCAGCGAGAAGTAGCGGTGGAACTCGGTGGCCGGCGCCTGGCTGAGCGCGGCGAACATCGACGCGAACCCGGCGAGGGGGAATCGCGACTCGGCGGGGTGGACCCGCACGAGCACAGACGGGATCGCCGAGTCGGAATGTGCTCCTTCGAGCAGGTGGGTCTTGCCTGCGCCGTGCTCTCCGAGGAGCAGCAGGGCGCTCTCATCCCCCGAGTGAGGAAGGGATGCTATCGACGTGAGGGCATCTGCTCGACGGATCGACTCCATGCGTCGTCGCTCCTCACACCCTGATCCCCTGGCATCACGGCCACGCCGGCTGTGGTCGGCGCGCACATCTGCTTGATTGACTGCATCTGTTGTCCTGTCTGCTTGAGGCTCGTCAGCGGTTGTGCCGCTCAGAACCTGTCAATTCACACAAAAGTCACTATTAGGTGTGAGACGCGCCGTACATGTTCGTGACGCCATCTTGGTGCAAGAAGCTGTATCATCGGCGGCTTTTGTGGAATCTAGCGCGCTCGTGGGGCCAAATCTTGCGCGCATGGATCACGACATCTGGTCCTTTCGAGTCATAAATCCGTTGTTCGAACGTCTCACCCAGGCGAAAGACCTACCCTGAAATCGGGAGACGAGGCCCAACGAGAGGCAATGCAGTGATCACCGTGATGTGGAAGACCGCCGAAGGTGAGACGGGCGAGGTCCTGCTCGACGGCGATGCCAAGTGGACGTTCGGCCGCACCGGCGGGGCCGAAGATCTGACCGTGTCCGTCGACAACCCGGCCGTCAGTCGTACGGCTCTCGTGATCCGCGACGCCGGACCGGGGCCGGTCGTGTTCCGCGGCCAGACCGACAACGGGGCCAAGGTCGCCCTCGTCAGCGTCATCGGCTCGATCACGTGGCTCGACGAAGGCACCGCCGGCAACCTGACGGCCGAGGAGAACCGGGTCGAGTTCTCGATCAACGACGAGGTCCTCGTGACGATCGACGTCGAGTTCGAGCAGCGCGGGAGCGTTGTCGAGCGCCAGCAGTCCGCCGGAGCCTGACACTCGGTCCCGGAGTCGTCGGGGTAGCGAAAGGCACGCTCGCTACCCTCGAACCATGTCGTTCGTATCCGGTTTGCCCAAGGCAGAGCTCCACGTCCATCACGTCGGGTCGGCCTCGATGCGCACCGTCGCCGAGCTGGCTGAGCGCCACCGAGGCAGCACCGCGGTCCCGACGGATCCCGACGCCCTGGCCCAGTTCTTCACCTTCACCGACTTCGCACACTTCATCGAGGTCTACCTCTCGGTCGTCGACCTGCTGCGTACCCCCGAGGACCTGTGGACCTTGACCTACGACGTCGCCCGTGACCTGGCCGGGCAGAACGTTCGCTACGTCGAGCTGACGTGTACTCCCTACACCTCGATTGCGATCGGCATCAGCGCCGAGGCCTACTGCGAGGCGTTGGAGGATGCGCGCCGGCGGGCCGAGGCCGACTTCGGGCTCACGATGCGCTGGTGCTTCGACATCCCCGGCGAGTCCGGTCTGCCGTCGGCCGAGGTCACGCTCGACACCGCTTTGCGCCTGCAGCCCGAAGGACTCGTCAGCTTCGGTCTCGGAGGCCCTGAGATCGGTGTGACGCGCGAGCAGTTCAAGCCGTACTTCCAGCAGGCCATCGCCGCCGGGCTGCACAGCGTCCCGCACGCCGGCGAGTCGACCGGTCCTGAGACCATCTGGGACTCGATCAACCACCTCGGCGCCGAGCGCATCGGGCACGGCATCGCCGCAGCACAGGACCCGGCGCTCATGGCGTACCTCGCCGAGCACCAGATCGCCCTCGAGGTGTGTCCGACGTCCAACGTCTGCACGCGGTCCGTGCCATCGCTCGCCGAGCATCCGCTGCCTGCACTGGTCGCTGCCGGAGTGCCGGTGACGATCAACTCCGACGATCCTCCGATGTTCTCGACGACGCTCAACCACGAGTACGAGGTCGCCGCTGAGCTGCTCGGGCTCGACGACCAGGGTGTCGCGGATCTGGCGCGCGCGTCCGTACGTTCGTCGTTCGCCGACGACGTGACCAAGGCCGCGATCCTCACCGAGATCGACGCCTACGCCGCCGACGCCTGACCTCGCACTCAGCAAGGGCTCGGCTGACCCGCGACCGCCGTCGCCGGCGGGGCTCAGCGCTTGTACGTGACGTGGGTGTAGATGGTGTAGTCGCGCTTGCCGTTGCGTTGGTACCCCGACACGCGTACGCGCCGGGTGCCGGGCTTGATCGCAGACGCGAACCTGACGGTGTGGTGCACCGTGCCGGTGGAGTCGGCCTTGCCGCTGTAGGCCTTGCGCCCGCCGAGCCAGATGACGACATGCTGGCCGGACCTGAGCCCGGTGGCGGCGACGACGAAGGTCGCGCGGTGCTCGATCGTGTAGTCCGTCAGGACGAGTCGCCGGCTCGACGACGAGACGTAGCCGGTCGGTGCCGACGTCTTGACGACTGCCGGCCGGCCGGGCACGGTCGCCGTGATGCGTACGCTGATGCGTCGGGCGGCCTGCCGCTTGGCGAGCTTGAGCGAGGCGCCATCGGCTCCGGTGATCGTGTGACCGTTCGCCAGCCAGCGGTAGGACAGCACCGCGTCATCGGGGAGGACCGGTCCGGGGTGTGCCGTGAGGGTCTTGCCCTCGCGTGCCGTCCCCGTGATCGTCGGTGCCAGGCCGGTGATCTCGGGCGCCCCGTACTGGGCGAAGGCTGTGAGGGCGAGCGGACCGTCGGTCGCGCTGCCCGGAAGCGTGCTGTCGGCGTCGATCTGCACGCCTGAGCCGTCGGCCTTCGAGTTCCATCCCGTGAACTCGAGGCCGGCCTTGGCCGGTGCATCCGGGAACGCCCGCCCGCCATCGGCGAACGAGGCGGCGAACACGGTGACCGGCGCAGACGCGGCTGAACCGCCCTGCGTGTCGAACGAGACGGCGTAGTGGTGGTCGGTGATGGCGGCCGGCGTCGTGGCTTCCAGGACCTTGCCGTCCGAGAGATCGATGCTGCCGGCGTTGTCGATCGTGCCGGGGCCGTAGATCTGACCACCGTCGGCGTCTTCGGCCGCGCCCGTGATGAGGCCGTTCGACGTGACCTCCACGGACGCGTCGGCGGGAAGGGCAAGGTTCGCCGAGGCCGGGATACGCAGGGTGCCGGACACGGTCAGGGAGCCGAATGAGGTTTGGGGACCGTCGTGCGGATTGCCCCCGCCGATCGCGGAAAGGTCGAGGCCGCCCTCTTGGCGCTGACCTCCGGCAGCGGTGACGTCCGCGCCGTCGTCGATGGTCAGCGCACCACCACCGCTGAACGGTCCACCGCCGATGCCCGCACCATTCATACCGCCGATCGCGGTGACGTGAGCGCCGGCTCCAATGGTCACGGGTCCACCGGTGCCGCCGTTGCCGCCGCCGATGCCAGCTGCGAAAGTGCCGCCGGTGACGGTGACCGTGCCGCCGCTGATCATGACATCGGCACCATCGCCCTGCACGCCGCCACCGATGCCGGCTCCCGATGTGCTGAATCCAACAGCAGTGTGGGCGCCGGTCGCGGTGACAGTGCCCCCGTTGATCGTGACTGTGCCGCCGCCACCGCCCGGTGCCCCGCCGATACCGGCGCTCATGTCGCCGCCGACCGCGTTGACGGTACCGCCGTTGATGGTGACGGTTCCGCCGGCGGCGTTGACGGAGGACCCACCGATGCCCGCGCCAGTGGAATCCTCCCGTTGGGGACCGGTGGCGTTGATGGTGCCGCTGTCGATGACCAGGCTGGCGCCCGCGGTGGCGATGGCCGCTTTGCCGTAGCCCGTCGCGGCGGCGGAGAGCGTGCCGGTCCCGTCAGGGCCGCCGGTGATGGTCAAGGTGCTGCCGGGTGTGATGACCACGCCGGCGACGGAGAGGCTCTTGCCGGCCAGGTCCAGCGTCATGCCGCAGCCGGTGGTGATGGTGGCACCCGTGGCGGTGATGTCGGCCCCGAGCGTGACGGTGTCACCGTCCGTGCAGGACGAGGCCGCGGTCTGCAACGCGCCAACGTCGCTGACCGTGGCATCCGTCGCCTGCGCGGGCGCGGTGAGCAGCCCGAGCGAGATCGTCGTGATCGCGACGCCCGAAAGGGTCGAGCGCATGAATGGATGGGCGCCCAAGATGCGCATGTGGTTCCGTTCGATGAGAGGGCTGACTGCCCGTCTCAATCGTCACACGACACAGTGTCTTGCGTGGCCGAACCGCTAGATCGCAGTGGCGGGCGCCGGGGCCAGCGGCACACGTACGAGCAGCACACCGGGCTGGACCTCGGCCGTGATCTCCTGCCCCTCCCCCACCGGATCGCCGTCGAGCTGCATCGGCATCATCTTCTCGGCCTTGATGTGCACCTTGTGACCGGTGAGCCGGTCGAGCCGCTCGTTGGTACGCTTCTGGCGGCCGATGACGCGCACGATGATCGCGAGCCAGCCGATGAAGCGCTTGGGCGCGAGCACCACGACGTCGAGCCGTCCGTCGTCGATCTGGGCGTCGGGCAGCAGCGGGATGCCGCCCTGCAGGAACCCGACGTTGCCGACGACGACGGTACGGGCGCGGAACTTCTTGAACTCACCGTCGTCGACCGAGATCTGGACCTTCATCGCCGGGAAGCGGGCTGCCTTGACGCCGCTGACGAAGTAGGCGAGCCAGCCGACCTTGGCCTTGAGCTGGTCGTTGACGCCGGTCATGATCGCGGCGTCCATGCCGAGGCCGGCCATGACGAGGAACGTCGTGTTGGTGCCGGAGTCGGTCGTGAGGGTCGACAGGTCGATCGCCCGGTCCTGGCCGCCGAACACGACGTCGAGCGCGTCGCGGGTGTTGAGCGGGATCGACAGGTTGCGGGCCAGCAGGTTGCCGGTGCCGTGCGGAAGGATGCCGACGGCCACGCCGGTGCGGGCGACCTCCTCGCAGACCGCGCGGACCGTGCCGTCGCCGCCGGCCGCGACGATGAGGTCGACGTCAGCGCGCAGCGCCGCGCTGGCCTGGCCGTGGCCCGGGTCCTCGATCGTCGTCTCGAACCAGAGCGGCTCCTTCCAGCCGTCGCGCTCGGCGACCAGGCGTACGCGCTCCTTGAACGCCTCGACGTCGGCGATCTTCGAGGGATTGAGCACGACGGCGGCGCGCTTGCGGCCGGTGCCGGTGAGGGCCGCGAGCTCGTGCGGCAGCCGGGCGGCGTCGGTGACCAGCAGGATCCACAGACCCAGCGCGACCGCGGTGCCGAAGCTGAGGCCCGCGACGACGTCGCTGAGGTAGTGGACGCCGAGGAAGATCCGGCTCGCACCGACGCCGAGCGCCGATCAGCACGAGGACCGTGATGATGATGCGGCGCTTCCAGCCGCGGCCGGTCAGCACGATCGTCAGCAGGATCGCGACGGTGAAGAGCATCCCGGCGCCGGCGGAGTGCCCGCTCGGGAAGGAGTAGCCGCCGATCTCGTGCAGCGGCTTGTCGAAGACCGGACGCTGGCGGTCGAACGCCAGCTTGATCAGCGCGTTGCCGCCGATCGCGACGATGCCGCTGACGACGATCCAGATCGCGACGCGACGCTCGTGGCGCCACAGGGCGTACGCCGCCAGCAGCGCCAGCACGATGCCGGCGCCGAGGTTGCTGAACACGACGGCGACGACGTCGAGGAAGTCGACGAAGCTGCCGTGACGGGACGCGAAGTCGTACGCATCGCGCGCGACGTCGTGGTCGAGGTCGGTGATCGCGTCGGCACCGGCGCCGACGCAGATCGCGAGGATCGCGAACAGCACGGTCGGGACGGCGAGGGCCCACAGGAGGATGGACCGGCGCGCAGGCGCAGCGCGGCGCAGATCGAACGACAAGCTTCCTCCTCAGGGGTCGACCCAGCCTACATCGGCGCCTCGCCTGAATGTGGAGCGCGAGCCGGGCGATAGGCTGAGGCAGTGATCGACGCCCGAATCCTGCGACAAGACCCCGACTCCGTACGCGCCGCTCAGCGGCGCCGCGGTGAGCCCACCGAGCTCGTCGACGAGCTGATCGTCGCGGACGAGCAGAGGCGATCGACGATCTCGGCGTACGAGGCGGTCCGCGGCGAGCAGAAGAACCTCGGCAAGCTGATCCCCAAGGCCCAGGGCGACGAGAAGCAGGAGCTGCTGGCGCGCGCCAAGGAGCTCAGCCAGCAGGTCAAGGACACCGAGGCCGCGCAGATCGAGGCGGCCGAGACGTTCGACCGGCTCATCAAGTCGCTGCCCAACCTCGCCTCGCCCGACGCACCCGAGGGCGGCGAGGACGACTTCGTCGTGCTCGAGACGGTCGGCACCCCGCGCGACTTCGCGGCCGAGGGCTTCGAGCCCCGCGACCACCTCGAGCTCGGCCAGCTGCTCGGCGCGATCGACACCGAGCGCGGCGTCGAAGGTCAGCGGCTCGCGCTTCTACTTCCTCACCGGCGTCGGCGCGCAGCTCGAGCTGGCGCTGACGCAGCTCGCCATGAGCAAGGCCGCGGAGTGGGGCTTCACGCCGATGATCCCGCCCGCACTGGTCAAGCCCAGCGCCATGGAGGGCACCGGCTACCTCGGGCAGGGCGCGGCGGACGACGTCTACTACCTGGAGAAGGACGACCTCTACCTCGTCGGCACGTCGGAGGTCGCCCTTGCGGCCTACCACTCCGACGAGATCCTCGAGGCCGAGTCGCTGCCGCGCCGCTATGCGGCGTTCAGCCCCTGCTACCGCCGCGAGGCCGGCTCGTACGGCAAGGACACCCGCGGCATCTTCCGCGTGCACTGGTTCGACAAGGTCGAGATGTTCGTCTACACGACGCTCGAGGAGTCCTACGCCGAGCACCAGCGCATCCTCGGCTGGGAGAAGGCCTGGCTCGACGCCCTCGAGCTGCCCTACCGCGTCATCGACGTCGCGTCCGGCGACCTCGGCCTCTCGGCGATCCGCAAGTTCGACTGCGAGGCGTGGATCCCCACCCAGGGCAAGTACCGCGAGGTCTCGTCGGCGTCCAACACCACCGAGTTCCAGGCTCGCCGCCTCGACATCCGCGTACGCGGTGAGGACGGGACGACGCCGGCGGCGACGCTCAACGGCACGCTGTGCGCCATGACCCGCACGATCATCGCGCTGCTCGAGAACGGTCAGCAGGCGGACGGCTCCGTACGCCTTCCCGCGGCGCTGCACCCGCTGCTGGGCGAGGTCCTGAGGCCGCTCGCCGTGACCTGGAAGCCCCGGCTGATCGCGCTCGACGTCGACGGCACGCTCGTCGACGGCGAGAACGTCATGTCCGAGGCCGTGCGCGCCGCGGTGCACGCCGTGCGAGACGCCGGCATCGAGACCGTCATCGCCACCGGTCGCGGCGTGCCCGGGGTCATGGACGCCGCCGACAACCTGCGGTTCACCGAGGGCTACGGCGTCGCGAGCAACGGCGCCGTCACGTTCCGCTACGACCCCGAGGTCGAGCTGCTCGACGTCGTGACGTTCGACGCCAGCGAGGCGGTGCGGCGGGTCCTCGAGCACATGCCGGAGGCGCTGGTCGCGGTCGAGGAGGTCGGCATCGGCTTCCGGCTCAACAAGCCGTTCCCCGACAACGAGATCCTGGGGCAGTTCGTCGTCGAGGACGTCGAGTCGCTGATCGCCGAGCCGGTCGCCCGCGTCGTCATCCGGTCGGCCGAGCACAGCCGCGACGAGTTCACCGCGATCGTCAACGATCTGGGCCTGACCGGCACCAACTACTACATCGGCTACTCCGCGTGGCTCGACCTCGCGCCCGAAGGCGTCTCCAAGGCGTCGGGTCTGGAGTTCCTCTGCGGCAAGCTCGGCATCGACCGGTCCGAGGTGCTGGCGGTCGGCGACGGCAACAACGACCTGGAGATGATCGAGTGGGCCGGCCGCGGGGTGGCGATGGGCCAGGCGCCCGACGACGTCAAGGCCGTCGCCGACGCCATCGTGGGCACGATCGACGAGGACGGCCTGGTCGCCGAGCTCAGCAAGTACATCTAGCCCTGCAGGAAGCTGAGCCGCACCTCGCGGTCGGGGTTGTCGACATTGGTGTCGACGAGGCACACCGACTGCCAGTGCCGAGCTGGAGCCGGCCGCCCAGGACCGGCACGGTCATCGACGGGGCCAGGAACGCCGGCACGACGTGATCGCGGCCGTGGCCGGGCGTGCCGTGCTGGTGGACCCAGCGGTTGTCGCGCGGCAGCAGGTCGTCGAGCGCGGTCAGCAGGTCACCGTCGCTGCCGGCTCCGGTCTCGATGATCGCCACGCCTGCGGTGGCGTGCGGCACGAACACGTGCAGCAGACCGTCCTGTTCGTCGCGGACGAATGCCGCGCACTCCGAGGTCAGGTCGTGGACGACCGAGCGGCCACCCGTACGAACAGAGATCGTCTCACTACGCATACCGACGACGCTACCCGCACAATCCGCTCCCCAACGATGCCCCCAGCGGAGGGTCAGGCGGTCTTGCTGGTCTCCAGCTCGTCGAACATGTCCAGCACGGCGTCGACCGACGGCAGGCTCGGCGCCGCGGGCGCGACCGCGTCCTCGCGCTTCTGCTCGCGGGCCCGACGCAGGTGACGCTTGATCGTCGAGGTCGAGCAGCCGAGCCGGTCGGCGAGCTGGTGGCAGGTGTCCTTGGGGTATGCCTGGCGCGCCGTCATGACGGCCTCGTGGCTCACCGGTCCGCCGCCGACGCGGGCTGCGCCGTACGCCACGGTCGTGGGCTCATGGATCTCGATGCCGAGCCGGCGCCGGATGCTGAGCCGGTCGCTCTCGGTCGTACAGGCGACGAAGCCCGAGACGTCCATCTCGACGACTGCCCGGTAGAGGCACTCGACCATGAGAGGGCAACCCGCGCACTGCCGGTGCGCCGTCGCTCGCTTGACTGTCAGCGTCTCCCACTCGGCGGCGGTGATGTCGGTCCGCGCCGGTGGTGAGTGCAACAGCTCGTCCTGATAGACCTCCGGCACAAATGCGCACGGAGGTGTCGTTGTGTCGACCACGATGGTCATGGGCTCCCTCTTCCCAATCGAGAGAACTGAGGCGGCGACACTCCTGCGCCGTTCTCCGTTCACATCGTGGACAACTCTAGAGGTACAAACCCCCAGAGCCATCGTTTTCAACGGACGTTTCCGAATCTTCACCTTTGGTGTCGTTTGGACCCGGTAGAGCCAGCCTCATGTTCTGGAACTGCGCCTGGGCCTGCACCTGCTGGGCATACAGGGCTGCCTGGATGCCGTGGAACAGCCCCTCGAGCCAGCCGACGAGCTGCGCCTGGGCGATGCGGAGCTCACCCTCGCTGGGCGTCTCGCCGTCGAACGGCAGGCTCAACCGCTCGAGCTCCTCGATCAGCTCGGGCGCGAGTCCGTCCTCGAGCTCCTTGATCGACTGGAGGTGGATGTCGCGCAGGCGTACGCGGCTCGCCTCGTCGAGTGGGGCAGCCTTCACCTCGTCGAGGAGCTGGCGGATCATCCCGCCGATGCGCATCACCTTGGCGGGTTGCTCGACCAGGTCGCCGAGTGGCGTGGTGTGTGCCGAGGGTGTGACGGCTGCGCCGTCGGGACCGATGATCTCGGGCGATTGCTCAGTCATTGCCCCAGCCTATCCAGCGTGCCGCGGGGCCGCCCAACGTGACGGCCGTCTCTTGATCGGGGTTGCCATGGTGGAGGAGATGCCCCGAAACCGTGACCGTCGACTCGACCTGCTCAAGGGACTCCTCATCGCCGGCGTCGTGCTGGGCCATTTCCTCGAGACCTCCGGTGGCCAGGCCCCGGGCGCGCTCTACTCCGGATGGCACCACGACCCGCAGCGCTGGATCCTGACCTTCCTCTACCTGTTCCACATGCCGCTGTTCGTGTTCCTCGCGGGCGTCACGGCACGACCACGCCGCCTGGCCCACCGACTCGTCGAGATGGTGGGGCTCTACGTCCTGCTCCAGACGACGTACGTCGCGCTGCGGTTCGGCGTGGGTGACCTGAGCATGGAACGCTTGCTCCATCCGACGTACGCGTTGTGGTTCCTGCTGGCGATGGGCTGGTGGCTCATCGCGCTGCCGTTCGTCGTGCGTCTCGGCGCGTACGCGTTGCCGGCCGCGACAGCCGTGGCGGTCGTCGCGGTGCTGCTGCCCTACCCCGACGGCGATCTCGTCGCCTGGTCCCGCGCGCTCTGCTACCTGCCGTTCTTCGTCGCCGGGCACCTGTACGGCACGGGCGCCCTCAGGCGTACGGCCGAGACCTCGACGATCGTCATGGCGTCGGCGGCGGCCTGCCTGGTGACGGTCACGACCGTCGTGGTCCGCACGGGCCTCGACCCGCGCTGGATCCGCGGCGCCGACACCGCCGTGTCGATGGACGTCAGCGGTCCTGAGGCGGTCGCGTTCCGGGTGCTGTGTCTCGCGCTCGCGACGCTGTGCGGCGCGTGCATCCTCGCCGTCGTGCCCTCCCGTCTGCGCCACATGGAAGGGCTGGGCCGTCGCAGCCTTGCCGTGTACGCGCTGCACATTCCGGTGGTCTTCGTGCTGCAGGACGCGTTCCAGGGCGCGGGCATCGATCAGGTCGAGGCGACGCTGCTGGCCCTGGCGGTCACGGTCGCCGTGCTGCGGGTGCTCGCGCACCCGTTCTTCGACCGCGCCATCCGTCGTACGACCTCGACGATGGCTCAGGTCGCGCTGCCGCCACCGCTGCTGCAGGCCGGCGAACGCGTCGTCGAGCGGGTCAAGGTCAGGGCGTGAGCAGGACCTTGCCGATGTGGCTCGACTCCTCGAGCACCTGGTGCGCCTGACGTACGTCGTCCAGCGCATACGTCGCGTGGATGATGGGCCGCACCGTGCCGTCGGAGATCAGCGGCCAGACCTGGGCGACCATCGCTGACACGATCGCCGCCTTCTCGGCCGACGGACGGGCACGCAGTGTCGTCGCCATGACCGCTGCGCGCTTGGACATCAGCGCGCCGAGGTTGAGCTCGGCCTTGACGCCGCCCTGCAGGCCGATCACGACGAGGCGCCCGGCGGTCGACAGCACCGAGACGTTCGACTCGAGGTACTTCGCGCCGATGATGTCGAGGATGACGTCAGCGGTGACGCCGGCCGACTTCATCTCGGCGGCGAAGTCCTGCTGCTTGTAGTCGATCACCACGTCGGCACCGAGCTCGCGGCAGAAGTCGCCCTTCTCCTTCGAGCCGACCGTGACGATCACGCGGGCACCGAAGGCCTTGGCCAGCTGGATCGCCATCGTGCCGATGCCACTGCCGCCACCGTGGACGAGCAGCGTCTCGCCGTGCTGCAGCTTGCCCATCATGAAGACGTTGGACCACACCGTGGCGGCAACCTCCATCAGCCCACCGGCGTCGACCAACGAGATGCCCAGCGGGACCGTGGCCACCTGCCCGGCCGGCACCGTGACGTACTCGGCATAGCCGCCACCGGCCAGCAGCGCGACGACATGCGTGCCGGGCGGCAGGTCGGTGACTCCCTCGCCGGCGGCGACGATGTCGCCCGAGCACTCGAGCCCGAGGACGTCGGAGACACCCGGGGGTGGTGGGTAGAAGCCTTGGCGCTGCAGCAGGTCCGAGCGATTGAGGCCGGCCGCGGCCACGCGGATCAGCACCTCGCCCGGCCCTGGCTCGGGCTGGGGCAGGTCGACGACCTCGAGGGCTTCGACGCCTCCGGGCTTGGGAGCGATGACGGCACGCATCCCCGCAGGTTAGCCGCCCGGTGCCGTCCGTGCCCGCCTCCCCTCTAGCATTTCTTCCATGAGCCGCGTGGACGTGCGCTTCGCATCGGGACCGGGCTGGTGCGCCGGCTGGTGGTACGAGCCCTCCTCCGCCGTGCCGGTCAAGCGTGGGGGCACCCCCGGTCCGGTGGTGATCATGGCGCACGGCTTGGGTGGCGTGAAGGAGATGCGTCTGGATGCATACGCCGAGCGCTTCGTCGCCGAGGGCTACCGCGTGCTGGCGTTCGACTACCGGCACTTCGGCGACAGCGACGGCGAGCCCCGCGACCTGCTCGACATCCAGCGACAGCTCGACGACTGGGCCGCGGCGATGCACCATGTCCGGTCGCTGCCGCAGGTCGACCGCCGGCGGATCGTCCTGTGGGGCACGTCGTTCGGCGGTGGCCATGTCATCGAGGCAGCCAGCCGCGACGGCGGGGTTGCCGCGATCATCTCGCAGTGCCCGTTCACCGACGGTTTCGCCTCGGCGCGCACCGTCGGTCTGCGGAGCCTGCTGAAGCTCACAGTGTCGGGCGTACGCGATGCGTTGCGCGGGTTCCGTGGCCGGCGCCCCGTACGCATCGCAGTGGCCGGGCGTCGCGGGGACGCCGCGTTGATGACGGCACCGGACGTGCTCGACGGCTATGCGGCGCTCGTCCCGGAGGGTCAGGCCCAGCCGGGCAAGGTCCCGGCGCGGGTCGCCCTGCGTATCCCGCTCTACTACCCCGGGCGCGCGGCCGCCTCGCTGGAGTGCCCGGCACTGTTCTGCGTCGCGATGAAGGACAGCGTCGCCCCGTCCCGGTCGACCATCTGGCACGTACGCAAGGCGCGGCAGGGTCGGATCAAGCGCTATCGCACGGGCCACTTCGACCTCTACCTCGAGCCGTGGTTCGACGAGGTCGTCGCCGACCAGATCGAGTTCCTGCGCCAGAACGTCCCAGTCTCCTCGGGCTGACCCCGGCCTCGTCGGCCGATCTGCCCACCGCTCTCAGGGCGCACCTGCGAAGATGGAAACCATGCGCGTTGCACTGGTTCAGCTCGTCTCGGCGACTGACTCGGCGACAAACCGTGAAGACATCCGGTCTCGAATGGCAGCGCTCAGCCCGGCCGACGGGCTCGATCTCGTGGTGCTCCCCGAGGCGTCGATGCACGACTTCGGTTCGGCCGACCACGACCTCGCCGCCATCGCCGAATCGCTCGACGGCCCCTTCGTGCAGCTCATCGCGGCCGAGGCGCGGCGACTCGGTGCGACAGTCGTGGCGGGAATGTTCGAACGCACCGACGACCTGCCGTTCAACACCTTGATCGTCGTCGGACCTGACGGCGCGCTCCGGCAGACATACCGGAAGATCCACCTCTACGACTCGTTCGGCTACAAGGAGTCTGACCGGCTGCGGGCCGGCGACCTCACTCCCGTCGTGCTGGACATCGCAGGAACGCCGACGGGCCTCATGACCTGCTACGACCTGCGGTTCCCTGAGCACGCGAGGGCGCTCGTCGACGCCGGTGCGGAGGCAGTCGTGCTGCCGGCCGCGTGGGTGGCCGGAGACCTCAAGCTCGACCATTGGCGCACGCTGCTGGCGGCGCGGGCGATCGAGAACACGGTCTACGTGGCGGCTGCGGCGCAGGGTGGCGACCGATACACCGGACACTCCTTGGTTGTCGATCCGTGGGGCTCTATCGTGGGCGAGGCGGATCTGGCTCCCGACATCATCCGCGCCACCCTCGACTCCGAGGTGCTGTCGCGCGCACGGGAGATCAACCCGTCACTGGCCAATCGAAGGATCCGTACCCAAACATGAGCGAGCGCCAGCGAGTGAATCATGAGGCAGCAATCAGGCCATGGCCGCCGTATCTTTGCTCTTCCACGGGGGCTATGGCATGAGCGAGCGCCAGCGAGTGAATCATGAGGCAGCAATCAGGCCATGGCCGCCGTATCTTTGCTCTTCCACGGTGGCCATGGCATGAGCCGCGCCCCCAAGGGTGGACGCCGTCGTCTCGACGCGTCCGTTCCCCCTGAGTACGACCTCCCGACCCGTGAGCCGCGCATCGAGTCGCCGCGCACGGCTCGATTCCTCATGGGCGTGGTGTTCCTCGGCTGGCTCGCCGGGACTGCGGGCTCGGCCACCTCGATCCTCGCCATCGACGCCCCCGGATGGATCCAGCGCCCCTCGGCCGCCCTGCTGATGGTCGTCTTCGCGATCGGCCTGACCCATCGCGGCGGTGGACACATGCGCTTGTGGCTGCCCATGACAGCGGTGCTGGGTGCCGCCGCCGTAGGGCTCGAGGCCAACGTCCTGCTGGCGTCGGCAGCGGCCGTCACCGCGGTGCTGGCGTCGGTCTGGGCGGTCCTCGTGACGCGACCGGTGGCGACCTTGGTGGGCGCGATCCGCGAGTACTCCCTGGCTCTGTTGGTCGCGCTGAGCGGGACGGTCGGCGTGGCAGCGTGGAATGCGCCGGTCAACTACCAGCGGTTCAACCTCATCGTCCTGACGGTCTCGCTCGGCCTGGCGATCACGCTGGTGTGGAACCTCGGCGCCGGACTCCACGGCCTGGGCCGGCAGAACCTCGCGATCCTGCTGGGTGTCGCGGGCCTCGTGATGCTGGTCATCGCCTACAGCAGCTTCGTCCGGTCGCACGGCTCGCAGTCGCTGGTCCAGGCGTTCACCGACACGGTCATCTGGACCCGGCAGACGTTCCACGGTGCGCCGCGGCCGATCGAGGTCTTGATCGGGTTCCCGGCCCTGATCGTCGGTGTCTCGCTGCGCTCCAAGCGGCGGGAGGGCTGGTGGGTCCTGGTGTTCGCGGTCATCGGCACGGCGGTGCTGACGACGTCGCTGGTCTCGCCCGGCGCGTTCCCCAAGTACATCGCGCTCTCGACGCTCTACTCCGGTGTCCTGGGGCTGATCGTGGGGCTGGTGCTGCGGCGCCAATTCATGAAGGAATCCTCGTCCCGGGCGGCCCGAGCCATCGCGCCGGTCGCACGCGTGGAACCTCCCCGTTTCGCCGCGCTCAAGTAGTGCGATAATCGACGCGGCGCAGCGCCTCGGTGCTGCCACCCAGGAGGGGTGCCGGAGCGGCCGATCGGAAGCGCCTTGAAAGCGCTCGCTGGCAGCAATGTCAGCCGCGGGTTCGAATCCCGCCCCCTCTGCTTGACGAACTATCGACTCGACCGCAGATTCGTGCTGCTCGCCGTCGGCACCAACGTGATGGTCGCCGGCGTGGCCGCAGCCCTGGCCCTCTTCCTGTCATCCGTCGCCGTGCTGGCGTGGATCTTCGGCCTGCTGGCCGTCGCCGCCCTGGCGAACGCCGTGCGGGTGTTCGCCCTTCCCCCGGTGGTCGTGCGTACGGATCCGGGCGGCTTGCGCCTCGGCGGACCGCTCACGGTCAAGCCGATTCAAGTGCCGTGGCTCGACATCGAGGACGTCACGATCGACAGTGCTCGCCTCTTCGTCGACCGCGGCGGTGACGCGGTGATCGCCTTCCCGCTGGCGTACGTCGGCGGTCGCGCTGCCGAGCTGCTCCGCGACATCTACGACCGGCTCAACACCGCCAACGGCTACCGCCGCTTCACCCCCAGCTGAGTCACCCACTGCCCGATTCGTCGGACTGGAGTCGCGGTCGGTATCCTGTTCCGGTTGCCGGTTTCGATCGGCGACGGGGAGGTGTCGCATAGTGGCCTAGTGCGCCCGCCTGCTAAGCGGGTTGAGGTTTAAACCTCTCGCGAGTTCAAATCTCGCCACCTCCGCTGCCACGCAAGAAGCAGCAGCGAAAATGACCAGTCACCCAAGGTGGCTGGTCATTTTCGTTTGGTGACGACAGAGGAGCTTGCTCCGCTCGGGTAGTTGCACGCTCGAAGCGGGACAGGCCGCGAGCCCTCAGACCTAAGTCCGGGCCCGCCTTCGGGCGTACCGGCGCCACACCACGACGCCCAGCGCACCGATGATCGCGCCCAGCGTGTTGTTCAGGACATCCCGGAGGCTGGCCGTGCGGCCCGGCAACGCCACGCCCTGGAACAGCTCGATGCCGATCGAGACGACAAACGCCACTGCCGTGGTCCGGAGCCAGGTCATGCGCAGGGAGCCCAGCATCAGCAGCGCGCCGAACGGTATGAACAGGACGACGTTGGCCGAGGCCTCGACCAGCTCGTACGCCCGGTTGGGCGGCAGACCGAGGTCGATGAGCCAGGTGCCCGGAGGTGAGTCGAGGGAGTTGATGTTCTCGTCGATGTGCGACGGCCACGTGGCGATGAAGACCAGGGTGAGGCCGTAGATCGCGGCCGCCAGCAGAACGAGGCGCGATCGGCGAGTCACGGTTCGATCGTAGCCACGCCGGAAATATGCGTTCGGGTGACGCGGCACGGGCAACTCCGACAGGATCGAGCCCATGCGCATTCACCACCTCAACTGCGGATCGCTGCGCCCACCGACGACGTCTGAGATCGTCTGCCACGTGCTGCTCTGCGAGACGCCTGACGGCCTCGTCCTGATCGACAGTGGTCTGGGCCGCCACGACTTCGCCGACCCCAAGCGGATGGGCGTCGCCCGGTTCCTGATGCGCCCGGACCGCGACGACGCCAAGACCGCGATCGGCCAGGTCGAGGCGAGGGGGTTCGCCGCCTCGGACGTGCAGCACATCGTGCTGACCCACATGGACTTCGACCACATTGGTGGCATCGCCGACTTCCCCGACGCGACGGTCCACACGACCGCGGACGAGTACGACTGGGCCGTCGTCAATCCCGACTTCACCTCGCGGCAGCGTTACTCGCAGCGGCAGTGGTCGCACGGGCCGCGCATCCAGACCCACAGCGGGCCGGGCGAGCAGTGGAAGCACGACCTCCACGCCATCGAGGTGCTGCCGGGAATCACCTATGTGCCGATGCCGGGCCACACCAAGGGCCACGCGGCAGTCGCCGTCGAGACCGCCGATCAAGGGCTGCTGATCCACGCGGGCGACGCGGTGTTCGACGCCAGCCTCTACACGCCGACGTCTCCAGCAGGCACGCCGCTCAAGAAGATCGGGATGCTTCGCGGCTTCGAGAAGGTGATGGCGGTCGACCGCAAGAAGCTCGACGGCAATCACGCTGCCCTGCGCAGGCTCAACGAGGAGGCCGGCGTGACGGTGTTCAACGCGCACGACAAGCGGATCCTCGACGATCTCATCGGGAGCTGAACGATGGGTGGTCGGCGGGGTGATGAAGCGCCCACGTTGTGGGCCCGCCTCACTGGCCACGTGGCTCATTGAGCAGGTGCGCGAAATCGAGGAGGAGTCTGATGCGCTCCAGCGCCAGGACATCCTCACTCTCCGGGAGGAGCTGAGCCTCGTCCGGTCCGAGTTGGCGAAGAAGTCCGAGGGCAGCCGAAGCGTGACGAGGCGCACGTAGCGATCCGGAGGACGACTCCGTATAGTTGGTTGCGCGGAGCAATCACCGTCTCCGCATCACCCTCGTTCTTCCTGGAGAATTCCTGTGTCCTCGTCGACCCGACACACCCACTACTGGCTGACGTTCGCCGTGCTCGCGGTGGCCGTGTCGTCCTACACCCTCATGCAGTCGCTGACGATCCCGGTGCTGTCCGAGATCGAGCGCGAGCTCAACACCGACCAGAACACCGTGACCTGGGTGTTGACGGCCTACCTGCTCTCGGCATCGGTCTTCACGCCGATCGTCGGCCGGCTCGGCGACGCCTTCGGCAAGGAGCGTCTGCTGGTCCTCTCCCTCGTTGCGCTCGCTGCGGGTTCGCTGTTGGCAGCTCTCGCGGGCAGCATCGGCGTCCTGATCATCGCGCGCATCATCCAGGGCGTCGGAGGTGGCGTCCTGCCGCTGGCGTTCGGCATCATCCGCGACGAGTTCCCGCACCACAAGGTCGGCGGCGCCGTCAGCGTCGTCTCGTCCCTGCTCGCGGTCGGCTTCGGCGCGGGCATCGTGCTGGCCGGTCCGATCGTGTCGAGTCTCGGCTACCACTGGCTGTTCTGGCTGCCGTTCATCGTGACCTCGGTGGCGGCCGTCGCCGCGATCGTGTTCGTACCGGAGTCACCCGTACGTACGCCTGGCCGCATCTCGGTGCTGCCGGCAGTCCTGCTGTCGAGCTGGCTGGTGGCTCTGCTGCTGGCGCTCAGCGAGGCACCCAAGTGGGGCTGGGGCTCCGGCCGGACGATCGGCCTGCTGGTCCTCGCCGTGGTGCTGGCCGTCGCGTGGATCCGTGTCGAGCAGCGCGCGGCCGTGCCGTTGATCGACATGCGCATGATGCGGCTGCCCGGCGTGTGGACCACCAACCTCGTCGCCCTCCTCGTCGGTGTCGGCATGTATGCCTCGTTCGGCTTCATTCCCCAGTTCAACCAGACACCGAGCGCCAACGGGTACGGCTTCGGGTCGAGCGTCACCGAGTCCGGCATGCTGATGCTGCCGTCGGCCATCGCAACCTTCCTCACGGGACTCGTCGCGGCGTCGATCGCGCGGCGCGTCGGCCCCAAGGCCGTTGTGGTCTTCGGCTCGGCGCTCGGCGCGGCAGGCATGTTCATGGTGGCGTTCTTCCACGACACCAAGACCGAGGTCGCAGTGTCCAACGGCATCACCGGCATCGGCATCGGCCTGGCATTCGCCTGCCTCGCGGGTCTGATCGTCGGCGCCGTGCCGCCCGAGCAGACCGGCGTCGCGAGCGGCATGAACGCCAACATCCGTACGATCGGCGGCTCGGTCGGCACCGCGGTCATGGCGAGCATCGTCACGGCACACTTCCTGCCGAGCGGGTTCCCCAAGGAGATCGGCTACACGGCCGGCTTCGCGGTGCTGGGCGGCGCGCTGCTGCTCGCCGCGGTCGCCGGACTCGCGATTCCGACGATCTCGGCCGAGAAGCTCGAGGAGCAGCTCGAGCAGGAGCCCTCCCCGGAGTCGATCCGGCAGCCGGCGAACGCCTGATCATCACCCAGCCTTCCCCTCCGCCACGTTGTGGCTCGAGGGGAAGGCTGCGGCGCCCCGCAGGATGGGTGCGGCAACCCACAACGCGTACCCCGAACGGTGTCCTCCGGCGTGCGGAGCGCGTAGACCGGAACCATGGTCATCCTGCTGTGGGTTGCGGTCGCGGTTGCGGTTGTCGTCGCGAACGCGGTCTTCGGCACCTTCCTGGTGATCAGATACCGGGGTGAGCGGCGGCGCGCGGCTGAAGCGCGCCATCGGCTCCCCGAATCAGCACGCCGGACGGCCGCGCTCGGCAGGCGGCTCGTCGCACCTTCACCTAACATGACTGCGTGATCCACCTCGGCTCGTTCTTCCGCGACGAGTCCGGGCGGCTCGTGATGTTCCAGGTGCCCAACCCGGCCCTGTTCGTCTGGCTGGTGGCGACGGTGTTGCGGTTGAGCCCGTACGACTCACGCGACGTCGAGCTGCGCTGGATCGGCGCAGGCGCGCTGATTGCCTGGGGCCTCGACGAGGTCGTCCGCGGGGCGGCTCCGTCGCGGCGTGTGCTGGGCGCCGCCGTGCTCGCGTGGCAGCTGTGGAACCTGGTCTAGCTGCCCGAGAGCTCTATGACCAGGTCCATGAAGCGCCGTGCTGGCTCGGTGCGGTCGGGTCCGCCGAGGTAGTGATCGGCACGTTCGGCCCGGACGGCGGCGAGCGGATCATCGCCGAGGGCGGCCTCCAGTGCCCCGTCGAGCTGCACGAGGTCACGGTCGATGACGTACGCCGCGACCGACGTCGGGTGCGCGTCGCGGAAGGCGTCGGGGTCGGCGAACTGTGCGGCATACATGACCAGGGGCTTGTTGCTGGCCATGAAGTCGACGACGATGCCCGACACGTCCGACACCATGGCGTCGACGGAGTTGAACGCGTCGATCAAGGGCTCGTCCATCGCGGGCCCGCCCCACCGGTGCGGGCGTCCGGTCGCCGCGGCATCGGCCTCGAGCAGCTCATTGACGCGGACGATCATCGCCTCGGCCTCGACGTGGTTCTGGCCCGCGAAGTGCCGCCGGAACACGACGGTGCAGCCGCGGTCGAGCAGAGCCTGGACGATCCGGTCGGCGACGGCCAGCGACGAGACGTTGAGACGGTCGTCGGCGTGCCGCCAGGTCGGGGCGTAGAGCACGGTCGGCGGTTGCGAGACCAGGTGCTTGCCGGGCACGATGCCCTCGGTCTGCGGCCGCCCGATGATGCGCAGCTTGTCTGCGGGGATCGACAGCCCGGCTGCAGCGAAGCGGTCGATCGCGGCCTGGCCGGCGACCGCGACGAGGTCGTACTGCAGCACCCGCTCGGATGCGCTGAGCGGCTTGTCGCTGTCGCCGTGCCCGAGGAACACGTGCGTCGCGGACGAGCCGGCGATGAAGTCCGTGTTGGCCGCCGCACCGTGTGGATAGAGCGCACCGCGTACGCTCGCCGGGATCTGTCCCTGCACGATCGGCACGGCGGGATACATCTCGGCGAGCTGGCGGAACAGCGCCGGGGTGCGGGCCACGACGCACCAGTGCACGCCGGTGCGCTCGACCCAGGGCGACCACATCCCGACGTGGACGCCGACCTTGCCGGCATACGGGATCGCGATCGTGGGTGCGTACGCCTCAACGGCCGCCGCGGCGTCGGCGCACTCACGGGCATACCGGTGCATCGTGCCCGCGATCACGGCGAGCGCGAGGCTGCCGACGAGCGCGATGACCAGTGCGACGCCGGGTTGCAGCAGCACGTCGATCAGCACGACCAACGTCAGGGCGGCGGCGACGATCGCCCAGACCCGCAGGCGCAGCGGGGGCCGGTCAGCGAGGTGGGTCGACTGGCCGGGGAAGTGGGCGGCCCGAGGCGGGCGGGCCGACGCGCTGGAGCGAGCCACGAGGCCGGTCGCGAGGCCCAGGGCGAGCACGAGCAGGGCGGCGACGATCACGGGAGGCACTCTAGTCGGAACAGGGCACGGCTCCTCGACGTTGTCCCGGGTATGAAGAACGTCGGCTTCCTCTCCTTCGGCCACTACCAAGCTGTCCCGGGCTCGCAGACGCGTACGGCCGGTGACGTGCTGCTGCAGTCGATCGACCTCGCCGTCGCGGCTGAGGAGCTCGGGCTCGACGGCGCGTTCTTCCGCGTGCACCACTTCGCCCGGCAGCTGTCATCGCCGTTCCCGCTGCTGGCCGCGGTTGGCGCGCGGACGAGTCGCATCGAGATCGGCACCGGCGTGATCGACATGCGCTACGAGAACCCGCTCTACATGGCCGAGGACGCCGCGGCGGCCGACCTGATCAGCGGCGGCCGGCTCCAGCTCGGCATCAGCCGCGGATCACCCGAGACCGCGCTGCACGGCTACGAGGCGTTCGGCCACGTGCCGCAGGAGGGTCAGAGCGACGCCGACATGGCCCGGACGCACACCGAGCTGTTCCGGCACGCGATCGCCGGTGCCGGTGTCGTCGATGTCCGATCCCAAGATGACCGGGCAGTCCGCTCCGCTGCCGATCATGCCGCAGGCGCCGGGCCTGGCCGATCGGATCTGGTGGGGCTCAGGCACCCGAGCGACCGCCGAGTGGACCGCCGAGCAGGGCATGAACCTCATGAGCTCGACCCTGCTGACCGAGGACACCGGGGTGCCGTTCGACGAGCTGCAGCTCGAGCAGATCCAGCGCTTCCGTGCCGCGTGGGCCGAGGCGGGCTGGGAGCGCGAGCCGCGGGTGTCGGTCAGCCGCAGCGTCATCCCGATCCTCGATGCGCAGGATCGTGCCTACTTCGGCGAGCGCAGCGGCGAGGACCAGCTCGGCCACCTCGACGGCGGCATCGCGAGGTTCGGCAAGTCGTACGTCGGTGAGCCCGACGCGCTGGCCGAGGAGCTCGCCCAGGACGTCGCGGTCCGCGAGGCCGACTCGCTGCTGCTCACGGTGCCCAACCAGCTCGGGCGTCGACTACAACGCCCGGCTGCTCGGCGCACTCGCCGACCACGTCCTGCCCGGCGATCGGCTGGAAACCCCGTCATGCTGCTGAGACCCGCAGCCGGATGCGTCGTCACCAGCGGTGGTCTCCGAGGTGCGCTCGCGAGCGCGTCGCTTCGGCACCGTCAGCCATCTCGGGGTGCGTGCGATGGTGACTCAGCCCTCGAGGCGGGCCTTCAGGGCATCGAGCTCGGTCCAGAGGACGGTCGGCAGCTTGTCGCCGAACTTCTCGAACCACTCGTTGATCTGCGGGATCTCGGCCTGCCACTCCTCGGCGTCGACGCGCAGCGCCTTCTCGAGCTGCTCAGCGGTGACGTCGAGGCCCTCGGTGTCGATCGCGCCAGGCGTCGGCACCAGGCCGATGGGGGTCTCGACCGCCTCGACCTTGCCCTCGACGCGCTCGATGACGTACTTCAGGATGCGGCTGTTCTCGCCGAACCCGGGCCACAGGAAGCCGCCGTCCTCGTCGCGACGGAACCAGTTGACGTAGAAGATCTTGGGGAACTTCGACTCGTCGTTGTTCTTGGCCATGTTGATCCAGTGGCTGAAGTAGTCGCCCGCGTCGTAGCCGATGAACGGCAGCATCGCCATCGGGTCGCGGCGGACCACGCCGACGGCACCCGTGGCTGCGGCCGTGGTCTCGGACGACAGCGTCGCACCCATGAACGTGCCGTGGGTCCAGTCCCGGGCCTCGGTCACGAGCGGGATCGTCGTCTTGCGACGCCCACCGAAGAGGATCGCGTCGAGCGGTACGCCGTTGGGGTCGTCGTACTCGGCAGCCAGCGTCGGGCACTGCTTGATCGGCGTGCAGAACCGGCTGTTGGGGTGTGATGACACCTCAGCGGACTCCGGGGTCCAGTCGCGACCCTTCCAGTCCGTCAGGTGCGCGGGCGCCTCGTCGGTCATGCCCTCCCACCAGACGTCGCCGTCGTCGGTCAGCGCGACGTTGGTGAAGACCGAGTTGCCTTGGTCGATCGTGCGCATCGCATTGGCGTTGGTGTCCCAGCCCGTGCCCGGGGCCACGCCGAACAGGCCGAACTCGGGGTTGACGGCATACAGACGACCATCAGCGCCGACGCGGATCCAGGCGATGTCGTCGCCGATCGTCTCGACCTTCCAGCCGGGCACCGTGGGCTCGACCATCGCGAGGTTGGTCTTGCCGCACGCGCTCGGGAAGGCCGCGGCGACGTACTTGACGACGTTGTCCGGCGAGGTGAGCTTGAGGATCAGCATGTGCTCGGCCATCCAGCCCTCGTCGCGGCCCATCACCGAGGCGATGCGCAGCGAGTAGCACTTCTTGCCGAGCAGGGCGTTGCCGCCGTAGCCGGAGCCGAACGACCAGATCGTGCGCTCCTCGGGGAACTGCACGATGTACTTGGTGTCGTTGCACGGCCACGGGACGTCCTGCGCACCGTCGACAAGCGGTGCGCCGATCGAGTGGAGTGCGGGCACGTAGTCGGCCTCGAGCTCCTCGATCCGGTCGAGCACGTTCTTGCCGACGCGAGCCATCACGCTCATCGAGGCGACGACGTACGCCGAGTCGGTGATCTCGACGCCGAACATCGGGCTGTTGGAATCGAGGTGACCCATGACGAACGGGATGACGTACATCGTGCGGCCCTCATGCAGCCGTCGTAGAGGTTCGTCATGATCGCCTTCATGTCCGAAGGCTCCATCCAGTTGTTGGTCGGGCCGCAGTCGGCCTCGTCAACACTGCAGATGTAGGTGCGGTCCTCGACCCGGGCGACATCGCTCGGATCGGACGCGCACCAGAACGAGTTGGGCTTCTTGGACTCGTCGAGTCGTACGAAGGTGCCGGAGGCGACGAGGTCATCGGTCAGGGAGACCCATTCCTCGGGAGTGCCTTCGACCCAGTGGATGGCGGCTGGCTGAGTCAGGGCGGCGACGTCATCGACCCAGGCCTGGAGCCTGGGGTGCGTCGTCCGGTAGGTGGACAGGGTGGTGTCTGCGGACATGTGTGAACTTTTCCTTCTCGCGCATCGCGAACCAAGCGCATTGATTCGCACTCCCTCGGCATGCGGGCCTCGGGTAGCTGATGTGTGATGAATCGGCACCGACGGGCGATGACGATTCAGCCGACTTTACGGGTCACATCACGCGTATGGGCTGGTCGGAAGGGGTGAACATAGTCACACACATGTCAAGGAGGGGCGGTGCCTCGCGGCACCGCCCCTCCTTGACGCCTTCTGCTGGCTAGCTGGTGTAGCCGAGCCGGATGTAGGCCGACCCGGAGGTCACCGCCGACGTGCCCACTGACTTGCGGGACGTCCGGCCGGCGCCGGATCGCGTGCTGTAGTGCTGGGTGCTCCGGGCGCTGTCGTAGCGCACCTGAGCGTTCAACGCGGCGAGCACCTGGGCGAGCGTCAGGGGCTCCTCGTCGTCGTAGTAGAACTCCTCGTCATCGCTGTTGATGTCGATCGTGAACTCTTCGGAGTCGTCGTAGTAGTTCAAACCGCCGACGAACGAGAGGTAGCCAGTGCCGTACGCCGAGGCGGAGATCGTCTGGTCGAGGCGCTTGATCTCGGGAGCGGCGACCGAGTCACCGTTGGCCGGGACCAGGTGGACCTGGACCGGGAAGGCCTTGCCGCGACGGGCCGGAACCCGGGTGCCGTTCTTGACCTTGACCCACTTGCCGCTCTTGCGGATGTCGATCTGCGAGATGCGCAGCGCGTTGTTGTCCGGCTTCAGCTCGGTGTTGACCGTGACCGAGTTGATCGTGACCTTGGTGTCGGATCCGCTCTGCAGGAACTCGACATCGCTGGCCACGTCGTACGGAGCCTCCTCGGCGAAGTACTCGTTCGTCGAGACCCGCTGGGTCCGCGTGTACGTCGCCGCCGAGCCGCCCTTGGGCGTGTAGTTGATCGCCCAGGTCATCAGCGCTTCACCACCGGCGGAGTAGGCGTCGAGCCCGGCGATCACGTCGTTGAACACCTGGTTGCCGACGGCGGAGCCGAGAGCAGCCGGAACCGCGACGTGGGTCGTCGCACTGGTGGTGGTGCCGTCAACGGTCGTGTTCGTCGTGACCAACGTGGTTGCCGGCTGCTTATCGGTGACGCCCATGATGCCGCTCCGGCGATCCTGGGTGACCTGTCCGACCGGATCCATGTCGATGTTGGCGAGCTTGTACGAGCCGAAGGTCGAGTCCGCCTGGATGAAGGCAGCCTTGGCGGCGTGGAAGGTCTCGGTCGACGAGCCGCTGAAGTCATCCGGATGACCGAAGGCGAACACTTTGGTGCCACACACGGCCGTGATCGTGCCGACCGACGCCATGGCGACATCTCCGTACGACCACGCGGTGGCGATGTTGCCACCCGGGACGATGGCCGCGACGGGATCGATGTCGGTGGCGGCGGAGGCGGTCTGGAACGTGATCTTCTGGCCGGGCAGCTTCTTGGCGAGCGTGCGCGACTTCGCGGCCATCTTGGTCGCGTCCTTGCCGGGCGTGCCGACCGAGACGCGGGGCAGCGCGAGCTGGTGCATCGACGAGTAGTCCGACGCAGTGTCCGTTGCCGATTCGCTGGCGGCCGCCAACGACCTCGCCACGTCCTTCGGCACCGCTGCCGACTTCACGGCGGTCGCCGCTGCGGCCGGCTTGTCGACGCTGAGGATGTCGGTCGCGGGCGTGATGCCGGCGTAGTCGCTCGGAGCGCCGCTGAACCCGTACGAGACCGAGCCGATCAGGTTGCCGTCAGCGTCATAGACCGGCGAGCCGGACATGCCGGCCCAGATCCCGGCGTCGACGACGACGTCGCCGTTGTTGTTGGTCTTGGTGATGCGGCTGCCGGCCATCTTGAACACCAGGATGTCCTTGTCGCGCCCGGCGCCATTCTTGAGCGTGTCGACGTAGGTGCCGGTGAACGCCTCGGGGGTGATCCCGTGCGTCGTGGTGAGTCCGTGTACCGGTTGATCATCGGTGAAGCCGCCGGTCCAGACGTCGGTGCCCGGACATGTGGTCGAGTCGACGTCCGACGGATCGGCTTGGGCAGCACCGGTGGTGGCGGCAATGCCCGCCGCGACCAGCGCAAGAATGGAAGTGGCGCTGGCGAGTGTGCGCAGCGGGCGTGGCGACATGGCGGGATCCTCCGCGATCGGTGACAGGTTGTTGTGGAAAGAGTAGGGGACCCCGGGGTCGTGCGGGCGAAGACGGGAGAAGTGCCCAGATTTTCTCTCTGCGCGGCGCCACGCTAGACTCGGCGAGGCCCTTCGGGGCATGCGCCCGTAGCTCAACGGATAGAGCATCTGACTACGGATCAGAAGGTTAGGGGTTCGAATCCCTTCGGGCGCGCCAGATGTGAGAAGTCCCGCCGGAGCCGAGGCTCGGGCGGGACTTCTGTCGTTGGGGGAGCGACCCGGTCAGGGATCGAGGTTGGCGTCGAACGTGTCGGGTTTGTGGATGAACCCGGCGCGGCCCAGCGGCCATACGCGCAGCCAGGCCTTGCCGACGACACTGTCCTCGGCGATGAACCCTCCGCCGGGATCGCCCTGGTGGACCCGCGAATCGCTGGAGTTGCCGCGGTTGTCGCCCATGACCCAGAGGTGACCCTTGGGCACGACGACCTTGAACGGCTTGTCCTTCGTGGCGGTCTCGTCGAGGACGTACGGCTCGGTGATCTGCTTGCCGTTGATCGTGAGCTTGCCGTCGGTGCAGCACTCGATCGTGTCGCCACCGACGCCGATGACGCGTTTGATCAGGTGGCCGCCGGTGGGGAACAGACCGACCGTCTCGAGCGCCTTCTGGATCGGGTTGGACGCGTGCTTGGAGTCCTCTTCGCTGAGCCAGCCGCCGGGATCGTCGAACACCACGATGTCCCCGCGCTTCACGTCGCCGCCGCCCCAGTAGGAGACCTTCTGGACGAGGATCTTGTCGTTGACGAGCATCGTCGGCTCCATGGATGCCGACGGGATGTAGAACGCCTGGAGGAAGAACGTCTTGACGATGACTGCCATGACCATGGCAGTTGCAACCAGAAGGATCGACTCCTGCCACACCGGCAGCTGCTTCTTGGCCTTCTTCTGTTCCGTCACGGACAGAGCCTAGCCCGAAGGCGCCAAACGCCCGGTCGCCGGATTCGTCCGGGCGAGCCGCCGGGCTCAGGCGGCGACACAGGTCATGCAGAGCGTCGCGCGAGGAAAGGCCTCGAGCCGCGCGCGGGCGATCGACGCGGTGCATCGCTCGCACGAGCCGTACAGCCCAAGGTCCAGTCGGGCCAGCACATGCTCGGTCTGCTCGAGGATCGCGGCGGTGTTCTCGACCTGCACGGCGTCCTGCATCAGCTCGGCGCGGTGCGCAGCGATGTCGATCTCGTCATGCAGCACCTCGAGCATCGACGCCGACACGGCCTGCGCCGATGCGCTGTCCAGGACCGCGAGCTCCGCGCGGAGTCGCTCTGCGGCCAGCACCAGCCCGTCGCGGATCGAGGTGAGCTCCTCCGCGGTCCAGGCCGGATCGAGTTCTGTCGTCATACGAGTGCCTCCGGGGCATCAGTGGTCTCGTCGGCATACCCCGTTGGCCCGGCCCTATTCGCCGCAGACGCACGAGTCCCCGGGACATCGCCCCGGGGACTCGTGCTGGTGGCTCACGGCTTCTTGGTGGGAGCCTTCTTGGCCGGACCCGGCGGGGTGACATCGGCCGGCGTCGTCGGCTTCGGCGGCGCCGGGAACGGCTCGGGCGGAGGTGGCGGGGTGTTGGTGCGCCCCTTGACCGCGGCGACCGCGGCCGCACCGGCACCCGTCAGGATCCCGAGGAAGGCCACTCGCTTGAGCTTCGAGCGCTTCTTCTTGGGCTTGACCTTGTCGGGCACCTTGTCGGCGACACCGTCGGGCAACCGCTCGAACAGGTCGTCGCGCAGGTCACGCAACTGGTCCTTGTCGGGAAGCATGTCGACCAGCTGGTCGCGTACGCCGGGCGCACGATCGACAACCTGTTGACGGAGCTCCTCGGTCTGGCTCGTCAGGTCATCCAGACGGGCTTCGAGCTTGGTGCGGAACTTCTTCTTCTTGAACGGCATGGATAACTCCTCGTGTCGTGATGATGTCAGGTCGGGCGCAGCCTTACTCCAAGGCGACCTCCTGCGGCTTCTTGTCCGTACGTATGCCCCGCCAGCTCGGCTGGCGCAGGTTGCCGCCTGCGGTCCACTCCGCGAACGACACCTCGCCGACGAGGCTGGGGGTGACCCAATGGGCATCCCGGGCGATCTCGCGAGGCGTCTCGGCGAGGGGGCTGGTCTTGCGGGCAAGCTTCGTCAACCGCTGCTGGAGGTCGGCCAGCGTGCGCTCGTCGAACCCCGTGCCCACCTTGCCGACGTAGCGGAGCCCGTGCTCGGTGGGGATGCCGAGCAGGAGTGCGCCGATCGTGCCGCTGCGAGCGCCCTGGCCCTCACGCCACCCGGCAACGACGACCTCCTGCATCCGCTGGTGCTTGACCTTGGTCCACGCCGTTGCGCGCTTGCCGCCGAGATAGCGGCTGTCCCGGCGCTTGGCGAGCACTCCCTCGAGGCCGAGGGTCTTGCTCGACTCGACAGCATCGGCAAGGGAGCCGGCGAACGCCTGGGGGACGTCGACGACGTCGGCGGCGATCGTGAGGCGTCGCAGCGCCTTGCGACGTTCGACGTACGTCGTGTCGAGCAACGAGTCGCCACCCGATCGCATGAGGTCGAACACGAGGTACGTGACCGGCACGTCCCGTCGTGCCGCCTCGACATCGGCCTCCTTGGTCAGACCCATGCGTTGCTGCAGACGGCCGAAGTCGGGGACGCCTGCGGCGTTGAGCGCGACGATCTCGCCGTCGAGAACGGTGTCGTCGAGACCCAGCTCCGCCAGCGCGTTGACGACCTCGGGGTAGCCGGCCGTGACGTCGTTCTCGTTGCGGGTGAACAGCCCGACGTCCTTGCCGTCGATCACCGCCACCGCGCGGATGCCGTCCCACTTCATCTCGAACGCCCAGTCGTCCTCGTCGCGGACGTCCTCGGCGGAACCGAGCTTCGCGAGCATGGGCGCGACGAACCCTCGCTTCATCGAGCGGGCAGGGGCCTTCCTGGGCGACGCCGTGGGCAGGTCCATGAGGTGGATCAGCCAGTTCTTGCCGGTCTTGATCAGGGCGAACTTGCGTGGCCCGCCGAGGCCGCCGCCCTTGCGGCCGGTCAGGGTCGCGATGACCTCCTTGCCGTCGCGCCACTTCTCCAGCTCGTACGTGCCGGTGTCCCAGATCGTGACCTCGCCGCCGCCGTACTCGCCCTTGGGGATCGTGCCCTCGAACGTGCCGTACTCCAGCGGGTGGTCCTCGGTCTGCACGGCGAGGTGGTTCTTCTTGGGATCGGTCGGCACCCCCTTGGGCAGCGCCCACGACACCAGCACGCCGTCGTGCTCGAGGCGGAAGTCCCAGTGCAGGCTGCTGGCGTGGTGCTCCTGGATCACGAACGACTGCCCGTCGGCGGCGCCCGGCGCGGCCTCGGGAACGGGCTCCGGCGTCTTGTTGGCGTCGCGCTTGGACCGATAGGTCGAGAGCTTGTCGCTCGCCGCCGGTGGCCCGGCAAGGTCCGCCATCGGGTCCTTGCGGCGCTTCATGCGCTTGAGCACCTCGTCCATCGTGAGGTGCTGCAGGTCGTCGTTGAGCTCGCGCCACGTGCGGGGCACCGCGACGTACGGCTCGGTCCTCCCGCGCAGCGAGTAGGGCGCGATCGTGGTCTTGTTGGCGTTGTTCTGGCTCCAGTCGACCAGGACCTTGCCGCCGCGCAGGCTCTTCTTCATCGAGCTGACGACGAGATCGGGCAGCTCGGCCTCCAGCACCTGCGCGAACTGCTTGGCGAACCGGTTGACGTAGTCGGCGTCGTGCGTGCCGTCGAGGCCGGCGTAGAGGTGGATGCCCTTGCTGCCGCTCGTCACCGGATACGCCTCGAGGTCAAGCTCGCGCAGCAGGGCTCGGGCCCGTTTGGCGACCTCCACGCATTCGGGAAGGCCGGCGCCCGGGCCGGGGTCGAGGTCGAGCACGAGGTGGTCGGGGTTCTGCTTGCCGCCGCGGGGGCCGACCTTCCACTGCGGCACGTGCAGCTCCAGCGCGCCGACCTGTCCGGCCCAGGCGAGGGCGGCCGCGCTGTCGAAGACGGGGTACGTGTTGACGTGGTCGCTGTGCTGGATCTCGACGCGGCGGATCCAGCTCGGTGCCGACGACGGGGAGGTTCTTCTCGAAGAAGACCTCGCCGGGCTTGTCGGCCGTTCCGACGCCGTCGACCCAGCGCTTGCGGGTCACGATGCGGTCGGCCAGGTGCGGCAGCAGGTAGGGCGCGATCTCCATGTAGTAGGCGATGACCTCGGCCTTGGTCGTGCCGGTCGACGGATAGACGACCTTGTCGGGATTGGTGAGGCGGAGGCGCTGGCCGGCGACCGACACGGTCTGGGTGTCGTTCGTGCGCGCCATCGGGTCTCCTCTCGCTCACCGGCTCGTACCCGGGCGGAACCGGGCGAAACGCGCGTGACGCGCCGCACCGAGACGCTGAGATGGTTCGAACGAACCATATCGACTAGTCACTAGCGACCACATGTCCCTTGCGCTTCAGACTCCACAGTGCCATGGTTGGAGAGCCGGTTGAGCAGAAGCCGGTTGACGGATCGAGACCCCTGGGGGTTTTCCGTGAACGCTGCTCCCGCATTGGCGCAGAACGATGACACGCACGATCTGATCGAAGCGGCTCGCCACGCAAGCGATGCCGAACGCGCACTCCTCGAGGACGAAGTGGTTCGTCGTCATCTCGGGCTCGCGCACCATCTCGCCGGACGCTACTCAGGGCGGGGCGCCGACCGCGACGACCTCGCCCAGGTCGCCTGCTTCGCGCTGGTGAAGGCGATCCGGGGATTCGACCACGAGCGCGGCGAGTTCGTCCCGTTCGCGACGGTCACGATCCTCGGTGAGATCAAGAAGTACTTCCGCGACTACTGCTGGGGCATTCGGCCACCGCGTCGTATCCAGCAGATGCAGGCCGACATCTCCAGCGCGACCGAGCGGTGCCTGCAGTCCGACTCGCGGCAGCCCGACCTCGCGACGATCGCCGGCGAGATCGACGCCGGGGTCGACGAGGTTCGCGAGGCGATGGCGGCCCGCAGCTGCTTCTCGCCGACCTCGCTCGACCAGCCCGTACGCGAGAGCGGCCGGCCGCTGGGCGAGACGATCGCCGGTGACACGTCGGACTACGAGTTCATCGACGACTGGGTGACGATCGAGCCGCTCTGCCGCGACCTCGACGACGACGAGCGGCGAGCTGTTGCGGCTCAGGTTCGTCGAGGACAAGACGCAGCAGGAGATCGCCGAGATCGTCGGGGTCAGCCAGATGCAGATCTCGCGCCGGCTCGCCAAGCTCCTGGCCCGCCTCAGGGAGTCGGCAACGGCTGCGGACGCGGCCTAGGTCCACGCGCGCGGCGGTCACCGATGCCGGTGGCCGCCGTCGCGCTGCCGGTTCCCCTGGAGGCCGCCCGCGGCGGACGCTGAGCGCAGCGAAGGATAGAGTTGGCGTCGCCGGTTCAGCAGCAGCCGCTTCAGTTTGCTGACCCCGAGGGGCCATTCTTGCGGCGCACCACCCTGACCTTCCGGCTGAGCGGCCACGGCATCCTGCACGACCTGCTCCACGAGTTCACCCTGCATCACGAGGTGATCGCGTCTGCGGTCACCGCGGACGGGCATCCCACCATCACGGTCGAGACCCACGACGCGCCTACCGCGCTGTGGGACGTACGGGCGACCGTCGGCATGTTCGACGACCTCGCCGAAGAGGTCGATCATTGATGCGGGTCGACCTCGAGCGTCACCGGTCGCGCCACGAACGACGGACCACCGCCCGGCGCATGGCCCACCATCTCGTCGGCGACGCTGGCGGCCAGTGCTGTCGGCGGCGGCGCGCGGTTGACCGGCGTACCGGCGGTCGAGCGGTGTGTGCCAGATCAAGCGAGACGTCATGGTGCGATCCGCAGGCCCGGCACATGTCGTCGCAGCCGGTCCGACTCGGCTGGGTCGGTCTGCTCGGGGCAGACCGCGATGACGTGGGATCGCGGCTCGTCGCGTCTCGGCCAGAGCTGCTCGAGCGCAGCCGCGCCGGCGACGGTGTCGAGCCGCATGATGGCGTGCGTCGCCGAGCGGAGCCAGCCGGTCGGGACCGTGACGAAATGCGTCTTGCAGCCCGCGCCGGCCGAGCTGGTCGCTCGAGCGCGCGGTCGAGCGGGTCGCGGTCGCCGAACGAGCGTGACGGTGGTTCCGGTGGAGCCCGGCGGTTTCGCCATCGGGCACCCCTTCCCGAGTGTCCGAATGACAGCGACCGCTGTCGTCGATGATGCGTACCTCGCTGCGGCGGACGTACCCACCGCCTCTCGCAGCAAACTCCGCACCCCCGCCGCTATATCATTCATCCATAGGGTGTGCTTCTCTTGAAACGATCCGGAGACGAGGAGTCCGTACGTGGACAGTTCGACGTTCTTTTCGCAGATGGCGCTCGACCTGCACGACGAGCCCACGGCGGAGCGCACGATCGAGCTGATCGCCGAGTATGCCCGGATCGCCACGACGTGCGACGACGCCGGCATCATGCTGGTCCACGCCCGCAACCAGATCGAGACCGCGGCCGCCACGTCCCAGCGGGTCGGCGAGTCGCACAACCTGCAGATCGTCCACGACGAAGGCCCCTGCCTCGACGCGATCGAGGGACTGCCGATCTATCAGTCGGGCGACATCGCGCAACGACCCGCGGTGGCTCAAGTGGGGCCCGGCGGTCGCTGAGCTCGGCATCAGGAGCGTCCTGAGCGTCAGGCTCGAGACCAGGACCCGGCGCTACGGCTCGCTCAACCTCTACGCCGAGCACCGTCGACGCGTTCGACGACGACGACGTCGCGGTCGCCACGATCTTCGTCCGCCACGCCGCCGTCGCCCTGGCCAACGCGCACAACGAGGACGGCCTGCAGGTCGCGATCGACGCCCGCAAGCTCATCGGCCAGGCGCAGGGCATCCTGATGGAGCGGTTCGACCTCGACGCCGACCGCGCGTTCGACTTCCTGCGGCGTCAGTCACAGGCGCACAACGTCAAGCTGCGCTACGTCGCGGAGTGGGTCGTCGAGCACCGCAACTCACCCGACGCCACGTTCGAGACGCCGGAGCTGTCGGGCGATCGGACGAGCTGCGAGCTAGCCGGCCTTCTTCTTGGCCGCCGCCTTCTTCTTGGTGGGCTTCTTCTTCGCGGGAGCCTTGCTGGCGTTCTTGCGGTCGACGCTGCGCTTGAGTGCCTCCATGAGGTCGACGACGTCGGCGCTCTCCTCTTCCTCCTGCTTGCCGAAGGTCGCCTCGGTGTCGAGCGAGGCGCCCTGCTCGATCTTGGCCTCGATCAGGGTGCGGAGCTGCTCCTGGTAGTCGTCGGTGAACGCCGAGCGGTCGAAGTCCTCCGACAGCGAGTCGACGAGCTGCGCCGCCATGTCGCGCTCCTTCTGGCTGATGCGGGGGGTCGAGTCGAGCACGTCGAACGAGGGCTTGCGCACCTCGTCGTCCCACAGCATGGTCTGCAGCACCAGCACGTTGTCGCGGACCCGCAGGGCGGCGAGCCGGGTCTTCTGGCGGAGCGCGAACTGCACGATCGCGGTGCGGTCGGAGTCCTCGAGGGCGCGGCGCAGCAGCGTGTAGGGCTTGAGCGCCCGCTCCTCGGGCTCGAGGAAGTACGCCTTGTCGAGCATCAGGACGTCGACCTGGTCGGCGGGGACGAACTCCACGACCTCGATCTCGTGGCTGCGCTCGGCCGGCAGTGAGGCGAAGTCCTCGTCGGTCAGCACGACGGTCTTGTCGCCGTCGTCGTACGCCTTGTCGATGTCCTCGTAGGCGACGACCTTGTTGCACACCTCGCACTTGCGTTGGTAGCGGATCCGGCCGCCGTCCTTGTTGTGGACCTGGTGCAACGAGACGTCGTGGCTCTCCGTGGCGCTGTAGACCTTCACGGGCACGTTGACCAGGCCGAAGCTGATGGCGCCCTTCCAGATGGATCGCATGCCTAAGTGAATCGCGCTTGCTCCGCTGACGCCAGTCATCTGCGTTTAATGGCCGAGGGAGTGGGCACGTCGTCGGCATGAGCCAAGACACCTCGCCGTCCTTCCCGCCCCAGCAGCAGGAGCCGCCCGGGGCTGACCGGCGACATGCAGCCGCTGCCCGATCACGGTGAGGACTCCTACCAAGGAAGCGGCCGGCTCGAAGGCCGAAAGGCCCTGATCACCGGCGGCGACTCCGGCATCGGTCGCGCCGTCGCGATCGCGTATGCCCGCGAGGGCGCGGACGTCGCCTTCACGTACCTGCCGGACGAGAAGGCCGACGCCGATGAGACGTCCGCTCAGCTCGAGCTGGCTGGACGGGCGCACGTCGCGATCGAGGCAGACCTGCGCGACCGCGAGACGTGCGACCGGGTCGTGGCCGACACGGTTCAGCAGCTGGGCGGCCTCGACATCCTGGTCAACAACGCGGGCTATCAGATGGCACGCGAGGAAGCCCTCGAGGAGATCACCGACGAGACGATGGACCGGGTCTTCAAGACCAACCTGTACGCACTGTTCTGGCTGACCCGGGCCGCCGTCCCGCACCTGCCGCGCGGCTCGGCGATCATCAACAACACGTCGATCCAGGCCTACGACCCGTCGAGCACGCTGCTCGACTACGCGGCGACCAAGGCCGCGATCAACAACGCCACGGTCAACCTCGCCGGCCAGCTCGGCGAGAAGGGCATCCGGGTCAATGCCGTCGCGCCGGGGCCGATCTGGACGCCGTTGCAGCCCGCCACCCAGCCCGTCGAGAAGGTCGAGAAGTTCGGCCAGGACACGCCGCTGGGACGCGCGGGGCAGCCCGCCGAGGTCGCACCGGCATTCGTGTTCCTCGCCTCCGAGCGAGATGCGAGCTATGTGTCCGGGACCGTGCTGGGCGTGACGGGCGGCAAGCCCGTCTTCTGACCAACTGCAAGGAGAGGGGTAGTCATGCCGGGCAAGAAGAATGCGAGTCTGAAGAAGCCAGACATGTACGAGGATCTGCGTGAGGACGGTGCCTCGAAGGAGAAGGCTGCACGGATCTCCAACGCGGCGGCGCAGAAGGGCCGGTCGAAGTCATCGGTCGGCCGCAAGGGTGGCGAGTCCGGGTCGTACGAGGACTGGAAGGTCCCCGAGCTGCGCGAGCGCGCCAAGGAGCTGGGCCTGAGCAACTACTCGGGCAAGAACAAGGCAGAGCTGGTCGAGGCGCTCCGCAACCACTGAGGTGGCCAGGGCCTCGACGCCCGGCATCTGCACGGCCGTCGCAGCGATCCTGTGTTTGCGCCGCAGCCCGCCGGGGTAGTTCCGGGTGACCGTCCGTGTGGGGGGCCATGCCGAAGGAGTCGCCGTGACTGTGGACTTCGACCAGGTACGCACCGAGGTGATCGAGTTCGGGTCGCTCAGGATCCAGTTCGACGACCGTGTGCTTCGACCCAGGCGGTGGACGACCGCTCAGTCGGCGTGGGCCTCGGCCCTTCTGCGCGACGCCTCGCCCGGACCGGTCCTCGAGCTCTGCTCGGGCGTCGGGCACATCGGACTGCTCGCCATGGTCGGGCAGTCGCGTCCGCTCGTCATGGTCGACTCGTCGCAGGTCGCCTGCGACCACGCCGCCGCCAACGCCGACCGCGCCGGCTTGACGAGTCCTGTCGACATCAGGTGCGGTCGCATGGACGACGTGATCGCCGACGAGGAGCGGTTCGGCCTGATCATCGCCGATCCCCCGTGGGTGCCCAGTGAGAACACCGGCGAGCACCGGGACGACCCGGTGCACGCGATCGATGGCGGGGCTGACGGCCTCGACCTCGTGCGTACGTGCCTCGAGATCATCGGAACACACCTTGCAGCCGGTGGGCCGGCCATTCTGCAGCTGGGCAACCTCCACCAGGTCGCCGCCGTCAGCGACCATCTTGCGGATCATCCCGACCTTGGTCTCCGGCTCGCCGAGCATCGCACGTACGAGGGTCGCGGTGCGCTGGTGCTGCTGGTCAGGTGAGCGTCGTCCAGCCCGGTTCGAGGCGTCACCGAGAGGTTGGCACCCGCCTCGGGCGCTCAGCGCTCTAGGTTGATCGCGCCATCGGGTGGTCAGCTGAATGCTCCATCTCGATTCTCCGTCTGGTTGTCGTCCGCGCGGACTGCTACCCGGAACGAGGTGAGACAGGCGTGACTCTGGCGCAGAGGGAATGTCTCGGAGCATTCTGGGTATGTGCGACGGTGGTGCAGCAGGTCGCCACCTCGAACTTCTCTGCTGGAGGGAGGGTGTGATGCCGACCGTGCGCTCCACCCGACCCGAGCAGCCCAGCCGTGCCCGCTGGCACCGCAGAGGCCGCATCAAGATCGCCTCCGTCCCGGCTGCCCACCCGTACGTCCAGCACTTGTCGCCGGTGCGCGAGCTCCGTGACCTGCCGCGGATCGTCAGGCTCGCGGACCCGGACCCGGCCAACCCGAGTCGTACGACGCTCACTCGATGGTGGCCGCCCGTGATGCTCGAACCCGAGTGGGTGCGACAGCATCACGGTGAGTTCGACCTGTTCCACCTGCACTTCGGCTTCGACAATGTCGCCCCGGCTCGCCTGCACGAGCTGCTCGACACCTTGAGGTGGGCGGACAAGCCGTTCGTCTTCACGGTCCACGACCTGCACAGCGCGAACCAGCACGGCCGCGAGCTGCATGACGCGCGCCTCGACGCCCTGGTCCCGGCGGCGGATGCACTGATCGCGCTGACGCAGGGCGCGGCCGACGAGATCAAGGCGAGATGGGGCCGTGAGCCTTGGGTGCTTCCCCATCCGCACGTCGTCGATCTCGCGGCGATGGCCCGCATGCATCGTCGCCGGCAGACCCCTTTGCATCGCGACCGGCCGTTCACCGTCGGCCTTCGCGTGTCGAAGCCGCGGTCGGGCGACCACCCGTTCACGTTGCTGCCGGCACTGGTCCGGGCCGTCAGGTCGATCCCGGGAGCGATCCTCCAGATCGACGCGCATCCCGACGTGCTGGGGCCCGGCGGCGGGCGCTTCAACGCCGATCTTGCGACCGAGATCGAACGCGAGAAGCACCGCGTTCGCGTGCGGGTCCGTGAGTTCTTCAGCGAGGCGCAGATGTGGGACTACCTCGCCGGTCTGGACGCGTCGATCCTGCCCTACCGGTTCGGCCCGCACACGAGCTGGCTCGAGGCCTGCCGGGATGTGGGCACCGCGGTCGTCGCGCCCGCCGGCCGATACTTCGGCAATGACACGCCGGTGTTCGAGTTCAGGATGGACGGCAACAGCTTCGACGAGCAGTCCGTGATCGACGCGGTCCACCGGGCGTACGAGCAGTCGCCCCTGGCGCCGGTGTCGGTCGACGAACGCATCGAGCAACGCCAGAAGGTCGCCGAGGCGCACGCCCAGATCTATCTCGGTGCGCTGGCCGGCGAGTCGGCGCGCGTGGGGTAGTCAGCGGCGGAAGAAGCGGCGCGGCGCCGCGGCCGGCCGGCTTGGGGATCTCGACGAATTCCGGGGCGTACGCCTCGAGGCCGGCGTCGACCCTGGGGCGCAGCTGGCGTGCGGCCTCGACCGGGTCGTCGTACGGGATGCCGGTGAGCTGGTTGGGGGAGAACCGCCACCACTGCAGCGCCTGGAGCTCGTCGCGGACGTCGTCTGGGACCCTCGGACGAATGACCTTGGCCGGGATGCCGCCGGCGATCGAGTAGGGCGGGATGTCCTTGGTCACGACGGCGTTGGCCGCGATGATCGCCCCGTCGCCGATCGTCACGCCGCGCAGCACGACGACGTTCGCCCCGATCCAGACATCGTTGCCGATCGTCGCCAGGTCACCGCCCACGCTGCGAAAGGACTGCCGCCCGCCGGCCTCTGGGTCGATGGCCTCATTGGCGTCAGCGGACGGGTGCCAGCCCCAGGTCGACTCGCGGTACTGGAACGCCGAGACGCTCAGCCATGTCGTCGGATGACCGGTCGCGCCGAGCAGGCTGCCAGGCCCGATCTCGCAGTAGCGGCCGATCGTGGCGGCCTGCGCCTCGACCTCACGGCCGATCTCGGTGAAGGCACCCACGCGGGTGTTGGAGCGGATGACGAACGGGCCGAGGAATCGTACGGGCGGCTCGACGAACAGGCGTGACGCGCCGATGTGCTGCACGTGCCGTGCGCCGCGGGTGTGCTCGTCCACCAGTCCTCCTCCGGTCCGCCGTCAGGGTATCGACTGGTCGTCGCCGGGGCGCCACCAGCACAATGAAGGCATGACTGGGCCGGAACACGTCGTGGTGGTCGGTGCCGGGATGGTCGGCCTGTCTGCGGCCTGGTTCCTGCAGTCCGAGGGCGCACGCGTGACGGTCGTCGACCGCGCCGGGGTCGCGGCCGGTTCGTCATGGGGCAATGCCGGCTGGATCGCACCGGCGCTGACGCTTCCGCTGCCGGATCCGGCGATCCTGGCCGGCGGCATCAAGGCGACGCTCAAGCCGTCGTCGCCGGTATACGTGCCGGTGACGGGGAACCCGCGGCTCCTGAAGTTCCTCCTCGACTTCGCCCGGCACTGCACGCCGGCGAGATGGCGTGCCGCGATGACGGTCTTCGCCGAGGCGAATCGGCAGGCGCTCGACGCGTTCGACGAGATCGTTGCCGGAGGACTGGCCGAGCCGATCAAGGCGGCCGAGCCGTTCCTCGCGGCGTTCGCCTCCGAGAAGGACCGCGAGACGTTGCTCGAGGAGTTCGAGCACGTACGCGAGCTCGGTGTCGACACTCCCGCCGAGCTGCTCGACCGCGCCGAGATGCACGCGCTCGTGCCCGCGCTTGGCGACGCCGTGACGTGCGGCGTACGCCTGCGGGACCAGCGGTTCATCAATCCCGGACGATTCGTCAACGCCCTCGCCGACGCGGTGCGCAGCCGCGGCGCCGAGATCCGGACCGACGTCGATGTCCGCGACATCTCCGAGTCGGCGGACGGCGTACGCCTCGAGGTCGCAGGCGGTGCGCCGCTGGCTGCCGACGCCGTCGTGATCGCCACCGGCACGTGGTTCGGCGCGCTCGCGCGTGACGTCGGCGTCAAGACGATCGTCCAGGCCGGCCGCGGCTACAGCTTCACGGTGCAACCCGAGCACATGCCCGCTCGCACCGATGTACTTCCCGGCGCAGCGGGTGGCGTGCACGCCCCTCGGCGACGGTCTGCGGGTCGCCGGGATGATGGAGTTCCGCAAGCCCGGAGCGCCCCTCGACCCGCGCCGCATCGCGGCGATCATCGACGCCGCGACGCCGATGCTGACCGGCGTCGACTGGTCGGCCCGCACGGATGAGTGGGTCGGCTCGCGGCCGTGCACCGCGGACGGACTGCCGCTCATCGGGCGTACGAAGTCGTCCCGGGTCTTCGTGTCGGGCGGCCACGGCATGTGGGGCATCGCGCTCGGACCGTTGAGCGGCAAGCTGCTCGCCGCCCAGGTCGTCCGTGGTGAGACACCCGAGCTTGCTCGCGAGCTTCGACCCCTGCGCTGAGAGGGCCGCTCCACTGAGAGAGGATGGAGGCATGACCGACGCCACGCAACGCTTCACCCTCCGCCAGAAGATCACGATGATGGTCAACCGCTACGAGCTGCGTGCGCTCGGCGATGACGGCGTCGAGGGCCCGCTCATCGCGATGGCCCAGCAGAAGCGCATGGCGTTCAAGGAGCAGGTCACGTTCTACTCCGACGAGGCACGGACCCAGCCGGTCTTCGGGTTCAAGGCCCGCAACGCGGATGGATCTCGCCGCGACGTACGACGTCACGGACGCCGCGGGCAACCCGATCGGCGAGTTCCGCAAGGACTTCAAGAAGTCGCTGCTGCGGTCGACGTGGCACCTGCAGACGCCGGACGGCCTGGTCGCCGTCGGCCAGGAGCGCAGCCAGGGAGTGGCGATCGCCCGACGGGTCATCGACATGGTCGGCGACCTGCCGGTGTTCCTGCGGTTCCACTTCGACTTCACGGCGATCTGACGGGCAGGTCATCCTGACGTCGGAGCGTCAGCGCTCGCTGCGTGACCGCTATGAGCTGACGGTGCCGGTGCTCGACAACGGCTGGCAGCTCGACTGGCGGGTCGCGGCGGCGATGGGTGTCGCGCTCGACGCGTTGCAGTCCCGCTGACGTCGCACCGGCGCTATGGTCGGGGCGTGACCCGACTCTGGCACGGCGCGATCGCGGCCCTTGCCGCGTTCGCGCTCGTCGGGCAGACCGTCGCTGACGATCGACCGGGACCGCTCGCTGGTCAATCTGTTCAGCTACTTCACGATCGAGTCCAACATCCTCGTGATGGTCGCGGCTGCGCTGATCGCGGTGCGGCCCGAACGCGGGCGGCGAGGCGTTCGGCGATCCTGCGGCTCGGCAGCCTCGTGGCGATCACGATCACCGGCATCGTCTACGCCACGATCCTGGCCGGCAACGCCGACTTCACCGGCATCGAGTGGTGGTACGACAAGATCTTCCACTACGTCGTCCCGGCGCTCTCGGTGCTGGGGTTCGTGCTGTTCCGGCCGCGCACCCGGTTCGACCGGAGCGCCCTCTGGTTCCTGGTCTGGCCGCTCGCCTGGCTGGCCTACACGCTGATCCGGGCTGCCGTGTCGGACCCGTCCTACGCCGTCACGAGCGATCGCCGGGCCGACGTGCCGTACGACTTCTTGGATGTCGATCGGCACGGCGGCCTGGCCGTCGCGGTGGCGAGCCTCGTCGTGCTGGCTCTGGCGCTCGCCCTGGCCTGGGGCTACCGGAGGCTGTCCGTCAGTCGGCGATGAAGAACATCCGCTTGTTGACGAACTCGTCCATGCCGAGCGGGCCGAGCTCGCGGCCGAAGCCCGAGCGCTTGACGCCACCGAACGGGATCTCGGCGCCCTCGCCGGCCGTGGTGTTGACGTTGGCCATGCCGACCTCGAGCCGCTGGGCGATCTTCTCCGCGCGGGCCGGGTCCTTGGAGAACACCGCGCCGCCGAGGCCGTACGTCGTGTCGTTGGCGAGCTCGAGCGCCTCGTCGTCGCTGCCGACCTTGTAGACCACCGCGACCGGGCCGAACAGCTCCTCGGAGTAGGCGCGCATGTCCTTGGTGATGCCGCTGAGGACGGCGGGTGTGTAGTGCGCGTCGGGCCCGTCGCTCAGCACGCCGCCGGCGTGCAGCGTCGCGCCCTTGCTCACGGCGTCGTCGACCTGCTCGGCGAGCGCCTCGGCAGCCCTGCGCGACGACAGCGGCGAGAACGAGTCGATGGCCAGCGCCTTCTCGGTCAGCTTGCCGACGAAGTCGTCGAACAGGTCGTCCATGACGATCATGCGCTTGTTGGAGTTGCAGGCCTGCCCGGTGTTGTACATCCGGAAGTCCCACGCGTTGTCGACGACCTCGTCGAGGTTGTCGCTGTCGAGCACGATCATCGGGTCGGAGCCGCCGAGCTCGAGCACGCACTTCTTGAGGTTCTTGCCGGCCAGCGCGGCGACGATGGCGCCGGCACGCTCCGAGCCGGTCAGCGAGACGCCCTGGATGCGTGGGTCGCTGATGATGGTCTCGATCTGCTCGTGCGAGGCGAACACATTGACGTACGCGCCCTCAGGCAGGCCGGCGTCCTTCATGATCTGCTCGACCGCCAGCGCCGACTTCGGCACCGACTCGGCGTGCTTGAGGATGATGGTGTTGCCGAGCATCAGGTTGGGCGCCGCGAACCGGGCGATCTGGTAGTACGGGAAGTTCCACGGCATGATCCCCAGCAGCGGGCCGACCGGCAGCTTCTGCACGACGGCCTTGCCACCCGAGAACGTCTTGATCGGCTGGTCGGCGGCGAGCGTCGGGCCCTCGGTCGCGAAGTAGTCGAAGATCGCCTGACAGAACTCGGCCTCCTCGACGCCCTCGCTGACCGGCTTGCCCATCTCCTCGCTCGCGATGGCCGCGAGGTCGTCGGCCCGTTCGGCGAACAGCGCAGCGACCTTCTTGACGATCTCGCCGCGCTCGGTGATCGGCACGTCCTTCCACGACGCGTACGCCTGTGCAGCCCCGGAGATCGCCGCCTCGATGTCGGCATCCGATGCGTTGTCGAACGTCTCGACGACCTCACCGGTCGCGGGGTTGACGACCTGGTACGCGGGTCCTGATGTCGTGGTCATGTGCTTCTCCTCGGGTGGTGGGACCTAGGGCCAGTCGATGCTGAGGTACTGCGTCTCGGTGAACTCTTCGAGGCCGGCGCGGGCGCCCTCACGTCCGAGGCCGCTCTGCTTCATGCCGCCGAATGGTGCCGATGGATCCGAGACTAGCCCGCGGTTGATGCCGATCATGCCGGCGTCGATCGCCTCGCCGATCCGCATCGCGCGTTGCAGCTCGCCCGCGAAGACGTACGCGGCGAGGCCGAACTCCGATGCGTTGACGAGCCGCAGCATCTCGGCCTCGTCGGTCCACGTCACGATCGGGGCGACCGGGCCGAAGATCTCGTTCGTGACGATGTCGGCGTCGGCCGGCACGTCGACGAGCACGGTCGGCGGGAAGTAGTAGCCCTTGCTGTCGGGGACGGCCGCCCGGTGGGTGATCCGGGCTCCGGCGGCGAGTGCCGAGTCGACCAGTGCGGTGACCCCGTCGACGGCCTTGGCGGAGATCAGCGGACCGATCTGCGAGCCCTCGGTCGCCGGCCCGACGCTGAGCTTCTCGACCTCGGCGCCGAGCTTGGCGGTGAACTCCTCGGCGACAGCGGCGTGCACGTACAGGCGGTTGGCCGCGGTGCAGGCCTGGCCGCCGCCGCGGAACTTCGCGATCATCGCGCCGGCGACGGCAGCGTCGAGGTCGGCGTCCTCGGTCACGACGAGCGGGGCGTTGCCGCCGAGCTCCATCGACGAGTTCACGACGCGATCGGCGGCCTGCTTGAGCAGCACGCGGCCGATGCCGGTCGAGCCGGTGAACGAGATCTTGCGGACGCGGGCGTCGGCCATCCAGGTCGACACGACGGCGGACGCGTCCGTGGTCGGCACGACGTTGACGACGCCGTCGGGCACGCCTGCCTCGACGAGCAGCCGGGTCACCGCGAGGGCGGTCAGCGGAGTCTCCGAGGCGGGCTTGAGCACGACGGTGCAGCCGGCGGCGAGCGCAGGCGCGAGCTTGCGGGTCGCCATCGCGGCCGGGAAGTTCCACGGCGTGACGAGGGCAGCGACGCCGACCGGCTTGTGCGTCACGACGGTGCGGGTGCCGCCCGCAGGCGAGACGCCGTAGTCGCCGCCGGTGCGTACGCACTCCTCGGCGAACCAGCGGAAGAACTCAGCGGCGTACGTGACCTCACCGCGTGCGTCGGTCAGTGACTTGCCGTTCTCGGCGCAGATCATGGCGGCGAGCTCGTCGGAGTCGCGCACCATCAGCTCGTACGTACGGCGGAGGATCTCCGAGCGCTGCCGCGGTGGCATGGCGCTCCACGCCGGGAGCGCTGCCGCTGCGGCGTCGACCGCGGCGGTCGCGTCGGCGGGTCCGCCGTCGGCGACCTGGGCGATGACCGAGCGATCAGCGGGATTCTCGACGTCGAACTCGCCGGCCGAGCCCGGCAGCCACTGGCCGTCGATGAACAGCCCGTTCATGCCTTCTCCTTGAAGGCGGCGGCGACGACGTCGAGGCCTTCGTTGAGCAGCTCGTCGCTGATCGACAGGGGCGGCAGGAATCGGAGCACGTTGCCGTACGTGCCGCAGGTCAGCACGATGACGCCGGCGAGGTGTGCGGCAGCGGCGATCGCGCTGGTCAGCAGCGGGTCGGGCTCGTCGGTGCCGCTCTTGACGATCTCGACGGCGATCATCGCGCCGCGGCCACGTACGTCGCCGAGGCGGTCGTCGTCGGCCTGCAGGCGGTGCAGCCGGTCGAGCATGAGCCGCTCGATCTGTCGCGCCCGCTCGACGAGTCCGTCGGCCTCGATCGTCTCGATCGTGGCAAGTGCCGCGGCGCAGGCGATGGGGTTGCCGCCGTACGTGCCGCCGAGCCCGGACACGTGTGCGGCATCCATCATCTCGGCGCGGCCGGTGACCGCCGACAGCGGAAGCCCGCCGGCGATGCCCTTGGCGGTGACGATCAGGTCCGGCACGACGCCGTCGTGCTCGCAGGCGAACAGCTCGCCCGTACGCGCGAAGCCGCTCTGCACCTCGTCGGCGATGAACACCACGTTGTTGGCGGTGCACCACTCGGCGAGCGCGGGCAGGAAGCCTTCGGCCGGCACGATGAAGCCGCCCTCGCCCTGGATCGGCTCGATCACGACGGCGGCGAGGTTGGCGGCGCCGACCTGCTTCTCGATGTAGGTGATCGCCCGGCGTGCGGCGACGGCCCCGTCGACGTTCTTCTCGTCGCGGTACGGGTAGGACAGCGGTGCCCGGTAGACCTCGGGGGAGAACGGGCCGAAGCCGCTCTTGTAGGGCATCGACTTGGCGGTCATCGCCATCGTCAGGTTCGTCCGGCCGTGGTACGCGTGGTCGAACGCCACGACGGCCTGCTTCTTGGTGTGCGCGCGGGCGATCTTGACGGCGTTCTCGACCGCCTCGGCGCCGGAGTTGAACAGCGCCGACCGCTTGTCGTGGTCGCCGGGAGTCAGGCGGTTGAGCGCCTCGGCGACGGCGACGTAGCCCTCGTACGGCGTGATCATGAAGCACGTGTGGGTGAACGCCTCGACCTGCTCGCGTACGGCATCGACGACCCGCGGGGCACTGTTGCCGACCGTCGTGACTGCGATGCCCGAGCCGAGGTCGATGAACGAGTTGCCGTCGACGTCCTTGACGATGCCGCCGCCGGCCTCGACCGCGAACACCGGCATCGTCGTGCCGACGCCCTGGGCGACGGCGGACTTCTTGCGGGTCATCAGCTCCTGACGAGCGAGGACCGGGGATGGCGGTGACGAGGTTGCGGCGTTGCTCGAGCGAGGCAGACATGCTCCGATTCTCGCCGTGGTGTGGGTATGCCGTCCAATACTCAGTTCTGATCGAGGCTATGCTCTGCAGGCATGGAGCTGCGGACGCTCGGATACTTCGTCGCGGTCGCCGAGACCGGGTCGGTCAGCGCCGCGGCTGATGTCGTGCACGTGACTCAGCCGGCGCTGTCCCGGCAGATCCGGCAGCTGGAGACCGAGCTCGGGGTCGAGCTGTTCGCCCGGGCGGGCGGCCGGCTGCAGCTCAGCGCCGCCGGCCGGCAGTTCCTGCCGCACGCGCAGGACGTCCTGCGCCGGGCGGACGGCGCCCGCAACGCCGCGCGCTCGTACGCCGCAGGGCGGCTCGAGCGGATCACGATCGCCGCACCGACGACGACACTGACCGACGTCATCGCGCCGTTCCTCGCCACGCTCGGGCCGGACGATCCCATGCCGACGGTCAGCGAGTCGGACCCCCGCGAGGCGTACGACGCGCTGCGCCACGGTGCCGACCTCGCGATCGCGACCGAGCCGCCGCGTGCCCGTCTGGCGAGCGCGGCCCTTGCGGTGCTGCCCGTGTGGGCGTACGTGCGGGCGGACCACGCGTGGCACGACCGTGACTCCGTACGCCTCGAGGACCTCGCGACCGAGACCGTGCTCGCCCTGACGCCGGCCTTCAAACCGCGACAGATCCTCGATCGGGCGATGGAGCGGGCCGGTGTGTCGCCGGGAACCGTCGTCGACTGCAGCAATCCGCAGGTCGCGCAGGCACTCGCCGCCGCTGGACGGGGTGCGGCGGTGGTGTCGGACGACCCGCGGTTCGGGCTGCACCCACTGGAGATCGTCGGCCGGGACGGCCCGTTGCGGATCGAGCTGTTTGCGGCGTGGGAACCCGGCCATCACGCGGCGGAGACGCTCGACGAGCTGGCGGCTCGGCTGCGGGAGTTCTGCGTCGATCGTTACGGTGCGGACGTCGCGCCGACAGGCTGATCCGCTCTTGCGGTCACCCGCAAGGTTTCCCGCAACACGATGACTGGGCCTCGAACGCGAGCTACGTTTCGGTCGTGGGAGATGCAAGAGGACGGTTTCCTCGTCAGACCCGTCCATTCGGCTGATCCGCAGTTGTGTCGCATGCATCGCTGCGTGTTTGTGTGCGACATGGTGCCCCTGGGTCCGAGCCCAGGGGCACCGTTGCGTTTCTAGCGGGCCGCGGTCTCCTCGACCGGCTTGCTGAGCAGGCCCTTGCGGTCGGCAGCGGTCTCGAACCAGTAGGTGCAGAACGGCGGGATGCTCGACGCGAGGGCAAGCACCGTCGTCCTGGCATTCCACTTGAAGACGATCGCGGCGACGATGCAGCTCGCGACGTACAGCATGAAGATGCCGCCGTGGATGGGGCCGGCGACCGGCACGCCGCCCTCGTGAAGGCCGAACGGCTCGGACTCGAGGATCCACTTGCAGAACATCGCCGCGAGCAGCAGGGCCCACGAAAAGGCCTCGGCGATCGCGACGGTACGGAAGATGGTGCGGACGGTAGAGGGATTCACGCCACCACGCTACCCGCGTAACGCAGAGGCAATGTGGGCCAGTGACAATGGTCATATGGCCTTCCTCCTGCGCGTCGAGCTGCCCGACGTGCCCGGTTCTCTGGGTGCGCTCGCGACGGCGCTCGGTGGCGCAGGAGCCGACATCGAGGCGATCGAGATCGTCGAGCGCCGCTCGGACGGCCGGGTCGTCGACGACGTGCTGCTCGAGCTGCCGGCCCGGGTGATGCCCGATGCGTTGATCACGGCGTGCCACCAGCTCGACGGGGTCAAGGTCGACTGGATCTCGCGCTACAACGCCGGCGCCAACCTGAGCATGGATCTCGAGGCGGTCGAGCGGTTCACCGAAGACCCCGCCAAGGCCATCGAGAACCTCGTCGAGGTCATCCCGTCGACGTTCCGTACGGACTGGGCGATGGCGCTCAACCGGATCGACGGCCAGGCGGTGGTCATGGCGAAGTCGTCGACCGCGCCCAAGCTCGTCGACGAGGCAACGGCGTGGCTCGGCATTCGCAAGTCCAAGGTGCTGCGCGAGGTGCCGGAGTGGGACTCGACGGTGCTCGCGGCGTCGCCGGCGCGCGATCGTCGTGGCGACGGGTTCGTCGTGGTCGTGGGTCGGCACGGCGGTCCGGAGTTCCTGGCCTCAGAGCTCGCACGGCTCGGCCACATGGTCTCGTTGGCCGCCTCGGTCCAGTCCCGCTGAGCGGTTTACCACGGGGCCTAAGCAAAGGTCGTCCGCCCGCGAGAAACTTGCATGGGTCGGACGTGGTTTGCCTCGGGCGGACGATTCGGCGCTGTCTGGTTGCCTCGGGCGGAGCAGGTTTGCGTAGGCCCCGTGGTAAACCGCGAGCGCTAGTCGTGGGGCTTGGTCTCGGGCACGTGCGAGTGGTGGAAGCGGCCGAGCGCGTCGACCTCCTTCTCCATCTGCGGGACGGTCTTGCGGGTCAGCCGCTTGAGCACCGGCCACACCAGCGGCGAGTTGGTCAGCGCCTTGCTCCAGTTGGCGAGCATGACGCCCTTGGGCACGTAGACCCGGCTCTTGCGCTTGGCGAAGCCCTGCAGGATCAGCTCGACGCACTCCTCGACGCTGGTCGTGCTGTTGGCCGGGTAGGGCAGCTTCTTGCGGACCTCGCGGAACGACGGCAGGTCCTTCTCGGCGTTGCGCACGATGTCGGTGTCGATCCACGACGGGTGGCAGACGCCGACGTCGATGCCGAGGTGCGCGACCTCCTGCTTGTACGCCAGCGCGAGCGACTCGGCACCGGCCTTGCTGGCGTTGTACGACGCAAGGCCCGCGAGGGCGGTGAACGAGGCGAGTGACGCGACCACCAGGGCGTAGCCGTTGGTCGCGGCGAGGTGCGGCGTCGCGTACTTGAGGGTGCGGAAGACGCCGTTGATGTTGATGTCGACGACCCGCTCGAAGGCGGCGTCGTCGATCTGGCGCACCGTCCCGTACGACGCGATGCCGGCGTTGGCGAGCACGAAGTCGATGCGGCCGAAGTGCTCGGCAGCCGCGTCGATCGCGGCGGCGACGGCGAGCGAGTCGCGGACGTCGGCCTCCCACCATGCTGCGGAGTCGCCGAGCTCGTCGGACAGCTCGGTGAGCAGGTCGGGCTCGAGGCCCACGAGCGCGACCTTGCCGCCGCGCTGGACGAAGCCGCGGGCGACGCCGGCTCCGATGCCCCGGGCGGCGCCGGTGATGAGCGCGACCTTGCCGGTGAAGTTGTCAGCCATCGGGCCAACATACCGTCGGTATCCGGAATGCGCCATGGCCGATGTCACATACGCGTGCTCAGGCCTGCGAGGCGATCCGCGAGATCGTCGAGGGTCGGTACGAACCAGAGCTGCCGCCCGCGGTTGGACTCGGTGACCCAGGCGCGCAGCGAGACGCTCTCGTCGACGCGAGACGCGATGTCGCCGACGATCGCGAGGTGCAGGCGGTAGTTCACGAACTTCTGCGCGACCTCGCCGGCGAGCCCGGTCTTGAGCTCGAAGAAGTCGTCGGTCAGCCGCGCGACCGGGATCGCGACGATCTCGGCCTCGCCCCAGGCGGCGTCACCGACGACCTCCGTCGCTGCCTCGACCGTGGCAAGGGGCGGGCCGTCGTCAGGCATGGCGAGGACAGGTGTCCCGTGGATCGTGGTCAGCTCGTTCTCGGGCATGCCAAGACGATAGCGAGCCGGCGCTGCGCGATACCCTCGCCGTCATGACCGTCTCCGAGATCTTCGACCCCTCCGCATGGCGCGAGGTGCCCGGCTTCGAGCAGCTCGAGGACATCACCTACCACCGCGCCGCCGACCACGGCACCGTACGCATCGCGTTCGACCGCCCCGAGGTCCGCAACGCGTTCCGCCCCGGCACGGTCGACGAGCTGCTGCGCGTCCTCGAGCACGCCCGCCAGTCCTCCGACGTCGGCTGCGTCCTGCTGACCGGCAACGGCCCGTCGCCCAAGGACGGCGGCTGGGCGTTCTGCTCCGGCGGCGACCAGCGCATCCGCGGCAAGGCCGGCTACCAGTACGCAGAGGGTGAGTCCGCCGAGACGGTCGACAAGGCCAAGCTCGGCTCGACTGCACATCCTCGAGGTGCAGCGGCTGATCCGCTTCATGCCCAAGATCGTCATCGCCGTGGTCCCCGGCTGGGCCGCCGGCGGCGGGCACAGCCTGCACGTCGTCGCCGACCTGACCCTCGCCTCGGCCGAGCACGCGAAGTTCAAGCAGACCGACGCCGATGTCGGCTCGTTCGACGGCGGGTACGGCTCGGCCTACCTCGCCCGTCAGGTCGGCCAGAAGTTCGCCCGCGAGATCTTCCTGCTCGGCGACGAGTACTCCGCCGCCGACGCGCACCGCATGGGCATGGTCAACAAGGTCGTGCCGCACGCCGAGCTCGAGGCCGAGGCGCTGGAGTGGGGTCGCAAGATCAACGCCAAGTCGCCGACCGCGCAGCGGATGCTGAAGTACTCCTTCAACCTGATCGACGACGGACTCGTCGGGCAGCAGGTGCTGCTCGGCGAGACGACGCGCCTGGCGTACATGACGGACGAGGCCGCAGGAGGGTCGCGACGCGTTCCTCGAGAAGCGCGACCCGGACTTCACGCCGTACCCCTGGTACTACTGAGCGGACGCCTGGCCGCGAGTTCTCAGGAAATCCCTCTGGCGCCGCGCCAAGAGGCGCGTACAGTCGAAAGAGCCGAGGATTTTTCGAACGAAGAGTTCCACTCCGTCGTTTTCGGCGTACGTCAGTATCCGGCCTTGTCGCCGGGGACGGGCCGATCCATGGCACCGACTCACCACACCCTTCTTGTTCCGCAGCTCTGCGACTCGCCGGCAATGCCTCGACTGAGTGCCGTCCTCGCGCGGGTCGTGACGAGCGTGGCGACCGCAGTTGTCGCCCCGGCCGTCCTGTTCGCCGCGACCGCGGTGCTGGCGAACGTCGCCACAGCGATGATCGTGGCGCTCGGTTGGCTGGCCGGGGCCATCGCGTGGCGCAGGTCGACCGGACGGACGGTCTCGGGTCTCCTCGTGCTGACGCTCGTCATCATGACGGCCAAGACCGCGATCACCTTCGCAACCGGCAACACGTTCATCTACTTCGTGCAGCCGGTCGTGGTCGATGCCGTGGTGGCGACCCTCTTCCTCATCTCATTGCGGTCGGATCGGCCCTTCGTCTCGCGCCTCGCACCGGACTTCTGCCCCTTGGATGCCGCCATCGCCGCGCGCCCTCGGATCAGGCAGCTCTTCAGAGGGCTGACCCTGATGTGGGGACTCGTCATCCTGCTCAAGGGAGTCGTCACGCTGTGGCTGTTGCTCTCGCTGTCGACCGTCGACTTCATCGTGATCAAGGGCAGCATGATCCTCGCCCTGACCTTGACGACGATCGCCGCGACGATCGTGTGGTCGGTCGTCGTCTGCCGCAAGGACGGCCTGCTCGGCCCGACTCGGGACGTGCCGAGCATGAGCGCCCAGTTCGCAGCTTCAGGGATCTGACCAGGCGGCGGCATGTCGCCTCACGCTCAGCGCGATTCAAGGAATGAGATGCGAGTCTCACAGGGTGGTCGCGCGTGTTGCGAACAGATAACGTTCGCCGAATGAGCGACGGACAGCAAGAGAGCCCGCCGGCAGCGGTGATCGGTGTTGTTGCCGAGTCGAGTCCCGGCGAGACCCGTGTCTCCGCGACACCGGCAACCGTACGCCAGCTGATCGACCTGGGGTATGTCGTGGCGGTCGAGTCGGGCGCCGGCGCCAAGGCGTCGTTCACCGACGAGGCGTACGTCGAGGCCGGTGCGGTGATCGCCCCCGCCGTCGACGTGTGGCACAGCGGCATCGTGTTCAAGGTCAACGCGCCGTCGACGTTCGAGATCGGCAAGCTCGCCGACGGCGCGACGCTCATCAGCCTCATCAGCCCCGCGCTCAACCCCGACCTCGTCGAGGCTCTCGCCGCAGCGCCCGATCACGGTGCTCGCGATGGATGCCGTGCCGCGCATCTCTCGCGCACAGTCGATGGACGTGCTGAGCTCGATGGCCAACATCGCCGGCTATCGCGCGGTCGTCGAGGCGGCCCACGTGTTCGGCCGGTTCTTCACTGGCCAGATCACCGCGGCGGGCAAGGTCCCGCCGGCCAAGGTGCTGGTCGCCGGTGTCGGCGTCGCGGGCCTCGCCGCGATCGGCACGGCCAACAGCATGGGCGCGATCGTACGTGCGACGGACCCGCGGGCCGAGGTGGCCGACCAGGTCGCATCGCTCGGCGGTGAGTACCTCGCGGTCGACGTCGAGACCGAGCAGAGCACCGACGGCTACGCCAAGGCGACGTCGGAGGACTACGACCGGCGGGCCGCCGAGATCTACTCCGAGCAGGCCGCCGACGTCGACATCATCATCACGACGGCGCTGATCCCGGGCCGCGCCGCCCCGGTGCTGATCACCGCGGCGGACGTGGCGAGCATGAAGGCCGGCAGCGTCATCGTCGACATGGCCGCGTCCAACGGCGGCAACGTCGAGGGCTCGGTCGCCGGCGAGGCAGTCGTGACCGACAACGGCGTGACGATCATCGGCTACACCGACCTGGCCGGCCGACTGCCGACGCAGGCGTCGCAGCTCTACGGCACCAACCTGGTCAACCTGATGAAGCTGCTGACTCCGGGCAAGGACGGTCAGCTCGTCCTGGACCTCGACGACGTCGTGCAGCGCACCATCACGGTCGTACGTGATCGGGAGACGCTGTGGCCGCCACCGCCGGTGCAGGTCTCGGCCGCGCCGGCCGCCGTGGTCGACAAGCCCAAGGCAGAGCCCAAGCCCGAGAAGCAGCCGATGTCGACGCAGCGCAAGCTGACGCTCATCGGCATCGGCGTCCTGGCCCTGTTCCTCGTCAACGCCTACGCCCCCGAGCCGCTGCCGGAGCACTTCACGGTGCTGGTCCTGGCGATCGTGATCGGCTACTACGTCATCGGCAAGGTGCACCACGCACTGCACACGCCGCTGATGTCGGTGACCAACGCGATCTCCGGCATCATCGTCGTCGGCGCGATGCAGCAGATCGCCGCCGATGATGCGGCGATCCGCACGCTCGCGTTCGTCGCCGTCCTGCTCGCCAGCATCAACGTCTTCGGTGGATTCGCCGTGACCCGACGCATGCTCAGCATGTTCTCGAAAGGCTGATCGCGATGACTTCGCAAAGCGTGGCCACCGCGGCGTACCTCGTCGCGGCGTTGCTGTTCATCCTCAGCCTCGCCGGACTGTCCAAGCACGAGTCGTCCCGTCAGGGTGTGCTCTACGGCATCGTCGGCATGGCGATCGCTCTGGTCGCGACGTTCATCGTCGTGGCCGACGTGTCGGACGCGCTCGGCATCATCCTGCTGCTGATCGCCGTCGCGATCGGTGCTGCGATCGGCTTGTGGCGGGCCCGCGTCGTCGAGATGACCGGTATGCCCGAGCTGATCGCGCTGCTGCACTCGTTCGTCGGTCTCGCTGCGGTGCTCGTCGGCTGGAACGGTCACCTCGAGGACAACCACCTCACGGGCTCGTTGGAGGACATCCACAACGCCGAGGTGTTCGTCGGCGTCTTCATCGGGGCGGTGACGTTCACCGGCTCGATCGTCGCGTTCCTCAAGCTGTCGGCGCGCATCAAGTCGGCGCCGCTGATGCTGCCGGGCAAGAACTACCTCAACCTCGGCGCCCTGGCGGCATTCGCGATCCTGACGATCTGGTTCGTCATCACGCCCAACATCGGCCTGCTCATCGCGGTCACGATCGTCGCGCTTGGCGCTCGGCTGGCACCTCGTCGCGTCGATCGGCGGCGGCGACATGCCGGTCGTGGTGTCGATGCTCAACTCGTACTCCGGCTGGGCCGCGGCGGCGTCGGGCTTCCTGCTCAACAACAATGCGCTGATCGTCACCGGTGCGCTGGTCGGCTCGTCAGGTGCCTACCTGTCCTACATCATGTGCCAGGCGATGAACCGCTCGTTCATCTCCGTCATCGCCGGCGGCTTCGGGATGGAGGCCTCCGCGGCCGACGACACCGACTACGGCGACTACCGCGAGGTCAACGCGGCTGACACCGCGGAGCTGCTCAAGAACGCCTCATCGGTGATCATCACGCCGGGCTACGGCATGGCCGTCGCGCAGGCTCAGTATCCCGTCGCCGACCTCGTCAAGAAGCTCCGCGAGCGCGACATCGAGGTGCGCTTCGGCATCCACCCCGTCGCCGGCCGCCTGCCCGGGCACATGAACGTGCTGCTCGCCGAGGCCAAGGTGCCGTACGACATCGCGCTGGAGATGGACGAGATCAACGACGACTTCGACGGCACGTCGGTCGTGCTGGTCATCGGCGCCAACGACACCGTCAACCCCGCCGCGACCGAGGACCCCAGCAGCCCCATCGCGGGCATGCCGGTGCTGCGGGTGTGGGAGGCCGACAACGTCGTGGTGTTCAAGCGGTCGATGGCCGCGGGCTACGCCGGTGTGCAGAATCCGCTGTTCTTCCGCGACAACGCCCAGATGCTGTTCGGTGATGCCAAGGAACGCGTCGAGGACATCCTGCGCGAGCTCTGACGATGGCGTGACGCCTGTGCTCGACATTCGTTGAGTATGGTGACCCGATCCTTTGGAGGACCCGTGGACAAGCCCGAGTACGACCGGCCGGACGACAAGGAGTCGGCAGGCAGCAAGGCCGTCATCTTCCTGGTGCTGGCAATCGTCGTCGTCGCGATCTTCTACTTCGGCATCTACCGGTAAGCCTGAGCGCCGCGGGGTCACGATACGCCGCTCGCTGAGCTCGCGTGGCTCAACGGACGTGGTTGCGCTGCTGAGTCATCTCACGGGGTCTCGATACAGCTGGCGGCTTCGCCGCGCTCCACTCGACCTGTCGTGGTCGTTCGGGCGCTGAGCGCCCTCAGACCACTCCATACAAGCGATCTCCGGCGTCGCCGAGGCCCGGGACGATGTAGCCCAGCTCGTTGAGCTTCTCGTCGAGCCCTGCCGTCACGAGCGTCACCGGTACGTCGATCGCCGCGAGCTCTGACTCGAGCCGCGCGATGCCCTCGGGGGCCGCGAGCAGGGTGATCGCCGTGATGTCGTCGGCGCCGCGCCTGACCAGGAACTCGATCGCCGCGGCAAGGGTGCCACCGGTCGCCAGCATCGGGTCGAGCACGTAGCACTGCCGCCCCGTCAGGTCGTCGGGGAGCCGCTCGGCGTACGTCACGGCCTCGAGCGTCTCCTCGTTGCGCACCATGCCGAGGAACCCGACCTCCGCGGTCGGCAGCAGGCGCTGCATGCCTTCGAGCATGCCCAGACCGGCCCGCAGGATCGGCACGACGAGCGGCCTCGGGTCCGACAGGCGTACGCCCTTGGCCGGGGCGACCGGCGTCACGACGTCGACCGTCTCGACCCGGACATCACGCGTGGCTTCGTACGCCAGCAGCGTCACGAGCTCGTCGGCGAGCCGCCGGAATGTCGGTGAGTCGGTGCGTTCGTCGCGCAGCACCGTCAACTTGTGCGAGATCAACGGGTGGTCGGCGACGTGTACCTGCATGGCATGAGACTAGCGGTGCCCGTCGAGCGTCTGTCACCATCGCTAGGGAGCCCGTCCGACAGGAGGTGCACGCATGGCAGAAGACGATGTCGACTTCGCCGTCGCCGCCTACCGCGACGAGGGCCAGTGGCAGGTCGTCGAGCTCAATCCGCGCCTCGGCGAGGACGTGGAGCAGCTCAGTCACGCGTTGGGGCGGTTCCCGTCCGATGACGGGGTGCTGGGCCTGGTGTCGATGAACGACGACTTCTTCGTGATCCTGCGGCGTTCGGGCACGCGCATACGCGCGATGCTGTCGGACATCACCGCGGTGACGGACTGGCCGCTCGCGGTCGGCGTGGCCGACCTGCTCGACCTGCCCAACCTGGATGACGACGACGAACCACAGGCGGCCGGCGACCTCGAGCTGCTGAGCGACCTCGGCATGCCGGCGATGGACCTGGGCGTGCTGTGCGACGACGACGACCTCTACCCCGAGGACATCCTGCGCGATGTCGCGGAACGGCTGGGGTTCGGCGACGAGTTCGAGGCCGTCATCGGGTGACGTACGAACACGAGATGGAGCAGGCGCTGCTCCTCGCCGAGTCCGCGCTGGCCGACGGTGACGTACCGGTGGGCGCCCTCGTCATCGATCCGACCGGCGTGGTCATCGGGCAGGGCCGCAACACCCGCGAGCGCGACGGCGATCCGACGGGGCATGCCGAGATCGTCGCGATCCGGGAGGCGGCAGCGGTCCGCGGCGAGTGGCGGCTCGAAGGCTGCACCCTCGTCGTGACGCTCGAACCGTGCACGATGTGCGCCGGTGCAATTGTGTCGGCGCGTCTTGAAAGACTGGTCTTCGGCGCGTTCGACGACAAGGCGGGCGCGGTCGGGTCGCTCTGGGATGTCGTGCGCGATCGCCGGCTCAATCATCGGCCGGAAGTCGTGAGCGGGGTGCTCGCCGAGCAATCGACGACCATGCTCCAGCAGTTCTTCGCAGGCCACCGCAGGGGCACTACTGAAAGGGATGGGCAGCATTAGCTTCACGATCGAGGAAATCCAGGTCCCGGAGTCGATCGAGGGTCCCGGTTGGGAGGTGTTCGCGGAGTACGTGACCGTCCGCGACACGGTCGAGTCGCACACGATGGGCACCGACCTGCTGGAGATGCCGTTACCGGACGTGTGGTCGGAGTACCGCGACAACCCGCATCGCACGCGCCGGCACTTTGCCGTGTGGCAGGACGGCAAGATCATCGGCCGCGGCATCGTCACGTTGCGGCCGCACCAGCCCGAGACCGGGGCACACCTGCTGGCCAACATCCTGCCGGCTCACCGGCGGGCAGGCATCGGCTCGGCACTGCACGACGTCGTCGAGACGGTCGCGCTCGATGCCGGAGCACCGGTCCTCAAGGTCAACCTCCCGCACACCGCCACGTCGGGCGGTCCGCGAGTCGGCGCGGCGACGGGCTTTGGTGACCTGTGGGCCGACGACGACGGCGTGCGATTCCTCCGCGCCCGGGGCTATGTGCTCGAGCAGATCAACCGCATCAGCCTGCTCGACACCGCCGGCCTCATGCAACGTGTCGAGCCCTTGCGCGCGGCGGCGGCCGAGGCTGCCGGAGACGACTACCGCGTCATCACCTGGGCCGGCCTCACCCCGGACCGGTGGACGCACGACCTCGCCGAGCTGCGTACGCGCATGAGCACCGACGCCCCCTCGGCCGGGCTCGTGATGACGGTCGACGAGTGGGACGTCGACCGGGTGCGTGAGCACGATGCCCGGATCGCCGAGAGCGGCCGGACGATCCTGACGGCCGCGGTCGAGCACGTGCCGACCGGCTCACTCGTCGCGTTCTCCGAGCTCGTCTTGTCTGAGGGCAAGCCGATCGCCACGCAGGAGGACACGTTGGTCCTGCGGGACCACCGCGGTCATCGACTCGGCACCCTGGTCAAGATCGCGGCGGCCGACCTGTTGCTCGAACAGGCGCCCGAGCGCGAGGCGATCGTCACGTGGAACGCCGAGGAGAACCGGCCCATGCTCGACGTCAACGAGGCCATGGGCTTCCGCGCGATCGGCTACGAGGGTGGCTGGCAGAAGCGCTGCTCGGGGCGTGATTGAGCGCCGCGGACCCTAGTCTGGGTTGATGGCCCTTCCCGTGATCCAGCTTCGCGACGGATTTCGCACCAAGCTGTGGCCGATACCGACCCTGGCGGTGCTGGCGGCGATAGGGCTCGGGCTGGCGCTCCCGCACCTCGATGACCAGCTGGATCTGGCCGGCTCACATCTTCTCTTCGGTGGGGGCGCCGACGCGGCGCGAACCGTGCTGAGTGCGATAGCCGGGTCGTTGATCACCGTCACGTCGTTGACGTTCTCCCTGACTGTCGTCACCTTGCAACTGGCCAGCAGCCAATTCTCGCCGCGACTGCTGCGCACGTTCACCCGCGACCTCGTCGTCCAAGGGACTCTGGGCCTCTTCCTTGGCACATTCGTCTTCGCGCTGACCGTGCTGAGGACCGTGCGTACCGAGACAGGTGGCGAGCCGGCATTCATCCCGCGGGTCTCGGTCACGGTGGCGTTCGTGCTTGCGACGGTGAGCGTCATCGCCCTCGTGTTGTTCCTGGGCCACCTGACCCAGACGATCCGGGTCGAGAGCATGCTCCGGAGCGTCCACCAGGGCGCCTCTGACGTGGTGTCGGGTCTTGCCGACACCGGGGGGAGCTTTCACGATGCCGCTCGGCTGATCGTGCCCGATCACGCGCGACCTCTGCTGGCCAGCTCATCCGGCTTCGTCATCGGCATCGACGACGAGCGCCTGATGCGCGCAGTTCTCGACAGCGACGCCTCCGCCCGCGTCGAGCGCAGGGTCGGCGACTCGGTGGTGGCGGGCACGCCGATCGGATGGGTGTGGAGCGCGACGGGCGTTCCGTTGGATGCCGACCGGGGCGACGCTCTGGGCGGCGAGATCGTCCGGTGCATCAAGACGGGATTCGAGCGCACAGACACGTCCGACCTGTCATTCGGGCTTCGGCAGCTCACCGACGTGGCAGTGAAGGCGCTGTCGCCGGGGATCAATGATCCGACGACCGCGGTGCACGCCCTGGGTCATTCCGCGGCGCTGCTGTGCGAGCTGAGCCAGATCTCGCTGGGTCCCCACGTCGTACGCGACGCCGAGGGAGCGATACGGCTCGACCTGGCTGGTCACGCGTTCGGTGACCTGCTGAGCCTGGCCGTGGAGCAGCCGGCCATCTATGGCAGCGGTGACCCGATCGTGATGCAGAGACTGTTCATGCTCCTGCGGGAGGTCGCGTGGTCTGGCGGGTCGTCCGTTGCTGAGCCGGTGACCCGCCAGCTCGCACGGTTGCACCGCCTGCTCGGCCAAACCGAGCTCGATCCGCTGGATCGCGCCATGCTTGACGACGCGGCGGAGCGGGTGTCCGCGGCGGTGCGCGGTCGCTGGGCTCCGTAGCCCCTCGGGAATAGCCGATGTGCTAATCTAGTTTAACATTCAACAAGGCCATGGAAGGGCCTTGGCGAAGGAGAAACCAGATGACCAGCATGCAGTTCGGACTCTTCACGGTCGGTGACGTCACACCCGATCCCGTGAACAAGACGATCCAGACCGAGCACGAGCGCATCAAGAACACGGTCACGATCGCCAAGAAGGCCGAGGAGATCGGCCTCGACGTGTTCGCGACCGGCGAGCACCACAACCCGCCGTTCGTGCCGTCCTCGCCGACGACGACGCTGGCCTACATCGCCGCGCAGACCGAGAAGCTGATCCTCTCGACGTCGACGACGCTCATCACGACCAACGACCCGGTCAAGCTCGCCGAGGACTACGCGACGCTGCAGCACCTCGCCGACGGCCGCATGGACCTCATGCTGGGCCGCGGCAACACCGCGCCGGTCTACCCGTGGTTCGGCTTTGACGGCAGCAAGGCCGTCGAGCTGACGATCGAGCACTACCAGCTGCTGCGCCGCCTGTGGGACGAGGAGGTCGTCGACTGGGAGGGTCAGTTCCGCACGCCGCTGCAGGGCTTCACCGCCACGCCGCGGCCGCTCGACGGCGTCCCGCCGTTCGTGTGGCACGGCACCATTCGTACGCCCGAGGTCGCCGAGCTCGCCGCGTTCTACGGCGACGGCTACTTCGCCAACAACATCTTCTGGCCCAAGGAGCACTACATCCGGCTGATCAACTTCTATCGCCAGCGCTACCAGCACTACGGCCACGGCGAGCCGGAGCAGGCGATCGTCGGTCTCGGCGGTCAGTTCTTCATCCGCAAGAACAGCCAGGACGCCGTCCGCGAGTTCCGCCCCTACTTCGACAACGCACCGGTGTACGGTCACGGGCCGTCGCTCGAGGACTTCACGGCGCAGACGCCGCTGACGGTCGGCAGCCCGCAGGAGTTCGTCGAGAAGACGCTGACGTTCGCGGACTACTTCGGCGACTACCAGCGCCAGCTGTTCCTCGTCGACCACGCCGGTCTCCCGATCAAGATCGTGCTCGAGCAGCTCGACCTGCTCGGCGAGGTGCTGCCGACCCTGCGCGCCGAGTTCGACGCGCGCCGGCCGGCGAACGTACCGGATGCGCCGACCCACGCCGCCCGGGTCGCCGCCCGGAATGCTGAGCAGTCCGCCGAGGTTGAGACCACTGAAGGGGTGAACGTATGACGAGGATCGTGGCAATCTCCGCCGGGCTGAGTGACCCGTCGACGACGCGCATGCTCGCCGACCGCCTGGTCGAGTCGGCCCAGCAGCAGTCGGGCGACGTCTCGGTGGAGGTCGTGTCCCTGCGGGAGCTGGCGCACGAGATCACCGACGCGACGCTGACAGGGTTCGCACCCCCGCGGCTGCAGGATGCGATCGACAAGGTCGTCGCGGCTGACGGACTGATCGCGGTCACGCCGATCTTCAAGGCGTCCTATCCGGGCCTGTTCAAGTCGTTCATCGACGTGCTCGAGGCGGACTCCCTGATCGGCAAGCCCGTGCTGCTCGCGGCTACGGGCGGCACCGCCCGCCATTCGCTCGCGATCGACCACGCGCTGCGACCGCTGTTCGCGTACCTGCAAGCGCTGGTCGTGCCGACGGGAGTGTTCGCGTCGCCGTACGACTGGGGCACGGAGGGGACGAACGCACTGGGCGAGCGGGTCGATCGCGCCGCCGGCGAGCTGGTCAGCCTGCTCAAGGGTGCCGGCACGGGCCGTGGCCCGTCGGACGACATCGACCTGTTCAGCGACACCTTCCTCTCCATCTCCCAACCCCGCTGAGTAGCCGACGAACTTTGCCGGTCGAGTAGCCAGGCGAGCTCTGCTGGGGGTCCCCCCACGAGCTCTGCGAGTAGGGGGCGTTCGGCGTATCGAGACCTGGTGAGACGAGATGCTCGCGTGAGCCTGTGCTCTCACGAGGTCTCGATACGGCTGCTCGCAGAGCTCGCTGCCTACTCGACCGGCGAATAGAACCAGTCAGATCAGGGTGCCGTCGACCACGAGGTCGGCGGCACTTCGTCGTGCGATGATCCGGCGGGCGTTCGCCTCGTCGACACCGGCCACCCAGGACCGGGCCTGCGCCTCGGGCTTGCCGAACTCGACGTGCCGACGCACCAGCCGCTCGACACGTACGTCGTCGGGGACGTCGACGAACCACACCTCGTCGAGCGCGGCACGCACGTCGGCCCACCCACCCGCGTCGTCGAGCAGGTAGTTGCCCTCGGTCACCACGAGCCGATCCTCCGGGCGTACGGTGATGGCGCCAGCGATCGGCTGCTCCAACGTACGTTCGAAGTCGGGCGCGAGCACGTCGTGATCCCGCTCGAGGCGCAGTCGCCGGAGCAGCGCGAGATAGCCGTACGCGTCGAACGTCTCGATGGCGCCCTTGCGGTCGAGGATGCCGCGCTCGGTCAGCGCCGCATCGGCGAGGTGGAAGCCGTCCATCGGCACGTGGGCGACACCGAGGCCGCTCGCGCCGCAGGCGCTCGACGAGGGCCGGCGGCGAGGGTGGTCTTGCCGGCGCCGGGCGCGCCGGTGATGCCGAGCAGCGCGCGCCGTCCATCGGAGACCAGGCCTCGGGCCCGAGCCGCGAGCTCGTCCAACAGTTCTGAGTCCACCAGAGCAGGCTAGCCAGCAGTCGCGTCGAGGACGCGCAGGACGTTGTCGCCCATGAGCTTGGCGAGGTCGAGGCTCGACCAGCCACGCTCGGCGAGCCGGTCGATCAGGAGGGCGTGACCCGTGACGTCGCCCATCCCCTCGGGGAACGCGGCGACGCCGTCATAGTCGCTGCCGAGGCCGATGTGGTCGACGCCGGCAACCTCACGCGCGTGCTCGACGTGCGCGACGACGTCATCGACGGTCGTACGTGGTGCGGGTGTCGAGCGATCACCGAACGACCAGTCGGCCGAGTCCTGGTTCACGAAATAGGGGACGTACGCGACCATGATGACGCCGCCGTTGCCGGCAAGTCGCTGGAGAACATCGTCCGGGACGTTGCGGGGATGGTCGGTGACCGCGCGGCACGACGAGTGGCTGAAGATCACCGGCGAGGTCGTCACGTCGAGCGCGTCGTGCATCGTGGTGGCGGCGACGTGCGACAGGTCGACCAGCATCCCGAGCCGGTTCATCTCCGCGACGACCTCGCGGCCGAAGTCGGTCAGCCCGCCGTGCGCCGGATCATCGGTCGCCGAGTCGGCCCACGGCGTGTTGTCGTTGTGCGTCAGCGTCATGTAGCGCACCCCGAGCCGGGCGAAGTCACGCAGCACCGCGAGTGAGCCGTCGATGCTGTGCCCGCCCTCGGCGCCGAGCAGCGAAGCGATGCGCCCGCTTCGCCACGCGCGGCGTACGTCGTCGCCACTCCAGGCGTACGTGAGCTGATCGGGATAGCGGTCGATGAGGCGCAGGACGAAGTCGATCTGCTCGAGCGTGTAGGTGACCGCGTCGGCGCCCTGCTGCTCGCAGGGTGCATAGACCGACCAGAACTGTGCGCCGACTCCGCCGCGACGCAGCCGGGGGAGGTCGGTCTGGTAGACGCCGGTCATGTCGGCGTCGAGGCCGTCGACGGAGTATGCGCGCTGGTCGCGGGCCTCCCAGGCGAGGTCGTTGTGCCCGTCGATGAGAGGAGCGAGGCTCAACGCCTCGATGGCGGCGGGCTGGCCGACGAGGACCGACGAGTGGTCAGTCACGGTAGAGCCCCAGCTCCGAAGCGAGACGCTGGCGCTCGGCGAACCTTCGGTTGGCGCCCTTGGCGCTGGCCGTCGAGAGCGTGGACAGGAGGTCGATGACCAGCGCGACGACGGGCGGCGAGACCTCGGGTGTCTCGGGATGCATGCTCAGGTCCTCGTCGACGTGGGCGTAGCCGGCGGTGTCGTCGGGACCGATCACGATCACCTCGGTGGCGCGCTCGGCAAGCGGGTTGTTGTCGGAGTCGGTGATCAGCACGAGCGAGCCGCCGGCGTCGACGAACGGCAGAGCGGTGTCGATCGTGTAGCTGCGGAACCGGCGGAACGACAGCACGATCATGACGTCGCTCGCGCGTACGTCCGACAAGATGTCGAGCGGTCGCACGATCGTGCCGTCGACCAGGGTCACCTGCGCCAGCGAGTTGCTGAGCTTGGCGGCGAGCAGCGATGCGTACGTGAACGAGGTGGCCGCGCCGAGCACGAACCGTCGCCGTGCCCCGGTGATGCGGGCGGCTGCCGCCTCGATCATCGGGTCGGACAGCGCCCACTCGAGGCCTGCCTCGAACTCCTGCCGGTGCGCGTCGATCAGTCGCGACTTCAAGATCGTGGCCGAGCGAGGTGCTCGGCTGGTGTCGGTGCGAACGGTCATCTTGTCAGCCTTCCTGACGACGCGAGGGTGTGCGTGCTCGGGTCCCCGAGCGACCCGAGCCGGAGCGTGGGGGTGGCGTCGGCACGTAGCTCACCGGGCACGCCGAGCGGGATGCTGTGCGCGCCGGGCCCGTGGCCGAAGCCGAGCTCGCCGGCCATGGGTACGCCGAGGGGCCCGAGCAGCTCGAGGCACAGGTCGTGGATCTGCTCGACCGGCGAGCACTTGGCCCAGCTGCCGAGCGCGATGCCGGTGACACCGTCGAACCAGCCCGAGCGGAGCAGGGTCTGGAGGTAGCCGTCGATCCGGTACGTCGCCTCGGTGAAGTCCTCGAGCAGCGCGATGCAGCCGGTGTTGTCCAGCGGTGGCCGGCTGCGCGCGCCCGTGGTGAGCGACAGCAACGAGAGGTTGCCGCCGATGAGCCGGCCATCGGCGTGACCCTCGACGAGGGTCACCGCCTGCGGCGACGACCACTCGCGTACGGACTCCGGGTCGAGCACCGCCGTGCGCAGTGCGTCGAGCGACACCTGGTCCGTGACCAGGCTGGGGATGCTCAGCATCGGGGTGAACCACGTCGGCACGCCGAGCTGCTCGCGCAGCCACTCGTGCAGGGCCGTGATGTCGGAGCTGCCGTAGAGCGGCTTGGGCTCGGCGGCCGCCATGGCGTCGCGGTCGAGCAGGTCGAGGATGCGTACGGCGCCGTAGCCGCCGCGGATGCAGAAGATCCCGGCGATGTCGGGGTCGCACCACGCCTGCTGCACGTCGTCGGCGCGTACGCGGTCGTCGCCGGACAGGTAGGCGGCGCGCGGGTGGACCGCGGTCGCGCTGGGGTAGGTGACGGCTCGCAGCCCCCACGACTCGACCAGGCCGACGGCCACGGCCAGGTCCTCGGCGGGTGCCGGGCCGGCCGGTGCGAGCAGCGCGACGCGGTCGCCCGGCCTCATCGCGCACCCAGCTTGGACGGCACGACCTCGAGCAGCGACTTGGTGTAGTCGTGCTGGGGGTCGAGCAGGACCTGTTCCACCGGGACCATTCTCGACGATGCGGCCCTGGTGCATCACGACGACGCGGTCGGCGATGTTCCAGGCGAGGCCGAGGTCGTGCGTGATGACGAGCGCGCCGAGCCCGAGGTCGCGGCGCAGCTGCAGCAGCAGGCCGAGGATCTCGCCGCGCACGGAGGCGTCGAGGCTGGCGACCGGCTCGTCGGCCACGAGGTACGTGGGGTCGAGGGCCAGGGCTCCGGCGATCACGACGCGTTGCCGCTGCCCGCCGGAGAGCTCCTGCGGGATCGCGGCGAAGAACTTCTCCGGCGGCGTGAGCTCGGCCCGCGTCAGCGCCCGGATCACCCGCTCCCGCTCGTCATCGAGCCGGTGGATGCGGATGCCTTCGGCGACCGCCTCGTAGACGGTGTGCTTGGGGTTGAGCGAGGCGCTCGGGTCCTGCAGGACGTACTGCACCTTGCGCCGGTATGCCTTGAGGGCGGCGCGGCGGTGCGGCAGCGGCCTGCCCTCGTGGAGGACGTGACCACTGGTCGGCTTCTGGAGCCCCAGGATCGTACGCGCGAGGGTCGTCTTGCCCGAGCCGGACTGACCGACGAGGGCGACGATCTCGCCGGAGCCGCAGGTCAGGTCGACGTGGTCGACCGCGCGTACGTGCTGGCCGCGGGAGCGGAAGTCGACCGTGAGGTCGCGGACCTCGAGGACGGGGTGTGCCTCGACGACCGGCTCGGCGGCTTCGGCGTTCGAGGAGCGGGACCCGACGACGAGGCGGGACGCCGGATCTCCGATGACCGGGAACGCCGCGGCCAGCTCGCGCGTGTGCTCGTGGACGGGGGCGGTGAGGATCTGCTGCGCCTTGCCCTGCTCGACGATCCGGCCGTTGCGCATGACGACGATCCGCTCGCACACCGCGGCGAGCACCGCGAGGTCGTGGCTGATCATGACGAGGGTCAGCTCGCGGTCACGGACGAGTCCGTTGAGCACGTCGAGCACCTGGGCCTGCACGACGACGTCGAGGGCGGTGGTCGGCTCGTCGGCGATGATCAGCTCGGGGTCGCACGCGAGCGCCATCGCGATCATGACCCGCTGCCGCTGCCCACCCGACAGCTCGTGCGGATAGGCGTGGCCCTTGGCGGGCGTCAGGTCGACCAGCGCCAGCAGCTCGTCGACCCGGCGCAGTCGCGCGGCGGAGTCGGGGAACTCCTTGGTGCTGTGCAGCGCGAGGGCCTCGGCGACCTGATGGCGTACCTGGCGGACCGGGTTGAGCGAGTGCATCGCGCCCTGGAAGACGATCGCCGCCTCGGTCCAGCGCACCGCGCGCAGCCGGCCCCAGGACATGGCGGACGACGTCCTCGCCCTGCAGCAGGATGCGCCCCTCGATGCGGGCCGACCGGGGCAGCAGCCGGAGCACCGACATCGCCAGCGTCGACTTGCCGCAGCCGGACTCGCCGGCGAGCCCGACGGTGCCGCCGCGCTCGATCTCGAGGCTGACGCCGTCGACCGCGGCGGTGCCGCCGGCGTACGTGATGCGTACGTCGTCCCAGGCGAGGGTCGGTGCCTGCTCGGTCATCAGCGCGCCCTCAGTGTCGGGTTGAGCACGGCCTCGAGCGCGCGGCCCACGAGCGTGAAGCACAGCACGACGATGACGATCGCGATGCCGGGCGCGAGGACGAACCACCAGTAGCCGGCCGTCGCGGCGCCGGTGTCGAGCGCGGTCTTGAGCATCGAGCCCCACGAGAACGTCGTGGGATCGCCGAGGCCGAGGAAGGCCAGAGTCGACTCGAGGATGATCGCCTGCCCGACCACCAGCGTCGTGTTGGCCATGACGAGGGGCAGCACCGACGGGAACACGTGCTTGCCGATGATGTGCCGGTCGCCGGCGCCGAGTGCGCGGGAGCGCTCGATGTAGGGGCGGGTCTCGATCGTCAGGGTCTGGGCGCGTACGACGCGGGCGGTGTGGGCCCAGCACGTCACCCCGATCGCGATGATGATCGTCGACAGGCCGCGGGACAGCACCGCCGAGAGCACGATCGCGAGCACGAGGCTGGGCACCACGAGGAAGAAGTCGATGATCCGCAGCACCACCGCGCGCACGATGCCGGTGAAGTGGCCCGCGGCCATGCCGAGCGTCGTGCCGATGATCATCGCCATCGCGGTGGCGGAGAAGCCCGACCAGCAACGACGCGCGCGAGCCCCAGAGCAACAGGCCGAGCACGTCGCGGCCGGACGGGTCGGTGCCGAGCCAGTGACCGCCGCTGGGCGCCTCGTTGCCGCGCGCGGTCACCTTGGTGACGTCGAGCCGGTCCATCGGCATGAGCACGGGCGCCAGCAGGGCGAGCACGATGATGAGCAGCAGCAGCCCGGCGCCGATCAGCGCCGACGGGTGCGAGGCGATCTCGCGTACGACCTCGGTGAGTCGTGCGCGACGGCGGGCGCGGATCGCCGCGCTTCCCGACGCGGTCATGAGGCCTTCAGGCGGGGGTCGAGGACGCGGTAGAGCAGGTCGGCGATGAAGTTCATGATGATGACCGCGGCGGAGAACACCACGAACGTGCCCTGCACGAGCGGGAAGTCCGGCGCGCTGAGCCCCTTGTAGGTCAGGTAGCCGAGACCCGGCCAGGAGAACACCGTCTCGACCGTCACCGTCCCGGCGATCAGCAGCCCGAGGGTCAGGAAGATCAGCGTCACGGTCGGCAGCAGCGCGTTGGGCACGGCGTGCCTCGTACGTACGAGGTCCTCGCGCAGTCCCTTGGCGCGGGCTGTCGTGAGGTAGTCGGCGGACATCTCCTCGAGCACCGAGGCGCGCATGACCATGAGGTACTGCGCATAGATCACCGCGACCATCGTGGTCACCGGCAGCACCAGGTGGTGGGCGACGTCGAGCACGTGCGCCATCCCGGTGTCGGTCGACGCTGCCGTGCTCATCCCGCCCGTCGGGAACCAGCCCAGACCGCCGCCGAAGACCAGCAGCAGCAGGAGGCCCAGCCAGAACGTCGGAACCGACCAGAAGACCAAGGCGACGCCGGTGTGGATCTTGTCGAACCAGCTGCCGCGTCGCCACGCCGCCTTCTGGCCCAGCCACAGACCAAGGGCCACGGAGATCAGTGCGGCGGTGCCGGTCAGCAGGAGGGTGGGGCCGGCGTAGTCGCCGATGAGCTCGGTGACGGGACGCCGATAGACGTACGACGTGCCGAGGTCACCCGTGAACAGGTCGCGGACGAACCGCCAGAACTGCACGAGCAGCGGCTGGTCGAGGCCCATCTCCTGGCGGAGCCGCTCGACCTCGCCGGGGCTGACGTGACGGCCGCGGGTCATGTTGATCGCCGGGTCGCCGGGCATGACGCGGAACATGAAGAAGCCGAGCACCACCACCAGCGCGAGGCTGATGAGCGAGCCGCCGGCCTTGAGCGCGAGGTACCGCGGCAGCGAGGACCCCCTCGTGTCCTCGCTGTCCGCGGGGACCGTCTCGATGACGGTCATGTCTCACTCCCTGTCTTCACCCGTGCTGCGCCGGCGCGAGGCGACGACCGCGCCGCCGATCGCTGCGAGCACCACGATGGCACCCACGGGGATGACCCAGCCGGGCAGCCCTCCGTCGTCGGACGAGCTGTCGGAGCTGACCGGCTTGGCGCCGTAGAGGCCCCAGTAGCCGTTCTGGTTGAGGATCACGCCGCCCTTCTCGGGCTGCAGGCCGAAGCCGGTGAAGTGGTCGCTGCGGTAGGCCTCGAGCGGCTTGATGTACCAGATCGGGTCGTTGACGTACGCGTCGTAGAGGATGCTGAACGCCTTCTTGACCAGCTCCTGCCGCTTGCTCTCGTCGAGCTCGGCGTGCTGCGCCTTGAACGCCGCGTCGAACTCCGGCGAGCACCAGTTGTTCTCGCTGGTGTTGCCCGAGCCGTCGGCGTTGGGGCGTGAGGCGCAGGTGTTCATCGCGAGCTGGTTGTCCGGGTCGGGGCCGAGGCTCCAGCCGGTGAAGTAGAGGTCGTACTTGCCGAGCGTCGAGTCCTCGTTGACCTTGTCGGGCGTGACCATCGAGACGTCGAGGCCGATGCCGATGTCCTTGAACCAGCTCGTCAGGAAGTCGGCCATCTGTGCGTGCGCAGGCTCGGTGTTGCGACCCATGAGGCGCAGCTTGAGCGGCTTGCCGTCCTTGTCGTCGCGCATGCCGTTCGAGCCCTTCTTGTAGCCCGCCTCGTCGAGCAGCTTGTTGGCGGCGTCGAGGTCGAAGGGCACCTCCTGGTGGCCGTCGGCGAAGCCGAAGAAGTTCGCATACGACTTGGGCACCTCGGTCTGGCCGATGTCGCCGAGGCCCTGGAGCACCCGGTCGAGCAGCGTCTTCTTGTCGACCGCCATGAAGATCGCCTCGCGGAGCTTGGGGTCCTTGAGCGCGGGGTTGCCGTCGCCCATGGGCTTGCCGTCGATGTCGATCGCGCCGGGGTTGATCGCGAGTGCCTGGTAGCGGCGGCCGATACCGGCGTGGCGGGTGATGGTCTTGGCGCCCTTGAGCGAGTCGTACTGCGCCGGCGTCAGGCCGTCGACGATGTCGACCTCGCCGGACTTGAGCGCCTGCACGGCGGCGTCGGAGTTCTTGTAGGCCACGTACGTCACGCCAGACACCTTGGGCTTGCCGCGCCAGAAGTTGGGGTTGGCCTTGAGCGAGACCGACTGACCTGTCGTGAAGCTCGTGATGGTGAACGGGCCCGAGCCGACGACATCCTTGTCGGCGGCGAACTTGGCGGCGTCCTGCTTCTCCCAGATGTGCTTGGGGACGATCGGGATCTCCTGGCCGGGGTTGGGCGCCTGGGCCGACTTCAGTGTCATGACCACGGTCTGCGGATCGGTGGCCTTGACGTCGGCGATGTTGGTGACGAGACCGCCGTTGGCCGCCTGCAACGCGGTGGTCTCGATGATCGACGTGTAGGTGTAGGCCACGTCGTCGGCGGTGATCGCCTTGCCGTCGGACCACTTGCGGTCCTCGGGGATGTGGAACGTCCAGGTCTTGCCGTCCTCGCTTGTCTCCCACGTGTCGGCGATGCCGGCATCGGGCTCGCTGTTCTTGCCGTAGCCGACCAGCGACTCGTACTGGTAGCGGTTGATGCCGGTGCTCTGCAGCAGGATGGCCGTGAACGGGTTGAACGTGTCGACGTCGTTGAACATCGCGACCTTGATCGGCTTGGAGTCGTCAGCGGCGTGGGCCGGCGTGGCGACGGTGGCGCCGGCGAGGCTCAGGAGGGCGGCTGTCGCGACACCCGTGAGTGATCGCCAGAGGCGAGAGCGAGACGTGGTGATCATGGGTCCCCGATCGTGGAGTGCTGTGCGGCCGAGTCGTCCCGGCACCCTTCGCACTGTTCAGCAGGGCTGGGTCGATGTCAATGATTTTCGCGAGATACGTAACACAACTTTCACACAGCGAGCGTGCCCACGCGTAAAACTGGACCGATCTGCTCGGAGTGGTGCACAGTGGGCTGCCTGATGTGTTCCGCAAATCGGCGGGCACTCGGCATCAGCTGAAACGGGGGACTGTCGTGGCCGAACGCCCGGACGTCGTCTCCCTGCTGCAGACCCTGCTGCGCCACGACACCACGAACCGTGCGCCCGGCGATGCCGAGGGCGAGCTCGCGGCGGCGACCTGGATCCACGACCAGCTGACCGAGGCCGGCCTCGAACCGGTGCTGTTGGCCCGTGACGACGCACCACACCGGGCCAACGTCGTCGTACGGGTGCCGGGCACCGACCCCTCACTGGAGGGCTTGCTGGTGCACGCGCACCTCGACGTCGTGCCGGCCGAGCCCGAGCAGTGGAGCTTCGACCCGTTCGGTGGTGACGTGGTCGACGGCTATGTCACGGGCCGCGGGGCGATGGACATGAAGGACATGTGCGCCATGACCTTGTCGGTCCTGCTCGACTGGGCTGCCTCCGGTGAGAGGCCGCGTCGCGATGTCGTCGTCGCGTTCGTCGCCGATGAGGAGACCGACGGGGCGTACGGCGCGCAGTGGCTGGTCGAGGCGCACCCTGAGCTGTTCGCCGGCGTGACCACCGGCATCGGTGAGTCCGGCGGAGTCGTCGAGTCGCACGTCGGTGCCGACGGTGCGCCCGTACGCCTTGCCCGCATCGCCGCCGGCGAGCGCGGCACGCTGCACCTGCGGCTCACCGCGACCGGCACCTCCGGGCACGCGTCGCGGCCGACCGAAGGTGGCGCCGTGCTCGCCCTCGTCGACGCGCTGCATCGCATCGGCCACCACGACTGGCCCCTCCATGTGTCGCCGCTGGTGCGGGCGCAGCTCGAGCGGACCGCCGCCGCGCTCGGTCACCACGCCGACCTGACGAGCGACGACGGGGTGCTGCGCACGATCGTCGAGCTCGGCGACGCCGCCGACGTGGCGATGTTCACGATCCGTGCGTCGACGACACCGACGGTCGTCCGCGCCGGCTACAAGGTCAACGTCATCCCCGGTGTGGCCGAGGCGGAGATCGACGTGCGCTGCCCGCCGGGGTTCGAGGACGAGCTGCTCGCCGCCCTGCCCGCCCTCGTCGGTGACGGAGTCGCGTTCGAGCACTCGGTGCGGGAGCCGTCGGTGCAGGCGCCGATCGACGGGCCGTGGTTCGATGCGATGGTCGCGTCGATCCAGCACGTCGACCCTTCCGCCGTGGTCGTGCCGGGCTGCCTCGGCGGTGGCACGGATGCCAAGGCGTTCAGCCTGCTCGGCATCGCCTGCTACGGTTTCGCGCCGGCCACGGTCGACCCGGACGGTCGCCGACGGTCGGGCATACACGGGGTCGATGAGCGCGTGCCGGTCTCGTCGCTTTTGGGTGGTCGGGAGATTCTTGCGCACTTCCTCGCTACGGTGTGACGGGTGCGCCTTCCGCCGCTGTCTCCCGACGTCGAGTGGTCGGTGTGTGTGCGTGATGCGACGACCTCCGAGGTGCTCGCTGCTGTCACGCCCGACCTCGTCCTGCGTACGGCCAGCATCGGCAAGCTGTTCCTGCTGATCGAGATCGCCCGTCAGGCCGAGGCCGGAGAGCTCGACCTCGGCGAGGAGCTCGGGCGTACCTCTGCCGATGCGGTCGCCGACTCCGGCCTGTGGCACCTGATGCAGCGCGACACGTTCACCGTCGAGGACCTCTGCTGGCTGGTCGGCGGGTTCAGCGACAACCTCGCCACCAACGTGCTCGTGCGACGGATCGGCATCGACGCCGTCGGCGCCACGTCCTCGTCCTTGGGTTTCGTACGCTCGGCGCTGCTCGACCGGGTGCGCGACGATCGCCGACCCGGTGACCCGTGGACCCTGTCGGCCGGCAATGCGTACGAGCTGTCCGACCTGATGGCGCGCCTGCGCCGCGGCGGCATCGTCTCGCCGGCTGTGAGCTCGCGCGTGCTCCGCTGGGTCGCCGCCAACGCCGACCTGTCGATGGTGGCCCACGCCTTCGGCCTCGACCCGCTGGCGCACGCCGAGCGCGATCGCGGCATCACGCTCGTCAACAAGACCGGCACGATCAGCACCGTGCGCGGCGATGTCGGCGTCGTCGCCGGGCCAGCGGGTGCGGTCGCGTACGCCGTGCTGGCGAGCTGGCCCGAGATACCGCTCAACGATCCGCGCGACCGGGTCCTGGCCGAGATGGCAGCGATCGGCACCGTGATCCGCGCCCACATCGGCGCCTGACCTGAAGCCCGGGGCGGATTCGGTCCGCGCCTCGGCTTCCGGTAACCTCGTCCGCGGTGGCGTGTCCGAGCGGCCGAAGGTGCATCACTCGAAATGATGTGTGGGGTCAAACCCACCGTGGGTTCAAATCCCACCGCCACCGCACGATGAAGACCCCCGATTTTCACTGGAATTCCAGTGATATCGGGGGTTTTCACTTTCTCACAATGTCGGTTTTGGGCACATTTTGGGCACACTTTTTTGACGATGCAACAAATTCCGGCGGCCCAAACGTGATTTGCAGGGGCCTCGATCGAAGCTCGCTCGAGGGTTCGATTGACCCGAGCAACGCGGATGACGAGCCGCGTCCTCCGCAATTAAGACGTAGTGCACAGCGCCCAGAGTGACGCAGGCGCCGGGTTCTCGGTGGGAACTGGTCCTGCGAGACGGGCGTTTAGCATAGGCATGAGCGGCTTCCAGCCTACGAATCCACGGACGCATAGGCCACGGCGTCCGTGTGCGTTGTGCGGCAAGATCGCAACCCTTACCAAGACTCATATCCCGCCGAAGGCTGCGTTTAACGACGACCCGGGCCGTCGCATGATGGTGGGCCCGGACGGAAACTACGTGTTGGAGTCGAAGCCGAAGGCCGGCGGCCTGGCGCCGTACGGGCATTGCGAGGAGTGTCGGGCAGCGACGTCGCCGTGGGATGACGAGTACATCTCGTGGGCGAAGAGCGTGGTGAAGTTGCTGGTGGAGTCGCCGAATGCGCGCCGGCGACCTGTGGTGCCTTTGTCTGCTCCTGAGGTTCGGCCGGGGCGGTTCGCTCGGGCTGCGCTTGCAGGGATGTTCGTTCTGGCTGAGAACTTGTGGCGGACCCACCCGGCTTTTGTGGAGAGGCGTCCGCACTGGTGCACCTTTGGCGTCGGATGCTCGGGATGCGGTTTCTGATGGGCGTGACGCCGTGGGAGGAGCGGAGGGTGATTCACGGGTGCCACGGTCGGGTGCATGGCGTCGGTTACGTTGATGGGTCGACGCCGGCAGAGCCGCGGAAGACGTTGTCGGCCATGGTGCAGTGGGCGCCGTTCAGCCTGATTTGGCGGCCTCGGATGTGGCGCCGTCGTTCCCGCATGTTGACTGCACATCATGGCTGGAACTCGGAGTCGACGACGTCGTGGCGTCGCGGTGGTTGCCGTGCATGCGACTGTATCTGACACGGTGCGACGGCGCGGGACTACGAGCGCGCCCTGGTCTAGGGCCGCGGGCTTGGCGGAACAGGTCGGGTTAGGGACTGCGGTTGGTCTTATCCAAGACGCTGTCCTGGCAGTCCATGAGGGTCTTGTCGGGGACGTTGAGCCCAAACTTCCGCAAGATCTGCTGCGCCAGCTCGACGCCGATGGCGCGCGGGGTCGCAAGGAGCGCGGGGGCCGCGCAGCGCCGAGCCTGGAACGAGTTGGCCTGGGTGACGTATGGGCCGTGGAGTTCGCGCTTCCAGTCTCCGGAGATGAGTTCGCGACCGGCGATGTTCTCAAGGCTGATGTCGATGATGATGGTTTCGGCACCCAGGGCGGAGGCGTACCGAGCTCCGAGTTCGGCGACCTCGACGAGATACAGCAGGACATCCCAGACCGCGACTGCCCCGGTGGCGTCGGGATCTTCGGGTCGGAGTTCGGCGGCGTCGCGCAGGTCGGTGGCGATCACTCGGCGTTGAAGGAACTGGCCACTGGCGAAGACCCGCCATGACTCGACGTGCGGGACGTCACCTTGCGAGGTCCTGTCCGACCCAGTTCCCGTGATGCTGACCCGGTCACGGTTGCTGACCATCGGAACGGGCCAACCGCGAAGCCGAACGGCGTGCTGTGCGGCGAACGACTCGAGCTCGTCGGGGCGGATGCGGTCGGCCTCGTACGGGCCGGGGCGGACGGTGACGTCGGTGTAGGCCGGCGGACGAATGCCTGTGACGAGCGCGCCGCGGATGGGGTTGTCGACCGAGGACGGCGCTGCCCACGCCTCGACTGCCTCGGCGTCGAACGCGCGGTGTCCTGCTGCTCGGGGTCAGCGGCGCGTGAACGTGAACGGTGCGCCCGGCGTACTCGGAGCGGCGGAAGTACTCCCGGACGCCCTTGTCGATGGCCAGGTTGTGCAGGTCGCGCATGTCGACCAGCGACGGCACTTGGCTGGACTGCGGCTTCCCGCGGGGCCGCACGTAGGTCTGACCCGCTTGAAGGACGCCTGGATAGTCCTTCTTGCAGATGTGCAGGTCGATGTCGAACTCCTCGACGTCGATGACGACGACGTCGGCGCCGGAGCTGAGCGTGAATGGTGGAGGTGGAACTTCACCGGCGGGTCGCTGTACTTCGCGAACTGGTCGTTCACGTTGTCGTAGTCGTCCACTCGGCTACTGAGCGGGGAGAGCCCGGGCTTCATCGCGGCCATCTGGTCGTCGTCGATGCCGAGGCAGACCTGGCCGCCGTCGCGGAGGTTGCCCATGGCCATCGCGGCCCGCACGACCCGGGCGACGTACTGCTTGTCGGTGATGGTCCCGGGGCCCTTGACCTCGAACGAGCGGGACTCGTAGCCCAGGCGGAGGCTGTCCTCGACGTCCTGCTGGCTGACCACGCGTTGAATCTAGGTGCGGGCCCGAATCCAGTACTCCGCTTGCCCTACTGCAGGGGTCTACGAAAGGGCAGGCCGTTGGGGTGCCCTCTTCTTTCCGTAGAGGTCTACGGTTGGGCGGCGGTTACCAGTGCTTGGGTCAGTCGTCGTTGATGAAGCGGCTACGGACCGCTGCGGAGCGGTGGTTGCCGAGCAGCTTCACCAAGTCGACGACCGCCTTCGAGGGGTACCCGGCGTGGCTCCTGGGCGAGGCCCTCGAGCAGGGCACAACCGCGCCTCCCTGCATTCGCATCTGCACGGTTTCAGTGCCCTTCACCTGAGGCTGTTTGTAGTCGTGTATGAGACAGTATGAATACGTGTCATACGACACTACGAGAGAGGGCGTTGCCATGGCAGTTCTGAACATCCGAGTCGACGACCGGGTCCGCGACCAGCTGAAGGAGCTGGCCGACGACCACGGCGTGACGACCAGCGAGTACGTCCGCGATCTGCTGATGGAGGCAGTCGTGCCCGTCTTCGAGCGCGAGGTGGAGCACGGCGACGAACCGCCGGCCGAGAGCATGCGGATCGTCGACCGGCAGGTGCTCTCCCTGCTGCACCGGATCCTGGGCCGTGTGCTGCCGGAGGACGCCAACGACGTCGACGGCGACCTGGAGTACCAGCTGATGCGGGCGAAGATCCTCGAGGAGGGCTACACGGGCGAGTACTGGTACGAGACCGCCGGCTTCAGGACGGAGCTGTCGAAGCGCGACTGCAGCCGCGTGTCGGACATCCTGCAGATGTTCCGCATCACCACCTACAGCATCAGCGACCTCGAGAAGCGAGGGGACGCCCGTCTCCGAGGAGCTGGCCCACCAGCTCGAGTTCCGGGGCTTCGACCACAACGACGCGCTCGAGGGGCACATGGCGAGCTACGTCGAGTTCCTCATGCGCGACGGCGAGCGCTGGACCGAGCTGCAGCCCCAGCTCGAGCGAAACGACCGCGGCAACTCGCACATGCCCATGCTCGACACCTACCTGCGGATGCTCTCCGAGTTCCGCCGCATCATGGACAGCCGCAAGCGGGGAGTCCGCCGCCTCGACTATCTCTTGTCGCTCGAGGAGCTGGAGCGGATCGCAGATGCGCAGGTCCACCCCTCCCGCCGGACCCCGAAGAGCTGACCGAGTGGAGGGGTGCCTGGGTCGGAGGCCGCAGCCTGCTCCGCCGCTCAGTCGCCTGCTGCCTCGTCCGCTCCGAACGCCACGGCCTCGTCGCGCATGCCCTTCAGGACCTCGAAGTTGCGCAGCACGATGTCGGGGTCGTAGGTGTGGGTCGGCTTCAGCCGGGACATCCGCTCGAGCACCTCCTCGTCGGTCAGGTGGTCCAGCCACGCCGCGATCTGCTCGGCGCTCGGGGAGCCGTCCATCTGGCCGAGCGTGTCGACCATGTCGATCCGGACCGACGCCGCGCCCAGGCGCTGCTTGTGCCGGTCGGCTGCTGACGTGGTCGACCCCGCCGAGATCGCGCGGCGCTCGTCGACGTGCCCGACGGCGATGTCGTAGCGCGTCGGCAGCTCGGGCCTGGGCGGCTCCATGCCGGTGACGAGGCGCGGCACCGCCTGGGTGCGGACCCAGTGGGAGATCTCCTCGAGCTCCTGCATCAGCACCGGCCACCGGTCCGTGCCGGGCCGGTTGATGCCGATCGTCGGAAAGAGCGCGACCGGCACCCGCGTGCCGAACGGCGTCTCCGCGATGACGTCCCCCACCCGCAGCGGCACCTCGGGCCGCGGCTGGGAGGCTGCGGACCGAGCGCGGCATCTGGTCCTCCTTGTACATGGCGGCGATGCGGACCGCCGTGACCGCCGGAGTCCGGTGCTTCGCGTGGTTCGTGTGGAGCACGAGGCGAGCCAGCGGGTGGTTCTCGGCGTCCTTCCGGTTGAAGGGCTGCAGGCCTTCGATCCGCTTCACCAGGTCGCTGCCGGGATGCAGCGAGGCAGGGCCGTTCTTCACGCGACCCTTCGCCCAGGACTCGAAGTCCTCGGCCTTGCGGGATGCCGGGATCTCGACCAGGCGCGCGGCCTTCTCGTCCAGCGCCCCGTCGCGGAACTCGACCTCGGCGAACAGCGCGTGCTCGAGCGCCGCTCGGAGCGCGACCAGCGCATCGGCGACGAGCAGCGGGACCTTCCGCGGCATCGGGGCCACGTGCGTCACGACGGTCCGCGTGTTGGGGAAGGCGAGCTGCTCCTCGAGCTCGAAGGTTCCATCGGGCCGCGTCTGGTAGGCGAAGAGCACGTCGGCGACCTGGCCGACCAGCTCATCCGCATGCGACAGGGTCGCGGCCACACCGAGCTGGTGATCGGGCAGCCAGTGGTGCATCGAGTCCTTCACGACGGGATCCTATGCGGCGTGCGCAGGTGGCGGCGAGGTCGCCGGAGAACCCTTGAGGTGGCCGACTCGACCTTGTCGGTCAAGTCCTCGGACTGATCCGTTCGTTACTGCCAGGCGCGTCGGTCACCGGCACCGACGTCGGTTGACCCCAGTCCTTGGGTCCCGCGTCTTTCGCCGCCACTGATGTGTCAACCCGCCTGGATTCATGGGAGGACGTGAGCTGCAGGAAAGAGCGCGGACAGCCGCCTCGTTCATCGCCACCGCCACTGCGTCGAGGTCGTCTTCGAAGAGGTCGGCGTAGACGTCGAGGGTCATGGCGGCGGACTTGTGGCCGAGCATGCGTTGGACGGCTTTGGCGTTCGCGCCGGATGAGATCGCCAGCGATGCGGCGGTGTGGCGGAGGTCGTGCGGTGTGACGCGGGGGATGCCGGCGCGGCGGACGGCGCCGGCGAACCAGCCGCCGGACGAGCCGTCGGTCCGGGTGCGTCGTCGGAGCTCGCCGTCAGGTCCGGGGAAGAGGAGCGCCTCGGGTGGCTTGCCGGCGCAGGCCTTCTCGAAGAGCGGGTCGAGCATCTGGATGTACGGCACCGATCGGCGTTCGTGGTTCTTCGGCGTGCCGATGTGGATCTCGGTGCCGACCTCGACGGCGTTGCGTTCGATCGAGAGGCGGCGTCGGGAGGTGTCGACGTCGCGTACGCGGAGCGCGATCATCTCGCCCCAGCGGATGCCGGTGTACGCGAGGACCAGGACGACGCCGGCCGAGTCGCCGGCCTCGCGGGCGAGGCGGTCGACCTGTCGGTGGTTGAGGTAGACGCGGCCGCGCATGACCTTGCGCTTGGTCTTCACGCCCTTGGCCGGGTTGGCGATGATGCGCCGGTCATCGACGGCGTCATCGAGGATGGACGACAGGACGCCGAATGCGCGCTTGACCGTCGTGGCCGAACGGTCGGCGCCGAGCGCAGCGACCCAGTCCTGGATCGTCGTGCGGCTGATGTCGCTGACTCGTACGTCATGCCAGCGAGGCTCGACGTGGACGCGCCACCCGATCTCGACCGCCTTCAGCGACGACGGCTTGAGGTGTGCGCTCTGCCGGACCAGCCAGCCCGGCCCGAGCTCGCCGATCGTCGCCTGGCCGGCTTGGTGCGAGACGAACTCACCGCGGTTCTTCTGCACCTCGACCGAGGCCGCGAACTGTTCGGCGTCGCGCTTGGTCCTGAACCCACGCTTCTTGGTCTGGGTGCGCTCCGGCGTGCGGTAGCGAACTTGGTACCGCTTGCCGCTCGACGTCTCGTACGACTCGATGGTCGCCACGGTCGATCACCTCCCTTCTGCACCTCCGGGACTACCGCCTCGAGCGCACGTCGGCGCCAGAGGAGGTGGGCGAGTTGTGGAGAAGGTCGGCGGCCCGGGTCCCTGTGGATCGCCGCCCTCGCTTCACGTCCGGACTCGTCGCTGGGCGTCGAGCCACGTCCGTACGTCCGACAGCGAGTACCGCACCCGCGTGCCGACCTTCACGTACTCCGGCCCGGTCCCGAGGTAGCGCATCTGCGCCAGCTGTCCGACTTTCACCGAGAGCAACTCGGCAAGATCTTCCGGCGCGACGAGCCGCTCCATCACCTGATCAGTCATCTTCATCCTCCGCATTCGTAGGCATCACACCCACCTAAGGCCGCTCAGGTGCGCTCGAAGGGCTGAATCCCCCCGGCGTGTCCGGAGACTTTCTAGTTTGAGACCCCAGCGGGTGCTGGGGTCCGGTGGTGAGCGTAGTGCGCCTGCTCGGCCTCGACGGGCGTGAGGTCGTCGCAGTACTCGAACGGGCGACGGTGGTTGAACCAGTCGACCCATTCGGCCGTAGCGATCTCGAGGTCGTCCAAGCCCTTCCAAGGCCGGCGGGGTTTGATCAGCTCGGTCTTGTAGAGACCGATGACGGACTCGGCCAGCGCATTGTCGTGCGACGAGCCGACCGCACCGGTCGAGGGCTTGATTCCCGCGGTGGCGAGGTGCTCGGAGTAGGCCACGGACAGGTACTGGCTGCCGTGGTCGTGGTGCGCGACCAGCCCGGTCAGATCGCGGCCCTGGCGTCCGCGGGTCCAGATCGCCTGCTCGACGGCGTCGACGACGAACCGGGTCGTCATCGACGTCGAGACCGACCAGCCCACGATCCGGCGTGCGTAGGCGTCGATGACGAATGCGGTGTAGCACCAGCCCGACCAGGTCGAGACATAGGTGAAGTCCGCGACCCAGAGCCGATCCGGCGCGAGCGGACGGAAGTTGCGGCCGACCAGGTCGCTCGGCTTCGGTGTCCGCGGGTCGCTGATCGTGGTCCGCTTGACCTTGCCCCGCACCGCGCCAGTCAAGCCGAGCTCGCCCATGAGCCGCTCGATGGTGCACCGGGCGATCGGCTCCGCACCATCTGGGCGTTCACGATTAAGGGTCAGCCAGACCTTCCGGGCGCCATAGACGCCGTAGTTGCTGGCATGAACAGCCGCGATCATCGGCTTGAGCTCGGCATCACGCTGCTCGCGCGCGGTCGGCTGCCTCCCACGGTGTTCGTAGTAGGTCGCAGGGGCGATCTTCGCGCCCAGCTCGGTGAGCTGGTCACAGATCGACTCGACACCCCATCGCAGACCACCAGGCTCGCGGCTGCCCGCGACCGAGTCGATGTACTGCACGATCAACGCTGTGGCCGGTCGAGTTCGGCCGCGAAGAAAGCCGACGCGCTCCGCAGGATCGCGTTGGCGCGTTTGAGCTCAGCGTTCTCCCGCTTGAGGCGCTTCAGCTCGGCCGACTCATCGGTCGTCAGCCCTGGCCGGCTGCCCGCATCGATCTCAGCCTGACGACACCACTTGCGCACAGTCTCGACCGTGCCGATACCGAGCAGCTCAGCGACCTTGTTCATCGCCGCCCATTCGGACTCATGATCGCCGCGGACCTCCTCGACCATCCGGACCGCCCGCTCACGCAGTTCGACCGGGTACCTCTTCGAAGTTCTCCCTGACATGACTCCATCCTTCCCAAGGAACGGAGTCTCCGGACACGCCGGGGGGATTCAACCTGCCACGGGAATCGAGAAGGGCCTTTGACCTGCGGAAGCGCGGGTCAAAGGCCCTTCTGCTTTCTCTGTTTCGGATTCTCAATCAGGCTCAGCACTCCAACCCCACGAGTTGGTCCCGTCCGTCACGCATTGGGGTCTCGTACGCCTGGGTGGCGCCTAGTCTGCACCGCGAAGCGCCTCCGCAAGTTGCGTCATCACGCCCTCGTCGCGCTGGTAATGAACCCATTTCCCAACGCGCGTGCTCTTGACCAGGCCTGCTCGCTCTAGCACTGCCATGTAGGACGACACCGTGGATTGAGCTAGACCGGACTTGGCCTGCAGATGACTCACGCACACCCCAACATCGTTGCGGTCGGCTATGGGCTCCCAACGAGCGAACTCGCCGTCTGGGTCCCGAAGCCAATTCATGATCTGCAAGCGCGCGGGGTTCGACAAAGCCTTCAGCGCCTCCACTACTTGCGAAGGCTTGATGCCTTCCGGGGCGCGCCCATTTGAGGCTGCCACTCACTCCTCCTTGTGCTTGTCGAGCCATCGTATCGCGATATGTCGTTGCGATGTCGACGACAAAGTGACATATTGCGATACTTAGATATGAATGGGAGCCACGAGTTCTCTGCGGACGTGTCGACGGCAGCGTCGCCCGTGCCGTGCTCATCAACCCCACATGAAAGGAAAATGCATGGTGTCCGAAGCGCAGAAGCCGTTGATCGTCGTCGCAGGTGCGACGAGCAAGCAGGGCAGGAGCGTCACGGCCTCCCTGCTCGATAGTTCAAAGTTCCGAGTGAGGGCCCTGACGAGAAACGCCGACTCCGCTCAGGCCCAGAGTCTCGCGAGAATGGGTGCTGAGGTCTGCACCGTCCCGCTCGAGCTGGGCCATAGGTCGGAGCTCGTGCGCGCGTTCGAGTCTGCTGATGGAGCATTCCTGATGACGCCGCCTGTCGCGCCGCCATCTACTGACGAGTTTCTCCTTGGATGTGAACTGGCTGATGCCGCCGTTGAGGCAGGCGTGCAACACGTCGTCTTCAGTGCGCTGGAGAACGTCGAGGAGAGATCATCCGGCGCCAAGTGGGCGCCTCACTTCACGGACAAAGCGTTGGTCGCCGAGCACATCAAGAATCTGCCGGTCGCTCACACCGTCGTCATGCTCGCGTTCTTCTACACGAACGCGCTCGAGTACTACGCTCCTCAGATTGACGGGGACACCGTGCTGATGCCGTTCTACCTTCCTGCAGACTTTCGTGCTCCATTCGTGGACCCGATCACCGCGACAGGGCCGCCTGTTGTGGAGGTCTTCTCCCACCCAGAGAAGTACACGGGCGCTACGTTGCCGATCGTTGGGGAAACAATCTCGCCGCAGGAGATGGTCGAGGCGTTCTCCCGTGCAACAGGACTCAAGGCCGAGTACCGGGACGCGTTTTCCCGCGAGGGCCTTCTCACGTACGTCCCAGACCTGGGGGCGAATCCGCTGCTGGTCGATGAGATCCTGGGCATGGCGGAGTACGTCGTGGAGTTCGGATACTTCCGAGATGACCGCGACCTGCAGTGGAGCCGACGCGTTGACCCAGAGGCGTTGAACTGGGAGCAGTTCGTCCGCGGAATGAGCTGGCGAGGGGAGCAAGTCACGTTCGGCATTTAGCCCGCAGCCGGTGTGCGTCCTCGATCAAGACGTTTCGCACCATGCGACTCGCGACGCGGGATATCGCGACGAAGGTGGCCGCGAACGACTTGCGAATTCGATCAAGACGCAGCCCGTCAGTCCGCAGCGTCGCGACGCCGGCCGGGTCTTGACCACGACATGACGGAGCCCCTCGAACCAGGTGGGTGGTGAGGGGCTCAGTCGCTCAGGGCACTTCGAAGGTTGAAGCAAGACCTTGAGCCTGTGTGCACCGGCGGGGCGTTGCTCACCCGCCGGCTCGTCATCCAATCTAGGGTCGACGCAGACGCGGTTCAACAAACGGCAGGCGAACGTTTGCGCCCCTGCGGTTCACCGCGGGTTCATGTCGTTCCTGCAAGGTTTGGTCGTGTCGGCCCCCGATCTGAGCGCGTTCGCGTCAGACCAGCTCGCGTCCCTGCTGAAGTCGACCCAGGCTCCGCCGCCGCGGACACTGGTCGACATCCTGCGTCGGACGGCTCGCGACAACCCGGACGCCTCAGCGCTCGACAACGGCTCGAACGTGCTCACGTACGCGGCATTCTGCGAGGCGGCAGATGCCTTTGCGTCGGATCTGCAGGAGCGCGGGGTGGGCCGCGGCGATCGCGTCGGTGTCCGGGTCGACTCGGGCACGCTCGACCTCTACGTCGCGATCATGGGGATCCTCGTCGCCGGTGCCGCGTACGTGCCGGTCGATGTCGACGATCCCGACTCGAGGGCCCGCACGGTGTTCGGCGAGGCCGATGTCGCAGCGGTCGTCGGCAACGGGCTCGTGATCACCTCCCGTCGCGCAGGCGGCGTCCCCGCGCTGGACGGAGAGCCGCTGCCCACCGACGACGCGTGGGTCATCTTCACCTCCGGGTCGACCGGTACGCCCAAAGGTGTGGCCGTCTCCCACCGGTCGGCGGCCGCGTTCGTCGACGCCGAGGCGGCACTGTTCCTCCAGGATCGTCCGCTGGGCCCGGGCGACCGGGTGATGGCCGGACTCTCCGTGGCGTTCGACGCGTCGTGCGAGGAGATGTGGCTCGCCTGGCGGCACGGGGCGTGTCTCGTGCCCGCGCCGCGATCCCTCGTCAAGAGCGGCAGCGATCTCGGGCCGTGGATGGTCGCCAACAGCATCACCGTGGTGTCGACCGTTCCGACCCTGGTCGCGCTGTGGCCGCCCGGCGTGCTGGACGACGTACGCCTCCTGATCGTGGGTGGCGAGGCCTGCCCGCCCGAGATCGGCGAGCGACTGGCTGCTCCCGACCGCGAGGTGTGGAACACGTACGGTCCGACCGAGGCCACCGTGGTCGCCTGCGCGGCACCGTTGGAGGCCGGCACGCCGGTACGCATCGGGCTGCCGCTCGCCGGCTGGGATCTCGCCGTCGTCGACAAGGCCGGTCAGCAGGTGCCGCCCGGCGAGACGGGTGAGCTCATCATCGGCGGGGTGGGGCTGGCTCGCTACCTCGACCCGGCCAAGGACGCCGAGAAGTATGCGCCCATGCCGAGCCTCGGGTGGGATCGCGCCTATCGCAGCGGCGACCTGGTCACGTACGACGGCGAAGGCCTGGTCTTCGTGGGCCGCGCGGACGAGCAGATCAAGATCGGCGGCCGCCGCATCGAGCTCGGCGAGATCGACAGCGCGCTGCTGGGGCTCCCCGGGGTCGCCGCGGCGGCTGCGGCGATCCGCACGACGGAGGCCGGCAACCGCATCCTCGTCGGCTACGTGGCGACCGAGCCCGCGTTCGACCTGGCCGGAGCCCTCGCGGTGCTGCGGGGCCAGATGCCCGAGGCGCTGGTGCCCCGGCTCGCCCGGCTCGAGACCATGCCCACCCGCACCTCCGGCAAGATCGACCGCGACTCCTTGCCGTGGCCGCTGCCGAGCGTCGACTCGTCTGGGGGCGAGAGCCATTTCGAGGGGACGAGCGCATGGCTCAAGACCCTGTGGCTCGACCTGCTGGGTGCCGTGGTCACGAGCCAGGCCGACGACTTCTTCGTCCTCGGCGGCGGGAGCCTCAGTGCCGCCCAGCTGGTGGGGCGGCTCCGGGAGAAGTTCCCCGAGGTCACGGTGGCCGACGTGTACGAGAATCCATCGATCGCGGCTCTGGCGACAAGCCTTGATGCCATGTCGAACGCCCAAGCGCGGCAGAACTCCCCGGTTCGACCGGTGCGCACCTCGACGCAAGCCGCTCAGATCCTCCTGACCATCCCGTTGCGGACCTTGAGCGGTCTGCGGTGGCTGACCTGGGTCGCGGCCGGAAATCACCTGGTCGGCGCGTTGCTCGGCTGGTCCTGGTTGCCGCAGATCTCCTGGGGATGGATTGCCGCCGGCTGGCTCCTGCTGATCGCGCCTCCCGGGCGGATGGTCCTGGCGGCGCTGGGCGCGCGGGTCCTGCTGCGTGGCGTCTCGCCGGGCGCCCATCCACGGGGCGGCGGGGTGCACCTTCGCCTGTGGCTCGCCGAGCACCTGGCCGACGAGCTGCGAGCCGGGTCGCTCTCCGGCGCCGCGCTCCTGACCACGTACGCCAGGTTGCTCGGCGCGCGGGTGGGCTCGGACGTGGACCTGCACTCACTGCCGCCCATCACGGGGATGGTCGAGATCGGCAACGGCGCGTCGATCGAGCCGGAGGTGGATCTCAGCGGACACTGGCTGGACGGCGACACGGTGCACATCGGCAGGATCTCCGTCGGTGCCGATGCGCGCATCGGGGTGCGCAGCTTCCTCGGCCCGGGGTCGGAAGTCGGGTCTGGTGCGGAGGTCGGCCCGGGGTCAGCCGTCTTCGGCAGCGTGCCGGCCGGGGAGTACTGGTCGGGCGCTCCGGCGCGTCGCAACGGTGCGGCCCGTGGCCCTTTGACCAGCACGCGAGCACCGCGTCGACGGCGATGGACCTTCGCGTATGCCGTCGTGGCCGCCGCCATCTCACTGCTGCCGGTGCTGGCGGCAGGGATCGGCGTCCTTGCGGTGTCGCCGTTCGTCAGGTCTGCGGACAACCTGGGCGAGGCGCTGCTCCGCGCGTCGGTCGCGGCACCCGCCGGAGTGCTGATCGGGTTCGTCGCACTCGCTCTGCTCGTGCTGGCATCCGTGCGGCTGCAATCGGTCGGCCTGACCAGCGGCACCTATCCGGTGCACAGTCTTCGCGGGTGGCAGGCATGGTCCGTGGTGCGGCTGATGGATGACGCGCGCACGCTGGCTGTTCCCGCTCTACTCGAGCACGCTGACCCCGGCCTGGCTGCGAGCACTGGGTGCCCGGATCGGTGACGGCGTCGAGGCCTCGACCGTGCTGATGCTCCCGGCGCTGACGTCGGTCAACGACGGCGCGTTCCTGGCCGACGACACCATGCTCGGCATGTATGAGCTCGGCGGCGGCTGGCTGCGGATCGAGCAGGTCAAGATCGGACGCCGGGCGTTCGTCGGCAACTCCGGCATGACGGCGCCCGGGCGCAAGGTCCCCAAGGGCGGCCTGGTCGCGGTGCTCTCGGCCGCACCGCGTCGCGCCGAGGCCAAGGCCGGCACGTCCTGGCTCGGCAGCCCGCCGCAGAAGCTGCGCCGATCCTCTGACAAGACCGACGACAGTCGTACGCATTCGCCCGAGCGTCGAGTACGCGTGCGGCGCGCGGTCATCGAGCTGGCCCGCATCGTGCCCCTGATCGTCAATGGGCTGCTCGGCCTGTTCGTCGTCTTCGGGCTGGAGCGGCTGGCCGGACAGGGCTGGCCGGTCGCAGCGGCGACCTCGGGCCTGGTGCTGATCGCCGCGGGTGCCGCTGCCGCTGTCGTGGCCAGCGGCGCCAAGTGGCTTCTGGTCGGCAAGGTGCGAACCGCTGAGCACCCCCTGTGGAGCAGCTTCGTGTGGCGCAACGAGCTCGCGGACACGTTCGTCGAGGTGCTCGGCGCGCCGTGGCTGGCGCGCACCGCATCGGGGACGCCGGTGCTCAACCTCTGGTTGCGGTCGCTCGGCGCGCGGGTCGGCCGTGGCGTGTGGTGCGAGACCTACTGGTTGCCCGAGGCCGACCTCATCCATCTCGGTGCCGGCAGCACCGTCAACCGGGGCTGCGTGGTGCAGACGCACCTGTTCCATGATCGGATACTCAGCATGGACACGGTCACCCTCGAGCCAGGATCAACGCTCGGACCCCACAGCGTCGTACTTCCCGCCGCCACGATCGGCGCGCATGCCTCGATCGGACCGGTGTCGCTGGTCATGCGGGGTGAGTCCGTGCCGAAGAAGACCCGCTGGATCGGCAACCCGATCGGGCCCTGGGCCGACGACGACGCCGTCGTGGCCTCGCGATGACGCGGACCGTGTCCGTCGGTGTCGAGGACGACCGCTACGTCCCGGACCACGGTGACCACTCGTTCGACGTGACTCGCTACGACCTGCAGCTCGACTACAGCATCGAGTCGAACCGGCTTTCGGGTCGGGCGATGCTCAGCGCCACGGCACTCGACGACATCGACGAGATCAGGCTGGACCTCTACCGCCTCCGGGTGTCCAAGGTCAGCGTCGACGGATCCCCGGCGCAAGCACACACACCGCAAGAGCAAGCTCGTCGTCCAGCCTCGGAGCCCCATCGCCGCCGGAAGCACGTTCACGGTCGTCGTCTCGTACGCCGGTTCGCCCCAGCCCATGCCGGGCCTCGACGGGGAGGCCGGGTGGGAGGAGCTCGCCGACGGCGTCATCGTGGCGTCCCAGCCGCACGGGGCGCCGTCGTGGTTCCCGTGCAACGACCGGCCGTCCAACAAGGCGACGTACGCCATCGAGATCACGGCGCCGTCCAACTACCTCGTCGTGGCCAACGGCGTCCTCGAGAGCAAGCGGCGTCGCTCGGCAGGCACGACCTGGCGGCACGTCGAGGAGTCGCCGATGGCGACCTACCTGGCAACGGTCCAGATCGGCCGTTACGGCGTGGTCGAGTCCGGCAGCAGCGTGCCGATCCGGACGGTCCATCCGGCCGGCAAGAAGGCCGCCAGCGGCGGGCCGTTCGCCCGTCAGGGCGAGATGATGACAGCCTTCGTCCGACTCTTCGGGCCCTACCCGTTCGCCGCCTACACCGCCGTCATCACCGCCGACGAGCTCGACATCCCGCTGGAGGCGCAAGGGCTTGCGGTCTTCGGATCGAACTTCGCCACCGAGGACTGGGACAGCGAGCGTCTCGTCGCGCACGAGCTGGCCCACCAGTGGTTCGGCAACAGCGTGACCCTCACGAGCTGGCGCGACATCTGGCTGCACGAGGGCTTCGCGTGCTACGCCGAGTGGCTGTGGTCAGAGGAGTCGGGCCGGCCGTCCGCCGGGCACCATGCGCAGCTGCACTGGGACCGCCTGAGCGAGCTCGACCAGGACTTCCAGCTGGGCGATCCGGGCCCTGAGCTGATGTTCGACGACCGCGTCTACAAGCGTGGCGCGCTCCTGCTGCACGCGCTTCGTACGGAGGTCGGCGATGACCGGTTCTTCGACGTGCTGCGCGCCTGGACCGGCCGGTACGCCCACGGGTCGGTGACGACCGACGACTTCATCGCGCTGACCGGCGAGCTGTGCGGGGCGTCGGTGGGCGGGGTGTTCGATGCGTGGCTGCGCGAGGTCAGCCTTCCGGCGCCTGCTCGACGTGACCAGCGTGGGCTGAGCCTGCGACAACACCGTCGCGGCGGCGACGTATCCGTCAGGACACGTCACGTCGAACATCCACGCGGGGGAGGCCAGCGGCTCGTCGGCCGGCCAGGCGAGCAGGGCCGGGGCCGTGCCGGGCGGAGTCACCTCGATCCGATCGGGATCGATCGTCAGCCCGTGCCCGGTGGCCTTGGCGACCGACTCCTTGCGCACCCAGGTCGCTATGTCGGGTGAGCCTGCCGCGGCGTCCAGGCGCTCGACGTCGATCCCGACCGGACCAGCGTCGGAGACCGCGAGCGCGGCCAGATCGCCGGCTCTGCTGAGGCTCACGTGGACAGGCGTGCGTCGAGCCCGATGACGTACGGCGTGCCGTGCTGGTCGCTGCCGCACGATCGGCAGGCCCGGACGACGCGGACCTGGTCGGCCCCCACGCCGGCGAATGAGGCAGCCATCCGCGCGAGGTCGCACCGTCGCAGCGGCGGCGGTGGTCCAGCCGACGACGAGACGTCCGCGGTTCCCGCCGCTTGCACCTGTGGTCACGTGATGGGTCTATCACGGGCTGCCCCGGCGCTGTTCATCGCAGCGTCGCCGAGCGTCCACCGCACCGTCGTCGCAGATCTCTAGGTTGTGCGCATGACGACTGACTTCGGGGCGCCCGCGCGCGTCGACATCGACCGGCTGCGGCGGCTACTCGGTGATCGACATGGAGGACGACGACCCGGTCCTGCTCGATCACCGCGGCCAGCCGATCGACACCTGGCGCGAGGGATACCCGTACGAGGCTCGGATGGACGTCAACGAGTACGAGCTGCAGAAGCGGCTCCTGCAGATCGAGCTGCTGAAGCTCCAGAACTGGATCAAGGGCACGGGCGGGCGACTCGTCCTCGTCTTCGAGGGCCGCGACGCCGCCGGCAAGGGCGGCACGATCAAGCGGTTCACCGAGCACCTCAACCCTCGCGGCGCGCGGGTCGTGGCGCTGGAGAAGCCGAGCGAGCGCGAGGAGACCCAGTGGTACTTCCAGCGCTACGTGCAGCACCTGCCGGCCGCCGGCGAGATCGTGATGTTCGACCGGTCCTGGTACAACCGTGCCGGCGTCGAGCGGGTCATGGGCTTCTGCTCCAACGACCAGTACGACGAGTTCATCCGGCAGGCGCCGACGTTCGAGAAGATGCTGGTCAACGACGGCCTGCACCTCATCAAGTTCTGGTTCTCGGTGACCGCCTCGGAGCAGCGCACCCGCTTCGCCATCCGCCAGGTCGATCCGGTCCGGCAGTGGAAGCTGTCGCCGATGGACCTGCAGTCGCTCGACAAGTGGGACGCCTACACGCGCGCCAAGGAGACGATGTTCGCCCGTACCGACACATCCGTGGCGCCGTGGACCGTCGTCAAGAGCAACGACAAGAAGCGCGCCCGCGTCGAGTCGATGCGGCACGTGCTGGCGCAGTTCGACTACGACAACAAGGACCACGAGCTGGTCGCGCGGCCTGATCCGTTGATCGTCGGCCCGGCCGCCGAGCTGTTCCGCGACGCCACCGACTGACGGCCGTCATCTGTTTCACCGAGTCATGTCGGTGCCGGCCCACGCAGCCTTGGCACCGCTCTCACCGATTCGGACCACCTGCACGGTCGTCCCCACGACGGCGACAACAGTCAGCACCGCCACGAGGATCGGGACGGCTCTCGAGATCGGTGTGCGCTGCCGTTGGAGGGCGTAGCCCACCAGGGCCACGGCCAGCAGGCCGATCATCCATGGCAGCAGCCCGTCCGCGAGGTGGGTGTGCCGTTCGAGGAGTGCTGAGTGCGGGACGTGTCGCTCGAGCGTCTCACCGGTCGACGTGGACAGCGGCACGAGGACCAGTCCAACGAGGCTGATGCCAGCAGGCAGCGGGCCGCCCACCCCCTGAAGCGAGGCCAGAGCGCCGCCAGGAGAACCGTCAGTGCCGCGAGCGGAACGATGACGACCGTCGCGTGCACGATGAGCGGATGTAGCGGCAGGCCGTGAAAGTCGTCGGCATCCGATGTCCTGCCTGTTGCGTCATATTCCGTTCAGCCCAGCATCAGCCGTATCAGCTGTACGCAGACCGGCACGCACAGGAGGCCCGCGGCGAGCACCAGGTCACGCCGCACCCGTCGACTCGCGCGCGAACGCCGGGCATCATCGTTCGCTCGTTTGCCTTTGGCGCTCACGGCGTCGCCCTGCTGGCCGCGACCTGCACAGAACCTGATCAGCGAGGCTTCCTCCAATGGAGCCTCGCGCAGCTTGTCCTAGACCGGATCGAGCTCGTCCGCGGATGCCCCGCGTCCCGGCGGGCCCGTGTGATCCCTCCACGTCGCTGTGGGTGACGGCCAGGTAGGCGACCAGCGCGGCGAAGATCAGCAGGCCGAGGCCGGTGACGGTCCCGTCGCCCCAACCGAGGCCGCCGGCCGAGTGCGACTTGCCGAGCCAGTCGGCGACCGACGCACCGAGCGGGCGGGTCAGCACGTACGCCGCCCAGAACGCGATCGTGGCGTCCAGTCCGAGCCGCCAGAGCGCCAGCGGGCACCAGGATGAGGACCCCGAAGAGCACGATCGACCAGGCGAACCCGAGCCCCATCTCGATCGCGGTGGCGTCGCCGACGCGCGGTTCCGAGGCCGAACGTGAGCAGCACGGCGCCCCAGTAGAACCGCTCGCGGCGGCGCGTCGTGATCGAGTGCACCGAGAGCGTCCCCTCGCTCGCGCCTCCACCAGGCGAGGAGCCCGCACAGCAGCGCCAGGTAGATCGCGGCGTCCACGGCATACGGCGTGCCGAGCGCGACGTGTGGCCCGTCGGCGATCATCGTGCCGAACAGCGCGACGCTCAGGACCGTGGTCCAGTAGCGCACCGGGTGATAGCGGTCGGCTCGCAGCTGCAGCCACAGGACGAGGAAGAAGCCGCCGATCCCGATCAGGGCGGCCAACGGGATGCTGACGGTGCCGAGGAAGTCGGATCCGGCCTCGCCCATCCCGTGGTCAGCAGCTTGACGATCCAGAAGAGGAGGAAGACTTCGGGAACCTTGGTTGCGCGGAATTCTCGTGTGGGCATGGGACAAGACAGTAGGTACGTCCACCTGATCGAACCTGACCGAAAAAGCGTCACATGTGTACGGGCCGGCGCGGCGGTAAACGGAGTTACATGATGCCCGCTGGTACCACTGAAGTGCAGCGAGGCCGATAGTGATCAGCTCGATGTGCTCGGCGACGAACGGGATCCCGCCGAAGAGGAAGCCGGCGGCGACGATACGACCGACCAGACCGCCGCGCCGATGAGGTTGTAGGTCGTGAACCGACGGCGGCCATGGTGGCGATCCAGCGGTCGCAGGCACGAAGGTCCTGATGACCGGGACGAACCGTGCCAGGATCACCGCCTTGGCGCCGTGGCTGATCGAAGAAGTGTCGGGCGCGGTGGCGTTGGCTTGGGAGAAGAGCCGAGAGTCTGGTCGCGAGAAGAGCCGCGGGCCGAACCGTCGACCGATCAGGTATCCGACCTGGTCGCCGAGCGACTGCGGCGATGAAGACGCCGAGGCCAGGATCCAGATCGGCAGGCCGATGACGCCCGAAGCGACGAGGCGCCGGCAAGGAACAGGAGCGAGTCGCCCGGAAGGAAGAACCCGACGAGCAGCCCACTCTCAGCGAAGACGACCGCCATCACCAGCAGCAGCGCCGCCGGGCCGAGTGAGTAGAGCAGCGGTGTCAGGGCGGCGATCATGACGTCACGCTAGGCGCGCGAACCTGACTGCCGCCTGATTGCAATCTGCGGTCGTCCCGCGATCCCCACACCCGGACCGCAGCGCGTACAACTGCGAGCAGTGCGATCGCGATGCAGCCACGAGGCGACAACATCGCTGGCCCAGTGATAGCCCAGATAGACCCGGCTAGCGCCGATCCCGACCGCCAGCAAGCCAGCACCGATGACCATGGCGATGCGCTTCCGCCGGGCCTCGATCAGCGGGACGAGCAGGATCACGACAAGGCCAAGGAGCACCGCCGAGTTGAGGGTATGCCCCGAAGGGAACGAGTAGGACGAATCGACCGGTCCGAGCCGGTTCGCCTCACCGGGGCGCGCCCGTTCGACCGCGAGTTGATGCCAACCGTCAGAGCCGCGGAGACCGCCATGGCCGCTGCGGCGCAGCCAGCAAAGAACTGTCCACGCCTCTCAAGCAGGGTGACCACCAGCAGCAACGCCAGCGAGCCGACCACGACCTCGCTCCCGGCGAGCGTGAGCAGCTCGCGAGGTGAGTCAGCAATCCCGTGCGGGCATCGAGAGCGTCGGCGGCGATGTGCGGGTCGACGTTCGCCGAGACGCCGTCGTGCTCGCGGGCCGAGTCGGCCAGCGTGAGCACGCCAGGACTGGCACGGCGACCAAGACGGTGGGCACCGCGACCGGGAGGAAGCGAGAACTCATTTGCACCTTCGAAGATAGGGCTGCCCCGCCCAAGCCCTCGGGGATGGGCCTGGGCGGGGAAGTGGTGGGGTGGATCAGGCAGGGGCGACGACGAGTTCCTTCGCTGGCGCCTGTCCTGGATCGTGAACCAGCCGACGCACGCGAGGATGATCGCGAGAAACAGGGCGCTCGTGCCGTTCGTGCCGAGGCCAAGCCCGCCGTCCTTGGTCGGCGCGGTCAGGAAGTCGCCCATCGAGGCGCCGAACGGCCGGGTGACGATGTATGCCGCCCAGAACGCGAGCACGGCGTCGGCCTTGAACCCGTAGACGCAGCGTGATCAGGGCGATGACGCCGCCGAAGATCAGGGCGGACGGGAGGTAGCCGACGGCAGCTTCTCGGCGACGAGGTCTCCGGCGGAGGTGCCAAGGGCGAAGGTGAACAGGATCGCGAGCCAGTAGTACGCCTCACGGCGACGGGTGACGATCGAGTGGATCGACAGCGTGCGCTCGGAGCGGTACCAGGCGAGGAACGAGACGACCAGGCCGACGGCGAAGATCGCGGTGGTCGTCCAGAGGCTGACGCCGAAGTTGTCGACCAGGTTGTCCGAGAACAGGGTGCCGACGACGCTGATCAGCACGACGGCGAGCCAGTAGATCGCCGGGATGTAGCGCCGGACCGAGAACTGGCGACCAGCACCCCGGCCAGCAGCAGCGCCATCAGCGCGGTCGTCGCCGACAGACCCAGTCCGACGTTCTCGTTGAGGAAGTCGGCGGCGGTCTCGCCGACCGTTGTGGAGAGGATCTTGACCACCCAGAACAGATCGTGACCTCCGGGACCTTGTTCAGCAGGATGCGGGTCCATGCGCCGCGGTCGACGTGGGTCGTCGGACGGCTGGCGGTGTCAGGTGATTGGCTCATGCAGCCACCCTGCGGTGGCAACCTGATCGTACCTGACTGCGTCAGTTGCGTGGCAGCGTCAGCGTGAAGCTTGTCGGGTCGAGGGTCGAGGTGAGGGTGACGTCGCCGCCGAGCGTTCGCGCGATGCGTCGCGAAGGGCCAGTCCGAGTCCGGCTCCGTCTAACTGTCCTCACCCCTGGACGCCGGACCGGAACAGCGACGCCGGGTCGACTGCACCGCGATGCCGTCGCCGTCGTCGCTGACGGTGATCTCGACCGACGCGGTCGTCGGGCGGCCGCCCGGAACTCAACGGACGTACGGGCGTGCGCGAAAGCGTTGTCGACGATGGGCGCCAGCGCGCGGACCGCCAGCTCGGCCGGCACCGACATCTCCACGCCGTCGAGGCCGTCGCTCGAGATCGTCAGTCCAGGTCTGCTCCGGGCGATGCTCGAGCACGGCCTCGACGAGCGTCGGTCGCGCGTCGGTGCGGCTGTCTGAGTCGGGCCTCGTTGCGGGCGATCGCGAGCGAGCGAGGTGATCGTGGTGCTCATGCGGTCGACCAGCTCCACGACCCGGACGAGCCGCTCGGCGACGTCGGGGCCCGGC